>CAXXKU010000001.1:0-1200000 GCA_963422575.2 Candidatus Nitrosopumilus sp. | reverse complement strand
CGCAAAACTCACAGATAGAAAAATAAATCCAACAGAAATGGCAATATCCCCAGATCAGTGTGTTTACGTAAGAGGATTATCAAACCCTCCAAAAAACTAAGAATTAGATAGTTCTGCTTTAAATAGCTGTATTTGACTGGACAAAATAATGGAATATCTTACTACATATCCCAAGACAGTTTCATTCTTTGATGGATTAAAACATAAAATTGACGTAGACAATAAGGGAGTAGAACAACTCCATATTGTAGTAAAGAAAAGTTTTGAAGAATTAATGAGAATTTTTACAGAAGAAGGATTTACCAAAGTAAAATTTGAACACAAACAACCAGAGCAAATAGGAAACGGATTAAATCTAAAATTAAAAAAACCGTGGGAAATGCATGTACGAATGGTTGATCTAAAAAAAGGACTAATCGGAATTCATGCGGAAGTAGAAGTTTCAAGAGATTATCTGCAACACCTATTTTCTCAAAGAACACCAGTAATCTATGAAGTAGAAGAAATTCTAAAAAAATATCAAGTCGGCTATAATATTTGGCACGATAAAATTAAAAAAAATGTTCAAGGCATAATGGATAATTATAAAGTTAAACTTGCAACCCCAAGTCTTCCAGTATTTGCATGGAAACCAATGTTATTTGTAATTGGAACAATAGCAGCTTTCTATGGTTGGAAATACTTTGACACAATATGGTAGTTTAAACACCCAAAGATTCAGCTTTACTTAACTCCAAGAACACTTTATCACCAACTGAAAGACCCATCTCTTTGTATTCATGCATTTCAAGTTTTAGTTGAGTAACAGCTCCTTGCATTCCAGGACCTCCGCCCATTCCAGAAAACATTTTGTTTAGATCTTTCATCATATCATTCATGTTTGAAAAACCCATAACTTTTGGACTACCAAATGGGGGTTGTTGAGGATTTTGAGTTCCTTCTTTGAGATCTTTAAGCGAAGACAAAGAAACTACCACATATGGAGCGCCATCAGGTGCAGAATCAATACTTTTTACCACAAATTCTTTCTTCATGTCTGAACTGACTAATCTATCCATATAATTTTAATTTTAAGGTTGATTTGGACCGATTTTACCAAGTTTGAAGCTTTAATTACAATTTTTCATATTTTAAATCATTGTCAGAAAAATTGGAGACAACATTACAATACTATGGAATTTCACCATGGGAAATCGAAGTTCTATATGGATATCTAAATTCTCACTTTACAATAATTCAAGATGAAATTGAAGTAAATGACGAGAATTTTGTTAGTTACCTAGATGTAAAAATCCCACTTGCATTTAATGAGGCATTTTTTCAATGGTTTGGTTTCAAACGCTGGGGAAAAGTCAAATCAGTTTTTAAAGAAATGAAACGTAGACGGGGCAGTGGTAATGCTTTAAAAATCAACATTAATTTTTCTGGAAATCCAAGAATTGCATTTACAATTGAAATTGAAGAAAAGCAATGGTTTGATAATGCTGTAGAAAAAATTGATGTGGTTTTGGAATTATTACAATATCACTTAGATCCTGAAAAATTACCACCAAATATTTCAAAAATTACATACAAATTTGATACAGAAGCGACTAGATGGCGTCTTAATTTAGCATCATCAGAAAATAAAAGATACACGTTTAGAGGGGATTCTTGGAAAGAAATTACTTGAGATCTTTTTGTAATGGCTCTAATAATTCATGAAGTTCTTTGTATTTTAATTCTAAAAACTCTAGTGCAGAATCTAATTTTTTAGATTTGCCATATTTGTAACGAATTAATTCACGATGATGCCAGTATGTTTTTTTATCATCAACTGAAAGTGTTGTAAAGTAATCAGTTCCTTTCAAACTATCAGGTAATTTAACATTATGTGGAAACAGCATATCTACAATAAACCATTCATCACCATCAGGATAATCAGAGCCAGTCTCAACATCAAAGAAAATATGAAGTAAATCAGATTGCATAAGACCGTCATCATTAATAGATGGATGTTTTACAGAAGATTTTTTAAAATCAAGATTTACAAGTTGTGATTCAAAAAAACCCTTGATAATTGATTTTCGAAATATTTTGTTAGCGTCATTAATATTCAAATGCAAAGTACTCTTCTACAAAACTTGCCTATAACTTCTTAGGTTAAAAATACAAATTATACTTCTAGAGAATCCAATATTTTTGAAATATCAGTATTAGAATAACCATTTTGAGAGATGTTTTGTTTTGCAGGTGGATTTTCCAAATAATTTGGAATCTTATCTTGCAATCGTACAGTGTAAGGAGTAGTAAGGGCATTTTTATAAAATACGCCAATTGGAATTTTATTTCCCCATTCAAGGGATTTTATCAACGCCTGAGATAATTTTTCATTTACCTCAATTTCAGAATTATAATGAACAGCAGGCTCATATCCATGTTCTTCTAATTTGTAAATTCTAGAATGTCTTTTTTGGGCCTCATCCATTAAATCAGATCCAGCATACCAATCCCTAGTGTTAAGATCATTGTATGTAGGACATGGTTGTAAAACATCCAAAAAAGATAATCCTTTGTGATTAACTGCTTGAATTATCAAATCTTTGAGATGTTTAATGTCATAAGAATATCCACGTGCTACAAATGTAAAGCCACTAGCAATTGCCAATCCAATTGGATTTACATTAGAATTTGAATTAGGAGATGGAAGAGATTTTGTTTGCTCGCCAAGTTTTAAAGTTGGAGATGCTTGTCCCTTTGTCAAACCATAAACGCCATTATCAAAAATTATGTAAGTCATATCCACATTTCGTCTTCCTGCTGCAACAAAATGACCAGCACCAATTCCTAAACCATCTCCATCACCACCTACTGCAAGAATAGTCATGCCAGGATTTGCAATCTTAGCACCTTGTGCAAATGTCAAAACTCTCCCGTGCAATGTATGAATGCCATATGTATTGATGTAGTGAGATGTTTTACCTGAACAGCCAATTCCAGAAAATATTGTAGTCTTGTCTCGTGGCAACCCTATATCAGCTAGAGCCATTTGAATTGCATTGACAATTCCAAAATCGCCACAACCAGGACACCAATCATTATGAACATCAGTTTTGAATTCAGCGGGTTTAAGCGCCATGTGTTAAAACCTCCCGCTTGTTTGCCTTATTTTGAACAATTCGCTTAAGTGAATTATATACTTCAGTACTAGTCATTGCACGTCCAGTATATTTTAGGATAAAATAATCAATATCACGTCCAACATTTTGTTTGAATATTTTTCCTAGTTGTCCTGAGTGGTTTGCTTCAACATCAATGATGGTTTTTGCATCTTTGAGTAAAGACGTAATATATTCAGATGGAAATGGATGCATTAATTTCATTTGAACAAATCCAATGGAGATTCCTTCTTTTTTTAGCATTTCAATTGCATCAAGTACAGGTCCCATAGTAGATCCCCATGAAATTATAGTAAAATCTTCAACTCCAAAAGATAATGCTTGCTCAGTTTTAGGAATTCTTTCAAGGATCAAATCTAGTCTAGACATTCTTTTATCCATCATTTTTACACGCAAAACGGGATCTTCTGTTATATGACCAGTCTCATCAGACTCATCTCCAGTATTCCAAAATATTCCATTATCTATTCCCAATCTAGAACGAGGAGATATTCCATCATCAGTAAATTCAAATCTCCTATAACCATCTTCAACTTGTTCTAACAATTTTCCTCTATTAATTGAAATTTTTTCAGGTGCAAATCTTTTGCAAGTAATTACAGAGCTTGCATGGAATTTATCCATCATATGGATGACAGGAACTTGAAAAACATCGGCATAGTTAAAACAATTACCAGTGTCATAGAAACTTTCTTCAATTTCACCAGATGCGTATACAATTTTTGGGAAATCTCCATGACCAGCATAAATTGAAAATAATAAATCATCTTGACCATGTCTTGTTGGAAGACCAGTAGAGGGACCGCTTCTTTGATAATTAGTAATAACAATAGGCACTTCATTCATTCCTGCCCAACCTAACATTTCAGTCATTAATGCAAACCCAGGACCTGAAGTACAAGTTGCAGAACGTGTTCCAGTCAATGCACCTCCAATAGTCATCCCAATTGCAGAAATCTCATCTTCTGTTTGAATAACTGCAGTAGAACCAGGTCTATCTTCTATTATTTCCAAAATTTCATTTGATTCAAGATATACTGATTCATCAGAAGCTGGAGTAATTGGATAATATGGTTGGAATCTACAACCAGATGCCATTTTTCCTAACGCAGTTCCCTGAAATCCTTGAACCAAAAGCGTTTCAGGTTCTTTGTCTACCTCAAATAGTTGATAATCAAATTTTTCAAATTTTGTAGCAGCATAATTATATGAATAAGTTGCAGTTTGCTGATTAATTTTTGCAATTTCTGGTTTCTTTGAAAAAATAGATTCAATTGTTTTATGTAAAGAATCTGGAGACATCTTTACTAATCCTAAAGATAATGAAACTCCAATAACATTATACATTCTAATCAATCCTTTGAGACGTGGATTCCCAGTTTCTTCAGATAATGTTAAAAGAATTGATTTAAAAGATACAGGAAATAATAAAACACCTTTCTCTTTTGCAATTTCTAAAACTCCTGCAACAGTAAATGGTTTGTTTTTTGATTCTAATTCTTTATGTAATCTTTCTTTAAATGGTGCATCAAGTGTATGAACTGAATCAGTTTTTGTTTCAGCTATATCTAAATCGTAAATTATACCGCCACCAGAAGTTACTTCATCAAAATGACGGAAAATTGTTTCAGCATCAAATGATGCCATTAATGTTACATCATTTACATTTGAATGGATTTTTTTATCAGCGACTCTTACTGTAAAATAGCTATGCTCACCTTTGATATTAGAATAAAATTCTCTTTTTCCAAATACCTGATACCCCATTTCAGCACATACGCGGGAGAAGATGTTGGCTCCTGATTCCACCCCACTGCCCTGTGGACCACCAATTAGCCAGGTAAAATCAACAGAACTCATATTAAATTACCCTCAATTGAAATTACAATAAACTGTTTTGCCAATTTGATTAACCTCCAGTAGCTGCATCAAATAATGCACATTTACATTCATCACGTTCTCCACAATAAGGGCAAACACAACCACATTTTTCAATAGAATTTCCACATTCAACACAAATAGCAAATTCTTCTTCATCTTTAGATTCAGAAGTCATAATAAATTTACAAAGAAATCGTATAAATGGTTTGAGATGAATCTCAAATTGATGAAAAAGAAAGTGTTTCTTACAAGAACACTACATAATTTTGCACTAAAGGAATTAAGAAAAAAATATGAAATAGAAATTCACGGTGGGAAAATCCCCATACCACAAACAAAATTGCGATCAAAGATTAAAGAAGTGGATGGGCTGATTTGTTTTCCATATGATAAAATCAACAAATCAATAATAGATAAAGCCAATAATCTAAAGGTGATCAGCACCTATAGTGTTGGTTTTGATCATATAGACATCAAATATGCTAAAGAAAGAAAAATTCGTGTAGGGCATACACCAGAAGTATTGACAGATGCAACAGCAGATCTTACATTTTCATTAATGTTAGATCTATTAAGAAGAGTATCAGAAGGTGACAAAATTATCAGAGATGGTAAATGGAAAACAATCTATGGTGCATATGACTATACAGGATTAGATTTACAAAATAAAACTCTAGGAATTTTAGGATTAGGCAGAATTGGAAAAACTCTTGCTAAAAGAGCAAAAGCATTCGATATTGAAGTAACATACCACAATAGAGAACGTCTTTCAAAATCTAAAGAAAAGTCATTAGGAGTAAAATATGCCACATTTGAAAAATTGATTACTAAAAGCGACATTATTTCAATTCATGTTCCACATACGGCAGAAACCAATCAAATGTTTGATATGAAAATTTTTAGAAAAATGAAAAAATCATCATTTCTGATAAATACATCAAGAGGTAAAGTGGTAAATGAAAAAGAATTGGTGGTAGCATTAAAGAAGAAAATTATTGCAGGTGCAGGATTAGACGTATTTGAAACAGAGCCGATTAATGGAAAACATCCATTAGTAAAATTACAAAACGTTGTGCTTGCGCCACACATAGGAAGTTCAACAAAAGAGACCAGAATCAAAATGGCAGAAATTACTGTAAAAAATTTGAATCTTGGGATAAATGGAAAAAAACCGATCTATTCAGTGGGATATTGATTTTTACGCATAGGTTACGAATTAAAGGAATGTGCAGTTTTTATATCTAAATTGTAAACCAGTATTAGATTGAAAAAATTCAAACACACAAATGAAGAATTAGAATTAGCTAAGTTACAATCTGAAAAAGAAAAGAAGAAAAAAGAATCTGGTGAATGATGCTTTTTCTCCTTGTCTTTTTCAGATAAGGTTTTTTTTAAAATTTAATTTTAGAACCATATTTTTGATTTAATGCATCATAAATTTTTTTTCTAGTAGAAATCAATATTTTAGATTCATCATACATTTTTGTAAAAAATGCTGCCAAAATACGTTATTCACGTTAATCAAAAAATCTAACACTAAAACTAGTACGCTCAGGTTTTTCTTCTTGAATAAATTCAGCAAATTTTATCAAACCTGTATCAATATGTAAATAAGCAGAGCCATCATTGTCACCAATAGTGATCCATTTATCTTTTTGTCTAATGCCAAGAACATTACTTCTACCCTCACTTACAGCACCAGAATTTTTTACAATGAGTAAAACATCATCAATTTGAATTATGTCAGATAATAGTTCTAAAAGCAATAATGTTGTCACAAAAAGAAATTATTTCAATTTATTGAATTATTTTATATCAATTTGGACAAGATCATCGGCATCACCATGAATACAATCAGTACCAACTGCCTTGACAGGTGAAAAACTAATCTTGCCATCATAAATTTTGCCCTTATTTTGTAAAATTCCAATTTTACCAGATACGATTTGTTTATGTTTTTCGCAGGTCACTCCAACCATGTATTCATCGCTGTCAGCAACAATAGAGACAATAAATTCCGGAGGATTTACACATTGTTTACCTCCCTCCATAACTGAGCATTTATCAGGCAACATGATTTAATTTAGAATTTTATTAGATATTAACCTTGATTGTTACAGATTCAATTTAATATCAATTAAAATAATTCAAGAGTGAATTACAGTGACAAATGATTTTGATGTTGTGATAGTCGGTGGAGGAATTCTTGGAACTTCTATATCATATTTTTTATCATTTCTAAATAAATCAAAAAAAATAGCGGTAATAGAACAAGCAAATAACGTTGCATTCCATACTAGTGGAAGAAATACTGGTAAAGTGCATGCTCCGTATCTATACAATCCAGAAAAAAAGAAATTATTTGCAAAATCTGCATTTCATGGATATGGGATGTGGGAAGAATATTCAAAATTAAAAAAATTACCATTTAAAAAAGATGGAGTAATAAAAGTAGCTTTGGAACAAAAAGATATCAAAGTTCTTGAAAAATATCTAACATGGGGAAAACAAAATGGATTAGAAGAAAAAGATATTGAATTAATAGACAAAATAGAATTAAATAAAATAGAACCCAAAATAAAATGTGAAGCTGCATTATATGTACGCAGAGATGCATCAACAAATTATTCAACATTAACTAATTCAATTATGAAAGACAGTAAAGAAAACAATACAAAATTTCTTCTAGATGCCAAAGTCACAAAAATAAAAAAAGAAAGCAACAAGTGGACAATAACATTAAATGATAATCATGAAATTTTTGCAAAATTTCTAGTAAACGCTGCAGGAGGAGAAGCTGTAGATATTGCACATAGTATAGGAGTAGCAAAAAAATTCACAGATGTGCATTTTAGAGGGGAATATTGGAAAACTCCAAAAGAATATCATAACTTGACAAAAACAAGCGTGTATTCAGTTCCAGAATTTCCAGAATATCCATTTTTAGATCCACATTGGATTATCAAAGTAGACGGAAGTTGTGAAATTGGACCAAATGCAGTTCCAGTGTTTAGTCCCTATGGATACGATAAAATGGAAAACATTAAGGAATTCATTCCAAAGATGCTTGAAATGTTAGATTCAGGGGCACGAAAAGCAATTTTTGATAAACAATTCCAAGAACTCGCAATAAATGAAGTACAATCATCAATGTCGAAATCTACAATGATTAATAGAGTAAAGAGATTCTTGCCAGAATTAAATGTAGGCAAAATTACGGAAAAGGGAACTGCAGGAATAAGATCATCAGTTATTGATGAAAAGGGAAAATTTGTTCCAGATGTGATTTTAGCAGAAGATGAAACATCATTTCACATTTTAAATTATAATTCACCAGGGGCAACAGGGCATTACCATTCTCAGCACACATAGTAAATCATCTAAACGAAACAGGATTATGGAAAAGTGACAATTTGGACACGCAATGCGGTCCATGGAAATTTACAGAGATTATAGAGAAATTAGAAAAATAAATGGCGCCGGGAGGGAGATTTGAACTCCCGTTCCCTTGCGAGAACGCGCTTTATGGTAAACTATTTCCAGGCGCGCGCCCTACCAGGCTAGGCGACCCCGGCACAAGTCTTGCGACAAATGTGTTTAGTAAAATGTGATTATATATTGTGTTATTTCAGAAGTGAAAAACTACTTCCAAATTGTTACAGTAGTGAATGCCTCCACATCATTATCTTGTTCATCAATTCCTTTTACAGATATTTTGTAAAGTCCTTCCAAAGCAGTATCACCATCACTTTTGATTTGATTCCATAAAAGAATGGTTTCATCACCAGGATCTAAAACTGAAGAACCCCCAAAAATATCAGAAGAATACATCAGTATTCCAGATAATCCAGTAATTCTCAAACCATATGACTCACCAGAAAAAATTATGGGTACATTGCCAGAATTAACTATTCGAAGTTTAATTTCTTCCCCTTTTTTAAAATCAAATTTTTCAGCAACTATAGAGATAGAAGATCCCTCAACAAAAACTAACTGATTAGTATTTTTAACGTCAATCAAATAAACGCCAAATGCAAGTCCAGAAACAACACCAATTCCAATAAAAACTACAAGACTTTTTGATAACAATTCTTCTAAAATAATTTCTTAATTTTTAATCCTTTGGTGGAGTTGGCTTTGTTCTCCATTTTTTAGGATACGTATTAGGGGCCATAATAATTCTCTTGGTTTCAAATGCATAGCCTTTAGTGGCATCTTTAATTTCATTTTCAGACATTGTAGATTCAGCCAATGCCACTGCTTCTCCTTTTTGTGTGTAAATTCCAACAATGTCTCCTTTCTGTAAATTAGAAGATATTTTCAAAATACCTGGAATTGCAAGTTGCGCACCATGACACATAGCATCTACTGCAGAATCACGAATTACAACTGATTTTAATTCACTAAAGGCATACTCTACAGGTTTAATTATTTTCATTAATTTACTATCGTCTTTTTTTTCTTCCCATATTGCAAATGCATCTGCTAATTCATGAAGCGTTACCAATCCATCAGTTTCATAAAATTGATCCACTCTAGTACGCCTTAGTTCCATCATAGTTGCCCCAGGGCCTAAAAGTTCTCCAATATCATAGTATAATTTTCGAATATAGGTTCCAGATTCACATAAAACTCGAGTTAAAAGTAATCTTTCTTTTTGTTCAATTACTTCTAATTCATAGATAGTTCTAGTTCGAGTTTGTCGTACTACAGCTGAGCGTTGTGGAGGTTTTTGAAAAATCTCACCCCTAAACAAATCAATTATCTCATCGAGTTTTTCTTTGGAAGGAAGTGAATGAACTCTACCTAATGCATGATATTCTTTTGGACCATAAAGTAAAACACCTAATGCTTTTGTAGCATCGCCAAGACCTAATGGTAAAACGCCTGAAACTTGAGGATCAAGAGTTCCACTATGTCCAATTTTTGGAAGTTTCAAAATACGTTTTGTCCAAGCTACAGTTTCATGACTAGTAGGTCCAGGGGGTTTATCTAAAATAATAATTCCATAATTTAGTAATTGTTCAATTGTTCGTTTGTCATAATATGTTCCATATGCATCATCAGCAATATCTTGATCAATTTCAATCAAATTTTCAAGTTGTTTTAAAGTCATAGTAATTTTCTCACGGTTTCTTTTGTTACATCTATTACTTGTTGTGCTGTAAGATTATCAGTATTAATTATCAAATCAAACACAGATTTATCATCACCAAAATCAAAATTGTATAATTTTTTGTATAATGCCTTGTTCTTATCAAAACGTTGTTTTGTAATTTCATAGGCATCTTCAGGACTCATATCATCTCTAGATTGCATTCGTTGTGTACTACTTTCATGAGACCCCTCTAACCAAATTTTAATTCCATCTTTGATTAACCATGGTAATGTGTAACTTGTAATTACCATTCCACCCCGATTAAAAAGTCCAGTTAATCTTTCATCTAGATTTTTATCAAATTCAGAATTTTGCTCACGTTGATTTAAAAATTTCATTCCATCTTCAGTATCCCACCAATCATCACCTTGAGAATCAAAACCTTGTTCTTTTGCCATTTCTTTAAGCACATCTCCACCACTAAGATATTGAAGTTGGAATTCCTCAGCTAATCCTTTAGCTACAGTTGTTTTTCCCACTGCAGGAGGTCCAGAAATAACAATAGATTTTGTCAACTGAGATCCATCGAGGTTTTCGTCAGTCTCATAATAATGCCACTAAATGCAATGGAAGACAAGAAATACCATGCCCAAAGATATAATCCGTTTTCATTACCAAAACAAACATGTTCAGCATCAAGAGCTTGTTCTGCAGTACATGTCAATTGGAACATATCTCCAGGAATTACATTTAGAGGAATTGGAGATATAGCTACAGTATATGTAAACAGTTGTGGTAATACAAGATAAAAGATCAAAATCAAAGGTACAAATGTAATCATCATAGGTCTCATATTCATCTGCATCATCTCCATAGACATTTTGTTCATGTACGATGATTTTTTGTTTAGTTCGGCAGTTTTTGCTTGATCTTTAGATCTCATTGCTGCCATTCGTTCTTTTTGCCATGCACGTGTTTCTTTCATAATACGTTTTAGTTTAGTTTGATCAACCATTTTTTTTCTGACTGCAGAATTAAACACATTAAGCAAAATACCAAATCCAGTTACCCCAAACATTGAAAGAATCAATCCTTTGACTATTGGATCCTCACTGCCAAGAGCCTGTTGGCCATCACCTCCAAAAATATCAAATTGGAGGGGTATTGATTCGATGAAAAGTAGAATAAAGATGAAATCCATTTTTTACAGTCCTATTGCAGTGATTATTTTATCTGCTGCTTCATCAATCTTTCCCTCGTTATTAAGAATGTGTTTAACAGGAGAGCCTGTAATTACAGCACAAGCAGAAATCATACCAGATTGAACATCCAATTCTTTTTTAATATTAGCAAGAGTGATTTTGTCTCGATTTCTAGTAGTATCTTTCATTCGTCTGTTATAGATTTCTTCAGGTTTTGCAGAAACAGAAACAAAATTTGTTGGTTTTATGATTTTTAAAACATGTTCAGGTAATCCAGGATAGTATCCTTCAGGTGAAGTGATGAATGCATGAGTGTCAATAATTACGACTTGCTCATCATGTGTTGCAATTTTTTCTGCAGCAGTTTTTTGAAGAGCTTGTTGTTCAGAAACAGGGAGTTTTCTAAGCTCGTCTCTATCTTTAAGACCATTTTCTTTTGCAACTTCATACATCAAAGTTCCATAACTAATCACACTGACAGTTTTTTCATGATTTTTTATAATTTCGGCCATTTTAGAGAGTAAACTGGTTTTGCCTACACCAGGTATGCCTATCATGACAATTTTCTTATTTTCTACCAAGCAAAACACCCAAACGCGGCATAACAACTTCAACTTGTTCTCTAACTAACTGTGTGTAATAGTTGATGAGAATATCTACCATAAGTAAAACACCGATTCCAGAACCAAATACACCAAGAACATCAGAAACTCCTGCCAAGAGTCCCAAAATAATAGAGCCAATAATAGTAACTGATGGAATGTACTTGTTCAACAATGCTTCAACTGGTTTGTTTGATCTTCTAAATCCAGGAATTTGAACATCAGCATCAAGTAAATTCTGAGCTGCACTCTTTGGAGACAAGCCTCCTAACTCAACCCACAATCTACCAAATACAACAACAATACCAATCATAAACAAAACATAGCCTACAGCACGCATAGGATCCAAAGATGCTTGATCTAAACCTCTAGGAGGTGTAATGTAGTAAATAAGACCCCCAATTGGACTAGAAGGACTCGTAGGATCAAATTGAGCTATAAAATTCATAAAGAAATTATTGTTACGCGGGTTCATGTTTGCCCACAACATCTGGAAAATGAAAACAGCATTTGCAGTTAACGCAGAAGCCAAAATTACCGGAATGTTTGAAACATACATCAATTTGATAGGATAAACAGCAGAGAAACCTCTGTATTTTGTAGATACAATGGGGATCTCAATTTTCATACCCTGAGTAAATACAAGTATCAACAATATTCCTGCAGTAAGACACAGTCCAAAGATACTTGGGAATGAATTACCACGGAATAAAATACCAGAAAGATCACCTGCCATAAATGACTGAGCAACATATGGAATAATACCAATAGTTCCACCATCACCTGCAGGTAATGGACTGAATATACTCCAAAGGATTTGTTGGGCAACACCAGCCATAATGAATAAACTAATTCCACTACCAAGTCCCCAACCTTTTTGGATTAATTCATCTAAGAACATGATTATTATAGACGCCGCCATCAGTTGACCAATTAAGACATACAAAACATAGGGTTCAGTAATACCAGGACCATAAACTGCTACAGCATATACAATAGATTCAGCAACAATTACAACATAAGTTACCAACTTTGTAGCTGTTTGAAATATTCCTCTTTCCTCAGGTTTTTTGAAATCAAATTTGAGAATGTCTGAGCCTCTCAACAATTGCATCAAGAGTCCAGATGTAACTATCGGCCCAATACCTAATTCAACTAGAGTACCTTGTTGTGATGCAAAAATAACTCTAGCAAATGCCAGAAAATCAAATTGTGGTGCTGTTGCTCCAAATAATGGTGTCTGACCCATTACCATGTAGATGAGTAATGCTACACCACACCAAAGTAACCTAGTTTGTAATGGAATTTTCTTTTTAGGCTTTGGCACTTGAGGAAGATAAGGTTCTGCCTTGAAAACTATTTTTCTAATAATAGCAGTAGCGCTACCCTCAGCCATTATCAGATAACACCTCTCCCCCAACAGATTTTAATTTCTCTTCAGCAGATGCGGTAAACTGTCCTACTTTGACAGAATAGGCGTTAGTTAGTTTTCCGCCGCCAAGGAGTTTTTCGTATCCTTCACTTGTGAGATCCACGATTTTCTTTCCTCCTTCTTCTTTACCGAACTTAGTGAACAAGTCATCTAAATCCCGAACGCTAGCCCATTTCTTGGTAATATTTGGGTGAGGTGGTTTAGTAGAATCATGACCATAATGATCTGGGTCATCTTTTAACATGGTACTGTAATGATGTTTCATCATACCAACATTTCCAAGACCGCCTTGATGACCACTTGCGCGATGTTGACCTACTTGCCCCCATCCCATATGTCGTCCGCCTCTAAGTCTTCTAGTCTTTCTTAATCTAGTTGCCATGCTAAATCATTCTCCTTACTATAGTGTCAAGCTCTTTGTTATGTCCAAGTACGCCTTTTTGCCCATACAGTTTCTTAGTACTTCTCTTGAACCCATGTACTGGAGGTGCTAAGGCAAACCAAGGTTTTAGAGGTTTTAATTTTGATAATGTAGATTTCCCATCAGCTAAAGCAGTTGCCAATTCATCATTACTTGCAAATCCAAGTTCTTTGAGATCATCTGCAGTTAATTTTTGATAGCCAGACTTTCTTGCTTTCTTGTCAATCAATTCTTTTGCCAAAGAAGCATCAAGTTCAATCCAAGATACATAATGTTGTACTTTTTTTAGCATTCCCAAAGTATTATCTTTGGCAGGTAAAATTGCAGCACGGTATTTTTTATCTAATTTTAACAAAGTCATGGTATGAGTTGCCCAATATGGACAATCAGCTTGACCCTTTATTCTAACAACAAGATATGCATTTGCCATTTTCATCAACCTTGACTAAATGTCTGTCTAAGACAATCCAATATAGCTTTTGAAGTAGAGTTCATTGTAGGTGTAGAACCTTTTGCAGTAGTCCAGGCATCTTTGAGACCGGCTAACTCCAATAATCGTTTAATTTTACCACCTGCAACTAGACCTAATCCACGAGGTGCAGGAATAATTTCAATTGTAACACTTCCGCCTTTTCCTTTAACTTTGAATGGAACAGAATGTTTTTGATCACATCTACATTCCCAACTGCCACATCCTAATTTGATAGGATTTACATTAAGAAATGCCTGACTTGTTGCTTTTTCGATAGCAATTCTCATTTGTTTTGATTTTCCTTGGCCAATTCCCAAGTAACCGTTTTCATTTCCAGCTGCAACAATTGCTTTGAATCTAGTAGACTGACCATTTGAAGTCATTTTTTGAATAATACCAACATCAACTACTTCACTTTTCAAATCTGGTAATAGTTTTTTAATAATTCCTGATTCTTGAATTCGTAATCCTGATTCAATAATTTCTTCTAATGAAGTAATCTCTCCAGATTCAACTTTTTGTCCCAAGATAGTTTTTGGAACCCAAACTTCTTCTACAGGTTCTCGTCTTGGTCTTCTAGGTTTATCACTACCACCTTTAGCACCACCTGATAGACCACGTCCATATACTGGTGCACCTCTTCCTTTTGGACCTCCTTGACCGGGTTTAGATTGTGTTGCTTGACTCATTTCTATTTAACCTCAGTGTCAATGGTAGATTTCATTTTTGAAACTTCATTTTTTACAGTAAGATGTTCTCCGTTAATTCTTTCTTCAGCTGGAAATGTTTCTTCATTAGCTGGGACTGTAAGACCTGCATCGATTACCCCTTTAAGAGCTGCTGCCATTCTTTGAGTATATTTTCTAGTTCCAGTATAAAGAATAGCATCCTTTGCACCTTGGCCAAGTGCTTTTTTTCCTGCTAAATACCCTGTAAGGTACGCAGCAGGTACACTTTTTCTAGAACCTTTCCATCCTTTTTCAAGTAAGTATCTAGAATGTGCGGATGCCACAACTTTGTCACCAGTCATACCAGGTTTCAAAATTTGGACTTGAGTATTTTCATTAGTAATATTTACGGTAATAAAGTCACGCTTACCCATCAACATAGTTCCACGTTTTCTATAATTGGTCTTCTCCTCTCTAAGCCGTCTAAGTATTTTCGAATAAGCCATTCTATAGAAGTCGAGTTTGAACGTGCTCTTATATACGTTAAGCGTGAATCAGGGCCGCAAGCAAAGCCTTCTGAGTATGAAGACGATTTTCTGCCTCATCCCAAACAACAGATTGAGAACCATCAATAACATTAGATGTAACTTCTTGACCTCGTTTTGCAGGAAGACAATGCATGAAGATCGCATCT
Organism: Candidatus Nitrosopumilus sp.; assembly: GCA_963422575.2. GTDB lineage: Archaea > Thermoproteota > Nitrososphaeria > Nitrososphaerales > Nitrosopumilaceae > Nitrosopumilus. The sequence goes on along the minus strand of CAXXKU010000001.1, from coordinate 1,184,372 downwards.
TTGTTTGCTGCTTTCATTAGTTTAGAATCAACTTGGTATTTTGGAAGGAATTTTTTCAATCTTTTTTTATCAAGATTATGAATTGAGGAGAACGTATCAGCTACTACAATGTCTGCATTTTTGACTGCAACAAATGGATCTGTAGTTAGTTCAACATCAGTAGATTTCTTTGATTCTTTTATCACAGTTTTGTTTGGTTCAAATCCTTTAGGAGTTGCAACAGACATAGAAACACCAGATAATGCAGCACCATAAATCAAAGAGTTACAGACATTATTACCATCACCAATCCATGCAATCTTTAATCCTTTGAATTTTTTCTTTTTTTCTTTTATTGTCATAAAGTCTGCCAAAATCTGACATGGATGAAATGAATCAGATAACCCATTAATTACTGGAATACTTGCATGTTCAGATAATGTTTCTAGTACTTTATGATCATAAACACGTGCCATGATACAATTTGAATATCGTGAAAGAGTTTTTGCTGTATCTTCAATTGATTCTCCACGAGATAGTTGTATATCATTAGAAGATAAATTAACTGCATATCCACCAAGTTGATACATACTAATTTCAAAACTCACACGTGTTCGAGTAGAAGGTTTTTGAAAAATCATTGTAAGAGTTTTATTTTTTAAAATAGGTTTGTTTCCCTTGGTTTTGAGTTCTTTTTTTAGTTTGATAGAATTATCAATTAATCCTACAAATTCCTTTGGAGATAATTCCGCTAAAGTGAGTAAATTTTTTGTTTTTATTTTCATTTCCTAAAGAACCCGAACCTACCTTGTTTCTTTTTAGGTTTGTCTTCTTTATCATGTTTTTGTATGTCTTTCTCAACATCATCTTGATCATCTTCAGTGATTTTTTCAATTTTTGATTCACCAGGTTGTGGTTTATCGTCATTAATCCATTTACGAATTTTATTACCTAGTTTTACTGCATCACTATCATTTTCAGGCGGAGGAATATCAAACAAATCAGAATAAGTTGCAATTTCATCATCTGTAATCCCATCAAACGGATCATCTGAAGAAGTTTCTGGTTCTGGTGTTGGTTCTGGTGTTGGTTCTGGTGTTGGTTCTGGTGTTGGTTCTGGTGTTGGTTCTGGTGTTGGTTCTGGTGTTGGTTCTGGTGTTGGTTCTGGTGTTGGTTCTGGTGTTGGTTCTGGTGTTGGTTCTGGTGTTGGTTCTGGTGTTGGTTCTGGTGTTGGTTCTGAGGTATTTTTAGTAAGTTCAACATCATCTGAAGAACCAAAAACAGTTTCCAGAAAAGTTTCCTTATCAAAAGGTTTTAGATCAGGATATTCTTGTCCAACTCCAACATAAAGAACTGGAGTAGAAGTAACTTTTACAATAGATAAAGCTGCACCACCACGTGCATCTGCATCACTTTTAGTCAAAATAGAACCATCAAATTTTACATGATTAAAAAACTCACGAGCTTGATTAGCAGTGTCATTCCCAGCTAAAGAATCACCTACAAAAATTTTCATGTCAGGATTAACGACTTTGGTAATTTTGCTAATTTGCTCCATCAAGTTTATGCTTGTTTGCATTCTCCCAGCAGTATCAATTAGCACACAATCTGTTTTGTGAGATTTAGCATACAAGACAGCATCCCTAGCAACAGCAGCAGGATCTGAATTATAATTTTGTGCAACAAGTTTAAGATTAAGTCGATTGGTATGTTCACGTAATTGTTCAATCGCACCAGCACGAAAAGTATCAGCAGCCGCAACAACAACAGAATATTTTGCTTGTTGTAACATGTATGCAATCTTAGCTAAAGAAGTAGTTTTACCAGTACCATTAATTCCAACAAACAAAATTAGAAAAGGCTGTTCTTGTTTCTTTTTTTCATCAATTTTTTCAAATAGATCAATGTTTCCAGCAGCGTCAAATAATGTCGAGATACTAGAAATTAAACTATCTTTGACAAATTTTTCAATTTGATGTTTATCAATTTTTGAACCAATTAATTTTTCTTTTAAATCAGATTTAATTTCATCAATAACTTCACCTGCAACATCAGACTCTAGAAGAGATATTTCTAATTTAAAAAGAATATTTTCAATATCTTTTTCACGGAGTTCTTTTTCACCAAGACTTTTCGCTGCATTAAAAAATGCATCACGAAGTTTATCAAACATGTTACTGTCCTGAACTTGGTTGTGTAGATTCCATTAATTGATTGATTTGTTCTCTTCCTTGTTCTAATCTTGTTGCAGCGTCTTGTTTTTTTGCACCAGTATCTTGTAAAGCAATTTCAATTTCTTTGATTTGTACTTCAAGATAATTTATAGCTGAAGGGAAATCTTTCTCCACAGCAACACCTGCACCTATATTCAAAACAATTTTTTTAGTAGATGAAATTTTTGTAGGAATATACGTACCCATGCCAATCGGAACAAGAGTATCAGATTCAGGATTTTTGCCTAAAGATTTGATAGATTCAATTGCAGCAGTTGCTTCTCTAAAAACACTCAAAAAATTACTCTCTCTTTGAGATAAATCAGAAAAATATGTTTCAAGCATCTGCATTTGCTGCATTAATTGCTGTGCTTGTTCTTCACTCATTTACAACAAGCATTTCTCAGATGGTTATAAATTCATTCATAAGATTAATAGGCAAAACATCAAAAAATAAAAAATAAAGAAAAAAATTTATTTTGCTTTTGAGAATCTATCTTCTACTTCATCCCAGTTTACTACATTCCACCATGCATCAATGTAAACAGGTCTTTTGTTTTGATAGTTGAGATAGTATGCATGTTCCCAAACATCGCATCCCAATAACGGAACTAAGCCTACAGTTCTTGGACTGGTTTGGTTTGGCATTGATTTGTACTCAACTTTTCCGGAAGAAGGATTGTATACTAACCATCCCCAACCACTACCTTGAATTACTGCAGTAGTGGATGTAAATTTCTCTTTGAAGTCAGAAAAGCTTCCAAAAGAATCTTTAATTGCATCTGCAATTGATCCTCCAGGCTCTCCCCCTCCATTGGATTTCATGTTGTTCCAAAATAGCCTATGGTTATCATAACCACCACCGTTAAAATTAATTGCACCTCTTTTGTCTTCTGGTACTGAGTTAATATCAGATAAAATATCAATGATATCCTTATCTTGAATCTCAGCTGGACATGTTTCAAGAGCTGCATTTAGTTTGTCAGTGTATGTTTGATGATGCTTGGTATGATGAATCTCCATTGTTCTTGCGTCAATGTGAGGTTCTAATGCATCATAAGCATATGGCATTTCAGGAAGTATGTATTTTCCCATGAATCTTTTAAAAATTGATTCCATTTATTGCTTTAGTAAGCAATTCATTTTTACTTGTTAGAATAGTTAGAAAATTTGTGAAATTTTTAGCATCTTTTTCTTTGTTTGTGATAATTTTTGTAGGTTTTATTTTATTTCATCCACTACAATCTGAAAATGATATTACATTATTTTTAGACAAGAGTGTTCCATTTGTTGGAACAGATATTCCAAGAATAGATGGAATTGATGGAACAGGAATCAAAATAGCGGTAATTGATACAGGAGTGGATTTTAATCATCCAGATTTGTTTGGATGGGGGCCAAATGGGAAAGTCATTGGTGGGTATAATTTCATTCAAGAAGATCAACTACCAATAGATACAAACGGTCATGGTACTCAGGTTGCAGGAGTAATTGCAGCTGATGGAGAAATATTAGGAGTTGCACCTAAAGCAAAAATTCTGGCATACAAAGTTTCAGAAGACGGTGAAGGAGTATCATCAGAATTAATCATAAAGGCAATCAAAAAATCAGTTGAAGATGAAGCAGATATCATCAATATTAGTTTAGGAGTAAACAAGACAAATAGTAAAATTGACCGTGCAGTAAATTATGCATTAGATAAAGAAATTTTTGTAGTTACAGCAGCTGGAAATGATGGTCCAGAATTAGAAACAATTGGAAGTCCAGGTAGAAATTTTGGATCTATCACAGTCGGTGCAACATACAATAATCTTACATCAAGTTTAGTTGCTACGTTAGATGTAGATGAAAAGCCATACACTGTAATTCCCATGGTAGGATCTACAAAATTAGAAGAACCAATTACAGGAAAAATAGTTTTTGGGGGATATGGAAAAATACAAGATTTAGAAAACATAGATGTCAAAGATGCAATATTAATTGTTGAAAGAGGAAGTGATGTAGAAGAAGAATTATTGTACTTTTCAATTAAGGAAACGAATGCTGCAAATGCAGGAGCAAAAGCTTTGATAGTATACAACAACATACCAGGAATATTTTTAGGAGAATTAATTCATGAATTTATAGAACCAGATTATAAACCAAAAATCCCAGTAGTGTCAATAGATAAAGAAGGAGGACTTGAAATTAAAGAATCTATAAAAAATGATAATAAAGCTAGCCTTCATTTATTTTATAATCCAGACTTTGTAGCACATTTTAGCTCCAGAGGGCCAGTATCACCGTTTTACATCAAACCAGAAATTGTCGCACCAGGTGCATATATCAACACAACACAAAGTAGTATAGGATATAATTTTACAAGTGGAACAAGTTATGCAGCACCCCATGTCAGTGGAGCAGCAGCACTGTTACTCCAGAAAAACCCAGAATTGCACCATCATGAGATAAAATCACTATTGCTAACTACCGTAGAGCCTGTTTCAGACGCGTATGGAAAGGGGTTTTCAATACAAGAGGCAGGTGCAGGAAGATTAGACATAGGGAATGCATATCAAGCAAAATTAATCATAATGCCACCAAATTTTGTGGTTAATGTGTCACCGGATAATTTGATTGTTGAAAAACAATTCGAATTAAAAGTAATTGAAGGAGAATTATTAGATAATTTTAACATAGGATTTGAAGGACCAGAATTTGTAAAATTTGCGCATATACTTGAAGGTAACATATTAAAAATCAAAATGAATGTAATTGAAGAAAGTTTTGGAGAACATGAAGGAAAAATAGTTATCAATCATAATGATGTTAGATATGTAATTCCATTTTTACTACATTATACACAAGGTTCAATTTCAGTAAACCAACAAAATCAACAATTATTATTTGAAATTAATTATCCAAATGAATGGGATTTTGCTAAAATTTCAGTAACAAACAGTAAAGATGGAAAAACAGATACAACAACTGCAACACCAGACAAAAAAGCATCAATTCAAGTATATGAAAATGCAGAATATTGGATTGATGCAAAAATAAAAGTTAAAGAAAATACATTAGATGCATTTAACACAATTAAGATAAAGTCATTACCAGAAAATTATCAGAGAATAGAAATCATAGACATTCCAGAAAAACAGATCATAATAATTACAACAATAGTTGCAATAATAGGAATAGTTGGAATAGTTAAAAAAATTCGTTAGGATGATTTTGGACCAGCATTAATGATTTCAGATGGAACATTTTCAAATTTCTTGAAATTTTCAACAAACATTTGAGCTAGTTTTTTTGCAGAAAGATCATACGAATCTTTATCAATCCAAGTATTTCTTGGATCTAAGATTTCAGATGGAACTGAATCTACTTCAGTTGGAATATCTAAGTTGAATAAATCATCATGTCGGTATTTTACAATATCAAGGGCACCAGAAAGAGCTGCAGTAATCATGGCACGACTATATTTGATCTTGATTCTTTGGCCAACACCATAGGGACCACCAGACCAACCAGTGTTGATAAGGTAAACCACAGTATTATGCTGATTGATTTTTTCTCCTAGTAATTTAGCATAAACAGATGCAGGTCTAGGCATAAATGGTGCCCCAAAACATTCAGAAAATACTGACTTTGGTTCTTTGATTCCTCTTTCAGTTCCTGCTAATTTGCTTGTGTAACCAGACATAAAGTGATACATTGCACCTTCTTTGGTAAGTCTAGAAACAGGTGGTAAAACACCAAGTGCATCAGCAGTCAAAAATACAATTATTCTTGGATGTCCACCAACACTTGGAATTACTGCGCCAGGAATGTAATCTAAAGGATATGCAACACGCGTATTTTCTGTTAAACTGTTATCATCATAATCTGGAACATTATCATTAAGTACAACATTTTCTAAAACAGAACCAGGTCTAATTGCATTCCAAATTTCAGGCTCTGCTTCTTGACTAAGATTGATACATTTTGCATAACAGCCACCTTCAAAATTAAAAGTGCCATTATCAGACCAACCATGTTCATCATCACCAATAAGATTTCGATTAGGATCTGCAGAAAGAGTGGTTTTACCAGTACCAGATAATCCAAAGAACAATACAGTATCTTTTTCTTCTCCAATATTTGCAGAGCAGTGCATTGGGAAAATATTACGTTCTGGTAAAAGAAAATTCATAACACCAAACATAGATTTTTTCATTTCTCCAGCATATTCAGTACCACCAATTAAAACAATTTTTCGTGTTAAATCAATTAAGATAAAGACATCAGTTCGTGTTCCATCAACATCAGGAACTGCTGTAAAATCATTAATACACAATATAGTGAACTCAGGCTCGTGATTTTCTAACTCTTCATTTGTTGGTCTGATGAATAAGTTACTTCCAAACATATTTTGCCAAACATGATCATTAATCACACGTATAGGCAATCTTGTTTCAGGATCAGAGCCTACAAAACCATCAAAAACAAAGAGTTCCTTATTATCAACAAAATTTTTCATTTTCTCAAATAATTTTTCAAATTTACCACTTGGGAATCGATGATTAATTTTTCCCCAATCAATTGTATCGTGAGTTTTATCATCATATACAATAAAACGATCATCAGGAGATCTACCGGTATGTTTTCCAGTATTAACAGAAAGAGAACCTGTTGAATTAACAACTCCTTCGTTTCTCCCTACTGCAAGACGTACCATCTCATCAACACCAAGATTTCTGTAGACTTTGGAAGGACTAATTCCAAATTCAGTTAATTGTGATGAAAACTTGTCAGTTACAGCATTACCAACTACTTGGGTCAGAGGATTATGCCTCCAAAAATAATTTGATCAATCTCAGGCCTGTTCATGAGATATTTCGATCCGCCTCGAGTTTCCTTATTATCTCTTTCTTATCTGAAATTTTGTCTTGTCTAGGAACGTATTTATTTCAAAATTCAAGAGTCAAACTGATGCCGATCAACAAAGACAAGATTGCAAAGAGACAAGAAGTAAAAGAACACAATCCTGAATTTCTTAGACCAGAAAGTTGGCGTTACGTTAGACTTCAAACTAACTGGAGAAAACCTAAAGGAATTGATCATCATCAAAGAAAACAAAAAAGTAGAGGACGTCCAGGTCTTGTTAAAGTTGGATATGGCGGACCTAAAGAAGCAAGAGGATTACATCCTTCAGGATATACAGATAATCTAGTTTACAATTTAAGTGATTTAGAAAAATTAGATCCGAAAAAGGATGGTGTAAGATTTGGACATAGTGTCGGTACTAAAAAAAGAAAAGAAATTGTTCTAAAAGCAATTGAGGGTAAATTCAAAATTTTCAATGCAAGGGTGAATGCAAGTGGTAGTAAATCTCAAGGCTAAAAAAAGACTCGCAGCCAGAGTTACTGGTGTCGGAGTTCACAGAATAAGATTTGATACTGATCATTTAGATGACATTGCCGATGCAATTACAAGAGAGAATATCAGAAGTCTAATCACAGCTAACACAATTAAAATTAAATCATTTACAGGTACATCAAGAGGTAGAGCACAAACAAAGAAAGATCAGAAAAACAAAAGAGGCACTACTCAAGGTTCTAAACAAGGTAGAAAAGGTGCCCGTGTAGGTAAAAAAGAAGTATATGTCGCAAAGGTTCGCTCACTAAGACGGCTGTTAAAAATTGCAAAGGATAGAAAAGATTTGACTAATCCTGAATTTTGGGAACTTTACAAAAAAGTTGGCGGAAATACAGTTAGAAACAAAGCGCACCTTAGAACTTTGATGGAAGAAATCAAAGCAAAAAGAAAGAACTAGAATCGATGTATTTTATCTTCTAAATTTGAGATTTTGCCATTCTTAATTTCAACGCCCTCATCGCTTAGTAATTTAGTTTTGATGTGTTCACCATACGCATAACCACCGATTTTACCAGTAGACATCACAACTCTGTGACATGGAATAATTACAGGGCAAGGGTTTTTGTTCATTATTTTTCCTACAACACGTTGCCCATTTTTCAATCCAACAGCTTTTGATAACTCACCATAAGTTGTAATTTTACCTTTAGGAACTTCTAGTAATTTTTTAAAAATTTTTTGTTCAAGATTCAAAGTTTGACTACCTCAAGATCAGTTGAGTCAAGAAAATTAAGTACTTTTTGCTTATTTGATCCTAATCCACGCCAATCTAAAAGAGCAAATTTTGCCATACTATTTTGAGAAATAATATGAGAAAATAATTTTTCATCAAGATTATCTAATGCATGTTTTGGAATTACGGTTCCGAGTGCATATTTTCCATTAAGTAATTCATCAGTAAACTTGGAAGGATAATGAGTTCCACCAAAACAAATCGCAACTGGGTTTCCGTTAAGAGGTTGCGTCATTACTTGGTGAACAAAAGACGCAACAGAATGACACAAAGATACATCATTCCATTGTTTCTCAGTGGTACCAATTTCTATAAAAATAGATGGTTTTGTTAAAGCAGTAGGCCCATGATGAGTTGCCTCAATAGTTATTTGAAATTCTGAAAACTGGGATTGGTTTTTCTTTAAAGTCTGGAGATATTGTTTTTGAAGATGAGGATGAGGGATAGCAACTTGTTTAGCGTTTCCGCCAAATTTTGCTTCTGAAAAATTTCCAGTACTATGACAAGTCAAAGCCAGCACACCAGATTCAGCAGCATGTTTTGAAAGAAATACAAATCCATCATAATCATATTTTTCTTCTAACCAATCAGCAGAAATGGCAGGTGTTGGAATTATTATCAAGTCATAATATTTTCCATGAAAAATATCATTGTCTTGAATCATTTCTTTGGAAAGAAATTTTGCCATATTGAAGCCGGCAGGATCATCTTGATACGCAACTAGTAGCTCCATGAGATAAGAGATATAAGGACACCTTATTAATTTCCAGCAATGAACCCTAAGCAAACTTTGAAAAATATGGCAAATACCATGAAAATGGCTAAAAAACCAGACAAAGATGAGTATCAACAACATCTAAGATTGGTATTATTAGGAATAGCAGGAGTGGGTGCTATTGGATTTACTATTCAGTTTGTCTTTTCTGTAATTACGTTTGGTAGATAAAATTGTCAGAGGAAATAAAATCACATTTGTTTGCAATTAGAACTACTGGAGGACAAGAAAAAGTAGTAATGCGATTATTAGAAGCAAAAGCAAACACAAATCAAATCAATATTCAATCAGTTTTGTTAGTAGAAAATCTAAAAGGATATGTTGTGATTGAAGCAATCAATCCAAGTGATGCATACATGGCAGTAGAAGGTGTCAGACATATTCGCGGTCAATTAAGAGGAGAATTAGAATTCAAAGATATTGAAGGATACCTTATCAAGAAATCAACAGTTTCACAATTAGCAGTAGACAACATAGTTGAAATCACAGGAGGGCCATTCAAAGGAATGAAGGCAACAATTACCAGAATTGATGTTGAGAAGGAAGAAGCAACGGTGGTTTTACTTGACGCATCATATCAACTACCAGTAACAGTAGACGCAAACTACCTAAAACTATCAAGTGAGGCTTAGGAAGGATTAAATTTTTCATATTAAGGCGATAAGACATGGGAGAACAAAAAATATCATCACTTGTAACTGGAGGAGGAGCATCTGCAGGTCCGCCATTAGGCCCAGCATTAGGTCCTCTAGGAGTGAATATCATGGAAGTCATTAATTCAATTAATGAAAAAACAAAAGATTTTGAAGGAATGAAGGTGCCTGTCACAGTTATTGTAGATAGCGATACCAAGAAATATGAAATTGAAATTGGTATTCCTTCATCTGCTGCACTTATCATGAAAGAAGCTGGAATTCAAAAAGGTTCAGGAGCTTCTGGTACCGAATGGGCAGGAGATGTTACAATGGATTCAATTGTTAAAGTAGCAAATACAAAAATTGAGAAATCTTATGCTTCTTCACTAAAATCAGTCGCAAAAACAATCATTGGTACATGTGTTGCATTAGGAGTAAAGGTAGAAGGAAAAACACCAAAAGAAATTACTGCAGAAATCAATGATGGTAAATGGGATGAAAAATTCCAATAATTATTGGATTAAGTAAACAGGGTCTTTATCGGTTTTTTGTAATTCTACAAAAGTTTCGGTATTTTGTATACCTTCAATTTTACCAATTTTTTCAATCACTACAGAATGAAGTGCCTCTAAATTTTTGGCATAAACTTGAATCATTATATCAAATCTACCAGTAACCTCAGAGATTGAAACAACATCTGCTGTTTCCATGAATTTTTTGTGTATTGCATCTTTGAACTTGGGATCTCGATTTATTCCAACTGATGCCTTTACGCCTATACCTAAAAGAGAATCATCTATCTCTACGGTAAATTTTTTAATTAATTTTTTCTTCATTAATCTCTTAATTCTACTATAAAGTACAGATGCATTAATTCCAAGTTTTTTAGATAAAACAGGAACAGAGATAGAACCATCTTTGGTTAATTCGTAAAGCAATTTCATATCAAGATCGTCAAATCTGTGCAACGCGTTAGAAAATTGTGGTTATGATTTAATATATGTAGGTTTTGAGAAAAATTTGCTTCTTAATTGCAACTATTTTAAAGAAAATATGTAATTTTTTAAAATAAATGACGTATAGAAATCCCAACCTCTAAACGATTTTAAGTAGGCTTTCTCGAAAATGTTCGTAATGATTACAGAGGCACAAATAATCGAGATGATTAAACAAGTAAAAGATGGCGCCAAAGAAAGAAAATTCAAACAGTCAGTAGAATTAATCATTAATTTCAAAGATATAGATGTCAAGAAAGGATTTGCACTTAACGAGGTAGTTCAGCTTCCAAAAACAAGTTCACCTGCAACTGTATGTGTTATGGCCACAGGAGATATGGGTCAGAAAGCAAAACAAGCACAAGCAGATATTGTTATCGGAACAGAAGAATTAGATAAATTTGCAACTAACAAAAGAGAGTCCAGAAAATTCATTAACAAATATGATTTCTTTTTAGCAGATACGCAAGTTATGCCACTTGTCGGAAAAACATTAGGTCAACTTTTAGGGCCTAGAGGAAAAATGCCAACACCAGTTCCATTTAATGCGCCTATTGAATCATTTTTACAAAGATTTAGATCATCAATCAAAGTTAGAACAAGAGCATCATTATCAGTATCATGTAAAATTGGAGATGAGTCTATGGAAGATGCAGATTTGGCAATAAATGCACATGCAGTTCTAAGTGCAGTTGAAAAGAAATTACCAAATGGAGAAAAGAATATGAAGAAAATTATGATAAAAACTACAATGGGTAAACCAGTAAAACAACTACAAGAGGTTAAGAAGAAACATGCATGAAAATAGAACTGCTTATCCTAAAAGAAAAGCCCAAATGTATCAACAATTACAAGAACTTCCAAAGAAATACAAAGTATTAGCTATAATTAAAATGAACAAAGTACGTTCTACACAAATTTTGCCTTTAAGAAAAATTCTCAAAGATGATGTAGAATTTGTAAGTATCAAAGATAAAGTTGCACAAAAAGCATTTGACAGCATAGATGTGCCCGGAATTAAAGATATGATTGGGGAATTCACAGGACAATGTATGCTTATGTTCACTAACATGTCACCATTCAAGCTAAATGTTCTTCTTGCTAAAAACAAAATTATGATGATGGCAAGAGGAGGAGATATTGCAAGTATAGACATTGTAGTACCTGCAAAAAATACAGGAATTGCCCCAGGTCCAATGCTTACAGAATTCAAAGAAGCTGGAATTCCAACCAAAATTGATCAGGGAACAATTTGGATTGCAAAAGATAGTACGCCAGTGCTAAAAGGAGAGGCAATTAATGAAAAACTAGCAGCAATTTTAGGTAAATTAGATATCAAACCAGTAGAAGCTGGAATTTCACTATACACAGCACTAGAGGATGGACTCAAGTATGCAGAAGAGGAGATGATAATTGATGTTGAGAAGATCAAATCAGAATTCATTCAAGCACATCAAGAAGCAGTTTCACTATCAATTGAAGCAACGTATATCACTCCAGACAATATTTCACAAATACTCACCAAGGCAGCACAGTCTGCACGTTCTGTATCAATTGAATCAGGCTTTATGACTGATGAAACTAAAGAGCAAGTACTACAAAAGGCAGACTCGCAAGCAAAAGCAGTTACCGGACAAGCAAAAGATTACACACCAGCATAAGCTATTTAAAATAATTATTTAGAATCTAATTTTTTATCTATCTTTGTAGTTATTGATTCAATAACATCTGATGCTCCAAATGAACTTCTAGCAAAAGAACCAGTTGTACATGTAAGAATTTTAATTTTTTCAAATCTAATTTTAATTGACAAAACATGTCAGGAGGTACAAATTCTTTTACTGGAAGATATAATTGAGATGGTTGCATGTATTGACCAAGAGTGATCATATCAACATTAACATCTCTAAGATCATGTCCTGTTTGCAAAATTTCATCGTGGGATTCACCTAATCCTAACATTAAAGAGGATTTTATGAAAATATTTGCATCTAATCCCTTAACATATTTTAAAACTTGAAGTGATTGATGATAAGTTGCCCTAGGGCCTCTAACATTAGGGCTCAATCTTTTAACAGTTTCAACGTTATGACCAATTACATGTGGTTTTGCATTTACAATTGTTTCAATGAATTTTTTATTTCCACTAAAATCAGGAATTAATGACTCTACGACGGTATTAGGACAATTCGATTTCATGCAACGGATGGCTTTAGCAAAATGCTCAGATCCTTCATCAGGCAGATCATCCCTACAAACAGACGTAACTACCACATACTTAAGATTCCAATCTTTGATTGCTTTTGCAACATTTTGTGGCTCTTCTGAGTCAATCTTAAATGGTTTTCCAGTATCAACATGCAGGATATGTCTGTGCAATCAGTCTTGCAAGAAAAGGGGCCAAGGTTTGTGTTGTTGAGAAAAACGGTCTTGACGGCACCTGTACTCACAGGGGTTGTATTCGAACAAAATATCTCCACTCCATGGGAGATATTATAAGAAAAGCAAAATCAGCTAAAAAGTTTGGAATTAACAGCAATATCGAAATTGATTACTCCACTCTAAAGTCAAAAATGAAATTAACTGTTTCAAAACTTACATTAGGAATTGGTTTGTTGTTTAAACAATACAATATTGAATTAATTGAGACTTGGGCATAATGGTTTACAAAAATAAGGTCTAAAATAATTCAACAGCAAAGCATTCTCTTTACAATTCTTGGGTTCTCTGCACCAATCATGCAATTGTAATACGCTACCAACTGATACGCCAAAACGCAGATCAGCACACAGATGATTTCACATTGCATAATCCCCTTACGGGAACTGCTCTGATGCCAAACGTGTCTTTGAATGTCTCAAAGAGCGGTTCAATTGAGGTTTTTCTATCCGCATGCAACTCCTGACCGATCGCATAGTCGTAAAATTCCACAAGTTTGATCCTTTCTGGGGGCGTACGCGGGTATGTCTTATCGGAGTGACAACCTCAGATGTTTTTTGCCGCACGAATCATGCAGTTTGGAATCATCATATGCAGGATCTGCCAAAATATTTCGTATTATTCCTGAAAGTGATTTTATCAATGCATCAAACGTCCTGTACTCTCTAACATAAGTTCGTCAACCGTCCCCTCGTTGCATGTACTTGATGATATCCAAATTGAATCTGGCAGTCCTGTAATATTTGGAAATCCTGCTCTTCAGATTATTCAGCGATGGCTGATATTGTGAGACCAACAAATCGTATTTTCCCTGTTTCCATACTTCCTCAACTGCGTTAAACTGCGGTGAGCCTTTTGGGAACCAGTCCAATACGACATCATGATTCTCATCAAGATATTTTTGTATCAGTCTTGATCTGTGTTGCGGTGCCCTGTCTGCATACACTAAAATCTTGCCAAACTTTTTGCGTAATTCTTTGAGATAATCCAAAAAGCAGTATTGATCAAATCTGTCATACTGCCTGAATAGCTGTCTCCCATCATGAGTCAATGCCCCAAAGATGATCGTCTTTTGATGATTACCATTTGCCAGAATTACTGGACGCGTTCCTTTCTTTGCCCGCATCTTTTTTCTGAATATTGAATCTGCAGTAAGGATTGATTCATCCTGTGACAGTATGGTGAATCCTTTTGCTGTTTTTGAGGCTATTTTTTCCCGAGATTTTTTTTAAACCAGAGTTTTTCCCGTGCAGTTGCAGGGTTTGCAAATCTTTTCTGTGCAACCCTTGATGCGTATCCCCAATTGCGAAGCAGAGGTACACGTGGACCTCATGGCATCTTGCTCCTGATTTTTCATAAATGAGATTCATCACCTGCTTTGCGCTCCAACCTGCAGGATTCCCTGCGATCTGTCTTTCCATTGCGACTAGCCTTCTTTTGGTATCTTTGGCGGTCTTCCTGTCCTTTGCCTGTCATGAAGACCGTCCATCCCATGTTCTTTGAACCTGTCCGGCCACTTGATGGCCAAGAACGCAGTACATGCCCGAGATTCTTTGCAACATGCGAGGCAGTCTGATTATCAAAGAAGACCTGCCTTGCCAGAAATAACCTCTCTTTTGTTTTGACATCTTTCTCGTTTTTGTATGCCTGAATCAGTTCTTGATCATTCATGGCTTGATGTATGATGTTCTGATCCGTATTCTGTTTGGCGTGATAAGTCAGATTAATGGATCATAAAGTTTTGTTAGGAAGTATATCCAGGTTCAATTTATTGGGCTGCAGTTGGTCAAAAAACAACAAAACTTACAGCGGAGAATGCAGATGGTGTCATCTTTTTTTTAAAACCAAAAATCCAAATTTCAAATTACATTAACATGATAAACACTACACTTGAAGTAAATAAAAAAGATAGATTTAGCACTGTTTCAATTATTCCAACCTTTTTTGAAGAAGATGGAAATCAAGCAAAAATGACATTAGCAAGATACATTGGTGCAAATGAGTTTTATTCTACTCCACTTGTTGAGGCAGGATTTCAAGATGGAGTTGATAAGATAAAAAACGCATATCAAAAAATAGGATTAAAGGATGCAGCACAAAATGTAGGAGAAGTATTACTTGATGAGCTAACAATTTGGGGCTCAGTTGAATCATGTAAAGAGAGAATTTATAAAATTATTGAAAATACGAAATTGAAAACCATCATTTTGGGCTTTGATCCTGGCAAAAATGTAACAATAAAGATGTCACCAGACAAGAAGTATAGAGTTACTTTTGATATGAAATTGCATCCACAAAAACTAAGATAAGAGATAACAAGTCTTTCAGTACAAAATTTCAAAGCGATGCAAAAAAAGATGTCTTTTGAATTTAATAAAATAAAGATTCTAGGGTACATGCTGCAGTAAGTAGATTTGTAGATTCTGTTTTAGATGGATGTCATGTTGATAAATCAAAGATTAAGCTCAGTAACGAATTAATGAAAAAACAGGAAATACAGGTGCGGTAAGTTCACTGCAGTTTCTCAATGAATGTATAAGGAGGGAAAACTCTTTCTAAAAATAATCTAGGATGTTTTGTAGATTATGGTTGGGAAGGAGATAACTTGTTTGTATTTAGAAAATTAAATTGGAAAAAATAAAGTCGCTTAGCCAAATAAGGAAGACAATCCTTCCATGGCTGCTTCTTCAGTTTTACCTTCTTCTTTAGGTTTTTCTTCTTTCTTTGCTTCACCACCGGCTGCTACTGCTGGTGCGGCTGCAACTGCTACAGGTGCGGCTTTAACTGCCTCATCGATATCAACATCGGCTAAGGCTGCAACTAGTGATTTAACTTGAGATTCATTAACTTCAGCACCAGATGCTTTAACAACTGAACTGAGGTTTGCTTCGTTAACTTCTTTGTCTAGTTTGTGAAGAAGCAAAGCAGCGTAAACATATTCCATTGTATCGAGATTTTCTTAGGGCATAATATAAAACTATGGCGAAGTCACGCCTAAAATTTTAAAATAGCGCTAGTATCCATAATTGTAAATTCAACTGATCCCAAAACCAACCATTTAGACAATTTCTGATGATCATCCGGATCCATTCATTACCAAATACAATACATCTTCATGAAATTTCAAGAAATGACAGGCCCGCAATGGAATACAATTGCGCCACATCTGCCAAAACCCGCAACAACTGGAGGGCCAAGAAGTGACGACAGAACCGCAATAAACGCAGTCATGTCTGTGCTGATTGCAGGCTGCAGGTGGATTGGCCTGCCTGCAAGGCACGGTTCCAAATCATCGGCGCACAGAAGGTTCCAGGATCCGCAGAAAAAAGGGGTTTGGAAGAAAATTCTGTCCGAACTAATCAAAACGGCACACAGGCACGACAGAGCCAACCTGAAAAAAATATCAGCTGGCTCCTCATCAGCACACGACAAAAAAGGGGCAGCGTGACAGGACATGGCGGATTCAGGAAGATTTCAGGCGCAAAAATACATGCTGCTGCAGATGGCAGCGGTCTGCCAGTATCTGCCATAGCGAGTCCTGCAAATGAGCATGGCGGTACGAAATTCATCGATGCGCTTGAAAACATTTCAGAGTATCTGGATGGATCCATGGCAGGGGAAATTTCAGCAGTCTGTGCAGACAGGGGATATGATGCAAAATACATCAGGAATTGTTGCAGATGTCATTCCATTGGATGCCGCATTCCCTACGAGAAAAATTCTAAATTCACTGTGCCAGGGAATCGGCAAAATATCTGCAGCAAGACAGGATTTGCTGTCGAGAGATTCCTTGCTTGGCTCAAATGCGGGTTCAGAAGGACTGCGACAAGATACGAAGGGAACTGTGAGAACCATCTTGGGCTAGTTTACCTGGCATGCATTATGATGTACTGGAGAGTATTGGGATGAGTTGAATGTGTATTATCCAAGAAAATAAGGTTCTGAGTAATTTGAGATTTTTTTAGTAAGAATATTTTTTAGTTACTGCAGATACTTTGGAATCTTTTTAATCACATAAACCAGTGAGACTCGTCCTGGACCCAAAACCAGTACAACAAGACACGATGCAAGCAGTATCAAGTCAAGCTCGACTCCGCCCTTGCCTGTAACTGAGCTGGCGCCTTTGATTGCAAATATTGCACCAAGCATTATCACACACAAAACAGCAGATGATACCCTGGTCAATACCCCAAAGATTAGCAGTATGCCAGGCATTACCTCTGCTAGAGCTATTGGCATCTGCAGTTCTGCTGGAAGTCCCATGTGTGGCAGCTTTTCTGCAAAGCCTGCTGCAAATTTTGGCATACCATGCAAGACAAAGATGACGCCAATCGTACTACGTAGTCCCATGAGGGAGACGTCAACAAAGAGGTTATGGGTTTTGCTAGGCAGTGCCAATGATGAACAGTATCATACCATGGTAATATAGTTTTTTTGGCATATGGGATGTTTGCATTAAAGCACAAAAGACGGTACAATTGATGTTGCAATCACACCTAGCAGCAAAAACCGCCCTGATCGAATTAAGATTATTAGACCTTAATACTTGTAGACTGCAAGAGTAAAAACCCTGATCTGATTCTTTTAGAACAGTTATTCAAAAAAATTGTGAAATTTCCTGAGTAGATTTTTCTTGCAATAATTTTTGAACATTGCTCCATTTTCTTCTTACAAAAGGGGGAAGATCTTTTTTCGGATATAGTTTCATGTATGCTTCCAAATATTCTCTAGTTTGCGGATTGCTTGCATTGCCGGATCCAGGATAAATTATTTTTCCAGATTCGTCTTGCAGCTTAAATTCTCTGTTGAGGATTCTTACGTCTCCTAATCTTTCTTTTCTGGCAACAACTGAAGCTGCCTGACATATGACATACTTTTCATCAGCCTTGTGTTCGACAATCACTGTATTTCCTCTAGAGCGGAGTTTATCAAAAAACGATTCTAAACCTCTTTGAATGTTATAGCCATCAATTATTACGCATATCTTTTCTTTTCCAGAAATTGCATCACTTAGCAGTTCTTCGTATTTTTGATCAAGGAGAGTATTTTTACTACTGGTCTTATCCAATTCTGATGCATCGCATTTTTTTTCAAAAATTTTACAATGTTTTTTGATCTTTTCATATTTATCAATAATTTCACGCTCTTCTAACTCCTTGATGTTTGGGTTGTCAAAAATTTTCTCAAGACTTTTTAAATTTTCAGCATCAGTAGTTGTACATCCAAGAAACATTGAACCAAATGTTTCTCCTGCACCTGACTCATCACAACCTATAATATATTTCACATCAGACGGAATCAAAGTAGGGGTTTGCTCTATTTTATCAGGCAAATTTAATGAAAATTTTTCATCTATATCTGAAATCAATTTTGCATATGTTTTGTTTGTTGGGCTTGATTGAAAAAGTAATGTTCCCTTTGTGTAATAGTGTACTTTGATAGATTCATCCAAAATCTCAAAAGTCTCTTCAATCCATGAAGCCTTTTTTGTCAAAACCTGGATTTTATATATTGAATTGATAAATTTTTTAATTTCTTCATAAACTGATGGCGGGATATTTTTGAAGGTGTGGGATGGTTTCAATTTTATTCAGATTATACATCCCATCCAAAAACATCATAATATGATTTAGGAACTAGGTTTTTAGAATTATTTAGTAGAGATTCAATTTCAGAATCCAAAACATAAGTTGCAGCCCAATCGTCTTTACTTCTTATGGAACGCCCAAACCCTTGCAAAATTTTGGTAATTGTTTGTGATGGATACCATAAAGGATATCTTCCCATTTTGGATTTAACCCATTTTTCAGTATAGTTTGGATATGGCGATTTGGCAATAATTTGAAATCTTGACAAATCATCCTTCAAATCCACTCCCTGCCAAAGAGATGAAGAAATTAAAACACCGTTTTTTGAATTAGCATGTTCCTTTATGACATCATCGGGTGTTTTTCCATCTGGATTTCTAGCATGACACATTCTAATTCGCCCTTTATTCTTTGAAGAGAGGTTTTTTATTATATTTCTACATCTGATACGAGAAGATGTGAGGATTAATCCTCTTTCGTTTTTATGCTTTGATAGAATCTCATCAATCTCTAGCCATACTCTGTTTTCATTTACTTTGGGGCTTTGGTATGATAATCTGGCAGTATTGAGAAACTTTACTTTCCGATTCTCTAAAGGAAATGGAGAACGCGGAGTGTCTACAAAAGCTATTTCGTCTTGGGAAAATCCCATATTTTCACAAAAAGATGTCTTGTCAATTGTTGCAGACATGAAAATTTGAAATGGTGTTATACAAAATAATTTAACATATTTTGAGACGTCAAGAGGCTTTATTGCAATTGATTTGAGTTTTTCTTCTTCCTCTTTTTCTGGTTCATTGATAATAAAATTTTCAGGATCAGATGCAATCTCAACTCTAGCTCTTGTAAATCTGTCTACATTTGCATCAAGTTTGCTAATTCGATTATAATCGGGGTTTTCTTGATAAGATCTGCTTTCTCTAATTTCTTTGACTTGTCGTGCATAAAACTCTACAATATCTCGTAATAATTGAACAATCATTTCTATATCAGACAGATCATATGATGCTGTCCTAATCCCGCATTCGTCGATATGTGTTTTTAAAATTTCAATTCCGACAAATTGAATTATCTTATCTTCAATGGAATGCGCTTCATCGAAAATCGAGATATTTCGATTCAGAAAATCAGCGTATGCACTTTGATTGTACTTGATTGCCTGAAAATAGGAAGAATAATTCCATACAGAGTGGTCTGCAATCAATGCAGAGTACTTTTGTTCATAGTAAGGACAAATAATCTCATCAAAGTCACCTGCCACAAAGTTTAGAATTTGCGGTTTGAATTTACAGTTTTGTCTTTTTCCTTCTCTAGTTCTTTCTTCACACTCTCCTAAATCGCAAGTCAAACCCTTCCTTATGGCCACATCATATTCTTGTAGGTCAATTCCTTTTTTCTCCATTGACTTGAAACATGGAAAATTAGACTTTCCCTTTACTGGGACTAGAACTTCAAAATCATCAACATATTGATCCTGCAGGCTTTTTGATGAGGTAACAACAAATGATTTTTCATAACTTTTTGCCAAAGTCATCGCTATTGCGGACTTGCCAATTCCTGTAGGGGCCGAAAGCAAAATTTTCTTATATCCTAATTTGAGATTTTCTTGTATGGCATCAAGTATTTCTTTTTGAGCGTCTCTTGCTTGTAAGTGGGATGGAAAGTTATCTAAAAGACTCAAGGAATAAATTTTATTTTTTTATCTAATGAAGATTGCTATTTTTAGAGGATTTTTAATAAATTTTTATTTTATCCAAAAACAATCCTACAATTATGGCAATAATTTATGGCCGAGCAGACAGTGAAAAACAACTTTTGGATTTGTATCCAAAAAGAGTCCAGGAGATTGGGGATATTGACAGAGTTGAGGAAGAGATGCAAGAAGAGCTCAAAGCAGAAGCAAGGGGGCTTATAGCAAAATTTCAAAGATGGCAATTAAAAAGGCAATACAGAAAATTCGGGGAAAAAAGAAATGATCCATTTCATGCGGGAGCAAAAGGAGAAAATCAGGTCCTAGACAAATTGTCAAAACTCAGCGATGATTACCATGTTTTATGTGGGGTGAGACTCGGATTATCCCACCATATCTCATACAATGGGGAGAAGAATCTAAAATCTGCTCAGATTGACTTTGTAGTCGTCTCAAAAAAGGGAGTACATGCGATTGAAGTAAAAAACTGGAGTGACAATTTTGTCAACCAAAAAAACTACTTTAGTCCTCATGAGCAAGTAGGAAGAGCCGGCAGGTTGTTGTGGCATGTCTTAAAATCCTGGAGAAAGGCCCCCAGAGTTACAAGTGTGGTATTATCCATTAAAGGAAATATCAAATCTGATCCAAATTACAAGATGGTTTTTACGTCTGATGTCAAAAACATTAACAATTTTCTTGAAAAACAAAATGACACACTAACTGAAAAAGAAGTAAAAAAAATCATCAAGAAATTAAAAAATCGTGTAACAAAATAAAAATTTAGAATCTAATCATGTGTCCAATGATTGTGATTTCTTCCACAGTTCTGACACTTACAACACTGGTAGTTGTCTTCAAAGGCTTTTCCAACTGCTTCCATTTCACGTGATACTCTTTTTTGATTTCTTTTACTCAGACTAAACAATAACCAACTCATCCTAAAACCCTCCAATACATCATGATGCATGCCAGATATGCAAACCCCAAATAATTGAGACTTGGGCATAATGGTTTACAAAAATAAAGTCTAAAATAATTCAACAGCAAGGCATTCTCTTTACAATTCCTGGATGATTCCCTGCACCAATCATGCAATTGTAATACGCTACCAACTGATACACCAAAACGCAGATCAGCACAGATGATTTCACATTGCATAATCCCTTTACGGGAACTGCTCTGATGCCAAGCGCGTCTTTGAATATCTCAAAGAGCGGTTCAATTGAGGTTTTTCTATCCGCATGCAACTCCTGACCGATCGCAGAGTCGTAAAATTCCACAAGCTTGATCCTTTCCGGGGGCGTACGCGGGCATGTCTTATCGGAGTAACCAACCTCAGATGCTTTTTGCCGCACGAATCATGCAGTTTGGAATCATCGTATGCAGGATCTGCTAAAATATTTCGTATTATTCCTGAAAGTGATTTTATCAATGCGTCAAACGTCCTGCCATCATGAATGTTTGCAGTACTGGCACCGGCGGGCAACGGAGCAATCAACTTGCCGGCGCTGCAACCCATGTGCAGTTCATGCCCGAATATACGACCCTTTGATTTGGAGGACTATCCCCATCTTGCATCTGCATCAGTCCCTGAAATTGGCAAACGATTATTTTTCATGTCGGATTTGTGCCATGCAGGACCATCTGCTTTTGGCAGAGAACTGTCCACTGATGCAGACGTATCATCAACCATTCCTTCTGATGCGAACAGACTTCCCATCGTCCCGATGATATCCCCAACGGGCAGGTTCTGAAATCGCCTGTCAATAGTACGCCTGTCTGGGATTCGAGTCAGTCTGCAGACCTTGAAGAATTTGTCATCGTTGCATTTGATTGATAAAAAATAATGAAGTGTATTGTTACCTGAATTCTCATCTGAGATTTTATGATGAATAGTTGCACCGTCAGAACAGTTGAACAGGCATACTGTCTGCCAGGTCTGAATGTCTCCCCATGCAGAGATAATGTTCTAACCAGATACAAAACGCCAATGAGAATGACTCTGACAGAACCCTCCGGGGGATTTTTACATTCATGCAGCAATGAAATGACATTGCAAGGATCCTTGGCTTTTTTCATTTGAATAGTTTGAGAAACTGATTAAAAATTAGGATTAGTTATGCCCAAGTCTCAATTATATGAATTGTGATAATAAGATCAATAAGGGAGACTCTGCATCTGGAAAAAAGGTCAGGATCTCAAATGCTATCTTGACTGCCCTGAAAGTTTGCAGAAGACAAGTCCAAACTTGTAATAATTGATGATTCCTTTGGAATTATCTGAAACGAGTCTTTGGCCATATGAGGCAATATCAGAACAGTGAAATTGTCTGATGGCAAAGGAGGTACAATGGCATTCCTAAATAATTTCCCGCAAAAGTACACTCCAAGAGACACCCAAAAAGATATGATTGAGAAGATCGAATCTGCAGTAAAGTCTGGCTATCGCAACATCTTGCTATGCGTTCCGACAGATGTTGGCAAGTCACACATTGCAGTGACCGTAGCGAAATCCCTTGGAACATCATTTATCGTGACTGCCCAAAAGATTCTGCAGGACCAATACACAAATGATTTTGCATTCATTCATCCAATGAAGGGAAAATCAAACTTTCCATGCATCAACCTGTATGATTACAATAAGATACCATATGGCTCTGCAAAAAACAATCCCGAACTGGCATGTTCTATGGGACAGTGCTCATGGGAGGAAAATGTTGATGGAAAAAAGAAGACCATGTACTGCAAGTTCAAACCAAAACTAGAGTCATTTCCAAGATACAGCATGGGAACAGAGCAAGAAAGAATTGGAGAACCAGACGAGCAAAAATGCTACTATTACAACCAGAAATTCCAAGCGTTGCTTTCGACTCATGCCCTGTTCAACTATTCATCATATTTTCAGACTAGGTTGTACTCGCAAGGAATTGAAGAATTACTGCAACGAGACTGTCTGATAGCTGATGAGGCACATGAGATTGAAGACCAGATTATTGGTTACATCGGATACGACATCAGGCCAAAGACACTTACAGATGTAAGGATGAAACTGGATGATTTCATTACAAACAATACTGATGGGGTAATAGAACTGCTTGGTATTCTGGGGGATCAATACACCAGAGAGGCAGGACGTCTGCAAAATGCAGAAGACAAACGGTACCAGACCTACAGGACGAGACGAGATAGATGCAACAAAATATGAAATCCGAGACAATCCAGAAAACTTTGTTATTCAGCAAAACAAGGACATCTCAGGAAATTTAACGTCAGTCTCAATAAAACCGATAAACATTGG
Organism: Candidatus Nitrosopumilus sp.; assembly: GCA_963422575.2. Classification (GTDB taxonomy): domain Archaea; phylum Thermoproteota; class Nitrososphaeria; order Nitrososphaerales; family Nitrosopumilaceae; genus Nitrosopumilus. The sequence goes on along the minus strand of CAXXKU010000001.1, from coordinate 1,160,628 downwards.
AAAATACACAAAACGATTCTTTGACAGGAAGCATCAGGTATTCATGAGTGCAACAATCAACCGTCAGATGTTTTGCAGAACCATGTCTATGCCTGAAGACGAGTGTGAGTTCATTGAGGTGAAACAATCGCCGTTTCCTGCACAAAACAGGCAGATACAATTCCACAACACAAAAAGACTGAACTATAGATCCACAGAAGACGATTACAATGCGATATATCAAAAGGTAAAAGAGATCATGCAATTTTATGACAAAGAAAAGGGATTGATTCTCACAACAACCAAAAAACATTGCCAAGACATTGCAGACAAGTTGGGTGACAGAATAACAATTGCGCATGAGGGAGTAGACGGAAAAAGAGAGAAAATTCTAGAAGAGCACAAAAATACAAAAGAACCAAATGTGCTAGTATCCCCCTCATTTTGGTATGGTGTTGACCTCAAAGACGACTTGTCAAGGTTTCAGATAATTCTCAAGGCACCATATCCATCCATGGCAGACAAACGAACCAAGGTAAAGGCAGAACGTGACCCGCTGTGGTACCAAAACAAGGCAGTAGAAAAACTATTGCAGGGGTTTGGACGCTCTATTCGAAATGAGAATGACTATGCAGAGACCCATGTAATGGATGAATCCTGTTATGCCTTGCTTTCAAAAATGAAGCGATTTGTACCAAAGACGTATTGGGATTCGTTGGGATGGAATTAGACTAAACAAAAAACTTTGTATTACTGCAATTGGTTCTGACGTATTTGGAATTGACATGCATTTGGATTCTTTTTGAATAAATGAAAAAGCAATTGATTCGTTGCCCCAACTGTTACAGTGTAAGGGATTTGATCACACTGCAAGGTTACGTTAGACGTGACAGACCAAAATCCAACCCCATCATCAAATTGTGTCCTACTTGCAAAATATTAATTCCAATTAACAAAAGGTGGCGTTTTTGGACAGGTGATGAATTAATCGAACCAAACTAAATTTTCTAAAATTTTAGAGTATCTACACTAGAGTAGCTACTCTAGGTTACGCTTTGGCCCAAAAAACATGCTGTCTTTAAATACAAACATGGATTTTTTCTGATGTGAAACAGCAAAACCAGATTTTATTTCAACAAATTCTTCAAACAAGTGGCAAATGCTTTTGTCCAAAATCAAAAAAATTACAATTGAAAACGAGATAGTATGTTCCACATGCGGTGTTGTGTTTGGTATGTATAACACACAAGAGACTTCAACTGCAAGTCATCTTAACCTGTATCTTAACTGAGAATGGAGGACATCCATCTGACAGACCAAAAGATATCAGAAAACTTCACATCCACTCATCGGACATCTCCCAGATATCAGATATTTGTACAAAACTTAATCTGACAGATTCTCTTTCCACTGAAATATGGAATCTCTACAACGCACGGAAAAAAGGCATCATTTTCAAAGACAAAATCTGCATGCTTTGCAACATATCATATTTGTAGAAAAAACAAGATTTCATTTCTGGAAGAGGAGATCAAAGATATTGTTTTTCTGTACTTTAATGTCCAGAAAGCACCAAAGGCACTTGACGTTTATTCGAAAATAAACAAAAAGTTTGCCAATCCAAAACCCAGCCCCACCACAATAATCGGAATAAATACAAATGATGCCAATCCTGATGACTTTTACCTAAAAAGACATCTAAAGATTTCCCAGCAGAACCATCCAGACATGTCCTATGGCCTTGTAGAAACCATTCATTTTTGACCCATTTGTGATCAATTCTAGCTAATTCTGATCTATCCAAAATGGGGGTTTGCCCCACGTACGAAATCGTTTTACATCAGGATATGCCGTACAATGCCCAACATAATTAAAAGATACCCATGGTAACGCGTCCCTTGCAACGCAACCGTCATCACCGAATCAGGTGCATGAACTGTAATATGTGATGCTCTGCTTCAGAGGGCCGGTGCCTTCCGAGAAGAAATATCCCGTGGTATCGACTACAAAGTCAAGGCTGCTGGGGACGGCACTGCGGCCATTGCCGGAGGCAAACGGCAAGACCATGCCGGTTATGTCGACCATATCCCCATCAGCGGGAAGAGCCACGTACGCAGAGTCTGCCGCACCCGTCTTTTTGACCTTTGTGAGGACAGAGTCGTATGTGGCAGAGTCTGCGGTGCCTGTCCACTTGGAGGCCTCCAGCGATACCGATGTCAGAGGAGTGCTGACGTCTCCGCCTCTAACAAGCTGTACGGCGACGCCTGACAATCCGTCTGATCTGATCCGTCCAAAGTCAAGACTGGCATGCTCAAGGGTGAGGGCGGCGCAGGATGCTGCAACATTAAGAACAGCGGCAGGCGTAGCAGTCATGACATCAGAGGCGTCACCTTCTCCTGCCAAGTTTGTCGCAGAGACCCTAAAGGAGTAAGTGTTATCGTTTGTCAGGCTCGTCACTGTAGCTGTTGTGCCTGATCCTATGCCGTCATCAAAGGTGAGCCAACTGGAGCCGCCGTCGTTGCTGTACTCCACCTTGTAGTCGGTGATGGGGGATCCCCCATCGTCTGCAGGAGCATTCCATGACAGCTCGACTTTGACGTTGTGCGGAGTCGCAGTCAGTCCGGTCGGCTTGCCTGGCGCAGCGACTGCAGGCGGCGTCACATCCGGAGTGCCGGCAACAGGTATGGCAGTAGCTTCTGCAAAGGCAGTGCCGGTACCTGCCGAGTTTGTTACATAGACCCTAAAGGAGTATTCCTGGCCGTTTGTGAGGCCTGTTATGATTGCAGTGGTGGCAATGCTTGTAACAGAAGGCTCATGCTCTTGCCATGAACCAGATGCCTTCTGCCTGTAATGTATGTGATAGTCAGAAACGGCATAAGCTCCGACGGCCGGGGCATCCCAGGTCAGTTCGACCTGCCCGTCTCCGGGAGCCGCAACGAGGTTGAGTGGGGCGCCGGCAGCGTCAGGAACCTGAACGTCAACCACTTTGGAAGGAGTCTCGTTGCCCACAGTCACGGCAAAGTCGCGATATGCCCCCGCATAGTCATCAGGCGTTGATTCGACCAATGCATGTAACCTGAACTTGTGCTCGCCTGCATCAAGTCCCCTGCCGTTCCCCTTTAGCGGAACCTCAAAGGTCCCGTCAATGTAGTCTACGGCAAATGATCCGATATATGCCAGGTCAGCATCATTATTGACAAACTGGTACGTCCTCACTGATCTTATGTCATCATCCGGGGGCATTCCGTCAACGTCGCGGTTGTGGTCTGAGACCTTGCCTGTTACGGTTACCGTGATGAATTCGTAATTTGTTGGAGGTAAAAAGACACCGTCAGATGGTGACTCTGATGCGGGATCAGCACTGAAGGCAAGGGCGCCTATGCGGTGCTCGTCAGGCCTGTCCCCTAGGCTGCCGTAGGGGTGGCTACCTGCAGGCTCTGGCTTGCCATAAACGGCATTCTCGTACACATATACGGCACGGTCTTTGGACACGGAATTTCCAGTATCATCAGTTGCAGTGTAGGTCACAAAATAGGAGCCGACAGTTGAGGTGTCAAGATTTCTAATTGCGGTTTCCACTTCAACGTCGCCATCGAGATTGTCAGTAGCAGTGTAGCCGTGCTCCACATAGTCGGTATTAATAGGGATATAGTATGGGTTTGGCCCTTTCAGAACAAGTTCGGGCTTTGTGGCATCAGATAGCACAAAACCCACAGTATCAGATGCCGATTCGGAAGAAGGAGAATGAATGGTTAATGAAAAGGTATCATCTAGCACAAAACCCACAGTATCAGATGCAGGGCCATGTCCAATCTCATTTACAGCATAGACTCGCAAGTTGTGTAACACCCCGATATTCAGGCCTGTCACCGTTGCAGAAGTGGCAGTGCTGATGCCGTCTGGGAATGTGTGCCAGGTGGAACCGGAATCTGAGGAGTGCTCTATTTTGTAGTCAGTAATGGGCAAGCCTCCATCAAAGACAGTCATATTCCAGGTCAGTAAGACATAGCCTGGCACGATGTCTTCAGTAGGGGAGGACTGAAGGGCCGCGACATCCAGGCCAGAAGGTGGATCAGGTACGGTAAAAGGCGTTCCAGTCACAGTAACAGACGGACTGCCAGCAGATCCAGAGAACATGGCTGCAACCCTAAAGGAGTATTCCAACTGTTCAAGGCCTGTCACCGTTGCAGAAGTGGCAGTGCTGATGCCGTCTGGGAATGTGTGCCAGAGGATACCGGCATTCGATGAATACTCTACAACATAGTCAGTCAAGTCATTTGTGATATCTGCAGGCACTGCAGGGGCGCTCCAAGAGAGCTCGACTTTATTGAATCCCGGAGTGACAGCCAGGTCAGAAGGAGGCTGTGGCGGAGTCGCATATCTCTTTTTCAGGCTTTTCTCAGAGACAAGGCACGACACCGGATGCTCAGGTTTCAGCTGCAGTGTCTCTATTGGCAGTAGGGCCTGTTTGCCATTAAGAGACAAAATTCCAAAATCTAGATCCTTGGCACTAGTGATGTCAGTTTTGAGAACACCGCGGTTATCATCAGCATCTTTAAGAAACAAGTGGAACGGCTCAACAGAGCCATTACCACGTGTTACAAGATAATCATTAATATCACTAGGGAATTTGACTTTGACAACAGTATCATAATCATATGGAATTTCAGCAAATATTGGATGCCCGTCCACCTTGAGTATGGTATATTTTAGCACAAATTCCCTCTCAAGCGACATATCTGCATGCAGTCCAAGCGTATCTTTTTCCTTTACAAACACGCTTTGGCCGTAGATGCGCGCGGCAAGGTCAAAGTACTTTAGGTCAGTCGTAATGGAAGTGGAGACGCGCCCATAATCCGGGGAGTTCTCGTCCAGGTCGATGTGGCCGTGTGGCACCTCAAAGACCTGGTACGTGTCGGCAAGTCTGTAGGGGTTTTTGAGCTTTAGCACAAGCTTGTGGTCCTTTGCGACAAGCTGCTCCAGCAGGTTTGCGCCGCCCCTTGAGTCGTTTGTTGGCAGGCTAAAGGATATGTCATATATGCCATCATTGTCGCTGCGGGGGGCAATGGAGAAGCCAAGCGGGGTCTCATAGTCGTCATCGGCAGACTTTTCAGAGTCAATCCAAGGATAATAGTGCGAAGAGTCGGCATTTATGCCATTAGAGCCGCCAGGGCCTGTACACCTTACCCCAGTTCCGTAGTGCCCTGCAGAGTCGTCGGGGTTCTTGGCATCGACTGTTACGTCAGGTGCGGTATCAGAATGGTACTTGAACGACTTTTCAGATACAAGGCACATTACGGGATTAGCCGTCTGGAAAAATTTTACGTTGCCGATAGCATCAAGGTCCATGCCGGAGACAGATTTAAGGTTCCTGAGCTTGTCTTCTGAGACATGTGTCACGGGGTTTGAGCTGGCAGAGGTGTACTGCGACGTGACGGGATTTCCGGTGCTGTCAAGGCCGTGGTGTACTGTGAGCGTCAGCGCAGAGCCTGATACTACGTCATGCGAGATGGTGCCGGTCTTTGTGCCGCCAGGATAGTGGAACTTTTCCTGGACCTTTGCCGACTGGCCAAAGACCTTGGCTGAGACCTTAAAGTCTGGAAGGGAGGTGGTTATCTTCGTATCGACTGTGCGCGTGCCTTTGTCATAGTCTTGGCTGATGTCAACGTTGTAGACCTGATGCGTGTAGCCTGTGGCAATGTCCTTTACCTTCAGTATTATCTTTGTGCCGTCCTTGAGGGGGGTGCCGTCTGCCGCATGCATCTGCTTGTCGGCTGCCTCAGACAGCCTGAAGGATACGTCGTATTGGTTCTCGGTGCCCGAAGGGCTTATGGAGACGTCAAAGGGATAGGTAAAGGTTTCGGGGTTGGTGGCCTTGTCCCCCAGCTTGGTGTGCCAGGGGATGTAGGTATGGCTTGAGGTATCACCGTCAGGTCTGCACAGCAACCCCGTAGCGGAGCTTGCATCATGCGCTACAGGGCCCGTGCCGACCTGATCGTATGCGGCAGTGAAAGGTGCTGCCATGAAGACAGTGGATCCTAGCAGGATTATCGAAAAGAACGCCGTGTAAAAGGATCGGAACCTTCTCATGAGGTCACCTCAGTGCCGGGCTTTTGCTACCCCCACCCCCCCCCCACAGCCAGGGTCTTGCGGGATGGCCTATGGGAAGAGAGGGACAAGCACTCTTTTTCCCCCCCCCCCCCGAAAGCGGAGCTTGACGGGGCGACAGCGGTTGCAGTGCAGGACAGTTTATCATTATTGTAATGACAGCATAATTTCAATGAATTACACTGGATCTTATACGCATATAATATTTGCGACTTGGGCATAACTAACTCTAATTTGAGTCAATTCTCAAAAACCAAACCCGCAATCTGGCAAACCGGCTTTGTGCGTAAAATCCGGTCTTGATAAAGAGGTTTAGCTTTTAGGTGTGAAGCAGATCCTTCCAAAAAATCATTAAATAATCTATCTATATGCATGGAACAAACAAGCATTGCTGTTTCAAAAAAGTCCAAAAAAGAATGGGAGAAATTCAAGAATCATCCTGATAAATCAATGGAAAACATGATTAATCGAATTCTAAAACACCAGAAAGGAGAGGATGAAGAACTGCTTGCAGAAAAAGATATTGCTGAAATAAAGGCATCAATTACAGATATCGAACAAGGCAACTATATGACGCAAGAACAGATGAAAAAAAAGTATGGACTGTAATTTGACAGTTGTTTGGAAGGTAATCTATTCTGACAAAGCCCAAAAAGATCTGAACTGCATCGGTTCAGACATTGCAAAAAAAAGTGATCTGACTGATGGATGAAATTGCATTGAACCCGTATAGGTTGCTTGAAAAAATGACAAATTCGCCGTTTTACAAGTTTCGTATTGGGCAATATCGAGGGATTGTACATATCATAAACGACAAACTCATTTTGTATGTGTTCAAAATAAAACATCGCTCTCAAGTCTACAAAAAATAATTTTTCAGAAAATACTTGATGTTGGTTTTGTGTTTTGTTTGTTGCAAAATGGATTTTGCAAAAATGACGCCATATATAGCGACAATCAAAAGTTCGTGAACATTTTTGCAGGATTTCTAAAGACATACTTTGCAACATCAAGCCTGAACCTTGTCGCTCTGAAATATTCTGATACTGCCTTGCTCATCATTGCAAACATTGTATAATGTTCCGATACCAACAACGCATGCTTGTTTGTCTTCCAGCATTATTCCTAGATTCAACTCCAGAGGAATCAGTCACTGTTTTGGGGTTAAAATGAGACACAGGTTAGTCAATCATGGCATAGAAAACCATAGTAACACAATTTTCTACAGGATAAACCTCAATATCTTTTAGATCTGAATATTGTTCAACAGTTAATTCTGCACATTTGTTTGCCAAATCTCTAAAGTAATCTTTACTTGGTTGCGTTGTTTGCATTGCAGTTAGTGCATTATCTAAAACTGCCAATGTGAATTCTTTGTTGAATTTCAAGTGTTCAGGAGTTCCCAAAATTGGTTCATGACCAGAAACAATTATCTCCCAATCTATTGCCAAAAGTTTGTCATGTACTGCAAGATGCTCACCAACATCTTTTGTGATTCCCATAAATTGAAATGGAGCTGCGTTTGGATGAAATAAATCAACTGCCATGATAACTTTGTGAGAAGGAGAATAAATCACAATATCACCTTTTGAATGAAATGGTCCCAAATAAGATAATTCCAAAAACTGATCACCTACCGCCAAAGTAAAAGTATCATGAAATGTCACAGTTGGAACTGGACGTTGAGGATCATTTTTCATTTTCAAATGTTCAGCAGTATCAATATGGGAAATATAGACAGTGTCTTTAGGAAATAAACTTGCAGAACCAACATGGTCTTTGTGGATGTGAGAGTAAATAAAATGAGTCACTTTTTCAGAAGTCACATCAGAGATGGCTTGTTGAATTTTTGTTCCCATTCCCATTTGGCCCCCCACTCCTCTTCTGCATCAGAGATGGCTTGTTGAATTTTTGTTCCCATTCCCATAGGGGCATCAACTAGAATTACACCTTCTCCTGTTGTTAAGAACATTAATTGATACATTCCATCAGTAAGCCAGTAGAGCCCATCTCCAATTTCTACTACTGCATATCCTTTTTCAGGATCGATTTCAGGACCAGTTACAGTATAATCAATAGCAGATGAGAACAGCCCTTTTTGAGATTTAGTCATCATAGATGAAGAGATACTTTGTTTTTCAGAAACTTCTGAGCACAATTTATCACCACAGACTTTTTTTGAGTTGGTTTCAGTTAGAGAATTTCCTTTTGCTTTAATAGCATCTGCATTTGGAATAATTTCAGATTGTAGAACGGGTGTAATTCCAAGTGACAAGATAAGGGGAATAAAAGCAAAAACTAGCAGATTCATGAAAGTATTGATTCAAAATTAAATTTAAAGGATCTTGTAAATCGTAAAAGATTTGAATCAAAATTATATAGAAAAAAGACTCTAAACAAGACCAGTTTTACGCCTATAAATACCTGTTTTTTGTATATTTTTAAACTATAATGGCAGATGTTAACTAAATGTCTGCCTTTCTTTCACAAACCAGAAATCAGAGTAGTTTTGCTGAAAAAATAAGATCAAAATCACCAGGCACGCAAAAATGCACCAAAACAGCAATGAGAAACTTCGAGAGATTCGCCAAGAAAAGACATGTTAAATCAATTGAGGAAACCGTAGCAGAATATCAAAAAGTAGAGATGGATTTGGTGTATGACTCCCTCCAAGAATGGATCAATTGGAATCATGAAAACGGTCTTGGTGCAAATACTATTCCCGCCATATTCTCATATCTGAAATCATATCTAAGATACCACAAAATAAAAATCACAAAAGAGGATGTTGCAGAACAGCTGAATTTTCCTCATAAAATCAAAGAAGAGCGATATCCACCTCCAAAGACGAGATAAGAAGAATATTGGAAGTAAGCAACAAGAATAATGCCATCAAGATTCTTGCCCAGCTGTCAAGTGGAATGAGGCAGGAAGAGATGCTCATGCTGAGAGAAAAAGAACCAGATTTAACACAAAAGCGAATCATGGTAAACATACCTGCAAGCATCACCAAGACGAAAAAATCAAGGGTCACTTTTTTCAGTAAAGAGGTCAAGACATTATTCATGCCTATTCTGAGAAGATTAGACAGTGAAGATAGAATATTTTATCGCAAACAAAAAAGAATGCCGATAAATGTTAGCCATCAGTATCAGGAGATTCTAATCGAATATCTAAAAAGAATAGGGTCGGATCAGAGATACGAATCAGGACATCATAAGATAACTACGCATAGTTTCAGGGCATTTGTTATTACAAAGGTATCGCGTCACGATCCAAACTTTGCAAAATATTTTGCAGGGCAGAAACAGTCAAGAGATTTGTTGATGTATGATCATCTCACGGTAGATGAGAAATTAGAAAAATATATCGAGTTTGAACCTGACTTATTGATATGTGATACCAAGCAGAACTAAAGTAAGATTGAAACTATCAAAGCCTGTAAAAACATTATTTTGAACTATTTTGCCGCCCCTGCTAAATCCGAATTTCTTTCCAACCACGAAATTTTTTCCTTGTAGTCAGGATCAAAACTGACCAAGAGATTCCAAAAATTACTGGAATGGCCGCTTATTTTTAGATGACACAGTTCGTGAATCAGAATATAATCGATGATTTTTTTGGGGGCTTTTAGCAGACGGGAATTGATTGTTATGACACCTCCTTTTGTGGTGCTGCCCCATCTGTTTTTGAGAGGCCTTATTATAATTCTAGCAGGGGTCGTACCAATCTCAGAGGAGAGTTCTAGAATCCGTTTTTCAAGGTATGATTCTTTCAAAACAGTTTTACGGAGATGTTTTGCATGATGTCTTTTTCTTTGACTAAACTCGAGCTGTTTTTTGAATATCCACTGTTTTTTCTCATCAATGATGTTTTGAATGTCAGAATCCTTTTTGGTAATTGGCGTGCGTATCTCTACCCCGCTACTACTGACCCTAATCTCCGAAGTCTTACGTCTCTTGCTTTTGACAACACTGTAAGATATTGTGCTGTCTCCGTAACGAATCTTATTCATAGCTTTGTGTCCACCAGAACCAGTATCTTTTCGGAGATTTCTTTAATTGCTTTGCCGTCAAGTCCTGCCTCATTTAACACATCATACAGTATGGTCATTATTTTTTTCTCCACATCGATATTGCCTTTGAATCCAACAATTTCGGTTTCGGGTTCTATTTGAGAAAAGATTCTCTTTGCAAGTTTGATTGATTCCCTTCTATCCTTGATTTCATTTAGTTCGCCATATAACGCAAATTCAAACTTGGTTGCCTTGTAAACCCCAAAGACCTTTTGTCTCTCTTCTTCTTCGGCCAAAGCCTTATCATAGATTTTCTCATAGATTTCTGGATGGGCAAAGTACTGTGCGTTCTCTCTTCTTCTTTTTTCCTCCTCCTCAATGATTTTTTGCAGTCTTTCCCAAAGTTTCTCATAATATGCAGGATTATTCCACTTTAGCTCTTCAATTACCTGAATGGCCTTGTTTTTGATTAATGCTGTTTGTGCTCTTTGACTTTTTACATTCTTTTTTACGTACGCCAAAAAGTTCTCATACGTAATCTCCATAGGATCAATTAGTTCAGAAATCCTCAGAGAACGGATATGATCATCGATTAGCTTCTGAATTTTTTTGGCATATGGGCGTGTGCTGGGCTTGACGCCCTCATAATACGTACGGATTACCTGCCTATCTCTGCTGAGGAACTTGAAGTCCTCGATGTATGGATCTGCCTCTTTATCAGGCATTACAGAATCCAACGCCTTTGAGAACAACCTGAAGGCTTGCTCAAACTCATCTCTTCTGTCCACTGGTTCAAAGTATTCCAAGATGGCATCGTTGTCTTCTCTGTCGGTATCTTTAAAAAATGCAGTTGCGTCTGCATGCCTGTCTTTTAGCAATTCCACAAACTCGTTCAATGGATCTAGCGCGCCTTCGATATCTTCTGTCTCAAACATTTCCAGTGCGGTTTGCAATTCCTTTGTAACTCCGGAATAATCGATGATTAACCCGTATGTCTTTGGTTCATCATATGGCCTGTTAACCCTGGCAATTGCCTGAAGCAGGTTATGTTCTCGCACCCCCTTGTCAAGATACAGTACTTGGCATACTGGTGCGTCATATCCTACAAGCAACATATCAACTACAATGAGAATCTTTGTCGGGTCTTTGGCACTCTTGAATCCTTCTGCCTCTTGTTCACGCTGCTCTGATGTCAGATGGTATTGATCCCAACTTTGATCATCTCTTCCCTTTTCCCCAAGATTTGAAGTCATAATAATCTTGGATTGTGGAGCGTTTAGATCATCCAGTGTCTTTTTATACAGTACTGCAGCTTCTCTTGATGGTGCAACAAGCATTGCCTTGTACCCATTTGGCTCAATATGGGTTGTGTAGTGTTTGACAATATCTAAAGCGATTCGTCTTACCCTTGACGGGGCTTCGGCAATCCTTCCCTTAGTGACATACTGTTTTTTGAGTTGGTCTTGCAGTTCTTCATCCACTGAGGGATCATTGCCAATAATCCTCTCAAAGAGTTCGTCAATTGTCTCCCCGCCCTCGACAAACAGTTCAGACAGCCTTCCCTGGTACCTGATTGGCAAGGTTGCACCGTCTTCTTGAGACTCTCGAAACCCATACTTGTCTATGATGGGTCCAAATACACGCGGAGTACTCTTGTCATTTTTGTCAATTGGCGTGCCTGTAAATCCGTAAAATACCGCATTAGGCATGGCAACTCGCATCTGCTCTGCGTTTATCTTGTACTGGCTTCTGTGTGCCTCGTCAATTAGGCATATGACCTTCTCATCAGTGTGTGTATTGTGTTCGGTTGCAAACTTGTCAATTATCGTCATGATGGTCTTGCCTTTGGGATTTTGTAGCAGTTCTGCCAGGTGCTTTCCATTCTTTGCCCTAATTGGATTGGGAAACCCACATTTTTTGAAGGTGTCATGAATTTGTTTGTCTAGCTGTTTTCTGTCTGTGACTATCATTATTGGGGGATTTCCGAATCTGTACATCAATTGGGATGCAAACCATAGCATGGAAAACGACTTTCCCGAGCCCTGCGTGTGCCAGATAACCCCTCCTTTGTCTTCGATATCTTCTTCTAGCTTTAGACGGTCGACACATTCAGAAACTGCCTTGTATTGCTGATGCTTTGCAATCATTTTGATTTTGTTATTGTTAATTGTATCATAGAGTACGAAATTCTGTATGTGGTTTAGTAGGTTTTTCTTTGCCAGCAATCCTGCAATTAAGACTTCTTGTTCTCGTGCTTTGCCGTTTAGTTGCCTTACCTGATCTAAAGTTAGCGGGTAGGGTTTTGCCCATCTTGAATAATGGTTTACGTCCGAATTTAACGTTCCGACCCTCGCCAGTGTCCCACATGCTGCAATCAAACAGTGGTTGTAGAAAAACAGTTTCTCATATCCGTTTTCTCTTCGCTGGTATTTGTAAAAGTTTTTCCTGTCAACTGCCTCCCCGATAGGATCTGGAATTTCCGGAGATTTGCATTCGATTAGTACAAGTGGGATGCCGTTGACAAAGATTACAATGTCAGGAAATATCGGATTCCTGAATCCTTCCAGCTGAAACTGGTTGGTAACTACAAAGTCATTGTTTTCTGGGTTTTCAAAATCAAACACTCTTACTACTTTTTGGACTGGGCCATCCCCCAGGTTCTGGGTCACGACAACAGGCTCCAAACCGCCAGACTTTGACAGTCCGATTATCTTTGCCCTGATTTTTTCATTGGTTTCCACAGGATCTAAATTGTGGGGAAACCTATCCTCGCTAATTTGAGAAATGGCATCATGAATTCCATCATCGTCAAATTCAGGGTTTAGGAGTCTTACTGCCTGCTTGAGCCTATCATACAGCAGCACATCACGGTAATCTGCGCGTGTCTTGTTAAGTTCTGCCTGTGCAAGATAGTCATACCCCATAGCAACTAGCTGCTGTAATGCGGGAAGTTCAGATTCCGTTGCCTCAGGACCTTTGCCTATGTCAAAATCCATAGAATCATACCCTGATCTGTCCAGTTAAGAGTTTCTGCATCAGGCCCCTCTTCAGGATCTCCGATTTTTCCTTGTATTCCTTGTTTTTCTGGATGTATGCGTCAACCCCCGACAGGATTGACGCAATCCTGGCTTGTTCTGGTAGAGGAGGGATTGGAAAAGAAAAGAGGTTAAAATCTCTCTGATACAAATGGTTAATTGTAGAACCTGCCTTTAGTTTATTCAAGAATTTTAGAAAATAATCTGAAAAAAGAATATAATAAAAAAACAATGGCACATATTTTTCATGTAATGGACGAATAACAAATACGCCTGTATTCAAAGTTGCAGGAAGTGAAAGGGAATATACATACGCAATTTTTCCAATTGTTCCATCTTTAGTTACTAACACATCATCTTTTTTTAATTGAATATTCATGTCTTGTTCAAATCTTTCTCTGTCTACATAAACACAGTTATTCCAATCAATTTTTCCATTTTTAAAATCGGTTCCAGTTACAAGAAAATATTTCCCTTCTTGACGATACTCTCTTGTTGTTAATCCTTGCCAACCAATTCTTCCCTTAAGTATAGAGTTTTCTGAAATCTGTTCCCAATTCCACTCCACAGGAATCTCAATCTCCTTTCCGAACATCCACTTTACTATCTTGTACCCTTGTTTTGGTTTTCGTAAAGTCAACTATCAGACCATCAAAACTGCTCTTAATCTCTGTAGCTGTTTTCCCTAAAACGCAATAATGATTTCTCTTCTACAACACAAAATCTCCATAAGAATCTCTATAAGACTAAGAATATCCAGATATCTTGGATTTGTCTGAGAAACTAACCCTTGAAGCACTGAAAACACACTTGTGGAATGCAGCAGACATCCTGAGGGGTTCACTTGATGCCTCTGAATACAGGGAACCTGTCATGACAGTTTTATTCCTAAAGCGACTAAATGACAGATTTGAGGAAAATGTCAAGAAACTAATCAAAGAGGGGAGATCAGAAAAAGAGGCCCATCAGAAATTCAGACATGATTTTTTTGTTCCAGAGCAGGCAAGATGGGATGCCATATCCTCTGTTCGTAGCAGGGTCGGAGAAAAGATTGATGAGATCTGTAAGTTAATTGAAAAGGAGAATGAGAATCTTGAAGGAGTCTTGACTGCCACAAAGTATTCTGATCCTAGAAAATACCCTGATGATAATTTGGCAAATCTAATATCTCATTTTAATTCTCCGCGATTACAAAACTCTGACTTGGAAAAAGAGGACATCTTTGGGGATGCGTATGAGTACCTCTTAGAGCAGTTTGCAGATGCAACAAAAAAGGCGGGAGGCGAGTTTTTTACACCCAGAGAAGTTGTAAATCTGCTTGTCAATCTGATAGATCCGAAAGAAGGCATGAGGATTTCAGATCCTACATGCGGTTCGGGAGGAATGCTAATTGTCTCAAGGCATCATGTGGAAACAAACAAAGGAAATCCACGAAACCTGGTTTTGGATGGTCAGGAATCAAACTATGGCAATCTGGCAATGTGCAAGATGAATATGGTGTTGCATGGAATATCTGCTTTTTCAATTGAGTTTGGAGATACGCTGTCTAATCCAAAGCAGATAGATGGCGGCAGACTCAGGACATACGACAGGGTACTTGCAAATTTTCCATTCTCGATGGATTGGGATAACAAAAGTGCAGAAAAAGATCCTTACGACAGATTCAGGTTTGGCGTCTCCCCTGCAAAAGGCAAGGCAGATTTTGCGTTTATCCAACACATGCTTGCACAGCTAAATGAAAAGGGTCAGGCCGCAATAGTCTGCTCGCAAGGGGTGTTGTTCAGAGGGGGTGTCGAAGCTAAAATAAGGGAAGGTATGATAAATGAGGATGACATCGAAGGAATTGTCGCTTTGCCTGAAAAGCTGTTTTTTGGAACTGGCATTCCTGCATGCATATTGATATTAAACAAGAACAAACCTGCAAAAAGAAAGAGCAAGATTATTTTTATCTATGGGGCAAAAGAATATCTGGAAGGAAAAAATCGCAACAAGCTTGGAGATGCAGACATTAAAAAAATTACAAAGGCCTTTCAGGGCTTCAGAGACGTTGACAGATACTGTCACGTTGCAGGTTTTGATGAACTAAAGGAAAACGAGTTTAATCTCAATGTGCCCAGATACGTGGATATCTCAGAGCCTGAAGATGAGATTGACATCCAAGAGGCATATGATGAGCTAAGGCAATCTCAGAAAGAGCAGGAAAAACTCAGAAAAAAAGTCGAATCGGATCTTAAGGAATTGGGAATCAGCCTCTGATTATCTTTGCATGTCCTAGAATCTAGAAAGAATTTTGAGTAATCATATTGAGGGTATATCATGGAGATGATAATTCTTGTCGGCATTGCGGGAAGCGGAAAAACTACATGGTGTACAAAATATCTGCCGTCTCATACGAGAATATCATTAGATGATATAAAAAATCATGACAGAAAACTAGAAGACAGGAAGATAATCTCAGAATTGGAAACAGGAAACAACATCGTCATAGATGACACCAATCTTACAAAAGCCATACGTAAAAGGCATATTACGATTGCCACAAGGTATCATGCCTCAATAAACGCAGTTTATTTCTGTATAGATGCACAAAAAGCATATGCACAAAATTGCAAGCGTGAAAGAAAGCTGCCCTACTATGTTTTAGATAAACAGAGAAAGCAGCTTGAGATGCCACACAGAGATGAGGGTTTTGGACTCGTTCAGGTTTTAAACGTGTGAAAGTTTCTATGATGGAATCCTGTTTGGCTATTCTTAAATTACGACATCAGCTGTTGGTCAATATTGAAAAATCCAAAGAAGGGATACAAGCTAGTAAAGTGGATGTTCGGAAGGGAGATTGAGATTCCTGAGGAGTGGGAGATATTAAATTTGACTGACAAGAATATTCTCAATCTTTCAAGTGGTGAGTCCAATAAGGAAATAAAAGAAAACGGTACTTTTCCGGTTTATGGCTCAAATGGGATTTTAGGATATTCTGAAAAATTTAATGTGGAGGAATGCATTTTGATTGGAAGAGTAGGTGCTTCTGGCTCAATACATATTCTAAAAAACAAAGCTTGGGTTACGGACAATGTATTAATTGCAAAAATTGATGTGAGTGTAGACAAACAATATTGTTTTTATACGCTTATCTTTCTGAATCTTGGAAGATTTGCAACAAAAACTGCTCAACCATTACTTACACAGTCTATTTTAAAAATAATAAAAATAATTGTTCCACCACTTTCCGAACAGCAAAAGATCGCGTCAATCCTTTCTGGAGTTGACGCAATGATAGAGTCCACGCGGCAAGTTGTGGACAGGGCTGAGAGATTGAAGAAAGGATTGCTGCAGAAATTGCTTACTAAAGGGTTAGGCCATAAAAAATTTAAAAATATTTTTCTAAAATATCGTTTTCTTAAATTCTACATTCCAGATACTTGGGAAATTGAAAATGTTAAACAACTATCTACCTTGAAAAAAGAATCTGTGCTAACAGGTCCATTCGGACTGATGCTACATTCTTCCGATTATGTTTCTGAAGGAACTCCTTTAATTTTGATTAAAAATATTCAAAATGGAAGAATTGTTGATGATGACATTCCCAAAATTTCAGATAAAGATGTTCAAAGATTGTCTAGATATATGGTTAAAGAGGGAGATATAATATTTAGTCGTGTAGGCAGAGTCGGCAGCTCTGTATTAATTGAGAAAAAACACAGTAGTTGGTTATTCTCTGGACAAACACTAAGAATTAGGTTTGAAAATCCTGAACTTAGTTCAAAATATGTAAATTATTATTTTCACTCCAGTTTATTCAACAAAGTCCTAATTCCAGAACTGCTTGGAGCAACAAGGGATTCTATTAATACAAAGATTTTAGAACAATTCCCAATCATTATTCCTACTAAAAAAGAGCAAGCCAAGATCGCGTCAATCCTGTCGGGAGTTGACGCATCAAGTTATGTGCAATTAATAATCAATGCAAGGCCATACATAATACCAACAATACTTTTAATACTTTTTACAGCAACATTACGTCATGAGTTCTACAATACAGAAAAAAACATACACAGTTATCATAACTCCTGACAAAGATGATGGGGAATTTTTTGGAAGATGTGATGAGTTGCATGCTAACTCACAAGGCGAGACGTATGGTCAAGTCATAGAAAATATGAAGAAAGCAGTAGAAGTTTCAATAGATGACAATCAACTCATCTCAAAACTGATCATTTAGTGAAATTTTTACGATCATCCTGATCTAACAATTGCCGAACATGACTAATTTTCATGCAATTTCAAGAATTAACTGACAAACAATGGAACATGATAAAGCCACACATTCCAAAACCTGCCAAGACGGGCAGACCAAGAGACGATGACAGAAGAATCATCAACGGAACAATCATCTGCGTCTTGATATCCGGATCCAGGCGGAGCGAGATGCCAACAAAATACGGTGATGATTCTACTGCAAACAGAAGACCAGACTCTTGGCAGCAAAAAGGAGTCTGGAAGAGGATCCTATCCGGTTTAACCAGAACAGCTCACAAGCAAGGAAAAACCAGCCTGCAGAAGATGATATCCGCTGACTCCCCGACAATCCCTGCCAAAAAGGGGGCAACGTAACAGGATATGACGAATTCAGGAAGATTTCAGGCGCAAGGATTCACGTTGCCGTA
This sequence comes from Candidatus Nitrosopumilus sp., assembly GCA_963422575.2. Classification (GTDB taxonomy): domain Archaea; phylum Thermoproteota; class Nitrososphaeria; order Nitrososphaerales; family Nitrosopumilaceae; genus Nitrosopumilus. Next base: position 1,142,827 of record CAXXKU010000001.1, on the reverse strand, counting down.
AGGCAGAACGGATTTCCAATCTCAGTCAGGACCAGTCCTGCAAACGTTCATGACAGTGCAAAGTCTGCAGATGTCATGGAAAACATTTCAGAATTTATGGATGATGATGGCACCATCAAACAGATTGCCTCAGTTTATGCTGACAGGGGAGGATATGGCAGCACGGCCATTAGAGACTATTTGAAAAATAGAAATCCAATTGCACGTATTCCACTTAGAAAGAATGGCAAATCATCGGGGAACAAATCGCACAAAAAATATAATTCGGTTCGATGCTTTGCGGAGGGATTATTCTTTGGTTGGCTCAAAAATGGATTTCACAGGACAGGAATCAGATATGAAAGGAGATGTGAAAACTGTCCTGCGTTTGTTAGTATTGCGTCATTTTTGATGTATTGCAGGGTTTTGAGATGAGTTGTAAATATCCAAGTCTCATCTAATTCCTTAAGGAATCGACCAAACTTTTAAAACTTCTACAATTTTGCAGAGCTTGACAGTCCAAGTCGTTTGCATATCTAGGCAGCCGGTTTTTCCTATAATCACGCTTTCTTTCCAAAACTAAAGATGGTTTTTTTCCGCATGGTTTAATTCCTAATGAATAACATATCCAATCCTCTATTTCATAATCAAACAGTACAATTCTAACACGGCTGGTATGTTCACTATCGACATATTGTAGCACATCTGATTCTTTTGATTCAAGGGATTTACCGTCGGCATCAGCAAGAATAATTATACGATCAACCTTATGCACAACAGTTTTGATCACACGTGTCATTTTTGGCCCAATAGGCAATCTTATTGTTTTAGTTAATTTACCTTGAAAAAATCCCTCATCAAGCTTTTTATTAAAAAATTTTTGAAAAAAACCAGGACCGAACTTATCCTCAACAATGAAAAAGTAATTCATAAGTCGCCATATATCCAAGAGTCACTAGCTGTTATTCCCTTATCTTTCAGTTCAAGTTTCAAGTCATCCGGATTTTCAATTCTACTACAAATACTTTCATATCCTGCTTTCTCAATAGTTATGATGTCTTCTAAATCAACAGTGTCTATAACGGTTGGTGAATGCGTGGTTATAATTACATTTGAATCAGATATCTTAAGTGAGCTTATGACATAATCAATTATTTTTGCGTGTAACGATGTTTCCAACTCATCAATTAATAAAATATGAGGGTTAAGCTCTATTGCCGCTAAAATTGTCAATAATTTATAAAAACCATCGGGAATTGATGGTGGAGATAATATCATTTGGTCGTCTTGTATCTGCATCAAGATCCTGCCATCATCAGTAACAGTAAAACTAAGCTGCCAGTTTGGGAATAATTCTTCTAACGCAAGTTCAAAGATATCAGGCAACCTGTTTCCTTCCTGTGAATACCATTGAAATAATAAATTGATGAGACCGTCACCGTCTTCTTGCAAAACAGATGGTTTGTTGGTAGGTGGAGGTTGACGAATTACATTGTAATTTAACTGTCTAAGTAAAATAATTTGGTTAGGATTACTCAAGAATGAAATTGAGTCTGAATATAACGAACCGGTTCTAAAAAAATTCTTTTTGTTTGAATGTGGTGAAAAAAGTATATTTGCTTGAATGTTATCCGTATATGGATTATGTGAGTTAGAAAAAAGCACAGACATAACACTCTTTGGATAAGTTCTTGAACTCCATATGGGATTATTCAAAGTGGATTCGCCATCATCAAGAAATAATTTTAAACCAGATTTTATTTTATCATGCCTTTCTTCGTGCGAAAATCTATCAATTAATATTTTAACTCGATCATCATCTAATTTTGAAGAGAAATTATGGTCATACTTGTAATATACATCATTAAACTCACGATGTATATCAAGATAATTGGAAATGGATAATTTTTCGTCTATAAATGTAAGCTTGCCATTGCCTGCACCAGTGATAACAAATGAATATTCAATCTTGTTCTCATCATAAGTATAATCAAGACTGAAAATAATGGGTAATGATATGTCTCTAGACCAAACTATGTTGTTGAATCCCCACCAAGGCGAGAACGGATATGACGGAGTTCTAGTTGGATTAACACATAAATTCATAAATTTGAACAGCTCTAAAACATTTGTTTTACCTGCACCGTTAGGTCCAATCAAAACATTAAATTTTTTAAAATCTATGTCAAAATCTCTTAAACTTTTAAAATTTTCAACATGCACATGTTTCAGTTCAGTCATAATTAGTCATTTGATTTTTTAATATGCTATCAAATAACAGATAGTATTGTTCATGTTGTGAATATTATTTAATGAAATAAATATTTTGTTGCCAAGGATTCAAACTGCTGTATCCCAAAATCAGCTCGCCCCTTATTTGACATTGCATTCTTTTTCTGTTAGTCGAATCCGCCAAGGTTTATAACCAAAAATCAAGCAATTATCTCAAATTGGGATTAGTAAAAGAAGTCATCAAAGAAATTGGAAACAAGTCAAGAGAATTCTATGAATTTGTTCTACCTCCAATTGACATGTATCTAGACAACAAAAGCCTCAGAGTGGTAATTGACACTCCTGGTTTCTCGAAAAAAGATATCAAGCTAGTACTATGTGGAGATGTTTTATCAATCAAAGCACGAAAAGAGTTCAATGGCGACAAAGCATTAATAACAAATCAGCGTCCAAATATTATCGATAAAAAAATCAAACTTCCAATTGGCATAAAGCAAGGAGAGGAACAAATCGATTCTGCAACATATGAAAATGGTATTCTTACACTAGTAATTCCTGTTACAAAAACAGGAAAAGATATTTCGATTGAATAATTAGTGTTTTCTAAATATGCTAGAAACTAGCATTACCAAACCAGAAGTAATTATTCCAGATAATTCAAATAATTCATTTGATTGATGCATAATTACTGAACCAAGAAAAATGGCAGATGAGAACATACTGCCACTAATCAAAACCATGGGTTTTTTCTTGTGCATATACAATTTGGCTTCATTCATCATTTGTTGCATTTCAGGACCAATCTTTAGTACTGTGTCAATTGATTTAGCAAAATTATGAAAAGAAATTTTGAGTACTTCTACATATGCTAGTGGAATAAGATTTTCCTCTTCTAAAATATTTTTCAATACTTTAACAAATTTGAAATCAGCATCATGAGTCTTGGAAATTCCTTCGATAATTGAGGCCATTCTCATGTACAATGCCAAATTTTTTGGCAGTACAAACGGAAACTTGCTCATGGTTTGATTTGCAAGTTCCATTAGACTTTGAACCTCCGTTTCATCAGGTTTGTTACCATGCATTGCACGAATTGAAAGCTCAATTCCCTTTTCAATTACATCCCTATTGTAACCAGGAGTTAGCATTGAAAGATCATTCATAGCATTAACTACTCTTGGAGGATTTCGTTCAACTAATGCAAGATATAGTCTGATGAGTTTGAACCGTGCTTCATTATCAATCCGTCCTACCATTCCATAATCGTACAAGATGAGTTTGCCATCATCAGTCATAGAAATATTACCTGAATGCGGATCCATGAAAAACAGAATATTTGAGAAGCATTGTAAAGAAAACTTTGTGGACATCAATGACTAGTTGCTCCCTATCAATGCCTTTGTTATCTAATTCTTGATCATTTGTGACCTTGATGCCTGACAAATACTCCACTGTCAGAACATTTTTTGATGATAAAGCATCAAAAACAGCTGGCATAACAACTTTACTGGAATTTTCCATGTCTTTTTTTATTATTTTAAGATTATGAGATTCATTAGTGTAATCCATCTCCTCATGAATTGTTTCAATAAATTGAGAAAGCATTGCTTTAGCAGAATAACGTAAGTTTGGATCAACAAATCTCAAGGCAAATGGAAGAACTTTTTTCAAAACTTTGAGATCTTTTTCTACAAGTTTTTCAATACATGGTCTTTTAACTTTAACAACAATTTGTTGGCCAGAAACGGAACCTCGATACACCTGACCCAGTGAAGCACCTGAAATAGAATTAGGATCGATCTGATCAAATTTTTCATCAATAGAACCAATTTCTTTTTCAATTATTGGTTTTACTTGATTAAAAGGGGCAGAGGGGACGCTATCTTGAAGTTTTGCAAGTTCCTCCAAATATGGTTGTGGTAAAACATCTGCTCGTGAAGGAGGCCACTAACCTAATTTGATGTATACAGGTCCTAAGGAAATAAAAGTGTCAAGTACTTTACGTGCATTTTTTCTAAACTATTCTGAATTAATTTGGTTTTTTTCTTGATTAATCCATTTTTCCTATCTCTACGTAATGCAAAAACAGATGGAAGAAGTTTAAAGAGTACTTGGATAGTTCTTGTTGTAGACATTATTTTTACTCCAGATATTTTTTGAATTTTTTAGTAGCTAAATAACCAACATATCCGGAAACAATTGAAGATAGTAATCCAGATGTAATAGTTAATTTTTTTGAATTGTTGTTCATAACTTTCTTTGCAATTTGTGAACCACCAAAAATTGCACATGCTAAACCAATTAAGACTTCAGGTGCATCATAAACTAAATGCCCTATTGGATTTTTTCTGGGATCAATTCGATCATTATGAACTAAAAATTTATCATCATATTCTCTAATGTGTAAATTACCATAACGATATTGTTTACGTGCACCGTTTTGTTGTCCAAGGAATGTTTCTTCAGCTTCATCTAGCATGAATTCTCGTAATTCCTTTGGGACCTCAATTTCATTCCCAGGCATAATCGCAAGATCTAGTAATTGCTTATAATCTTACGGTCTAAATCAGGAACAATTTAAAACCAAAAACATGCCAAGTTATAATGACAACATCATAAACTGTTGATAGTATTTACATATCACTAAGAAATTCTACACGGGTTTTTATTCAAACAACATACATGATTTGCAAATAGATAGGATGAAGGCTTTTTCAAAAAAGACCTTACACCATCTATTGCTAATTTTTTAAATTCTTTTTTGTAAATATTAAAAAGCTGAGTGAAAATGTAATCAGCATCAAAATCCCAGGAATATATGCATAATTAAATCCAATACCAGAATGTGTTTCATCATGATAGTAGTTTACCAAAAAAGTTACAACTAACAAAACAGCTCCTGTAAAAGTTAGTTTTCTATGTAATTCCAATAAATATAATATTTCAAATAACTATATGAATTTAGAAAAAATTGGGGTTTACAAAAGTGGTGTCGTGATAAAACCTACTACACTACCCGCTAGAAAGAGAAATACTGACTTTGCCATACCCAATAATACTTACTTGAGACTTGGGCATAACTAATCCTAATTTTTAATCAGTTTCCCAAACTATTCAAATGAAAAAAGCCAAGGATCCTTGCAATGTCATTTCATTGCAGCATGAACGTAAAAATCCCCAGCAGTGTTCTGTCAGAGTCATCTCTTATTGGCGTTTTGTATCTGGTCAGAACATCATCTCTGCATGGGGAGATATTCAGACCTGGCAGACCGTATGCCTGTTCAACTATCTGATGGTGCAATTATTCATCATAAAATCTCAGATGAGAATTCCAAGTAACAGTACACTTCATTATTTTTTATCAATCAAATGCAACGATGACAAATTGTCCAAGGTCTGCAGAGTGACTCAAATCCCAGACAGGCGTACTGTTGACAGGCGATTTCAGAACCTGCCCGTTGAGGACATCATCGGGACAATGGGAAGCCTGTTCGTATCAGAAGGAATGGCTGATGACACGTCTGCATCAGCGGACAGTTCTCTGCCAAAAGCAGATGGCCCTGCATGGCACAAATCCGACATGAAGAATAATCGTTTGCCAATTTCAGGGACTGATACGGATGCAAGATGGGGATGATCCTCCAAATCAAGGGGTCGGATATTCGGGCATGAACTGCGCATGGGTTGCAGCGCCGGCAAGTTGATTGTTCCGTTGCCCGCCGGTGCCAGTACTGCAACATTCGTGATGGCAGGACGTTTGATGCATTGATAAAATCACTTTCAGGAATCATACAGAATATTTTAGCAGATCCTGCATACGATGATTCTAAACTGCATGATTCGTGCGGCAAAAAGCATCTGAGGTTGTCACTCCGATAAGGCAATGCCCGCGTACGCCCCCGGAAAGGATCAAGCTTGTGGAATTTTACGACTCTGCGATCGGTCAGGAGTTGCATGCGGATAGAAGAACCTCAATCGAACCGCTCTTTGAGACATTCAAAGACGCGCTTGGCATCAGAGCAGTTCCCGTAAGGGGATCATGCAATGTGAAATCATATTTATGTTGATCTGCGTTTTGGTGTATCAGTTGGCAGCGTATTGCAATTGCATGTCGGTGCAGAGAATCCAAGAATTGTAAAGAGAATGCTTTGCTGTTGAATGATTTTAGACCTTATTTTTGTAAACCATTATGCCCAAGTCTCATGTAGATAGAAGAACTTCAATTGAGCCGCTCTTTGAGATATTCAAAGACGCGCTTGGCATCAGAGCAGTTCCCGTAAGGGGATTATGCAATGTGAAATCATCATCTGTGCTGATCTGCGTTTTGGTGTATCAGTTGGCAGCGTATTACATGCATGTCGGTGCAGAGAATCATCCAAGAACTGTAAAGAGAATGCTTTGCTGTTGAATGATTTTAGACCTTATTTTTGTAAACCATTATGCCCAAGTCTCACGTAATTAGACATCAAAGAAGTAATAAATGGCTCTAATGCCTTTACGTTAATCACACTATCTCCTGTAACTTTAAAATCAAAATCAGCAAAAGCTGTTCTAACTCCAGATTCTCTTAATCTTGAATAATCTACTTTTACTGTTCCAAGATATTGTTGAATTTGGACGTTTTTACCAATATTTACAAAAAATGTCAAGTGGAAATTTTCTTCTGCCAAAGAATTAGAATCACCATCTGCATGAATTACTGAGCCGGGACCATCAGAAGCTGAAAAACCTGAGGTAAAGATAGCTGTCCCCTAATTCCAGTAATATCTTGAGTTCCTACATTTGCTAATACAACTGTAAATGGTACGTTACTGTCTCCAGATTCAACCTCGATTTTATCATCAAGTGTACCAAAATATGCACCTAGAAATTTAACATCTCCAAAATCCCTTTCAAATGGAGGCTGACCAAATCCACCAGATGTTATTTGTGCATATGAATTCTCAAAGATCAGAGGTGTTAAACCAATTGCAAATAAAAATAAAGTAATTTTAAAATTCAATTCAGAATCTTGAGACTTCTACAAACGGAATAAAGGGTTCGTTTCAAATTCTTATCTACTAAGGAATCCATCCTATGTTTTAAAACACGTTTTGCCTCATCTCTCTCTGAACCTGGAGCTAAAGATAAAACAGTGTTAATGAATTCAGGTAAAGATTCACGAATCCAACCATCTAACATGGAATATACCTTAGGAGGAAGAATATCGCATTTATCAGAATCAAGATCTAAAACAGCAGTAAAATTCTCATGTTCAACTCTATAAACCAAAGCCAAAACTACATTATCAGGAGTGGGGTGTTCAAGAATTTCATATGAACGTTCACCTGTTTTTCCTTGTGTGATTTTATTTTTTAGGCCAACAGGATTAACAATTACACCATTAACACCTACTTTTTTACCATCAATACCAGTTACCACTCCAAAAATAAAATCATAGTAATCACCATTCTTTTTAGTAGAGAAAATATGAGTGCCTTCTTTCAAAGTAGGTTTTTTCCCAAACATGGACAAACTGGGTTGTGTATCGTATTTATTGGTATCAAACAGGCGTTGTTTCAGATGTTTTATGAGTAGTTCTACAATGCCTGTCTAAGAATTTTTGACCCCTAAATTTCAGATTACATTTATCACAGTTGTATTTTCGCACAGTATGAAAATATTATTTTACGGTAATAAACTCATTTTAAAATTGGAAAAACTATGGCAAGTACGTATTATTTCAGACCTTTTTTTATAGCGTCATTTACTACAAAAGAAAAACTGACGGATTTATATGATTTTTTTAAAAGATCAGCTTGTCTTGTTCTTAACTTCTTTACAATATCATCATCAAACATGATTGTGATTCTTTGTGCCATGTTTTTGATGAAAATGCATCACTATTAATAACTTAACCTAAAACAGATCATTTGGTAAATTATTCATGATAATACAGATCTAAGAAAACATTGTTGAAGCATTTTTCATGATTCATAAAGAAATCCCAGATGCCCAATGGAGTACTACCATTACACCGCAATTACCAAAACCTGCCAAAACAGGACGTCCGAGACGTGATGATAGGACGACAATCAACGGAGCTTTGTTTGCGTTAGCTACCGGATGCAGATGGGCAGACATGCCAGACAAGTACGGCTCAAAACCCGCTGCGCATCTGCGGTTTCGGGAACTGCGACAAAAAGGCATCTGGAAAAGGATTCTGCCAAGGCTGATCAAATCCGCACACAAGCAAGGAAGGAAAGATTGACCTGCAAAAAATTTCAATTGATTCATCATCAATTGCCGCCAAAAAAGGGGGCAATGAAACAGGATATGACGGATTCAGGAAGATTCTGGGCACGAAGATTCATGTCGCAGTGGATAAGACGGGACTGTCGATCTCAGTTAGGACCAGTCCCGCAAACGAGCATGACAGTGCGAAATTCATTGGCGTGCTGGAAGACATTTCAGAACTGGGAGGTGATGATTTGGGACGTGCGATTGTCTCTGCATATGCAGATAGGGGTTATGATGCAAAATACATCAGAGACTATCTGAGATGTCATGGAATCAGCTGCCGCATCCCGTACAAAAGAAACTCAAAGAAAATTGTACAAAACAGGAATCAAAAACATTATGGCAAGACAAGGTTTGCCGTGGAACAGTTCCTTGCATGGCCCAAGTGTGGGTTTCACAGAACAGCAGTAGGATACGAAAGGAACTGTGAGAATTATTTGGGGTTTGCATATCTGGCATGCATCATGGTGTATTGGAGGGTTTTAGGATGAGTTGTAAACCAAATTTTTCCAATAATGGAAATAACAAAGTATGCGTTTTTGCTATTCTAATATTTTCGTATAAAATGAATTCAAATTTTGGTTCAATATGGAATTCTAGAAATTTGTTTACAATTGTAATTCCCTATTTTGAAAATCATGTGATTTTTTGGGTCTAAATTTAGAAAAGAACTATCAAAAATTGTACAATTTAGTTATTTTCAAGAGGAAGAGAAGTATAGAACAGTTGTTTAAAATCTAAGAAATTTATAGAATTAAGCAGGTGTAATGACAATTGTCTGATGATAAAATCCTTCCAAAAGACTCGGACTCGGACCATAGTCTTCCCGGACGACTCGAAGAAAGTAATTCAGATTATTTTGAAACTATAACAGAATCAGAATCAAAACCCAAAAACAGGATGACATTGGTAGTTGCAGTATCATTAGTTGTGTCAATAGGGTTTTTCTCATATTACTTTATGAATCAAAATGAAATCGATTCACAAATAATTCAAAATACCCTTAATGTAGATCCAGAAATGAAACTAGCAAATCAATACAAAATAGGGAAAGTTGGGAGTGAACACGCTCATGCTGCAATATTAATTACAATAGAAGATGAACAGGTGAATTTTGGTCTACCTCAATTTCAGCTTTCAAGCAGATACATCCATTTTGAAGACAATAATCCGTATCTAATTCATAGACATGCAACTGATGTCCCATTAAAGATGCTTTTTGCATCATTTGGGTTAGAAATTACATCTGATTGTATAGCATTAAATGACAAATATGAAATCAAAAATGAAAAATTTTGTACAGATTCAAAACAATCAATGATGTTTTATGTCAACGGTGAAGAATATTTTGAAGATATAACAGAATATGTAATTAACCAAAATGATAAAATAATGATTTCATTTGGAGATGGGAAATCAACATCAAAGCATTTAGCATATTTAGAATCTTTAGAAATATACAACATTCCAAAAACACCGCAATATTCTAACAAAGATATTATAATTTGAGTAGAATACTTTATCGCTATCGCATATTTAACTTGATCAAATAATGAAATTTTTTACTAGTAAAGTAGAGTAAAGTACAGCATATTTACAGGATTAGCTGCATATGGAACATACAAGTTGATTTTCGATACTATTGGAATAGGAAATACACTAAATAATTGTCATCCAACTTCAGAAGGAACGGCATCAATTGTTTGCTATATTTTTGGAATGAATCGATTTTAAAATACTAGTTTAGGGCTGTTTTACGCCTATAACTTTACAAATAGTGTCAAATTAGGTGTCAAATTACTAATTTTCGGAATTTAGGAATAAAATTCTGTATAACATTACGCCTAACATTGTATAATAATTAACACTATTTATTTAACACAGACGAGGGGTTGATTTAACACTGTCATACCTAACTAATTCTAACAACTCGAAATTAATAATTATTATACCTAAGAAACATCAGGAACCCCATGCCTAAGTTTCCAAGACTTGGGACTTTATTAGAATTTTTTATTAGATTTTTTATTAGAAATCTAACAAAATTAGTTAGATTTCCCTAGCAATATTAGTTAGAAATCTAGGTGGTGCATAGATTTGATACAAGGTATCTAGTTTCAAAATTGCGAAATGACGAAACAATCTATACACCACATCATATATTCAATAATACATATTTTTACGAATCTAGTTAATTTTTTGCTGACACGGTGTTGATTTTTTTGACACGCTAAACTTATTATTCTAACTTGCTGAATGCATGTAGCGTGGGCTTAGATAACTTGTTGATTTTTTTGACACGCTAAACTTATTATTCTAACACCAATTAGTTAAACTGCGAAATGACGGTTTGTAAAGGTAATTTCCTAGGATTATGCGTGCATTATGATGCTATTCTAGGTACCACCTTTTACCCCTGCTATTCGCAGGGGATATTTTTTGCCTAATTTTCACGTAACTATAAAAAAATGCCCTGATTGCAGAAAATTACCTCACGTATGCGTAAAACACTGTTTATCATTCCTACGAAAAGACATCAAAAACGACTGGCGAAACAACACCAAAAAAGAAGAGGTTGAAACCGAAAATTGAGCCAACAAAAACTCAAGAAGTTCCACCGCCACACTGGCAAAGACCAAGAGGACTTGACACGGGAAATCTGTGCATACTTTCTAGGAAATCCCAAGAAGCACATCAAGGGCAAAACAATCACCGAACTCTCTGAAATGTTCGATATGACCAGACAGAATATCTACAACTATCTGGACAGGGGCATAGAACTGGGAATCGAAGGAATCAAGAAAGACGAAAAGACTGGACACTATGAAAGAGCCGAAACCACCCAGCAAGAAAAATTTGAAAAATTTTCCGAATCTCACCCAATTGTTGAGGATCCATTAGTTCAGGACTGGATTTCACACGGTCTAAACAACGCTGGTTTCTCTGGCGATGGCTTTGTCAATTCATCCTCCCACATCAACGCAATCGAAAAAATCTGCAATTTCTGCAAAGTGACCCCGAGACAATTAATCCAAGAAAAAGACATCACGGGAAAATATCTGAAAAAGTATCTTGACGGTCTCAGGGATGGAACAATCCCCCGAAGAACCAACCGTGTCAACAGTTCAGCCAGAACCGCGTTTTATCCTGTCTTAATGGGCGTTAGGGATTTCGTTCAATTCCACGGCATATCTTTGCGAAAAGGCGAGGGCGGAATTTGGAACGCAAAAGTGCGAGGACACGGTAATTATGCAGACATTAGATTGACGGATGAGCAGTTTGTACTTTTAGAGGATTATCTAATGAAACACGGTGGAATTGATTCTGACCTGTACCGATTGGTCTGGGTCGGGATAGAATCATGTGCAAGAGCCCAAGCATTGCTAACAACACCATTAGATTACACTAAAGATGATCCTGATCCTGCAAACATCACATACTTCCTAACAATGGTTGAGCAAAAAACAAAGCACATCAAAAACGGAAAACAGGTTAAACACATTACAAGAAAACGCACACAACAGAGTCTAGATTTTCTGAAAGCACGAGGAACCTCTAACCTGATATGGGAAGAAAAAATCTCACAGCAGGGAAAATATCTCAAACTGCTTAAACAACTAAAAGAAATGTGGAAGGCTATCGGTTGCACACATCACTATTTTCAGGAACACCCGATTCACGCATTACGTCATATCGGAGCACACTACTGGCTCAAAGCGTCAGAATATGAATTTAACTGGGTCGCAGATATTGGCGGTTGGTCTACTGTGGAACTGAAGGCATCCTATGGCGAGATTCCACCCGAAATCAAAGCCCGCAAAATGAAAAAATTCCGAAAAAATTTGCAAAACATGGGGATTTCGCATTGAAACTTTTCCAATTTCGCACTTTTAAAAACGATTTTCACTTTGTTCCGTTAATTGATTTTCCATTTTACTAATTTGTCATTACTGTATTTTCTGTAATTTTTAGTATGATCTCCTTTTTCTTGCACGTTTCTCCAGATACTTGTCTAGAAAATATGCAACTGGAATCCAAAATATTAGGTTGGAAACAACATTTAAGATCGGATGAATGATCCATTCATACTGAAACATGTCTTTATTATAAAAAAACGGCAGATTCAACATGGGTAAAATAAAAGACACTACTACAGGATTAGTTAACAACGCATGTTGATCAACAACTACAAGGTTTATTAAAAATCCATAAAGAGGCAATAACATAAACAATAAAATTTTTTGTTTAGTCATAATAAAAAAAAGGAAAAAGGTATTATTTATACCAGGTTTTCAGGGGTGCCCCAGAGTTGGTGTTGGAAGTATCCATCATGTGATTCCAAGTGTTGCTAACGTAGACAGTGTCTGAGAAATTGTTTATGTCTTGATGATGGATTGGAACCGTCAAGATCCAAAAGCTCTGTGATTTACTACCGCTGTCCAAGAACCACACTTTACCGTTACTGACATAAAATGATTCTATATCCTGAATTCTACCATACTCATACAATCTATAGATATCATAGTTTGCATCAACATGTGGAATAGGATGATCCTCATCAGCAAATGTTAGGGTATATTTTGTAAGGCATGAACTTAGTTTTTGTTTCTTTACAGTTTCCAAGTCATTATCACCTTCAAAACCAGGCTGGCCATTGATGTCAACTTTTAGCTGTTTGAATTTGGTAACAACTGGTTGAGTACTGCATGCAGCATAAGCTGATGGCAACAACTCAAATCCCAATACACTAATTTCAGATTCAGATGTAATCATATCTGACTCAAATTTTTCTTGTAATGGTACTTTGAATTTTTCAGATATGATTGTGTCAATCATTTCTTGTCTTTCATCAGATGTTAGTTCGGAGTATCGTTCACCTAGTTTTGATTCTAGTTCTCTGTCAATCTCAGATGAAAACTTTATTTTTAATTCATCAAATTTGTTTGAAAACTTTTCATTAATCTTGGCCAGTTTGTCCGGATTGTCTGAGAATTTTTCAGTCTTCTTGACAAATTTTTCAATCACCTTGTCTATCTTGTTAGATAGTTTCATGTATCGATCATTTTTGTCATTTACTAACTCTAAGGATTCTTGAATTTTAGATCTTTTTGACTCCAAGTTTGCAATTTTTTCTTGCTTCTTGGAAATCTTCTTTTCAAGTTTGCTTGATTTCTTGTCTTTTCCCTGTTCTTTTGTTTTCTCAAGCTTTTCTTCAAGCAACTCATCCTAAAACCCTCCAATACATCATGATTGATGCCAGGTATACAAATCCCAAATAATTATCACAGTTCTTTTCGTATCTGATTGCCGTTCTGTGAAAGCCGCACTTGAGCCATGCGAAGAATCTCTCAACGACAAACCTTGTCTTGCCATAATGTCTTTGACTCCTGTTTTGTGCAATGCTCTTTGAGTTCTTTTTGTACGGGATGCAACAGCCAATTTCGCAGCATCTGAGATAATTCCTAATTTGTTTCGCATCGTACCCCTTATCGGCATATGCAGAGACAGTTGTCTGCATCAGGCTGTTATCTGCAAATTCCGAAATGTTTTCCATGACATCAATGAATTTTGTGCTGTCATGTTGGTTTGCAGGACTGGTTCTAATCGAAATTGGCAAGCCGTTTTGCTCTACGGCAACATGTATTTTTGCGCCTGAAATCCTCTTGAATCCGCCATATCCTATTTTATCCCCCCTTTTTTGGCAGCAATCGATGAGGAGTCAATTGATATTTTTTGGAGGTCAATCCTGCCTTGCCTGTGTGCGGATTTTATTAGTTTGGGGAGAATTTTTTTCCATATTCCTTTTTGTTGTAGCTCTTGGAATCGAAGATGTGCAGTGGATTTTGAACCGTACTTGTCTGGCATGTCTGCCCATCTGCATCCGGTATCTAACGCAAACAATATTCCGTTTACAGTTGTCCTGTCATCACGTCTCGGACGTCCTGTTTTGGCAGGTTTTGGTAATTGCGGCGCAATGGTACTCCATTGGGCATCTGAGATTTCTTTATGAATCATGAAAAACGTTTCAACAATGCTGTTCTTGGATCTGTATTGTCATGAATAATTTACTAAATGATCTGTTTTAGGATCAGTTAAAGATCTAAAACATCCCTCTGAATCTTAGTTATCTTTTCTGTGACTTTTTGGAGTTTTGACTCCAAGTTTGCAATTTTTCGTTCTCTTTTTGTATCAACCTCTTCTGCCACTGCAAAATCCATTGCACTAAAAGGGAGAATCATTGCGGCAATAATCCCTGCAAACAGAAGTGTCTTGATGTCCTTGGAAGTCATTATTTCTTTTTTGTTAATCATTGTAGACTAGGAATATGACAACAATATAAAGAATTTCAAATGTAGGCTTCCTAGAAATCATCAAACAGACTAAAGAAATCAAACACATTCTGTGACAATTACAAGCCAACACACGATAAAGCAATTCCTTTTCTCTTGTGGAATTATTATGAGATTTGATCTCAGATCCAGACCTTCTCTTAATTACAGAAAATATCGTCTTAGTCTTGTTTCTCTGATGGTATAATGATTCATCAAAATGTCTCTTCATCTGTTTTCTATATCTTCCACGTGTCCTGCTTATCGTATCAGTTATGTTTCTTGTAGGAATCATAGACAGAACATTTTCATCTCTAATCAATTTGTGGACTGGTTCAGCATCGTATCCCTTATCTAACACCATAATCGACATTGCGACAACCTTTGTCATCTGTCTGAACAGTCTTGGAAAATGCCTGGTGTCATGACTCACGGGATGATGCTGTATCACAACAGCACAAACCAACTGAGATTTCATATCTGATCCTGCTGAGCATTTTGTAAACGCATGCCTGAGATTGCACCTGTATGTGTAATATGGTGCAGCATGTCTAGTTTCAAACCCTGTTGCATCTGCTACTGCAAATATTTTGTCTGGCGATATAATTTGGATGAATCTGCCAACTGCAGCATGCAGTAATGTGTCACTCAATCGAGATGCTGCCTTTTGTAGCGTCGTAAAATGTGGAATGGTTTGCAGATGCAATTACAGAGTAATTTCTGTTGCAACATCTGACCATTCAACAAATGACTCGTAACTTTTTGACTCGTACTGTCCAAGGGCCAGCAGTATGATATGCTGGTGTACAGAAAACGTATGCCTTGGTTTTGGGTGCAAAGACAACGGAACGTTCATTTTCCTTGGAATCTGGCGCATGATATTCATCATGCGTCGGTATTTGTTTTTCATAAAATGGAATGATTGGAATCATTCATTGATCAGGATGATCTGTTTTGATGAACCATCAGGCAAAATTTTGATGAGTTCTAGGGAGCCTAGTATCAATAATTGATATTTACAAGTGTTATGAGTTGAACATATCAATGTTAGCAAACGTTGCATTTTACGGAAAAGAATACACATCATAACGCTCATGGCCACACCGTACCTCGGGCTTTCCCAATGTATGATTAAACGGCGTCATGTATCCAAACAACGCACAGTCATCATTGCCGCCCACATTTACCATGCGTTCATGGTAACTAACATATTCAAACCCATGTGAATCTGTAAAATTTTTTACTATAGGGATATTTAGTATAATATCATCTGCAAAAATTGGAAATATCTGCGTATAATATACAAAATAACCAACAAACAATACAGCAATACCAAAAACAAAAAAAAGAGATAGTTTGAAGTAATTCATTAGTTACTTCTTAGATGCCATCATGGTGGAATGGATATACTGCATTATGTTGGAGCATCATACGTCAACAACTCAGGGTTTGGTTCATCATAACCATGCCTATATGTAGAGTCAATGGTCTGACTGATATAGAACTGTTCACGAAACTCACCATCATTGCAGTTACCAGGGGAGTTACGTGTTTGTTGTTTTGCATAATCATTTCCTGGTGTTATATCGCCTGATGCTGGAAAGTAAACGATATGATATCCAAGAGAGATAGCATGGTTTTGCAAGTCTGATCTAGAATACCCTTGAAGAGTTACGTCATTGTATAATTCTGGATGTGGTTTACTAAAACTACCGCCACAAGCCGAACTGTCCCAGAACCCTCGCTTTACGCGCTTGCTCTCATCAAAGATTCCGCTGAACTTGCCATCAGTTATGGGAAGCAATGCCTCTGTTACGTTACCACCTGATGCCATGACATCAATTAGATTGTTGTTTACGGCGATATACTCTTGTACAAACTCTACATCGTATGGCGAGAAACCATACCATTCCACTGCCGTCTGGTTAAGTGAGAGGTGATTGTTTTGGTCATATACCATGACAGGCTCTAGCTCTGCAAACATTCTCTGGATATAGCTTTTTGAATACTTTGTTTCTTGTGCAGTATCATCAGCATGTACTGATTAGCTGTGACAGGTATTACCAAGATGATAACAAGTAGTGCAAACAAAACTGTTTTTGCGTTGTATTTTGTCATTAGGATCATAAAGTAATAGTTGTATTTATCGTTGACTCATTAATGTAACTTGTATTGCAGATAACAAAATTATCTCTCGCAGCCAATGCCGTCCCTATCACGATCAAAGCCGTGTGGGTCAGGCTGTACTACCTTAAAGTTTTTGTAATGTACATCTCTACAGTTAAGGTCAGGAGGGTATGGGGGTATACACACATCAGGATATGAAGAGTCACATCTTGTATTTTGTTTTTGTTCTTGGTAGGATTTTTTGCTAGATTGTATATCATATAGCTTTTGTTTTAGGCTCTGTATTTCCATATCTTTCTGTTCAAGTTCTTTTGTAAGATGTTGTATTTGATAAGAGATGTCAAGGGTTATGATATTATTATTAACAAGATATTTTACTGCCTCTAAAAGTTCAGGCTCAGACAATTTACCCCCACCATATGCAGTAAAGATAACTTTAATCCATACAGGTAAAACGGTTGAGGTTGTTACAGGTTTTGTGTTTATCATTATGTCTTTTTGTTCTAAAACAACATTATTGGAATTAACCGCACATGTTCCTATAATCTCAATAGTTTCCATATAAGGTACTACATCTAGTGTAATTTTTCTTGATTCAAGAGTTCTCGTATCATCAAAGGAATATTCTTGGCCATCAACTAGTACAAAAAACACATACAACTTATCTTAAAACTAACAATTTAGACAACATTTGGGGATCAATCAGATCTATGAATAATACAAATCAGAACAATCCTATGCAATTTCAAGAACTAGCAGACAAACAATGGGACATCATAAAGCGACACATTCCAAAACCAGCACACACAGGGCGTCCAAGAAGTAATGATGGGATGATACTAGACGGAATCATTCATGTTTTGATTTCAGGATGCAGGTGGAGTGAGATGCCAAAAAAATACGGTGATGACTCTACTGCAAACCTCAGATTAAGAAGACGGCAAGAGATTGGCGTGTGGAAAAAGATTTTGAGACATGCAATCAAGACAGCACATAAATCTGGCAAGATTAATTTACAAAAAATATCTATAGATTCTTCATCAATTAGTAATAAAAAAGGGGCAGCGTAACGGGATACGATGGATTCAAGAGAATTGCAGGCACAAAGATTCACGTTGCAGTGGAACAAACAGGATTGCCAATTTCGATTGTAATTAGTCCCGCAAATGTTCAAGATGGAACGTTGAAATGGTTCTTTCGGAGATCGAGAAAAGGTCACCAGAGGATTGAAGAAGACAGATTCACCTTTAATTTCAGGTTATCAAATATTTCACAACTATGTTAGAGACCATAATTCCTTAAAAGGAAAAACTCCTTCTGATATGTGTGGAATTGAGATTAAAGGAGAAAATAAATGGTTGACATTGATACAAAATTCAGCGGTGAACAAGCATGATTGATGAAGGTTGGCAGTGGGCAGCAATTATAGTTTCATTCCTAAGTCTTTTTGCAACAATAGGGCTTGTAATTTATGTTAGATTTTTAGACGGTAAGCAAAAACAACGTGATGAACGTTTCTATATTACAGCAACCATGAAGGATATTGAACAATTAAAAGAACATTTAATCAATATTCAGAATATTTCTGAACCAAGTGATCCCATTCCAAGTAAGGATGAGCAAATTGAAATTACACAAAAATTGGTAAGATATGGAGAAAATAATAAACAAATCATGGAGTCTTTGATAGCAGATACAAGGTTTTCAATGAGTAAATGGATGACTTTAGATGACAGTGAAAGAAGAAATGTTGAAAATTTTATCAGTACCACTAATTGGGTTTTAGGAAATTTCATTCCAAAATCAAATGAGAATAAAGAAACTCAAATGAGAAGATGGTCTAATTATTTCAAAGAATTTCAAGAACGTAAAAATAAATCTTCTAAAAAAATTGATAATCTAGTGTCAAAACACCTTTAGAATTTTAAAACAGGTTTCATAGTATCCACAACAAATCTATTCCACTCTGTAAGATTTTTATCAATACCAAATGAAACTGTTGCATTTTTATTTATTCTCAACATATATCCATTATCTACCACACTATCCAACAATCCATTACATTTGTAAACTCTCAGAACGCAACTCCAATGAGTACAGTTTTTGTAATGGGATGCAAATAAAGTATGATCTGTACCACAAAAATCAGGAATTGTTGTGAATGATAGTTTTTTCAGTTTACCTAATGGTCTATCATTATGATAAAATTTTGCTTCTTCAAGGTTATTTTTACCTGATTTCATTCCAAGAATCTTCATCATTAAAGAACGTAATTTTTCTTTTTCAATTGTAATGCCTTCAAAAAGATTGTCGTCACCATCATGTAATATGTCTGCAAAAAATTTCATCAATCTTACTCGAAAATTAGGTTTACCATGTAGAATAACAAGATTTGATGATGGCACAAATAAAAAAGTGAATTCTTCTGCTGTTACATCAAAAATACCTTCACCTTTAAACTCATTTTCTTTTTGATAATAATATTTTACATAACCTTCTACCCCAAAATTCTTACGTTTTAAATTTGAAATTTCTTGTTGAAGTTCAATTTTTTTATCTTGATTATTTTCACCATCATATTTAATTTTGAATTTTTTCTTATCTAGCTTTCTAAATATTTCGCCAATTGAAAGAGGAAGATTGTATTTTACAATAAGGATTGATTGCGCCATAAAACTAGGCGCCTAATCAACTATTTGAGATGGAACGTTAATCGTTGAAATGAGCCGACTGTTTACAAGTAGAAAATTTTGATCTATGTGCTAACAAGTTGACAGAACCTACAGCACGTAATACGGAACTGGTAAGTTGGCGGGGCATGGCTACAAATTTTCTTTTTGGAAAGTGTCGAGGCTTTTCCCCAGATCACATAGAATATGGTTTCGCATCCTCGTTATGACAATCACATGAGTAGATGTGAGTTTTTGTTTTGGGTTCTGGATGGTTCTGTCAAGATATGGGGACGACATTAGTCAAAATCTTATACCTGTCAAGGATCGGGACATGGAGTTAATCTTGTAATGATTTCTGGATTTTGGTCTTACTAATCCTTTTTTAGCAAAATCACAGTATTCCTTAACCATCTCAAATCCCAAATAACGTCTACCCATTTCTTTACTAACTACTGCAACCTGACCTGATCCCAAAAAAGGATCTAAAACTAGATCATCAGGCTTACTTGCGTATTGAAGAATTTTTTTGATTATTTCCGATGGTAGTTTTGTAGGTGCTTTCTTCTCATTTCTCCAATATTCACGCTTGATTATCCACACGTCTTCCATATCTCTATATCTAGTACTACCATCTTTAAAACGGGAATTAGGATAAAATTTTCGTTTTTTATCATTCTTGCATACGTAAAGACAATGATAATGAGATGATACGTATTTATTTTTGGTTACCACGCCGAATTGATATTTCCATATTATGTGATTGACCAACATGAAACCTGTGTCATCAGTAGCAATCAAAATATCTTTTAGATTACTCCATCCTGAAAAAATAAACATGCTACCTGAATCTTTTAAAAATTCAGAAAACAAAACTAACAGAAAAAAATAACATACCCAGCAAACGCATGGCGTTATTCCAAGCCTCTTATTTTTTTGCTTCAGCCGATTTTTTTCAACATTTTTTTGAAAACTACTAATTTAACTGGACAAACGGATATCTTTTAAAAAATGCTAGTAGCCTTCTTCTCCTGGGAAAAGAAGACGCCAATAATTTGCACTAGTTTTTGCAGATTTTTTCTGACCAATTTTACAAGGTCCAAAGACTTTACCAGATGCTAGTTCTGATTGATAGTTTGGAACTCGTTGAATCTGTTTAACTATTGCAGGTGTTACAAAAAAAGAACTTATCTGTTGATTATTCACATCAAAAGTTTCCACAGTATCAATGACATTGTAATCAGTCATTCCATCAGATCCAATTGATTCTTGCGGGGTATAGGGGGATGGTTTTCCTCTGTTTGTTTTAAAACCCTTAATGTTGATGATTTTACCTAGGATTTTTCCAATTCCTATGGCTTTGGTTTGTTCTTGTGATTTGCTGTAATCACCCAAGTTGATTTGAGTTTGTGTCGTTTCGTTCATTTGTGATTATTGAATAACATAACAAATTTCTAAAAAAATTGTTTCTTTGATGAAATAGTGACGTCAAGTCAATAGTAAATCGACAATTCTTAATATCGGGCAGTAGCAGCCTTCATCGTTGGATAAAAAAGAAACTCTAAAGGAATTTTCATCAGATCCGGACAGATACTACAATGTCAAATTATTCCAAGAACAAGGATTTATCAGAAAATCATGTTCTAAATGCAGTAGATTCTTTTGGACTCTAAATGCAAATAGAGATTTGTGTCCTGATGATGGATTAGATACGTGTTCTTTCATTGGAGAGCCTCCAACAAGTAAAAGATTTGATTATACACAATCATGGAAACAAGTTGAAGAGTTTTTTGTAAAAAATAACCATACTTCAGTTAATAGATATCCTGTAGTGTGTCGTTGGCGTGATGATTTGTATTTTACAATTGCATCAATTGTGGATTTTCAAAGAATAATGGGCTCAAAGGTAGTCTTTG
This sequence comes from Candidatus Nitrosopumilus sp., assembly GCA_963422575.2. Taxonomy (GTDB): domain Archaea; phylum Thermoproteota; class Nitrososphaeria; order Nitrososphaerales; family Nitrosopumilaceae; genus Nitrosopumilus. The sequence continues at coordinate 1,121,296 of CAXXKU010000001.1, read as the reverse complement.
AGTTTCCTGCAAATCCATTAGTTGTTCCCCAAACATGTTTGAGATTCAAAGATTTAGAAAATGTTGGAGTTACAGGTAGACACTTTTCAAGTTTCTGTATGATAGGACAGCACAGTGTTCCTGATTTGGGAGGATACTGGAAAGATGAATGTGTTGATTTGGATTTTAGATTACTAACTGATCAGTTCGGAATTAAAGAAGAAGAAGTTGTCTTTGTAGAAGATGTTTGGGCAGGTGGCGGCTCATTTGGTCCATCACTAGAATATTTTGTTCGAGGATTAGAGCTTGGTAATGCAGTATTTACTGAATTTCAAGGGGAACTAGGACAGCACACTACACTTGACCAGCGAGTAATTGACATGGGTGCAGGACTGGAGAGATTTGCATGGATTACAATGGGAACACCAACTGCGTATGATTGTTGTTTTGGTCCAATTAATCAAAAACTATTTGAGAAAATTGGAATTGATTCTGATTCTGATATTTTAAAAAAATATTTTACTGAAATTGCAAGAGAGATTGATAATTATGATGATCTAAATGATGTAAGACGTCTTGCAATTAAAAAATCAGAGGTAACTGATGAGCAACTAAACAAAATGATTACGCCACTTGAAGGAATTTATCAAATTGCAGATCATCTTCGAACTTTGATATTTGCAATCACTGATGGTGCATTACCAAGTAATGTTGGCGGGGGATACAACTTGCGAATGATGTTACGAAGAATCAATGGGACAATTAACAGACTAAACTTGAAGTTGGATGTTGATGAACTAATTGATACTCATATTGATTATCTCAAAGATACCTATCCTGAACTTGATGAGAAAAGAGAGGATGTCAAGAAAATTCTCAAAATTGAATCAGCAAGATACGAGGAATCAAGGATTCACATGAAGAAAAAGGCAGAAAAAATTAGAGAGAAAGGAGTACCATCAGTTGAGGAGCTAATCACACTATACGAATCAGATGGAATTACGCCTGAATATCTTAGAGAAGTTGATGCAATAGCAGAAATCCCTTCCTCATTTTACTCTAAACTATCAGATTTACACCAGTCAGAAAAGAAAAAGGCAATAGCAGAACTGCCCCTTGAAGAACTACCTGAAACGGAAACTCTATTTTACAAAGACGGCCCAATGGAGTTTGAGGCCAAAGTAATCAAGGTATTTGACGACCAAATTGTATTGGACAAAACTTCATTTTATGCTAGAGGTGGAGGACAAGAACCAGATCATGGAAGCATTGCGGGATTTAATGTTGTAAATGTGGATAAGCATGCAAGTATTATTGTTCACAAGCTAGAAGGCGGTGTACCAAAAGAAGGTGACACTGTATCATGTAAAGTAGATGAAACAAGACGTGCAAATATAACAAAAAATCACACCAGTACTCACATAATCAACGCATCATCAAGAAGAATTTTAGGTTCATGGGTGTGGCAGCACTCTGCATTCAAAGATGATGATCATGCAAGATTAGATATCACACATCATTCTTCGCTAACTGATGAGCAAGTACAACAAATTGAAGATGCAGCTAATGGCATGATAGAACAAAACTATCCAGTAAACATCAATTACTATGACAGAGGAACTGCAGAGCAAAAGTATGGATTTAGAATTTATCAGGGAGGTGTTGTTCCAGTAAAGTCAGTCAGAATTGTATCAATTGAAGACAAAGATATTGAAGCTTGTGGCGGAACACATGTTAAAAAAACTGGAGATATAGAATTAATTAAAATTACAAAGACTAAACGAATTCAAGATGGCGTAGTACGACTAGAGTTTGTATCAGGTCCGAATGCATTCGGTTATGTAAAACAACAAGAAGAGAATACAAAAAAACAAGCTGCAGATAACATTGCAAAAGAACAACTAGAAAAACAACGTGAGACAAATAAAGAAAAAGCAAGAGAACAAATTCCCATACTATTAGAGAAAATTCTAGATGGCGAATCAGGAGAATTAGATGAAATTACTGTAAATAACAAAATCTGTTTTACTGCTAGTGAGAATTATGATGATTATTTTCATCAGAATTTTGGCAAGAAATTGGTGGCAAAGGATTCATCTGCTGCATTTTGTGGTATTTGCGAGGTGGGACCCACTGTACGTGTAATGGTGTATTCAGGAGAGCAATCAGGCGTAAATGCAGGCACAATTGCTAAAGAAGTATCTATAATTCTAGGCGGTTCAGGTGGCGGAGATGTCAAATTTGCTCAAGGTGGAGGGAAAGACACATCTAAAAAAGAAGAGGCGATAGCCAAAGCAAAATCAATGATTTTAGGATAGATACCATGGCAATAAACTGGAATGAAATAGAAAACAAATGGAGAAACAGATGGATTGAAACAAAAGATTTTGAAACAAATCCAAATGAAAAACCAAAAAAATTCATTACAGTTGCATATCCATATCCAAACTCTCCACAACACATTGGACACGGTAGAACATACACACTAGCTGATGTCCATGCAAGATTTTATCGGATGCGAGGATATAACGTGTTATTCCCAATGGGATTCCACTATACTGGAACTCCAGTACTTGGAATGGCTCGACGAATTCAAAATGGTGAGAAAGAAATTCTTGACGGATTACGAAATGTGTACAAAGTTCCAGAAGAAGCAATCAAAACATTTGTTGAGCCAATAAAGATTGCAGATTATTTTCATGAAGAGATAAAGTCTGGAATGATTGAAATGGGATATTCCATTGATTGGAGACGGGAGTTTACAACTATAGTTCCAGGTTATCAGAAATTCATTGAATGGCAAATTAGTACACTAAAAGATAAAGGTAGAATCATTCAAGGAAGCCATCCAGTCGGATGGTGTCCCAAAGATCAAAACCCAGTATCACAGCATGATACAATGGGAGACGTTGAACCAAAAATTGATGATAAGAATTTCTTGGTAAAGTTTGTCTTTGAGGAATACATATTTCCAATTACAACACTACGACCTGAAACAATTTTTGGAATTACAAACTTGTGGGTTAACCCAAATACAATTTATAAAAAATTAACAGTTGATGGTGAAAAATGGATTGTATCTGAAGAATGTGCACGCAAGTTGCAATTCTTTGAGAAAGAAATTACAATTGATGGAGACATTGAAGGTTCAGACATCATTGGCAAGAATGCCAAAACCCATGATGGACGAGATATTCCAATATTGCCTGCAGAATTTGTAGAGCCTGGGATGGGTACAGGTCTTGTAATGTCAGTACCTGGTCACGCACCAAAAGATTATCAAGCATTGATGGATTTGAAGGCTAAAAATCACGAACTAGCCGTAAAAATTGAGCCCATTTCAATTATAGTTACTCCAGGATATGGAGAATTTCCGGCACAAGAGATCTGTGAAGGATTAGGGGTGTCAGATCAAACAGACGACAAATTAGAGGAAGCTACCAAGGAGTTATACCTCAAAGAGTTTACTGATGGAAAATTAAATGAAAGTTGTGGAGAATTCAATAATGAAAAGGTACAGTTTGGACGAGACAAGGTTCGATCTTGGTTACAAGAGAATAGACATTTAGAAAAATTCCCTGTCCTTGAGAATGCACCAGTAAAATGTCGTTGTGGTACTGAATGTGTTGTTAAAGTATTGAATAATCAGTGGTTTTTGAATTACGGTGATGAAGAATGGAAGCAACAAGCAAGAAATTGTTTTGACGAGATGAACATCCTACCAAATAATATTCAAACTGAATTTAATGGAGTAATTGATTGGTTGCATGAGCGAGCATGTGCAAGACAGCAAGGACTTGGAACTAAACTTCCATGGGATAAAGATTGGATTGTTGAATCATTATCAGATAGTGTAATTTACATGGCATACTATACTGTTTCGCGATTTGTAAATGATGGAACGGTATCACCTGAAAATCTAACTCGAGAATTATTTGATTATATTTTACTTGACAAAGGAGATGTAAAACCAGCTGCTGATTCATCAAAGTTGTCTGAAGATGTGATTGAAACAATGAAAAAAGAGTTTACATATTTCTATCCAGTTGATTCAAGACATTCAGGTAGAGATTTGGTACAGAACCACTTGTCATTTTTTGTATTAAATCATGTTGCAATATTTGAGAAGAAATTATGGCCACAAGAAATTGTAGTTAATGGCAGCGTAATGATGGATGGTGCTAAAATGTCAAAGAGTATGGGAAACATCATTCCATTACGAACCGCAATCAGGGATCATGGTGCTGACCCAATTAGACTAGCTATCATATCGTCTGCAGAACTACTCCAAGATGCTGATTTTAACATGGAGTCAGTTGTAGGTATTCAAAACAAGCTAGAATCACTACTTGAGGAATGCTCTAGGCTCAAAAATGAACCAATTGGAACATTACAAGCAGAAGACAAGTGGATTTTATCTAAAACTCAGAACATGATATTGCAAGTAACTGAATCAATTGAAAAGATAAGATTGCGTGAAGGATTACATGATATTTTATTTACATTTGAATCGGATTTGAGCTGGTATAACAAGAGAGTTCAAGCTAAAGAAAGAGATGATGTCTCAGGAATACTATACAAGATAAATTCAGCACGAGTTGCAATGTTGTCCCCATTTGCACCACACATAGCTGAAGAAATGTGGGAGAAGCTTGGAAATTCAGATTCTGTTTCTAAATCAGATTGGCCTGCATATTCAAAAGATAAAGTTGATGCCACTACAATTCAATCTGAGAATTTACTAAAAAGCACCATAGACGATATTGCAAATATTCTCAAAGTCACAAAAATTACTCCACAAAAAATTGTAATCTATGTAAATTCAGATTCCATGAAATCTAAAGTTTATCGCAAAATTCTTGGAATTATGGTTGGAGGTCAAAATAATATGGGAGCTGTTATGAAAGAATTAATTGTAGATCCAGAAACTACAGAGGCCAAAAAAATGCCAGATTATATACAAAAAGTGATCAAAGATTTGCATTCAGAATCTGAAGAAATCAAGAAGATGAAACTAGAATCAGATACATTTGATGAAAAAGAATTCTTATCTGCAGAACTAAAATCCATAGGTAAAAAAGAATTTAGAGTAGAGGTTACAGTGTATGCAGAAAGTGATGACGATATTTACGATCCCAAAGGAAAAGCAAGACATGCAAGACCATTCAAACCTGCAATACTAATTGAATAATATCTTTAAAAATTATTTTCAAAAACCACTTCATCTAATGCCAATTGACCACCACGTTCTGCAGCATCTTCTGCTCTTTTGCCAACAGTGATCATCATCACAATCAAATAGTCTTCAGGTAAATTGATTATTTTTGCTAATTCATCATATTCAAAACCAACCATCGGACAAGAATCAAGCCCCATCTGTTTTGCTGCAAGCATTATAGTTTGAGCAGCAAACCCACAAGAACGCATTGCTTCATCTCTGCGATTCTCAGGACTTTCTGAATATTTTTTAGCCAAATTGGTTTTTACTAATTCCTGTTTTTCTGGAGTATTGTCTCTCCAATAACGCAGTGGTTCTTCTTTCCATGCATTGAGATTTCCACATAATACAATAACTAATGAGCCATCTTTTGGCTGAGCTTGTCCGCGTGCAGCTACACTAATCTTCTCTTTAATTTCTTGATCAGTAACTATAATGAATCTCCAATTTTGTTGATTATAGCTAGTTGGAGATAAAATAGCCAATTCCATCAAAGATTTCACATCTTCAGAACTCATCTTGTATGAACTATCAAATTTTTTTATTGCACGTCTAGTTCGTATTGCGTCAAATGTATCCATGATTAGTACAAAACATAACCAAATTTAATGTAATAAAAAAGATGATTGAGATTAAGACCAACTCCAAAAGGATGTTGATGACATCTCTTTGCTTAAGATCAGTAACACAGAGTTATCTGATGACAGCAATTGTCTCAAGGCCTGAAACTAGTGTAATCAGATGAAAGGCTGCCTTTCAAAATAACTAAGTGGTTTTGATATTTAACCGACACTACTTTTTCCTACTAATGAGAAAATATCAAAAAAGATAGAAAATAGTCAAAATTCCAGATAGTGTATTTATTAGGCAGAGCAGACTCGCAAAATATCTTGAAGATTGCAGTAATGGGTATGGGCGTAGCAGGATCTTATCTTATGGCAAGACTGAAAGATTCAGAACATGATGTGACAGGTTATGAAAGAATGGTAGAAGAAAGACATGATTCTATTTGTGCATGGGGTACAATCAAACCAATACTTACGGAATTTTGTAAAAAAACAGGTAGAGACTTTGATGATTTTCTAATCCATGATGGAAAAAATATGCATGTAAAGATGAACGATGATGTAAAATTTGATATCGGATTAAAAGGTCTGTGTACTTATGATAAACTAGGATTAATCAAAGATTTCATAAAAGATTCAAAAATAATCTATGGTGAAGCACCAAAGCTAGAAGAATTAGAAAAAGAATATGATATGATAGTTGATTGTACTGGTTTTCACAGAGTTTACTTACCAAAATTAAAAGAAGATTTTTTCTTACCAACTTATGAATACAAAGTAGAATATGAAGATAAAGTACCATATGATGACTTTTACATTGAACCATTTCCTGGCATGTCAGGATATTTCTGGTATTTCCCATTAGGTGAGAAATGGGCACATATAGGGGCAGGGGATTACAATAAACAACACATCAAAGCCACAGATGATTTTCTAAAAAAACATGGAGGTAAAGTGATGAAAACCAAAGGAAGGCCAATTAGATTAGCAACACCAGATAGATGCAAACCATACTATTCAGGAAAAGTAGTTGGGGTAGGAGAATCAATTGGAACAGTATATGCATTGTTAGGTGAAGGAATAATTCCATCAATGCAATGTGTTGAAATTTTCTTAGAGAATATGGATGATTTTAATGCCTATGAAAAAGCCGTAGAAAAACATTACAAAGTATATGCAAAAGTGTTTAATTTTGTTAGAGCAAAGATTCACAAAGATTTCAGCTTTTTTAAAGCATTACCAGACTTCATAGCAATATTTCGTTATATGAAAAAACATGAAGATAGATTTGGAATGAATATCAAAATTGGTGACTTGATGAAAGTTGCTAAAGCTTAACTAAAACTAACTGAGCCAAATCCTTCTCTATTCGTACGATTTGAAGCCATGTTATAGTCATAGATGGTTTTAGAATATTCCTTGAATTCATCTTTCATGGGTTCTAAATCATCTGCAAGATAAAATCCAGGACAGTCACCAGTGAATTGATAGGTTGCATGAACACGTGCTGTTCCTTTTTCATTTTCTAGCCAACTTGAAAATGGATACAAGTAACACACACCAGGTCTATCAGGATGCATACTGCATCCTCCTTCATCATCTAAAAATCTACAAGAAATATGAGTGCCGTCATCATGTTCAGTTTCATCAGTTTTCCTTTTTAGATTAATTGTAGTCATAGTAGTCATTTGCCCAGATGGTCCTGGTTCTTGATATGTTACTGTAAGTGTCTCATTTTTTACAAAATCTGAAGGTTTTTGGTATTTCAAACCCTTGCCAATAGTTATCAAATCATCAGAGGTTAAAGGAAGTCTACCTTGCCTATCACAACAATTATGACAATCAGGCCAATAACATTTCCATAAAATATATTTTTTTTCAGAACTAAGATAAGGGACATGAAAAACTACATCTTTAACTTTAACTGGATAATCAGAGACATCAGTTATTTTACCTAACACGAATTTACGAAGGATTGGATCTACATCCCAGTCTTTTTCCAACAAATTTAATGATTCTTCAATTTCGTTTTGAGACAACTATTAAGTTATAACAGATTTTGCAGATGTTATTAATGTTGAGTGAAAAAGGAAAATATGCATCAGCTACAGAAAATAGAAGATTCGTTTGGGCTGAAATTATTTGGCCTTTAATTTTAGAAGTAAACGATGTTGCTTTTTCATTAAAACAATATCAAGATAAACGTGATCAAGTATGTAAAGAAAAAAATGTGACCATTACAACAACATCAAGAGGATTAGTATCACTAATGCAAAAAGGAATTTTATTAAAAGAAGGTAAAATTTACTCAATTCATTTTAGGCTAATTCCATATATGAGATTAAAAGCTAAATGTGATTATGCAACTGCTATTCACGAAGTTAGATTAAAATGATTACAACAAATGATTATATGCTAAATCATTAAGATTTGTTTTAGTAGCCCGATAGTCTAGTGGTCAAGGATTCTGCCCTCTGGATCTCAAGAGTGGATAGGCGGAGACGGCAGTTCGAATCTGCCTCGGGCTACTGTAAAAATTACTAACTGTAAAAAATTCTATCTAGATGCTTGTGCAATACGTTCTAACTCATTCTTTTTCTTTACAGAAGGAGCATTTGGATCATTTGATGCTGCAAGCATGAGTTGTTCGGCCATGTGTTCTTCAATAGGTTTTGGATTAGAAAATGTAGCTTCCTTAATAGCATCTGAGATAAACTTGAGAGCTAAATCAACACGTCTAATCGGAGCAACATCAACTGAAACATGGTATACAGTACCACCATAAACAATTCTAGTAGTATCTTCATTTGGTGCAGAGAATTCTACAGCTCTAACTAAAACTTCAACAGGATTTTGTCCAGTTTTTAGTGAGATAATTTCAAATGCTGTTTTTACAGTATTGAGGACTTTGGTTTTTTTACCAGTCATTCTTCCAGTGTTTTTTGCATATTTTTTTCCAAAATGCATTGTTTTATTGATTAATCTTTCAACAATGTTAACATCAGCTTTATTGAATCGTTTTAGTGCAGAACGCCCATAGGTATAAGGTAAAATTTGTTTTCTAAGAGAAATAGCTGTTTTCAATCCAAGATCTTTAACCTCAATATCAGATAAATCCCATTTTCTAAATAATAATAAATTCTTAGTTTCAGCCATATCTCTATCTCCTTGGTTTCTCTTTCTTTCCAATTACTAATTCATGAAGGGATGTACCATTAACTTTGAAAACTTTGAATCTAACACCAGGAATATCTCCCATTGCACCACCTTGTGTTGCACCCATACCTTGAATGTGAACTTCATCGTGCTCATCAATGAAATTCATTGCACCATCTAGTGGCAAAAATGCTGTAACAGTTTTACCATTTTTAATTAATTGAACTCTAACACATTTTCGAATAGCAGAGTTAGGTTGTTTTGCAGCAATGCCAACTTTTTCTAAAACAATTCCTCGTGCTTGTGGTGCGCCTCCAAGAGGATCTGCTTTTTTATCAATACCAAGTTCTCTTCTTTTGTAAGTGGAGATTGCCCAACGTTGTTTCTTTTTCTTAGTAGTTAGAACTCTGCCTGCAAACAATCCAAGTGGTGATTTTCTCATATCTTACATCTCCAAAGTTGCCCGTTCAGGACTGTTAATCAATACACTAGTAATATCAAAATATCGTTTTGCAAGCATTCGTGCTTTTTCAGCATTTCTACCTTCTCTTCCAACAACGATTCCTTTCTTTCTTGGATCTACCATAACAATTGCCTGATTCGTCCCATCAGGTCTTTTATTTATTTTTACTTCAGAAACTAGCTTTGAATTAAGCAAATTAGACAAAAATTTTGCAGGATCTTCATCAAACTCTACCAACTCAACATTCCTCTTAACAATATTCTGTAAGGATTTGATATGAATTCCACCTTTACCAATTGCAAGTCCCATTTTACCTGAATTAACTACAAAAATTATTCTATCTTGTTTCTCATCTTCAACACAATCACGAGCAGTTGCTCCTGTAACATTTTGGAAAAGAGACATCAAACGCATTTGATCAGTTGTGAGTTTAATTGATTGTGTCATAAGAATTCCTTTTTAACTCCGAACAAAAAATGTCTCATTTAAACTTAGATAAAATAAAATATTATTATTCATTTTTACCCTCAGCTTCTGTATCTTTTAGAATTGATTTAATGTTAGCTTCAGTTATCGATGTAAATGAAATTGTTGAAATTCTAAATTGCAAGCCACATAACCTTCCTAATGCGACTGATGTTCCTTGAAAGTTTACCAGTGGTATTTTTTCTTTTTTTGCATCTGATTCAATTCGCTCAAACATTTCTTTTTTTACCGATTGAGACAATACAATTAGCTTTGAGTTTTTTACAGAGTTCAAAACTTGTTTAGTGCCCATTGTTAATTTATCCTCTTTAAAGGCATCTTTTAATGATTTTTCAAGTATCTTACTCATTTTTCCTTATGTCGATCGTCTTGACAGGGCTTTATAGGTTTATGGAAAAATCATACGTGTTACAAAGAAAAATTAGTTTAGAAAATTAAATACAGAACCCAAAAAGGAAAATGCAGGGCCTACTTCTTCAAAAAAATCAACAGAGTTGTCTTGTGTAGATGCAACAAAATTGGATTTTTCAAATATGGTAGAGCCTAAAAGAAGTATGTCGTCATCTAATTGTTGAATTGAAGCATCATCAATAATAGAATCAGTGGAAATGTTAATTACATTAGAAATTTGTGGAAGTAAAGATAATGCAAATTGACAATTATTTTTTGCAGTGACATAATTTGGATTTTGTTCTAAAACTTCATCATAAAGTGAAATTGCATCAGTTAAATTTTCAAAATTTGCAAGAGCATTTGCCTTGTTATTTTTTGCAGGTAAGAAATTTGGATCAATGTTGATTGCTTGATCATAAAATACCAAGGATTCAGAAAAATAACCCAATTTACCTAAGGTAGAACCTTTGTTTACCAAAATTTCTACATCAGTAGGATTGTCAATCAAAGACTCGTCAAAAAAATGTAAAGAACTATCAAATTGACATAATAGATATAATGCAGGTCCCATTACATCATAATATGAAATTGTGTCAGTAAAGATGATACTTGAATCACATTCAAGATTAATTTGATTCAACATTTTCCCTAATTCAATATCCTCAACAGTAAGATGAGTTTGTTTTTTAATTCAACATCTGAAAGAATATTTTTAGAACTATCTTGTTCATCAATCAATACAAATTCTTTAATTTCAGAATTTGGGATTGTTTTAGAAGAAACTTCTTTGTTTCCAATTCGGACAACAGTAGGAGGAGAAGTAATCGCTTCTTCGGTAATCGTTTCTTCGGTAGAAACATCATCAATTATAACTTTCAAGTCTTTATAAAAATCAAAAAAGGATATAATTTCTGAATCAGCATAATGTGCTTTAATGGAATATGTTCCATCTACTCTAAAATTAACACCAGATTTTACTAGTAAATTTGTAGAGAATTCTAAATTAGAATTTACAGTACCAAAATAAAATCCAGCAGGAATTCCAAACGGATCATAGACTCCCATCAAAACAGTAGGAGAATCCAAAACTGAAACAAGTCCAGAAATTTCTATTGTATCTTTGTCAGTGTACTGAGTTTTGTCAGTAGAAAGTAAGGTAATTTCAGGTATAATGACATTCTCAACAAAAATATCAGAAACGATACTTTCAAGAATAAAACGATGGTTTTCTGAAATATTTCCATAATCTAATTTTATCACATAATCACCAATTTTCTCATAAAATAGTGAACCAAGGGATATTGTTTTAGAAAAAGTATTCTGAGAAGAAATTTCTAGATTATTTGCAGATAAAATTTTTCCATCAGGATCATATACACTCATTGCCATAATTGGCACACTAGCATTTGGGATATTTCCAGAAACTGTAAGAGAATCACCAAAAAAATATTGTTGTTTATCAAAATTCACTGTAAATGAGTCTGCAAAAGAAGATTCAGTACTTACAAAAGAAAATAATGCAGTTAGCACTAAAAGATGAATCCTAACAAATATCCTAACACAAAAATAAAAAATGAAATTTTCTATTTAATACTCACGTAGAAATTATGCTTTTCATTGAACCATGATAGAAGTAGACATTGAAGGAGACAAGACAGTAGTATCACCAAGTGAATCCCAAACAAATGTTTGAATTTCATACATTCCAGGTTCTTTAGGAGTCCAAGATTGTGATAGATCTAAAATCTGTTGAGAAGTCATTTCGCCTTGAATCCATGAAAGAGATTCAACAGTATCATTAGCATTTTTTACTTGAAAAATATAGACAAATTCCTGCCTAAAATCATGATTATTTGTAATAGTTCCAACTATCTGAACAGAATTATTAGACGAAACAGATTCTAATTGATTGCCAAAACTATCAGATAAAAATATTGGAGAAGTAACTAATCTGTCAATGGGAGAAATAGAAGAATCAAATCTTGCAAATGTTTTAATTTCTAAATTATCAGATGTAGAATAGGGAGTAGGTAGTGTATTATCGTCATATTTGGCAAAAATTTTATCTCCAAATTGAGCATAAAGACGATTTCCACTAGAAGACATTTGAGATAAAGAAACATTGCCAATAAAAGAACCAGAGCTTTCAGAAGTTTCTACTGCACTAACTGTAATTCCTGCAATATCAGAATCAGAAAAAACTTGTATTGGTATTTGATCTAGTGCTTCAGGATTTAGGTTCATGTCAAGATCAATAACATTGACAGTTACAGAATCATCTGAGAAAAAAATATCTTTAGAAAATTGAATTGTTCCAAGGTTCCACACAATAGGAACAGATTCACTAACAACCACACCATCTGCAAATTCAAATGAAATAGTAACTGCAGAATCTCTATCAGTTTCTAAAAATCCACTAGTAGGACCACTGCCAGCTGTTCGGGGAAGTGTGTCAGTGTCACCATCACCGTCTGCATCATGAGAAAAACCTGTAAGAATAACTTCAGCAGTAAATACTCCAGAATTAACATCTGTTTCAGTAAACCGATAAGAATCTAAAGAGTTTTCTCTAGTGTAAATTTTGATAGCATGATCACTTTCATCTCCAATGGAATCAATTGAGTTTCTATCAGCATTCCAACTTGGAGCAATAATTTTCATTTTAATTTTATCAGTCCAAGTGTAAACAGGTTTGTCTGTAAAAATTGGAGAGTATGGATCATCATAATCAGGAATTGGTTCTGCAAATGCAGGAAAAAGAAGCAACAAACAAAATAGAAATTCCAAATACACGAGGAAACTTGGTGAAGATTAAATTTAATGTTTGATGTACTAATAACTAAGACTCATATTTAGGAATAGAAATTGCCAAAATATTGTCACCACGTAACAAAATCGTATCAAGTTTTACAGGTTTTTCATCAGAAACATCTTCAGCATCATCCAAAGTCAAGTTCATGTGGATATCAAAATCTTTCAAGGTGCCGTGAATAGTTTTATTATTTCTTAGTCGAAGCAAAATATCTTTTGTTTTGCTATTGTTCATCAATGTTGAAATTTCGTCAGCCATAAGTATCACAAAATAGTTTTAATTGTCCCTCATTTTTTCTTGCTTACTTGCATGTATAAATCAACAGTACCACTTCCAATTGGAATGTTACTGCCGACGATTACATTTTCAGTGATGCCTTTGAGTTGTTCAATTTCTCCACCAAGTGCAGCATGTGCAATGGTTGGAACTGTAATTTCAAATGCCGCTCTTGCAAGAACACTGTCTTTAGTACCAGCAATTCCGTGTCTGCCAATTTGCTGCATGTAACCTCTAGAACACATCAAGTCAGATACCAGCATAATGTATCTATTATCAACTTCCAATCCCTGATCACCTAGTGTGTGGTTTAGTTCATCAATCAACGCATTTCTAGCTGCTTCAATACCCAAAGTTCCTGCAATTTCAAATACATTATTTGTTCTAACATTTCTTTTGTCAATTCCTTTGACTTCAAGGATTTTTGCAATATTAGAACCAGTTGTTTGAATAACCCATTCATCATCTTTTTGAACTAAGGTTACACGCTCAATTTCAGGAACACCTTTTACAGTTGTGTTAAGAACTTTGTTTCTGATTGCAATTACAGTTGCAGTGTCAGATTCCTCAACTAGTTTTAGCACAATTAGTTCACCGGTAGTTTCCATTTTGAATTTTTTGTTTGATGAAAGTGCTGCTTCTACCTCTCCAATAGAACAGCCTCTTTCACGAAGTCTATTTTCACTTAGAATTAATTTAATTTCAGTAGCATAGTCAGTTTCACTGTCAGCAATTAATGCACTTACCTTAGTTTGCAACACATTTCTTGCAACCTCAATTGCTTTTTCTCTAGATTTCTTTGATTCTTCATCAAGGTAAATATCCATAGTTGGAGTAACAGGTTTCTTTCTTGCATCAACTAATTCAATAAGTCTCGGAAGACCTAAGGTAACGTTTCGCTCTTTAATTCCTGCAAAGTGGAAAGTTCTCAAAGTCATCTGAGTGCCCGGTTCACCAATTGATTGGGCAGTAACAATCCCTACTGCTTGTCCAGGTTCTACTTTGGCCTTGTTGTAAAGAGAAAGCCCTTTCTTACAAACAGCTTCAATGCCATCCTTACTTAGATTAGAATCGTGCAAAGCATCAATTACAAGTGAAGTTAATCTTGGATTAAATGTTTTTGTGTATTTTTTAGTAAGAGTGTCAATTTCGTCTTTTGTTGCTTTCTTTCCAGAATCAACAATGGTTTGGGACTCGGCCAGTCTACTAGCATTAAATGCCTCACCATGATCACTTTTTGCAACATCAATACCATCTTCACCATAAAGGAATTGAACAATGTGGCCGTGTGGATCTCTTACTGTTCCATCATACTCTAATCTAATGTGTTCTAACGCGTTAATCAATCTACGTTGCATGTAACCACTTTGTTGTGTTCTAACTGCAGTATCTACCAGTCCTTCACGACCTCCCATAGCATGGAAGAAAAATTCTAGTGTTGAGAGGCCTTCCCTATAATTAGATTTTACAAAACCATGTGCATCAGGATTACTATCATGTTCTTTGTAATGTGGTAATGCACGATTGTTATAACCATCATTCATTCTATTTCCTCTTCTTGATTGCTGACCTAATGCACCAGCCATCTGACCTACGTTAAGTGCTGAACCTCTGGCACCAGTTGTGGCCATGATCTTTCCAGCATTACTATCGTCAAGAGAATCATTTGCAGTACCACCTGCCTTTTCTCTTGCTTTACCCAATTCATTAACAATGTAAGCCTCTAAAGCTTCTTCAGCTTTCATACCCCTAGTAAGCTTGAGAGTTCCTTTTTCATATTGGCTAGTTAAATCAGCTACGACATCATAAGTTTCTTGAATGTCAGTAAGAATCTGTTGTCTATTTTTTTCTGGAACTTCCAAGTCACCAAATCCATAACTGAAACCATAATGTGTAATGAATTGTTTGACCATAATTAGAATAGAATTAAGGAAATTCTTTCCAACAGCATTGCCATAGTCTTTGGTAATTCTGTGTAGTACACTTTCTGGTTCTTCTGCACCAATGGATGTTTTGTCAATTACACCACTGATTAATTCACCATTTTTGATTACAACATCTTTTTGTGGACCATTGGTTCCCTTGGACCATTTTGATGTAAGAACATAGTTAAAGTCATTTGGAAGGAATAACGAAAATAATTGCTTGCCAGTATATGCAGGGCCATCTTTTGTCTTAGTACCAGGTTTTGGTAATGCATCAGTATAGCCACCTAGCATTGCAAGATTTGAGAATTCTTGAGGAGTTAATGTGGTGCCTTCCTTAGTTAGAAGATATGAGCCAGTAACAAAGTCTCTTAGCGCTCCAATAATTGGACCGCCATATCTTGGAGAAATTAATTGGTCTTGAACTCTCATCAAAAGAATAGCTTCTGCTCTTGCTTCCTCACTTTGAGGAACGTGCAGGTTCATCTCATCACCATCAAAGTCTGCATTGTATGGAGGACATACAGAAGGATGCAATCTGAAAGTCTTACCTGGAAGTACTCTAACATAGTGAGCCATAATAGACATCTGGTGAAGCGATGGTTGTCTGTTAAACATGACAATATCAGCGTCTGCAAGATGCCGTTCAACCAGATAACCTATTTCAAGGGTTTCAGCAATTGTAGAACGATCTTCGACAAAATCTAATCTGATTTTGACGCCATCAGGTCTAACAATATAGTTTACACCAGGGAATTTTTCAGGTCCGTTAATTACAAGTTTTCTCATTCTTTCAATATTCCATTCGGTAACAATTTCAGGAATTGTTAATTTCATTGCAACTGCCTCAGGAACACCTACCTCAGACAAATCCAAATTAGGATCTGGTGAAATAACAGTTCTACTTGAAAAGTCAACTCTCTTTCCAGATAATGATCCTCTAAATCTTCCTTCTTTTCCCTTTAGTCTTTGAGTTAATGTTTTGAGAGGACGTCCGGAACGATGGTGAGCTTGAGGAATGCCTGAAACCTCATTATCAAAATATGTTGTTGTGTGATATTGTAGCAGATCAACTAAATCCTGAACAATAAGTGGAGGAGTTCCGGCTTCCTTACTTTCTTTTAGTCTTTGATTAACTCTAATGATATCAACCATTTTGTGTGTCAAATCATCCTCTGATCTAATTCCAGTTTCAAGAATAATTGAAGGTCTGACAGTGACTGGCGGTACTGGAAGTGCTTGAAGAATAAACCATTCAGGTCTAGCAGTGACAGGATCATATGATAATAATTCTAAATCATCATCAAGGATTTCTGAAAATCTTTCTCTAATTGTAATTGGCAATAATCTGTGTTCACCAATTTCTGTTTTTTCTACAAAGATGGTTGGTTTTGTAAATATTAACTCGTATTGTGCTTTTCCACAATGAGGGCATTCTTTAGCTTTTTTTGCTTTTTCAATAATTTGTTCTGGAATACGTTTTTGAGAAATTACAGTATAAGCAGCATGTTTATCTTTAATTTTTTTGAAAACGTTCAAATCTTCTTGAGGTGCTTTTAGTCTAGCACATGAACGACATGTGGATTGCAATAATTTGTAGATATTATCAATAAATGCAATGTGTAAAACAGGTTCTGAGAGTTCAATATGGCCAAAATGTCCAGGACATCTAGCTGCTGTATTCCCACAGGTTAGGCATTTTTGTCCAGGCTCAAGAGTGCCTAGTCTTCCATCCATCAAACCGCCTTGAACAGGCATCCCATCTTCATCATAGGTTTCAGGGGCAGTTATTTCAGATACAGAGTATTTTCTAACTTCAGTTGGAGACCATACTGAAAAACGAATTCCATCAATAGATTTTATTGCCTGAATAGACATTAGACTTTCTCCTTGATTAACAATCGTGGTGCAACGTTTAGACTCTGCATTTCTTGTAAGAGTAGTTTGAATGCATATGCTACAGATACAGAAGATACTTTGGCTTTGTCGCCACAAACTCTACAGACATATTTTCTCTGTTTAACATCATGATAAGCCACCAAACCACATCTCTCACATACAAAGATGTCAGATTTATCAGATTCATCCAACAATCTGTCTTTGAGAATCATAGAAGCGCCATAAGCAATTAAGCAATCTCTCTCCATTTCGCCAAATCTCAATCCACCACCTCTTGCTCTTCCTTCAGTTGGTTGTTTAGTTAACATCTGAACTTGTCCACGAGCTCTTGCATGGATTTTGTCTGCAACCATGTGATGAAGTTTTTGATAATATACAACTCCAATAAAGACTTCGACTGGAAAGGATTTGCCAGATCGTCCATCATACATTATTTCTTTACCAGAATATTTGAAACCGTGTGAATCCATTACCTCTTTAACTTCATCCATTTTTTCACCAACAAATGCTGAACCATCAAAACGTTTTCCACGTAACGCGGCAGATTTACCACAAACAGATTCCATCATCATTCCAACAGTCATTCTTGAAGGGAATGCATGAGGATTAATCAAAACATCAGGAGACATTCCATTTGCAGTATATGGCAAGTCTTCAGCTTTAGCTAAAATTCCAAGTACACCTTTTTGTCCATGTCTTGATGCAAATTTATCACCAATTTCAGGAATTCTCATATCTCTGGCTCTAATCTTGTACATTTTTCCACCTTCGTTTGATTGAGTCATAACAACAGTATCAATTACTCCAGCCTCAGAAGGTCTTACACCAACAGAAGTATCTCGTCTGTACGGACCAGTTGATTCAAACTCTCTATATTCTTCCATAAATCGTGGAGGACTAGTTTTACCAATTAAAATATCTCCACCTTTAACTGGGGATTCAGAAGCAACTACGCCATCTTCTTCAAGTAATCTGTATGCACGCTCTCCTTTGTAACCCCTTATGTTATCTTCAGCATTTGGAATCTCAAAATTATCACGCATTCCACCTGGATATTGTTTGGCTTCAGCATCATAAATTCTAAAGAAGAAAGTTCTACCCAAGCCTCTATCAACTGATGCTTTGCTAAGTACAATGGCATCTTCAATGTTGTAACCATCAAATGGAATTACTGCCACCACACAATTCTGACCTGCTGGCCTATCTTCCAATCCCAATAACTTCATTGCTCGAGTATTAACAATTGGGGTTTGTGGGTATAGCATAAGGTGCTGTCTAACATAGGTACTAGTATTCATCATAGGAGTAGAAAATCCTAGACTCTGTTTTGCCATTGCAGATTCGTAAGTATTCCTTGGGGATTGGTTATGCTCTGGATACGGAATGATGGAGGCACCTGCACCTAGGATTGCTGGTGGAAACACCTCAAGATGAGTATGTTTCTTTGTATCTTTATCATCTAAAGTAACATAACAATTTTCTTCTTCGTTTGCATCAATAACTTCCAATACACCCATTCTCAACAGATCAGTCCAAGAAAGTAGTTTTTTGGAAATTTTATCCAACAAATCTTGAGTTAACAAAGATTTGTTATCTTTGATGATAATCAGAGGTCGTAAAACACGTCCTGCATTACAATTTACGTATAATCTTCTTGTTGATCCTTCAATTTCAGATTTATGAAATGACACACCAACATGAGGATGAATTTTCGAATTTCGTCTAAGATCACGAAGTGATTCAGCTAACTGTTCACCATCTTTGAAATAACCAATTAAACGACCATCAACAAATATTCTGGTTCCATCTTTTTTCAAATCTTCTTTAGCATCAAAGAAATGGACTGTCCCAAGATCATAGAGTTTTTCGACAATTTCTTCTGATGGAACGTTGACTGAAATAATTCCAGAAAGTGCCAGATTTTTTACCAAACCACAATTTGAACCCTCAGGGGTTTCACTTGGACAGATTCTTCCAAAGTGGGTGGCATGCAAGTCTCTTGCCTCAAAGTTTGGTTGAGTTCTACTAAGAGGAGATTGAATTCTTCTAAGATGGCTAATTGTTGAAAGATAATTAGTTCTATCAAGTAATTGAGTAACACCAACACGACCTCTTCCCCAATTTCCAGTTGCAATAGCATTGTTTAGCTTATCAGTAATTATGCCAGGACGAATTGCCGCAGCTACTGCATTAATTCCACGTTTTTGTCCGGATCTTTCTAATTGGTATTTCATGTCCCTGACAAGATTTCTAAATGCAGTTCTAAACAAATCTGCCAACATTTGTCCTGCAAATTTGATTACTTTGTTACCGTAATGATCTTTATCATCTGGAGAAATCCAACCAAGTTTTAATTCTAATAATTTACAGGCAGCCTCACCAAGAAACTGTGCCTTTTCTTTTCTGTTTTCTGGATGTTTACCCAAGTGAGGCAACAATCCCCAATCAAGTAAAGTTTCTGCACGTTTTATTTGAAATTCTTCTAACATTCCAGGAGCAATTCTCTTACTGATATACACAATCGCATCTTTGGCAGTTGGAACATCACCTGCTTTTTCAAATGATCCTTCCAGTTCATCTTGTAGTTCATCTACCAGTGAAACAGCTGCTGCAATTTCTCTATCAGATTCTAATCCGAGGGCTCGCATTAGTGTAACAACTGGAATATCTACAGGAGAGCCAGGAATTCTAGCAACAATTAATCCATCATTTTTCATAACAAGTTCTAATTTTGCACGATAACCAACAATTGAGGAATAAACCTTAGCTTTGAAAACAATATTGCCACCAACAGTTTCTCTATCTACAATAATTTTGTTATAAGAAAGATCTTCTAATCCTACAATTACTCTTTCAGAACCATTAATGATAAAGTAACCGCCAGGATCATTTGGATCCTCTCCATGTTCAACTAATTTCTGGGTTGAGAAATTATGTAAAATGCATGCATTTGATTTTGCCATAACTGGAACATCTCCAATGTGTACAAATCTAGATTCTAGAATTTTTCCATCTTCTACAACACTTGCCTCCATCATAACAGGTGCAGAATATGAAACATTTCGCAGTCTAGCTTCTGCTGGTGTGATATGGGTTATAGAACCATCAAGTTCCATCATTCGTGGTTGTTGAAGTTTAACTTTACCTAACTGAATTTTGTAAGGATACTCAGCATTTTCAATCTCTATTTGTCCAACTTCATTGATAATACTTTGAAGACCTCGTTCTAAAAATTCATCAAATGAATTAAGATGTTGACGTGCAATGCCTTCACGCTTTAAGATATCTTGGATGACAGGCCAACGTTTTGTGGATGAATCAACCATCTAGATTTCCACCACATAACGATAATAGAAACTCTCACCTGCAGTTGGGCTTTTTCTTGTAATCTTTATCATATCACCAGGTTTTACACCAAGTCCTAAAATTGCAGGATCATTTACAAAAATTAATGGCAATTCAGTTGGTTTGCAGTTGAATTTCTGTAAAACTTCTTCAGCTTCTTGTTTTGGAATAATCTCATGTTTTGGAACATAAACATGATCTGGTACTAAAATTTGATTTTTCTTAGTTGCCATCTACAAAACCTCCATTTAGAACATTAAATGTAACAGTAAATAATACACACAAACTGTCAAAATCTCACGCTCGGGTTA
This sequence comes from Candidatus Nitrosopumilus sp., assembly GCA_963422575.2. Taxonomy (GTDB): domain Archaea; phylum Thermoproteota; class Nitrososphaeria; order Nitrososphaerales; family Nitrosopumilaceae; genus Nitrosopumilus. The sequence continues at coordinate 1,100,467 of CAXXKU010000001.1, read as the reverse complement.
ATATATATCTAATCTGGAATTCGTTAAAACAACTGTTTTTTCTTTTTAGTCAATAAATTTTTTCACAACCTTAAATAGTATAACTCAAGGCCAAAGATTGATGAAAACTCATCTATCGGTGTTTGCCTTATCTGCAATTTTAATTGTAAGTATTGGTATGGCACCAGCATTTGGACAAATACAAAATGCGATCGTTGTTACTACAGACAAAGAAGCCTATTCACCAGGTGAAACAATCATAGTAACAGGTGAAGTTAGAGATCTGTATTCAGGTACACCAATTAGTGTAATTGTCAAAGCCCCCAATGGGAACTTGGTGTCAATTGCACAAATCTCAATTGGTGCTGATAAAAAATTCAGTGCCGAAATTACTGCAGGTGGAGCATTAATGAAAACAGAAGGAGAGTACACAGTTACAGTTCAATACGGAACCGAAAATCGTTCAGCAACAACATCATTTGAATTTGGTGGAACACCAATAACACCACCAGACACAATAGATCCATTACTCCCAGATGACGACAAACTTTCAATTGAAGGTTCTAGTGATTTGATAGGATATGAGATCACAGGTGGACAAATAAAAAGCATAATGCCTGACTTTGACGCAAAATCATTGATCATTGTTATTGATGCTACAGATGATGGCACACTGACACTCACAATACCTAGAACGGTATTTGATTCAGTAGACGATAATGGAAATGACGAAGAAATATTCGTTTTAATTGATGACGAAGAAGTATCTGACTTTGATGAAACACCAACCTCAACAGACAGAACAATAACCATAGAATTTCCAGCAGGCGCTGAACAGATTGAAATAATCGGTACCTTTGTAGTCCCAGAGTTTGGTACAATTGCAGCCATGATTCTAGCAGTAGCAATTATCTCAATAATTGCAGTTTCTGCAAAGTCAAGACTTAGCATTATACCAAGATACTAAATTTCATCTTTTTTCTCTTTTTAGGAACTGGTAAGTTAACGAGACATGGCTACAAATTTTCTTCGTGGTAAGTGTCGAGGCTTTTAGAAATAATTGAGACTTGGGCATAACTAATCGAGACTTGGGCATAACTAATCCTAATTTTTAATCAGTTTCTCAAACTATTCAAATGAAAAAAGCCAAGGATCCTTGCAATGTCATTTCATTGCAGCATGAATGTAAAAATCCCCGGCAGGGTTCTGTCAGGGCCATCTCTCATCGGCGTTTTGTATCTGGTCAGAACATTGTCTCTGCATGGGGAGATATTCAGACCTGGCAGACCGTATGCCTGTTCAACTGTTCTGATGGTGCAATCATTCATCATAAAATCTCGGATGAGAATTCCAAGCAACAGCACACTTCATTATTTTTTATCAATCAAATGCAACGATGACAAATTGTCCAAGGTCTGCAGACTGACTCAAATCCCAGACAGGCGTACTATTGACAGGCGATTTCAGAACCTGCCCGTTGGGGACATCATCGGGGCGATGGGAAGCCTGTTCGTATCAGAAGGAATGGCTGATGACACGTCTGCATCAGCGGACAGTTCGATGCTAAAAGCAAATGGCCCTGCATGGCACAAATCCGACATGAAGAATAATCGTTTGCCAATTTCAGGGACTGATACGGATGCAAGATGGGGATAGTCCTCCAAATCAAAGGGTCGGTTATTCGGGCATGAACTGCACATGGGTTGCAGCGCCGGCAAGTTGATTGTTCCATTGTCCGCCGGCGTCTGTGCTGCAAACATTTGTGATGGCAGGACGTTTGATGCATTGACAAAGTCACTTTCAGGAATCATACGAAATATTTTGGCAGATCCTGCATACGATGATTCCGAACTGCATGATTCGTGCGGCAAAAAGCATCCGGGGTTGTCACTCCGATAAGACATACCCGCGTACGCCCCCGGAAAGAATCAAGCTTGTGGAATTTTATAATTCTGTGATTGGTCAGGAGTTGCATGCGGATAGAAAAACCTCAATTGAACCGCTCTTTGAGACATTCAAAGACGCGCTTGGCATCAGAGCAGTCCCCGTAAGGGGATCATGCAATGTGAAATTATATTTGTGCTGATCTGCGTTTTGGCGTACAGTTGGCAGCGTATTACATGCATGATTGGTGCAGAGAATCATCCAAGAACTGTAAAGAGAATGCTTTGCTGTTGAATTATTTTAGACCTTATTTTTGTAAACCATTATGCCCAAGTCTCAAATAATCATCACAGTTCTTTTCGCATCTGACTGCCGTTCTGTGAAAGCCACACTTGAGCCATGCGAAGAATCTCTCAACGACAAACCTTGTCTTGCCATAATGTCTTTGATTCCTGTTTTGTGCAATGCTCTTTGAGTTCTTCTTGTACGGGATGCAACAGTCAATTTCGCAACATCTGAGATAATTCCTAATTTGTTTCGCATCGTACCCCCTATCAGCATATGCAGAGACAGTTGTCTGCATCAGGCTGTCATCTGCAAATTCCGAAATGTTTTCCATGACATCAATGAATTTTGTGCTGTCATGTTGATTTGCAGGACTGGTTCTAATCGAAATTGGCAAACCGTTTTGTTCCACGGCAACATGTGTTTTTGTGCCTAAAATCCTCTTGAATCCGTCATATCCTATTTTATCCCCCCTTTTTTGGCAGCAATCGACGAGGAGTCAATTGATATTTTTTGGAGGTCAATCCTGCCTTGCTTGTGTGCGGATTTTATTAGTTTGGAGAGAATTTTTTTCCATATTCCTTTTTGTTGTAGCTCTTGGAATCGAAGATGTGCAGCGGGTTTTGAGCCGTACTTGCCTGGCATGTCTGCCCATCTGCATCCGGTAGTTAAGACAAACAATATTCCGTTTACAGTTGTCCTGTCATCACATCTTGGACGTCCTGTTTTGGCAGGTTTTGGTAGGTGTTTTACAATTGTGTTCCATTGGGAATCTGACATTTCTTTATGAATCATGGAAAAAAATCAAAGGTGTTATTCTTAGATCTGTATTGTCATGAATAATTTACAAAATGATCGGTTTTAGGATGAGTTGTGGATATCATCAAGCACATGCAACGAGGGGATGGTTGACGAATTTATGTTAGAGAGTACAGTTCGAGCAGGAACTGGTAAAACTGGAGATAAAACGGCCTTGTAGAAACCATGCCAAAACAACAGACTCTAACTTTGTAACTCGATAAGAATTGTATGCAATCAATCCAAGCAATATTTCATTGTCCTGAGTGGTATCATTCCTTGACGTTATGTCTCCGGACATCATCCCCTTTACGACAAAAAAGGTTGTCTCAGATCTGTTTCTCTGAGAATACAGCTGCCTTGGAAAGTTCCTTTTCACCTCCCTTCTGTGAGTCCCACTTGTTCTGCGTATTGGGACATCAGCATATCCAGTTGGAATGACTGCAGCAGCCGTACCAGTCTTTCTTGCACCAACGTGATTGTTCTCATCATCAAAACCCATGTCGCCTAACACAGTATCGACCGGGGCAACAGCTGCGCTTGTTTTGTACAGCAATGGCAGAAAGTCAGGATTGCCGTGCTGCATGCCATGATGTATAATTGCAGTGCAGATCAGCTGAGAATTCATGTCTGCACATACGGCTATCTTTAGGAAGTTTCTGCGTAACCGGGCTCTTTTTGTGTAGTAATATGACGCAGTGCTGTAGCTGAGCCCGCTGCCATCAATTCCTGCCAGAACCAACCTGACTCTTTTGTACGGGATGAACTCCTGTAACATCCTGTGTAGCAGGCTGCCCTCCAATCTTGCAGCTGCCTTTTGCAGCGTTGCGTATACTCTCTAACATAAGTTCGTCAACCGTCCCCTCGTTGCATGTACTTGATGATATCCAAATTGAATCTGGCAGTCCTGTAATATTTGGAAATCCTGCTCTTCAGATTATTCAGCGATGGCCGATATTGTGAGACCGACAAATCGTATTTTCCCTGTTTCCATACTTCTTCCTCAACTGCATTAAACTGCGGTGAACCCTTTGGGAACCAGTCCAATACGACATCATGATTCTCATCAAGATATTTTTGCATCAGTCTTGATCTGTGCTGCGGTGCCCTGTCCGCATAGACTAAAATCTTGCCAAACTTTTTGCGTAATTCTTTGAGATAATCCAAAAAGCAGTACTGATCAAATCTGTCATACTGCCTGAAGAGCTGTCTGCCATCATGAGCCAATGCCCCAAGGATGATCGTCTTTTGATGATATATTCCCATTTGCCAGAATTACTGGGCGCGTTCCTCTCTTTGCCCGCATCTTTTTTCTGAATATTGAATCTGCAGCAAGGATTGATTCATCCTGTGACAGTATGGTGAATCCTTTTGCTATTTTTGAGGCTATTTTTTCCTGAGATTTTTTTTAAACCAGAGTTTTTCCCGTGCAGTTGCAGAGTTTACGAATCTTTTCTGTGCAACCCTTGATGCGTATCCCCAATTGCGAAGCAGCCCGTACGCATGAACCTCATGGTATCTTACTCCTGATTTTTCATAAATGAGATTCATCACCTGCTTTGCGCTCCAACCTGCAGGATTCCCTGCGATCTGTCTTTCTATTGCGACTAGTCTGTCTTTTGGTATCTTTGGCGGTCTTCCTGTTCTTTGTCTGTCATGAAGACCATCCATCCCATATTCTTCGAACCTGCCCAGCCACTTGTATGGCCAAGAACGCACATGCCCGAGATTCTTTGCAACATGCGAGGCAGTCTGATTATCAAAGAAGACCTGCTTTACCAGGAATAACCTCTCTTTTGTTTTGACATCTTTCTCGTTTTTGTATGCTTGAATCAATTCTTGCTCATTCATGGCTTGATGTATGATGTTCTGATCCGTATTCTGTTTGGTGTGATAAATTAGATTAATAGATCATAAAGTTTTGTTAGGAAGTATAGTGAGGAATTTTAGAGAATCCAAGATATTCCCGAATCCCGACACATTCTTCTGACAGCTGGACAAGCCTTCTGCAACTCTTGGATTCGTACCGGCGAATCACCAGTAGAATCATGTGTGTGTCCATACAGAACAGGCATGATTGGATTTGGGACGCAGGTAACGCGGAATCCTGCATCGTCTGATAATGTTTAGCATTGTACGGCACATCCTGATGTAAAATGACTTCATATTGTGGGGCAAAACCCGCATTTCAGATAGATAGATCATAATTAGCCAGAACTGATCACAAACGGGTCAAAAATGAATGATTTCTACAAGGCCGATAAAACATGTTATGGCAAGAGTGAACCATCCCCAGACAAATGGCAAACTCGAAAGATTCCACGGTGAGATTCAGAGAAAGCAGAAATGGTTTGGTGCCATTGATGAGCTGGTCCACTGGTACAACCACATAAAGCCACACATGTCACTTGACTGGGACAACCTGGAGACGCCTGCAAAAGCGTATGCAAGAAAGATGCCAGAGAAGGGAACAAGAGTTATTGATAAGCAGACAGGAGAAGAATACGATGTTAAATAAGGGACGAACTGATTTTGGGATACAACATTTGCATGGTTCTGTGAAGTTATAGTGACCTATTTTCTCTTGTGAATTTTGGTGACCTGAGATTCCCTAACTAGTATGTACAAAAACAGGCGTGGGTGGAATATATGCTATCAACTGAGTTCGATTTCCATGTGCTAATTTGTCACGTAATGCAATATTCAATAAAACAGGAGTTTCCCCAAGTTCTTGTATTTCGCCATCTTTTACTTCTATCCAATGTTTTCTTCTGTACATAACTTTGTTTCCCAATTATTTCATCTAATCTCAAAATACAACCAAAAAAGATTTGGATCTGAAAAGTTAGGGATATCATGTGTCTGAGAAAAAGTACGATGACAGAAAGTACATCTCACGTGGAAAATACCATGCATTGCATCTTGATGGCACAATGATCAACTCATCTCAAAACCCTGCAATACATCAAAAATGACGCAATACTGACAAACGCAGGACAGTTTTCACATCTCCTTTCATATCTGATTCCTGTCCTGTGAAATCCGTTTTTGAGCCAACCAAAGAATCCCTCCGCAACGCATCGAACCGAATTATATTTTTTGTGCGATTTGTTCTCCGATGATTTGCCATTCTTTCTAAGTGGGATACGTGCAATTGGATTTCTATTTTTCAAATAGTTTCTAATGGCCGTACTGTCATATCCCTTGTCCGCATAAACTGAGGCAATCTGTTTGATGGTGCCATCATCATCCATAAACTCTGAAATGCTTTCCATGACATCTGCAAACTTTGTACTGTCATGAACATTTGCAGGACTGGTCCTGACTGAGATTGGAAATCCGTTCTGCTCTACGGCAACGTGAATCTTTGCGCCTGAAATCCTCCTGAATCCGCCATGTCCTGTTACGCTGCCCCCTTTTTGGCAGGGATTGTCGAGGAGTCAGCGGATATCATCTTTTGCAGGCTGATTTTTCCTTGCTTGTGAGCTGTTCTGGTTAAACCGGATAGGATCCTCTTCCAGACTCCTTTTTGCTGCCAAGAGTTCAGTCTTCTGTTTGCAGTAGAATCATCACCATATTTTGTTGGCATCCCGCTCCACCTGCATCCGGATATCAAGACGTAGATTGTTCCGTTGATGATTCTTCTGTCATCGTTTCTTGGTCTGCCCGTCTTGGCAGGTTTTGGAATGTGTGGCTTTATCATGTTCCATTGTTTGTCAGTTAGTTCTTGAAATTGCATGAAAATTAGTCATGTTCGGTAATTGTTAGATCAGGATGATCGTAAAAATTTCACTAAATGATCAGTTTTGAGATGAGTTGGATGTCTAAAGGCGTTGAGCAGCCAAATAAGAATAAAGTTGGAGCGCCATTTGCCTATTCAGATGCATGCCTTATGATGATGGTATTGTTCCGAAATGCAATCGGCACTGCATGCAAACAACTGCAGGGAATAATCGGGGAAGTCTTAGGGGAAGTAGATTGTAGCGTAACTCTTTTAGCTTAGTACATGCCAACATGACTCATGCCAGCTAACAAATCATGGAAACAACACAATGAATCCCCCATTGGCAGGGGAACCTGCCTGATAGACGTATCTTTTTTGAAAAAACAAAAACAGGAATTGGAAAAAACGAGCAGAAATAAAATCGGCGCCCCATACAGATGCACGGACTCACAAATTGGTCTTCTTACGGGACTGCATATCGGGTCTGGTACTGCCTGCAGAACGGCTCAGGGAGCATGCAGGGGGACCCTCTGATGTCGTGAAGATCCCCGAGATTCATTTCACGCAAACCAGAAGAAGAATGCTGCGGCTGCGGCCAGAAATCGGCAATCCGAATCTGGAGGATGCCGTTGGTTTGGCCTTTGACTCTTCGGGACTGTCCGTCACAAACAGCGGGACCTGTCTGGAGCGCAAATGGAAGAGGCAGGGACGCGAATATGCCAGACTGCGCGTATCATCTGATCTAAAATCAGAAAAGATTGTATCCTACAAGATACGCACGGGAACGGTTCTGATACGAAACGGTTTGTTCCCTTGTTTGAGGATGCAAAGAGACACTGCACCGTGATAAAATCCGCTCACGCAGGCAAGGCACATGACGATCAGAATAATTTCGAGTGCTGCGAGACAAGCAAGGCAGTTCCTGCAATCAGAATAAGGAAAAACGCCGTGCCGCACATAACAAGGTCCAAACTGAGAAGAAAAGGGATTTTGCATGTCAGCAAACACGGTTTTGATGAATGGAAGGGGATCAAGGATGCGGGAAAAAGATGGATAGTCGAGATTGCGCATTCTGCGCTAAAGCGAGTGCTAGGCGAGAAGCTGCGCTCTGAGAGATTTGATGCGCAATGCGTGGAGGCAGGACTCAAAGTGCTACTGTACAACAGGTTTTTGGATGCGTGATTTTGAGTTTTGTGATTTGGCATGTGGAAGATGAAATGAGAATGCCACGCTAATTGTTTGGAATTAAGCTACAAACTAGCACTGTTCTAAGACGACTGGGCGCGATCCAAGCCGCCGCCACCGCTGCTGCTACGCCTCCTCCCTCCTGCGGCCCTTGCAAGAAAGAGCATTCCGACTGCAGGCAATCCGGCATACATCAGGGCGTTTAGCGATATTACGGCAAGGCCGAGGGACACGGCAGACGCCTCGTCATGGGCCGCATCCATCACGGGCAAAGTGTAAAGCATGGGCGTTATTGCAAGCCTCACTGCGTCGTTGAATGCCGGGTTCTGGCGCTGCATGTCTGCAATCTGCGGCGAGAACGAGTAGTAGACGGCGTTAAACGCGCCCATGAAGGACTGGCCTGAGGAGGTCTGCATCAATGTCCCGTCCCTTGTCTCGCGCAGTGCCTGTACCTGGGGCGCCAGCTCCGTTCCAAAGGCGGCAGTGGCTATCAGGCAGCCCCCGCCTCCGTCGTCATCATCCATGCCGCTCCCGTCGTCGGCAGGCGCAGTCTCTGATACCGCCTCCCTGCATGCGCCGTCTACAAGCTCATATCCCATGCCGCACTCCATGTCCGGTGTGGGGGCGCCTACGGAAGGCTCTGGGAGCCCGACTGCCTGGTATATGGTGTCGTATTGCGGATAGTTCTCGTGGAACCATTTTCGGTATTCGGGTTCGGAGTTGTACCTGTCCACGTATGACTGCGGATCCACCGTGTCATCGACAAAAGGCGCTATGCCAAGCGGCTTTTCAAGCATGCCTGAGGAGGGCTGTTCCTTTTTGGGCACCGGTATGGCATCCTTTGGCGTGACAGAGGCGGCGGCGCCATCATCAGGCTTTGGCGCATCATCATCATCATCATCTTTCGGGACGCTGTACTGGTTTGAGCCGGTACAAGAGTCCACGCTTATGGACTCGGTAAGAATTGCAGAATCCCTGCCGGAAAGGGACATCACCTTGATTCCTATATAGTCCTCGTCTGCGAGCATCGGCGCTGTAAATTTCTTAAAGCCGGGTACGGTTGCATCCTCAGAAAGCGTGCCCTGTACGACGCCGGCAAGGGAGGTCCTCACCGAGACGTGCAACGAGTCGACTGCGGGGCCTGCAATTACGGATATGAAACCTGCCTTGCAGTCCCAGGATACCTCCTTGAGGTAGACGGCATCAGACGAGCTTGACGGTCCGACGCCTATTCTTCCGCTGCCGCCGCCTCCACCGCCGCCTCCGCCTCCGCCGCCGGACCTGCCTGATGACGAGCCGCTAGAGGTGCCGTCAGCGGGTGCAGCTGCCTTTTCTGGAATGCTTGCCCTGCCCTCATGGGAGGGTCCGGATGACTTTTCTGGAATGCTTGCCCTGCCCTCATGGGAGGGTCCGGATGACTTTTCTGGAATGCTTGCCCTGCCCTCATGGGAGGGTCCGGATGACTTTTCTGGAATGCTTGCCCTGCCCTCATGGGAGGGTCCGGATGACTTTTCTGGAATGCTTGCCCTGCCCTCATGGGAGGGCGTAGTCTCAGACTGGGGCGCGTCCTCATGGGAGGGTGCAGTCTCAGACTGGGGCGCGTCCTCATGGGAGGGTGCAGTCTCAGACTGGGGCGCGTCATCCAGGCCTTCGTTTTGTTGTGAAGAAGATGAGATTATGGAAAATTTGTGAAACACACCCGCTGCCTGGCTTTCAGGGTTTGCGGGCTTTGCACTTATTGCTGCATCAAATGTGCCTGACTCCGTGGGTGCGGCAACTGTAAGGATAACGGAAACGGAGCCGTTTGGGGGGATGGCAGGGTCCGGATTATCCAGTGTGACGTACTGGGCTCCATCGCCTGACACCGTGACTGATACGTCCAAAGTATCAGATGACAGGTTCTGCACAACCCACGCAAACGTGCCGGTGCCGCCAGTCTGGACCCTGAGGGTCTTTGCAAGGGAGTCCGTATCATACCCGACCTGGGCAAAGGCAGGGAATGCGGGAACAAGGAGGATAAGTGAAAATAGGATAAAAAAAAGGGGTTTTTTGAGGTTCATTTCTAACTAATCAACTGCACGATGCCAGGTATGTTACGTTCTCAGTCAGCTCTTCTGCAGGTCCGCTGGTTGCTTCCCTCAGATCCATCACGAATTCCAGAGACAGCCTGTCAGCAGAGCTTGCAGCAAGATTGGTGTCAAAACTCGCTGTATCTGTGCTTGAAAGCTTCTGGTAATCGTCGCCAGAGCCGGTGACCTTTACGTCCGTATGGACTGTCGAGAGGACTGTTCCGTCAGCCTTTTTCCAGCCGGTACTCTCCAACATTATTCCTGTAAGATCACTTGATCCCTCATTGGCGACACGTTGCGTCTCAGTATCTGAGTTTTGCCCGTAGATCGTGTTGGAGAAGGTCATCGAGCTATGCTCCAAGCTAATGGAGCACGTGCTGCTTGAGAATGCCCTTGCAGTTGAGGTCTGGACGGCGGTGCCGGTTGTATATACTGACGTAAGTGCCTCATCGGCGTACCATGGTCCGTAATACACTTTACCCTTTATCTTGGAATCCGGATCTGCCGCATCAAAGTAATTCAGCTGTGCTGGCAGTCTTTTGGCAGGATCTGCGTTGACTATATACTGCATCCCAATATCTTTAAGAATATTTCCAGTCACATGGCCGGTTGATGGGCCCTCGCTGTATGACCTAGAATCACTCATCGGAATTGGATCGTAATTCACATCGCAGGTCCCTTTGCAGAACAGTATGCCAGTTTTGGATTCGGTTATTGTATTGTCCCTGACTACTGCGTCATCGGCCTTTAGTATTGCAATTGCCGCATATGCAGAATCGATTGGCTTGACTGTCGTGTCATCGTCAGTGAACCTGTCGGCATACGCCGAGTTTGTTATGTCGTTATCATCAATGATGATTCCTGACGCGGAACGGTCAACCTTGATGCCGTCTTTTATGACATTCTTTATTGTGTTGCCCTTGACAGTCACATCCTCTGCAAAGTTTAGCAGTATGCCGGATCCCGTACTCTTGTCAATCTCATTGTCGGATATGACAGAATCCCTGACGCCGTCAATCTTTATGGCTGTGCCCTTGCTACCCGCAGGAATGATCTTGTCATCCGTAACGGCGGTCTTTTCTGCACTGCTCATGCCCTGAAATCCGATGTCTTTGAAGACGTTTTGGTCAACAGTCAGCCTCTCTGCGTATGTGCCTTTGTCCAGTGAATCGGTATCGGTTTTTTTATCATTGAACCTGTAGACGCCGAAGTTTGATGTGCCATCAAAAAGATTCTTTTCGATGACAACGTCGCTTACGGTTATCCAGGGTACTTGAACAGGGGCCTCTGAGGTCACGCCGGCAAACTCTAGGCCGGCAACCTTGACATTACTTGACCTTATGTCAAATGTGATGTCTCCTGTGAATATTGCATCAGAGTCGTTCTGGTCGCCAGTTGCGGACTTTAATGTCAGCGGCTTTGAGATTGCAATCTTTCCAATGCTGTCGTATGTGCCATCTTCAAACGTTACCACGGCACCGCTAGGTGCGTTCTCTATCTTTGATTTGATAGTGGCAGCGTTATCAGAAGACGAGACGCCTATGGTATCGGAGGCATCCTGCGGCTTTTCTGCAATGATTATATGGAAACTGGCATAGCTTTTGATACCATCGCTTGCCAGATTACGCATATAAAACTCGTTATCACCTGCTGACAAGTTAGCAGCAGGAATTGTCACATTCCATCCGCTAGAGCTTCTATTCGCATCACGTATGTATCCATCATTTGTATCTTTATCATGAATTGACAGTCTGGGGGAATCAGTTGAAGTAGGCTCCGTACCGTGTACGGTAATGTCGCCGATGCTATTGATATCGTCAACATAGACCACCATGTATCTGTCTGCCAAAAGATGGCCGTCGCTATCTGGAGCCTTTAGAACCAGCTTTGAGTCATCCAAGACAAAAGCGGGAGTAGCGACGTCATTGATCGTAGTAGACGTAGAGTCACTTTGGGCATATGCAAAAGTCATTGTCGTAGTTAGAGTTGCTGCTATTGCAAGCAACATAATTTGAGTCATTTTTATCATTGAGTGACAATAATGTTACTTCTATAAATAGATAACATTGAGACTTGGGCATAATGGTTTACAAAAATAAAGTCTAAAATCATTCAACAGCAAGGCATTCTCTTTACAGTTCTTGGATGATTCTCTGCACCAATCATGCATGCAATACGCTGCCAACTGATACGCCAAAACGCAGATCAGCACACAAATATGATTTCACATTGCATAATCCCCTTACGGGAACTGCTCTGATGCCAAGCGCGTCTTTGAATGTCTCAAAGAGCGGTTCAATTGAGGTTCTTCTATCCGCATGCAACTCCTGACCGATCGCAGAGCCGTAAAATCCCACAAGCTTGATCCTTTCCGGGGGCGTACGCGGGTATACTTATCGGAGTGATAACCTCAGATGTTTTTTGCCGCACGAATCATGCAGTTTGGAATCATCGTATGCAGGATCTGCCAAAATATTTCGTATGATTCCTGAAAGTGATTTTATCAATGCATTAAACATCTTGCCATCATGAATATTCGCGGTACTGACACCGGCGGGCAACGGATCAATCAACTTGCCGGCGCTGCAACCCATGCGCAGTTCATGCCCGAATATCCAACCCTTTGATTTGGAGGATCATCCCCATCTTGCATCCGTATCAATTCCTGAAATTGGCAAACGATTATTTTGCATGTCGGATTTGTGCCATACAGGACCATTTGCTTTTAGTAGGGAACTGTCCACTGATGCAGACGTGTCATCAGCCATTCCTTCTGATACGAACAGGCTTCCCATCGTCCCGATGATATCCCCAATGGACAGGTTCTGAAATCGCCTGTCAATAGTACGCCTGTCTGGGATTCGAGTCAGTCTGCAGACCTTGAACAATTTGTCATCTTTGCGTTTGATTGATAAAAAATAATGAAGTGTGCTGTTACCTGGAATTCTCATCCAAGATTTTATGATGAATAATTGCACCATCAGAACAGTTGAACAGGCATACGGTCTGCCAGGTCTGAATATCTCCTCATACAGAGATAATGTTCTGACCAGATACAAAACGCCAATGAGAGATGGCCCTGACAGAACCCTGCCGGGGATTTTTACATTCATGCTGCAATGAAATGACATTGCAAGGATCCTTGGCTTTTTTCATTTGAATAGTTTGAGAAACTGATTAAAAATTAGGATTAGTTATGCCCAAGTCTCAACTAACTGACAAACAAACAATGGGACATGATAAAGCCACACATTCCAAAACCTGCCAAGACGGGCAGACCAAGAGATGATGACAGAAGAATCATCAACGGAGCAATCATCAACGTTTTGACATCCGGATGCAGGCGGAGCGAGATGCCAACAAAATACGGTGATGATTCCACTGCAAACAGAAGACTGAACTCCTGGCAGCAAAAAGGAGTCTGGAAGAGGATCCTATCCGGTTTAATCAAAACAGATCATAAGCAAGGAAGAATCAATCTGCAAAAGATGATATCCGTTGACTCCTCGACAATCCCTGCCAAAAAGGGGGCAGCGTAACAGGATATGACGGATTCAAGAAGATTTCAGGCACAAAGATTCACGTTGCCGTAGAGCAGAACGGATTTCCAATCTCAATCAGGACCAGTCCTGCAAATGTTCATGACAGTGCAAAGTCTGCAGATGTCATGGAAAACATTTCAGAATTTATGGATGATGGCACCATCAAACAGATTGCCTCAGTTTATGCTGATAAGGGATATGACAGTACGGCCATTAGAAGCTATTTGAAAAATAGAAATCCAATTGCACGTATTCCGTTTAGAAAGAATGGCAAGTCATCGGAGAACAAATCGCACAAAAAATATAATTCGGTTCGATACGTTGCGGAGGGATTCTTTGGTTGGCTCAAAAATGGATTTCACAGGACAAGAATCAGATACGAAAAGAGATGTGAAAACTGTCCTGCGTTTGTCAGTATTGCGTCATTTTTGATGTATTGCAGGGTTTTGAGATGAGTTGCAATTGCAATTATCACATCATCACCAACTTTTTGGTTTAATTTGACGTGTAACTTGTTTACTCTTCTTTGTATGGTAGAATAATTGGTACATCAGGAATATGTTTTACATGTGATTTTACCATTCCTTGGGTTTGTCTAAATGGCAATCCAAAGCATACTCTAGCATAAGATGACACATTCATGAATGATTCAGGATACGCAAACTTTTTTCCTTCTTTACCCTTGTTCATCTCATCTAGTTCTTCTTGCCATGAGTCAATAACATCCCATGACATGATTAGTTCACCTCTAGTTACTAGTGATTTGTTGATTGTTTTCCAATTTCTGTTCATAAGAAATGAAAATAGTTGAGATCTAAAGCTAAATTGGTTCAATAATTTGGATCAGATGGTTAGTTGTGCAACACAGTATGAAATCATCTGTGCTGATCTGCGTTTTGGTGTATCAGTTGGCAGCGTATTACAATTGCATGATTGGTGCAGAGAATCATCCAAGAATTGTAAAGAGAATGCTTTGCTGTTGAATAATCTTAGACTTTATTTTTGTAAACCATTATGCCCAAGTCTCAATTATATCAGACATCACATGGGAATTGATGGAAGAACACCAAGTGAGAAAGCAGGGATCAAAATAGAGGGACTAAACAAATGGATCACAATTATTCAAAATGCTCAGGTCTCGACGTTTGACGGAAGAAAATCATCAGCTAAAGCCTCGTTGACTTGACAAGACCCTCTTTAAATATACATAAATACCAAGATAACTTGGTGGAAATTAGGATGAATTTTAAACGTTCTACAACATCGATGGCAATAGCCCTTATGGCATTGTCATTAGTTTCAATGGCCTCAGTTCAGCAAGAAGCATTTGCTCAAACCCAAGGAATGAGCATAACTGCTATGGCAGATAGAGGATCAGACACCATTATGGTAACAGGTAAAACAGTATCAAACATTACTGATATTACATTTACTGTAACATCTCCAGGTTATAATGTAGTAAGTGTTGATCAAGTTTCACCAGACGGTAATGGAGACTTTGGCGCAGAATTCAAAATAGGTCCAACATGGACTGAGAATGGGTTCTATACAATTACAGCTATGCAAGGCATACAAGAAAATTCATTGTATACATTAGAAGTGCTTGTTGAGGTAACAAATGGAATGACAGAAAAAATATCTGTAACTGAATCTAACTTAGAAACAGGAATATTCACTCCAATAGAAAATAAGGTCACCAAAGACGCAGGACTTGAAATTTATGCAGATGCTGTTTTGGGGTCTACATCAATTGAGATTATCGGAAATACAGACAGAGTGAGTCAAGATATCACACTGACTGTGACTTCAGAAAATGGAAATGTAGTATCTGTAGGCCAAGTATCACCAATGCTTAATGGAGAATTCACATCTACAATAACAACGGGTCCGTTATGGAAACAAGATGGCATCTATACTGTAACTGCACAACAATTTGACGATCCAAAATATACTGCTTCAGCAAAAGTAGATATCGAAGACGGGGTCGTAGTACCAGAATTCGGTACAATTGCAGCCATGATTCTAGCAGTAGCAATTATCTCAATAATTGCAGTTTCTGCAAAGTCAAGACTTAGCATTATGCCAAGATGATACTAAGATCACAACTTTTTTCTCTTTTTAAATATACATAAATAGAGATAGATGCAATTCGCAACAAGATGAACAGCCGTACGTCGTTTGCGCTACTAGCCATTTTGACTGCAGTCGGTACCTTAACCATGTCATCAGCATATGCTGATGCAAGTGAACAACCAGCATGTGTGGGATGTACTCTAGAGGATTCTAGAGAATCAGCAAATGCAATGTTGTTAGATGCAATTCCAATATCTGTTTGGACAGATGAAACAGAATATGGTCATAATGACATGATTATGGTAGAAGGTAGAGTAGCAAATGTAGCTTCTGGATTTCCAGTTACAGTTACTGTTGTAAGTCCATTAAACTCCATCATTACAATTGATCAACTTGATGTATCAGATGACGGTAGTTTTGAGACTATACTAAATACAGCAGGTGCAATGTGGAAATACGACGGTACCTACGCCATTAAAGTTAACTATGGAAGTGCTGAAAAAAGTAACAGTGCAAAAGTAGAACTAGTTGGCGGAGTTGCATACATACCAGAATACGATACAGATAAACCAGAAAAACAATGTGGCAGTAGTGACATAACTGCAAGTGGTCAATGCATACCATTTAGTATTTCAGGTGGAGAAGTAACAGATGCAACAATCAATACTAAAGATAAATCAGTTGTCATCAGCATTAATGCTGAAGACGATGGAACATTAACAATCAATCCATCAAAGAGAGTCATAGACGGTATCGAATTGATATTTGTAGATGACGAAGAATGGGATGATTGGGAGAAGGTTGGAACTAAAATGACAATCATGTTCCCAGCAGGAGCTGAAAAAATTGAAGTATTCGGTACCTATGTGATACCAGAGTTTGGTACAATTGCAGCCATGATTCTAGCAGTAGCAATTATCTCAATAATTGCAGTTTCTGCAAAGTCAAGACTTAGCATTATGCCAAGATACTAAGATCACAACTTTTTTCATTTTTTCATTTTTGATAGTAAAGGAAATATAGATACAATCAAGATTATGTTTGTGAAATATAGTGTCCTTGTAGGAGTATTGGCTTTACTTTCAATCTCAATTATACCTATAATGGCACAAGAATCAGAATCATTAATTCAAATTAAAACAGAAGATGGAACATACGAAGAAGGAAATACAATAGTAATTTCTGGAAATGTATCAACAGTGGTTGTGGGAGATGAAATAATATTACAGATTATCTATGACGGTGCTGAAAAGATGGTGGTAGAAATTGCACAAATTAGAGTTGCACGAGATGGGAGTTATTCACACACAGTAATCGCAGAAGGTCCACAATGGCAGAATGACGGGAGCTACGTAGTCAAAGCATTTTATGGGGGACATGATGGAGAAACAACATTCGAGTATACTACAGAAAAAGGAATTGCAGAAAGTAAAGATAATTATGAAGTGGACGCAGGAAGCAGAGGAACATTTGATGTGGAATACACAATAAAAGGAGGAGATGTAAAAAACATGATAGTAGATCCAAACATTTTTGGAATGAGAATACAAGTTAATGTCACAGATGATGGCTCCATCACACTAGATTTACCAAGACAATTCATAGGTGCTGAAAATCAAGATGGGAAAGATATTGGTTTCATCATACTGATTAACGAAATAAATGCATCATATGAAGAACTAGTAGTACATTCAGATTCTCGAATAATAACAATTAATTTTGAACCTGGAGATACTGAGATTCAAATTATTGGGACATATGTTGTCCCAGAATTTGGTACAATTGCAGCCATGATTCTGGCAGTAGCAATCATCCCAATAATCATAGCATCTAAAAACAAAATTCAAATAAAAGTCTAATTTTTGAAATTAGAAAGAATATTTTTCTTTGTAAGGGGAAACTGCACGTAGTTCTGAAACCGCTTTTTTAAGAATTTTCACAGTTTCTTTGATTTCTTCAATATTGTTGAAAATACCCATAGTCAAACGTAAGGATCCCGTAATTTGTTCATGAGAAAAGCCCATTGATTGTAAAACATGGGATGCTTTTTGAGTATTAACAGAACATGCCGATCCAGTAGAAGCTGCAACGCCATATTCGTCAAGTTTGATTATAAGATCCTCTCCATTTACACCAAGAAAAGTAAAATGAGCATTATTAGATAATCTGCTTTGTTTGTGACCATTAAAAGTAACTTGGGGTATTTCGCTTAAGACTTGATCAACTAAATGGTTTTGAAGGTGTGTCATATGAGATAGGTTTTCTTGTAAATCGGATTGGGCAATTTCACATGCCTTACCAAAGCCTACAATATTTGCAACATTTTCAGTTCCAGAACGTAATCCATGTTCTTGACCGCCGCCTAAAATCATAGGATGTACAACAAGACCATTTTTAATGTATAAGGCACCTATTCCCTTCGGACCATAAAGTTTGTGAGAGGAGATAGACAGCAAATCCACATCCAAGTCTTTTACATCTATTGGAGATTTACCAACAGCTTGAACAGCATCAGTATGAAATGGAACATCATATTCATGACATATTTGAACAATTTCAGAAATAGGCTGAATAGTACCAACTTCATTATTTCCAAACATTATTGACACAAGAAGTGTTTTTTCAGAAATGGAATTTTTGAGAGTGGGCATATCCACTACACCAAAATGATCAACTGGAAGGTAACCAACATCAAATCCAGATCGGGATAATTTTTTACAAGGCTCCAAAATGGCATCATGTTCAATTGAAGAAGTGATAATTTTACCAGAACCGCGAGATAGGGTCATTCCAGTTAATGCAGTATTGTTTGATTCAGTACCACCAGAAGTAATTAAAATTTCAGAAGGATTTGCATTAATTAAAGATGCAATTTGTTTTCGTGCTTTTTCAATTGCTTTATGAGATAGTCGACCATAACGATGAAGAGAAGATGGATTTCCATACTGTTCTTTAAGATAGGGCAGCATGGATGTTAAAACATCATCATGAATTTGGGTAGAGGCGGCATTATCTAGATAAATCAATCTACAATCACATTAATTTTTCCTGGCTTATATCCTTCCAAATCAATTTCAACAGAAGTAAACCCAATCATTTTGAATTTATTAGTAATTTGATTTAAAATTACATCACTAAACAAAATAATATTTCTTTTATCAACTTCAATTTTTGCAGAACCGTTAAAATCACGAACTCTAACATGGTTTATTTTTGTAAGTTGTTTAATCATAGTTTCGCCAAGTTCAATTCGAGACAATCTTTCAGCAGTGACTCTTTGCCCCCATGGAATCCTGGATGCTAAACACGAATTAGAGGGTTTATCACATACAGACAATCCAAGTAATTTTACAGTATCACGAATTTGTGATTTTGAAAAAGCAGTTTCAACAAGAGGACTCCTAATTCCATTTTGTTTTAATGCCTTAATTCCAGGCCTATAATCACCTAAATCATCAAGATTTGTACCATCTACAATAGTAGAAACATCATGTTTTTTAGCTAACTCAAGTAAATGAGTACTCAACTCCATCCTACAATGAAAACATCGATTTGAGTCATTTTTTATAAATTCCTCATTTTCAAGTTCATTATAGTCTAAAAGAAATTGCTTAATTCCTATCTCCGAACAAATTTGTTTAGCAGTTTGAAGTTCTTCTTCAGACAAAGTTTTGTAATCAGCAGTTACTGCAATTGCACAATTACCTAATTTCTGAAAAGCAGCATATGCAACAAGTGCACTATCAACACCGCCGGAAAGAGCAATCATAACTTTACTTTTATCATCAAACCAATGTATCAACTCATCAAGATGTGTCATATCATTTCTCCAATTTTCCAATTTCTTTTCTCAATAAAGATTCTGTTTCTTTAATCGATTTATTAATAGAGTTTGAAATATTTTTCAAATCATCAAATTCAATTTTAAAATCAATTTTTCCTTTAAAAGAAGATTTTTTGTAGTGAACTTGAAAAGAAGCACCATTCAAAGTTATGGAAATATCATGAATTGATCTAGGGACAATAAATCTAGTAGATTCAGAAATACGTATTCCCAATGTTCCAGTTTCCAATACTAGTGTATCAACTATTTTTTCAACATGTTCATCAGTACAAATTACAGAAATATGATTTGTAGGTCTCCCTTTTTTTGCAATACCTTGAAAAATTGAAATATCTTTAGCCCCTTTCTTCATAATTTTCTCAATCAGATTTCCAAGAATTTCTCCAGATACATCATCAACATTTGTTTCTAGAATTTTTACTGAATCAATATCATAATTATTTTCATAGCCCTTAACAATTTTCAATACATTGGAAAAAGATTCAAAATCTTTTTGTCCTGCACCATATCCAATAGATTCAATTTTCATAGAAGGATAGTAATCCACAGTACAATTTGACAAATTTACTAGAATACATGCACCTGTAGGAGTAGTGAGTTCTTCATCTGCAGAGGATCCTTTAATTAGCAAATTTGAATTTTTAAAAATTTCAAGAATTGCACTAGCAGGATTAGACGTAGTACCGTGAGAGAAAGTTACAGAACCTGCACCTACTGAAACAGGCATACAAACTATCTTTTCATCAAACATATGCAGATCATCCAAAGCAATTGCAATTCCAACAATATCTACAAGAGTATCAATGCTAGAGGCCTCATGAAAATGAACAGAATCTTCAGGAATGCCATGTATTTTAGATTCAGATGAAATTAAAGTATCAATACAAGACGTTGTAAAAATTTTTGCCTGTTCAGACAATCCAATTATTTTGACAGAGTCAATAATCGCTTTTTTTATTTCAAAACCTTTTCTTTCATGCAAATGTTCATCAATATCTAAAATTAATTCAATGGCATCAATTCCATGTTTTTGGGTTTTTTTAAAATCAATTTTTTTAATAGACGAATCTGGGAAAAATTGTTCAGACTGTCTAATACCATCAAGAATTTTATTTTTATCAGCACCTAGATCTACTAAAGAGCAAAGAAGCATGTCTCCAGAAATGCCTGCAATTTGAGGATCAATGACTAAAACCATTGATTAAAAATTAGCAAAAATGCTTATAAATTCGCCTAATATGCAACAAATTTCATTAGATTTAATTATTAAAAATTAACAGGAATTTTCATGATTACTATTATTGGTTCTGGCAAAGTAGGTGGAGACGCAGCATTATTTTCTGCACTAAAACGATTAGATGATCAAATATTATTACTAGATGTGGCAGAAGGGCTACCTCAAGGAGAAGCAATGGACATCAACCATATGCTATCAGAACAGGGGATCGATGTGGAAGTAAAAGGATCAAATAATTTTGAAGATATGAAAGGATCAAACGTTATAGTGGTAGTTGCAGGTTCTGGAAGAAAACCAGGAATGACAAGAATGGATCTTTTAAAAATTAATGCTTCAATCGTGAAAAGTGTAGTAGAAAATATCAAAAAATATGCAGATAATTCTATGATCATACCAGTTACAAATCCACTAGATCCAATGGCATACATTACTTACAAAACATCAGGGTTTGATAGAAGTAGAGTGTTTGGAATGGGAGGAATGCTAGATTTATCAAGATTTAGACAATTTATTCATGAAGCAACAGGGCATTCTCGTGATTCTATCAGGGCACTAGTGATAGGAGAACATGGGGAAAACATGTTACCATTGCCAAGATTTTCATCAGTTTCAGGTATTCCGTTATCAACTTTTCTGGCAAAGGAAAAATTAGACGAGTTAGTTCAGAACACAAAACAAGTTGCTGCAAAAGTTATCGAATTAAAAGGTGCGACAGTTCATGCACCAGGAAATGCAATTTCTGCAATTATTGAATCAGTGGTAAGAGATAGAAAACAAGTCATACCAGTTGCGACATATCTTGATGGAGAATATGATCATTCAGACGTCACAATAGGAGTTCCAGCAATAATTGGGAAAAACGGAGTAGAGAAGATTATAGAATTAGATTTGAATACTGGAGAAAAACAAGCGTTTGATAAAGCAGTAGAGAGTGTAAAAGAGGCCATTTCAGGTATCGAGATCTAAGCATTTTTTTATCCAAACAAAGAAAATTTATCATTGGAAATCCAAAAAATTTTAGAATCGTTGAAAGCAAATAAAATTTCAATAAGCCAAGCAAAAAAACTTCTCACATTATATTCAATTGAAGAAGTAGAAGAATTTGCAAAAATAGACATCAATAGAAGAGAAAGAAGAGGAATTCCAGAAGTAATTTTTGCAGAAACAAAGGAATTAGAAGAGACGAAAAAGATTATCAAAAAAATTCTAGAAAAATCAAACTCAGTAATAGTTTCAAGAATTAATAAAAAAGATTATCAAAAAATCGTAGCATTTGTAAAGAAATTAAAAGTTAAAATCCAAACTGGAAAAAATTCATCATCAATATTATTATTTAAAAAACCAATAAAACATCATGGTGGAAAAGTAGGCATAATTACTGCAGGGACATCAGATATTGGAGTAGCAGAAGAATCACGATTAATGTGTGAGGCAATGAATTGTAAATGTATTACAAGTTATGATGTAGGTGTTGCAGGAATTCAAAGGATTTTTCCCATATTAAAAAAAATGATAAAAGAGGATGTAGATTGTATCATAGTAGCTGCAGGCATGGAAGGTGCTTTGGCTACACTTGTTTCAACCATGGTAGATATCCCAATCATAGGCATTCCAACATCGGTAGGATATGGATATGGAGAAAAAGGAATTGCGGCCCTTGCATCTATGCTCCAAAGTTGTTCATTAGGACTATCAGTAGTAAATATAGACAACGGAATTGCAGCAGGCGGAATTGCAGCAAATATTGCAAATAGAACTCTAAGAAAAAGTAGAAAATAATTAAAAATGGAGTTTACAAGAAATCAGTGTAATTCAACCTCGTAAATGATATATAACATAATTTAACGAAGTTTTGTAATTGGCCGGAAAACGTGTTGTATTAACAGCAGATCGTAGTTTAATGACAAATTATAGAGGAAATTTTCTTTATGGATTTATTGCATGTGGTCCATATGAGGTTCTACCTGAATGGGTTTTTGACAAAGTTTTCTGTCCATCAGTTGAAACAGATCCCATTACAGGAGAAGTTAGAGTTGCACAAGTAGGATTAAGACGAATAGAGAGTTCATTAATTCAGGGAGGATACAAAAGAGAGGATGTATTTTTAGGACATCCAGAAATGTTACACAAATCCATTGGTCCGGATACTAAAGTGGTAGGAATCAATGTAATGGATCCACTAGGAATGGCTCCAGTCACAACAACAATGTCACCAGAAAAATTATCCTATGTTGCAATGAAATTTAAAAAAATGTGTGCAAGTGTTATTCAGCTCAAAAAGAAATATGATTTCAAAGTGGTAGTGGGGGGAAACGGAGCATGGGAATTAGCTAAATCAGATAGAATGAAAATTCATGGAATAGATACAGTGGTAGTGGGCGAAGCTGATGAATTAGCAGTAGATTTATTCCAAGATTTGGAAAAAAATGATGCCCCAGAACTAATGCATTGTTTTGTAAGAAACCTTGAAAATATTCCAGTAATTGAGGGCCCTACAATTAATTCATTAATTGAAGCAATGAGAGGGTGTGGAAGAGGATGTGACTTTTGTGACGTAAATAAAAGATCAAAAAAAGATTTGCCGTTAGATAGATTACAACATGAAGCAAAAACTAACTTAGATTATGGATTTGATTCAATATGGTTGCACTCTGATGAGATGTTGCTTTATGGATGTGATAATAGAGATTTTGTTCCAAATAGAGACGCAATTGTTGATTTGTGGAAAGGTCTCAAAGGACTAGGTGCAAACTTTGTAGGAACTACACATATGACATTCTCAGCAGTTGCAGCAGATCCAACATTAATGCAGCAAATTTCTCACATCAATCAACAAGATGAAACAGAAAGATGGCTTGCAACTAATTTAGGGATTGAAACAGTTGCACCTGCAATGGTGAAAAAGCATCTAGGAGTAAAAACCAAACCGTTTGCACCAGAAGAATGGGGCAGTGTAGTAAGAGAAGGAGCAAAAATTTTGAATGAAAACCACTGGTTCCCAGCTGCCACAATTATTATTGGCTGGCCTGATGAAACACCAGATGATATTCAATATACTATTGATATGATGAGTGACTTTAGAGAGATGGACTTTAGAGGACTAGTAGCACCATTGTTGTATCAAGATTTCAGTGAAAAAAACTCAATGCACTTTGGAAACTTGAATGAAGCACAATTTACTTTGTTTTGGAAATGTTGGGAGAATAATCTTCGCGTAATTAATGATATCATCCCAATTATTTTGAGAAATAAGACATATGGTCCACCAATGAAAGTTTTCATGTATGGTATTCTCAAAGCAGGAACTTGGGCAATTATGAGATATCTAAGAGGATTATGTAAGGATCTCTTTAATGGAAGAACACCGGATGAGATTATCGATAAATACGCAAGAAGCAGATCAGTATCTGCACCTAAAATTCAAACAAAGAAATTATAGATTTTCAATAGCAATATCTGCGATAGTGTTTCTTTTTGGAGTTATAGAAATAAAGTAAACTTTGTCAGCTCTCTCTATTCCTTCAACTTTTTTGTAAGATTTTGATGCAACATCAAATTCATAGATACCAGGTTCGAGAGAACCTGAAACATAGAGCATCAGATATGTCTCACCAGTTGATGGGCTAAGAGGAATAAATGACATTACATAGTTCTTGTAGGAATTAATTGGAATAGTATTTTTCATTGGTGGTGCTGCAGATGCCATATACATGAAAAAATCTTCTACAGCATCAAATTCTTCATACTCAATGTGCATTAAATATCATAACATGTTTCAGTATAATAACCTACTAGAGTAAAATCTTACTGTGATTATTTTCTAGATTTAATTTGCTTATGAATTTGGAACCCAATTAATGCAGGTGCTGCAATGTACATCCCCAAGTTAAGTACAATTACAGAAATACCAAATCCCAATACTTCAGATTCTGAACCGCCTTCAGCGAGTGACATTATAGATAGAGATGAAATCATTGGAGTGATAAATGCTCTAACTGCTTCTTGGAACATTGGGTTTTCTCTTTCCCAATCAGCAACTGTTGGTGCAAATGAATAGTACAATGCGTTAAAGCCTGTCATGAATGTCATTCCAGATTGGGTTGTAAGGACTGTATTATCCCTAATTTCTCTTAAGAACTGTACCTGTGGTGCTAGCTCAGTACCATACGCTGCAGTTGCAATAAGACAACTTTCTTTTTCTTTATCATCAGGATCTGTGTCTTGAATTATTGTACAAACACCGTTTACAGATTTAGTTCCAAGACCACATGTAATATCATCAATTACGGGTGGTTTATCAATACATTCCCCATCTACCAAGTCTTGGTTAGAAGTACAAGTTACTGCTGGTGGTGGAGGTGGTTTATCAATACATTCCCCATCTACCAAGTCTTGGTTAGAAGTACAAGTTACTGCTGGTGGTGGAGGTGGTTTATCAATACATTCCCCATCTACCAAGTCTTGGTTAGAAGTACAAGTTACTGGAGGTACATCATCATCAACAACAGCTTCACCAGTAAATACAAGAGAAGTCTCTCCAGTCATAGAAGCAAAATTTAATTGAACAACATAATCTCCGCCAGATTTCCATAATGGGCCACCTGCGTTGAAGTCAAATTGAAAAGAACCATCACTATTTGGAACAAGTTGGCCTATTGCTACACGGCCCTTCCCATCAGGGGTTAAAACAACATAAGTAACTGCATGTCCTGCATGTAATTTTGAATCAAAATCTTTTACATTTCCAGAGATTATTACTTTATCGCCATGATCATATGATGGTAATTCAGCAGATGCTGAAAGGGGTGGGATATTATGATCATCAGCAAATGCAGAACTGCTAACACCATAAGACAAAACCATAATAGACAAAAACGCAAAAGATAAAAAACCTCCAAGTTTCATTTTCATTTTGAATCATGAGTTAAGAGTATTTATATTTTCAATGAAACAAAAATTGACCAGATTATATTGGAATAATACCTTTTTTGACTAAGTATTGGACAGATTTTGAAAAATCTTCATCAGATATTTGATTATCAGTCCACCATTTTGCATTGTTTTTGAACCAATCAGGGATGGCAGATACAGAGGCAAAACTACGTTCAGCAGAATTAATTGTAATGAGTTTTTCTTCAATAAGATAGTCAATTCCGTCAATAAACTCAGAATCAGGAATTGAAGTAGAAGACCACAATTTTGCATTATCTTTGATCCAATCAGGAATTATAGGATTTGAAACTACAAAAGACACTACACCTACATCAGAATTATTATGAGATAATTTGACTTCATAAAGTCCAGGTAAAGAATCATCATTAATTGAAATAATTGATCTATAACTTCCACTATTAGAAAGAACAGAACCAAAACTCTGAGAAGTGCCATCAGGAGAAATAATAACTACAGACAAAGGGATTCCTCGTTTATGATTATCTAAATTTCCAGAAAGAGTAATTTCAGCAAGTTGTCCGGTTAAAGGTTTGACAACTTTATCAGTACTTAATTGAGGAGAAGTGTAAAATGATGCAGCAGAGTTATTTCTCAACAAACTAAATGTATTAGAATTACCAAAACTATCTCTTGAGTCATAATATTTTGCATCAAGGCTTCCGCCTGCTGGAGAAATTAGTTTGGTTCCAGATTCATCACATATTTGTGAGGGCATTTTAAAAGTTCCTTCAAAAATTCCGGTACTTGGTCCCGTTTCAACTAGAGTAAATCCTGTTGCACCCAAACCTCCATGCTCAACACCATTAACAGTACAACGTTTGTAACGAATGTCTTTAAGTTTAATTTCCAACAAAATCTCTCCGTCTTTTCCTACAGTATCAACATTTACAGAATTTGGATCATCAATAACAAAATAAATATCAACAGTATCATTTTTTAAATTAAGATCAGAGTCTTGAAGAGTAACAGTTACTGGTTGACCAAAACGATAAGTAGATGCAGCAGTTGAGACAGTTCCAGAATGAGTAAACACATCAGTCGTAGTTGAAACATCAGTAACACCTGCCACATCTAGATCAGAATAAGATATTGTAATTCCTTCTTCATCAATTAATCTACCAGTAATGATAATTTTTATTTCATCATCAATAGTTTGAATGGTTTGAATAAAACTGGCATCAAGAATATTTAGTTGATTTGTAACAGCATATTCAAAAGTACCATCAAAAGTAGAGGAATTATCTTGGGTTTCTTCTAACTCAAATCGATAGATAGAATTGTTTATGTTTTCATCATTTTGTAACCCAAAAGAGAAAAAATCAAAAACAATTGGTTGATTATTTTGTTCATTGTCAATAGAAATCACACCAGAATCATCATCAGAAGAATCAAAATCAACTGCAAGAAATACAGTGCCACTTTGATCTACAATACTTTCTACATCAGAATCATCAAGCTGAATAAATCCTTGAGGAGAAGAAACATCACCTGCATCAACAATAGTTATTGAAGAATCTCCAAGAGTACCAAAAGAAAGAGAAAATGTGGTATCATTAAAGGTAGAATATTCTAAATCATTTTCAAATGATCTTAAATCATAATTTATCCAATTAGTGCCATCAACGTTAGATTCAGAAACATCAAGTAGAGTAGAAGCAAGAGTCGCTGCAGAAATTCCAAGATTAATAGAGAACATCTCATAAGAAGCGGCGGACACAGTAGAGGTATCAAGAATAAATCTATCAGAATTAGAATCAGGAATAGAAGTCACAGAAACACCAACTGTAAGAGTAGGGGATACAGGATGAAACTTAGCATTCTGTGCATTTTCCACAGTTAATGGGGAACCAATAGTAAGAGTAGGGATTATAGCAGTTTCTCGAAATACATCTAAATCATCACGGGCACTTGTATTGAGATTTTGATCAGAATCTGTCAAAACAACAGGATATTTTGTACCAGGATACATAGTAGTACCGTTTCCAAGAGAAATAGAGGATTCAAGAGATACTGGAGACTCAGTATTAAGAACAACAGAAGCAGTAGATGAACCTGTCAAAACTGAAAGAGATTTTTTGTTGTAAGTAATTTGTCCAGTTTGACCACGAGATGCATCACCAAGTATTTCTATAACGGATTGATCACCGTCATCATAACTTGTAAAAATTCCAGAGTTTGGTTCTTGCTCAACTAGGGTAATAATTTGAGAAAAAGTATTAGATCCGCCGTCAGTGACAGAAGATGTAGGTTGATGATCATTTGTTTGTAACTTCATCACAGATCCAAGATTCAAAGAAAGTTGTCCATTATCTTCAAAACCTAAAGAAGAAAGAGTAGAAGACAAATCTACCAAACCTGCACCACCATTTGCAGAACTAGAACCAGAATCATCAAAGGCTTGATAAAATACGGAATTAGAATTAATATCAAAAGTCCAAGAATCTACATCAGTAGGATCTTGATTTAGTTGTAAATCATCAATAGTTAAGAAAACTTCAGCGCCAACAGGGTAAAGATTTCTATCAAGATTCAAAGCAATATTTGGAATTTCATCATATTCAAGTGAAACTTGTTGTGAGGATCCTCCAGGATTATATTGAATAGTAACATCGTCAAAAGAATAAAGTTGGATTAAAGGCCAAGCATGTGAATCTAACCCTATTTGCCCAGTTGGAATATTAGAATTTGTGTTAATTGATTTTTCTTGCCTTACAACATTATTCAAATTTTTAGAATTAGTAGGAGAACCAGTACATGCATTAAATGAAGAAGTTCCATCAGTAAAATCAGCTAATCCAAAAGATCGTGGTACTGCAACTCCATCAGTTTCAGAAATAGAAATTCCAAAAACAGAAGAAGCAGTATCACTACTACAAAAAACTCCAAAATCAAGACCTTTTCCATCCAAGCCCACGGTAGAATCAGCAATTTTTGCCTTGTCGACATTTGCAAAATAAGCATACCAATTACCATCAGTTGCCTGAACCATTCGTAAGGAATTTCCATTAAGTGTGACATCAGGTTCTCCTTTTCCCTGATCAGTGTCAGATAGATTAGAATCACGAATAACAACTTCAATCACCATAGAACCTGAAAAATAATTATCAAATTGAGGATTTTCAGCAGAGACAAACAAATTAGGATTACTAGATGCCTCAGCACTAACAATAGGAATTAACAATATTGCTGAAAAAATTGCTAATAAAACAGAGTTTTTACCATCCAATATTCCAAAAGATTCTCTAATCACAAATAACGTTGTCGCATCGTTACTTCTTCTTAGAAACCTGTAATACATGAATAAAATAATCAAAAAACATGTTTGTGCAAAGAACTAGAGTTTTACAGATTTCACTTTTAGCGATTTTTTCTGCATTTTTAGTTGAACTAATTTTTGGACTAGTATCAAACAGTCTAGCACTCATTACAGATAGTATTCACGCATTATTAGACAGCGTAGTCACTCTTGTTCTACTTTTAGCAGCAAGAATGGCAATCAAACCACCAGATGCAGAACATACCTATGGACACGGAAAAATTGAATCATTAGGAGGATTAATTGGGGGGATAGCAATTTTTCTTATTGCTTGTTTTTTCATTTATGAATCAATCAACAGATTACAAAGTCCCCCTCAAAACATTCTGCCAGGATTATTTGCAATAATTGGTGGACTATACGCAATTGGAATTGATATTTTTAGAATAGTTCTATTACGAAGATCTATTAAAAAAATTGGAGGTTCAACACTCAAAGCAGATTTCTACCACGCATTTATGGATTTAGGTTCTACAATGGTTGCAATTATTGGAATAATTTTTGTATCATATGGATTCCATCATGGGGATTTTCTTGCAGCATTAATTCTAGGAGGATTGTTAGCTGTACTAAGTGTAAAACTAGTCTATAGAACTGCTCTTGATTTAACAGACATTATTTCACCAGAATTAGTAAAAAATGTTAGAGAAATTACAGCTGCAACAAGAGGAGTCATAGGAGTAGATCCAATACTAATGAGAATATCAGGCGATACAATTTTTGCAGATGTAACCATTTCATTAAGAGGTGATACAAGTTTTGATGAAGCACATGAAATTAGCAACAACGTGGAGAGAAATATAAAAAATGAAATTTCAAATGTGGCAGTTACAATACATTTTGAACCAAATTGGAAAAAGGTTCCACTAGATGCAAAAATACAAGAAATTGCAAAAAAAGTAGACGGTGTAAAAGGAGTTCACAATGTAAGTACTCATAAAACAAAGGGGAAAGCATTTTCAAATTTACATGTGATGGTAGATAGAGAAATCAATTTACTTTCGGCTCATAAAATTTCTGAGATAATTGAACAAAAAATTCAAGAAAACATACCTGAAATCGAACATGCTACAATACATTTAGAGCCATTTGTAAAAATACCCGAAAACTTTAGTTTAGAAGATAAAATTACAGAAAAAAGAATAGAATCAATATTAGAAAAATATTCAGAGATCAAAAAAATAGGAAGAATAGTATCCTTGAATTTTGAAAATATACTCAAAATAGATATTGATTGTTCATTTGACAAGACACTGTCAATTGAAAAAGTTCACGATTTAACATCAGAAATAGAACATATTATCAGGGCAGAGATTAAAAATTCCGTAATAACAATTCATCCAGAACCAAATTAAACCAAAATGCTTGTGAGATACATAACTAACATTCCAACTGCAAATCCAGATACAACTGATGCACTAGAGAGATTTTTGTCACCTTCATTTCTAATCCATTTCAATATTACAACAATAACTTGAAAAATGGCACCTGCTCCAATAGCAAGAAAGATTATTGAGGTAAACGGAGAATACACAAAACCGCCTATCCACGCACCAAAAATGGCAGGAGAGCCTGCAATAAGTCCCATTGCTAGCAATTTTCCAATAACGGATTTTTCTCCAGATAATGGCGTAGCAATCGCAATACCTTCAGTGGTATTATGTAAAGCAAATCCAACAATCAGAAATGTACTAAACGCAATTGAACCCAAACCAACTGCAGCACCAATTGCTAATCCTTCACCAAAATTATGCAATCCAATTCCAATAGAAATCATCAGTGCAATTGCAACAGGTTTAGTTAGTTTTGATGAATCAGATTTTTTTACAAGTTTATCTCCAGAATAATACAATCCAAGAAAAGATAAAACTGCAACAGTTACAACAAGCAAAGTGCCATTAAAGCTACCAGACAAACTTTCATCAGAGACTTCAATTGCTTCTTCAACAGAATCAACTGCCAAGAAAAGTAACAATCCGGCAGTAAGTGCTAAAAAGAAATGATATTTTTGTTTACTAATTCTTTTGATAAATGGAAGCCATAATAATCCAATCATTACAGGAATAATTCCAACATATGTTCCAATTATTGCAAAAAATATTGCAAGATCAAGAGTTAATTCTAATGCAGGGGCAGCTGCTTCAATTTCCTTCTCAAATCTAGTTCCATCTTCAATGGTAATTCCAATAATATAAGGCTCAGCTTCATTCCATTCAAAAGGAATTCTCACCAAAGTTGTTTCATATCTTTCTAAAAATCTATCAGGTTCTACTGCAGCTGGTTGAATTCTATCATTTACATCTGCCATAACCACTTCAACAGGTATAGGACCAGTGTTTCTAACAGTAGCCTGAATTTCAGAGTCAACAAAGTCTACTTTTTCAATAATTATTTCAGGAAGTGGAACTCCTAAATCCAACAAATCAGCACCTGGACCAAAAATATAGGCCATCATCAAAATAACAAAGCCAAATGGAACAAGCCCACTTGCAACCACTTTGGTTTTAGATGAATTATCACCAAGTGTCATATTCTGTTTCCTGAGTATTCGTTTCTGAATTATCACTTACAAGAAAAATTCCAACCCAGCCTTTCTCTGAAAATTCTACTTTATGAGCATGGAAAAGATATTTTCCAGGATATTGATACTCAAATTCCATGATTCCACGCTCAGTTTGAGACATAGTTATCATGTCAGTATAAAATGAAGGCACTAGATCAGTTCCAGTTGGATAATATTTGTAAAGATTTCCATGAAGATGTAAATTGTTTATCGGATCAAACTCCACCATATTGACAACATAGACTCGAATTAATTCATTGGTGTTAATTTGAATTGGATGGTGTTGATAGTAGAAAGGAATGGTGTTTGCAGCATAAAAATTATTTTCAGTATCAAAATCAGTATCTAAACCATTAAGAACCATAACCATTTCATCAGCTGCAGGTCTACCTTCTTTTGGATCTACAATAAATACACCATAGAGACCATGAACAATGTGTTCTTCAAGGGGCATTATATGACAATGATAAGGATGAACGCCAACAGGTCCTGCCTCAAATTCATATACAAATTGTCCACCTCCACCACCTACAGGTTCAAAAACACCATCCATTCCAGCTGGATGTATTCCATGAAAATGCATTGTATGTTCTTTTGAACCGTTATTGATGAAATAAATTCTAAGAAGATCACCTTCAGTAGCTCTAATGGTTGGACCTGGAACACTTCCATTAAAAGTCCAAACATTATAGAAAACACCAGGTGAAACTTCCATAATTTTATCATCTTCTGCTACAATAGTAAACTCTCTCAAAGTTTGTCCATTAGGTAGTTGTGATACAGTACCATAATCAAAGTCGCGCAGATATTCCATTGGATCAAACTCCATGGTAGACTCAACATAGAGAGGATCAATAACATCACCAGAAGTTTGAACAACAGCTCCTGAATGAGTTACAAAGGTTTTCTGTTCTGATTGAGCTTCAGTAATTGTAGGAAAAACTACAATTAGAGAAATTCCAACAAAAATAGAAAGCAGTAAGATCATAGTGGTTGAACGAGTTATTTTCAAGATAAGATAAAAAATCAAAATTATTTATTTAAAAGTTGCCTTAAGCTAACTTTTTTAGCCTGATCTAAGTTTTACATTCAACACAAATAAGAAAATTGTAATAAATTACGTTTAAACGAAAGAAAATCAGGAAAAAATTATGCAAAAAACAACAATAATGATAGTAGTATCAGGAACACTGATTGTTGTTGGATTAGTTTTGTTAGCATTAGGTAATCAGGTAATCCTAGACGGTATTAGCCAAGGAGAACAAAAAATAAGTACAAATCACCCACTCACAATTTCATTGATTTTTGACGCACAAGAAACACAAACTGGAATTTTTGCAGTACAAACAATAGAATTCAAAGAAGGAGTATTAACTGCAAAAATATTAAACCCTTCAGATATTGAAATTATTTCTCAAAGAATTAATGAGGAATCTATTGAAAACGAAATAGAAATCAGAGAGACTGGGACTTACAAATTGATCATAGAAAGTACAAGTAATGAAGACATCCATGTATTTGGAGCAATAGGACCACTTCCAGATCCTAATAAAAAATTACTTAGTCTAGTTTCGGCATATATTGTTATTATTGGAATGGCAGGAATGTTAGTATTTGGAACATATACAATCAAAAATAGAAAAAAATCAATTTAGATAACTATCCATTTTTTCCAGACTGCTTATTGTCTCATCAAAATTATCACTACTTTCAACAACAGCACTAAGCTTATCAGAATTAGCAGAAAGCAGACAATTATCATTATCATCAGAATTTTTATGAATGAATTCATGTTCAATCAAATAAGATAATCGTTGCAGAACTTCAGATTCAGATATAGAAGCTTGTCGAGCTAAAAACGAACATGATTTTTCACCATCTTCTAGTTCTGCCAATATAGAAGAAGTTACAGGATCGAACATACAATCTACAACTTTTTCTCGATCAAATGTTTCATCCATTCTCTAAAATAACGAAATTGGAAATTTATAACTTTTTCAATAGATTTGCCAACAAGATAATTAAGAAAAAGACATGAGTAAAAATATGCAAAAACTCTGTAAAAATGACACATCTGGCAAAGGAGAACATTGTTTTTGCATAGAAATAGACACCCAACACGGAGTCAAAAAATGCTGTAAATGCAACCAATGGAATGTTCAAGGCAGTGATTGGACAAATGATGAAGACTTTAGATAATTTGAATTCAGAATACGTACAAAAATAAGACAAACAAGTAAAGAATTATTCAATTTTATGCCTAGCATGGTTTTTATCTGGGTTTCTTTGAATTTTGGAATACTTGAGTACACAAGAATATAGACATATTGTCAGGATCGTGGGTAATGATATTCCAGGAGAAAGAAAAATACTCGTAGGATTAACTCAGATCAAAGGAATTGGATATAATTTTGCCACAGCAATTACAGACACTCTAAAAATTGATACGAATTCAAACATAGGCAATCTTACAGATTCTAATGTACAAGCAATTGAAAAATTAATTTTAAATCCAATAGAAGGTAATTTTCCAACATGGTTCCTCAACAGAAGAAAAGACATTGAAACAGGAGCAGATTTACATTTACTAACATCAGATATTCCATTTACATTAAGAAATGATATTGAAAGAGAAAGAATAACTGCAAGTTGGAGAGGTTATCGTCACCTAAGTGGTCTAAAAGTAAGAGGACAACGAACTAGGACATCAGGTAGAAAAGGTGGAGCAGTAGGTGTTGCAAAAGGCGGATTGGCAGCTCCAGTAAAGAAAGGATCTGCAGGGGCTCCGGCAGCAGAAGCAGCTCCGGCAGCAGAAGCAGCTCCAGCGGAGAAAAAAGAATAGGTGTTTTGAATGGGAGATCCAAAATATCCACGTAGAGTTTGGAGAAAACCAAAAAGACCTCTTAATTATGAATTAAAAATGGAGGAGCTCAAAACACTGGGTACATTTGGATTAAGAACTAAAAGAGAATTATGGAAAGCACATACAGAATTATCCAGAGTAAGACATCAAGCAAGATCATTACTTGCATTAAGACAAGAAGTCAGAGCTGAGAAAGAACCAATACTTATGAAATCACTTGCAAGAATTGGAGTAGTAAGTAGTGACGCAACATTAGATGATGTACTTAATCTAAAAGTTAATGATTTACTTTCACGTAGATTACAAACTATTGTTTCAACCAAGCTTGGATTCAAAACACCATATCAAGCAAGACAAGCAGTAATTCATGGCCATATTATGATTGGTGAAAGAAAAATAGACATACCATCTTACACAGTACCAGTTGAAGAAGAAAATAATATTCATTTTGCACCAGAATCAAAAATTCCAGAAATGTTAGAAAAAACAAAATCAGAACCTAAAGTAGAGGTGCCTACTGAAGAGGAATCAACAAAAGCACCTGCTGAAGAAGCAAAAACAGAATAATCAAAAAATAGGATTATCCGTAAATAACCCCCAATTATGAGATAGATAGGTATGTGTTCAATTATAGGCTATTATGGAAATGATGTCGCAGCACCAATAATTGTAAAGGGGTTAAAACGAATGGAATATCGTGGATATGATAGTGTAGGAGTTGCAACAGAATCAAATAATCAAATTGAATTGAAAAAAGGCATAGGAAAAGTAAATGACGTAAATTCAAAAATTCAACTAGACACACTACCTGGAAAAACAGGAATTGGACATACCAGATGGGCAACTCATGGAAAAGTTACAGATATGAATGCACATCCACATTCAAGCAATTCTGGAAAAATTGCAATAGTACATAATGGAATTATAGAAAATTTTGAAGAATTAAAAAAAGAACTAGAAGATGAAGGATATGATTTCAAAAGTGAAACAGATAGTGAAATTATTGCAAATTTGCTTCAAAAAAATTATCAATTAACAAAAAATGTTAAAGAAACAATGTTGAAAACAGTATCAGTAATCAAAGGACATTATGCTTTTGTTGCAATGTTTGAAAATGGTCAATTAGCAGCAACAAGATTTCATGAACCATTAATTATAGGGATTGGAAAAAATGATTTCTTTTTGTCAAGTGACGTTTTGGGATTTGTAGAATATACAGATGATGCAATCTATATGGAAAATAGGAATTTTGTAATTTTAGATGAAAATAAATTTCAAATTTTAGATTTTGACGGAGAAAATATAAAATACGAAATTACAAAAGTTTCAAAAGAATTTGGAGATACGTACAAGGGTCAATATGCACATTTTACGTTAAAAGAAATCTATGAACAACATGAGGCAATTTTGAAATCAGGGGAAAAAACAAGTGAGGCAATTAAAAAAACTGCAGAGCACATGAAACAAGCAAAAAATATATACATCACAGGAAGTGGAACTAGTTATAATTCTGCACTAATTACAAAGCAGATATTATCAAAATATGCCAAAATCAAGGCTGAAGCAATCATATCAAGTGAACTTCAATTTTCACCAGATATTATTGAACAAGATTCTATTTTGATTGCAATATCTCAAAGCGGAGAAAGTGCAGACGTATTAGATGCAGTAAAAATTGCAAAACAAGCAAATTGCAAAATAATATCAATTATCAATTCATCAACATCAACACTTGCACGTGAATCAGATATTGTAATAGGTATGAATTGTGGACCAGAAATAGGAGTTGCAGCAACAAAAAGTTTTACATCTCAATTGGCAATAATGTATAAAATTGTACAAGAGTTAACAGATAATACAATAAAAGTGAATTTTGATAAAATTTCTACAGATATATCAAAAACTTTGGAAAATCCCACCAAGATTCAAAAAATTGCAAAAGAATTGAAAGACGTGTCAGATGTTTATGTTCTTGGAAGAGGAATAAATTATCCAATTGCAATAGAGGCATCATTGAAATTAAAAGAACTAACATACATTCATGCAGAAGGAATTCCAGGAGGGGAATTAAAACATGGACCTCTTGCCTTGATGAATTCTAATGTATTTGTAATAATTATCAACCCAAATGATTCAACATATTCAGATACATTGACTAGTGCAAGAGAGATTAAAGCTCGTGGTGCAAAAATTATTGGAATCTCAGATGTGGAAAGTGATGTATATGATCATTGGATACAAATTCCTAAAACCGATGAATTAGTATATCCAATTTCAGAAATTATTCCAATACAATTGTTATCATATTATGCAGCGCTTGAAAAAGATACAGATCCGGATTACCCAAGAAATCTAGCAAAATCAGTTACAGTGAAGTAAATAATCTCTGATATTCTCTTTCTGCTAATTCTAAAAATGTTCTAGAATCATGTCCAGTTTTAAGCATAGAAGAAATAATACTACCACCTGCCCCCACACCTTCTTTAGCAAAACCTTCTGAGAATGCCTTGAGACCAGAATATTGAGAACGATCTAAGCCAGGATTTATAGAAATTATCGGAATATCTGCAATTTTTGGAATAAGATTATTGAAATTAGCACTTTGATCATTTGTGATGTAAGAGGTTGTGCCAATAGCAGTATTTTCATCATTAAATCCAATTTTCGATGCAAATGCCAGAACTGCAGCCATTTGGGTTCCACCTGCCAACATAATTTTTGAAACATTAGAAGCAGAGCTTAACATTCCTGCAACAAATGGAATCATAGGATCTCCAACATTTGCAACAATACTATAAGGATGATCAGAATTAATTCTATCAAGTGCAGAATGTACAATTTTATTTTTTAATTCAACTGGATTGTTTGGAATGCTAGAGCTTACTTTAGCATCAAATCCAAAAGCTTGCAATACTGCCAATGCAGTAGTAGTCCCTCCAGGAACACTTTCACCAATAACTAAACAATCAGTCATAGATGCCAAACTTCTTCCTATAATTCTGCCATAATCAACTGCATGGGACACTTGAGAATCAGTCATGGCATCACAAGATAAAATATTTTTTCCAAAAGATAAACCAGTATCAATAAAAGGTAATTGTGGTGAAACTTTACTACCAGCATTAATTGTCAAATGAGGAATACTAGAAGATTCCAAAGCAACTTTAGTTAATAATCCCGGAGTGGGTTTTCCATCAGGAGTCATTGGAATTTTATCAATTGTTTTACAATAACCATAATGGAGATATTCTGCATCAGCAGGAGGAGTAAATTGAATTGAATTTGCATCAGCACCTGCAAAGGTAATTCCAGGAATTTCACATGTTTCAGTATAAGATATAACAAATGAAAAGAGAAATTTTCCAGATTTTACAGTATCAAGGAAATTTTGAGCCTGATCAACATTACCTAACAGTTTGAAATTATCCAAAAAATCCACTAACCCATCATATCAACAAATTGTTGTTCAGTTCTTTTTTGCATTACAAGATTAGTAATCTTTTCTTGTCCAATAGTAGATGTTTCAGAATGACCATAATTATGACCAGGATACAATATCAAATTATCATCCAAAGAATGTAAAACATCAAAAAGGCTATGATAGAGTTCTTGTGCACTACCTCCAGGTAAATCAATCCTTCCACAATTTCCAACAAACAATGTATCACCTGAAAAAATTTTACCATCGCCAACTAAACAAATACTATCTTTAGAGTGTCCAGGAGTATGAATAACTTTTAGTTTAGAATCACCAAATTCAATAAAATCACCATCTTTGACTGTAATATCATGTTTTAAATCAGAAAATTCATGTTGAATAATAGGAGCTTTGGTAAAATCAACCATTGCTTCATTTCCAATGGTATGATCAAAATGATGATGAGTATTTACAATGTATTTTACCTTAAGAGAATTTTTTTGTATTACTAATTCTAATTCTACAAGATTCCAAGATGGATCTATGATAATAGATTCGTTTGTGTTTTCATCCTCTACAATATAAGAAAAGTTCTGCATATTTCCAACTTGAATTTGATGAACTTTCATAGAATTCCCTCTTCAGCTTCAGGAGGGATGCCGATTTTTTCTGCATGTAGTTCTCCAGTCAAATCTTTTCGTTTTGGAATTCCCTGTTTCATCTTGTGGAATGTAACTGTCATATCACATTTTGTACAAATATTTGCAGTTTCACCTGTTTGAGGATCTAATCCAGATGGAACATCTACTGCAAATTTGTAGCAATCAGTTTCATTGATATAATTAATTGCAGATGCATATGGTTCTCTAATGTCTCCAGAGATACCAGTACCTAAAATACCATCAACTATCACATCAGGTTTAAAATCAAAACTAAAAGAATCTCCTGAGATCAATTTCACAGATGGCATTTTCTCTAAAATAGACCAATTCCAATTACTTTCTTCCGTTTTTATTTTATCAGAAGTGCCAAGAAGAATCACCGTGACATTGGCACCATAACCAGCTAAATGCCTAGCCATCACCAAACCATCACCACCATTATTTCCCAAACCTACGAAAATTAAGATATTCTTTGAAGTTACATTTTCAAGTTTGTTAAGCAATCTTCTAACTGATGCAGCTCCTGCATTCTCCATCATGAATTTTTTTAAAAATCCCATATCATGACCTTTATTTTCAATTTTGTACATTTGATCAACTGTTATTTCCATACAATACGTGAAAATCATATCTAAAATAAGAGTTTAGCAAACGGCTTTATCCTAGTTTTTAGACATCATCAAGCATGACATTAAAAAATGTAAAAACATCATTAAATAAAATTTCAAAATCATTAGGAGAAGTTCAAGACTCCAGAGAATTTTTATTAAAAAATACAAGAGAAATAATTATTCTCTGTAGTAGATCAATAATTGCAGTTCATAAAGGAGATCTAAAAACTGGAAAAACTAATTTAAAACAAGCAGATATTTTATTAAAAAAATACAAAAAGAAGGCAACAGGACAACTAAGAAGGTATCTAATTACTCCTGAACAAGAATTTGTAGAAGCTGCATGTCTAATTGCAATTGTTGAAAAAAAAGAAATTCCATCTGAAAAAAAATTATCAGTAATGCCAGAATCATACGTCTTAGGACTGCTAGATTGTGTAGGTGAACTAAAAAGAATGGTGTTTGATAAAATCAGAATTGGGGATGTAGATGAGGCTACTAGAATTTTTGATGTAATGGAGAATCTGTATTTGCAATTATACACTTTTTCAATGTATGACAAAGTAGTAAAAGAGGCTAGAAGAAAAATAGACGTTAATAGAATTCTCGTAGATGATGTAAGATCGGCAATTACAGAAGAGAAAAGACGAACAGAATTAATCAAAAATTTACAAAGATTACAAAAATAATTTTTAAAAATCTGGTGCGGACGATGGGATTTGAACCCACGAATTCCTGAGAAACTAGCCCCTCAAGCTAGCGCCTTTGGCCAGGCTGGGCGACGTCCGCAAAGAAAGTTTCTTGCATGGTTTTTATAATCCTTGATTACTTTTTCGTTCGTATGTTAATTCCTGTTAGATGTTTTACATGCGGAAATTTAGTTGCCGACAAGTATGATGATTATCAAAATAGAATAAAAGCAGGGGAAGATCCTGTAAAAGTTTTAGATTCTTTAGGAATTGAAAGATATTGTTGTAGAAGAATGCTTTTGACAACTCTTGAAACAATTCAACAAGTAATTCCATTCTACGAAGCAATTCAGAGAAGAAAACAAGAAGTTCAATCTGAGTTAGAATAACTTGGCCAAAATCACTTCAATTGAAGAACGCATTCTATACAACAGCAGAGGCAGTAAAACAATAGAAGTAGATGTTGAATCAGACGGGAAATTTTTAGGAAGAGTTTGTGCACCATCAGGTGCAAGTGTAGGAAAATATGAAGCAGTTAGTTTTCCCAATGAAAAACCAGAAGAAAGTTTAAAAATTTTAAAAGAAAATACCCAAAAATTTATTGGATTAGAGGCCTCGGATCTTAAAACTATTCACGATACTCTAAAAAGTTTGGATAATTCTAATAATTATTCTGTAATTGGAGGCGCACTAGCTTTTGCAGTAACTATTGCTGCAATGGATTCAGCATCAAAATCAGAGGAACAACCATTGTTCAAAACACTGTCATCAGAAACAGAATTTAAAT
This sequence comes from Candidatus Nitrosopumilus sp., assembly GCA_963422575.2. GTDB lineage: Archaea > Thermoproteota > Nitrososphaeria > Nitrososphaerales > Nitrosopumilaceae > Nitrosopumilus. The sequence continues at coordinate 1,059,985 of CAXXKU010000001.1, read as the reverse complement.
TTCCATTTCCATTAGGAAATATTTTAGGAGGAGGGGCACATGCAGGTCATGGAACTCCAGACATACAAGAGATTTTGATTTGTGCTACAGGCTCAAAAACTATAGAAGATGCAATTGAAACTAACTTGTCAGTACACAAAGAACTACGTCGTGTTTTAGAAAAAGAAGATCCAAATTTTACTAACGGTAGAGGAGACGAAGGGGGATGGGCACCTAAATTAGAAAACCAAAAAGCGTTAGAAATATCTGTAAAAGCATGTGAGAATTTAGGATTTACTTTAGGCAAAGAAGTATCATTAGGAGTAGATTTTGCATCATCAACACAATGGAATGAAGAAAAAGAAAAATATGTTTATGACAGAGCTGGGTTTGAAAATTCTACTGGAGAACAGATTGATTTTGCAGCAAACATTATTGAAAAATACAAATTGATTTATGCTGAAGACGCAGTACATGAAGAAGCATTTGAAGACATGGCAGAATTAACTTCTAAATTTCCAAATTCATTAATCACAGGAGATGATTTGACAGTTACAAATACAAATATTCTAACAAAAGCAATTGGATCAAAATCATGTAATGCTGCAATTCTAAAAGTTAATCAGGCAGGTAGTCTTTATGATGCTCTAGAATTTGCCAAAGTGGCAAATCAGAATAATATCAGATTAATCACATCACATAGATCGGGTGAATCCACAGATTCACAAATAGCACATATAGGATTGGCAACAAAGTCAAAAATGCTGAAAGTCGGAGTAGTGGGAGGAGAAAGAGTCGCCAAACTAAATGAACTATTACGTCTATCAGAGCATGATTTAATACGCGGTATGGCAGAGATTTAAAATCGTCATGAGCCAACAAACAGAAGCAACAGACATCAAAAAGAAGGTTCTAACTACTGGAATCAGGGTAGGGACTCAAGTAAAAACAAAGTTCATGAAGCCATTTATCACAAAAGCTAGTCCTGAAGGACTATACATGTTAGATCTAGATATAACACTAGAAAAAATTCAAACTGCAGCCAAATTCATCAACAGACTAGGAGCAGACAAACTCATAGTGTGTTCAGGAAGACAATATGCAGAAACACCAATTGAAAAATTCTGTGAAATGTTAGATTCCAAGAAACTTTTAGGAAGATTCATGCCAGGTACTTTAACAAATCCATCATTACCATATTACATTGAACCAAAAGTAGTTTTAATTTCAGATCCGCAAGTTGATGAACAAGCAATTATCGAGGCAACTAATGCAGGTATTCCAGTAATAGGAGTTGCAAACACAGACAACATTACATCAAACTTGGATGTAATCATTCCAGCAAACAACAGAGGAAGAAAAGCATTAGCAACAGTCTATTGGTTACTGGTACGTCAAATTCTCATTGAAAGAGGAGAATTAAAAGAAGAAGAATCAATGAAATATCAAATTGATGATTTTGAAACAAAGATTACTGAAGAGGAAATAGAATAAACCAATATTCTAAAGTGTTTATTTGAAATCTAAAGCATCTGCACCAGGCAAAGTTATTCTTTTTGGAGAACATTTTGTAGTGTATGGAGTAAAAGCTATTCTGTGTGCAATTAACAAAAGAATAACAGTCATTGCAGAGCAAAGTGATGATGAAAAAATTTCTATTAAATCAAACATTGGTAATTTAACATTAGAACCAAACAAATCTATTTCTGAAATTAATTCTCCATTAAAACCACTTTATTATTTAGCAGATAAAATGCTGCAAAAACAAAAACAAGTCAAAGGAATTAAAATTACAGTAGAATCAGATATTCCATTAGGAGTGGGATTAGGATCTTCATCTGCATGTTGTGTTGCAGGCGCAGGGGCAATTTCTAATCTATTTGAAAAAAAATCAAAAGAAGATATTTTAGAACTTGCAATTAAGGCTGAAAAAACAATATTTGAAAATACTTCAGGTGCAGATTGTACCGTTTGTACATATGGCGGAATCATGAAATATGATAAAAGTGAGGGATTTATGAAAATAGAAAATGAATCTAATTTTCATCTAGTTATTGCAAACTCTAAGATGGAACATTCTACAGAATCAGTAGTTGCAAAAGTAAAACAATTCAAAGAAAAAAATGAAAATGAATTTTCTGAATTATGTAAAAATGAAATGAAATTAACAGATGACGTACCAGAATTATTAAAAGAAAATAACATTAAAGAACTAGGACAAAAAATAATTCAAAATCAAAAATATTTAGAAACAATAGGCATATCAAATGAAAAATTAAGAGATATGATTCAGATAGGACAAGAATCATCATTTGGTGCAAAAATCACAGGTGCAGGTGGAGGAGGATGTATATTTGCTCTAACAGATGAATCAAACTTAGAACACACAATTAATCAATTCAATGGGAAAAATTATGAATGCTTTTCAGTAAAAATTGATTTCAAAGGACTGGATACTTTTTAATTAACTAAGTAATTTGGAACAACATGATTCTAATAAAATTAGGCGGCTCAATTATTACAAATAAAGAAAAACCATTATCAGCTAGAAGAAAAACAATCGATAATATTTCTAATAGTTTAAAGAAAATCAAAGAACCAATAATTATTGTTCATGGAGGTGGATCTTATGGACATTATTGGTCTGTAAAATACGATATGCATACTAAAGGAAAAAAATATGATCTCAGAGGAGTTTCAATTGTAAAAAATTCAATGATTGAATTAAATAAAATTATTTTAGATTCAATGTTAAAAAATAAACTAAAACCATATTGTCTTCCACCAACTGATTTTATGACAGGAAACAAACCAATTCAAAAAAAAGTTAAAGAAATCGAAAAAATTGCAAAATCAGGCTTAATTCCAGTCACATATGGAGATGCATTATGGTATGGACAAAAAAAGACATTCATTTTATCAGGAGATAAAATTATGACACATATTGCAAAAATTCTGAAACCAAGATTGTGTATTTTTGCTCTAAATGAAGATGGATTATATTCTGATTTGAAATCAAAAAAAGTAATTCATGAACTAAAAAAAGAAAATCCATCAATAACAGAAAACAAGATAGATGTCACAGGTGGCATGACTAGAAAAGTTGAAGAATCTATAAACATTTCAAAGAATGGGATGAATGTGTTTTTTGTAAATGGTAACAAACCAAAACGAATTGAACAAGCTATAAAAAACAAGAAATTCGATGGAACGATATTTAGAGGAAAAAGAAATGTCTGAAGAATTTGTAATTTTGGTGGGTGAAAATGACAATCCAATTGGAACAGAAGAAAAAGTAAAATGCCATTTACCAAATGGAAAATTACATAGAGCATTTACTGCTTTATTGTTTGACAATGATGGGAAACTAGTACTTACAAAAAGAGCAAAAGAAAAAATGTTATGGCCTGGAGATTGGGATGGAACATTTGCAAGTCACCCTAGAGAATCTGAAACATACACATCATCAGGAGAAAGAAGAATGCCAGAAGAATTAGGAATAGAAGGAAAATTAGACTATTTACATAAATTTGAATATCATGTTCCATACAAAAATGTAGGTTCTGAAAATGAAGTTTGTGGTACATTAATTGGAATAATTGATGATTCTACCAAAATAAAAAAAATTGAGGGAGAAATAGATGAAATTAAAATGATATCTGCAAAAGAATTAATCTCAGAGTTAAAGATAAAGCCACAAATCTATTGTCCTTGGATGCTTATTGCTTTAGAATTACTTGATAAATCAGATAAATCTACGCTCAAAAAATATGCAAATATCTTATCAACATGGAAAAATGACGAGATTCATGAGGAATTACAAAAGGCAATTAATGTACACTTGTCAAAAGACAAATGGAGATTAGTAAATGAAAAGCACTAAACAAATTGAAAAAAATGCAAAAATTGTAAACAAGCATCTTAATTCAAAATTAAAAGGAAATCCAAAAAAACTGTATGATGCAGCAGGACATCTAATTGTAAATGGTGGAAAAAGACTTAGACCATATATGGTAATCAGAAGTTGTCAAATTCTAGGAGGAAAAACACCAAACGCAATAACTGTTGCAAGTGCAGTTGAAATGGTTCACAATTTTACATTAGTTCATGACGATATCATGGATAACGATGAAATGCGTCACGGAGTACCCACAGTACATAAAAAATTTGGAATGCCAGTTGCAATTTTAGCAGGAGATGTTTTATTTTCAAAAGCATATCAAATAATTACTGAATCAAAATTATCAGCAAATGCAACCACTCAGTTAGTTTCCAGATTAGCCAAAGCATGCGTAGATGTATGTGAAGGTCAATTACTTGATGTAAAAATGGCTGAAGAAAAGAAAATACCAACACAGGCAGAATACATTGCAATGATTGGGAAAAAGACAGCAGCATTGTTTGACGTGTCTTGTTCAATGGGGGCAATTTGTGCTACAACTAAATCAAAAGATATTTCAAATCTATCAGCGTTTGGAAGAAATTTGGGAATTGCATTCCAAATAACAGATGATCTAATTGGAGTAATGGGAGATCTCAAAGTCACAAAAAAACCAGTAGGTAATGATCTGAGAGAGGGTAAGAAATCACTTCCAATTTTAATGGCAATAAAATTAGCAAAAGGTAAAAATAAAAAAACAATTCTTAAAGCATTTGGAAATTCCAAAGTCACAAAAAATGACCTAAACAGGGCAGTAGATGTGATAAGAAGCCTAGGAATTGAAGAAGATGTTAGAAAACAGGCTCTAAAATATGCAGAAAAAGCTGAAAAAGCGCTAGAAAAATACTCAGGATCTGCCAAAATAGAATTAATTACATTATTAGATTTTGTAGTTAAGAGAAGTGTATAATAACAGTAGGCAAAGCAATGGATGAAGAACTAAAAAAAGAGATTAGAAAAAATGCTCTTCAAAACGCATTTGAACATGGAGGTCAAACAAGAGACAAAATAATTTTAGGAAAGATTCTCGGGACAAAACCAGAACTTAGAACTAAAGTTAAAGAGATCACAGGAGACATTTCTAAAATTGTAGATAATGTAAATCAATTATCAATTGAAGAACAAAAAAAAGAAATTGACGATAAATTTCCAGAAATTTTAATATCAAAAGAAAAGATAGAAGAAAGAAAAGGACTCCCAGAATTAAAACACGCAGAAAAGGGTAAAGTTGTTACAAGATTTCCTCCTGAACCAAACGGTTATCCACATATTGGACATGCAAAAGCTGCAATAATTAATTCAGAATATGCCAAAATGTATGATGGCAAATTCATCTTACGAATGGATGACACTAATCCAGAAGCTGAAAGAATGGAATATCATGCAGCTATCAAAGTAGGGTTAGAGGGATTGGGAATAAAATTTGACATGATAAAAAGTACATCAGACGATATGGAAGTATTTTATAAAAAAGGCATGGAACTAATTAATTCAGGAAAAGCATATGTTTGCACTTGTAAACGTGATGACATTAGTAAAAACAGAAGAGAACGAAAAGCATGCAAATGCAGTATGGAAGATGTAAATAAAAATAATAAAAATTGGGAAAAAATGCAAAAGAAATTCAAACCAGGAGAAGCAATTGTAAGATTTCGGGGAGACATGAAAGCAGATAATGCGGTGATGAGAGACCCAGTATTGTTTAGAATAATAGAAGGTAAACACTACACATTAGGAGAAAAATATAGAATTTGGCCAAGTTATGATTTTGCAGTAGCAATTGAAGATAGTATAGATGGGATCACGCATGCATTTCGTTCAAAAGAATTTGAGTTAAGAGAAGAATTGACTAATACAATTTTAGATGAATTAGGGATGCGAAAACCACATCAGGGGTTTTTTTCACGCCTAGAATTCAAAGGAATACCAATTTCAAAAAGAATTATCAAGCATTTGATTGAAGAAGGAAAAGTTTCATGGTATGATGATCCAAGATTGTCTACTTTAGAGGCACTCAAAAGAAGAGGAATTAGACCAGAAGCCATTAGAAAATTCATCATGTCATTAGGACTAACCAAAGCAAACACACTAGCACCATTTGATTCACTTGAATCATTTAATCGAAAATTAGTAGATGCAGATAGTATACGATTATTCATGGTAAGTAATGCAAAAAAATTAACAATAAAAAACATGCCAATTTCATCAATTGAAATTCCTAATCATCCAGTTAACGATATGGGAAAAAGAAAAATTGAGATTGATGGCAAACTTTACATTTCTGGTGAAGATGCAGAAAATATCAAAGAAGGAATGAAAATTAGGCTTTTAGGATTAGGAAATATAACTATCACAAAAAAAGACACAGAACTAGAAGGAGAATTTATCAAAGATGAAAGCACAGATATTCTAAAAATTCAATGGGTTTCACAAAAAACAGCACATGAAATTAAAATGATAATTCCAAAAATATTATTCAACGAAGAAGAGTTCAATGAGGAAAGCTTAGAAGAATTAGACGTTTATACAGAACCACATTATTTACAACTAAAGGAAGGAGAAGAAATTCAATTTGTCAGATTTGGATATTGTAGGAAAGATTCACAAAATCAAGCAATTTTTACACACAAGTGATTAAAAATGAAAATAGTACGACTGTCACATGAAAATAACGAAACATATGGTTTCATTAGAGGAGATAAAGTTGCAACAAAAGATGAAATAATCAACCTTACAGGAGTTCCTCTCCCACATAATGTAAAAGATTTTCTTTTTGATGGATGGTATGATGAAATTAAAGATAAAATTAAAGAGTTGCCATATGAAGAAGACATATCTAAATTCAAAATATTGACACCAATACCAAATCCAAATAAGATAATTTGCCTGGCATTTAACTACGTAGATCATGCTAAAGAACAAGGATTAGAAGCACCAGATGATCCAGCCATAGTAATAAAGCCACGAACAGCATTAAACAGTACAAAATCAGATATTGTATGTCCAGATTTTGTGACACAATTAGACTACGAAGTAGAATTAGCAGTGATAATTGGAAAAAATTGTAAGAACGTCAAATCTGAAGATGCATCAGAAATAATATTTGGGTATATGGTATTCAACGATGTTTCATCTAGAGATATTCAGTTTAAAGATAAACAGTTCACTAGAGGAAAAGGATTTGATTCATTTGCACCATGTGGCCCATGGATTACAACAGTAGATGAAATACAAGATGTTCAAAATCTCAAAATGACAACTAAGATCAATGGAGAGTTGAGACAAAATTCATCTACAAACAACATGTTCATAAGAATCCCTGAAATTATTTCAAAAATTTCCAAAGTTATGACTTTGGAGAAAGGTGACATTATTTCTACAGGTACACCTGCTGGTGTAATGTTAAACAAACCAAATGCAGTATTTTTAAAAGATGGAGATAAAGTAGAAATGGAAATTGAAGGTTTAGGAATTCTAAATAATACAATAAAAGTTGTTAAATCAAATTAAGATAGAAATTTCTTCATCAAATAAAATGAAATTCTGTATTCTAGGAGATTAAAAGACGGCAATGATTCTTTAGTTAAGATTTGTATTCGTTCATAATTTTTATCAAAGCCATAATTTTGTAAAAAAGAAATTATTTGTAATGCAGTATCTTTTGATCCTGAAAAGAAGGTAACAATCAAGGTTCTATCAAAATGTCTAGAATCAGTAAGAATTGCAACAGATTCTTGTCCATTCAGAGTAGATTTGACAATTTTGTTAGTCTCGTATAACAAAGATAACACATCATCATTAATTGAGAACCATCTCCATGAATCAACATAGTTGGAATAGATTTTACGATTTAGATTATTTTCAGAGGAAATATTATGATTAGAATTTTTCCAGGCACCAGAGAATAAAAATTCCAAGTTTGAAATACATCATAATCTAGACAATGTGCCATTTAGATAGAAGATTTGTTTTCAGTATCAATTAGCATAAAAGAAAATAGCACGTTTTTTCTTTACCAATAGACTCAGCATGTAAAACTAAATCAGATGCAATTTTTTCTCTACGAAAATTAGGATGAACATGTATTCCTTCAATCCAAACTTGATCATCTGAATAAAATGCATGACAAATTCCGGCAAAAAATTGTTTTTCAAACAAATGCAAATGATCTTCAGAGATCCAAAAATCCCAAACTTGATCAATATGATCTCCCCATGAAAAAGTATTTTTACAGAATTTCAAAATTGATGATTTATCCAAAGAAGTAGCTTTTCTTATCATAAAACTCATCCCAAAACCCAGATTTCCATTACAATCCAGATATCCTTACGACTGGAGAGGAGTTTGAAAATTTGAACTGTATTTTACTGTTTTTTAGTTTTAGGATGAGTTGATAGTATACGAAAAAATATTAAGAATAATCAGATAAAAACTGCAATGGGGAAAATTATAGCAGGTAAAACATCAGATATTCCACCTGGAAAGATGATCAAAGTGCCCATTGATGGAAGAGACATACTAGTTGCAAACATTGACGGGGAATATTGTGCAACAGATGATTCTTGTACACATTCAGGTTCCAGTTTATCTGAAGGAAAACTAGATGGATGTACAATCACATGTGGTTGGCATGCAGCAGAGTTTGATTGCAAGACTGGTAAATTAGTCAAATTTCCAGCAAAAATTAGGGATTTAACATCATACAGTATTGTTGTAGAATCAGACAGTGTATTTGTAGAGATGTAACTATATACTTCTAATTTTTATTAAAAAGTGGAAAAATGGCAGACGAGACTCAAAATAAAGAATCAATGAAAGAAGCAATTGGAACATTAGATCAAATTGTTGCTAGTAATTCAACTCCAAAGACAATAAAAAAGGCAATTACAGATTTGATAGCAGATTTGAATAATAAAGAATATTCACTTTCAGTAAGAGCTGCAAATACAATCAGTCTTTTAGATGATGTAACACAAGATCCAAACATGCCATCATACGTAAGAACACAGCTTTGGCAGGCAGTATCAAAATTAGAAAGCATAAGAGAATAAATTCCCCATAGTAAAAACGACACTATTGAAGATTGAAGAATATTTAGAAACACTTCCAGAAAATGTGCTTAGTGGTGAGGATGTTCAATTATCAGAAAAATCCCTTAGAGATATTTTCAAATTTGTAGATCTAGGAAAAGATGATGTTTTTTATCATTTAGGTTGTGTTAATGAGAAAGGAATTGAAATAGCAATAAACGAATTTGGAGTTAAAAAAGCAGTTGGGATAGACAATAATTCTGAAAAGATTCAACATGCAGAAAAAACAGTACAAGAAAAAAATATTCAAGTGCAATTAATTTGTGAAAACATAAAAGAATCAGACATATCAGATGCATCAGTAATTTTGTTTTGGTTTACAGAAGACAGTATAATCAATCACATGTTAGAAAAATTTGAAAAACTGAAACCTGAAACACGTATAATTACAATTTGGGGTCCACTACCAGACTGTTTACCAAACAAAGTAGACTTTCCATATATTATCAACAAAGTACCACTTAACAAAGCTGAAAGTATGCAAGAGCAGCTTTTATCAATTTTTGGTGTAAAATGCGTAGATTTTGTAACAGCATGGGAATTTGCAGAGAGATATACAAAAGCAATTGGAGCACCAGAAATTAAAAATGATCGATTTTTAACAATTATCCAGACATTAGTTATTTGGATCAATGCAAAAAAACTAGGAGTTGCATGTGGAGATGAGATACCAGAATCAATTCAAACTTATATCAATATAATGAAAATGAATTTTGATATAGATTTTGAACATCTTTTAAAATAATAATTTGTGTAATCCTTTTATTTTATTTTAGCATAAAAATAACATATGGATAACAGAATTAACATCAATGTGTCAGCAGTAGATTATGATAAAACAAGTAAGGCACTAACTCATCAATTATCCCTTGTGGAGGAAATGGTGCATAGTCAAGAAGATTTTGTGATGACTGATTCGGAATTTGCATTTGGATGGCATTTTTTTGTATTAAGCATAAACAAATCACTCATCCAAAAATTAGCAGAATTAATGGGAGGAGACTTTGATAGATTGAAAGGAAAGACCACAGAAAAGAAATTTCTCACATGGTTAGCAAATAATGTGGAAAACAAATCACCTAGATTCAAGCTTGCAATTAAAGAAGAGATGGAATCAAGTAAGTTTGGTATTTTTTAGATAAATTAACTCCAAACTTTTTCTTTGAAAGTCCATCTCTTATTTAGTACAAAATTACTAAACGCTGCAGTACCAACTGCTAATACTAGTGCGATTGGATATGATAAGCTAAATCCATCTACCAAATAATAGACCATGCCAAGTTGAACTAGTGCACCAATTGAACTAAATCCAATGAATTTACCATATTGAATTATGGTTCGTTTTGGTGAGAAATCTTTATCCTCAAAAGTCCAGTATTTGTTTAGAACAAAATTACTACTAATTGAAAATAAAATTCCCATTATTGTTGCATGAATGTACCACATATCCAAGCTAGAAGAAAACAAAAGAGATGCAAGATAATTAACTCCAAGACCAGAAGCTCCAACAGTAAAGAATCGTGCTACTTTTGACAAGAATCTAACAGATGTTCGTTTCTCATCTTTTCGTACAGATCGACCATACCGATATAATTTCCAAATGGATTTTAGATAATCAATTACTATGGGGGTATCAAGCTTACTTGAACCAAATTTTCTATCAGTGAATGTATATGGAATTTCTTCAACTTTAGCACCTTTTGTTTTTACCAGTAATTCTAGTAATATCTTAAATCCAATTGCATCAAACTTTAATCCATCTGTAATTTTTTTTCTAAAAGCAAAAAATCCAGACATTGGATCATTAGGTGTGACACCCAATCCTTTTCTTGCAATCTTTGTTGCAATAGTACTCATTAATTTTCTCTTAAATGGCCATCCTTGAATTGCACCACCTTTGACGTATCTTGAAGCCACAACAATATCACACTGAGTCTTTTTTATTGTCTCCAACATCTTTGGAATAGTTTGTGGAGGATGTGACAAATCAGAGTCCATGACAACTACAGTGTCACCTTGGGCATTTTTTAGACCATCAAGAATTGCAGAGCTCAGACTCGCCTTTGCCTTTCTATGAATAACAGAAATTGAGTATCCTGCAATATTTTTCATTGAATTTACGTATTCTTCTACTATCTTTCCAGTACCATCAGGAGAATTATCATCTACGACTATTGCTTCAATATCGATTTTTGGCAGATACTCTTTAATTGATTTTAAGACATTACAGATATTCTCAGATTCATTAAAAGTAGGAATTATGATTGAAACCTGATTTTCTGTCAATTGTGATCTAAACAGACTCTCAAATTGGTCCTATTTCTTATTAGCTGTGAAGGGTTATTAGATTAGGAATTTGTGAGCCCAGTAAATGTTAGTTAATCTACAAAATAATCGAAAAATTTCAGCAATAATCTTCATAACCACAATTATGATTGGAATTGCATCAATTGGAATACTATATCTAATTGATGAAAATTCTTTTCTATACTACGGAGATGCAGTATCTCATTTGTATGGTGCAAGACGATTTGTAGATTCCAATGATCCAGGCATAATACAAATGGGAACAGTTTGGCTCCCATTACCACATCTTATGATGCTACCATTTTCTCTAGATAATTCATTATTTAGTTCAGGCCTTGCAGGAATTATCAATCTTCCATTACATGCACTAACTGCAGTTTTAATTTACAAAATTATTTTTGTGCAAACCAAAAGACCATGGATAGCAATAGTAGGAGGATTACTCTATGCATCAAATCCAAATTTATTGTATCTTGGAGTAACTGCAATGACAGAAGCACCATTTTTGTTATTTTTTATGACATCAGTTTATTTTTTACAAAAATGGATCATAGAGGTACAAAACAATATTAATTTAAAATATATTTTATTATCATCTATCTTTGTATCACTTGCAACATTATGTAGATATGAAGCATGGATATTAGCACCAGTACTAGTATTATTTGCAATAGTTTTTTCCTTCAAAAAAATAAAAAACAAAAAAATAATTTTGGTAATTTTGATTTCACTTGTTTCATTTACAGGAATAGCATTTTGGACAGGGTGGAATCAAATAATGTACGATAACCCATTTGAATTTGCAAGTGCTGAATTTTATGCAGCTTCATCCCAAGCTGTAGAAAGGCCATATCGTGACTTTTTGTATCTTCAACCACAAAATGTTTTGTATATTTATGGAGCTGCTGCAGTTATGATCTCAGGTCCAACATTATTGGCATTTGCAGCAGTAGGATATTTTTCATATTTACGAGAAAAAATCAAAATAATTCCAAACTCGATTTATTTTTTCATGATTCTGCCTACATTATTTACCATGTTTACTATGTTTGTAGGAATAGGAGAAATGAGTCAGTGGTGGTTTAATGCACGTTTTGCAACATTTCTAACACCATTAGTAATTATTTTGGCATCCATTACATTATGGAAACTTGAAAAAATAAACAAGAAGATGATTTTAGGAATTATTATCGGAGGATTATTTATTTTTCAAATTGCAAGTTCCTCTTTTGGAGTGGTAACATACTTGGACGCATATGGTGGATGGAGTTACAAACAATCACCATATGCAAAACAAACATCAGATTTTCTTTATGATAATTATGATGATGGTAAAATACTGATAATGACAGGTTCTGCACAAACACATAGAATTATGATCTCATCAGGAATTGATTTGAAAGACTATAACGAAGGAATTGAGGGGCATCTATCCAAAGCATTCTTCAAAGAACCATGGAAACATAACAAATGGATAGTAATAGGATTAGAACCAGATTCAGATTCTGCTAATGCTACAAAATTTTGGATGGACGATAAGAACATGCTACAAACACATTATGATTCAACATACCAAAATCAATACTATCAAGTATTCAAAATAAAAGAATAATCAAAATACAAAATTAGTAGAAATAGGAATTTGGATGAATTTAGGAGGGCCCTCGAGGGGAATCGAACTCCTGTCCGAGGATCCACAATCCTCTATACTAACCACTGTACTACGAGGGCCACTAGAATGAAAAATGAGCTATCCTGTAATAATCTTTGATTTTTAATTGAAAATTAGGCTGTAGATTTATTATTAACCGATAACTATTTCATGTATGCGATACTGGTGGATTGCAATGGCCATAACAATTGGTATTTCATATTACGGAGCAACTATCATTCTTCCATTCAAATAGCCTCAAACTCTAGAATGATTTTCAATTTTATGCATGCGTGTAATTTTTAGACAAGTGTTATCGATCGCTTTAAATTTGTTGTATTAGGCAACCTTACAACTTGAAAAGAAACATCATTCCAACTAGATTACGTTCAGGAAAAAAATCTCTAGTGGAAGCAAAGGTAGAAAAATCAAGTATAAGAATTCAAGGAAATGATTTCACATGGATAGATGTTCAAAATCCAGACAGAACAGTAGTTGAAGAATTAGCAGCAGAATTTAATCTCAATTCGTTAAATGTAGAAGATAGTTTAACAAAATTTGAATTACCAAAACTAGACTCTTATGATGATCATTTCTTCTTGCTCCTTCATTTCCCACCATTATTCTCAAAAATTGCAGTACCACAAGTTAGCCAATTATCTGTGTTTATGGGTAAGAATTTTATAATTACAATTCACCAAGGAGATCTCAAACCTCTAGTAGAATTAGTAAAAATATGTACCAATACTGAAAACAAAGATGTACAAGAAAAATATTTAGGAGAATCACCAGGAGCATTACTTCACGAGATAATTGATGTACTAGTAGATGATTTACTGCATACATTAAGAAGAATAATTTCAAATCTAGATGAAATAGAAGAAGGAGTTTTTGATGATAAAAAATCAGTTGCAAGACAAATTTCAAGATTAAGAAGAGAAATCACAGTGTTAAGAAGAATTGCCAATCCTTTGAAAAGAATGGTAGTAGAAACTGGAAAACAAGTACAGCGATTTATATCAACTGAAGATGAAGATTTAATTTTATATTTTGACGATGTAATTGACCACTTAGACAGAGTTATTGAAAGTTTAGAAGAGTCAAGAGAAACAATGGAGATTTACAAAGATACAGATTTCATGTTAAGTACAGAAAAAACAAACAAAGTACTGGCCGTATTAACCATAATTTTCACTTTAGCAATTCCATCAACAGTAATTGGTACGTTTTATGGAATGAATGTAAATTTACCTGGAGGAGCAGTAGACAATGTTATGATTTTAGGTCCATTCACGGCATTCATAATCATCATTATTGCATCAGCAATACCTGCAATTCTGATGTTTGCCTATTTCAAAAAACTAGGTTGGATAACAAGTTAAAAAGCAATTATTCCAAATACCTAACTCTAGAAAATGATGTGTTTTTTTAGAAAATTTTCAAGAAATAATGGAAAATATGTTAATTGAGAAAATAAGCTTAGATAAATACGAGATAATTTTACCTAAATTATGGGGAAAATAAAAATACGAACTGGTAGAGGAACCGGAACTATCGAAGTTGACGATGATCCTAAGAAATGGTCTGGAGAAGAATTTAAGAAAGTCCAAGAAGCTAGGAAAAAAGAAGCAGGTAGTAGAATGGTTTCATCAGGTAGAGGAACAGGTCGTAGAAAACTCAGTGATATGCCTGATCCAAAAGCAACACCAGATACAAAAGGAATGACAAGAAGTACTGGTAGAGGAACTGGTTCAAGAAAAAGTAGAGGTTAGTAAAACCCTCAATATTTCATTTTTAGGATTTTATCATTAAATGATATACTCAAAATCAGATTTTAATATCAGGATTTCCAGCTTTGAGTTTTTCCCAGTCTGCAAGGAAATTTTCTAAACCAATTTTTGTTAGTGGATGTTGCAACATTTTATCTAAAACAGCTGGAGGTAAAGTTACAACATCAGCTCCTATTTTAGCAGCATCAATTACATGCAGTGGATGACGTACACTAGCAACTAAAATTTGAGTTGCAAAATCATAATTTGAAAATATTTCTTTAATTTCTTGAATTAAATGCATTCCGTTCTGACCAACATCATCTAACCTTCCAATAAATGGACTAACATATTTTGCTCCAGATTTTGCAGCAAGTAAAGCTTGATTTGGTGAAAATATCAATGTAACATTAACAGGAATTCCTTCAGATGAAAGGGATTTGCATGCTTTTAATCCGTCAGGAATCATAGGAACTTTAACTACAACATTATCACCATATTCACGAAGACGTTTACCTTCATCCATCATTCCAGAATATTCAGTACTAACAACTTCTAGACTTACATCACCTTTGATGATTTTTGTAATCTCTTCCATTGCATTTTTTGGATTACCGCCTTCTTTTGACATTAAGGATGGATTAGTAGTAATCCCATCTAACAATCCCATATCATTGAATTTTTTAATGGATTCTAAATTAGCAGTATCAAGAAAAATTTTCATATATTTTTGCTCCTGAGTTCTTTGACTTGTTTTGCCATATTAAAAGATGTTATTCCATGTTTCTCTAAGAGTAAAGGAATTTCAGCATCTCTAGCAGATTCACCAAACATGTCTTGAGCCCCAATTCGTTTTATTGGAACAGGATAAGATTCAGAAACAGATTCAGCTACAGCAGAACCCATACCGCCCAAAATATTGTGCTCTTCGGTAGTAACAATACAACCTGTCTCACGTGCTGCTTTTTCTAAAATTTCATGATCAATTGGTTTGATTGAAAACATATCTAAAACTCTACAAGAAATGCCTTCTTGTTGTAATGACTCAGCTGCCTCTAAAGCCATTTTAACAGTGATTCCACATGCAGCAATCGTGCAATCAGAACCATCTCTGAGTGTAATACCTTTTCCAATTTTAAAATCTTGTGAATTAGAATGTACCAAAGGAGTTTTAGATCTTGCCATTCTCATGTAAAATGGACCGTATTCTTTTGCCATTAGTTGAGTCAGTTTAGAAACTGCAATAGTATCAACAGGAATAAAAACACGAAAGTGTGGAATAACCCTCATTATTGCAA
Organism: Candidatus Nitrosopumilus sp.; assembly: GCA_963422575.2. Taxonomy (GTDB): domain Archaea; phylum Thermoproteota; class Nitrososphaeria; order Nitrososphaerales; family Nitrosopumilaceae; genus Nitrosopumilus. Next base: position 1,043,951 of record CAXXKU010000001.1, on the reverse strand, counting down.
TATCTTCGATTTGTTGATGAGAGCCACCATCAGGTCCAACAGATAGGCCTCCATGAGAAGTAACTAATTTTACATTAAGGCCTTTTTTACCTACTGGTGAAGGATATGCAATGTTGTTTCGTATTTGATCAACTGCCCTTCCAGGTAAAAATATGGCATAAGTACTAGCAAAAGAAATTTTTCCAGAAACTGCTAATCCAGCAGAGATTGTAACTAAGTTAGCTTCAGCAATACCAACATTGAAAAATCGTTCAGGAAATTCTTTTCCAAAACCAAAAGTTTTTAGTGAGCCAGTTGTATCAGCACCTAAAACAACAACATTTGGATTTTCTCGTCCAAGTTGAATTAAAGATTTAGAATATTCTGAACGCATGTCAGTCATAGTAGGTTCATTCAAAGATATCCGGCCTCCTGTGCAATTTTTTTGATTTGTTCTTGTTTTTCACCTACTACATGCAAGCCAATCCATTTATTTACCAAGTCGGCTCCACCTAACTCATCAGATTTCTCAAGTAAAGCACGTCTTCTAGATTTTAAGACTTCATTTCTAAAATCTCTAATTGCAGTACGTACATCTTGCTGTCCAATTATAGCACCGCCTCCTACAAAAACACGAGCACCATCTGCAAATACCGAGCCTATATTTTCAAGATTTACACCACCATCAGCCTCAATATAGCCTGAAAAATTATATTCATTTAGAACAGAATTCAATCTAGTCATTTTAGCATGAGTTTCTTCAATGTATTTTTGACCAGATTTGCCAGGTACAACAGACATTACAATTAACTGATCTAAAGAAGACAAAAATTTGTAAGACCATTCAGGCAATTCAGTATCAGGATTTATTGCAAAACCCACACCAACTTGATTTTGTTTTAACAGATCATGAATTTCTCCAAAACTAGATTCATCAGTTACTTCAGCATGAACGGTAATGATATCACTACCTGCATCAATGTAATCTTGAACATGTTTAACAGGTTCATTTATCATCAAATGAGAATCAAATGGGATCACAGTTAGAGGCCTTAGTTCTTTAATTTTATTATGATCAAAAGTAGTAGTTGAAACAAATTTTCCATCCATTACATCAAGATGAATGTAATCAGCTCGTCCCGAAACACATCTTTTAAGTTCATTTTCTAAATTTGTCATGTCACCTGCAATAATAGATGGTGCAATCATAAATTGAGAATCTAATTCAAGATTAATTACTGGAACCACATCATTGTCTGGAGCTTTTCCATGCCATTGTGGATTATCCTCCATATGTTCTACAGATTTTCCTTTAATTGTTCTAGATATGATCATTGTAGGGATCCCTTTTGTAGCATTTGCTTTTGTAATAGCAGCATCAATTTGTTCAACTCTATGTCCATCAATTTCAATGACATTCCATCCAAAGGATCTCCATTTGTCACCAGTTTTCCAACGTGATGCGTCTTTCCACATTTCAGAAAGATTATCTCCTTCCAGTTTTTCATCTAATGGCATAACTTTTTCAGTGTAGGAATCTTGTTGAATGAAGTTTCTATCAAGAAAAGCAGTAAGATTATCAACTTTGTATTTTGAAGCAGTCATAGCAGCTTCCCAAATTTGTCCTTCGTCAGATTCACCATCTCCAATTATAGTATAAACATGATAATTCTTAGAATCAATCTTTCCAGCAAGTGCAATACCTACTGAATAGGAGAGGCCAGTACCCAAGGATCCACCACAAAATTCTACGCCTGGACACTTTAAGTCAGGATGTCCTTGTAATTTACTACCAAATTTTCTCAAAGTTTCAAGTTCAGATTCTGGGAAGTATTTTGCAACAGCCATATTTGAAAATAAACCAGGGGCAGCATGGCCTTTAGATAAAACTAAACGATCTCGGTCTTCCCATTGAGGATTAGTAGGATCAAACTTTAGGTGTTTGTTAAATAAACAGCCTAAAATCTCAGCCATTGAAAAAGAACCACCAGGATGACCAGAACCTGCAGTATTAGTTCCTTTTATTACCAGTTTACGAGCTCTGAGAATATTTTTTTTAGTTTGATAATAATTAAGTCCCATCTAGATCGTTATCTTTGTAAATTGAATAAAAGTCTACTTCTGTAAAATTTTAATTTGATCGGTACTTAGTAATATTATGGAAATTAAAGAAAATCTTCCAATTGCATTATTTGACAATCAATGTTACCTGTGTATGAAATTTGCAAAACTTGTTAATTTTTTTGCCAGAGGTAAAATTATGATGGTAGGTCATTATTCAGATTTTGGAGTAAAAATAAGAAAAGAGATTCTAGATGAAACAGCATTGGAAATGTTTTGGTTTATTGATGAAAAAAGGGCATGTGGAGGTAGAGCTGCATTATATCCATTAATAAAATCAATGATGTCTAAAAAAACGAAAAGAACAACAATTATCAAAATAAATGAAGAATGTCAACAAGATTGTAAAACAGTGAAAGCAGTATTTGTAAGATCTTCTAGTTTACTTACAAATAGTAAAAAAATAGATCTATAGTAAATCTAAATAATACTTCAAAAATGAGAAAGTTAGTGAAGATCAAAACTGAAAGTTCTGCAAAAAAGAAGACCAGTCTTCTATGTGGATTTGTATTAGAAAATTCCAACAAAGTTATAGGATTGCCAAAATTTGATGCTAAAATAACCTCTACAATTAATCAAACACTAAAAGATATGGATGGTAAATTAGGTAAATTAAGCATAATTCCAATTCCAGGAAAAAAATCTACACAAAGAATACTACTTGCAGGAATAGGTGAAAAAGAAAAGTTAACACAAGATACCATAAGATATGTTTCAGGTAAAATTGCACAAAAAGCAAGAGAACTAAAACTGAAAGAATTTTCAGTAATTACACCACCAAGTTTTATTGTAGAACAGAATTCATCAATTTCTCAAATTATAGAAGGAGTCAAAATGTCATTGTACAAATTTGATGCATTCAAGGCAGAAAAAGCGGAAAAATCACCAGATCTTACAATCATAGTTTCCAAGTCAAATAAAATTTCTAAAATCATAAAGACAGCTGAAATTGTTGCAGAAGGTGCAATATTTACAAAAAGTATTTCTAACTTACCCCCAAACAAATGTACTCCAACAACATTAGCAAATTTTGCAAAAACTATGGCAAAAAAAAACAAGATGAAATCCAATGTCATTTCAGAACCTGAACTAAAAAAGAAAGGATTCGGTGGAATTTCAGCAGTAGGACAAGGAAGTAAGAATAAACCAAAACTAATTGTGTTAGAACACAATCATGGTCCTAAAAATAACAAACCTATTGTTCTAGTAGGTAAAGCAGTAACATTTGACACAGGTGGAATTTCATTAAAACCTGGAGACAAAATGGATGAAATGAAATTTGACAAATGTGGTGGATGTACAGTACTTGGAATAATGAAAGCTGTTTCAGAATTAAAATTACCAATCAACGTTGTAGGTATTGTTCCTTCAGTTGAAAATATGCCTGGAGGAGAGTCATACAGACCAGGAGACATTATAAAATTATACAGTGGAAAAACTGCAGAAATTTTAAACACAGATGCAGAAGGCAGATTAATTTTAGCCGATGCATTGTCATATGGAGAAAGAAAATATTCTCCAAAAGTAATTATTGATTTTGCAACCCTAACAGGTGCATGTATTATAGCATTAGGTACCAATGTAGCAGCAATTGTATCAAATGATGAAAAACTAACAAAGAAAATAAAAGAATCATCTAAAAAAACTACAGAAGAAGTTTGGGAGCTTCCATTAAATCAAGACTACATGAATATGATAAAATCGGATGTTGCAGATATGAAAAATATCGGAATAGGTAGAGCAGCAGGAACAATAACAGCTGCAGCATTTTTGAAAAATGCCATAGAAAACACACCATGGATTCATGTGGATATTGCAGGAGTCGCATGGACGCAAATAGCTACAAAAGAAAAACCATACAATCCAAAAGGTGCTACGGGTTTTGGCGTAAGATTGATTTTAGATTATTTACAAAATGTTTAGAGATCAATAACCACGGCTATTTCTATCAGGTGTTCCAACATTTGGATTTCTCCAACCATGTTTTTCCATCATATGATTTAGTAATAGAATATCGTTGTCACATATTTCTCCACAAACACTGCAATTTGGCATTAAATTCACATCAATCCAATCAATTCAATATTAAAAGATTGATTGTAAATTAGAAAATGCCAGCACTGTTGCTTCCCAAGAGCTCTCGCATCTTAGTAGCACAACAGCGACGTCAGGTTTGACTTCCAAGTTCGGAAAGGGATTGGGTCGCACCCTAACGCTATGGCCGGCTTGAATAGTAAGGTCAGATTCTCATCTATTAACGTAACGCCAAATTTCAAAGGTCTCAAAATAGGTATAAAGCAAAGAAAATATCGAATTACGATATGACGCACAGGGTTGCTGTATTAGATCACGATCTATGTCAGCCTAAAAAATGCGGTTTAGAGTGTATAAAATACTGTCCAGTTAACAAATCAGGGGCAGACTGCATTGTCCTAAATGAGGAATCAAAAAAAGCTCAGATTGATGAAGATATTTGTAATGGATGTGGAATATGTGTCAAAGTATGTCCATTTGATGCAATAACAATTGTGAACTTGGCAAGTGAGTTAGCTGAAGATAAAATTCATCAGTATGGTGCAAATTCATTTAGACTATACAAATTACCCACTCCAAAAAAAGGCGAAGTTGTAGGACTATTAGGTAGAAACGGAATGGGAAAAAGTACAGTAGTAAATATCCTATCTGGAAATCTAAAACCAAATCTTGGAAGATATGAAAATCCACCAGAATGGGATGAGATTTTAAAATACTATAGTGGAACAGAGCTAAAACAACATTTTGAAAAAATTCAACAAAAACAAATACGTGCGTCAATAAAACCTCAACAAGTTCATCATATTGCACAAGCATTTGATGGAACAGGAAAAGAACTCATTGAGAAATATGATGAAAGGGGAGTGTCACGAGAATTAATCAAAGAATTAGGATTAGAAAATTCTATGGAACAGAATTTAAAAGAACTTAGTGGAGGGGAGTTACAAAGAATAGCAGTAGCTGCTGCTGCATTAAAAGATACAGAATTTTACTTTTTTGATGAACCATCATCATACAATGATGTTTTTCAAAGGACAAGAGTTGCCAGAGTAATTCAAAACTTGGCAAAGATTGGAAAAAGTGTCATGGTAGTAGAACATGATTTAACACTATTAGATTTTCTAAGTGATTATATCGAAGTGCTATACGGAGAACCAACTGCATACGGAGTTGTTTCAAACATATTATCTACTAAAATTGGAATCAATGTTTTTCTTGATGGGTATTTACCAACAGAAAATGTTAGATTTAGAGACAAGGCATTTTCTTTTGATGTATCTTCTTCATCAACGGATGTATTTCAAGAAGGAAGTGACATCATAACATATCCAAAAATTGAAAAAAAATATTCTTCGTTTTCAGTAACAATTGAGCCTGGAAAAGTACGAAAAGGGGAAGTTTTAGGGATAATGGGTGCAAATGCCCTTGGAAAAACAACTATGATGAAAATGATTGCAGGAGTTGAAAAACCAGATGCAGATAGTATTGATAAAAAAACCAAGATAGCATACAAGCCACAATATCTACAAAATGATATAGATGTAGAGGTCATAGAAGTACTTGACAAAGCAAATGGCAATCCAGTAGAAGGAAGTTTAGAGGAAGAACAAATACTGGATCCGTTAAAACTTAAAAAATTATACAATAAATCTGTCAAAAATCTTTCTGGAGGAGAATTACAAAAAGTAGCAATTGCATCATGTTTGTTACAAAAAGTGGATGTATATGCATTAGATGAACCATCTGCATTTTTAGATGTAGAAGATAGAATTGCAGTTGCAAAATTTTTACAAAAATTTGTGCGTTCTTTTGGAAAATCAGCAATAATAATTGATCATGATTTACAACTAATGGATTTAATTTCAGATACAATGATAATATTTGAAGGAGAATCAGGTGCAGTAGGACAAGCTACATCTCCAATGCCAAAAGCTGATGCCATGAATAGATTCCTAAAATCACTTGACATGTCATTTAGAAGAGATGAACGAAGTCTAAGACCACGTGTAAATAAATTAGAAAGTAGATTAGATAAGGATCAAAAAACATCTGGAAATTTTTATTACAAGCATTGACTCGAATGCTAAAAAAATCACTAGAAAGCGTACTAACGCCAAAAGAAAGTGATGAATTAATTTCTGCATTTGATCAAATTGGAGATATAATCATAGTTAGAATTCCAGAATCATTACTATCAAAGAAAAAAATCATTGGTGAAACGTTGCTAAACGAAGTAAAAATAGCTAAAAGTGTTTTTTGCCAATCATCGGCGGTAGAAGGTGATTTTCGCACAAGAAGCCTAGAAATTCTTGCAGGAGAAGACAGCACAGAGACAGAATACAAAGAACTTGGGTGTAAATTTACAGTAGATGTTGAAAATGCATTTTTTTCACCTAGATTATCCACTGAAAGAGAAAGGATTGCAAATTTGATTCAAGAGGGAGAAATAATGATAAATATGTTTGCAGGAATAGGAATGTTTTCAATAATGGCTGCAAAAAAGAAAAAATGTACTGTTTACAGCTTAGATATCAACCCTACAGCATCAATGCTATGTGAAAAAAATATCAAATTAAACAAACTTGCAGGAGAAGTAATTTCAATTAATGGTGATGCATCAAAAATTGTTCAAGAACAATTGATTGATAAATCAGATAGGACGTTGATGTTATTACCTGAAAGATCTGATGAGTTTTTAGAATCTGCAATTAGTACAACAAAAAGCGGCGGTATTATTCATTATTATTCTCACATTCATGCAGATAAAAAATCAGATGCAGATAAACTTTCAGAAGAACATTATCTTCAAGTTACACCAGTAAAATCAGAAATTCTAACTTCAAAAATTGTTAGACCTGTAGGTCCAAGATATTATCAAACAGTAGTAGATGTGAAAATTTTCAAATAAATTAGTCATCTGATGTAATTGATGCAGGAGAAGGCTTTGTTGTTGCCATTACATATCCAATCCATGCAATTACACCAAGTATTCCCCCAGCAATCATCAAAATTGACAATTGTAATACAATAGGACTCCATTCAGAAAGCATTAACAAGTATGCATAAAGGAAAAATCCACCAATACACAATATAAAAATGGCAATGCCCATTCCTTTACGTTTGTCCATGGCGAGAAATTTCTTCGTGAGTTATTTATTGGTTTGAACTAATCTAATTCAATTGCCATAAGATATGCATCTTCGCCATCTCGATAATAGGCGTTTAATTGTTGTAGAATTACAAAACCAAGTTTTTCATACAGTCTAACAGCGTCATTATTACTGCATCTTACCTCTAAATAGAATTCATCACATTTTCTTAATTTTACGCCATTAACAGATTCTTCAACAAGTGCATTTCCGATTCCCCTTTTCCTATATTCATCAAGAACTGCAATAGAAACTACATGGCCTTTTTTCACAAAACCCAATTTCTTAAAATTAGAAAATCCATATTCAGTTTTACACATAATATAACCAACATGTTTACCACCAATTTCTGCAATAACAAATGCTTCAGGAAGTTCTGCAAGTAAACTTTCATAGAAATAATCAGAATAGTGTTCAGGAAGTGTTTTCAAATTAATTTCCATAACTGGAATAAGATCGCTTGGTTCTGCTCTTCGTATATTGCAATCGCCTAATTGTCTTAGAATTACTTGCATGTAATATCATAGAATTATCGATATTTAATTTTAAACCAAAAGACCATTTAATGGAAAGAATCAACATTAAACAAATGGAAGATCTGCCACAGGAAGACGTTATTGCATTAGTTAATTCCATATTTGAGGTAGATAATTTTACAAAAACAGAATTTTCATTAGAATTTAGAATTGAAGATGCTGAATTCAAATCAAAATTTGAGATATTAGCAAAAAAATTAGAAAATATGAGTTATGTTTCAAAACTAGAAAAAATAGATGGAGAAATATTTATCATAATTCAAAAATTTACACCAAGAAAACAAAGGAGATGGCTTAACAATACATGGACTCCTAGAGCTTTGTTTGTAATCGTAGTTACATTTGTAATGATTGACGGATACTATAGAACATCAGGAACAAATCAGATTATAGAAATAGGTGATCCTCTAGAAATGGCAGCAGTCTATACATTTGCATTATTAGGAATTTTAGGAGTTCATGAGCTTGGGCACATAATTGCTGCAAAAGCACATGGGTTAAATACAACTTGGCCCTATTTTATTCCAGGATTACCAACAATTGGAATTCCAACATTTGGGGCGTTTATTCAATCAAAGGGATTAACAATTAATCGAGAGATTTTATTTGACGTTGCTATTGCAGGTCCCATCGCAGGATTAGTAATTGCAGTAATTGTTTCAATTTACGGTGCATATACAGCGCCTATTTTAGATCAAAACATAGCTGCAGGGCTGTTTGAAGAATCAAGACTAATCGAATGGAATCAAGGTGAGCCATTACTAATGACAGCCAGTTTGATGATGTTTGGTAAAGGAGGAATGGGGCATGAGGTTATCATGACACCAATGATGTTTGCAGCTTGGATTGGATTTTTAATCACATTTTTGAATTTACTTCCAGCATGGCAACTAGATGGAGGACATTTAGCAAGAACATTACTTGGTGTGAAATTACACAGATATGCAACATTTGGAAGTATGGCAATTCTTGTTTTGTTAAATTATTGGATAATGGCATTATTAATTCTAGTTTTGAGTTCAAAAAATCCAAGTGCAACACCATTAGATGATGTTTCACCACTATCAAGGAATAGAAAAATTGCATACATTGGAATTATAGGATTAGCAATTTTATGTGCACCATTACCAACAAATTTTTTGCCTTGGTTTTTACCTTAACAAAAGTCGTGCACCATCTGTGACTACTGCAACTTTTTGTCTTGCTCCTTGTGTTTTAAGAATATAATCCATTGAATATTTTGTGCCGGGTAAAGAAATCATGTTAAGTTTTTTTGCATAAAATTCGGGAAGAATTGAAACCAAACCAATTTGGAAGTTTTTTTGTATTTCTGAAAGAAACAACAAATCTTCCATTCCGCTAATGTATTTAGTAGGATTTCGTAATTGTTCCAAAGTTAGTCTATCTTCAATATATTGTTGAATTGCATCAGAACCTAAGCCACCTTTACATTCTGCAACCAAAATAGCAAGTCCATCTTTTTTGATAGCACTTGCACAATTCCAAAGAGATGAAAAAGATTTTCCGAGATTATCATTACTTGCATCTTTACCAGTACTGAGAATCATAGTCTTATGTTGGCCTACATCTTTGATTGAATTAGATTCTAAGATTTTAGTTGCAGAGATAGTCTCTGAAGGGTGCCCTATAGAAAAATCAAGAATTCCTTGAGAATTTGCAACTATTTCAATTCCTTGAATTTCAAAATTATCAGAAAATTTTTTTGCCTCTTGAAGACTTTCAGTGTATTGTCCAGGAGTAGGAAGATTTTCGTGTCGTTTTGTATATGCTGAAAGCATAGATTCTAAACCAAATTTTTTGATCAATCTAGTAGAGATGGTCTCATAACCAAATAATCCATCAAATTCCATTTCACCCATAAATACAAGATTTGAATTTGAGATATCAACATCATCAAATTCGTTAATTGAACTTCCTTCAGGCAATCCAGATTTAACCAAATTTAGGATTTTTTTATCAGCTGAGATTTTTGGAAAAGGTTTTGATTTTTGTTCACATAAAGTAAACAAGGATGAAATGATTTTTTGGATTGATTTTGAGTTATGTAAAACTACAAGTTCCATTGGTTTTGACAAGTCAAGTGTGTTGAGTTTTTCAGTGATCGCAGAATCTTCAAGAATTTTACCATCAGAATCAATTTTTTGCTCTAAATTTTCTGCTCTTATATCCAAAACAACATCTGTAATACCATAATTTAACCAAATTTCAGGCATGATTATTACACAATACAAACCAAAATAAATCCAGTGTAGTTAATTTTGGTATGGGGTTTGTAAAAGAATTTGCAACATTTTTGTATCAAAAAGGTATCATAAAATTTGGAGATTTTACACTAGCCAGTGGAAAAAAGAGCTCATATTATGTAGATTTAAGACTAGTTCCAAGCTATCCTCATGAATTTAGAAAAATGGTAAAATATCTTGAAAATGAAATTACACAAGATATAGGACTGGACAAATTTGATTCAATCGTTTCAGTTCCAACTGGAGGATTAGTAATTGCATCAGCATTAGCAATAGAAACTGTCAAGCCTCTAATCTATGTAAGAAGCAAACCAAAAGATCATGGAACATCAAAGTCAGTTGAAGGAAAAATTCATGACAACATGAAAGTAGTCATGATTGATGATGTTGCAACAACTGGAGGTTCAGTTGCAAATGCAATAAAATCACTAAAGGAAGTGAATATTTCTGTAAAAGACGCATATGTCATTGTAAATAGAATGGAAGGTGCAGATGAGGCCCTATTAGAATTAGGAGTAAAAGCACATTCAATTCTAAACATATTACAGATTACAGAATCATTGTATGAGCAAAAGCTTGTAGATGAAAGTGTTTTAGAAAGGGTAAAAGCACAAATCAACAAGTAAATTTTGGCAGCTCAGACAAATGCCTTCCAATCATCATTCAGATATAACTCTGATTCTTCATTGCGGCCAGTAAATTTTGAATTGGGTCATTTTAAAACTAATTGAAAAGAATGGGCCCGAAGGGCTTCGATCCCTTGGCTCACCGGTTATGAGCCGGTTACTCTACCAAGCTGAGTTACGGGCCCTAAGCAGATGAATTTTTTCTCAGGTATAAAATGTTATGAGATTAACAATATTCTTCATAACAACTATCAAGTAACAAGTTTTGTGCAGAAAGTGATTTGTCTGCAATTTCAATTAAGGTACTTGAATCAACTGAAGATTTCTCTAGAATACCACTCCAAGAGGCAGCATGTCTAATGTCTGCCTCAGTATGAAGTTCGAAGTATTCTGTAGCCTCGTCGCTTGTCATTCCATAAAATTCAGCCAATCCATCAAGTTTTGTTTGGCTAATTTTTGGAATTTCTTTTTCAAATGCATACATGGCACATGCACCACTATCGTATGTATTCATTAATTCATTTAAATCAGAAACTGCTTTACGGGTTTTTGGTAATCCAGAATATGAAACAAGTTCATCTTCAGATATGCCAAGCTCTCCTGCAAATGCAATCCATGGTTTGATATGATCAGATTCTTCTTGTTGATTTGCAACTAATTCATTAATTACAGAACTAGGAGCTTTTTCAATAATAGAACTCATAAAAGATGGTACTGCTTTTACAAGTTGAAAATATTCTTTAGAGTAACCTGCTAAAGATTCCTGAGTTAATTTTCCATCAGACCACATCTGATAGAATGGGTGTTTGAGTAAACTTTTTTCTTCAATCATTTCATCTATTTTTTTAATTATATTCATACTCCACCTTCAAATTCGCCAATAAAAAAATCTTTGTGGTTTACAAAAGATTTTATGGTCAGAATACTGAATTTTCATGGGTTCCAGTGGTGTAGACCGGTCAAGCATACTGCCCTTTCAAGGCAGTGATCCCGGGTTCAAAATCTGTCGATGAAAATCCCGGCTGGAGCACCAAGATTTAATTACCAATAACAAAGTTTTTTGATCAGGACATCTTGGACAGGAAAAACATTGAGATTAATCCTTTGCTTGAGACATATGGCAAGTATATTGAAAGAATAGATCAATCTTTAGGCAATGAATTATCATTATATTCAGAATCAGAGTTCATTGAACCATTAAAATATTCTTTAGAAGGAGGAAAGCGAATTAGGCCTATTATTTTGAATTTGGCTGCAGAAAGTGTGGGTAAAATTGACGAAAATACATTATCAGCATCATGTGCTGTTGAATTTTTACACATGGAATCTATTATTCATGATGATATTATCGATAATGAGACTATGCGAAGGCAAAAAGATCCATTTCACATAAAATATGGATACAACACTAGTGTACTTACAGGAGATTTTGTTTTAGGATTAATTCTTGCGATTTCCTCCAGATTAGATAATGCAAGAATTACAAAAGATTTGGCCACTACTGCCATGCTAATGAGTGAAGGTGAAATGATTGAAAGCAGATTGGAAACTAGTGAAGATGTTACATTTGATGATTATCTTAAAGTAATTGAATACAAAACAGCTACAGCATTTGAAGTTGCAGCAAGAACTGGTGCAATTATTGCAAACGGTACAGAAGAACAAATTGAAGCATTAACTGGATACGGAAAAAACATAGGGATTGCATATCAAATTAGAGATGACTTGCTAGACTGGAAAAATGAAGATAAATTATTTAATCTGCTAATTAAGAAAAGTTCGGATCCAAGAGATGTTTTTAACAAAATGGAAGAATTGTTAAAAGAATATTCCGAAAAAGCAAGAACTAGTTTGAGAAAAATTCCAGATAATGATGCAAAAATTAATCTAGATAATTTAATTAAATTTACTTCGTTTAAGGCATAAGACCTAAACTAAATACTGGAGTTGCCAACTCTACAAACTTGATTAATGGATCTGGATATACACCAAATCCTACTAAGAAGATTATTGAGAATATCATAACTGCAATAACTGATTTTGGTTCTGTAACTCTTTTTTCTGTTTCACCTTCAAAGTACATTTTTCTTGTAATCCAACCATAGTAAGCAAGAGATAATGCGCTGTTAAGAACACCTGCAATTGCAAGCCATGGTGCCCACCATAATGCAGAACTAGCATCCAAAGCGCTACCAAATAACATCAATTTACTCCAAAATCCAGAGAGTGGAGGAACACCTGCAAGAGCAAACAAGGAGATAACCAGACCTAGTGCAGTAATGGGCATTCTTCGTCCGAGTCCCTTTAGTTTATCAATATGAGTAACTGCAAGAGTTGTCACAATGCCTACAATTGCAATAAACGCTGCGCCTTTCATTACAGCGTGATTCATAATTTGATACAATGAACCTTGTAACCCCAAAGAAGTATGAGGTGCAACTGCAAATCCAATCAAAATGTAACCAGCATGTGCAATACTAGAATAAGCTAACATTCTAGAGAGATTCTTTTGCATAATTGCAGCAACGTTACCAACAGTCATAGTCATAACTGCAATTATACCCAAAGCTAGTGTCCAATCAAGATTTAGGACGACCATTCCAAGAACTACAATTCGTATTGTTGCAGCAAATCCTGCTTTCTTTGTAGCTGCTGCAAGAAGAGCAGTAATTGGTGGTGGTGCGCCATCATAAGTGTCAGGTAACCACTGGTGGAAAGGAACAAGACCCATCTTGAATCCAAATCCTGCAATAAACAATCCAACAGAAAGTAATGCAAGGGGTAACAGGGAAGGATCAAGTGTAGAGTAACCCTGTATAACTTCTCCAATGTTTGTTGAACCAGTTAAACCATATGAAATTGAAATTCCGTAAACGATGATTGCAGAAGATAATGCACCAAAGAGGAAGTATTTCAGAGCAGCCTCATTTGAACTTGGATTCTTTTTCATAAACCCAACTAGAATATACGTTGGAATACTCATGAGTTCCCATGCAACAAACAACATTACCAAATCAGTAGAATATGCAACAAGTATCATACCAATTGTTGCAAGTAGAATCAAAGAATAGTAAACAGCAGGAGAATTATGCTTTCTCATATAGTTGAAAGAGCCAACTGTAGTGAAGATGGCTACAATTAGCATTGCAATTGCAAAGAAGCCACCAAATGCATCATCAACTATTGCATCTTCTGAGAAAAGGGCAGATGCAAGTATGTGATCATTGACAAATTGATATCCAACATATCCCATGGATACAATTAATGCTGCAAATGCAATTACAGCATAAAATGAGTTTGAACCTTGTTCTTTTCTTACAATACTAATAATTGGAAGAACAATTCCAACAGTTCCTAAAATTGCAATTAATACTAATGGGGTGGAAGTAATCTCTAACACATCATATCTCTCCTACATCAACAATATCAGAACCACAAACAATAGTCCTGCTCCAAATACGAATAGGTATGACTGAGATACGCCAGTTTGGGTTCCCTGTACAACTCTTGCACTCCAACCAACTGCTTTTTGAACTCCATCATTCATACCGTAATCGATAGCTGTCTTTTCAAAGTATCTGAATACGCCTCTTGCAATCCATAGTGGTGCAACAACAAAGCACCAGTAGATTATAGCATTAAGATACCATCTGTTTAAGAAAAGTTTGTGAATTGAATAAAAGAAGATATTTGAATTTACAAATTTGACAGGATCAATCCATCTGCCAATATAGAATATGTAACCCAATCCAATTCCTGTGACAAATGCAACTAATGATGCACCTAATGCAACAGGGTTAATTCCTTGTAAGAATTCTGGTAAAATTGATGCTACATCTGTATAATGTTCAGAATGAATACCAAATGAGTGATCAAGATATTCTTCAAACAGATGATGAAGTCCTTGTTCAGTTGATAATCCAATAAGGCCAATACCTATTGTAAGAACTGCTAGAATTCCATATGGAACCCACATTGATAATGATGCTTCATGGATATGATGTCCTTCTTCTTCCATCTTTTCAATGTGTTTACTCTTCTTTCCAAAGAAGACCAGTCCAATCATTCTTGTAGTATAAAATGCTGTAATTATTGCAGTTAGAACTGCAATGGCAAATAATGGTAATGCCCACTCATTTCCAGATGTGTATACAGATGCAAAGATGGCATCTTTACTCCAGAATCCTGTTGTGATAAATGGAGCACCCATCAAACCAAGACCTGCGGCCCACATGAATGCATATGTTTTCTTCATCTGTTTTTTCAAACCACCCATGTCAGACATGAATCTAGAACCAACAGTATGTAGCAGGGAACCTGCTGCCATGAATAATGATGCCTTAAACATTGCATGGGAAATTAGATGGAAAAATCCAGCAGTAAAACCATCAACGTATTGATGTGATAATCCTGCAATACCTAATGCCATCATCATATAACCAATTTGAGAACCTGTAGAATAAGCAAGAACTTTCTTAATTTCACCATTAACCATTCCTTGTGTTGCCAATAACAATGCAGTAATTGCACCAACCCAAGCAATAATCTCAAAGAATTGATCAGCCATAATTCCTGCTGCACCTAATGCAAATACAAGAGGACCAATTCTTGCAACCAAAAATACTCCTGCTTTAACCATTGTTGCTGCGTGAATCAATGCAGAGACGGCAGTAGGTCCAGTCATTGCTTCTAGTAACCATTCGTTTAATGGGAATTGCGCAGACTTTCCAATCGCACCACCAAAGAGCAATACAAACGCAGGAACTAATAATCCCTGAGCATTCATTACGATTGCCCATTCATGATCTCCCATTAATTCTTTAAATCCAAATGTACCTGCAAACAAAAATATCAAAAGCATTCCTGCAATCATCATCACATCACCTACTTTTGTCATGATGAATGCCTTCATACCAGCATGTGTTGGGGAATAATAATCTAGCATTCCAAGAACAGTTCTTCCTTCAGTACCAACATGATCTTTCTTTTTATCACGATACCAAAAGCTGATCAACGCATAAGACGCAAGTCCTACACCTTCCCATCCAAAGAATACTTGAAGTAAGTTATCAGATAAAACAATTAACTGCATTGAACCAATAAAGAACATCATCCAGAACCAGAATCTCGGGATATCCTTATCGCCTTTCATATATCCTGTACTATATATCATAATCAAGAAGGAAATCCAGCCAACTACGTTTGCCATTATTATTGAAAGTGGATCTGCTAAGACACCGCCCTTAAGACCAATAGATTCAATCCACATAACTTGATCATGTAGTTCATGTGCCTCCAAAGCTACTGGAAGCATTGTTGCTGCAGATAAAGCACTCATCAAAGCAAATGCAACTGCAACATATCCAGTTGCATGTTTTGATAATTTTCCAACACCTGGAATAATCATGGCTGCTGCAAATGGTAAAATCCAAACAAGCCATGCGCTTAAGGCAGTAACATCAAATGGCAATCCAACAGATTCAGTTGCCATAATCTAAACTCCCAACACTCCATTCATGTACGGAATTATTGTTTTGTAAAATATGTCTGGATAAATTCCAACTACAATAGAAAATCCTGCTAATACCATCATTGGTGCAGTCATATACCAACTTCCTTCTTTCACATTTTCAAGATGTTCAGGAATTTTTCCAAAGAATACACGTTTTAGCATCCATAACAAGTATGACATTGTAAGAGCAGTTGCAACAAGACCTAAACCAAATGTTACTGCTCTAAGTGTTGAACCTTCTGCAATTGCAGTTTCTAATGCACCATAAAAGAGAACCCATTCTCCCATAAAACCACTAGTTGGTGGTACACCCATGATTGTTAATGCACCAATAACTGCACAAACTGCTGTAATTGGCATCTTTCCTGCTAGTCCACCAAGTTTAGAAATACTTCTAGTTCCAACTTTAACAATAATAACTCCAGCCATCATGAAGAGAATGCCTTTTCCAATTGCATGTGTTACATACATCATCTCTGCTCCTGCAAGACCATATGCAGACATTGAACCTATACCAAACAAGAGATATCCCATCTGACTAATACTAGAATATGCAAGAAGTCGTTTTAGATCATCTTGCATTAGTGCCATTGCACCACCATAAATCATTGTAACAAGACCCCAAATGTGGAACCATATTGAGAGTTCTGCAAATGTTGAAGGTAAGAATTCAACAATTAATCTAAAGATACCATAAGCTCCAATTCCAATCATGGCTGGTGACAATAATGCACTGATTGGCGTAGGTGCAGAACCGTGGACATATGGAAGCCAAATATGGAACATAAAGACTGCAAGTTTAACACCAA
Source organism: Candidatus Nitrosopumilus sp. (assembly GCA_963422575.2). Lineage (GTDB taxonomy): Archaea > Thermoproteota > Nitrososphaeria > Nitrososphaerales > Nitrosopumilaceae > Nitrosopumilus. The sequence goes on along the minus strand of CAXXKU010000001.1, from coordinate 1,026,921 downwards.
GGCCAATTGCAATTGCAATTGCTGAAATCATTACAATGTCTTGAGGAATTTCAGATTCACGGATATCTGCAAAGTCAAAACTTCCAATTGTAAGACCAATCATCAAAAAGCCCAACAATAAAACAACTGCACCGGCGTGAGTCCAAAACAAGAACATTAAACCAATCTTTCTTCTTGGACCATCACCCCAGAGGGCAACTAAGAAGAAACCTGGAATTAACATAACCTCAAAGAAAACATAGAATTCAATCAGATTTGTTGAAAGAACAGTTCCAAGCATTCCCATTGCAAATACAAGATAAAGTGCAAAATACAATCCAGATTTTGCATTGACATAATTTGAAAGAGAAGATGATTCAACTACAGAAGTTTGTCCGCTTGAAGATGAATTGATGTTTTGTTCTTCTTCAAAATGTTCATGGAATTTATGAATCATGTATGGTTTTGAGTAAAGTACTAAGATTGTAGATAGTACGTAAATCATTATTGCAAATGGTGATGCTAAACCATCTAACAAGAAACCAAACTCACCGAATTGTTCAGTCCATGGATAGTGTTCTTCTACAGTACCAGAAAGTGATGCATTGATTACAAGAATTGTAGTGTAAAGTAAAATTGCAAATGTAAACCACATTGCAGGAGTTGGTCCAACTTTACGTCCAAGTATGTATGCTACTGGAGATAATAATAGTGGCAAGAAAACTGCCTGTAATAATGCATATTCCATTATCCTTTCAAACTCCTAAAGTCTGCAATATCGACATTTTGATACATACGGTATGCTACAATAATCAATGATAATCCAACTGCTACTTCTGCAGCTGCAATTGCAATTGAGAATAAAGCCATGGTCTGACCACCGCTATGAGGTAAGAATCTACCAAATGCAACAAGGTTAAGATTTGCAGCATTGATTATAATTTCAACTGCAAATAACATTCGGATAAAATTACGTTTTACAGCTAGGCCGTAAATTCCTATACCCAATAGAGCAACAGACACTAATACAAAATCAACTAGTTCGTTGGTCATTCTCCACATCTTCTCGTTTAGCTAATACTAGTGCACCAGTTACAGAACCTGCTAAAATCAAACCCATCAGAATTAAGGCAGGCCAATAGTAAGTTACAAAGTCAATACCAATATCTCTGAAATCAACTGCTGGTTCATCAGTAGTTATTGTTTTTATTCCAGAATCTAAAAAGACCGCACCTAATGCAGTCATCATAACTAACATCAATCCAATTCCTGCAAATTTTCTTCTTTTATCTTCAATTTTCTTGAATATTAATTCTCTTTTTACCAGCATAACAGTAAACAAAATCAAAACAGCAATTGAACCAACATAAACTGCTAATTGGAATAATGCAACAAACGGTGCATCTAACAACAAAAAGAATCCAGCAATGCCACCAAGAGTTCCCATTAATGCAATAGAACCATAAATCAATGATCTTAATTCAAGAGCTGCAATTGCAGAACCAATTGTAATTACAAATAATGCTAAAAATGTAGCATCAGCCATGGGTTGAACCTCTATCAGTAATTTGGATTTCACTATCTTGTGCAACATAGGGTTTTACTTGTAATTGTGCAGGAGTGTAGATGAGACCTTCTTTTGAAAAAGAAGATAATTCATAATCATTAGTCATGTAAAGTGCATAAAATGGACATGCGTCAACGCAAAGACCACAGAAAACACATTTTCCATAATCAATTTGAGGCATGATAGATTTTTTATTTTGAGATTGTTCTTCAGGAACTTTTACCATTGCAATTGCTTCTGCGACACCTTCACATGCAATAGAACACAATTGACAACCAGTACAATGATCATGAAATAGCATATGACGTCCTTTGAGCCCAGCAATTCCAACACCAGTTGATGGATCAAATTGATAACCATCACCTACAAACTTTAGTTTCTCTTCAGGATAACGAAGAGTAAATCGCTTTATTGCAAGATGTTTAATTCCAGAATTTAATGCACGAATTATACCTGTTGCAGTTCCCATTATTGTAAACCTCCTGGTCCTAACACTCCAGCGTAAAGCAAGCCCAATGCAATAAAGATGTTAACGAAAGCAAGTCCAATTAATTTAGTCCAACCAAGACTCAACAACATATCAACTCTGATTCTTGGGAACACGCCTCTTGGTAAGAGAATAAAGAAAATTACTCCAACTGTTTTAATTACAAACCAGAATGCGCCATTAAGCATTGCTTGATCAAATAATGGCAAGCCAGGGAACGGTCCTACCTTAACAGGACCCATTTCAACTCCAACAAGAAGTTCTTCTGGGAATGGTGGTACAACCATTGGACCATTCCAACCACCTAAGAATAACACAACAAACAAAGCTGCAAATGCATAAAGTTTAAGATAAGTTCCTAGTTGAACAAGGCCATACATCATTCCAGATAATTCAGTTAGCCAACCAGCAACAATTTCACTTTCTGCCTCTGGTAAATCAAATGGAATTCTTTCTAATTCGGCAAGCATTGTAATAAAGAATACAATAGCACCAACTGGCAAGAAGATAATCCATGGGAAATTAGATTGACTTGCTGCAATTTCAGATAAGTTCAGAGTTCCAGTTAACATTACAACTCCCAATAAAGATAAGATCAATGGAATTTCAAATGAAACCATTTGGAATAGTGCTCTGATACCACCAATGAATGGGAATTTACTGTTTGCAGACCATGCAGAAAGAATAGTTATAATTGGAAAGAATCCAATTACTGCAAAGACACCAAGTAATCCTAAATCAACATCTGCAACTACCCAACCAGGGGCAACAGGAATGAATGCAACAAATGCTGCTGCAGTTGCCACAAATAACACAGGTGCTGCCCAGAAAAGTGGTTTGTCAGCTTTGGCTGGAATAATAATTTCTTTTGAGATTAGTTTGAGTCCGTCACCCATTAATTGTAAAATACCTTCAACTTTTCCACAGTAAAAAGGGCCAACTCTTAATTGTAATTTTGCAAGCATCTTTCTTTCAACAAAAATAGTTCCAGCTGCCAACAATGCTGCAAATCCAAATCCAGGAAATGCCATAACTTTGAAAATATCAGTTGCCATAAACGCATGAACGACTGGTAAAATACGTGAAGGATCAGCTAACCAAGTAAATGCAAGAAATGGTGTAAGTAATTTGCCATCAATTACAGGCATTTCAATTACAAATAGAACCATCATAACTGCAGGAATGCCAACTAAAACTATTAACAATAATCCCCAGAAGGCATTATCAAGTAGTGAAATGATAAATTCACTTAGTTTAAATTTTGGTGCAATAACTGACATTTATCGGTCTGCCTCCACTGGCCAATAATTAAGACTCCAATAAACAGATGGCATGTTACCAAGTTTTTCACCTTTGAGAAGATATGGTAATGCAATCAAGTTTCTAAATGAACCAACACTAAGTTTTACTCTATATGGTTCAGGCTTACCATCAGATACAATATGACAACCCAAAGATCCTCTACCAGATTCTACACGTTTGTACACAGAATCAAGTCCTTTTCCTTTTGGATTTGGTTTTAGTTTTACCCTAACAGAACCAGACTTTGGCATTTTTTGTAATGCTTGTCTGATTATGTTACAGCTCTCTATCATATCAAGCCATGGAATTCTTGATCTTGCATAAGAGTCACCTTCTTTCATAACATTAGTGTGAATATCTAATTCATCATAAACATCATATGGTTCCTTCTTTCTAAGATCATAATCAACACCACTTGCACGAAGTACAGAACCTGTTGTTCCAAGTCTAATTGCATCTTGACGTGACAAGACACCAGTATCTCTGGTTCTTGAAATTAGAATTGGATTATCATAAAAGACTGCAGCATATTCTTTGATACGCTTTTCAAAATAGTTGACTTGGCGTAAACATACATCTTCAAAGTTTGGTGGTAAATCATTTCTAACTCCACCTGGAACAAAATGTGCATGGGTAACTCTTGCGCCAGTCATTTTCTCCATAAGATCAATTAAGAGTTCACGATCACCTGCAGGCCACATAAACATTGTAGAGTGTCCTAAGAAAATTCCGTAAATTGCAAGCCAATACATTGTATAGATACAACGATTTAGCTCAGCTGCAATAACTCGAACATATTTTGCACGTTCAGGAACTTCAATTCCTAAGAGTTCTTCAACTCCTAAAACATATGGATAAAGTACATTACATGAATCATGAATTACTGGTCTTTCTAAGTGAGGAATGTTTGTGATGTAGTTTCTATATTCAGCCATCTTTTCTTCCCCACGATGAACATAACCAGGATCAGGATCACATGCAACAATGTAATCACCATCAATTTGCACAATAATTCTCATGTGACCAGAACCAGGATGTTGTGGTCCAACATTGAGAGTCATAATTCTCTCATCTACTTTTTGGAGTGCTAATCCTGGTGGTAATTCTGTGGTCATCTCTATCTTCCTTTTATTGCAAAGTCCTTTCGAAGTGGTGGTAAATCTGCCCAGTCCTCTGGCAAAAGTAATCGTCGATTATCAGGATGGCCTTCAAAATAAACACCAAACATTTCAAAAACTTCTCTTTCATGAAACTCTACACTATAGAATATATCTCTAAGAGTTGGTAATTTGGTTGCATCATTTCCAGGAATTGGATCTTTTTCCCTTTGAGCTCTTGTAGATAAAACAAGAATTTGTTTTGCTAATGAAGAATCAGTGTAAGATCCTATGTGATAAACTACCTCGATTTCCTCATCTTGAGGATAATCTATGCCTGAAATAGATTCTACATGATCATAGTTTAGTCCATCACGAATGAATTCTGCAACATCATGTACATCTTCCTTACTAGCATGAATTCCAACTCTATTTTCTTTTACAAATTCGACTTTGACTTTATCTGCAAATTTTTCAACTATTTTATCGGAAATACTTTTTTCAAATGCAGGTAACTCAACAGGTTTTTGTTCTGGTTTTTTTGCTACAGATTTTGCAACAGGTGTGGGTTTTTCTTCTGGTTTAGCAGCTGCAGGAGGTTTTTCAGAATCAGAACTCATTATACAAACTTCCTAGCCTTCATTCTCTTGATTTTTTCTTGCAATAACATACATCCTTGGATGAGAGTTTCAGGTCTAGGTGGGCAACCTGGAACATAGACATCAACTGGAATAACTCCATCAATTCCTGGAAGTACATTGTATGAATCAAAATACAATCCTCCAGTAATTGCACAAGCTCCCATAGCAATCACATACTTTGGTTCTGGCATTTGATCATAAACTAATCTGAGACGTGGTGCCATTTTTCGTGTAATAGTTCCTTGAACAACAACTAGATCACATTGTCTAAGTGAACCAAATGCTTCAATGATACCAAATCTTTCAACATCATATCTAGGACTTGATGCTGCGCCAAATTCAACACTGCAACAAGCTGTTTCAATGTGGACAGGCCAGAGTGACCAAATTCTACCCCAATTGATGGCATAGCCCAATGGTTTATCAATTGCTTTTTCTAAAATGTCTCCTAACTTTCCGACAAAGACATTTGCATTTTCTGGTGTTAGTAAATCTTTAAGCAATCTTATCCCCTACCCTCATAATTATAATTTGTATAAAAAACTACCATATTCTTTTCCTCCCTGATTGATACAATGCAAATGCCATTGCCCCAAACATGATAGCTAAAAAGCCCATCATAGGTAATGATGCACTTTTTGGAATTTCCAAAAGTGCACTTCCCCATGCATACAAGAAAATTGCCATGACATCAAATACAACAAACATCAGAATGTAAGGATAATACTGCATCATGAAATGAGTTCGTCCCTCTCCTGATGGAACTTGACCACATTCCATTGGCAAGAACTTTACAGGATTGCTACGTTTTCGTGGGGAAATCATTCTTGAAATTATTAATGCAGGTGCCATTGCAGCTATACCAAACGCAAACATCAATACCACGGTACTATAATTGCCCGCTAATTCCCCGACCAATTTAGCTTTTGACCCTGATTTTTGTATAAAAAGGTATGCTTCCTTTTTTCGATCAAATTTTAGAAAAATGATTTTGCAAAGTACTTTATAGGATAATATCAAAAAGCGATCATGCCATTGAATGTTGGAGATATCGCTCCTAACTTTGAGCTTCCAGATACAGAATTGAAATTGAGGACTTTGGATGAATTTAAAGGCGGAAAAATAGTCTTATCGTTCATAGTCGCAGCTAGTTCACCAGTTTGTAAGGTAGAACTTTGTACATTCAGAGACTCTTGGAAAGAAATCTCAGATACTGGTGCCAAAGTGATAGCAATTAGCAATGATGGGCCGTTTGCAAACAAGGCATTTGCAGAAAAACACAACTTTAACTTTCCATTATTGGGAGATTACACAAGTAAAACAATTAGGGATTATGACATTTTGATGCCAGACTTGCTTCACATCAAAGATTACAATGCAGCAAAACGTTCTGTCTTTATAATTATGGAAGATGGAAAAATTGGTTACAAATGGGTTTCAGAAGATCCATTAAAAGAACCAAACTATGAAGAGATAAAAAATTTCCTGAAATAGGAGGAAAATTTCTTTTTATTCTAAATCTGTGATAGGGTCGCCCTTAGCAACGGTTGTGCCCTCTTTGATTTTGAGATTCATAACAGTGCCATCCTTGTGAGCTTTTACTGCAACTTGCATCTTCATTGATTCTAAAGTACAAACAACGTCACCTTTACTAACAGAATCACCATCTGCAACTGAAATTGAAACAACTTTTCCAGGAATTTGACTCTTCAAAGCTAATTGTGCATTACCAGCACCTGCACCGCCAGAATTCTTGTAAACAATTTCATCAAAGTGAGTATGTTGGTTTAGTGTAACTGGTACATTATCAATCACAATATTCATTTCATTAGTAGCGTATTCAAGATATTTTGCCTTGTGGTATTTCTGATTTAGAATGAATTCAATTCCTTTAGAGCCCATAGTTAGAATTTTTAGATTATGTTCATCATCATTAATTTTAATTACATAATCATTATTTCCAAGATTCTCCACTATCTTTCCATCAAATGATTTTTCAACATCAGGTATTTTGTAATTCATCATTCATCAATCCAGCTTATTTTTCCATGTTGCACTGCTAGCACTATTGTTTTGAACTCTATTTTTAAAATATTCAGAATGAATGATTGCCGCAGCTAGTGCTGCTTCACTCTTATCTTCTTTTTCTTTCTTCAAGTCTTCAGTTAATTTGTCAATCATATCATAACGTTTCAAAAAGTCAGTTGATAATTCCCCTTTTTTGTATTCTTCAGAATTTAGAATTGTTTTGTAAAGTGGAATTGATGTTTCAACACCTTGAACATACATATCATTTAATGCAGTAAGCATTCTTGTTCTAGACTCTTCAAATGTTGGTCCCCATGTACAGAGTTTTGCCATTAACGAATCATAAAATGGAGATACAGTACATCCAGGATAAAGATAAGTGTCACATCTAACATTTGGGCCTGCAGGAATTGTTACATCCGGAACAGGTCCAGTTGAGGGTGCAAAGTCCAAAAATGTGTCTTCAGCATTAATTCTACACTCAATTGCATAACCATTCATCTTTAGATCTTTTTGTTTGAATGGAAGCGGATCTCCGTTTGCAATATCAATTTGTAATTTAACAAAGTCCAAGCCTGAGACCATTTCACTGATTGGATGCTCTACTTGGAGTCTTGCATTAATCTCAATAAAATAAAACTCGCCATTATCTGCTCTTAAGAATTCTGCAGTTCCAAGATTAGTATAATCAACTGCTTCTGCTGCTCTAACAACTATTTCACCAATTTCTTCTCTTTTTGCTTCATCTACTACAGGAGATGGTGTTTGCTCAATTAATTTCTGATTTCGTCTTTGAATAGAGCATTCTCTCTCAAAGAGATGTACTGCATTACCGTGTTTATCTCGACACATCTGATATTCAATGTGTCGTGTTTTTTCTAGGAATTTTTCAACAATTATTGCAGATTTTCCGACAGCAGCAATTGATTCGGATGTTACTGTTTCAAAGCCTTCTTGTAGTTCTTTGTCATTAGTTACTATTCTAATTCCTCTACCGCCACCGCCATAGACTGATTTTAACATAACAGGATATCCAATATCATTTGCAATTTTTGCTGCATCATCTGCATCTTTTACCAATCCAGGACTTCCAGGAACAGTTGGAACTTTAGCTTTTAACATTGCAGCTTTGCATTCCATCTTATCACCACACAAATTCATTGAATCAGCAGAAGGGCCAATGAAAGTAATTTTGTTTTTTTCGCATAGTCTTGCAAAGTCATCATTTTCAGATAGAAAACCATAACCAGGATGTACAGCATTTGCACCTGAAGCTAGCATCACTTCAAGAATTTTTTCTTGATTTAGATAAGATTTTGCAGGAGATGCTTCTCCAATGTGATAAGATTCATCAGCTTTCTTTACATGTAAAGAATTGTAGTCTTCATCAGAATATACTGCAACAGTCTTTATTCCTAATGCATTGCACGTTCTAATTACACGTAAGGCAATCTCTCCTCTGTTAGCGATTAGTACTTTTTCAATCATCATTAATCACAAATTGATATTTCCATGTTTTCTTGGAAGTTGTTTTTCTCTCTTGTTTGCTAGCATTTGAAGTGCTTTGATTATCATGGGTCGTGTTTCAGCTGGATCAATTACATTATCTACAGTTCCATGGGATGCTGCTACGTATGGATTTTCGAATTTTTCTGCAAATTCATCGATTAATTGTTTCTTAAGTGCTTCAGGATCATCTGCTGCAGCAAGTTCTTTTCTAGACATAATTTTGACGGCTGCTTCTCCACCCAACACAGCACATCTTGCAGTTGGCCATGCATAGTTAACATCTGTTCTGAGATTTTTACTTCCCATTGCAATGTAAGCACCGCCGTATGCTTTACCAATAACTAATGTAATTCTAGGAACTGTTGCTTCACAATATGCATAAAGTAACTTGCTACCATGTCTAATGATTCCATTATGTTCTTGATTAGAACCTGGCATATAACCAGGGGTATCTACTAAAGTGGTAATAGGGATGTTAAATGAATCACAAAATCGTATGAAACGTGCTGCTTTGTTTGATGAATCAATGTCAAGTGCACCTGCAAGATGCATTGGATTATTTGCAATAATTCCAACCACTTGTCCGTCCATTCTTCCATAGCCTACAACAATATTTGGTGCAAAGAGTTCATGCACTTCAAAGAATTCATGATTGTCTACAATAGAGTTAATGATCTCTTTCATATCATAAGGCTGTAAAGGATTTTCAGGAATTATGTTGATTAAATTATGATCTAGTCTGTTTGGATCATCATCAGTTGTAACTTTTGGTGGTTCTTCAGTATTATTTTGAGGAAGAAATGAAATTAATTTTTTAATGTAATCCATGCATTCATATTCATTTTGTGCAACAAAATGTGCAACGCCACTTTTTGAACCATGTGTCATAGCACCTCCAAGATCATCAAAGGAAATTTCTTCGCCTAATACGGTCTTAACTACATCAGGTCCAGTGACAAACATTGTTCCTACTTTTTCTACCATTATAACAAAGTCAGTCATTGCAGGTGAATAGACAGAACCACCTGCAGAAGGACCAATACTTGCAGTAATTTGTGGAATTACACCAGAAGCTAATTGATTGTGATAAAAGATATCTGCAAATCCATCAAGACTCATTATACCTTCTTGAATTCTTGCACCACCAGAATCCATTATTCCAATAATTGGGCATCCAGTTCTTACTGCATGATCCATTAGTTTAGTAATTTTTTTAGCTCCCATTTGACTGAGAGTTCCACCAAGCACAGTGAAATCATATGCAAAGACAAAGATTTGTCTACCATGGACATTTCCATAGCCTCCAACTACACCATCTGTGAAGAATTTCTTTTTCTGCATGTCATATTCATGATAATGATGTGTGGTTAATGGATCAATTTCAGTAAAAGTACCTTCATCTACTAAAAGATCGATTCTTTCACGTGCAGTTAATTTACCTTTATCATGTTGAGCCTTGATGCGATCTTGGCCTCCTCCTTGTAATGCTGTGTTATTTTTCTTAGTATATCCTTCAATCTTTTCAGAATGCATAACAGTGATCTAAACCAGATGGTTTCCTATATTAATTTAATTTAGAAACAATCATACTATGAAAATTTTATAAAAATTCACAGATCATTGTTTATTTTAGAAATTCAAGAGTTAAGAATTGGGAATTTCTTGTTTGTAAATTTTTGATAAGAGGAAAAGACTTCTTTTTCTTCACTACATTTCTTACATATACAGAATTGAGAGACATTAGGAATGTCACATACATCTTGAAATTCACATTGTGCGCAACCAGCAGGTAATCCACAAACAATGCATTGTAGTTCATTTATCTGGGCACACTTTTCATGTTTAACACCCAATCCCTTTGCCCACAAACCTATTTCATTTGTTTCAATTTTTTCATTACAAACTATACAAGTACCAGGGAATTTCATATGAATTTTTCGCCAGCTCATAAAGTAAGTTTCATCTCCTTTTCAATAACAGATCCAAATGTTTCTTCTAACTCTAATTCTAGAGATTCATTTTTTATACAAAGTAAAACAAAAGGCAAACAAATGGTTACAAATGCACTTGAAGACAAGTGCAATTTTTTTGCCATAACAGAAGATAGTGATTTAATTTTTGCACCATCCCAGCGAATTCTGTTAAGTAATGGCCATGAAAGATTATACTGTGTGTATCTAATTCGATCATCATTTTGATATAATTTTATCAAAATATCATTTAGATAACGTAAAAGTCTCCAATTTTGAGTTTTCATTATTTTTCCAAAAAGCATGTCAGCATCAGATAATGTTTCTAAATAATTTGCAAGTGTGGAAGAATCCAGATCACTTGTAATAATACTAGAATAAAACGCATTAATTTTTTCTCTAGGATCAATTTGCATAGAATATAAAATTCCTCTAGCTTCTTCAATTGATTTTGCTTTGAAAAAAGCATTTACTCCATCTTCAACATTAATAGTTTCAAAAGATGTTTCAGTTTGTGGATTAAATCCAGTTACTAAAGACTGTGCAAGATTAATCATTGAACGAATGTCACCACGGGATTTATCAATGACTTTTATTAAAGACCCAGGACTTAATTTTGCATTTTCTTTTTTTAAAATACTTTCAAGATAAACTCGTAACAAACGGGGTGGGATTTTTTTAAAAGAAATTGTTTTAACAACTTTTTTGATACCTTTCATTTTATCAGATTCATCACTATTAGCTGCAAGAATAATTGGCACTGTAGGTTCTTTTAGAATATCAACAAGTGCAGATGCGCCGCCATAATCACCACGGCCATGAATGCCATCAACTTCATCAACAAAAATCATAGGCGTGCCTAGAACATTAACATTACCCAACACAGGCATGAGAATTTCATTAATTCTAGACTTACTTCTAACATCACTGGCATTAAGTCCAATCATATCATATTCAAATTGTTTGGCCACAAGATATGCCATAGTAGTTTTCCCGATTCCAGGAGAACCAACTAAAAGAAGAGGTTTTGTTCCTTTTTTCCATTTTACAAACCATTCCATTATGACAGAACGTGATTCTTCATTTCCAACCATATCAGAAATAATCTGAGGTCGATATTTTTCAGACCACATCAAGTTTATCACTTTGGAAGATTGGATTCAAACTCAGACCATTTGTTAGCTTTTTGTAATCGATTATACCAATATTGATTATAATGTTCTACAGTCAAAAATAAAAATTCTAAAAATTCTTTGTGTGAAAAATTATCAGGTAACAAATCAAGTGTGAGTCTTGCATCTTCTAAATACAAATTACTCTTCTCCAAAGTAACTTCAAATCCTGTTTTTACATCATTTGCTAATAACGAATAATAAAGAGGCCAAGAAGGTATTTTTACAAATCCATTTTTAATAGAATCTTCAATTTCATTTCCACAACCAACACCTTCAGAAGCTTTTGCCATACCCAAGTAGAAGATTTCTCCCAAAGGCTGTTCTGCCAAAGCCATATTTTTACCAGCAGTCCCCATAACTGCTCTATATTTTTTATAAGACAAAGTCATTTCTTCTTCAGTAATGGTAGTTGGTTTTGATTTTAATTTTTCATCTAGATATTGACCTACTCTTGCATCTTTGAATCCTTCTTCAAATTCTTTGAGTACTTGATCTCCACCTTTTGTAATTTTATCTCGTGCTAATTTCAATATGTATGGATTCATCAATTTATAATCGTCAAGAAAATCCAAGTCTTCATCTTTATCTACAATTCTATCCATTGGTTCACTAAGATCAATTGCTAAGATATGTCCCTCAACCATATCTTGTTTTAATTGAGGATCATTTCGTTCAGTATAATCTGCAGCACCATCAAACAATGCATTAAAAACAGGAAAAGTCATCTTTACAAAATTTGAATTTAAAATTCTAAGTACCCTATCTCTTAATACATCAATATCAGATAATTTTGATTTGATAGGCTCAATTTCATATGCATTTAGGATTATTTCAGTAGAACCTACTTCATTACCAAATGCTTGTTGAGTAGAGTTTGGATCAGTATCAGATTTTATTTCATTAAAGAGTCCTTGTGCAAATCGTTCTGCAAAATTTGGAAATTCATTTTCTGTGTCTTCTTTGTATTTGTTAAATAATTTGTAACCTTTTGACTTAAACAGAGCTTGTTTCATTATTTGTTTTCCAGGCTTTGTACTCATCAAAGATTCTTTACTTACAACAGACTGGTCTTTACCGCTCACAAACGTAAATTGCGTCATTGTTATTTATGCTTTCAAAACAAATGTTTGCGTCACTTAAATTACGAAATAATAAACATTCACTATGAAAGTAATAGAAATTCTAAGAGAAGTTTCAAATAGAATTTATGAAAATGTAAAAGATCTTCCAGGTACTGAAAATGCTGCAGGTGACTTTGGAATAGGGGCAGGAGGAGATGTTTCACGAAATATAGACATAATAGCTGAAAAAATAGTTTTAGATTATCTTAAAGAAATTAATTTTCAATGTGTTGTTTTAGGTGAAGAATGTGGACGAGTAGAATTGTCAGAAAATCCTAAAGGATACATAATCATGGATGCAATAGATGGATCTGCTAATGCTGTACGTGGAGTTCCATTTTTTTGTAGTTCATTAGCATTTGCAACTGAAAATAAACTTAGTTCAATCACAGATGGTGTAATTACAAATCTTTCAAATGGAGAAATGTATTGGGCTTCAAAAAATAAAGGGGCATTTTTTGATGAGAAACAAATCAAAGTACATAACAAAGAGCCCATTTACAAAATAGTCGGTATCAACACATCCGGTGCTACAATAGATTTGATAAAACGATTACATCCAATATTTGAAAATCATAATCACACAAGACATTTTGGTGCAAATGCTCTAGAAATGGCACTATTTGCAAGGGGACTAATGGATATTTTTATTGATTTAAGAAATAAAATAAGGATACAAGATATTGCTGCAGGATATATAATCGTAAAAGAAGCTGGAGGATTATTGTTAGATGCAGATTTGAATTCACTAGATGCAGATTTGAGTTATGATACAAGAGTTTCTTTTATTGCAGCTGCAAATCAGAAAATACTTGATGAGATAATGTCTCAAATTAATCAATAACCAGATCATAATAAAAATAAAATTTTTACAGATAATGGTTAATACTTGCAACCATGTCAATATGTTTTAAAATTTCACCACCAAACACATTTCCTGCAGGATTTGCATCTGAAGGAAACATCCTAACAATTACTTCTGCATGAGGTTCAGAAGGATTTTTTTCATTATTGTTAGAATTTTCTGAAGACATTTAGACTTTTTACGTTCTTAGTTCATCCAATTTAATTTAATCAGTCAACAGTAATTATTTGAAATATTTTTTGAGGTTGATTTTATCAATTTTTGGAATTTTAGCTAGCTCAAATCCTTCTGGACGTTTGGAAAGAGAGCGCGTAGCATCAATTCCCATTTTGGCAGTTTGTAATTTCTTTTGATCACTTGAAGGATCAAGACTTGAACCACGAACGTTTTTGAGAATAATCATGTCTTTATCAGCTTGAAATCTGGTTGCCATCGCATATTCCACTGATTCAGCACTATTAGGGTCAATATCATCATCAACTATAGTTACTTGTTTTAATGAACGATGAGATTCAAACGTTTTTTTAATTATTTTTTTAGGATCAGGTTCATTTTTCTTTTTAATTTGTACTACGGCATGTAACCAATTACATCCGCCATTAGTCATAGAAACTTGTTGTGTTTGAGGAAAAGATTTCTTTATTTCCCCATTTAATTTAGATTCAATTGGCATTCCCATAAGTAATCGATGTTCTGAATAACCAGATAAAACATCATGGAAAATAGGATTATTTCTGAAATGGAGATTTTCAAGTTCAAAAATAGGTTGAGATCTTTTATGATCATAAGTTTGAAGCATTTCTACCATCCATTCAGGATGGGTTTTATCACGAAGAATTTTTCCCTCCATAACAATTTCAGCACCTGATGGAACATTCAATCCTGTTGATGGAAGTTTTGCTAAAGTCAGTTTTCCGCCTAAAAGAGAATTTGCAATATTAATTTCATCTTTCCCCCAGTCAGCTTGATATGCACCTGCAATAGAGATGGCAGGGTGAACTCCTACAGTAATTGCAATTTTAAGATCTTCACCATGTTCTTTTGCATCAATAAAACATCTATGAAGATGACGTTCTTCTACCATCCTTATTGAAAAATGGGTTTTATCAATTGGCATCAATCTATGAAATGAAGAATTCTGTTTTCCAGTTTCAGGATTCTTGGCATAAGCAACAGATGATGTGATAAAAGGACCAGATTCTTTTTCAAAGTGAGTAACAATAGGCATGGAAAAGAGATTTTTTGACTTATTTTCCATGAATTTTCCTGAAGAAACAATTTTTGGAGGTTTTGCTTTTTTGATTGCCGAAATAACTTTTTCATGAATATTGGTTTCAGTACCTCCAACAGCTAAGGCAAATCGTTTTCGTGTTCCTACTAAATTAGATACTAAATTAAAATTACTTTCTTTGATGTTCTCAAATAAAACGGCATTAGACCCGTCTACTTTTGCAGTTATACTTGCAATTTCAAATTTTGTAGAAACTTTTGTTTTTACAATTTTAAGATCTTTACTCTTTTTAATTTTAGAAATATAATTTCGTAAATCAGTCATTATCAATCATATCCATAATTTCAGACATTAAGGCTTTTGCAGTACTAGATTCTAATTCTTTCTGGATAAATGTAGAAACCAAAGCAATGCCCCTCATCCTAGTACTAATTCTTTCAGCAATAAGTTTTAGAAAAAGGGATTCAGATCTAGATGGAATAACAGTAGTTGTAACAGGAGTAGGACCAGTAGCCAATGAAACCACCATGGAACCTATTTTGTTGGATCCTTCGGTAACAGAAACAAAATACCCATTTTCAAATTTTTGAATTTGTAAAGAAAAACTACGACTCTCCAAACTTACCACTTTATGGAAAAATTCGTTTGGAGAGGTCAATAAGCTACGAACAAATCTTATGCTTTTATTGCTATTGATTCACTTTTTGGGGAGGTATCAACTTCAGTATTAGGATTTTTTTTGCAATTTTTTTCGTGTTTATCTGGATAAACAAATAGTTTTTCACAGTGTTTGCAAGGTGTTTTTTCCTTAGTTTTTGTAATTGTTTTGGGTTTTGGCGTTTTGGATTTTGGCGTTTTGGATTTTGGCGTTTTGGATTTTGGCGTTTTGGATTTTGGCGTTTTGGATTTTGGCGTTTTGGATTTTGGCGTTTTGGATTTTGGCGTTTTGGATTTTGGCGTTTTGGATTTTGGCGTTTTGGATTTTGGCGTTTTGGCCTTAGATTTTGTTTTGGCCTTTGCTGCTACTGCATCAACTTCAACTTCTGGTTGAGTATCTGCAACGGCTTTAGCTTCAATAGAATCAGCTTCAACTCTAGCACGTAATTTTGCTTTGTATTTTAGATTACGTGGTTTTGTTCTTAATCTATATCCACAACATGGACACCAAAGTCCTTCCCATTTGATGAATATTTCACAAATTTGGCATCGACGTTGTCCTGAAGCGTATCTTCCGGTTCCAACAGGCTTTTGAGCCTTGTATCTAACACAAATTCCTTTACAAGTCATCTTGGTAGTTTATTATAGAATTCATAACTATATAAGCATGGATCGATGAAATTTTGAAAAAAGACTAGTAAAAGTTAAAATTATTTTGCATTATATCGCGATCAAAGTTATTAGTTTGAAAAAAAACGAAGAAATCTTCAATAAATATGTATAGCTTATTTGAAAATCAAATTTTTTGAAAAAATAATACTTGTCAATATAGTTGTTTAACTAAAAATTTCATTTTTTTCTAGAAAAAATATAGAAAATTCAGAATATACTCATACTTTCATTATTGTACAACTTTGTTTCCCAATCATTTCATCTAGGCTCAAAATACAACCAAAAAAGATTTGGATCTGAAAAGTTAGGGACATCGTGTGTCTGAGAAAAAGTACGATGACAGAAAGCACATCCCACGTGGAAAATACCATGCATTACGTCTTGATGACGCAATGATGTCTAGAGGCGTTGGGCAGCCAAATAAAAGTAAGGTTGGAGCGCCGTTTGCCTTTTCAGACGCATGCCTTATGATGATGACATTGTTCCGAAATGCAATCGGCACTGCATGCAGACAACTGCAGGGAATAATCGGGGAAGTCTTAGGAGAAGAGAATTCTCCGACATGTTCTGCCATTTGCAAGGGAATCGACAAAACAGATTTAGAGGATGAAAACAATGCCAGTTGGCTCTCAGATGGCAAGGCAAAGACTGAGATTACGTTTTTGGCAGGCGGCTCTGCAGGCCTCAAGCCAGCAAGCAGGGGAGACTGGATGGGGCAAAAATGGGATGCAAGGCGCGGATTCATCAAGATGCACATGATGGCAGACAGTGACGCCAAGAAGACCTATGCAGTGCCAATTACCGATGAGAAACCAGGCGACGCGCCAGGGTTTAAAAAATTACCTGATGAGGCGTTGCAAAGCATTGGGAATTCTGTCAACGTCACAACGTCTATTTTTGAGCATGCAGCAAAGGCAAAATCAAGGTTGCAAAGCATTGGGAATTCTGTCAACGTCACA
Source organism: Candidatus Nitrosopumilus sp. (assembly GCA_963422575.2). Lineage (GTDB taxonomy): Archaea > Thermoproteota > Nitrososphaeria > Nitrososphaerales > Nitrosopumilaceae > Nitrosopumilus. The sequence continues at coordinate 1,009,661 of CAXXKU010000001.1, read as the reverse complement.
ACGTCTGAGGAATCACCTGTCGGATGCGATGGCGCATACGATACTGATGACAATCTTAAAAAACGTGACAAGCAAAATGTCACTCCGATAATTCCAGTAGGAAAGAATTTCTCGCCATGCAAAAGTGGAAACAAGGCAAGAAGGAAGCAAGGATTGTCACGGCTTGGTAATCGTAAAATGAATCCCGATGACATCAAAAGTTTTGGGAATCTGACTGAGGAGGAGGAGGAACATGAAAGCCAGAAGCAGCGGAAGAAGGATGTCGGCTTTGGGAATCGACGGCCTGCAGAGACTGCAATTTCCACGTTCAAGAGAGTCACTGGCGGGAATGTTTCGGCAAGAGCATGGCGTAATGTGACAAGGGAGATAAAATTCAAGGTAATGACTTACAGTCTGATGGTTGATGACGCACTAGAACAGAAGACGAATCGGAATCAGATGGCGATGTATTTTGAGAACGAAAGCGCAAGGCAGAATTGGGAAACAAAGTTATATGCATCAAAACTAAGATTGAGTTTCTGCATCATCATACCTCGAAGTACAGTAGGATGGGAATCAAATATGGATTCATCAAGTATAGGTTTTGTACATTGTTTTGGAGATTCTTGTCTAGTAAAAATAAGATGTCCAGAATAATCTACAATGTTTTCAGGTAAGAGTCAAAAGATAATTTGAGTGATTTAAGATAGGTAGAAAATCGATAATACGGTTTACCATATGTAGTGGCAACCCCAATACGGATATTTAGTAGTTGATCTATACTTGATGAAATAACATATGAAATTTAGAATTGAGACTTGGGCATAATGGTTTACAAAAATAAGGTCTAAAATCATTCAACAGCAAGGCATTATCTTTACAATTCTTGGATGATTCTCTGCACCAATCATGCAATTATAATGCGCTGCCAACTGATACGCCAAAACGCAGATCAGCACACAAATATGATTTCACATTGCATGATCCCCTTACGGGAACTGCTCTGATGCCAAGCGCGTCTTTGAATGTCTCAAAGAGCGGTTCAATTGAGGTTTTTCTATCCGCATGCAACTCCTGACCGATCGCAGAGTCGTAAAATTCCACAAGCTTGATTCTTTCCGGGGGCGTACGCGGGTATTGCCTTATCGGAGTGACAACCTCAGATGTTTTTTGCCGCACGAATCATGCAGTTTGGAGTCATCGTATGCAGGATCTGCTAAAATATTTCGTATGATTCCTGAAAGTGATTTTATCAATGCATCAAACGTCCTGCCATCACGAATGTTTGCAGTACTGACACCGGCGGACAATGGAACAATCAACTTACCGGTGCTACAACTCATGTGCAGCTTATACCCGAATATCCAACCCTTTGATTTGGAGAATCCCCATCTTGCATCCGTATCAATTCCTGAAATTGGCAAACGATTATTCTTCATGTCGGATTTGTGCCATACAGGGCCATTTGCTTTTAGCATCGAACTGTCCACTGATGCAGACGTGTCATCAGCCATTCCTTCTGATACGAACAGGTTTCCCATCGTCCCGATGATGCCCCCAATGGGCAGGTTCTGAAATCGCCTGTCAATAGTACGTCTGTCTGGGATTTGAGTCAATCTGCAGACCTTGGACAATTTGTCATTGTTGCATTTGATTGATAAAAAATAATGAAGCGTGCTGTTACCTGGAATTCTCATCCAAGATTTTATGATGAATGATTGCACCATCAGAACAGTTGAACAGGCATACGGTCTGCCAGGTCTGAATATCTCCCCATGCAGAGATAATGTTCTGACCAGATACAAAACGCCGATAAGAAATGACTCTGATAGAATCTTGCCGGGGATTTTTACATTCATGCTGCAATGAAATGATATTGCAAGGATCCTTAGCTTTTTTCATTTGAATAGTTTGAGAAACTGATTAAAAATTAGGATTAGTTATGCCCAAGTCTCATTTAGAATTATGCCTTCAAAACAGTTGACACGACATGTGCTACTGCTTCATCAAAATTAGCATCAATATTTGACTGAATTTCAGATAATTTGGCATCGCCTGCTTGAACAATTTTTGCAGACTCAACAGTTGCCTTATCTTTAGATGCATTAATGATAACTTCAGCCTCTTTTGTAGCCAACTCACGGGTTTTTTCTAATAATATATCAATTTCAGTTTGGGCCTTGACAGAAAGTTGTTTTTTCATATCGGCTACCTTGCTGTTTAAAGAATCCAAATTATCCTCTAGAACACTCAAAGACTTGATTATTCCAGTGACTTTGGATTCTGCCATGTTGCTCATTATGTTCAAAATTTAATAATTCCATTACTTAAATCATTCATTTTTTACCATATTTCAGGCACAAAAATCATAAAAATACGGATCTCAGGCAGAAGTTAACTGTAAAATGGCTTTTGCAAGATCGCCTTTAGACTCTTCTAAAGCAGATCTGGCCTTTTCTTCATCTACACCGGCTTGAAGACTAACTAATTGAATATCCTCATCAGAGAAAATTGGAACTTCTAATTCTCTTTCTTCATAATCATCTGCAGTTACTGTAAAGGTAGTATTATCTTTCATTTTCATTTCAGTAACTGATGGTTTTGAAATAATGATCTCTTTTTTATCAGTTTTAATTATAACTTCTTGAACGTTAGGGATTTCATTCATATCAAGACCCATCTTGTCCATCATTCGTCTCATTTCACGATTACCACCTCCACGCATCATGATTCTATTTCCTCACTACGACTTTTTAAACTATCTCTAACTTTGACTGCCACACCTCTATCAAAATCAGAAATCATATCATAAGACAAAATGGCCTTACCTACTGCAATAACTTTATTTTTAAATAAAATTGGGGTATCAGCAGAAATACGTACTTTATTTCCACACCACACAACATGTTTAGAAAATACAGAGCGTCCTTCTTGCACAAATGGTGCAGCATCAGAATTAACTTCTAAACAATTTTCTTTGAACATTTTGTTTTTCAATAAAATTTGAGCAAAATAGGTACTGATAGCTAAACCACCATCAATTCTCAAAGTACAAAGTATCTTTCCCTTGTGTGAAACTGTTCTAATTCTTCCAGTTTTCCGTGAAAAAGTCATTTCGATATCTTTTGGTAAATAGTTAGATGTACCATTTCCAAATAATGCATCAAGAGAATGTTTAAGCTTAAGAACATGATCCATGATCTATCATGAGTGTTTCTAAATATTAGTTCAGTGTTTGTATATATGAAAAATCTCAAACTATATAGAACAGTTTTTTCTCTTTAGAATATGGAAGAAATAGGTGAAACAAGAAAAATTCAATTTACAGGTAAATCATCATACATAGTTTCACTTCCAAAACAGTGGATAATAGATTTGGGTCTAAAACAAGGAGACCAAATTAGAATGGTTAGAAAAGGTTCATCAACATTAGAACTTTATCCACCAAAATTTGAATCACGTACGCAGAAAAAAGAAGATGCAGTTATAGAAATTAACACAGATGAAGAAGCATCCTCAATAGTTAGAAAATTAATTTCATTGTATTTTTTGGGATTCAAAACAATTAATGTAAAACCAAAAAATGGTAGATTAAGTCCAATACAAAGAAACACAGTAAAAGAAGCAGTTAAACGAATGTTAATGGGATCTGAAATTATTTCAGATTCAAGTGGAGGAATTACAGTACAAGTACTTGTAAATTTATTAGAATTATCAGTTGATGGGGCATTCAAAAGAATGATCCATTTAGCAAAATCAATGTCTAGTGATGCTATTTTAGCTGCAAAAGAAAATAATTTAGAATTAGCTCAAGAAGTAATTAACACGGATGACGAAGTAGATAGATTTGGATTTTATATTATTCGTCAGTTAAAAATTGCAATACAAAATGAGCACATGCTCAAAGAGATGGGTTTTAGAAATGCCAGGAATTGTCTAGGATATAGACTAGTTGTGAAAAATATAGAAAGGGCAGGAGATCATGCTGCATTTATTGCAAAAGATATTCTTGAATTTAAAAAAGCAGTCAAAAAAGAGATTTTAGAAAAACTTCAAGATATGAATGAATTTTGTTTATCAGTATTAGATGATTCATGTTTGGCATTATTCAAAGAGGATTACACACAAGCAGAAAAAACTATCAAAAAAATAGATGAAATTACAAAATATGAAAAAAAAGTCAGAGATGCCTCAAAATCATTAAAAGATGATGAGGAAATTTACAGGGTTAGAAGAATGACTGAAAATATTAGAAGAGTGTCTGAATATGCAAGTGATATAGCAGAAATTGTATTGAACATGAACATTGAAAAAGCGTTAAAAAAAATGGAATAAAGAAGAAAGACCCTTAACCTGAATAATAAAAAATATCAAATAACAATGAATTCTGCGATTTTAATCACATATGATAAAGAAGACTCCATCAATGAAGCTAAAGGGCTATGTGATGCTGCAGGATATCAAGTAGTACATACAATCAAACAAAATTTTCTGAAAAGGCCAAAATATGGAATTAGTGGAGGGGTTTTAGAAAGATTAGAAGAGATATCAGAAAAACTTAGACCAGATGTTATTATATTTGATGAGATTCTAAAACCAAGTCAAAATTATAATCTTGCATCAATTTTACATAGAGAAATTTTAGATAGAGAAGGATTAATTTTAGAAATTTTTGAAGGTAGAGCATCAAGTGCAGAATCAAAATTACAAGTGAAATTAGCACAACTAAGATATGAGATGGCAAGGGCAAAAGAAAAAGTTCGTCTATCAAATATGGGAGAGCAACCAGGATTTATGGGAATTGGAAAATTTGAAGTTGATGTGTATTACAATGACATCAAACATAGAATGCAAACAGTACGATCTAAACTAATCAAAGCTGGAAAACAAAGAGAATTGCACAGACAAGGAAGAAAAAGAATGGGATTCAAAACAATTTCATTGGCAGGATACACATCTGCAGGAAAAACAACATTATTCAACAAAATTACAGGAGAAACAAAAACTCAAAGCAAAGAATTATTTACAACGCTCTCTACAACTACAAGAAGATTTACAATCAATCAAGAGCCATTTTTAATTTCAGATACAGTTGGATTCATCAGTAAATTACCTGCATACATGACAGATGCATTCAAATCAACATTAGAGGAATTAGCTCATACAGATATCATTATTGTTGTAATTGACATCAATGACTCAATACTTGAACTAAAAAAGAAATTTGCAAGTTGTATGAGAACATTAAGTGAATTAGGTGTTGAAAAAGATAGATTGGTGTATGCATTAAACAAAGCAGATTTACTAAAAAATGAGGAAGTTGAAGAAAAAATAGATGTTTTAAATTTAATTGAAAATAAAAAAGTCATTCCAGTTTCTGCAAAAACAGGTGAAAACATTAAAGAATTTAAAAAATTAATTAAAGAAATTATTGAAAGTCAAAATACACATAAACCAAAAATAAAAACTTGGGAAGGAGAAGAAAAAACATTTGGTAATTGAAGTAGTTAGAATAGGACAACGTCTTGTGAGAGATGATAGAGTTACAACACACGTAGCGTTAGTTTCAAGAGCTTTTGGAGCACAAAAAATTTTCATGACTGAGGTAAATCCTGAAATCAAAGATACTTTAGAAAAAATTAACAAAACATGGGGAGGAAACTTTGTAGTAGAATTTATTGATAAATGGAAATCCATTGTAAAAAAGAAGAAAGAAGGAAATTTTAAAATTGTACATCTTTCAATGTATGGAGAAAATATCAATGGCATACAAAATGAACTTCGAAAAGAAGAAAATTTGCTCGTAGTGGTAGGTGCAGAAAAAGTTCCAAGAAAAATATACGAATTAGCAGATTTTAATGTAGGAGTTGGGAGTCAACCACACTCAGAAATTAGTGCTTTAGCTATACTACTAGATCGTATTCAAAAAGGTAAACAATTTGAAAAATCATTTTCAGACGCAAAAAGGAAGATCATACCCACAAAAAAAGGGAAAAATGTTCAAGTAAAAGAAACAAGGGATTAATAATAGAAAATTAGGAGTGAGTAGAGTTGGTAGACAAATACGAAGATCCTTTTGTGAGAATTGCTTCAATGATTGGAGGAGACGAATATCTCAAAGTAGCAAGATCTCTTCTAAAAGCCGAAGATGCAACTGATGAAGAAATTGCAAGTTCCACAGGTCTTAGAATCAATATGGTAAGAAAAGTACTATATGATCTATTTGGAAAATCACTCATTACAGGAATCAGGGTAAAAGATGAGAGAAAGGGATGGTTCGTGTATAGATGGAGAACAAGAAGAGAAGAAGTTGAACATTTCATTGAAAATCAAAAAAAGAAAATTACAGAAAGATTACAACAAAGACTAGATTATGAAAATGCAGGTGATTTTTATCATTGTGGAAATGAAGATTGTTCAAGAGTAACTTTTGAGGACTCGCTTGAGGGTATGTTCAAATGTCCATCATGTGGAAATGTTCTAAATCTAAAAAAGAATGATAAATCTAAAAAAGCATATTCAAAGAAAATTGATGAAATTAAAAAAGACATGCAACAAATATTCTAATAATTTTGAAAACTGAGTTACTAGATTAAATAGGAGAAAAGGTTGGAAAGATCCTTGAATCAAATATCTACAATAAACCCAGCTACTGGTGAAGAGATAGAAAAATTTTCATCAATGGATAAAAACCAAGTATTTAATTTAGTGGGAAAAGCAAAAAGAGCATTTCCAGAATGGAAAAAAGATTATGAGAAACGAAGGAGTTACATTTACAATTTAGTAGAATATCTCAAAAAAAATAAAACTAGACTTGCAAAAGTTGCAACAAATGAAATGGGTAAAGTACTCAAAGAGTCAATTGGTGAAATTGAAAAATGTGCTTGGGCATTAGAATTTTATGCAGATCATGGAGATAGTTTCCTTTCAGATGAGGTATTAAACACAGATGCAAGAAAAAGTTTTCTAACGTTTGAACCGCTTGGAGTAATTGGATCAATTATGCCATGGAACTTTCCATATTGGCAAGCATTAAGATTTGCAGCTCCATGTTTAATGGCTGGAAATGTAATTGTGATGAAACCATCTAGAGTTACTATGCAATCAGGAATTGAAATTGAAAAAGCATTTACAGAATCAGGCATGCCAGATGGAATTTTTCAAACAGTAGTAGGAAGTGTGGAATCAGCAAATCATCTAATTGATTCAGATGTCAATGCTGTAACGTTTACTGGAAGTACAAATGCAGGTGCCAAAGTGGGAGAAAGGGCAGCAATGAATTTGAAAAAATGTGTATTAGAATTAGGTGGAAGCGATCCTTTCATAGTATTAGATGATGCAATTATAGAAAATGCTGCAGAAGGAGCAGTAAAAGGCAGATTCATTAATTGTGGTCAAAGTTGTGTAGCTTCAAAAAGATTTTTTGTTGGAAAAAATATTGCAGATGAATTTATTGAATTATTTATTAAAAAAACATCAGAACTCAAAATAGGAGATCCTATGTCTATGGAAACAGATATTGGTCCAATTTCAAATAAAGAAGGATTAGAAACAATTTCTGGGATAGTAACAGATGCAAAAGAAAAAGGTGCTGAAATTCTTTTGGGAGGAGAGGAAAAAGAAGGAAAAGGATTTTTCTATAAACCAACAATTCTTACAAATGTAAAATCAAATATGAGAATTGCAAATGAAGAGACATTTGGACCAGTAGCACCAATTACAATAGTTGAAAATGAAAGTGAAGCCATCAAATTAGCTAATGATATTGAATTTGGATTAGGTGCAAGTATTTGGACAAAAGATCTTGCTAAAGCAGATAAGATGTCCAGACGAATAGAATCAGGAATTGTAAGTGTTAATAATGTAGTAATTTCAGATCCAAGAATTCCATTTGGTGGAATAAAACACAGTGGATTTGGAAGAGAATTATCAAGATATGGAATGTTAGAATTTGTAAACATAAAATCAGTTAGATTTTATGATAATCTTACACATCATCACTACGTTGAATAGATGTTTGAAATTAATTATTGAATAGTGTTAAAAACTTAAGATTCATCAGAATCAAAATCTTCATCTGATTCTTCATCATCACATTCTTCTAATTCAACATGAGTAGGATTACCATCTTCACCAAAATAAATTTCAATGCAGATGTCAGTAGCTAGAGTAGAAGCTAAAGTTTCAGCTAATTCTTTTGGAAAAGTTCCTAATCTGCTTGGATTTGAAGAATATCTATACTCAGTAATCTTATCTTCATGATAGAAACCAATTTCAATATCCAACTCATCCTAAAACTAAAAAACAGTAAAATACAGTTCAAATTTTCAAACTCCTCTCCAGTCGTAAGGATATCTGAATTGTAATGGAAATCTGGGTTTTGGGATGAGTTTATCACCATGAGCATATTTTCTAACTCCTACTACACCAAATAAGCTATAATACAAGCCTAATTCCCTGCTCAGATACATCTCTTGTAAGATTTTCATCTAATTGCTCATAATGTTCTCTAGATTTTCCTAAATCTCTGAGTTTAGATGATTCAATTTCATAGTTCTTTATCGACTTTTTCTGGAACATATTGTAATCTTGCTTCTGCCATCATGAATAATTTATTATTCTCTTCCCATAAGTGTTCTGTAATATGTTCAACATATTGTTGCATATCACTAATTAATTTTGTAGAGTCACCTTATGAAAGATATTCTTTTGCAGATTCTTCCATTTGAGTGCCAATTTCTCGAGAACGTTGATGATCAATTAACATCATTGCAATAGATCCCATATTGCTAGGTAATCCATCTTGTTCTAATGCAGGAAACAATGATTTTTCTTCTTTACATGATGACAAACATCGGTAAAGTTTTTTGAGAAATCAATTACTGGAAGCAAAATAGATTCAGGAATTTCCTTACCATCATTTAGTAATTGAACAGTAGATTCCATGGCTTTGATGACTTTTTTCTATTAATTCGTGATCACGTCTTAATGATGCAGTTGACATAATAATCTCAAATAAGATCCAATATCTATATCTTATTTATTTTAGCAATTAGAATTAAAATATAGAAATTAGTTAACGAGTAATAGTTAACAAGTGAGTTTAACGGTTAGAAAGGCTTTTTGATTTAACAAATGACCAAATCTTTTTGGTCATTTCACTTGGAGCAATTGGTTTGTTTCCAAAAACTTGTTCTACAGTTTCTTTACGACCTGCAAAACTAATTGCATAGCCACCAAATGCTGGTTTTTTAGTTTTTGATTTAGCCTTCTTTTTTGGTGCAACCTTCTTTTTGGTTGTAGTTTTCTTTTTTACTGCCAATTTCTTGTACACTTACTCCAAATTAAGTATAATAACTTACACTTTCACATAACTCAAAACAAGGTGATTTTTGAGCCTCTTAGTTGACTTGAGATGAAGATTAGGAGAATTTGAAATTTTTGGAAAACCAGAACCTTGAACAAAAGATGTAGCATTATCTCCTCCAATTAAAAATGGAGATATAGTAACAATCAGTTCATCAAAAATATCATGTTTAATAAATTCCCAATTAGTAGTTCCGCCACCCTCTACAAGAAGTGTTTTGATATTTCTATCTGAAAGTTTTTTCAAAAGTGATTTAACATTTACAGAATTTTTTCCAGTAACAATTACATCCACTGGAAACTTATGAAGTTTATCAAAATTTGTTTTACTAATTTTTTGTGATACAGCTATAATTGTTGGAATTTTATTAGATGTTTGTAAAATTTTAGATTTTTGAGAAATCATACCTGTAGAGTCTAAAATTATCCGAATTGGATTTTTTCCTTTAACATGTCGTACAGTTAACAAGGGATTATCTTGCATCACAGTATTTTTGCCAACAAGAATTGCGTCAACTTTAGATCGTAATTTATGAAGTCGTACACTATCAGATTTTGAAGATAGTTTTGAATCACCATCTTTAGTAGAAATTTTTCCATCAACAGATATTGCTGCACTCAAAATTACATACGGTTTAGATTTTTCCATGTATTATTTTACCTCCAATCATTACTGCTTTAATTGCAGATTCAGATGCTCTATGAACAATTGATGCATGAGGATTATGCATAGGTTCTAAATCTAATGCATGTTTATCAAGAAAAATACAATCAGCAATTTTTCCAGTTTGGATAACTCCAATATCTTTATTCAAAATTTTTCCTCCGTTTACTGTAGCCATTTTAAGAATATTCTTGGGATCAATTCTTTTTTTATGAATTCCCATAGTTGCTTTCCAAAGAAAATCCATTTCCCTAAACATATCAGGAGAATTAATCATAACATTATCTGTGCCTAAAGCAAGGGTACATCCTGCGTTTTGCATTAATTCTATATCAGGAATGCCTTCAGCTAGAGAAGAATTAGCTCTGGGACAGATTACAATTCCACGAGTTTTTTTAGACGAAGCAATAAGATCATTTTTTGAACCATGTGTCATATGAATTAAAAAATGAGGTTTAAGAGATAGCGCACGAGATGTTTCAGATTTTCCAGTAATTTTCTTTGAGGTAGAAGCACTTTGTTTGGTTTCAGAGGAATGTATAGCTCTAAGTTTTTTTGTTTTTGAATAATAATTTAATACAGATGGACTATTTTCATTTGCACCACTAATACCAAGTCCATCACATTTTTTGAGAAGAGAAATAAGATTAGGCATATTTGCTTTAGGAAAAGTAGAATTTCTCTTAATTTCAGATGAATTTTGATAAAAATCAATTCTGCCTAAAATAATAGAACGTAAAGGGATATCAGATAGTGCTTTTTTTAGCAATACTACACCATTGACACCACCTTCTCTAAAATCAACAAATGTAGTAATGCCTTTTCGAATCATGGAATGACAAGTATTTTGCATAAAATTAATGAGATTTTCATTAGAAGTGTTTTTTAGAATTTTTGATTTAGCTCCAAATACAGGATGTATTCTATCATCAACAGAACTATCCAGTGTAACATCTTTTCCAATTGAATCACCTATGTGTGTATGAGCATTAATGAATCCAGGAATTAATAAAAGTCCTTCACCATCTATAGATTCTTCCTTAACATGTGTAGTGATTTTGGAATGAATTTTTTTGAATTTTTTATTTTGAATTTGTAGATTAGTGTTTGTAATAAAATCTAATTCAGGACCTGATAAAATACTGATATTTTTAATTAACATGATAATTCATAAACTTCAGGTTTTTCCTTTCCTGAATCACGAATTTCACGTATAGTATCAAGGGATTTTGTGGCTAATTTTACAGCTTCTCTAGATGTCTGGGCATTACCAATTCCACAATTCAGAAATATTTTATCATCAGATTTAATCACATCAATAAAATTTTGTACAGAATTTTTTGCATCATCACTTGCTACTACCATAAAATTATCTCCGCCCATAAAAAATGTAAGAGAGTTTTTACTAAGAAAAAATTTTGACATTTTTGAATATAATTCGAAAATTATTGATGAAATTTCATAAGGAGAATTAGTTTTTCGTTTTGATGTAAGATCATCTACATCTAAATGCATAATGGAAACATTTGGAGTAAATTTATCATCAACAAAACCAAAAATATTAAATTCTTTATTTAACACAATTTTATTTTTCTTTCCTTCATATGCTTTTAGATTTGCATCAAATGGAGATTCAGCATATCCAATTGAAATAGTCAAATGGATATCAAATGTTTTTTCAAGTGATCTCTGAATTTCAATATGATCTTCTAATTTTAGACCATTTGAAACAACAAAAAATTCATCAAATCTATTAAGAAAAACAATACAATTCTTTTTGGAAAATAATTTTTGAACTTCTTTGTAAAGTGATGCTTGAAGCATTTGTAATTCATGTTCTCGATCACTTTCCAATGTTAAAGTCCAAGGTCCATATTCACTAATTTTTAAAATACTGAGTTGAATCATGTTTAAATCCTCTTCAACTCATTAGAAATTTTTACAATTGCTTCTACTGCATGTTCTGCAGCAGGTCTGATTCTAGCATAAGCATGTCTTTCTTGCATTCCAGGACCAGATATCCCTAAAGAAACTGGTTTTTGGTATTTCAGGGATAAATCAGTAAGAGATCTAGATGCAGCATGAGAAATTACTTCATCATGTTTGGTTTGACCCTTAATTATGGCCCCCAAAGTAACTACCCCATCAACATCTTTTTTCTTCAATAATGCATCTACAACAATAGGCATATCATAGGCTCCAGGAACCGTACATGTATAAGATATTTTTAATTTCATAGAATTTGCTTTTTCTTGAGCAACAGAAAGCATTCTAGACGTCACTTTCCCATTAAATTCCGAAACTACTATAGCAATATTCAAAATTAATGCACCTTGGCGTATTCTAAAAGCTCTTTTCCATCAATTAGTGGAATTCCATTTTGTTTACCAAATTTTTCTGCTTTATCCACAGATAATGCAATGTATGTTTCAGCATCCATCATTTCACAAATTGCAGTAACTGGAGTTAAACCTGCAATTTGTGTTAAATAAACAGACATTTCTGTATGTCCCTGACGAGCAGATAACAATCCTTTAGATGCAATCAATAAAGGAACATGACCTGGGGTTTTAAAAGATGATGAAAATTTTTTTTGTTTATTCTCAATTTTAAAAATATTTGCCATCTCTGTAATTGTCAATGCTCTATCTTTATCAGTAATTCCAGTATAAGTTTGATAATGATTTACAGATAATGAAAAAGTAGGATGATCACCATATGGTGCTAGACCCATAATCATATCTTTGTTTGAAATAGATGAAGCAGAAAGAATTTCATGCATGTATTTTAATTCAAGAGATTTTGCAAAATTATTATCAATTGCAATACATAACAAACCACCAGCATGTTGACGCATTCTTGCAACATGTTCAGGTGTTACAAATTCTGCAGCTACAACCATATCAATTTCATTCTCTCGTCCAGCAGAATCAAACAACAAAACAAACTCACCACGTTTGAGAGATTCTAATGCAGATTCAAGAGACATACACAAAAATTGTTTGTGAACTAATTATAAAGTTTACTAAAAAATTGGTAAATACCACTAAAGTAGTAAATGATTAGTTTTACTTTAGAATATATTTTCCAAGAATGTCAGTTTCAATATTAACTTTGTCGCCTATTTTTTTAGTATGAAAATTAGTTACTTCAATGGTATGAGGAATTAATGAGACAGATGCAAGAGTATTTTTTACATCCACAACAGTCAAACTAATACCGTCTATAGTAATAGAACCTTTTTTCACCACATATTTTGATAAATCTTTAGGAAGTTTAAACCACACTTGAATCTCTTTTGGTTTTTTTAATATTTTTTTGATGATTGCTACACCATCAACATGTCCTAAAACAAAATGTCCCTCTAACCTTTGACCTGCCTTCAAACTTCGTTCAATATTTACAACTCCACCTACTTTGAGATTTCCAAGATCTGTTTTTTTAGTAGTTTCCTCAATCATTTCAAAAATACAACTTGATGTAGATAACTTGATTGCAGTAAGACAAACACCATTCAGAGCTACACTTTGACCAATTTTTAATCCCTTAGCATGTTTTCCTAAATTTACAGACATTTGAATAACACTTCGTTTTTTTGTGTTTTTAGAAATTTTTTCTACCTTACCAACTCCCTCAACAATTCCAGTAAACATGAAAATGATCTATAATACTATGTATAAAATGATTTAGATAAATGATATTATTTGTATAAGCATCAGGGAAGATTTTCAAATTTTTTAAACTTTCAATAATTTCATCGTTAGACGGATTTTGCCCCAGTTGCACACAAGGTATTTGATTTTCCATACATCCTCCATAGTTGTCATTATACTCAGTAATCAAAATCATGTTGTTTTCATCAGTATATGAGATTACAGACAACTCATCCTAAAACCCTCCAATACATCATGATTGATGCCAGGTATACAAATCCCAAATAATTATCACAGTTCTTTTCGTATCTGATTGCTGTTCTGTGAAAACCGCATTTGAGCCATGCGAAGAATCGTTCCACGACAAACCTTGTCTTGCCATGATGTCTTTGATTCCTGTTTTGTGCAATGATCTTTGAGTTCTTTTTGTATGGGATGCAACAGTCAATTTCGCAGCATCTGAGATAATTCCTAATTTGTTTCGCATCGTGCCCCTTATCGGCATATGCAGAGATAGTTGTCTGCATCAGGCTGTCATCTGCAAATTCCGAAATGTTTTCCATGACATCAATGAATTTTGTGCTGTCATGTTGATTTGCAGGACTGGTTCTAATCGAAATTGGTAAACCGTTTTGTTCTACGGCAACATGTATTTTTGTGCCTAAAATCCTCTTGAATCCGTCATATCCTATTTTATCCCCCCTTTTTTGGCAGCGATCGATGAGGAATCAATTGATATTTTTTGGAGGTCAATCCTGCCTTGCTTGTGTGCGGATTTTATTAGTTTGGAGAGAATTTTTTTCCATATTCCTTTTTGTTGTAACTCTTGGAATCGAAGATGTGCAGTGGATTTTGAGCCGTACTTGTCTGGCATGTCTGGCATGTCTGCCCATCTGCATCCGGTAGTTAAGACAAACAATATTCCGTTTACAGTTGTCCTGTCATCACATCTTGGACGTCCTGTTTTGGCAGGTCTTGGTAATTGCGGTGCAATGGTGCTCCATTGGGCATCTGAGATTCCTTTATGAATCATGAAAAACGTTTCAACAATGTTATTCTTAGATCTGTATTGTCATGAATAATTTACTAAATGATCTGTTTTAGGATCAGTTAAGAATAGTCATGGAAAAGCAGAACAATTTAGAAAATTAGGATGTCAAACAGTAAGTGTTAGAGAACTTGGAGATACAGGTTTTCGAATTCAGTATCATACATTTCATCAAATAGGAGAGGTAACACATTTCCAATACACATGCATAGTATTTTAGAAATTTAAACAGTAATTGATATTTATCGAGTTTCATCCTTTAGTCAACCAATCTTACATCACCAGGTTTTTTGATCATTTGAAGATTCTAAAATCTTACAACTCATCCTAAAACCCTCCAATACATCATGATGCATGCCAGATATGCAAACCCCAAATAATTCTCACAGTTCCTTTCGTATCTTGCTGCCGTCCTGTGAAACCCGCACTTGAGCCATTCAAGGAACCGCTCCGCGACAAACCTTGTCTTGCCATGATGTTTCTGATTCCTGTTTTGTGCGATTTCCTTTGAGTTCCTTTTGTACGGGGATTCAACAGTCAATTCCATGACATCTCAGATAGTATCTGATGCATTTTGCATCATAGCCCCTATCTGCATATGCAGAAGCAATCGCACGTCCCAAATCATCACCTGCCAGTTCTGAAATGTCTTCCAACACGTCAATGAATTTCGCACTGTCATGCTCATTTGCAGGACTGGTCCTAGCTGAGATCGGCAGTCCCGCCTTATGCACTGCGACATGAATCCTCGTGCCTGGAATCTTCCTGAATCCATCATATCCTGTTACGTTGCCCCCTTTTTGGCGGCAATTGATGATGAACCAATTGAAATTTTTTGCAGGTCAGTCCTTCCTTCCTTGCCTGTGTGCGGATTTGATCAGTCTTGACAGGATCCTTTTCCAGATGCCTTTTTGCCGCAGTTCCCGAAACCGCAGATGTGCGACGGGTTTTGGGCCGCACTTGTCTGGCATGCCTGCCCGTCTGCATCCGGTAGCTAACGCAAACAAAACTCCATTGGTTGTCGTCCCATCATCACATCTCGGACGTCCTGTTTTGGCAGGTTCTGGTGATTGCGGTGAAATGGTACTCCATTGGGCATCTGAGATTTCCTTGTGAATCATGAAAAATGTTTCAACAATGCTGTTCTTGGATCTGCATTGTCATGAATGATTTACTAGATGATCTGTTTTAGGATAAGTTAACTGTATACTTTTGATCAAATGTGGGGCTTAAAAAATTCACATAAAATGAATATATTATATAGCAAGACCTATGGCCTCACCAAAATAATATCCAGACAAAATGGTTATGGTTGCCCATAAACAAGAACCAGCAAAAGTGTATAGAATGAACTTTGGAATCTTCATTTGTAACAATCCAGCTGGAACTGAGATCATCTCCCTCATTACTGGAACCATTCGTCCCAAGAATACTGCCTTATCCCCATATTTTTCAAACCAAATTTCAACTCGTTCTAATTTTTTTTCAGATATTTTTACAAATTTTAGATATCGAAGTAAAACTACTCGTCCAAGTTTTAATGCAATAAAATAAAGTAACGATGTTCCAATGGTAGCACCAATTGCACCAAGAATAATCATTGGAATGACTCCAATTAATGAAATTCCTTGTTGAGATGCCAAAAATCCAGCAGTAGGAAATACGGCAAGAGTAGGAATTGGCGGAATTATAGTTTCAAGTAATGCTGCCAAAAAAATCCCTTCATAGATATGACCTCCCAAAAAATCTGCAATCCAAACCAATAGAGAATCAAAAGGTTCCATTTGATTCACGCAATGATAACCTACTAAATTACTTTACGAGTAAAAAGATACAGAATCAAGATATTTTGTACCTGATAATCATGGTTTTAGAAAAACCTTCATGGTGTCAGGTTTTTTTGCATGCTCTAATGCTTCTTGGAATTGTTCAAGAGGAAAAGCAGAATCAATCATACTATCAACTGAAACTATTCCAGTTGCAAGTGCATCAATAGCAGGTTTGAATAAACCACATCTAGATCCAATCAAAGTAATTTCATTAACTACAGTAGGAGTAAGATCAAGATTTTCCCTTGATGCAATGGTAGATTTTAAAATTTGGTAATTACAGCACGATTGAGGAATACATTCACGATAATTTTGCATCTGACTGGGTGGAAGAATTTTTAATAAAATACCCGGAGTTTAAATCTCAGTCATTTGACTTGAACCCTGTTTTAAATTTGGGTGATTATCAATTATTCGCCACTAACACACAATCTAACAATAATGATAAAGCATCCTCGTCTCTGTTATCATATCTCCGTTCCATTTCTTTAGTGTACGACAGAAACTTTCCCGGACTGACTCCGTGACGCTTTGCCATGCTCTCTTTTGCAAGACTCCAAAAGCCCTCAATGCCGTTGACGTGCACATCACCACTCCCAAACATCCTTCCTGTTCCTGGCACCACGTCCGCGATCTCCCTTTCTTCTGCCTCCAAAACACGCGCCTCATCAGCCTCAATTTTGCCCTTTAGCTTTTTGCCTGATTCTGCCAAGTGATACGGTATTGAATGCCTGACGCAATCAAAAGCATTTAATGCAGTCGGATATCTGACATCCGCTCCTTTAGCTACACGTCTTGCACTAGCCCCAAGATCAAATAGCTTGACTAGGGCCAGCCATTCTGTAAAATCAATGCTGGCGATGTCAAACCACGTTCCAGTAAACGGCCTGTAACCTGTCTTGCAATCTTTGCATCTTATACTTCCTAACAAAATTCTATGATCCATTAATCTAATTTATCACACCAAACAGAATACGGATAATAACATCATACATCAAGCCATGAATGAGCAAGAATTGATTCAGGCATACAAAAACGAGAAAGATGTCAAAACAAAAGAGAGGTTATTCCTGGCAAGGCAGGTCTTCTCTGATAATCAGACTGCCTCGCATGTTGCAAAGAATTTCGGGCATGTGCGTTCTTGGCCATCAAGTGGCCGGGCAGGTTCGAAGAACATGGGATGGACGGTCCTCATGACAGACAAAGAGCAGGAAGACCGCCAAAGATACCAAAAGACAGACTAGTCGCAATGGAAAGACAGGTTGCAGGGAATCCTTCCGGTTGGAGCGCAAAGCAGGTGATGAATCTCATTTATGAAAAATCAGGAGCAAGATACCATGAGGTTCACGTGTACAGGCTGCTTCGCAATTGGGGATACGCATCAAGGGTTGCACAGAAAAGGTTTGCAAGCCCTGCGACTGCACGGGAAAAACTCTGGTTTAAAAAAAATCTCAGGAAAGAATAGCCTCAAAAATGGCAAAAGGATTCACCATACTGTCACAGGATGAATCAATCCTTACTGCAGATTCAATATTCAGAAAAAAGATGCGGGCAAAGAGAGGAACGCGTCCAGCAATTCTGGCAAATGGGAATCATCAAAAGACGATCATCCTTGGGGCATTGGCTCATGATGGCAGACAGCTCTTCAGGCAGTATGACAGATTTGATCAGTACTGCTTTTTGGACTATCTCAAAGAATTACACAAAAAGTTTGGCAAGATTTCAGTCTATGCAGACAGGGCACCGCACGCAAATCAAGACTGATACAAAAATATCTTGATGAGAATCATGATGTCGTATTGGACTGGTTCCCAAAGGGCTCACCACGGTTTAATGCAGTTGAAGAAGTATGGAAACAGGGAAAATACGATTTGTCGGTCTCACAGTATCGGCCATCGCTGAATAATCTGAAGAGCAGGATTTCCAAATATTACAGGACTGCCAGATTCAATTTGGATATCATCAAGCACATGCAACGGGGGGACGGTTGACGAACTTATGTTAGAGAGTATAAGAAGTATAAATTCAATGAAAGACGGGGTTTTGCTTGTAATTACGCAAGAGGTCTAGTAAATTCCGCATCTCCTTTTTCTTTTAAAAATACATTTTGGCAACATGATAATGACTTTGAATTTGGACTGGTTTTACTCATTGACGAATACACACAGATGCATGTAAAAGTTGATTCTGGCGGACAAATTGAAGGTGAGGTTGAATACCCGCCTGACTATCCAATAGCACATGCAAATCAAAAACATTGTCGCTCTGCACACCATGAGTTAAAAGATCTATTTAGAATGATACAAATTAATCACAAATTCTAAGACTCTTTCCTCAAAAGTTCCATGTAATACGTCTTCCAAGTAATCGCAAAGCGCTTTTCTTAATTTTCTAGTGTAGGATGTTTTGGTTTGTTGTGATCTAAATGAATTATAAAATAATTCTAGTGGACTGTTCTGTAGTTCTAAAATATCATCATTAGTTATCTTCGATGGCCTCTATTAAACGCGGGTCTAAAAAAGGGATTATAATGTAGCGGGTCTAAAGGGATTATAATGTAGCGGGTCTAAAGGGATTCGGACCCTTGACAACCGGATTAAGAGTCCGGTGCGCTACCTGGCTGCGCCATAGACCCACTGAAATAGATAAGCCCAGAGTTGTTATTAATCTTAAGATTGTAAAATAATAGAAAATTTAGTTTTGTGCTTTTGCTTCAATTTCATTGTACTTTTCAATGATTGCAGTAAGTGCAGTTGAAACTGGAACATTATTCATCTTTTTCTTTTCGGCAAGAAGTTTTTGGTATGCATCTAATGTGATGTACACAGGGATCGAACCATTTCCTTCAAGTAAACCTCTAACGTTGTAAAGAGCTGTCTCCATTCCTCTCTCAGCAGATTTTGCAAATTTTGCTTTATCCAAAATTGCTCCTAATGGACCAAATGGCATTTCATAATCTACTGACATGGTTACTCTAGTGAGATTATTGCCTAATGCTTTGAATTCATTAGTAATTTGCCATGTCTTAAATGGACCTTCAATTTGCTTAGCAGTGATTTTCTCATTTCTAAGAAATTCAGTTGTTTCACAATCCCACTCTAAACGTTTACCGCTAAAGTCACCGATAATTCTAAAGGTTGTACCTACACCCATGCCTTCCTTGATATCCATAGGAACTACAGTCATACCTACTGCATCATTTTTGATTTGATCAGAAACGTGTTCTGGTCTTGCAAAGTAGGTAAAAACATTCTCTACAGGTGTTTTAATATTGATTGATTTTGTAACGAGGGTCAACGAATCAATATCTTGGCAATAAGGATTTAAAGGTTTTGAAGATTTTCGTAAGGTGTTGTATCCCAAAATTAGTTCGTCCCTTATCTGACATCGTATTCTTCTCCTGTTTGATCATCAATAACTCTTGTTCCTTTCTCTGGCATCTTTCTTGCATATGCCTTTGCAGGAGTTTCCAGGTTGTCCCAGTCAAGTGACATATGTGGTTTGATGTGATTATACCAGTGGACCAGCTCATCAATTGTGTCAAACCATTTCTGCTTTCTCTGAATCTCACCGTGAAATCTTTCGAGCTTGCCGTTTGTCTGAGGATGGTTAACTCTTGCCATGATGTGTTTTATTTCTAATTTTACCAGTTCCTGCTCAAACTGCGATGCTCCTTTTCTCTTGTATTCGGATTGGCTTGCGTAAAACTGGGAGCCATGGTCAGTCAAGATGGATGCTGGTCTGCCATGCTTTGCAATTGCTTCTTGTAACACTGCAAGTGCGTTATCCGTTGTTGCCTCTGCAAACACTCCATGAGAAATAATAAATCTTGATGCATCATCCTGGTAACACAGAAACCATCTTCCATCGTCTAGCTGCTTCCAGTCAGTATGCCACATGGAGTTTGAATACGTCCTTTCATATCGAATCCATTTTCGTCTTCTCATCTTCTTTGGCTGAGCTTCTGCCAATCCCTCATCTCTCATAATTTTGTGTATTGTATTGTGAGGTATGTGTGTTCCAGTGGTGTCAATTATCTTCTCCAAGAGCACTGCAGAACACCTGAACTTTTCAAATGTCGACTGGACAGTTTGCACCATCTCTTCTGTGATTGTTCTCTTTGGTCTTCCAGGCTTGCCTAGAATTGGAACTGTTCCTGTCTTACGATACCGTGAGTAGAGTTTTTGCACCCAGCGAACAGATATCTTCATAGATGAGGCTACATTTGCATTCTTGGCACCGCCCTCTTTTGACTTGATTATCCATGATATCTGGATTGGATCTAACTTTTGCATAATCCTGTGATTCTTTCCTCCTTTCCAAACATATCTTGACTTTAGTCTGGAAACGATGGGGTGAACTAATTTGAGGATAATAGAAAGATTTTCGTAAGGAAATTGACTTACAATATATTTGGGTGATTATCAATTATTCGCCACTAACACACAATCTAACAACAATGAGAAAGCATCCTCGTCTCTGTTATCATATCTCCGTTCCGTTTCTTTAGTGTACGACAGAAACTTTCCCGGACTGACTCCGTGACGCTTTGCCATGCTCTCTTTTGCAAGACTCCAAAAGCCCTCAATGCCGTTGACGTGCACATCACCACTCCCAAACATCCTGCTGAGGTCCATTGAGAGGTGATGCTTGTAGCCGTTGAAGATCAGCGAATCGCATCCCTTCCACCTGTCTGCATGAGCAATGCCGCCCTTTTTCGCTTTTCTAATGGTGCTTTTCAAAAGAGTTTTGGCTTTGACATTATTTGCAATCTCAACGCGAACCTTGCCATCTCTCCCCAGCATGCCAAATACGGCGGTCCTGTTCCTGGCACCACGTCCGCGATCCCCCTTTCTTCTGCCTCCAAAACACGCGCCTCATCAGCCTCAATTTTTCCCTTTAGCTTTTTGCCTGATTCTGCCAGGTGATACGGTATGGATGCTGATGCAATCAAAAGCATTTAATGCAGTCGGATATCTGACATCCGCTCCTTTAGCTGCACGTCTTGCACTAGCCCCAAGATCAAATAGATTGGCTAGGGCCAGCCATTCTGTAAAATCAATGCTGGCGATGTCAAACCACGTTCCGGCAAATGGCCTGTGACCTGTCTTGCAATCTTTGCATCCTGACTTCCCTCTTGAGATGATATGGCAGTTTTCAGAGCCACATGATGGACAATGAATCGTGTCTCTCTTTTTGAATTGATTGCAGGGGAACTTCAATGCAGTTGGCTTGTTGTAGATTATTTTGGATAGCTCAATCAGATTGATTGTCTTTCCCAATAATTACTCAAAAATAGTTGGTGGCAACAGGTTTACAATCACCTATATTTGTTATATTTCAAGAATAATTCAAATGAATAAAAGCCGATCAGGTATATTGATCTTAATTTTATTGCTTTCATCAGTTCCAATATTTGAAGATGTGTATGGTCATTCAATGTTTAACTCTGCTGAAAAATTTTATGCTGCACATAGAGTTCAAGTAGCAACTGCACCAGAATTTCCACAACTTGATGAACCATCACAATTTTTGGTACGAGTAACTGATGCAGACTTTGAAGAAGTTGACAAATTTACAATGGGAATCAGATTATTCTACAATGATCAACAAGTAGATGCAATACCTCCAACGGATGTAGATGGTGGGCATTGGGATTTTGATTATGTGTGGAGAAACCAGGGAAATCACATTGTACTAGTTGACTTGTACGATTTAGGAGATAATGAGGGCATCACAACTTATACGTTTAACATGGGAACTCAGAGTCCATTTGGAATGATCTTTTTTGCTGCAATTACAGTAGGTGCTTTATCACTTTCAGTAGTAATAGCATACATTTACTTGTCAAAATTTTTTACAAAATCTAAATCTTAGATGACATTGAAGTTTTGGATATTCTAAATGCAAACAGGGTAGTTAGAAGTACCATTCCAAATAACCAAATTCCAATTCCCAAATGAATAGCGACTAGAACTGCATGAAGTTTAGTATCAATTACTAGTGCACCAAGAGTGATTTGGGTAATTACTAATCCAGTTGCTAGTGAACTTGTAATTTTAATTTTCATATCTGCATTCTTGTTAATGAGACTTGCAATCATTGTTGCAATGATTAACGCACCAGTAGTAGCGGCAACTAACCTATGAATCCATTCAATTAGATATTCTTCAGAAGGCATCACTCCATTTGGACATAAAGGCCATTCAGGACAAGTCAGACCAAGACCAGCTGCAGAAATATAGCCACCAACAAACATCAGTGAATATAAAACAATCATTGTTGCTAATGCAAGATACTGAATTGCCAAAATTATTCTACTATGAAAGTACCTTGCATGCCTTGTAACGCATGTCCAGGAACAGTACAAATGTAATAGTAAGATCCTGGGATGCCAGCAGTGAAAGTAACACTATCACCTTCACCTGGTTTTAAGGGATTTGTTGGTGCTGCTATTGCAGAATCCATAACTACACTGTTAAAGTCTTCAGGATTTGTAACAACTCCAAATGAGTGGAATGATTTACCAAGATTATTTGAAGTAATGGTTACCTCATCGCCAGAGCTTACACGAATTTCTGGATTATGACCATCTTCGCCAGGTAATGCATTAAATGCTAAAGTTCTGAAATCATCAGATTCAACAAAGTCTAAAGTAAAGTCATGAGATACACCTGTTGGATCTGCTACTTTGCCAGAAGATGTACCAGTTGCGTCTACAGGACCTGCAGAAACTGTATCACCTGCCATCATTGCTACAACTGGCGGTGCTTCTGAAATCCAGTAGTCCCACATTGAAAAGAAGATTGCTCCGCCAACAACACAGATGCCCAACATTATGGCCATCATTTTTCCAGTTCTAGCTGGTGTGGTTCTGTAAAATGTTTGGGAATTATCGTGACTCATTTCATTTATCTCCTAATGTGATGGATTCTTTGCCTCAAATGGGTAATAATACTTTCCACCTACACCGAATGGATCGTCTGTATCTGCAAGTTTTCCTTTTGCAGAACTGTGGATCATGTTTGCTAAGAAAATTGCCATACTAACACCAATAATCATTGCACCTACTGATGCAATCTGGTTCATAGCAATCCATTCTGGGATTGGTGGGTAATCGAAAATTCTTCTCGGCATTCCATATAGACCAAGTAAGTGTTGTGTAAAGAATACCAATACAGTTCCTATGAAAGACATAGCAAAGTGAATCTTACCCATGGTATCATTATACATTCTACCTGTAACATATGGGAACATGTAGTAAAGGAATCCAACTGAGCCAAATGCAATAGTACCCATTACAAAGAGATGGAAGTGGCCAACTACCCAGTAGGTATCGTGTGTTGAAAAGTCCAACGGCATTGCAGCATTTGCTACACCACCTGCACCTGCAGAGAAGAATAATGCAATACCACCAACTGCCCACATCATTGGAGTTGAAAATTTAATTCTACCATTCCACATTGTTGCAATAAAATTAAACACATGCATAGCAGAAGCCGGAACTGCTGCAAGAGTTCCTACCATAAAAACTGTTTTTTCAGTAAATGACATACCAGTAGCATACATGTGATGTGCCCATGATGAGAAACCTACGATAGCTAACAATACAAAAGCAAAGATTCCAGAATTAAAACTGTAAATTGGTTTTCTTGAAAATCTTGGAATAATTTCATACATCATACCAATTGCTGGAATTACCAAAACATACACTTCTGGATGGAATGTAAACCAAAACAAGTGTGCATATGCAATTGGATCTCCACCCATTGCAGGATTAAAGAAACCACTTACACCCAATCTATCAGTCAGAAGCATCAATAGTGCTGCTGCAAATGTTGGAATTGCAACAAGAATAATCAAAGAAGATGACAAAAAGGACCAAGCAAGTAATGGAACTTGTCCAATTGACATGTCTGGATGTTTACATTTGAGAATTGTAACAACAAAATTAATGGCACCAAGTACTGAAGAAATACCCAAAATCTTTAATCCAAATATCCACATATCTGCTGCTGGACCTGGAGCACTGATAATTGAATATGGTGGTGTTGCATACCAAGTAAAGTCTGCAAAGCCTAACCAAATAAGTGCACCAGATGGAGGAATCATCCAAAATGCAATTGCATTAAGTTTTGGATATGCCATATCCTTGTATCTGACCATAATTGGTACAAAGTAATTACCAACTGCAGATGCAAAAGGCAAGATAAACAAAAAGATTAACGTTGTACCGTGAACAGTAAAGATTCTGTTAAAGGTCATAGCATCACCAATTATTTGTGCACCTGGTAAGAATAGTTCAGCTCTAATTGCTAGTGCTAGTGTACCACCTAAGAATAGAAATGCCAGTGACATAATGAGATAAAGTAAACCAACATCAGTGTGGTGAGTTGAAAACATTATTTGCCAAATTGGACGTGGCTTTTGTAATTCTAGAACCATCAGTTAATCTCTCCATCAAAATCAATAGAAATCTGTGATAAAAGCGTTATCAAGTGTGTGGCTCCTCCACAATCAATGTTCCTCTCATGTTATAATGAATTAATCCACAATACTCTCTACATTGAATATCATGTTCACCAACATCAGTTGGTGCAAACCATACAGTGTTGACTCTACCTGGAACTGCATCCATTAAAACTACATAATCATGAATATTAAATGAATGAATTACATCCTTTGAATGAAGTTCAAATTTGTACGCTTTGCCAGATTCAACATGTAATTCACCAATTTCTTTAGTTCCATCTTCATGTTCAAAAGTCCAGAACCATTGTTGTCCAGTTACTTTGATTATTTCTGCATCAGCAGGAACATGTTCTACAAGTCTTTCAGCATTCCATGCTTCTGCTCCTACCCAACACATCAATGCAATTACAACGCCAACGTAAACCCATTCAGGCCAATTAGAATGCCCACCCATTTCTACCAGTCAGTCCCCTCATATGGAGTAGGTTTTGCTTTTGGATGAGATTCTCTAAATCTCCAAACTTGCCAAATAATAGTGCCAGAAACTACTGCACCTACTACAAATGCTATAGTCATCATTCTAAAGAATAAATTCCAAATAACCACTCTACGATCAAGATACTCTCCAGGCTCATCACCTGCTGCAAATGCTGACTCTAAAGCAGGAATCAGTACTAAAACTGCCAATACCAAGAACAATCCAAGAATCATCTTCATGAGCGATTGACTGACGTGACCTTTAATTTCTATTTAAGGGTTTTCAAGATTATTAACTACCAACCTTGATCGAATCTAGATGTATTCATTATGTTCAATCCAGATAACGAAAACTTTCTCTCCTTTTCTCTAAAGATGCAAAGAGAGGCATTAGCAATTATCAATTCAAAAAGATTGGTAGGAGACAAGTCAACAATGGTTGAAAGCATAGCTTTGATTGGATCCATGTGAGTTACAAGTACAACATTTTCATCAGGATGATTTTCAATTACATGATCAACTATTCCTAAAACGCGTTTTTTGACTTCAGAAAAAGTCTCAACTCCATTATGAGCAATTTCTAGCTCACCATTATAGAATTTCATAAAGACATTACCATGACTAGTAAAAATTTCATCATATGGCATTCCAGTAAACTTTCCCATGTCAAGTTCAATTAAACGATCATCAATTGTAACATCAAGTGAATTATGTTTACCAACAATTTCTGCTGTATGTTTAGCTCGTTGGATTGGACTGGAGTAAATGGCAGAGACATTCATGTTTTCAAGTAATTGTGCAGTATGTTCAGCTTGTTCGACACCGGTATCAGTTAATGGAACGCCCTCTGTTCTTCCAGCTAAAATTCTATCAGTGTTATTTTTTGCCTGACCATGTCTAAGAAAAATAATTTGTCCCAATTTGATCGCAGTTCAAATAAAGATAATAATAACATTGCCAGATAGATAGATAGATGATGAAAGTAGGAATTATTGGAGGAACTGGAGGAATGGGCAAAGGTTTTGCTCTTAGATGGTCACAAAATAATGATGTAATTATTGGTTCTAGAGACGCTGCAAGAGCATCTGAATCAGCTGCAGAATACACCAATCTTGCAAAAGAAGCATTTGGTGAAATAAAAGGAACAATTTCTGGAAACGATAATGTTTCAGTTGCAAAAGATAGTGATGTTTTGATTTTGTCAATTCCATATGAAAATATTGATTCTGTATGTTGTGGAATATTATCAGAAATAAAAGACAGTTGTGTTGTTGTATCACCAATTGTTCCAATGACAAAAACAGATGTGGGATTTGAGTTTATTCCAATTAAAGAAAACAAACCATTTTCATATCAACTTGTATCAAATCATATGAAAGATAAATCAAAACTTGTTTCTGCATTTCATGTAATTTCTGAAAAGAAACTTGTCAACCCATCATTGGAACTAGACCATGATATCTTTGTATGTGGAGATGATAATGAAGCAGTTCAAACAGTAAATGGATTGATAAATGAAATCAAAGGATTAAGACCAATTTACTTGGGTCCAGGAGAACTATCTTATCTTGCAGAAATCTCTACACCACTTTTACTAAATGCAATGATAAGAAATAAGATTAAAAATCCGGGCATCAAAATTATCTAAGTCTGTTTTTCCATTTATCATGAGTCACGAATACTACAGGAGAGGTAGAAATTGGTTTACTGCAATGGGTGTACTTTTTTCTGTAATGGCAGGAATAGTTCTAATAAGACAATTACTAATATGGGGAACAGAATTTGTTGTAGAATTTTTATTCAATGGAGAAATTACAAATGAAAAAATTTCAGTCATAATGTTAGTATTTGGAATTTTTATGATAGTATTAGGATTTAGAAAACATGAACAAAAAAGATGAATTTTTAAAATCACAAAAAATATTGCGGCTTGCAACTATTGGTAAAAATAAAACACCACATATTGTGCCTGTTTGGTATATTTATGATAGAAAAAAAATCTACATAGGAACAAACACCAAAACACAAAAGGCAAAAAATGTGAAAAAAAATAAGCGAACTTCTTATTGTGTTGATGTGGGAATAAATGCTCCAAATATTTATGGTGTAATGGGACAAGGAAATGCAAATTTAATTTTAGAGGAAAAAAAAGTAGAAATAATTGCAAAAAAAATTCTGTTAAGATATTTTAAGACATTGAATAATAAATCTGCAAAAGAATTACTTGCAGATACTGATTGTATTATAGAGATAATCCCTGAAAAAACATCAGTGTGGAATTACTGACTAACAAACTCTTCAATCTTGTTCATTGCAGAATCTAATACTTCAAGACTAGGAAGATAAACAAGTCTAAAATGTCCACTTCCATATTGTTCACCGAATCCAGAACCATGAACGGTAAGTACGCCTTTTTCTTCTAATAGTTTTGTAACAAATTCTTTATCAGTTCCAAATTTGTTGTCCTCAATTCTTGGAAACGCGTAAAATGCGCCTTTTGGAGTTGGACAGGAAATACCAGGCATTTGATTTAGACGTTTTACAACCAAGTCACGACGTTTTTTGATGTCAGCAACAAAATCATTGATATAATTTTGTGGACCACGAAGAGATTCTAAAGCTGCATGTTGTATTGGAAGATTAGTTGCAATACGTACTCTAGCTAATTTTGGAAGATTTTCTCTAATTGCATCAAGTTGTGACGATTGATTAAATGCAATATATCCAATTCTCCAACCAGACATAAGATGAACTTTGGAGAATCCGTTTAGAACAATTACAGGTGAATCTCCAGCAACTTTACCAATACCCACAAATTTCTCATCAAAAATTATTTGATCATAAATTTCATCACAAATGATGTAAAGATTATGTTGATTGGCAATGTCAACTAATTCTTTAAGAGAATTTTCATTAAATACAACTCCAGTAGGATTGTTTGGACTGATCAAACAAATTGCAACAGTTTTTGAAGTAATCTTGGATTTAATATCATCAATATCAGGTGTAGAATTATTCAAATCAACTGCAAATTCAACTGGAATGCCACCATGTAATCTAACATAGGAAGCATAAGGTGGATAATACGGTCCGGGTAAAAGTACTTCATCACCTTCTTCTACAATTGAAGAAATAACCATATCAAGTCCTTCAGAAACTCCATTAGTTACTAAAATATCATCAGCTGAAATTGACAATCCCTTCGCATTTTCTTTTTTAGCAATCTCTTGTCGTAATTCTAAAAGACCTTCAGAAGAAGAATAGAAGTTATCACCGTTGTTTATTGCATTAATCAGAGCTTGTTTCACATTATCAGGAGGCTGAAAGCCGAACTGAACAGGATCGCCAATGTTTAGATAATCGACTTGCAGACCGCTTTGCTCTACTTTTCTAGCAACAAGCACAATATCTCTAATAGCATACTCTACACCAATTACTTTTTTTGATACTCTCAAAGTATCTAGACAGATACCTAGACCATACTTTACTATATCTATTTTTACTCATTTGATTAATAATTTGAAAATTGTCTATGAAATTTTGATTTGCAACTCATCTCAAAACCCTGCAATACATCAAAAATGATGCAATACTAACAAACGCAAGATAGTTTTCACATTTCTTTTCATATCTGATTCCTGTTCTGTGAAATCCATTTTTGAGCCAACCAAAGAATCTCTCCACAACGTATCGAACCGAATTATATTTTTTGTGTGCTTTATTCTCTTAACTTATCCTAAAACAGATCATCTAGTAAATCATTCATGACAATACAGATCCAAGAACAGCATTGTTGAAGCATTTTTCATGATTCACAAGGAAATCTCAGATGCCCAATGGAGTACCATTTCACCGCAATCACCAGAACCTGCCAAAACAGGACGTCCGAGATGTGATGATGGGACGACAACCAATGGAGTTTTGTTTGCGTTAGCTACCGGATGCAGACGGGCAGGCATGCCAGACAAGTGCGGCCCAAAACCCGCCGCACATCTGCGGTTTCGGGAACTGCGGCAAAAAGGCATCTGGAAAAGGATCCTGTCAAGACTGATCAAATCCGCACACAGGCAAGGAAGGAAGGAAAGATTGACCTGCAAAAAATTTCAATTGATTCATCATCAATTGCTGCCAAAAAAGGGGCAACGTAACAGGATATGACGGATTCAGGAAGATTCTGGGCACGAAGATTCATGTCACAGTGCATAAGGCGGGACTGCCGATCTCAGTTAGGACCAGTCCCGCAAATGAGCATGACAGTGCGAAATTCATTGACGTGCTGGAAGACATTTCAGAATTGCCAGGTGATGATTTGGGACGTGCGATTGTCTCTGCATATGCAGGTAAGGGCTATGATGCAAAATGCATCAGAGACTATCTGAGATGTCATGGAATTGACTGTTGCATCCCGTACAAAAGGAACTCAAAGGAAATCGCACAAAACAGGAATCAGAAACATTACGGCAAGACAAGATTTGTCGTGGAACGGTTCCTTGCATGGCTCAAGTGCGGGTTTCACAGGACGGCAGTAGGATACGAAAAGAACTGTGAGAATTATTTGGGGTTTGTATATCTGGCATGCATCATGATGTATTGGAGGGTTTTAGGATGAGTTGTTTGTATGGATGTTGAATTTTTAATATTTTCTAGTACCATCACATTCAAAACAATAACTAAGTCTATCTTGCAATGCCTTTGTTTTTTGTTTTTGTATCTAAATTATCGATATTTTGTATCTTGAAAACTGCCCGCATTGCATTCCACACATCAAATGCACACAATTCAAATATGACAAAAATACATGTTATGGTAATTGGCCAGTTTAGACCGTGCTATTTTATTAGTCAATGATATGACAATTAAAGGAACCACTCGTGTACAAAAATACGGTTTTTTGGCATCTCAATTATACTCAAAAGAACTATCTGGTCTGAACTTCTATAATGATTGGGTCCCATACAAATTTGGTCCTAATAGCCAGCAACTGTCTCAGGATCTACGTATGTGTATTAAACAAGGTTTGATTGATGAACAGGTAGAACAAACTTTCAATGATAGACTGATGCACAATTATGCTTTGACAATTAAAGGTCGTGCAATGCTACGCAATCTTATGACAAACCATGACAAAATAATTAAAACTCTATATGAAAAATTTACGGAATTAAATAAAAAATCCACGAGTTCAATCTTAAAAGACACCTACGAAGCGTATCCCGAATATGCCGTAAATAGTGAAATCAAAGATGAAGTGTTGAATAATGCCAATGAGAACAATTTTGAAGCTGATTTAGAAGGCAAAAAACTTAATCAGGAGATTGAAGATAGACTAGAATTGATTCGGTCTGGGAATGTTAAAGGCAAAAAGTATACTTCTTCTGAATATTTACAACATATTGAACAAATTTTAGAAGATTGAGCTCATGGACTATACAGCCAATTGACGATACAATAGACCGAAAACTGAAAAAGCCATTCAAGTCCAACTCCAACTTAATTAAAAACTACAAATCCTTTATCCAGGAATTAGAATTCATAGACGATCCTGCTGAGATGGGTGACAGAAAACATGGCAAATACAAAGATTGTTTTGGCATACATATGACAAAATCAATCAGTCTACTTTACTCAGTAAGTTATACGGAACGCACTGTCTACCTTATAGATTTGGACGATCATAAGAACTTGTATGGCAGAGATAACCGTTCCCAATAATTTGTACAATAGGTTAAATTGAAATTATAACTGGAATAAGCCTGGAAACGAAATTGAACAATCCTTGAAGTCATAACTGGAATAAGCCTGGCTTTGCTAGATCATTTTTAATGTTGTATATCTAAAATTAATTCGCATTGAAAAAAATTATTTTTGTAATTCCAGTGATGGTTATTTTGATTATGGCCGTGTTTGTTGGTAGTGAGGTTTCACAAGAAAGACTGTCGACAGGACAAGACCTGTCAGATACTGCAAAAACTGCCAAAGATACTATAACGATATGCTAAGGTGCATATGCTGTAACCAGAAACTGAGAAAAAAGATATTAATTGCACATGGGAATAATAATAATAATCATGCAAAGCAATTCTACGAAAAAACTCAAAATCATGGATAATAAATTCCTAAAACTACTTAGTAAAATATCAAAGATTAGAATCTTTAGGGGCATCGGACTTGGCGAACTGATGCTTATCTTTGCCATAATTTTTATAGGACTCAAATATTTTTCATGATTTCCAATTTTCTTATTAGACTGACAATCTCTTTTTTCATGAGCGAATTGCCAAAAAAACGGAGATGCTGTAATTGACAGTTGCAAAAAACACATTCAACGCATTTACCAGAAAACCCTGCAGTAGTTGCAATCCAATCATTCAATCTGATTGCCTCGCAAGTCATTTTTCCAAGACCCCCGAACTGGAAATTATGTCGTATAGTTGAGTTTGTAGCTTAATCCCAAACAATTAACGTGGCATTCTCGTTTCATTTTCCACATACCAAATCACGAAACTCAAAATCACGCATCCAAAAACTTGCTGTACAGCAGCGCTTTGAATCCTGCCTCCACGCATTGCGCATCAAACCTCTCGGAGTGCAGCTTCTCGCCTAGCACTCGCTTTAGCGCAGAATACGCAACCTCAACCATCCATCTTTTTCCCGCATCCTTGAGCCCCTTCCATTCATCAAAACCGTGTTTGTCGACATGCAAAATCCCTTTTCTTCTCAGTTTGGACCTTGTTATGTGCGGCACGGCGTTTTTCCTTATTCTGATTGCAGGAACTGCCTTGCTTGTCTCGCAGCACTCGAAATTATTCTGATCGTCATGTGCCCTGTCTGCATGAGCGGATTTTATCACGGTGCAGTGTTCCTTTGCATCCTCGAACAAGGAACAAACCGTTTCGTATCAGAGCCGTTCCCGTGCGTATCTTGTAGGATACGATCTTTTCTGATTTCAGATCAGATGATACGCGCAGTCTGGCATATTCGCGTCCCTGCCTCTTCCATTTGCGCTCCAGACAGGTCCCGTTGTTTGTGATGGACAGTCCCGAAGAGTCAAAGGCCAAAACAACGGCATCCTCCAGATTCGGATTGCCGATTTCCGGCCGCAGCCGTAGTATCCTTCTTCTGGTTTGCGTGAAATGAATCTCGTGGATCTTCACGACATCAGAGGGTCCCCCCTGCATGCTCCCTGAGCCGTTCTGCAGGCGGTACCAAACCCGATATGCAGTCCCGTAAGAAGATCAATTTGTGAGTCTGTGCATCTGTATGGGGCGCCGATTTTATTTCTGCTCGTTTTTTCCAATTCCTGTTTTTGTTTTTTCAAAAAAGATACGTCTATCAGGCAAGTTCCTCTGCTAATGAGGGATTCATTGTATTGTTTCCATGATTTGTTAGCTGGCATGAGTCATGTTGGCATGTACCAAGCTAAAAGAGTTACGCTACAATCTAGAATCTACCAGAATACATAAAAATTTAATCCAATTTTTTTGGAACTATTGATCTCTTTTGTTACCCCGCTCTCTTATTTTTATTGTTGAATTATCTCATCAATCTGTTTTTGTAGATCTTCAAGAGAGGAAGTAACTCTATTTTCTCTTTTGGTAAGATCTACCCTATAATGATTAATTTTTTGAATTCGATCAGAAATCATTCGCTTTTGCTCATCATATCCTGAAGAACCATATGATTTTCTATCTTTAAGAGAAGAAACAACAGTAGTAGAGGTTATAATTTTTGCAACAAGTTTAGGATCAACTCTAGTATCAACTACAGATTTTTTGATTTCTGCTGGGGTAAGTTTTGAAATCGATTTTTTTGATTGGTGTGCTAATTGAACTAAAACACCAGCAATTTTATGAGTAATTCTAAATGGAATTTCTTCTTGAACTAATTTCTCAGCAATGTCTAATGCAATGAGATTACTTGATTCAGTAATTTTTTTCATTTGTTTTGTATTTACTTTCAAAGTAAGAAGCATTGATTTTAAAATTAACAATGCATTGATAGATATTTGTGATGTAGACCAAATAGATGATTTAATTTGTTGCAAATCACGTCCGTATCCTGATGC
The DNA here is from genome assembly GCA_963422575.2 of Candidatus Nitrosopumilus sp. Lineage (GTDB taxonomy): Archaea > Thermoproteota > Nitrososphaeria > Nitrososphaerales > Nitrosopumilaceae > Nitrosopumilus. The sequence goes on along the minus strand of CAXXKU010000001.1, from coordinate 976,108 downwards.
AAGTCCTTTAACAGTAGTCAAAGATGCAGTTAGATTTCCAATTATTTCAGCAGTTTTACCTCGTGTTAATTCCAAAATATCTGGATTCTTTTTTTGTGGCATCACACTAGAAGGGGATGTAAATTCATCAGCAAGTTCAATGAAAGAAAATTCAGAAGTAGACCAAATAACGAAATCTTCTGATATTCTACTTAAGTTAGTCATCAATATTGAAACCATTGCAACATATTCAACTACAAAATCACGGGTACTTGTTGCATCAATAGAGTTCTCAACTACACCATCAAAACCTAACATCTTTGCAGTACTATGTCTATCAATTGGAATACTTGTTCCTCCAACTGGTCCTGCACCAAGTGGACTTTGATTAATTCTTTCAAACGTTCCATAAAGTCGTTGAAAATCTCGATACAACACATCTGCATGTGCCAAAAGATAGTGAGAAAACAAACCCGCTTGAGCTTGTTGAAGATGGGTATAAAGTGGCATGATTGTTTTTTGGTGATTTTTAGCCACAGAAACAAGGGATTCGATTGTGTCTAAAAGACAATTACAAATGATGTTAATATCATCTCTAATTTTCATTCGAATATCTAAAACAACTTGATCATTACGTGATCGTGCAGTATGCATCTTTCCACCACTTGCCATACCAGCTTTTTTGATTACAAGTGATTCAATTAATTCATGAACATCTTCTGCACCAGAAGATGCATCTAATTCTTCGTCTTTTAGATTCTCCAAAGAAGACAAAATTTTCTTTGCATCATTTTTGGCTATGATATTATTTTGAAATAACATCAAAGTATGAGCTTGACTTCCAACAATATCATAAAGTGCAATTTCAGAATCATCATTAATTGATGAAACATAATCTAAAGTAATATTACTCAAATCAGCATCAAGACGTGAACGATACATTACCTAAGGTTCTAGAATGGTTATATATAGCATCGACGCTTTTGCCCACATGAGTCAAGATATCAAACAGATGAGAGTAAAAATCTTCGATGAGCTATCAAAGATCGTAGATCCAGAAATCAACACATCAATTGTAGAATTAGAATTAATTGATGAAGTAGATATCAACGATAGTAATGTCAAAGTTGATTTACATCTAACCAGCCCATTCTGCCCAGCAGTATTTGGTTTTAAAATTTGTCAAGATGTACATGATAATCTTTTGAAAGTAGATGGAGTTAATGATGTTAAGGTAAATGTGTCAAATCACTTTATGGCAGAGCAAATCAACAATCAAGTAAACAATAGCCCAAATCCAAAGAAATTAGGTTAACTTCTAAAACCTAACAAATATCCTCGAAGTAGTTGTATTCCCATTGCAGGATCAACACCTTTGGGACATACTTGACTACAAGAACCAGCAAAATGACATCTCCAAATACCATGAGAATCATCAATTATCTTAAGTCTAGAATCTTTTCCTTTATCTCTACTATCAGCAACATAACGATATGCTTGAGCTAATGCTTGTGGTCCAACAAATGAAGAATCAGTAGCCATAGTAGGACATGCAGAATTACATAAACCACATTTGATACAATTAGCAAATTGGATGTATTGTTCTACTTCTTCAGGAGATTGTAAGAATTCTTTTTGATCAGATTCTAATTCAGTATCTTCTCTAATCAAATAAGGTTTAATTTTTTGGTGAGTATCAAACAATCTTTCAAACTTTACTGCCAAATCACGGATAATAGGAAAATTATTCATAGGTTCAACTGTAACAACATTAGAATTTAGTTCACTAATTTTTGTAAAACATGCAAGTCTTGGTTTACCATTAATCATCATACCACATGAGCCACATGTTGCTTGTCTGCAAGAATATCGTACTGCTACTGAATGATCAAAGTGTTTTTTGACTTCAAGAATTGCTTCTAAAACAGTTGTCCATTTCTCATAGGGAACATTAAACTCCATGAACTTACTTGAATCATCTTGTTCAGGATTGTATCTTGCAATTCGAAGTATAATAGAGTTAGAAGAAGATACAGGTGTAGATGTTTGTTCATTTGCAATGCCAGATACTTGTGCCATTTCTATATCATCCCCACGTTAGTCATAATAATTGTTCTTGAACCATATCCTATTAATGCAATCATTCCAGCTAGACAACCATAAGATACAGCTTTTTCATAAACTCGTCCTTGTTTTAATTCCAACAGGATAACTCTAAGTCCATTAAATCCGTGAACTGAAAGTAAAATTAGTATTAATTCTAGCATTGCAGCATATGGAATGAATTTGTAGTTTGCAAGAACCCGCTCATATTCTAAAGAATCAGCATATCCTGCAGTCACACGCATCAAAACATGGACTGCAACTAAGGCAACTGCAGCTAAAGCAGTGCCGTAGTGAATTTTCATTATAGTGCTTTCTCTCATATCATTCACCAAACATTACCGTTAATCCATACATCATTGCAACTGCAGAAAGAACAATTGCAGAATAAATGCCAATTTTGTGTCGATAGTTTTGTGATGCTGGATCATATGGATAATCAGGTCTTGTAGGTTTTCCCACACCAACACCACCATGTCCCAACATTACTCGAATTCCATTAACAGTATGAAATACACACATTGCAATTACAATTGATAAAATAATATGAAAGAAAGGAGTAGAAGTCATTGCCATTAATTCATCCCATCCAACTTGCCCACGCAAAATATTACTTGTTTCATAAATATGACCAATAAAATATGCCAAGAGCCCCAATCCACTTAATCGCATTAACCAATATGCAACACGTTCAATTCCATAACGACGAGGGTTAATCATTCCTCCAATACCTTCTTTGTGTTCATCTTTGGCCATCTAGTATTTCCTCTCTACTGGCTGATACTTAGTAATTGTTACTGGATGGGTTTTCATAATTGGTTCATTTGGATCATAGTATGCAAGTGTATGATGTAAGAAGTTTACATCGTCACGTTTAGTATAATCAGTTCTAGCATGTGCACCACGAGATTCTTTTCTGTTAATTGCACCAAGTAAGACAATTTCTGCTACCCTAAACATAGAATCAAGTTCCATGACATTTGAGAAATTAGTATTGTACTCTTTTGCTTTGTCATCAACATGTTTCCAAGTTTGTGTTTTTAGTTCACGGATTTTTTTCAGACCTGCAACTAGATCAGTTTCATTTCTGTAGACATATGCTTTCTCATTCATAGTATCAGTAAGTTGTTGTCTAATCTCATATGGATTAGCATCTCCATTTCCTCTAAAGATACCATCATAGATTCTCTTTTCTTCAGCTGCAACCAAATGGTGAGGCCAAGGATTAGATGATGTGTCTTTGTAAATATAATCAACTGCTAATTCTCCAGTAATTTTACCCCAAACGATACATTCTGAAGTAGAATTTGCACCTAAGCGGTTTGAACCATGAACACTATTACAGGCAGCCTCACCTGCAGCCCAAACACCTTGTATCTCAGTTGCACCACTAATGTCAGTATGGAGACCACCCATCATATAATGACAAACAGGTCGTATGTCAAGTAAATCAGTAGAAGGATCAGCATCAGAAAATTTGATAGATATTTCTCTAATTCCACCTAACTTTTCTTTAATTTTTTCATTACCAATATGTCGTAAATCAAGTTTCATACAATCAACACCAGTTTCATGTTTGAAACCACGACCTTCTTGAATTTCAGTCATAATTGATCTTGACACAATATCACGTGGAGCTAATTCCATTTTAACTGCAGCATATTTTTTCATAAATCGTTCACCTTTGTTGTTAAGTAGATAACCACCTTCTCCTCGTGCGCCTTCTGTGATTAAAATTCCAGATGGTAAAATTCCAGTAGGATGAAATTGTACAAACTCCATATCTTTGAGTGCCATACCAGCACGTAATCCCATATCTAATCCATCAGGAGTTGACGATAACGCATAAGTGGAAAAGCTGTATAATCTTCCAGCACCACCAGTTGCAATAATGAGTGCCTTTCCTTTAATGGTGTAAAATGTTCCAGAAGGTAATTCAATAGCAGTAACTCCCATGAATCGTTTTCCATCATGAACAATTGATGTTACAAACCATTCGTTAAGATATTCAATGTTTTCAAATTTTTGACAAGTATCATACAAAGTTTGCATTTCAAAGAAACCAACTTTATCAGATGCATATGTTGCTCTTGGAAAACTATAACCACCAAAATTTCGTTGATCAATTCTACCATCATCTCTTCTAGACCATGGCATTCCCCAATGATCTAATTGATGAATTTCTTGTGGCATCTCAACACAAAGTCGTTCAGCAACATCTTGATCTGCAAGAAAATCACTTCCCTTTACAGTATCATAAACATGGGATTCAATAGTATCACCCTCATCCTCAAAAAGTACTGCTGCAGTTCCACCTTCTGCAGAAACAGAATGAGAACGCATGACTTGTAATTTTGAAACAATACCGATTTTCAGATTAGATCCCTTTTTTGCAGCTGCAATAGCTGCTCTCAAGCCAGCAAGGCCAGAACCACAAATTATCAGATCAAATTCTATAGAATCAACCATTTTTCAGACAAACTTGCTTGAGGCGGGTTAAATATGTAGTAGTTGATAGGCATGATCCAATAAATTAAAATATATCACTAGTGATATCACTAGTGATGATTTCCGAGTGGTTTCAGAGAGTAGGGAGTTCAGTACCTAGAGGATTTTCAAGATATTTCATATTGGAGTTATTGAAAAAGAAATCGCATACTGGAAAAGAAATAATCGACTATGCAGCAAAACAAAGTAATGGAATTTGGAAGCCATCTTCAGGATTAATCTATCCATTGTTAGGTAGATTACTAGATGAAGGATTAATTGAAGAAACAAAAGATAGTAAATATCAAATTACTGATTTGGGAAAAGAAACAGCTGAAGATGTGGATAAGATAAACGACATTGTTAGAAAGCAATTAGATGTTTTGTTTAGATTAAGTAATGTAGGAAAATTTGTTACTATGGATTTACTTGAAAAAGTATCTACAATAGGTGGAATGCTAAGTTCAAACGCAGTAAATATGACTAATGAAGAGACTCAAAAATATAGAAAGTTTCTTCAAGATGAATTAAAGAAAATTGATGATAAAGATACAAAAACAAAGGGAAAAGAGATCAAAATTGAATAATCGGCATAGATGTCAATAGAAAAGAGAAATCTATTTGCTAATTAGAATTTTAAAATGATAAATAATTTAGATAAAAACTAGATTTATGAAAAATTTACGTAGTATGTTAAAGTCCAATAAACCCCTAGTCATACCAGGGGTTTATGATGCAATTGGTGCAAAGATTGCAGAAAAAGTAGGATTTGATACAATGTTTCAAACAGGTTATGGAACATCAGCAACTTTGTTTGGAATGCCAGATTATGGATTCATTGGTGCAACTGAAACAACTGATAATGCAAGAAGAATATGTAGGGCAGTATCAGTACCAGTAATAGTTGATTCTGATACAGGATACGGAAATGCACTGAGTGTTTGGAAATTAGTAAAGGAATTAGAATCTGCAGGAGCATCAGGTATTTTTCTTGAGGATCAAAGATGGCCTAAGAGATGTGGACACATGAAGGGCAAAGAAGTAATTTCACAAGAAGAATATACTGAAAAACTTGGTGCAGCAATAGATGCACGTGAAAGTAAAGATTTCATTATTGTTGCAAGAACAGATGCAAGAGCAACAGAAGGATTAGATGCAGCAATAGAGAGAGGATTACAGAACAAAAAAACAGGAGCTGATGCAGTGTTTGTTGAAGCCCCACAGTCAATTGAAGAAATGAAAAAAATTGGTAAAGCAATCAAAGCACCACTAGTTGCAAATATGATTGAAGGAGGAGCAACTCCAATGAGTTCTGCTCAAACATTACATAAAATAGGATTCAAGATAATATTGTATCCACTTTCAGTATTATTTGCCAATACATTTGCTACAATGAATATTTTAGAAGAGTTAAAGAAAACTGGAACAACTACAAAATCAAAACAAAAAGTAGTGAATTTTGATCAGTTCAATGACTTGGTTGAACTTTCAAAATTTAGAAAAATGGAAAAAAAATACGGTTTTATAAAAAGAGAATAAAAGAAAAAATTTCAAGTAAAGTGAATTTATGCTGTATTTCTCTTTACTTCAATTTCTATTGTTGAAACGTTTCTGGTTCTACCGTCTTGAGATTCTAATGATTCTGAACCAATTTTGATTTCTCCGATAGAGTAGCCTGCATTTTCTGTTTTTCGTGCAATGATTTGAGCTACATCCACAGCACGGCCTATGCTGAGTCCCCTAGCTTTGATGTTGACGGATGATAAGTTTGCCAATTGAATTAGCGTTGATGTTACATACGCCATCAATGGTTTCTTACCAATGAATATGGTGTCTCTGGCTTCGTTTGACATACGAATTTTGGTATTTAAGGATAATTTAAAGCTAAAAGGGGTTTTTGGAATTTGGAGAACATTTTTGAAAAAAATTTGAACTAATATTAAACAGAAAAGAAGAATTTGTTTAGAACTTGGAAAATATCTCGAAAATTTTAGTAGGCAATAGTGAAGAAAAAATCAAGATTTTAGAAAAATTAGAACATACAATAGATCCATAAATCATTGAAAAAATAATTTCAAAATTAGATGATGATGACATTCAAGTAAGAGGAGAAGCATTTAGTACATTGATATTAAATAAAAATAAAATTTCAAATTTTTTTAATCAAAAATTTAAACTCTGCAAATAAAAACATCAGAGGTTTTACATCACTAGTGCTAGCAAATAGAAATGAAACAAATGCAATCCCAGAAATCATAAGACTTGTCAAGGATGAACGTTCCGTTGTTAGATCATGTGCAATTGGATCATTAGGACATCTTAAAGCTCAACAGGCTAAAGATATTTTTCTAGAATCATTATTAGATTCAAATTTAGAAGTAAAAAAAAGTGCTTTGCAAGCAATTATTGATCTATACATCAAAGTTCCAAGAGATACAATAAATAAAATAACAAAAGAAAATGATCTAGAGATTGAAAAATTACTTTGTAAATTGAAAGATGGTGGACCGGAAGGGATTTGAACCCTCGATCCGATGCATGCCATGCACCTATCCTACCAGACTAGACGACCGGCCCACAATCAGAATTCTGATTGAATAATATTTTCTAAATTGGTTATTAACGTTTAGCGGTTTAATTGAAATTAATCTATGAAATTAACACAATATATTTAACCATCAATATCAGATTGAATCCTTATGGCAATAGATAACAAAGCAACCATTACATATGTTCAATTAATTAAAGAAGATCTTGTCATCATTAGATTAGTTCCAAAAGACGGACCAGTTCCAGACTTTCAAGCTGGTCAATTTATCACATTAGGATTACCAAATCCTGTAGAAGGTGGAAAAATTGTCAGACGAGCATATTCAATTGCATCTCATCCAGAAAACAAAGACTACATTGAACTTGTTATCAGATGGGTTAGAAAACCACTTCCAGGTAGATTAACTACACAATTGTTTAATGCAAAAGAAGGAGATGAAATTCTCTGGCTAAAACCAACAGGCAGAGCATTGTTAATCAACGAAGAACTGCCTAACGGAGAAAAAGACAATAGAAGGATTATCTGTATTGGTGGCGGTACAGGACTTGCACCGTTTGTCAGCTTTGCACAACATCTCCATGATACAGGAGATAAACGAGAGATAGTCATATTACATGGAGCAAGTTATGTTGATGAACTAAGTTACAAGGATCTACTAACAGATCTTGAAAATGAAAGTGTCAAAAGAGGCAAAGATGAATGGAATTTCAGATACAGGGCAGCAATCAGTAGGCCTCAAGAATGGTTTAACAGATCATGGGCAGGTCAAATTGGAAGAGTTGAGACATTCCTAAGACCAAGAGATAATGAAATGTCAGCATTAGAAGAATTAATTGGTGAAAAAATCACAAAAGAGAACAGTATATTCTATGTTTGTGGTTGGCAAGGTACAATTGATGGTGTAATGGACTTTATCAAACCAAAAGGCTTTGTCACAGAACATGACAAACGTGAAGATGGAAGCTTTGAAATCAAATACGAATCATACGGATAGATTTTAAAAATATTTCAAAAGTCAATCATTGAAATATGAGAATTATTTAGTTAATCTAATTGATCACTGCACTATATCTTGCCCACCTTAATCCAGTAACTAATGCACATATTGAAATAATTTCAGAATTAAAAAAAGAGGCAGACATTGTCAAGGTTATGCCTGTAGTGTTTAGAGATGGAGATAAAGAAGTCAACAGTAAAAGTTTTCCATTTAATTTTGAAACTAGAAAAAAAATGTTAGAGTCAGTGTTTGGAGATTCAATTCAAATAACTGAAGACTATGCATTTTTTGCACCATTCAAGAAATACTTGCCTCCACTTGTAAGACGAAAATCATGGAAATTAAGAAAACAAATTCTACGTGGAGTAGAAGGAGAATATTTTTCATACACAGGAGACAAGGCAGAAGGCTATATGCTAAAAATATACAGATTAAAACCAAAGATAAAGGAAAGAAAAATACTTTCTGCATCATCAGTAAAAGAAAAATTGTATGAGGCAGCAATCGGAAAAGAATCAACATGGAAAAACGATATGCCAGAAAGCATAGTGAAAATAATTGAAGATGATTGGGAAAAAGTAGAAAAATTTGCAAATTCTGAAGATAGAACTACAAGAGTTGTAGGAATGAAATTTCCTAAAGAAGGATACGCAAAAAAAAGTTCTGAATAAATTAAATTTTTGTGTAATTATATCAATAATAGCAGGCACATCTAACTTATCCTAAAACAGATCATCTAGTAAATCATTCATGACAATACAGATCAAAGAACAGCATTGTTGAAGCATTTTTCATGATTCATAAAGAAATCTCAGATGCCCAATGGAGTACTACTATTGCACCGCAATCACCAGAACCTGCCAAAACAGGACGTCCGAGATGTGATGATGGGACGACAACCAATGGAGCTTTGTTTGCGTTAGCTACCGGATGCAGACGGGCAGACATGCCAGACAAGTGCGGCTCAAAACCCGCCGCACATCTGCGGTTTCGGGAACTGCGGCAAAAAGGCATCTGGAAAAGGATCCTGTCAGGACTGATCAAATCCGCACACAGGCAAGGAAGGACTGACCTGCAAAAAATTTCAATTGATTCATCATCAATTGCTGCCAAAAAGAGGGCAACGTAACAGGATATGACGGATTCAGGAAGATTCCAGGCACGAGGATTCATGTCGCAGCGGATAAGGCGGGACTGCCGATCTCAGCTGGGACCAGTCCGGCAAATGAGCATGACAGTGCGAAATTCATTGACGTGTTGGAAGACATTTCAGAACTGGCAGGTGATGATTTGGGACGTGCGATTGCTTCTGCATATGCAGATAGGGGCTGTGATGCAAAATGCATCAGAGACTATCTGAGATGTCATGGAATTGACTGTTGCATCCCGTACAAAAGGAACCCAAAGGAAATCACACAAAACAGGAATCAGAAACATCATGGCAAGACAAGATTTGTCGCGGAGCGGTTCTTCGCATGGCCCAAGTGCGGGTTTCACAGGACGGCAGTAGGATGCGAAAAGAGCTGTGAGAATTATTTGGGGTTTGCATATCTGGCATGCATCATGATGTATTGGAGGGTTTTAGGATGAGTTGTATGTAGAAAAAATATTCGTTAAAAGATTATGCATAATTGAAATGAAAATAGATTAATACACATCCAGTAAAATTTTCCTATGAAACTTGCACTTTCAAAATATGTTTGGTTTGATGGAAAATATGTCCTAACAGAGAAAGCTAAGGTACCTATTACTGCTCACGCCATACATTACGGAACATCGGTTTTTGAAGGAATACGTGGATACTGGAATGGGGAAAACTTGCACGTATTCAGACTAGATGAACACGTAAAACGATTTAGAAAATCAGGTCAATTTTATAATATATCTTTAAATTTTTCAGATAAAGAAATCACTAATGCCATTACTGGAATATGCAAAAAAAATAATATAAAAAAATCATGTTACATTAGACCGTTTTATTTTGTAGGAGATTATGGAATAAATCTACATGTAACTGAAAAAGCTCCAACAAGTGTTGCAATCTTTACATTCCCATTTGGAGATTTATTTAACAAAAATGGAATAACAGCAGGAGTTTCTTCTTGGAGAAAATTCTCAGATGCATCTACTCCCCCACAAGCAAAGATGGGAGGTAACTATCTAAATTCAATCATTGCAACACAAGAAGCAAAAAGAAATGGTGTTGATGAGGCAATCTTACTTGATCAAAATGGAAATGTCAGCGAAGCACCAGGAGAAAATATTTTCATTGTTAGAGATGGACAATTATCCACACCAGCATTAACATCATCAGCACTTGATGGAATCACTCGTGATGCAATAATCAAAATTGCAAAGGATTTGGATGTAGATGTAGTTGAAAGAGAGATTACAAGAAGTGAATTGATGATATCTGATGAGATTTTTTTAACAGGAACAGCAGCAGAGATTACACCAGTCATATCAATGGATTCAAAAAAGATAGGTAATGGAAAACTAGGCGATGTTACAAAGAAAATGATGCAAGAATATACAGATATTGTAATGGGCAAAAATATTGATTATTCACATTGGCTAACTGCGGTGTATTAGATGAAGATTGTTCAAATCGGAACAGGTGGATGGGGCAAAAATCACACCAGAATTTTATCTCAATTAGGCATGTTAAGTGCAATTTGTGATACAGATGCTCAAAAAAGTAAGGGATATGGAGAAAAATATTCTGTAAATTATTACGAATCAGTAGATGAGATATTAGAATCAGAAGATTTTGATGGTGCAATAGTAGCAACTCCAACATCAACTCATTTTGAGATTGTAACAAAACTACTTGGTGCAAAAAAACATGTGTTTGTAGAAAAACCAATGACATACAAATCACAAGAGGGCGAAAAACTTGTAAAACTAGCAGAAAAAAACAAAGTAATTCTTACATGTGGATATATTGAAAGATTCAATTCAGTAGTTGACACTGTTAAAACATTTGCCAAAGAGAGAAAATTTGGAGATTTAGTGATGTTGGAATTTCATCGTGAAAATAGAATGCCACTTCACATCAAAGATGTTGGAATAATTTATGATACTTCAGTTCATGACATTGATACCGCAAATTGGCTGTTTGGAGACATGCCACATGTAATATTTGCAAGAGCAGGTAAAATGAAACATGATCATGAGGATTTTGCAAGTATCATGCTAGGATACAAGGATGACAAGATTGCAATTATTTCATCAAACTGGATTACACCAAAAAAAGTACGAACGTTTAGTGCAGTTTGTACTGATGCAATAATTACATCAGATTTTATTTCGCAAGAAATTAAAATTGAGAAAGAAGGTAAAAATGAAATTCCACAAAATGATAAAACAGAGCCATTATTATTAGAAATTCAAAATTTTCTAGGAACAATTGAAGGTAAAAATGAGCAAGTGGTCAAACCGCTAGAAGCAGTAAATGTTACAAAGATTGCAGAAGCTGCACTTTTATCTAGTCAAAAAGGCATTCCAATCTATCTGGATCTAAAATGAACAAAACAATGATAGATATTTTGGCATGTCCAATTGACAAAGCTCATCCTTTAGAATTATTTGAAATTAAAGAAAAAGACAACATAGTCTCAGAAGGTGCCTTGTTTTGCCCAAAATGTTCAAGATTCTATCCAATAATTGAGGAAATTCCAATAATGCTTCCTGATGAATTAAGAGACAAGAAACAAGAGATGGAATTTCTAAAAAACAACAAAGAAAAATTACCTGAGAGAATTATTACAAACGCAAAGCCATGGCATTTGTAAGATAATGATTACAAATTTTATTTCAGAAAAAGCAAAGATTGGAGAGAATGTAAAAATATGGCATTTTGCGTATGTAGGAGAGGATACAGAAATTCAAAACAATGTCAAAATTGGTTCTCTTGCACATATAGATTACGATGTAAAGATTGGAGAGAACACAAAGATAGAAGGTCAAGCATACATCCCACCTCTATCACGAATTGGAAAAAATGTGTTCATTGGTCCAGGAGTAGTATTAACAAACGATCCATATCCAACGTGTGATAAAATGATAGGAGTTACAATAAAAGATAATGTGATAATTGGTGCACGTTCAGTAATTAACGCAGGAGTAACAATAGGCCAAAATAGTGTTGTTGCAATGGGATCAGTTGTAACAAGAGATGTTCCCGAAAATACAGTTGTAATGGGCAATCCAGCTACAATTAGAAAAACTAGAGAAGAGTACGACAAAAAACAGAAAGAATGGAAAGGAAACTAAGATTTTAATTCTTTTTTGAAGATCCAATTTTTTAATTTATATAAAATAAAAATCCAAAGTACAACTAGACCAATTGCAATTATAGCTTTAATCGTAGATGTGACAAACCAATTAGATTCATCTAATTCAGATATTGAAAAAGGTCCTAAAATCACAACAGTAAGTCCACCACCAACAAGAATCAAACCCCACATTACAAGTAAAAATCCAAAAAGACTAAACTTCAAAGTGACACTCCCATCATAAATGCAGTAATTATTGCCAAAATTCCTGAAAACAAACCAAGCTTGAATATTACAAATGCAATCTGTTTTTCAGATAACGGACCACTTGCAAGAATTAATCTCACTAGAGTAATGGGGGCAGTTTTATCATCAGTGGATGTGAGCCTAAAATCATCAGTATGTGTGACAGTATTTTTCATCTGTAGTTTGAAGCCTTTGTGTTTTACACTTGATAGGAACAAAAAAGAGTTGACAACAGCAGGAAGTAGCGCCACTGCAGCTATAATTTCTACACTGCCCACAATTGCAATGGTTCCATACATGGCACCAAAGGTTAATGCACCAGAGTCACCAGGAAAAATTTTACTTGGAATTTTATGATATTTGTAAAATGCTAATGAGACAAACCCTAATGGCAAACTAGCTATGGCAACTTCATGATTTTGCAGTACAAACAAGCAAACAGATAATGAAAAACTTGCACATACCATAAACCCACTTGCAACTCCATTTAAAACATCAATGGAATTAATTGTATTACCAGTAATTGGAATCATGAAAATTATCAATGCTAAATATAATATTGGAATTTGTACTGTCCCAAATAATGGAAAAGCAAGATCAGAATCATATGCACCAAGTAAAATAATTGGAATTGCAGCAAATCCAAGTGCAACAGGTTTGAACCAAGCACCTTTTACCTGTCTGTCATCAACATAACCAATTACAAAAGCTGCAGATGTGGTAATAATTATTGCAAGAATTTCATTTGTCTGAAAAAATACATACAAAATAATTTCAGATGCAATAACTCCTGCAATGATTGATAATCCACCGGGTCTTGCAATCATAACATCTCCTTTCTTGTTTACATCTTTGACTGTAAGATTTTTCTTCTCTAAAACTTTGATTAATGGCGGAGTCATAAAAAATACAACAAAAAATGCAACAATGCAAGAAACAATTGCAGGTAAAATTAACTCAGTCAATATCTAACCTTTCGTAGTTCTGATTTTATATTATCTGCAATAATCGAACCAATTTTATCAATCTCTGCTAACTTGTTTACTGGAGCCTTTGCCAAATCATCAAGATTTTTTATCCCATGTTTGTAAAGAATTCTGGCTCTGACTCTTCCAATTCCTTTAACTCTAACTAAATCAAGTAATTCCTCTCTTATTCCATAAACAATTCTCTTTCCCAAATCATCGAGTTCTTCAAGCAAATCTGCTCGCTCAACATGCTTTGAGATTTCCCTCAAACAGTATGATAACCAGTTTGACATCTCTACCATTCTGTGCATGTCTCCGGACTCTATTCCGAGGCTATCAGATAGGGATAGCTCAGAGGATTCAGTAACCCATGCCTGTAAAGCCAATAAACTCCTAGAGCAATCATACTCTGAAATTGGTTCAAGTAACTCTGAGGAATTATTTTCAATTAATAGACTGGCTGATTCATAGTCTTTTTGTCTAAGTGAGAACTTTGGGAAAAATTCTTCACAATTAGAAATCAAATGCAAAAAACCAAAGGTATGTTTTCTATCAGAAGATATGTTCTCAATTGCATCTCTAAAGTGAGTTGCAGTTAGGGGATCAATGTACAACATTGATGTCTTTTTTCCAAATTCAGTTGCAGCATATCTATCACCTCTTTTGATTATCAAATATTGACTGGCAAGAAAACGTAATGAGATGTCAATTGCAAATTTTATTGTAGGTTTTCGTGATTGCAATCCACCCAATGTTTGCAAAAAGAATTCTAGTATCTCTTCTTTTTTGATTCCGGGATGTGTAACTACAACACTTAGAATATGAGTACGTAGTGATTTATCATCAGTAATTTTAGATGCAATTGGTTCTGGTTCTCCATTAACATAATACTCTATTAGATCTTCTGTGTTTCCATTACCAACAATTATTGATTCTCCATAATCATCATACTGGGGTCTTCCTGCTCTACCACAAAGTTGTTTGTATTCTAGAATGCTGATAGGTCTGTTTGCACCAACTTTGGCATTGTATCTGTTAACATTGGATATTACAACTCTACGTGCTGGAAGATTAACTCCTGCAGCTAAAGTAGGGGTAGATGAAAGTAGTTTGATTGTTCCCTTACGAAATTCTGTCTCAATTGTAGATCTACAATTTTGATTTAGACCTGCATGATGAAATGCAACTCCTTTTTTTACAAGAAATGCTAATGTCTTGACTAGTTCTGTATGTTCATTTTCAGACAATAATTTCTTTGATGTTTTCTCCAACTCGTTTAGATCTTTTTTCTCTAGAATTTGAGAGATACTATCTGCTGCCTTTGTTGCAAGGGATTTTGAACGTGTCCTAGTTTCTGCAAAAACTAGAGACTGACCACCTTCCATTACTGACTGCACGCCTAAATCAATAGGAGTTCCACGAATACTACGCTCAACTTCAAAGGTCTTGCCATCATTCATTGTTACTTCTCCTGCATCGCATACTCCTTCAGATAATGGAACAGGTCTCCAGTCATTTTTTACCAATTTACAATCAAGCCAATCTGCAAGTTCATCAGAATTAGTTATTGTTGCACTAAGACCTACAATCTGAGGTTTTGTATCCAATAGTTTTAGTTGTGTCAGAATCATTTCAAGTGTTGGGCCTCTAGTCTCGTCTCCAATCAGATGAACCTCATCAGAGATTACCAATCCAATATCTTCAATCCATTCAGTTCCATGTCGAATTATAGAATCCATTTTTTCATTAGTTAGGATTAACACATTGCTTTTCTCTAGATTCTTTTCAATATTTTCAAAATCTCCAGTAGATATACCTACTTTGATTTTGTTTCCTAGCGCAACTTTTTCTAATTTTTTAAATTCCAAAAATTTTTCAGTAGCAAGTGCACGTAATGGACTAAGATAGATTACCTTGCCACTATTTTTTGAGAGATAACTAAGCATTGCAAGCATTGCAATCAAAGTTTTTCCGCTTGCAGTAGGAGCTGAAACTAGAATACTTTTGCCATCCAGTAATCCAAATTTCACACTATCTGCTTGTGGCGGATATAGCTTTTCAAAACCTTGAGATTTTAGAAAATCGATTGCAGAATTTAAGAGTTTTAGTTTTTCTATTTTCATACTCGGTTATAATGACCGGGTTTTGATTCATAAATAGATGCTTCTCTGAGCATTCTTCTAATGTAATTTCTTGCCTCCTCTTCAGTGAATTTTTCACTCTTTTCAAGTTCTTTAACAAATGTTTTTTCTTCTACTGGAACCTTGTTGTCTCCTTCAAGGCCTTTGAGAACATCCATGAATAACTGCATCTTTGATACCTCACTTCTTGGCTTTCCTTGCAATACTCCCATATCCACCTTACCAGTATTGACATCAACACCTGCGTCTTCAAGCATACTTTGAAGCAAAAAGATAGCACGGTCTGCGTCTTCTTCTTCTACCTTGTCTTTCATGAGTAATCTTGCCCTTGCAGTAGAGAGTCTGATAATTCCTTCAAGCTGTCTAGGAGTAACTGTAATCATCTCTTCAGATTCCACATTTCTCATCTGCAGATAATAATCTAGAATTTTTTCTTCTGCTTCTTTAGTTAAATCAGGAGAACCGCGTTTTGCATACGACAAATATTTGGTTAGTAAATCAACATCGATGACTGATTTTTTATCAGTTCCTTGTGGGGTATGTAATTCAATAATATGTCTTGCAATACTTTCATCTTTTTCTCTAGTTGGAATATCTCGTACCACAAATATCAAGTCAAATCTTGTTAGTAACGGAATTGGCAAGTTTACATTTTCTGTAATATTTTTGAATGGATCATACTTTCCATACATTGGGTTTGCAGCAGCTAAAATTGACGTTCTAGCGTTAAGTGTTGCAACAATACCGCCCTTTGCAATACTTGCAGATTGCTGTTCCATAACTTCGTGCAAAGCACTTCTGTCTTCGGGTTTCATCTTGTCAAATTCGTCTATACTTACAAGACCTTGATCACCTAACACTACTGCACCAGCTTCTAACATCATAATTCCAGTTTTGTCTCTGACTACAGCAGCTGTAAGTCCTGCAGCTGTTGAACCTCTACCAGAAGTGTACAAGCCTCTGGGGGCAATTCTAGAACAAAACTTTAGCATCTCACTTTTTGCAGTACCAGGATCACCTACAAGAAATACGTTAATGTCACCTCTAATCTTACTTCCATCACCTAACGATCTTTGATTGGAACCGACAATCAGTAACAAAATAGCTTCTTTGATTAATGATTGACCTTGAATGTGTGGTGCAAATGAATCGACTAGTCTTTGATATACATCAGGGCTTTGAGCTAGTGCCTTGATCATTTTTTCTTCTTCAGGTGAGACTTCTTCTCTCTCTATCTTTCTGTCAGTCTTTGTACCACGTCCACCCAAAAATTCAATATTATTTCCTTCAATTCTTAATCGATATAATCCACTGTGACCTCTCTGAACTCCTGCAACTGACTCTTGCTCAACTCTCACTACACCTGTGAGAATAATTCTATCACCAGGCCTCGAATTGTCGACTAGATCCTGCCTAATTGTGATATCAATATAGTGAGGAAGCTGTCCTGGAGGCAAATCCTCTGGAAGTTCTTGTAATCTGAGAATCTGAAAATCAATAAACTTGCTTGCCTCTGGTTTTAACTCAAAGTCTCTGTGTTTACAACTTGGATTATCACACACCACTGGAATCTTTACATCCATTCCCTTTAGCTGAATTACTTTGGTTTGGTGTTCATCAGGACAAACAAAGACTAGTTCTTTTGCGAGAGGTTTTACTTCTGATGCTCTAACTACCATTCCTGAAACACTTGTAATCTTTCCAATAGTTTCAGCATTGATTTGTCTTAGACTTCGCTCAAGTGGATAGTTTACCAGTCTAGCACGAACTTTATCTTTGATTTTTTCTGCGTAATCAGGAAATCTTGTTTGTAATGCTTCTTTGATTGCTCTTGAAAACGCATCAAAGAGTCTATCAGGATCTTGAGAAAATATTATTTCAATTTGAGGTTCTAAAACTAGATCATTATAATCAACAATAATGTATTTTGCATTCTTTGGCATCATCTGGTCAATTGCCTCTACATACTTGTAGTTGCCATTCTTGTCTTTGAATCGAGTTAAGAATTCTTTTACTTTATCAGACAATGCAGAATCTGTAAATGTACTAGTTTGCGCACTACTCATCTGAACTACCTCTTATTTGATTTTCAAACTCTACACTGTTCTCATAGATAGTTTTGTAAAATATACTCTCCTCAACTGTTATCTTGTTGTACAATTCAGAATTAAGTTTGATAGAGTCAGCTATTTTGACTAGCTTGCCACGTCGCATTCTAAACAATTCCAACATCATACTTTCAACTTTATCAAAATCATCACGATTCAATTCTTTCATAGATTCTTTTAGTTTAATGTAGAAATGTGGATCCAATGTAGAGATTTGATATTCTCCAACCATCTTTTCTTTTGATAATGCTTGTTTTAGTTCGGTAATCATATCTGGAGAATCAAGTGCGACTATCTTGTTATCAGATAATATCTTACCAATCCACTGAGGCATGTTATTCACATCACCTTGCTTGCCCTCAATTTTTACACCTGCAACATTATACTTGAAATCCTGATTAATTGTAGCCTTAGCATCCTTTAGGCGGTATCCTATTGAATGCACTTTTTCTATTTTATCAATTTCCATGTGTGAGATCACTTTTTGCCTTTTAGATCCTCAAGTATCGGATCGATCAATTCTATTAACAATTTAGTGAGATCAATTGATCCTAATTAATCTCAGGTTGATCGCATGTCAATTTATGGTAAATTTTGATTTTAAGATACTGTATGACACAATAACCAATTCGGATTTATTAGTGGGAATTATTCCCAAGTACTCATATGTCTGCAACAGGGATGTGGGTAGAAAAATATCGACCAACAAAACTTTCTGAAGTTGTAAATCAAACTGAAATTATCGGTAGCTTAGAAGCTCTAATCAAAGATCCAACTGACATGCCACATTTAATGTTCTCAGGTTCTGCAGGAGTTGGAAAGACAACTACTGCATTGTGTATTACAAGACAAATTCTAGGCGAATACGCCAAGGACTACACACTTGAGCTCAATGCATCTGATGAAAGAGGAATCGGAATGGTCAGAGAAAAGGTAAAAAAATTCTCAAAGTTTGCAGGAATGGCAGACGTCCCATTCAAAATTATTATTTTAGATGAAGCAGATGAGATGACATCAGATGCTCAGACTGCTCTAAGACGAATTATCGAAGACACTGCAAAGATTTGCAGGTTTATTTTCATTGCAAATAATATCTCAAAAATTATTGATCCCATTCAGAGTAGATGTGCTACCTTCAAGTTTACAACAGTATCTGAAGAAGATATCATATCTAGACTAGAAGTAATTGCTAAAAAAGAGAAAGTGAAAACTGACAAAAAAGGCTTAAAGGCAATTTATGACTATTCTGAAGGGGATTTAAGACATGCAATTAACCTAATGCAGGCAACTGCAAGTCTTGGTGCAGTTACAGAAGAGAATGTAAAAAAATCAGCAGGACTAACAAAGACTACAGATGTTGATGGTGTTCTCAAAAGTGCACTAGCAGGAAAAGTTGGAGAAGCAAGAGAAACAATGATTGAGCTGATCAAAGTTTATGGAATGTCTGAATCTGATTTTCTAAAATATTTCAATTCAGCTGTATTCAAATCAAAACATGACAAACTATCAGATATGTTAGAGATCATTGCAAAATATGATTATAGAATTCTAGTTGGGGCAAATTCAGAAATTCAACTATCTGCAATGCTTGCAGAACTTGCAAAACTAGAAAATTAAAAACGCAGAGAGAGGGATTTGAACCCCCGTATGCTTGCGCACACAGGCTCTCAAGGCCCGCGCCCTACCGAGCTAGGCGACCTCTGCGAAAATTATTGAATAATAGCGGTTAAAATCTGTTGATGTGAAATAGAAAAATAAGAAAAAAGAAAAAATTTCTTTAATCGTGTGCGTGTGGATTTTCAGAACCAGATTTCATAATTACATATGTACCGGCTGCTTTTTCGTGCCATTCCTGGTTAGCTGATTCAATTCGAATAGCTCCTTCAGGACAAATTTCTTGACAGGCCATACAAACTGTACAATCATGTTCTCTGATTGGTTGTGATTTGTCTGTATAATCTAATCTTTCATCTTGTTCTGTTAATCCAGTACCTTCAAAAGTTTCTCCCAAGCATTGTGCTGCTGGAATATCTTTTTCTGTTCTGAACCATTGGAATGTCTGAACTGGACATACACTCATGCATGAACCAGCTGCAACACATGAATCCCAATCAACTGCAACAGTAGTACCATGAATTCCAAGAGGAACTTGTTCTTCACCTCTTTCTTCATAGGCTGCTTTTACATCATCATTTGAGAATGCTGCACCATCTGATCTTCCATCACCCCAGATATAGTGAAAATTTTCACCGTCTGAATGATTTGTTTGTCCTTTAGGTTTTACGTCGTTATGACAAAAATCTTCAGGAATTTGTAGATCTACCATAATCACATTATTTCAGAATATTATTTAAATCTAGACAAAATTAGTTGGGACTAAATCTCAAAACAAGAAAAAAATAAAATAAAATTTCTAAATTATATAATGGATTTTAGAATTTTTACAAAGATTTTGCTGCGCCTTCGTGTTTTTCCACATTTGACTGATCAACTTTGATAGCCTGCGGAGGACAAACAGAAACACATGCCATACACCAGATACAATCATGTTCTCTGATTGGATCTGCTTTATCAGTTAGGTCTTTGCGTTCATCTTTAACGTCGCTTCCGGTTCCTGCAAAAGTTTGACCAACAACATCTTTTGCTGGAATATCTTTTTCGGTTCTATACCATTGGAAGACTTGTACAGGACAAGCCTCAATACACGCACCGTCTGCAACACATGAATCCCAATCAACTGCAACCATTGTACCACTTACACCAAGAGGAACTTGTTCTTCGCCTCTTGCTACATATGCTGCTACAACATCTGCATCAGCAAACACTTCAGCTTGTGAACCATCAGTGTTCGTCTTTTTGCCTGGACCCCACATGATATGGAAATTTCCATCATCTAGACTAATTTTTCCAGTAGGCTTTAGGCCTTCAGGGAAATTTTCTGCTATTGGCATAGTACAATTTTCTTGTCGTTATTATTTAAAGATAGATAGCCAAATTACGAATGCTATAGTTAGTAATAGATCAAATTAGGAACAAAAATTTCCCTTACGTTCATAACGTTGAACGACCAACTAGTCGGATATGGATATTATCAAGTATGATGTGTATAGAGGACCAAATCTTGGAGTCTACATCAGTGTTAATGATAGTATAGGATTGGTTCCAATGGGATTTGCTCAAACTAAAGCAGACAAGCTTGCAGAATATTTGGATATTGAAATTCACCACACTGCAATTGCAAACACTAGACTAATTGGTGCACTATCTGTAATGAATAACAAAGGGATTCTCTTGCCAACTACTGCATATCAAAATGAATATGATTATCTAAAACAGGAAACTGATTTGGAAGTAGGTGTATTAGATACAAAATTTAACGCACTTGGAAATGTAATTTGTGCAAATGACAAAGGAGCAGTTGTATCCCCATGGTTATCAAAAGAAGACTGTCAGAATATCTCAGATGTTTTGGGAGTTGAGGTAATTCAGAAAAAAATAGCTGGATTTAATCAAACTGGAGTAGTACTTGTTGCAAATAATTCTGGCGCTGCAATCCACCCAGAAGCTGATAAGGGGGATATGAAGAATATTGCCAATCTGCTAGGCGTAAAAATTGAGCAGAGTTCAATTAACAATGGTATTCCATACATCTCATCAGGAATATTGGCAAACAATCACAGTTTAGTTGTAGGATCACTAACTACTGGTCCTGAAATTATGGTGTTAACTAGAGCTTTTCTAAATTAAGAACAGACTTTGGGTCTTCAGTTAGTTTTTCTAGTGGAACAGTTCCTTCAGTTCCGTTTTTCATGTCTTTGAGTACAACATTTCCTTGCTCTAGCTCTTGCGGTCCAACTATAATTGTAAATTGTGCATTACTTGCAATATCCATCTGCTTTTTTAGATTTCGTCCTGCCAAATCAATGTCAGTTGGAATATTGTTGAGTCTTAGTAGTGATGTAATAGAGTGTGCAACTTTTTGCATCTCATCATTGATGTACAACACTGCAACACGCACTTGTGGAGTGTCAGAAATTATTTTTTGCTCTTGCATAGTTAGTATAATTCTCTCAACACCTCCTGCAACGCCTGTAGCTCCAATGTCTTCTCTTCCAAATGCTCTAGTTAGTGTATCGTATCTTCCTCCCCCAGCTAATGCACCAAGCTTTGAATTTTTATCAAACACCTCAAAGACTATACCAGAGTAATAGTCTAGTCCTCTTACAATTCCAAAATTAATTCTAACATTTGAGACCCCTCTATTATTTAATGAGTCAATTAGTTGTTTTATCTCATCCCAAGATTCTAGTTGTGTTGTATCAAATGTATCTTCCACTTCTTGTATGGTTCCTTTGATTTGTGAGAACTCTAAAATTTTTTCTAGTCTTTCTTTATCATATCTATCTTGGAATTCTAAAATAATGTCATCTTTAGATTTTTTTACAATCTTATCTACTGCACGTAAAATGTCTGCTACTAGTTGTGGTTCTTTGGAATCAAATATTTTGTTGATGTATGATTCTACCAAATTTCTGTGATTAAGATCAATTGTGATATCTTTGAGTAGTAACGAATCAAACAGTCGTGAGGTTAGTTCTATAATTTCTGCTTCTGATTCTAGATTTGCCTTGCCGTATATTTCTACATCCCACTGGTGAAAGTAACGATATCTGCCCTTTTGTGGTTCGTCATATCTGAACACGTCACCAAAGCTTGAGATTTTTGCTGGAAGTTTCATTGATTTTTGGGCAGTTGCATATCGAGTTAACCCCATTGTAAAGTCAAATCGTAGCGCTACTTCTCTGTCTCCTTTATCTTTGAAATAGTAAATCTCATCTCTGATTGCAGGGCCAGACTTTGTCTCTAAAGTCGATAGTAACTCAATTGGTGATGGAGCCATAAATGAAAAGCCATACAAGTTTGATAGTTGTTTGAAATGGGAACGAACATGTTCAATGTTGGAGTTTTCTGTACCCTCAAAGTCTTTCATTCCACGTGGTAGTTCCATTATGAATACTCTGTAAGAGATGCATAATTAAAGAAATCTAAGCAAGAATAAAAAAGAAAAAGAAAGAATTCCTATTCTACATTAACAGACCCAATCATCCATGGATGTAGTTGACAATAGTAATCATATTCTCCCGGTGCTTCGAAAGTATGTTCGAATGCTGCACCACCAGGCATAAAGTCACTATCAAATCCATTTCCACCTGGATAATCAACGCCTATTGCGTCTGAATCAGGCCAACCTGCAGTTACAGTGTGAGGAATTGAACCATCAGAATTAATCCAGGTAACTGTATCACCTACATGTACTGTTAGATTAGTCGGGGTATAGCACATGCTGTTTTCTTCACATCCCGGGACACCAGCACCTACAGGCATGTCAACTGTATTTGGAGGTAATTCTTTTACCATCACTTTACCACCTGCAGATTCAAGTGCAGCCATTTCAGATTCAACTTCTTCAATCACCTCACGGATTTCTTCTAAGACATGATTTACTGAATCACTACCTGATTCATAGATATTGAGTTGAATGCCAACACTCTCTACAAGATCAGACGAAATGTAAAGTGAAGTCAAACCGTCATGAACATCAACAACGCCTGAAATAGTTTCTTCAGCAGATAGTTTGTTCAACTCAAATTTGTGAAGGTATTCATCAAGTATTCCAATAAATTCGGGATTGACATTTTGTGGCTCAGCTGTTAGATGAACAGATTCGACTGCATCTGCCCCTGATAGTTTACCAGAATCAATTAATGCAATCTTGTCGTCTACTGCCTCTATCAAATCAGAGGTGATGTAGAGTCCAACAAAACCGTCATGTACTTCTCTAATTCCATCTAGAGCTTCATCAGCTGAGATCTTGTCAAGTTCAAACTTGTGAATGACCTCATCTAATGCACCTTGATATTCGGGATTGACATTTTGTGGCTCAGCTGTTAGATGAACAGATTCGACTGCATCGACTGTATTGAAAGTTCCTTTCTTGTATAGATTGAGTTTATCACCTACACCATCAATAATGTCATTTGTGATTCGTGCATTCACATATGCATCATGAACTTCTCTAATTCCATCTAGAGCTTCATCAGCTGAGATCTTGTCAAGTTCAAACTTGTGAATGAAAACATCCAGTTTTGCTGGAAATTCTTCATCAACATTATGGGAAGAAACTACAATAGATTTTGATTCATGAACATCATGATGACTTTCAGTAGAAGTAGAACTTGTATTAGATATTGGAGTTACACCTCTAAATAATGAAACCCAATTTTCTTCATATGCCATTTTTCCACCTGAGTAATCAGAACATAATGTCAATCCACAGATATCAGTACTAGAACCATATTGTGATATTCCTACGCCTTTGCTTTTGAGGGCTTCAGCATTTGGAATAAAATTAGTTCCAACCATACCAACAACTAAAATAGACATCATGAACACGACCAAAGTTATTTTTGTCATTGAAGATTTGCAATGAAATTTTGATTTAAACGGTTAATTCATTCCAAAGAGTTATTCTAGATTATGAGAATGATTAGATAAAAAACAGGATTGTAAAAAGAAAAAGAAAAAAATTAGTTTGCAGGAACTGCAATACCTCTATCTATCATTTTCAGAGCTGTATCTGCTTTAAGACACATTGGTACTCCGTTTGATACTTTCATTACAAGGATAAATCCTTCACGGCACTCAACATCTGCAGCATCAACGCCGGCAGTGATTTGTGTACGTGGTGAAATCCATGCTAACTGCATGTCTTTTGCCTTTTCAATGAATTCTTCTCCAAGTTGTTGCTTTTCCTCGTCAGTCATATCTGCTACTTTCTCACGAAGTTCAGACTTGAATGCCTTCATCTCAGCAATTCTTTCTTGAATTTCTAATTTACGGTCATCTGAGATATCAGATCTAATTGAGTACATGTGTTTTTCAAACTTTTCTTTTAGTTCAGATTTGTCCTCGTCACTTAGTTCACCGTATTTTTCAGCATATTTGACCTTGATTTCTTCGCGTCGTTCATCGGAGATATCACGCTTATCCATAATCATCTCTTTTAGACGTGGAGATAATTCTGACATTTTTTCATGATGTTTTTCTTTCATCTCATTGTGTTTTTCTTTCATCTCATTGTGTTTTTCTTTCATCTCATTGTGTTTTTCTTTCATCTCATCATGATGTTCTTCCTTGTAATCCTCTCTTTCTTCAGGTGTCATATCACACCAGTTAGCGAGCCTTTCAAGTTTTTCAGAATCATCAATCTCTAATGCTCGATCAGATTCAGATAATGCAAAGTCTGTCATAATCCATATGAAGTTTGTCATCATGCATTCTCTCCATTTTATTTTCTTTGATGTAATCTCGAAGCTCAGTTTTGTGTTCCTCAACAAAGTTCTCGATTACATCATCTCGTTCATCTTCAGACATTTCACAATAGTTTGCTATTCTCTCTGAAAATTGTTCGAGTCTTGGATTATCTGCAAAGAATTTACGTTTATCCTCATCAGACATTTCACAGAGACGCTCTAGTTTATCATCAAGAACATAAGCATCTGCAGCTTCCTCAATTGATTCAGCTTTGTCTGCTGCTTCCTAAGCTTCAGATGTTATCTCATCAATGTCATTAACTTCAATTGAATCATTAACGTCATCATCTGTTTGTGCATATGCAGAACCTGCAGTTACACCAAAGACCGTGATCAGTGATAAAACAACACTTAGAAGTTGTCTACTTTTCATTACAGGACTGCCAGATTTTTGCATATAAAGAATATCGGATCACATCTTCGTAATTATTATTAGATATGATTGAGACTTGGGCATAACTAATCCTAATTTTTAGTCAGTTTCTCAAACTATTCAAATGAAAAAAGCCAAGGATCCTTGCAATGTCATTTCATTGCAGCATGAACGTAAAAATCCCCGTCAGGGTCATTCTCATTGGCGTTTTGTATCTGGTCAGAACATTGTCTCTGCATGGGGAGATATTCAGACCTGGCAGACCGTATGCCTGTTCAACTATCTGATGGTGCAATCATTCATCATAAAATCTCGGATGAGAATTCAGGTAACAGCACACTTCATTATTTTTTATCAATCAAATGCAACGATGACAGATTGTCCAAGGTCTGCAGACTGACTCGAATCCCAGACAGCCGTACTATTGACAGGCGATTTCAGAACCTGCCCGTTGGGGATATCCTCGGGACGATGGGAAACCTGTTCGTATCAGAAGGAATGGCTGATGACACGTCTGCATCAGTGGACAGTTCCCTGCTAAAAGCAAATGGTCCTGCATGGCACAAATCCGACATGAAGAATAATCGTTTGCCAATTTCAGGGACTGATACGGATGCAAGATGGGGATGATCCTCCAAATCAAAGGGTCGGATATTCGGGCATAAGCTGCACATGAGTTGCAGCGCCGGCAAGTTGATTGCTCCGTTGCCAGCCGGCGTCAGTGCTGCAAACATTCGTGATGGCAGGACCTTTGACGCATTGATAGAATCACTTTCAGGAGTCATACGAAATATTTTGGCAGATCCTGCATACGATGATTCCAAACTGCATGATTCGTGCGGCAAAAAACATCTGGGGTTGTCACTCCGATAAGACATGCCCGCGTACGCCCCCGGAAAGAATCAAGCTTGTGGAATTTTACGACTCTGCGATCGGTCAGGAGTTGCATGCGGATAGAAAGACTTCAATTGAACCGCTCTTTGAGATATTCAAAGACACGCTTGGCATCAGAACAGTTCCCGTAAGGGGATTATGCAATGTGAAATCATATTTGTGTGCTGATCTGCGTTTTGGTGTATCAGTTGGCAGCGTATTACATGCATGATTGGTGCAGAGAATCCAAGAACTGTAAAGAGAATGCCTTGCTGTTGAATGATCTTAGACTTTATTTTTGTAAACCATTATGCCCAAGTCTCAAATAAATAGAAAAACTTCTAACGAACAACTTTCCTCTACAGGTTGACGAGAAATAATGCCGGATATATTTACTCCTGAAAAGAGGTCCTGGGTGATGTCCAGAATTAGAGGAACCAACACCAAGATCGATCTGAGAATGAATGAGATGCTTGAAAATTCCAGATACAGGTATGAGATGTATCCCAAAATGTTTGGCAATCCGGATTTCATACTTCCTAGAAAGAGAATTGCAATTTTCTGTGATGGTGATTTCTGGCATGGCTACAAATATCACGGGAAAAAGAGACTTGCAAAAAAATTCTGGAGAGACAAGATAGAGAGAAACATGAGAAGAGACATCATTGTATCCAGAAGGCTTCGATACGACGGGTGGTCTGTTCTGAGATTCTGGGAGCACGATATTGAAAAGAATCCAGAGAAATGCATGAGAAAGATCAGACGTCACAGTCATCTCAGATAATCTGGAACCTCAATACTGTTTGTCTTGAGATATGCGGTTAGATCATCAATTTTATTTTCCAAATTTTGATATTTGACAGATAAAACTTTCGGCCTTGTAGAAATCATTCATTTTTGACCCGTTTGTGATCAGTTCTGGCCAATTCTGATCTATCTGAAATGCGGGTTTTGCCCCACAATATGAAGTCATTTTACACCAGGATGTGCCGTACAATGCTAAACATTATCAGACGATGCAGGATTCCGCGTTACCTGCGTCCCAAATCCAGCCATGCCTGTTCCGTATGGACGCGCACACATGATTCTACTGGTGATCCGCCGGTACGAATCCAAGAGTTGCAGAAGGCTTGTCCAGCTGTCAGAGGAATGTGTCGGGATTCGGGAATATCTCGGATTCTCTAAAATTCCTCACTGCGCAACGCTGCAAAAGGCAGCTGCAAGATCGGAGGGCAGCCTGCTACACAGGATGTTGCAGGAGTTCATCCCGTACAAAAGAGTCAGGCTGGTTCTGGCAGGAATTGACGGCGGCGGGTTCAGTTGCAGCACTGCGTCATACTACTACACAAAAAGAGCCCGGTTACGCAGAAACTTCCTAAAGATAGTCGTATGTGCAGACATGAATTCTCAGCTGATCTGCGCTGCAATCATACATCATGGCATGCGGCACTACAATCCTGACTTTCTGCCATTGTCGTACAAGACAAGCGCAGCTGTTGCCCCGGTCGATACTGTGTTGGGCGACATGGGTTTTGATGATGAGAGCAATCACGTTGGTGCAAGAAAGACTGGTACGGCTGCTGCAGTCATTCCAACTGGACATGCTGATGTCCCAATACGCAGAACAAGTGGAACTCACAGAAGGGAGATGAAAAGGAACTTTCCAAGGCAGCTGTATTCTCGGAGAAACAGATCTGAGACAATCTTTTTTGTCGTAAAGAGGATGATGTCCGGAGACATAACGTCAAGGAATGATGCCACTCAGGACAATGAAATATTGCTTGGATTGATTGCATGCAATTCTTATCGAGTTGCAAAGTCAGAGTCTGCTGTTTTGGCATGTTTTCTACAAGGCCGTTACAATCTATCTCCGGGCAGACGTGCTACAGGTCAGGTTACGGACGCAGTCGCATTGGAGTGCCATGTTGCCTGACCGTCAGGCACGCTGACCGTGGCGTTTGCCCCCGTGGCAGGCTCGGAGCTGCCGCATTCCGGATGATAGTTTATGGTGTTGAAGAGACGGTCATAAGACTTTAGCACGATGCCTTCCAGGTTAAGCCTAAAGTGGACGTCTGCCTCAGACGCAGGCTGCAGCTGGATATTCACAGTATGCATCTGCATCACAAATTGAAGCTAAAGTGGACGTCTGCCTCAGACGCAGGCTGCAGCCCCTCGGCCGCAATCTGGCGTACTCCAAGCGACTTCCATGAGGTGCCGTCCGTGCTGATCTCAGTGGCGCTCGAGCGCACTATCACCGTGCCGTCACCCTGTGTCCAGTCAGTCGAACTGGCATACAGCCTCTTGATCTCAAGGGTTCCGTAATTGGTCACGGTCTGGGTGACAGTTTTTGAGATGCTGTTTGAATATGTCGGACCCAAGTCAAGGTTCGTGTGTTTTAGGAATATGCTGCACGTGCCGTCCGTGCCAGTCTTGACTGGTACTGGTACAGGCGCCTTTGCGGAGCCCAGCGCAAAGTCGTCAAACCGTGCCATCTGGTTCCAGTCGGCAATCCAGGAGTCAAACACGTACAGCCTTACTGTTATGCTCTGACTGTCCCTGACCTTGTCGTATATGTCCTCGGAATGGTGCTGTCAGCCGGAGTCGTGCGTGCCGCCGCGTGCCAGTGATACGTGATGCGGCACGTGAGTGGAGTTTTCAACTGAGATGTTTGCGTTGGTTACCGCAGAAGCGCCGGTGTCAGACTTTGCCCTCCAGTCTACAGACATCTCCAGTGGACCGGCAGTAATAGACGAGACGTCAATGTCACGCCTTACTCCTGACTGCGAGACAAACCCGTCGCCGCTTATGAGTAGCACCTTGTCGGTGCCGACATTCTGAATAGATACCGCATAGTCTGCAAACGATCTCGGGCATGCGTCGGACTTGTCATTGTATGTAGTCCAGCCGGTCATGTCATCAAACGTGTCATGCAGTATTGATGACGGTGCGGGAATGTCCGTGTCAGTCACCTGGATGCGAAGTCTTTGCTGCGCGCCGTTTCCAGAACTGTCACTTGCCGTAAAGTAGATGTAGTACCTGTTGCCCCCGTGCTCCTCTCCCGGAGTCCACGTTACGGTGCCATCAGAGTCTATGACAGGGCGGTTACCAATGGGTATGTCGGTGTTGCCAGTAACGCCGTATCTTACGGAACTCACGGCGTCAGCTGCCGTGACCTGATAGGACATACTCGAGTTCTCCTCTGTCTGGCAATATTCCCAGACGTATGTTGTGGAACTAGTAAACTTTGGCGGGGTGGTATCTCGTACGGTTACGGTCTGGGTGTCAGTTGCAGAGTTTCCCGCGGCATCAGTCGCAGTCCATGTGACTGCGGTATCGCCCAGAGGGAAGGCAGACGGTGCGTCGTTTGTTATGCCGGGGCTGGAATCAGTGTCATCGCTGACGGTAGCTGAGCCCAGACGTATGGAATTGACAGAGGTCGCAGCGGCCAGGGCCTCAAAGGTTCTGTCCGGTGGCGCCGCTATGCTTGGAGGCGTTGTGTCTGCCGTATCGTCAAATATCCTGATGTCGTCCAGCTCCGTGTCCTCGCTGCCTGAGCTGGAGCGCGCATCAAAGCGCAGCTTGAACGAGTCAGACGCGTTTGGAAGGTCAAACCTTTCCAGGCTCCAGGCCCCGTGTCCTGACGGTCGTTTGCGGTGTATTTTGAAAGCAGGCTCCAGGTGGCGCCGTCGTCAGCTGACGTGTAGACGTATATTCCCTCTCTGTTTGAGACATCGGCGCCTGTTGCCACGAACCTGTAAAAGCTCAGAACAGGGCTTGTCATCTGGGTCAGATCAACCCTGTCGACCATGATCATGGAGCAGATGTCGTCACAGTCCTCGGTTCCCACCACCTTGTTGTTCGGTCCTGAGTTTGGCACGGGCTCTATTGGCGAATTTCTGACCGTCCAGTACTCGTCATCGTCTGTCGTCAGCTTCCAGTTTGAGTTGCTTCCGTCCTCAAAGTCGCCTACAAATGACAAAAGGGTGGCCGGGACATGCGCGTTGCGCGTGACTGTGACACTTTTGCTTGCAGTTACGCCGTCGCCGTTTGCGGTCTTTACTGTTATATTGTGCACTCCGTTTGCAAGGCCGGTGATGCTTGCCCTGAAACTCACATACACGCCGGAGCTGAAGGGAAAGGTGACGGGATCGGCTATCTCCGCGCCGTTTGCGTAAATCTTTACGTATTCTATCCTGGAGTTGTCAGGCTCTCCGACATGGCCTGCCACCTCCATGTTTTGGGTTGTAACAGTGGCGCCGTTGACGGGCGAGGATATCGTGATTGTCGGGGGCGTGTTGTCCCTTATGTGGACGTGGACGAGGTTTGAAGAGGCCGACTGGCCATTGTCATTGTATGCAAATATTCTAAAGTATTGGTCATATCCCGGATGGCGCGTATAGTCAAAGCCGGTTACGGTCTCGCTGAGAGTGTCATGCAGGGACCAGCTTGCGGTGTCATGGGACCGCTCAACCCTGTAGTACGTTATCTGAGCCCCCGTCTGCTGGATGGCTCCATAAAAAGGATATCACGTTGCCTGACAGTCTGAATGCAAAGTCATCGACTGCGTCAGGTACGGTGGCAGCGGATCTCGGACCGATAATCGATATCAGCCCCTCCCGCGTATGGCCATGCCTGCCGTCAGTTACGGAATACCTTATGGCATCGGATTCCGGCATCCTGCCTGCAGGTGTATAGGCAAGCGAGGCCGAATCGCCGTCAGTGTTTGGAATCTTTTCTGCCTTGTTGTTGTGGTTTAGGAATCCGTTTGTCGGGAGCTGGACCAGCCTGTATTTGAGATAGTCCCTGTCAGTGTCTGCGGCATCCAAAAAGATGGTCCTTGGGGCGTTTGTCTGCAGGTTGACTGCCTGTACGGACGTTGCGGGGGCCTGGTTTCTGGTTGCAACGGCATTGCAGTCAAGGGACATTACGCTTCAGCTACAAAGGAGCTGCCAGGGCACTCACGTCCCATGTATCCATGACCGGTATCAGGCACGTATACGACAGCCGAGGCGGGAATATCCCTCCATGTGCTGCCCTGCTTTATCTTCATGCCTGTGAACTTGCTAATGGGAATTGAGGAATACTCGTCTGGTGCGGAGACGGTTCCCTCTATTCCAAAGTCGCCATAGTATACATTGTTGTGATTCATGCCAACCTGTGCAACTGCAAATGGGCTTGATACGTCAGGCGTCGTGACAAAGACCTGAACCTGGCTTGCCCCGTACTTCTGTATCCTTACTTTGATGTCATTGCCGGGATCTACGCGGCCGTTTGGTACCAAGCACTCTTGGTAGTTACTGCGACTACGATCACCCAAGTGTTTATCGCATAATATGTGCTCAGTTTTGTCACACATCCAACGTTTTTCACATCCCCCTTTGTAAGGCCTGACTCTACCCACTCGCCTGTACTTGTTGAAGTCAGCCAGCCGGCAGATACGGCAACATTCTTACAGGCTGTCCTGTCAACCCACAAGTCAGGTGAATCCAACTGGTACTCTATTCCGTCAATTGCAGTAGAGCGGCTTGTCTGCTGTAATGCATAGCAGTGAGGTACGTCACATCCCAAAATTCCAAAGGCATCATGACCATATGCCACAACACACAGTGCAAAGGCGGCAAAAAATAAGACTGAAAACCCAGTCAATTTCCAATACTGTCAAAGACGGGCATCAGTTCATCAATGGTATGGTAGTTGGAGTTTACTGAGAATATGGTATGATCATCAAGTGTGTATGCAATATTTGCATGATAGTGATTGTAATCATTTCCGCCCTGATAGGCAGAAACGTAATTTCCGTCACGAGTCATCTCCCGGAACCCGCCATAGTTGCCAGACTGTGACGTTCTGGCTTCCCAAAATGCTTCATCCGCATCTTCTGATTCATCTAGTGGAACTGTATGATATCCGACATGGACTTTGAATCCCTTGGCAGCACCCAATTCATAGTTTGTAACGTCCTCGGTCAAAGTGAAATCGGAAGGCACAAAGTAAATGTCCAATCTACAGTCACCAGAGGGATAACACTCGTTAGTAGCATACAGCAGCTTCTGCCCGTCTATGATGTATGTTGGCATCCAGTCCTCTACGTACATCCCAACACCGGGGTTTACAGAGTATTTTTCATGCGGCATCGCAGGAACCCTGATCAGGCTGTCGGGGCCGATGTTATCTGGGGTTATATGGGCATCCATGATTGTCTCATACCAGGGTGCAGGAGCTGGCGCTCTTTGCAGAACGGATCTCTGGATTTCCCGCCCGTCATCGGCAAAAGGAATCTCAGAAGATGCCCGAACAGTTACAAACCCTTCACCCGCATTTGCCGGATTGCCAACTGCCTTTGCCGGCTCTGTCAGAGTGATAATCCAGCCCATTTTGTGGGCTGTTGATTCTCTAACACAGACGTGTGCGCCGCTGTCTCGAAGAGCCAGCACCCTGTCTGCGTTGCACCGTATCTCATCAGGCCCTATGCCCTCTTTTAGCTGCTGCAGCGGACTGGCAAATACAGCATAAGCGGGCCTGTCATCGACAAATGACACGGTCGAAGCTGCAAGCAGTGCCGCAATTGCAAATACCGTAAGAAGCGGGAGGTTCCTGAGCATGATCTTTGTAATCACGATTATATTTATCAGTACCGCAAACGGTTCCTGGATGTTGTATCCCAAAATTAGTTCGTCCCTTATCTGACATCGTATTCTTCTCCTGTCTGCTCATCAATGACTCTTGTCCCTTTCTCTGGCATCTTTCTTGCATATGCCTTTGCAGGAGTCTCCAGGTTGTCCCAGTCAAGTGACATGTGCGGTTTGATGTGATTATACCAGCGGACCAGCTCATCAATGGTACCAAACCCTCTCTGTTTTCTCTGAATCTCACCGTGAAATCTTTCGAGCTTGCCGTTTGTCTGGGGATGGTTAACTCTTGCCATGATGTGTCTTATCTCCAGTTTTGCCAGTTCCTGCTCAAACTGCGATGCCCCTTTTCTCTTGCATTCGGATTGGCTTGCGTGAAACTGGGAGCCATGGTCAGTCAGGATTGATGCTGGTCTGCCGTGCTTTGCAATTGCTTCTTGCAACACTGCAAGCGCGTTATCCGTTGTTGCCTCTGCAAAAACACCGTGAGAAACGATGAATCTTGATGCGTCATCCTGGTAACACAGAAACCATCTTCCATCGTCTAGCTGCTTCCAGTCAGTATGCCACATGGAGTTTGAATGTGTCCTCTCGTATCAAACCCGTTTTCGTCTTCTCATCTTCTTTGGCTGGGCCTCTGCCAATCCCTCATCTCTCATAATTTTGTGTATTGTATTGTGAGGTATGCGTGCTCCAGCGGTGTCAATTGTCTTCTCCAAGAACACTGCAGAACGCCTGGACTTTTCAAATGTCGGCTGGACGGTTTGCACCGTCTCTTCTGTGATTGTTCTCTTTGGCCTTCCAGGCTTGCCTAGAACTGGAATTGTTCCTGTCTTACGATGCCGTGAGCAGAGTTTCTGCACCCAGCGAACAGATATCTGAGACTTGGGCATAATGGTTTACAAAAATAAAGTCTAAAATCATTCAACAGCAAGGCATTCTCTTTACAGTTCTTGGATGATTCTCTGCACCGACATGCAATTGTAATGCGCTGCCAACTGATACGCCAAAACGCAGATCAGCACACAAATATGATTTCACATTGCATGATCCCCTTACGGGAACTGCTCTGATGCCAAACGCGTCTTTGAATGTCTCAAAGAGCGGTTCAATTGAGGTTCTTCTATCCGCATGCAACTCCTGACCGATCGCAGAGTCGTAAAATTCCACAAGCTTGGCTCTTTCCGGGGGCGTACGCGGGCATGCCTTATCGGAGTGATAACCTCAGATGCTTTTTGCCGCACGAATCATGCAGTTTGGAATCATCGTATGCAGGATCTGCCAAAATATTTCGTATGATTCCTGAAAGTGATTCTATCAATGCATCAAACGTCCTGCCATCATAATGTTTGCAGTACTGACACCGGCGGGCAACGGAACAATCAACTTGCCGGCGCTGCAACTCATGTGCAGTTCATGCCCGAATATCCGACCCTTTGATTTGGAGGATCATCCCCATCTTGCATCCGTATCAATTCCTGAAATTGGCAAACGATTATTCTTCATGTCGGATTTGTGCCATGCAGGATCATTTGCTTTTAGCAGGGAACTGTCCACTGATGCAGACGTGTCATCAGCCATTTCTTCTGATACGAACAGGTTTCCCATCGTCCCGATGATGTCCCCAACGGGCAGGCTCTGAAATCGCCTGCCAATAGTACGGCTGTCTGGGATTCGAGCTAGTCTGCAGACCTTGAACAATCTGTCATCGTTGCATTTGATTGATAAAAAATAATGAAGTGTACTGTTGCTTGGAATTCTCATCTGAGATTTTATGATGAATAATTGCACCATCAGAATAGTTGAACAGGCATACGGTCTGCCAGGTCTGAATATCTCCTCATGCAGAGACAATGTTCTGACCAGATACAAAACGCCAATGAGAATGACTCTGATAGAACCCTGCTGGGGATTTTTACATTCATGCTGCAATGAAATGACATTGCAAGGATCCTTGGCTTTTTTCATTTGAATAGTTTGGGAAACTGATTAAAAATTAGGATTAGTTATGCCCAAGTCTCATATATTTTGTATATGACATATAGAATGATTTAGATAATAAATAATCAAAAATTATTTAGAATCATATTTTTCAAATTCATCTTCACAAAATTGATGGAAAACCGTGGATTTGTTTTTTTTAGCATTAATTTTGATTTGTTCCATATCTTTGTTAAGAACTCCTTGTGCAGCTAAAAATGCATTATCAGCCATATCTAATTTTTCAAATAATTTTGACTTGGCAATAGGAATTTCTTTTAAGTTTGGATCAATTACTTGTGCCCTATCATAATATTCAAGGGCATCTTGATAATTACCTAAATGACTAAGAGAAATAGCCTTATTCATCAAGGCAGTCACATCGTTTGAGTCAATTTCTAATGATGTATTATAATATTCAAGGGCATCTTGATGACGATTCAATTCATTTAGAGATAATCCCATACTGTTTAGTATCCAAATATCTCTAGTATTTGTAGCAAGGATTTGCTTACAAAGATCTAAAACTTGTTCGTATTGTTTTAAATTCTCAAGAGCATAAATCTTGTTTTTAAGAGCATAAATGTCAGAATTTTTTATCTGTAGAACTTTGTCGCAATAAACAATAGCTTCTTCATATTTTCCCAAATAAATTAAGGACAAAGAGATGTTTTGAAGTGCAACCATGTCATTTGGAATTTTATCAAGTAAAGTTTTACAATAGTTATACATTTCAGCATATTTTCCAGCGTTAAACATTCTGGTAATAACATTTGTAGGATCAAGAAGATTAACCATATTACAATTTAATAAAAATTCATTATTTTTAACCTATTCTATACTCTCTAACATAAGTTCGTCAACCGTCCCCTCGCTGCATGTACTTGATGATATCCAAATTGAATCTGGCAGTTCTGCAATGTTTGGAAATCCTGCTCTTCAGATTATTCAGCGATGGCCGATACTGTGAGACCGACAAATCGTATTTTCCCTGTTTCCATACTTCTTCCTCAACTGCGTTAAACTGCGGCGAACCCTTTGGGAACCAGTCCAATACGACATCATGATTCTCATCAAGATATTTTTGCATCAGTCTTGATTTGCGTGCGGTGCCCTGTCCGCATAGACTAAAATCTTGCCAAACTTTTTGCGTAATTCCTTGGGATAATCCAAAAAGCAGTACTGATCAAATCTGTCATACTGCCTGAATAGCTGTCTGCCATCATGAGCCAATGCCCCAAAGATGATCGTCTTTTGATGATATATTCCCATTTACCAGAATTACTGGGCGCGTTCTTTTCTTTACCCACATCTTTTTTCTGAATATTGAATCTGCAGTAAGGATTGATTCATCCTGTGACAGTATGGCGAATCCTTTTGCCATTTTTGAGGCTATTTTTTCCCGAGATTTTTTTTAAACCAGAGTTTTTCCCGTGCAGTTGCAGAGCTTGCAAATCTTTTCTGTGCAACCTTTGATGCGTATCCCCAATTGTGAAGCAGCCTGTACACGTGGACCTCATGGTATCTTACTCCTGATTTTTCATAAATGAGATTCATCACCTGCTTTGCGCTCCAACCTGCAGGATTCCCTGCGATCTGTCTTTCCATTGCGACTGGTCTTCTTTTGGCATCTTTGGCGGTCTTCCTGCTCTTTGTCTGTCATGAAGACCGTCCACCCCATGTTCTTCGAACCTGCCCGGCCACTTGTATGGCCAAGAACGCACATGCCCGAGATTCTTTGCAACATGCGAGGCAGTCTGATTATCAAAGAAAACTTGCTTTACCAGAATAACCTCTCTTTTGTTTTGACATCTTTCTCGTTTTTGTATGCCTGAATCAATTCTTGCTCATTCATGGCTTGATGTATGATGTTCTGATCCATATTCTGTTTGGTGTGATAAGTCAGATTAATGGATCATAAAGTTTTGTTAGGAAGTATAATGTATGGAAAAAAACTACAAAAAGATCTTTAATTATTTTAAAGATTTACGTAAAGTTTCATTCAATACTTTAGAATGACTGTATGAAGATTGTTCTTGTTGAATTAATTTTGCTTGACGAAGTCTGAGTTTTTTATCAAGATCTTCATCAATCATAATTGTGACACGTTTGCTCATTTGCATCAATATAATGTTATGAACTTTATAATATAACACTATTAACTGATCCTAAAACAGATCATTTAGTAAATTATTCATGACAATACAGATCCAAGAATAACATTGTTGAAACGTTTTTCATGATTCACAAGGAAATCTCAGATGCCCAATGGAGTACCATTGCGCCGCAATTACCAAAACCTGCCAAAACAGGACGTCCGAGACGTGATGACAGGACAACTGTAAACGGAATATTGTTTGTGTTGACTACCGGATGCAGATGGGCAGACATGCCAGACAAGTACGGCTCAAAATCCACTGCACATCTTCGATTCCAAGAGCTACAACAAAAAGGAATATGGAAAAAAATTCTCTCCAAACTAATAAAATCCGCACGCAGGCAAGGCAGGATTGACCTCCAAAAAATATCAATTGACTCCTCATCGATTGCTGCCAAAAAAGGGGGGATAAAATAGGATATGACGGATTCAAGAAGATTTCAGGCACAAAAATACATGTTGCCGTAGAGCAAAACG
Source organism: Candidatus Nitrosopumilus sp. (assembly GCA_963422575.2). GTDB lineage: Archaea > Thermoproteota > Nitrososphaeria > Nitrososphaerales > Nitrosopumilaceae > Nitrosopumilus. Next base: position 938,388 of record CAXXKU010000001.1, on the reverse strand, counting down.
GTTTGCCAATTTCGATTAGAACCAGTCCTGCAAACCAACGTGACAGTACAAAATTCATTGATGTCATGGAAAACATTTCGGAATTTGCAGATAACAGCCTGATGCAGACAACTATCTCTGCATATGCTGATAAGGGATACGATGCGAAACAAATTAGGAATTATCTCAGATGTTGCGAAATTGACTGTTGCATCCCATACAAAAAGAACTCAAAGATCATTGCACAAAACAGGAATCAAAGACATCATGGCAAGACAAGGTTTGTCGTTGAGAGATTCTTCGCATGGCTCAAGTGTGGCTTTCACAGAACGGCAATCAGATACGAAAAGAACTGTGATAATTATTTGGGATTTGCATACCTGGCATCAATCATGATGTATTGGAGGGTTTTAGGATAAGTTGTATATGCAAAATGCCAAAAATGGGAATTAATTGTTAATACTTGAAAGTATTTGATCCATATTGAATGGTTTTTGAATTAAAGGTATGTTGTAGATTGTAGCGTAACTCTTTTAGCTTGGTACATACCGACATAATTCATGCCAGCTAACAAACCATGGAAACAATACAATGAATCCCTCATTAGCAGAGGAACTTGCCTGATAGACGCATCTTTTTTGAAAAAACAAAGACAGGAATTGGAAAAAATGAACAGAAATAAAATCGGTGCCCCATACAAATGCACGGACTCGCAAATCGGTCTTCTTACGGGACTATATCGGGTTTGGCACCGCCTACAGAACGGTTCAGGGAGTATGCAGGGGACTCTCCGAGGCTGTGAAGATCCCCCGAGATTCATTTCACGCAAATCAGAAGAAGAATGCTACAGCTGCGGCCGGAAATTAGCAATCCGAATCCGGAGGATGCCGTTGGTTTGGCCTTTGACTCTTCGGGACTGTCCGTCACAAACAACGGAACCTGTCTGGAGCACAAATGGAAGAAGCAGAGACGCGAATATGCCAGACTGCGCGCATCAGTTGATCTGAAATCAAAAAAGATCGTATCCTACAGGACAACGCACGGGAACGGTTCTGATACGAAACAGTCTGTTCCCTTGTTTGAGGATGCAAAGAAACACTGCACCGTGATAAAATCCGCTCACGCAGGCAAGGCACATGACGATCAGAATAATTTCGAGTGCTGCGAGACAAGCAAGGCAGTTCTTGCAATCAGAATAAGGAAAAACGCCGTGCCGCACATAACAAAGTCCGAACTGAGAAGAAAGGGGATTTTGCATGTCAGCAAGCGCGGTCTTGATAAATGGAAGAGGCTCAAGGGTGCAGGAAAAAGACGGATAGTCGAGATTGCGTATTCTGCGCTAAAGCGGGTGCTAGGCGAGAAGCTGCGCTCCAGGAGGTTTGATGCGCAATGCGTGGAGGCAGGACTCAAAGTGCTGCTGTACAACAGGTTTTTGGATGCGTGATTTTGAGTTTTGTGATTTGGCATGTGGAAGATGAAACGAGAATGCCACGTTAATTGTTTGGAATTAAGCTGCAAACTAGGTATGTTGAGTTTATCTAATTTTTCTTCAGTAGGGGGACTTCCATCTGCACTTACTGCAATAATTTTTGCTTTTGCATCAAACTCTTGAATTTTTTTTATGGCATAGAATCCACTTCCATTAGGCATGTTTAGATCTATTAAAACAACATCAGGTTTGATTTCTTTGAATAGTTTAACTGCAGTAACGCGGGTATTGATAGATTAATAGCAACTGTACTATCAACAGAGATTAAAAAAAACTGAATTTAGACATTTTAAGAATGTTTTTTGCACGATTTCATACGATTTTTTGCCGCCTTTGCACATTTTTACAAGTTTTGCAGGTACTGTTTTTCTGCCATTTTTGCCAGTTTTGTTGGATATGGCAGTCGTCACGGACTACTGCCTCAGGCAGCGGCTACTGTGGCTGGCCTGGGCGTATGACAATCTCAAACGGGTCGCTTTTGACGGTACTGTCAGCTGATGACCTGGCTTCCAGGTAGAACGTGTTGTTGCCTGGCTACAGGCCGCCTCCGCCGGACCTGCCTGATGACGAGCTGCTAGAGGTACCGTCAGAGGGTCCACCTGCCTTTTCAGGAATGCTTGCCTTGTCCTCATGGGACGGTGCAGTCTCAGGCTGGGACGTGTCATCCAGGCCTTCGTTTTGTTGTGAAGAAGATAAGATTATGGAAAAGTTGTGAAATACACAAGATGGGTTTTTTGAGGCTCGTTTCTAGCTGCACGATGCCAGGTACACTACGGTCTCAGTCAGCTCTTCAGCAGGTCCGGTGGTTGCGTCCCTCAGATCCATCACGAACTCCAGGGACAGCCTGTCAGCAGAGCTTGCACCAAGAGTGGTGTCAAAACTCGCTGTATCTGTGCTTGAAAGCTTCTGGTAAGTGTTACTGGCTGTGTCCCTTACGTCCGTATGGACTGTCGGGAGAACTGTTCCGTCAGCCTTTTTCCAGCCGGTACTCTCCAACATTATTCCTGTAAGGTCACTTGATCCCGTATTGGAGACGTTCTGTGTCTGAGGATCTGAGTTTTGTCCATAGATCGTGTTGGAGAAGGTCATCGGGCTATGCTCCAAGCTAATGGAGCACGTGCTGCTTGAGAATGCCCTTGCATTTGAGGTCTGGGCGGCGCCGGTTGTCGACAATGTCGTCAGGCCCTCATCGGCGTACCATGGTCCGTAATACACTTTACCCGTTATCTTGGCACCCGGATCTGCTACATCAAAGTAGTTCAGCTGTGCGGGCAGTCTTTCATCAGGCTGTGCGTTGACTATATACTGCATCCCAATATCTTTAAGAATATTTCTAGTCACATGGCCGGTTGACGGGCCCTCGCTGTATGATCTGGAATCACTCTCCGGAATTGGCTCGTAATTCTCATCGCAGGTCCCCTTGCAGAACAGTATGCCGGTTTTGGAATCCCCTATGACATTGTCCCTGACTGTTGCGTCATCGGCCTTTAGTATTGCAATTGCCGCATGTGCGGAATCGATTGGCTTGGCCGTCGTGTCATCGTCGGTGAACCTGTCGGCATACGCTGATTTTGTTATCTGGTTGTCATAAATGACGATTCCTGACGCGGAACGGTCGACCTTGATGCCGTCTGCTATGACATTGCTTATTGTGTTGCCCTTGACAGTCACATCCTCTGCAAAGTTTAGCAGTATGCCGGATCCCGTACTCTTGTCAATATTATTGCCGGATATGACGGAATCCCTGACGCCGTCAACCTTTATGGCGATGCCGACCTTGCTTCCTGCAGGAATGGTCTTGTCATCCGTAACGGCGGTCCTTTCCGCACTGCTCATGCCCTGAAATCCGATGTCTCTGAAGACGTTTTGGTCGACAGTCATCCTCTCTGCGTATGTGCCTTTGTCCAGTGAAAAGGTGTCGCCGTTTGGATTATTGTACCTGTAGACGCCGTATTTTGACATGCCGTCAAAGAGATTTTTTTCGATGACAACGTCACTTGCGGTAACATAGGATACTTTGACAGGAGCCTCCGAGGTCACGCCGACAAACTTTAGGCCGGCAACCCTGACATCGTCTGACCTTATGTCAAACGTGATGTTGCGTGTGAACCTTGCATCAGAGTCGGACTGGTCGCCGGTTGAGGACTTTAATGTCAGCGGCTTTGTGATTTTCACCGTTCCAATGCTGTCGTATGTGCCGTCTTCAAACGTTACCACGGCACCGCTAGGTGCGCTCTCTACCTTTGATTTGATAACGGCGGCGCCATCAGAAGGCGATACGCTTACGGCGGCAGATTGAACGGCATCTTGCGGCCTTTCTACAATGATGATATGAAAACTGGCCCAGCTTTTTGTGCCGTCACTGGCTGCCGTATTACGCAGAAAGAACTTGTTGTCGCCAGGTGACAGGCTGGCAGCGGGAATTGTCACATGCCATCCGCCAGAGTCCAGCGCCACATCACGCATGTATGCTTTGTTTTCATCATGAACCGTCAGTCTGGCAGCATCAGCTGAAGTGGGCCCCGTACCGCGTACGGCAATGTCGCCGATGCTATCAGTATCGTCAACATGGGCCACCACGTATCTGTCCGTCAAAAGATAGCCGCCGCTGTCCGGAGCCCTCAGGACCAGCTCGCCTGCCGGGGCCGTGGTGTCGGCAGGCTCATCACCGTCAACAGGTGCGCTGTCGGCATCGGTGACAGAATCGGCAGCAGCATTGTCATTGTTTATGGTAATCGTAAAGTCGTAATATGCGCCCGCATAGCCCTCTGGATTGGTCGTCACCCATGCGTATATCCTGAACTTGTGTGTTCCGGCATCAAGTCCCCTGCCGTCACCTTTTAGCGGAACCTCAAAGGAGCCGAAAATCTCATCAATATCAAAGGTTCCGACATGCACCAGATCGGCATCACTGTTGACAAACTGGTAGGCCCTTACGGATCTTATGTCATCGGCAGGAGACGCTCCGTCAACGTCTTCGTTGTGGTCTGCGACCCTGCCTGTTGCAGTTACCACAATGAGTTCATAATTAGTTGGAAGCGTAAAGGTTCCTAGAGGTGCCTGCTCTGATGCAGGAGTTGCGCTGTACCTGACTGAGCTTATAATGTGCTCATCTGGCCTGTCACCTGCGCTGCCATAGCCGTGGGTTCTGACAGGCTCTGCGGTGCCCTGTCTGACCGGCTCGTATACGTGCACGTTGCGGGTCACAGATACCGTGTTTCCTGCATCATCCGTTGCGACATATGTCACAAGGTATGACCCCGGACCTGCAGTGTCAAGGCCTCTTAGAACCGTCTGGACATTTGGATTATCACCAGAGTCGTCAGCTGCCTCAACTCCATGCTCGGTGTAATCACCGCCTACCTGGATGTAGTACGGGTTTGGGCCAAGCAGGGTGACTGTTGGGTCCGTAATGTCCTGCGGTGCAAAGGTGACAACATCAGATGGGATGCCCTGGCCGATACTGTTTTCAGCAGTGACCTTGAAACTGTAACTTACCCCGATATCAAGGTCTGGTATAACTGCAGAGGTGTCGGTTTTTACGCCGTCAGAAAATATGTCCCACGTGCTGCCGGAATCGGATGAGTATTTTATAACATAGTCAGATATTGCCTTCCCGCCGTCATGGACAGGTGCATCCCAACTCAATGCAACAGAGCCCTGCACGTCACCTGCACTTGCAACGAGGTTTTGAACCTTGTAGGGTTCTGAAGCCGGAACCGTTACGCCAATTACATCGGAGACCATGCCCCTGCCTACCTGGTTTACCGCCTTTACATGAAAGCGGTAATCACGGCCGTTTAGCAGGTCGCCAAATGCGGCCGTCGTATCAGGGGTGTCCTTAACAACGGTTATCCAGGGTGACGTATGATCATCAATTGTATACTCTATGACATAACCGGTAATGGGTGCGCCACCGGTATCCTCAGGGGCTGTCCATTGCAGCTGTACGCCTGCAGGACTCGAGGTTGCGACAAGTCCCGTCGGTGATGCGGGAGCTGTGGGGGGTGTTGCGGTTATCTCATCAGAGGTGGCGCCTGTGCCTGCAGCGTTTATTGCAGAGACCTTGAAGGAATACTGCAGGCCGTTTCTGAGACCTGTGACTATGGCTGTAATGCCGTCATCTATACCGTCAGTAAACGTGGTCCATGTGGAACCGCCGTCGCTGCTGTATTCTATAACGTAATCGAAAATGGCCGCTCCTCCGATGTCCGCAGGGGCAGTCCATGTAAGGCTTACCTGTCCGTTGCCCGCAGTCGCAGCAAGGCCGATCGGCTTGCCTGGAGCAGTGACTGCAGGCGACGAGGGAACTGCAGAGAACACCGAGGCGGTGCGGGAGTATATCACCAAGTCCGCGCCCTCGTCCCTCTTGCATGCCTCGCCTTTGCCGATGCCTGCAGAAGGCGTGTCGCTGCTGCACTCCGCAGAGATCCTTTTTGTCATACCGGCATGCTTTACAAACGCGCTACTGCCTGCCATGTCTGAAAATGTGATTTTTATCGGAACGTCAAAGTGGAGCACAACCCCGTCAGGATGGCCGATCTCGACAGACCTTCCCCCCGACTGAAAGCCGTGGTCGCGGGGACTTGAGATTGTCGGCAGGACAAAGCTTCCGTCCCAGTTCTTTGCGGACTCATCGGAGATGGAGGTGCCTGACTGTATGCTGACGCTGACATACCTGCCATCAGTTACGGCATGAATCTCGGGGGTGACGGCAGTTGGCGTGTCGCCCACGTTGGAAAACGAGTTGCCGCCAAACATGACCTTTGGCGCGTCAGATGCCGAACCTGCAGTAGGCCTTGTGACCACAAGCACCTTGGCATCGCCGATGCTTTCGGTGATGTCAAGGACGCCACTGACATCCTGTTTTTTTGCTTCAAGTCTGGAATCGAGCTTGATTCCGCCTGAGAGTATTTTATAGCCGGTAGAAAAGCAGACGGCGTTGTCATTACGGTAATGGCAGCTGACGCCGTACATACTGCCGTAAACGGTGCACTCTTTGTTCGTGGAGTCATAGGAGTCACATTCCAGCGTGGCCCGCAGAGGGGATGGGCCACAGTCAGGTTTTCCGTCGTCTGTAAACTGTCCGCAAATAGTGATTTCGGCAGTGCACATATCAGGGCTGGCGGAATTCCAGTTTTTGCACGTAAGAGTTGTGCCACGCGATGCTTTGATGACGCAGGAGTCCGAGCCTTCGTCATAACTAGTACAACCTATGTGTCTGTCGGGGGGGGACGGTTGGGGATCTGGGTCGTTAGTGCCTACCTGGGCATGCGCGGGAGGCGCAACCATTACAACGGTGGAGCTCAGCAGTATGACTCCAAGAAACAACAACAGGGCGGTGCGACCATAAGGACTGTGGATGTAAGAGGGATTATTCCAAGGAATACGGATGCGATGGCCTTGGACTTTGCCCCCCCCCCCCGCGGGAGTAAGGCTGTGAGAGGAGCTTGCAAACCTTTGGTTTGCAGTATGATTAAATAATTTCAACGTGTATACGGGATGTATTTTAATTGCAATATAAATGAATGCCGGCAAAAACATTGACTAACACAGATGTCGTTTTTAGCCGTCTCTTTTCTTGCCAACCCGTCGCTTTTTGTGTAGCCCAGGGGGTATGATGCCGAACCAGTCCGCCAAATGACAAGGGACAGGAACATCGTATCCGTAGTTCCTGCAAGCTAAATGGAGAAGATGGAAAACCTAAACCTAGCTCCAGAACACTACGCGAAGAAATTCCACAAGAGGACAAATCTTCTGAGGAAATGATTTTATTTTTTAAATATCATTCATCTGAAACATAAACTAATGATGGAATCAGAAGAACAAAGAAAAAATAATCTTCAGTCCACATTAACCGACTACGGGTTTGAATCCAAGAGACACTTTAAAAAAAATTGAACGTAAATTGCTTTTAGAACATGGTATGTCGATCAAACTTTCAGTAGAACATTTTCAAAAATTTTCAAGTGTTTTAAAAAAAATATCAATACAGATACTAAAAAATTTGAAAAAGATTGTATTAATAAAATTATCAAGATAAAAAAAGAAATGACAAATATTATGTTACAATAATTAAATCAGATTTATCAGATTTAATTATAGAAATGTTTGGTGAAATAGAAACAAGAAAAATAATACTATGTCTTCTAGAAAACGAATTTACAATACCAGAAATTCTTAAAGAATCTAATTTACCTAAAACTTCAGGATATAGAAAAATAGAAAATCTCATGATTAATTGATTAATTATAGAAACAAGAAAAGTTCTTAGTGAAAGTAGAAAAATTTCTAAACTTCAATGTATTTTTCAAGAAATTGATATTGATGTCAAAAAAAGAGAAAATTACAATTAATGGCAGTGTCTAAAAAAGTATTTGAAAAAAGTACCAGTATGAAATCAATTATTGAGGCATTTACCTAGAGAGACAATTATAGAAAGTGATTATTTTACAAGTTCAAGTAGTGCTTTTGCCTGCTTGAAATGAACTTCATCAATCATTTTTCCATCAACTGTTGTAGCACCCTTACCTTTTTTGGTTGATTCAAGATAGGTTTTACAGACTTTTCTAGCCCATAAAATTTCACTTTTATTTGGATGAAATAACTTGTGCACAACTGAAATCTGATCTGGATGTATGATACTTTTTCCAGAATAACCTAAGTTTTTACCAATTTTACAATCTTTGACTAATCCTTTAGAATCATTGAGATCTTGCCAAATTGCATCTATTGCTACAATTCCAGCTCCATGAGTATCAATAGGAATTTTTCTTCTAGAATATTTTGCCCCTTCAGATTCTTTTGTATATTCAACACCAATATCATTTAACAAATCAAAAACACCAAAAACTACAGCAGGTATTCTTTTCCCAAAAGATGCAATACTAAATGTGTTAACTACTCCTTCAGCAGATTCTATAGATGGAATTATTTGAATTGGTTTTATTTTTTGTTTTTTTTCTAAACTTGAAAGGATTTTTTCAATTTTTTGTATTTCCTTAACATTGTTTACTTTAGGGATAACAATACCATCAACACCTTTTTGAATTATTTCTTTTAGATCGGCTGGAATTTTACCAGATAACGGAGAATTTGTTCTAACAAAAATTGAAGAAGTGTAGGATTTACGAGATTTTAACGCAGATTTAATTAATTTTCTTGCAGTATCTTTCTCATTATCAGGTACAGAATCTTCTAAATCAAAGCACACTATATCAGCTGGAATTTTTTTTGCTTTTTCAAGAAATCTAGGATTATTTCCTGGAACAAAAATAAGACTACGGAAGAGCTGAGTCATTAAAGGACTAAGTGTCTTCTGGTTTCATTAAGATTTTGCCAAAGAGTCCCTTACCGGTTAACATCTTTGTATGTGCTTCTGCTGCTTGCTCAAATGTGAATGTAGAGTCAATTGCAGCTTTAATCTTACCTTGACCCATCCAATACAGACCTTGATCAAGTTCAGCTTTTGTTCCTTGTGTTGAACCCAAGATGTTAGTTCCTTTAAAGAAGATGTGTCTTAGGTCTACATTTGCATCATATCCAGTTGTTGCACCACATGAAACTAACGTTGCACCATACTTGAGTAGAGTCAGTTGTTTGTTGAAATGGGTTTGACCAATGTGATCAAACGCTAGATCAATTCCTGAAGCTTCACCTTTTGTTTTTGCAATTTCTTTTGAGATCTTAAAGACTTCTTTTTGCCAATCGTCTTTTCTATGATCAACTGCATAATCTGCACCCAATTCTCTACATTTGTCTAGTTTGTCAGGACTTGCAGTTGCAATGACGTCACAGTTATACAATTTAGCAATTTGAATTCCAAAGCTTCCAACTCCAGAACCACCACCCATAATCAAGACAGTTTGTCCTGGAGTGATTTTTGCTCTTCCTACAAGCATATGCCAGGAAGTAAGAAGGGTCATGGATGCAGCAGCTGCTTCATCATATGAGACTCCCTCAGGAATTTTTGAAACGTTAACTTCTGGTAAATGAATTTGTTCGGAGTATGCACCCCATAGAGGTCCGGTTTGGAAACCCCAAACTTGTCTTTTGACACAATCAAATTCTCTTCCATCAGTACATGCTTTACAAACTCGGCATGCTAAGTTAGAATGAGAAACAACTTTGTCTCCTACTTTAAAATTTGTAACATCTTCGCCTACGGCAATAACATCTCCAGCTACATCAGAACCTGAAACATGTGGAAGAGGAACTGCTACTGGTACTCCTCTCATTCCCCAAATATCATTATAATTTAGGGCAGAAGCATTATTGGTAAAAATAACTTCATCTGGTTTTGGTTTTGGATCATCTATATCCTGGACTTTAAGGATCTTAGCGTAATTATCATCTGGTGCATATTCATTGTATACAACGGCTTTCATGACTAAACCGAGTGCTTACCCATAATTATATTTTATCTGAGTTAGGTTCTGTTAAGTAATCGGGGCTTGTCATGAAATTTTCTTCGTGTTAAGTGTCGGGGCTTTAGAGAAAAAACAACAGAGTTCCTCTAGGTTCTGTTAACTTGGTGAGGGGATCTTCTCCATGTTAATCATCGAGGGGTGTTTATTGTTGTGACACTAATTCCACGACAATGGTCTAGTCATCGTCTTTTGTAATTTCAACAGCATTGCCAATTTCAAACGTTCCCATTATTTCTTCACTGACGTAAATCCTGCTTGCCCTGAATAGTTTTTGTTCTAGTTTGCTTTGCATGTGAACTCTGAAATATTCAGGTATGATGAGTAAAGTGCACGGGTACGATCGGATTTAATACCGTATAACCTACCACATCTTATTTCTGATTTTGATAATTTATGTTTCATAATTACTATTGTGTTCTTTCCATCTTCCACATCATAATATCGGAAATAAGATCATCCAAGGTTTTACCTTATTACAATAACCGCAATGTGATTTAGTGTTACAATCATCAAAGATACTAGTCTCAGGACTGCGATAACCTGTAGCTTGCATTTTATCAAATGCATTGTAAAATTCTGCAACATCATCTGCAATGTTGTTATTTCCGTGACCGTTACCATATTCCTTTATGATGTAAACCCTATCCATGAATGTCTCTAAATGTCTTCTAGCTGCTGTTGGTTTTTCACATGATCCGAGCTCCGTCTTTTTCTCGTATCTGTTCTTGTCTTCTGTAACAAAAACCATTCTCATAGGGTGATGCTGTAATATCATTGCACAAAACGTTGATTCTGTTTCCCTTCCATGCAATGACACCTTGCAACTAATAATAGCTAACACAAACCAGCTTACAACGACGCATTCAAAAAGGAATTTGCACCAAAGAACTTTTCGCACAAGGACAGCACACACATCAAGGAGATTCACTTCAAGAACCAAAGAAGCAACAACAATATCGAGGAAAGGTTAAACGGAGAATTTCGAGACCGTGAAAAACCTCTAGAGGCCTCAAAAAAGATGATTCGCCATCTATTGCGGGAATCAGATTGTACCACAATTATCTTAGACCTCACATGAGCTTGGATGGAGATACGCCAGCTGGCAGATCAGGAGTTAAAATTGGAGGCAAGAACAAATGGATAACTATTATTCAGAACGCAAAGATGAAGGAGTAATTTTCTTTGTTAGACAATCAGGGCATAGAATTACCCCTTGATTGTCTGTGAGTCTGCTCATTGTTTCCGAATAATCTCCGATCTCATTTTTTACATGATTAGTCCAAGATGTCTCAAAAAATATGATACAGCATAATGAAATATCGTGCCTGATTCCCTTCCAAAACCATCTATAGTTTGTTTTTCTTTTAACTTATCCTAAAACAGATAATTTAGTAAATTATTCATGACAATACAGATCCAAGAACAGCATTGTTGAAACATTTTTCATGATTCATAAAGAAATCTCAGATGCTCAACGGAGTACAATTGCACCGCAATTACCAAAACCTGCCAAAACAGGACGTCCGAGATATGATGATAGGACGACAACCAATGGAGTTTTGTTTGTGTTATCTACCGGATGCAGACGGGCAGACATGCCAGACAAGTGCGGCCCAAAATTCACTGCACATCTGCGGTTTCGGGAACTGCGGCAAAAAGGCATCTGGAAGGCCTTGTAGAAAACATGCCAAAACAGCAGACTCTGACTTTGCAACTCGATAAGAATTGCATGCAATCAACCCAAGCAATATTTCATTGTCCTGAGTGGCATCATTCCTTGACGTCATGTCTCGGACATCATCCCCTTTACGACAAAAAAGATTGTCTCAGATCTGTTTCTCCGAGAACACAGCTGCCTTGGAAAGTTCCTTTTCATCTCCCTTCTGTGAGTTCCACTTGTTCTGCGTATTGGGACATCAGCATGTCCAGTTGGAATGACTGCAGCAGCCGTACCAGTCTTTCTTGCACCAACGTGATTGCTCTCATCATCAAAACCCATGTCGCCCAACACAGTATCGACCGGGGCAACAGCTGCGCTTGTCTTGTACGACAATGGCAGAAAGTCAGGATTGTAGTGCCGCATGCCATGATGTATGATTGCAGCGCAGATCAGCTGAGAATTCATGTCTGCACATACGACTATCTTTAGGAAGTTTCTGCGTAACCGGGCTCTTTTTGTGTAGTAGTATGACGCAGTGCTGCAACTGAACCCGCCGCCGTCAATTCCTGCCAGAACCAGCCTGACTCTTTTGTACGGGATGAACTCCTGCAACATCCTGTGTAGCAGGCTGCCCTCCGATCTTGCAGCTGCCTTTTGCAGCGTTGCGCAGTGAGGAATTTTAGAGAATCCGAGATATTCCCGAATCCCGACACATTCCTCTGACAGCTGGACAAGCCTTCTGCAACTCTTGGATTCGTACCGGCGGATCACCAGTAGAATCATGTGTGCGCGTCCATACGGAACAGGCATGGCTGGATTTGGGACGCAGGTAACGCGGAATCCTGCATCGTCTGATAATGTTTAGCATTGTACGGCACATCCTGGTGTAAAATGACTTCATATTGTGGGGCAAAACCCGCATTTCAGATAGATCAGAATTGGCCAGAACTGATCACAAACGGGTCAAAAATGAATGATTTCTACAAGGCCCATCTGGAAAAAGATTCTGTCAAGACTGATCAAATCCGCACACAAGCAAGCAAGCAAGGAAGGACTGACCTGCAAAAAATTTCAATTGTTTCATCATCAATTGCCGCCAAAAAAGGGGGCAATGAAGCAGGATATGACGGATTCAAGAAGATTCTAGGCACGAAGATTCATGTCGCAGCGGATAAGACGGGACTGCTGATCTCAGTTAGGACCAGTCCCGTAAACGAGCATGACAGTACGAAATTCATTGACGTGCTGGAAGACATTTCAGAATTGGCAGGTGATAATTTGGGACGTGCAATTGCTTCTGCATATGCAGGTAAGGGCTATGATGCAAAATACATCAGAGACTATCTGAGATGTCATGGAATCAGCTGCCGCATTCCATACAAAAAGAGCTCAAAGAAAATCGCACAAAACAGGAATCAAAAGCATCATGGCAAGACAAGGTTTGTCGCGGAGCGGTTCCTTGCATGGCCCAAGTGCGGGTTTCACAGGACGGCAGTAGGATACGAAAGGAACTGTGAGAATTATTTGGGGTTTGCATATCTGGCATGCATCATGATGTATTGGAGGGTTTTAGGATGAGTTGTTTCTTTCAGTAGGATATTTTTTTGCTATCTGAGATCTTAATGTTATGATTAAACTTTTTATGACAAGCAGGTTGTGATCAATCAATGCCAAATTTAGAACACGCGTTTGTCATAACTGCAAGAAAATAGCAAATACTAGAGACCAAGTTGAAAAGAAACTCATCCCAAAACCCAGATTTCCATTACAATTCAGATATCCTTACGACTGGAGGGGAGTTTGAAAATTTGAACTGTATTTTACTGTTTTTTAGTTTTAGGATGAGTTGAAGTTATTTGGATTTAGAATGATGAATGGAAAGTACAAGTATGTTCAGTCTTGGTGTAAAGTGTACAGATCTCTGTAGGATTCTCTAAAGTCCCGACACTTAACACGAAAAAAATTTCATGACAATCTCCGATTACTTAACAGAACCCTGAATTAAACTCGATTTATCTTAAAATCACGTTTTGGTTGTTGAATAGAGAGGAGAATTTGTTTTAGTTGATCGTCATTTATTTGTCCAGGAATCTTACCTTGTGTTGCCATTCCGATTAAATATTGTTCTACAAGATCAGATAATTCTGATTTTACCATTTTGATATTATTTAATCTCATTCGAGCTTCAGATGTAAGGATTTGTTTTAAAATTTGTTCTTTCTGTGCATCTAATTCAGGATTGGTATTGTCTTGAGGTGGTTCGTTGGACTCTGGAAAACTCATTTTGAATCTAAGAATATACTTTCAATTGAGGATTTTCAACAATTAATTCTTTGAGAATTTCAGTTGACAGTCTATCAAGTTTTTGCATTCCTTGTTTAGAGATAACACGGCCTTTCTTCTCAACTTTTCCTACATAACCGAGTTTTTCTAATCCATGAATAGCATTTCTAATAATTGCACCACCAGCTGGTTTGTGGTGAGCAGCTCCATATCCAGATGGTTTACCACCACCATAATCTTTTCTTAATTCATTAATTCCAATTGGGCCATGAAGGTAAATTTTTCTCATTACTGAAGCACATCTAGTATACCACCAATCTCTATCTTGTGGAGGTTTGTCAGCATGAGCTCCAGTTTTTACAAACGGAATCCAAGATGGTGCTGGAATATCCTCAGTTTTTAGAATAGATGTAAGTCTTGTTATCAAGGCATCTGCTGGTACATCATAGACCTTTGCCATGAAGTCAAAAAATCTAGAATCGTCTTATAAATCATTGAGGTATTATTTTACGATAAATATGTCCACACAGGTTACAAGAAATTCTGATCGACTTTACAGAGGTTCTACCTAGACGAACTCTAGAGGTGACTCCAGGAACAATAAAGGATTTACATTTCTTACAAAAGAACATCCTAAGATCATAAGACATTCTAATTTTATGTCTAGTACTAATTCTACGAGCAAGAAAAGCTTGACGCTGAGATAGTTCAGGATTTATTTTTACATTAGTAATTGCATTTTCAATTAGAATTTGCATTCTATCTATTGCTATTTTTCTTACTGTAGACTTCATACTAATTTCTCAAAACACTGTTAAAAATTGGTTATCATTATAATAAAAAATGCAGTCAGCGGGATTCGAACCCGCGTCACAGGGTTGGAAACCCCGAATACTAACCAGGCTATACTATGACTGCAACAGAATGCAAATTTTATGCCCTACATAAAAATGGTTTTTTCGTACTCATAAAGCATTCTAGCAACTACAACATGACCTTCAAAAGATTCATCACCTACAGAATATAGATCATCTATGTTATCTGTAATCAAATCAGAAAAATGTCCTTTTTGGAATCCTCCAATTACAATACAAGTATTATCTGAAATCTTGGTTGCGATTGTTTCATAAGAGTTTGATTTCCCATTAGTTGAAAATCCAATAACTTTTGATGGTTTTATTTCAGTTAGTAATTCTGAAAAAGTTTTATCTTCAATTGTAAGTAAAATGTCATTATTTGATGTAATTGTTAGTTCTCGATATAATTTTTCAACTAACCCCGCAAATCTATGATATGATTTTGGAACATGGACATTTGGACTAAATGAAATTACCTTGTCGTCAATAGTATGAACATAAAATTTTAGATGGCCTTTAATATATAATGGAATTGTAGTAACTTCAAGTATTGAAAAATGTACTAAATCAGGTCGTCCTCTTTTTAGTTCATTTTTAATTCCATTCATTGCTGCAAAATGCCAAGAATTATCCAATAATATTTCTGATGGGTGTTTTCCAAGTTTTCTTGCATGAGACACAACTGAAGGATGATGTTTTAATTCAGATGGAACAAGTTCTAATGAAGACTCAGATAAAATTAAAGAAATCATTTTAGTTAATCATTTGGATTTGTTTTTTAAATTCATTCCAACCTGACTTTGGAACACCATCACTATTTATTAAACCAGCACTACAAACGTAATTACTTAATCTTTCAATTACATGATCACTATTTCCAAAACCAGAACCTCCAACTTCAAGTTTATCATCACCTATCTCTTGTTCTGTAACAATACAATCTCCTCTAGGCTTGTCATATTGTCTATACCACGTAAAAAATTCCAATTTTGATTCATTTTCAGTATAAAATTCAAAAGATTTTTCTAAAAATTCTGTTTGGGAAGAATTATTTCCTCCAACAAAGTCTGAAGTACTCCAGCTTATCTCAAAAATTCCAATATTTTTATCATCTACAAGAGAAAATATTTGTTGCAAATCTTCTTTTGCTTGTTCTGGAGTTTTGACAATATCATTAAGAACATCAATTGGAGAATATGAAAAGGCTACAAAATCACCAATAGCTAAATCATCTACAACGTGTTGCAGATCTTTATTTAAAACGTTATGTAATGCAAAAGAATTCCCCAATTTTACATCAGGATGTTTTTGTTTTACTTTATCATAAATATTGTTAAAGAGATCTTTATAGACTGGGATATTTGGTTCGTCAAATCTAAATTGAGATTCAGTGTCCCCTGAAAGAATTACGGTATCAATAATATCATATCTAAATAATATCGCATCAAGTACACTAACAACTTTGTCATCATCCAAATTAAGAAGGGGTGACTTTCCAATCCAACTTGGAAAAGGTCCAAGTGTCTCCCCATTAATTAGAGAAAAATAAAGAGTAACTTTTAGATTATTGTTTTTATTAAAACTCATTAACACATCTGATTGGTTCCAATCATATTCTCCATGTACAGGTTCAACTAAATTCCAAAAAAGATAGACATTACTTCGTCCAATTCCAGTGTTTGATGCTTGAGAATAAACTTGATCTAATTCTTTCAAAGTTGTAGATTGATTTGGAAAGTTAACTACAAGACCAATTTTTTCATGAGATTGTTGAGTCGTGTTAGTTTCTGGATTTTGTAAAACTAAGATTACAGATATAGAAGCAATAATTATCACTATGCCTGCAACTACGCCTAAAATCTTCTTATCCATACGAATCAGAAAATAAAAGAAAGTAAAAAAGTTGTGATTCTTTTACCTATCCAGAAGTACAACCACTGTACCCACACTCAATACAGATACTACAACCTTCTACAAAGACAAGATTGTTTTTACATGTAGGACATAGTCGATCTTCTGAAACTTCCTCTTGTTTTGGAGATTCTAGTTTAATTTCTTCATCATGGACTTTTAGCGCAAGTGCAGCATTGACTTGAGATTTGATGTATGGATTTGTGATTTGTGTAGTCACATAATCAGTCATATATTCACTTGGTGCAACCTCAAAGGTCTTTGTTGCATTCTCACTTGTCATGTGAAGTACTTGTTTGTGTCTAGAGCCATCACGATAAACAGTCATTCCCTTAAGGCCAATTTCATGTGCCAAGAGATATGCAGACTTTACATCTTCTACTGTAACATCATATGGCATGTTAATTGTTTTTGCAATTGCATTTCCAATCCAATCTTGCCATACACCTTGAGCCATAAGATGATCAGCCCAATGAATATCCATTGCAGTAACAAAGATATCTTGTAGATCTTGTGGAATTTCATCGATTCCTTTCAATGAACCATAGTTGTCTGCAATTTTTTCTAGAATCTCATCAGTGTAAAGACCTTTTTCTCTTAGGGCTTCTTCAAGAATCTTGTTTGTGTAAAAGAATCTTCCAACAGTAACTCTCTTTTCAAATACAAGAGCAAATGCAGGTTCCATTCCGTTGGAACAATCTGCAATCATAGAAAGTGTTCCAGTCGGTGCCACTGTGGTAGTTAGAACATTTCGAATACCATGTTTCTGAATTTTGTCAATAAGTGGATCCCATTCATAAGAATGAGATTCTTTTGATTTCTCATAATATCCAGACACTGGGATTTTACCTTCAGGATATTCTGTCTGTGCACAAAGTGGAAATTCACCACGAGAACTAGCAAGTGCAACACTTTCTTCCATTGAATAGTATGTTAGAGCTTCAGAGAGTTTTGATTGTAGTTCATATCCTTCTTTGGAATTATATGGGATTTTTAGTCTGTACAGTAGATCGGCTACTCCCATCACTCCAAGTCCAATTCGTCTAGATTCTTTTGATGCTACATTGATTTCTTGTACTGGATAATTATTTACATCAATGATGTTATCCAAGAATCTAGTAGTTTTTCGAATTATCTCTTCATATCCTTGCCAATCAAATTCATAAGATCCATCAGCTTGTCTTTTTGCAAGATTTACCAAGTTGATAGAACCCAAGTTACATGATTCGTATGGATAAAGACTCTGTTCACCACATGGATTAGTTGCTCTAAGTGGTGCTTGTCTTGCTTTAGCAAATACATTGTATTTGTTGATTTGATCAAAGAAGATCAATCCAGGCTCTGCACTCTTCCATGCAGACAGTGCAATTAGATCAATGAGTTGATGTACATTGATTTCTTTAACGGGTTTTTTATCACGTGGACTACGTAGAACATAGTTACCATCAGAAGTATTGACAAGAGCATTCCAAAAGTCTTCCCATATACCAACACTTATGTTGAAATTTTCTAAAACACCTGCTTCTGTTTTATTTGTAATGAATTTTTCAACATCAGGATGCCATGCTTCAATAATTCCCATATTTGCGCCACGTCTTTTGCCACCTTGTTTAACAACTTCAGTAACAGTATTGATGATATTCATGAATGATACAGGACCAGATGCAACACCAGATGTTGATGCTACAATATCACCTTCTTCGCGAAGATCAGAATAATTAATTCCAACCCCACCACCAGATTTGAAGATTAATGCAGCATCAGAAGTAGATTTCATGATTTCTTCCATGCCATCATTCATACCAAGTACAAAGCATGCAGAAAGTTGTCCCAATCTTCCTCCCGCATTCATCATAGTTGGTGAATTTGGTAAAAAGTCCTGTGCAGTCATCATGTCAAAGTATTCAGTAATTTTATCTGAATAACTGTCAAGTTTTTTTCCTGCAAGTAACATCAAAAGATCCTTAAAACTTGCCTTCATCTGACCTTTGTTTGCAAGAGTCACATAATGATTGATCAAAGATCTAAAATGCCATTTGTTAAAGAAATAATCTCCAACTTTGAATTTGTAATCAAAGGCATCTAACTTTTCAAGATAAGATTTTGCTTCATCTATATCCTGTTTACTATTTCCAGATTTATCAAATATTTGGGCGTCATACAACATGTCACCAATTCCAACTAGGATTGCAACTCTTTCAAACATTTGAGTTGGAGACTCAATAATCTCACTTTTTGAATTTCTGAAAAGATATCTTGAGGCTAATACTCTCAAGCAATTCAAGTCAAATTTTTTGGAGACAGGATCAAGTGTCTTGAGGTTTAAGACCCTCATTTTTTCATCTCTTAATTTTCTTCTCTCATGTCTGTAAACGATGTAGACTTTTGCAATGTCACTATTACCGCTATCGATTAAAGTCGACTCTACAATATCTTGAATATCTTCAACTGTAGGTGATCGAGAGCTTGTAAATCCTTGCTCTACTAACTTGTTAACTACATCTTCTGCTAGTTTATCGGCTACACCACGATCGGCTTTAGAGCTGGCTGCCAATGCCTGAAATATGGCATTTGAAATTTTATCTTTATTGAAAGCCGTTACTACACCACTGCGCTTACGGATCTCATTGATCGTATTTTCAATTTGTGAATTGTCCATTATAATCTCCCCACAAGGGTTAAAATGAATATGTGTATAAACTATTTGTCAAGGTTTACCTAAAAAGTCAGTTCAATAAAATTGACAATGCTACAATTTTGATTGTAATGGTATTTGAACAAATTTTTCCAAAATTATATTCGATGATCGCTCAAAAAAAGTCAGTGATATTAATTTGATGAATAGTTCCTAATAGTAATCATTTATGACTTTTAGGTATACTATCATAATATTGATAAGGATTAACGATGATCGCAAAATCTGAAATTGATCACAAAATTTTAAAAAATGATCGTTACTAGTTGTTCATTTACGATTTTCAGACAACATAAGGTGACTTGCACTTTGGACACTTGTCTTCAAATGGTTCATCTTTGAAACCACACTCACCACATATTGCAATTTTTCTAACAAGTTTGAAAGAAGGTGTAAGTTCAGATGTTTTTTCTAGAGATTTTTTGATCTCCTCCACCTTTGCACCCTTGTCAATCTCTAATGTTACAAGCAAACCTCCATTGAGTAACTTTGAGAGTTTGTTACACTCAGAGATGGATTCACTCTTGTTAGTATAATTGGCAACTTCAGAGGCATTAATTGTCACACCTACTGAATAAGCGTCACCTTCCATTGAATTTAGAGCAGAATTTTTACCATATTTTTCGCCATCTAGAGTTGCAAAACGAGTAGAACCTTCAGTATCAGTCATGCAAATAGCCACAGAATCACCTAATTCTTTACCTTTTTTGGCACCTACATCTACTGCAGTTTCAATGACTTTATGAAGAATATCACGTCCTTCCTTATTATCTTGGAATCCAAGTATGTTAAAGACAGATTCTTTGAGTCCTACTAGATTTACCACAAGAGAAACAGAACTTCTTTGCATATATTGAGTATTTTTTGCAAGAATTGGATTTAATCCCCGTCTAGTAAGATCAGAAATATCTTTTTTTCTTATTGCCATAGAAGATAAAGCTGGTTTCATTAACAATGCAAGTCTTGCTCTAAAGTAAGTTTCATCTTTGTTTGATTCAAATGCAAGTCTTGGAAGATTTATGGAGATAGATTGTAATGTTATTGAAAGAGGACTAGAAACCTTTGTAGATCCATTTGTCACACCATGGCTAGATGTTTGACCTTTTGCAAACATTACTTTTCCGCCAAGTATGATTATTTCAGATACTGATTGAGACACGTCAGTTATCTTACCCTTATCTTGATCTATTATTAATCCAATTTTTGGAATTGGCGTTATCTTTGTGTAATTTTTGTATGCATTAATTATAGAATTAATTATTTTTATATCAGAACCCAGATGTAATCTAATTGAAACATCAGTACTTGTTTTATTATACTTAGAAGTTGTTGATGCAGTTGCAAATGCATCGGTTAATCTTTGTTCAAGTTCTGGAAGTGATTTTGAATGCTTTGAAAACAATTGTGGTAACCCATCAAGTACTATTTCTTGAGAAGCTTCTTTTGAAAGAAGTGAAATTACAATAGATAAAGAATTTGTAATATCACCAAGTTGTTTAGATGCATGAATTCGTGAAACATCGAAATATTTTCCTCCAAGATCAACTCCATCTTCAATTAATTCTTTAACATTAACAAATATTGTATCAGGAATCATAGACCACAGACCAGGATTAGCAATGTGTAGATCACCAGAGAGGTGAGAGTCAGCCACATCTTTTGGCAGTACGTTAGTTAGAAGATGTTCAGCAAAAACTTGCTGTCCAGTATTAAACAAAAGACCTTCAGCACCATTATCAACATTATCCAAGTTTGAGATCATCTCTTGAACATCATAAACTGGCAATCCTAGGCGTGCAAGTTTATTCCGATATTCTTCATGACCATGATCTAAAAGAACAGAATTTACCATTTCACGAATAAGTGAGCCTGTTAGATACGTAGTTTGATATTTATAAATTCTATTTTCAACTTCTTCGGTAATTTTTTGTGCCAATTCTAATGGAAGACTGCCTTCACGAACTAGAGATTGAATAATTTTGTGTGAATTAAATTCCTCAATTGATTCATGTGAGGTTCTAACATACATTTTTCCACTTTCAATAATTGATCTTTCTTCAATTTGTCTTGCTAAACTCAAAACAAGTTTTCCAAGATTTGTAATAGTATATCGTCTTTCAGATTTGTTAAGTGCAACAAGAGATTGTCTTAACAATTTTCTCAAGTGATATGCAAATTTACCACTTTCCTTTTTTGACTTGAATCCAGCTAATGACTTTAATTCGGAATAAGTCAATGGGCCTTTTGAATTTAAAATTCTAAGAATATCAATTCTATTTGGACTTGCCATAACAGAAAATATCATTCTGACACGTTTTGAAGTAGATTGTAAGATTCCACTTCGTTTTGGTGATGATTCTAAGTCAGAATCAGAGTCCAAGTCTAAATCAGAATCTAAATCCATCTCTAATTCTTCATCACTCATTTCCATGTGTGTTTCTAAAAAAAAGGAGTAATTAAGACTTATGACTAGATCATTTTTAGATTGTTTTTGATCAAATTTGTTGTTGACAGACAAAAAATAATCATCAAAGATCAAATTTACTAGAAAAATAGAAAATAGATCTCATTTGAAGATTATTTTTCCTGAACATCCAATGAAAATTCAGATATGGATAGTTTCTGTCCACATGATGGACATTTACCATTGGAAGGATTCATTACGTCTTTAAGAGATTTTAACATTTTCATGTTTATGATCTTTTCACCACATTTGCCACATGTAATTTCTATAGACATGAAAATGATCAATTATACAAAAGTATTAAGAATCGATTTTAATTTTTTTAATAATTCAAGCAAATTATTTTACTGTTTTTCAATGATGATTCCACGTTCATCAAAGCCAGTAATTTTTGCTCTTGTTCCAACTGGTAGATCTTCAGGGGTGACAATTCCTGCCATAAATCCAGAAATTCTCAAGTCAGTATCATCCAGTTGGAGTACAACAAAGGCATAGGGAGTATATTTTTCAAAGCCAGCAGGGGCAACTGTGATTATTGTGTAGGTCGCAACCGCACCTATACCATCTAAAAGAACATCCTCAAACCCTTCACTACCACATTTTAGACAATAATAAGCAGTAGACAAATGAAGAAATCCACATTTAGTACACTTGTGAGTTAATAGTTTACCTTGTTTAGCATTTTCAATAACTTGTTCTTCAACAGACATCTTACACACTCTGAAATACATGAACAGCACAACTTGCACCAGTTGCACCAAAATTATGAGTTAATCCAATCTTTGCATCTTTAACAGTTCTTTCACCGGCTTTTCCAGTTAGTTGATCAAACACTTCTACTACTTGTCCAATTCCAGTAGCACCAATTGGATGTCCTTTTGATTTAAGACCACCTGAAGGATTAATGGAAATATTAGAATTTAATTTTGTTCTACCTTCACGAACAGCTTGCACACCTTGTCCTTTTTCAAAGAAGCCCAAATCTTCAGTGTCTACTACTTCAGCAATGGTAAAACAATCATGTACTTCTGCAAAGTCTACATCTTTTGCAGTAATACCTGCCATCTTGTATGCTTCTTCAGATGCAATCTTGGTACTTGGGATAGTAGTCATCTGTTCACGTCCTTGTAATGCAGCAGGTGAACCACCTCTACCTGAACCAGTTACTTCAATGTAATCACCACCATGTTCTTTTGCAAATTTTTCAGAACAAAGAACTACAGAACTTGCACCATCTGAAAATGGACAACAATCATAAAGTTTTAGAGGACTGGCTACTACAGCAGAACCCATCACATCATCTATTGTAATTTTTTTCTGCATGTGAGCTTTTGGATTTAATACACCGTTATCATGATTTTTAACTGCAACAGCTGCAAAGTCTTCTTCAGTTGCATCAAACTCTGTCAAATAAGCTCTTGCCATTGATGCAAACAATCCTGGAAATGACGCACCAGCTTGACCTTCATAAAAAAAATCTGAACAATATGCAAAGTAAGTTGTTGTCCATTCAGTTCCAGTGTGAGTTACTTTTTCAACACCAGTTGCAATAAGACAGTCATAGAATCCTGCTGCAATATTTGCATAAGCTTCTCTAAATGATACAGATCCGCTTCCACATGCTGATTCTATTGTTAATGATGGTTTATCTGGAATTCCCAATCTACTCATTAAAACAGGTCCAATGTGTACTTGTTTGTCTGCAATTCCAAAAACGTTTGAAATGTAAGATGCCTTGATATCTTTAGGCTCAATTCCTGCACTTTTTATGGCTGAAACTGATGCCTGAGTAGTAATATCTGCAATACTATCTGCTAATTTTCCATATTTTGTGCTACCAGCACCAAGAACACAAACCTTTTCCACAAATGTCACTGACCCAGTTCCCTATAAAAATCGTTTTAGTAAATTCATCATAGAACATGCCATCAAAGAAAAATCAACAAACAGTTCAGATTAAAAAAATAACAGCAAGACATGTAGTAAAAACTACAAAGTCAAAAACAAGTATTTTCAGAAAAGAGATTATTCAATATTTTGACAGTAATGGATTTCTTTCATGGTCTTCAAAAGAGAAAAAATATATAATTCTTGGAACAAATTCACCAAAAAACGGACTAGTACAATGTCCCCAGTGCAAACTTGGGGAATTAATGGTAATTAGATCAAAAACAACAAGAAAACGATTCATGGGTTGTTCAAATTTTTATGGTGGATGTAAAGCATCATCATCATTATTACAAAAAGCTAAGCTAAGAGCAACAAAAAAACCGTGTGACACATGTAAATGGCCAATGATAATTTTTCGCTATTCACGTAATCAAAAATGGACTAAACAATGTTCAAATTTTAGTTGTGAAAGCAGAAAACCTAAGACTTTAAAATAGAATAAACATTTGCCCGCCTATTTTTAAGTAAGGGTAAAACTTTACGTGTTTGTTTTATTTTATTCAAATCAATATTAGCAAAACTAATACCTTTTTTCTTTTTCATATCAAGTAAAATTTTTCCATATGGATCAACCACTAAGCTTCGTCCACAGTAAATATTTCCAACTTGATCAGGTGCAATTACATAACATCCATTTTCAATAGCACGTGTTTTGTTAATTATAATCCAATGCTCTTCTTTCATATTCCCTTTGACCCAAGCTGATGGCACAATTAAAACATCAGCACCTGCAATAGCAAGCGATCTAGACATTTCAGGAAAACGTAAATCATAGCAAATCATCATTCCAATTTTTCCAACAGATGTGTTTACAGGTTTTGAAATCTTAGAGCCTGAAATCATTTTCTTTGATTCTTTGAATCCTAATGCATCATAAAGATGAATTTTTCTATATGTAGAGAGCAGTTTGCCGGATTTATCAATCACAAAAGAAGTGTCATACACACGATTTTTTTTCTTACTTGTTTCATAAAAAGAACCTATAACTTGGATATGATTTTCTTTTGCAGATTTTGCAATTGTTGTAATAAAATTACCACTAATTGTTTCACTTAAACTTGCAAGCTGTTTTGAAGTTTGAGAAGAATTCGTATAAAACATCATAAATTCTGGAAATGCACACAATGTTGCGTTTTTGGAAGCAGCTTTTTCAACATATGAAATAATTTTTTGGAGATTATCTTCTTTGTGAGTTGATGCTTTGAATTGAACTATTCCAACTTTCATGATATCAATTAACAAAATAACAATAAAAGGATAAACACTTGGTACAATCGCAAAATGTACCATTTTCTTATTATGTAAATTTGTTCCAGTATAATCATACCGACCATAGTGTGTATGTCACCTTGACTGGGGGTTAGTTATCCAGTCAGTTTTTTTAAATCTAATAACGTTTGATGAAATTTGAATTTTAGTAAAAATAAAAAATCAGAGTTGTACCGTAATCTTTGATCGTTTAGTATGATCTAACTAGGTACAAATAACCGGGCATCTACAATTGATTTCCTGCAAAAAACCAATTTTCTTTAGGATTGTCTTCAAAAACAACAATGACATGACTTTCTTTTGTTTTTAGAATCTCAACTGCAGATTTTGTAATTGCTTTTGCATACTCATCTTTTTGTTCCTGTGTTCTACCAGGATACATTGATACTGTAATCAATGGCATAAAATTTTCAAATAAATTCAGGAATTTATGCGTTCAATAATCAGACCTATAACCATACCTTGTGCCATAAGTAAAATCAGAATTGTGTGTCTTTTTGTAAAGATAACCAGTTGCCAAACCCACAACAAAACCACCAATGTGGGCAAGATATGCAACACCACCACCAGCAATACCAAATCCACCTATAAAATATGGTAAAAGATTTTGAAAGATTAACCAAAATGGTAAGAACCATCTAGCCTGAATGTGCATCATTCTCCAAAAGAATCCCATCATCAAAAATGTCTGAATTCTAGCTCTTGGAAAAATTACAAGATACGCTCCCAATACTCCAGAAATTGCACCAGATGCACCAACTGCAGGTGCAATGCTAGTAGAATCGCCTAAAATGTGAATTAGTCCTGCTGCAACTCCCCAAATTAAATAAATTCCAAGATATTTTATTTTTCCAAATTTTTGTTCAATGTTGTCACCAAAAATCCATAAAAATAATAAATTACCACCAAGATGAATTAAACCACCATGCATAAACATAGAACTTAGTAAAGAAATGTAAGGAATGCTAGGACAAGAAAGGGTTACAGGTCCTGCACCGAAATTTATTACAGAAGAAGTAGCACCAGTTACACAATTTGGTACTGCACCCCAATTAAAAAACATGTTAATTGTATTTGGATAAATTTGGCGTTCATCAACCATAGTAAAATCAAAAAATTGCCCAGTAGCTGCAACTTGAATAAAAAATACAATTACATTGATTACAATTAACGCATAAGTTACTTTAGGTTTGAATCCTGGAGGATGTGGATTTTCATCTCTTAATGGAAACATTAGATAATGTACATGATTAAAATTTGTATAATAACATTATTCTAAAATTATAATTTTAAAATTTATTATTTCTAATTGAGATTTTCATTTATGATTACTAATGCAAAATTTGATAAAACAAAATACTTAGAATTTCCAACATCCAAGTATAGAAAAGTTGTATCTAGTAATTGTGCTACAGTAATACTGGTACATCTTTCGAATGAACCAGTTTGGTATTAATTATAAAATCAATATTTGGGAATATGGCACTAAGGGAAAATTCGGTTAATTATTCCGTTTCCAATGAGGGAATAAAAAAACTAAATGAACAAGCTCAAAAATTTGCTGAAAAACTAAGTTTAGTTTTTGATGAATCCCATAAAGTTGTCATAGGTCAACAAGATGCTTTACAGAAAATTCTAATTTCGATTATCTCTGATGGTCATGTTTTACTTGAAAGTGTTCCAGGACTTGCAAAGACATTGATGGTAAAAACAATGGCACAAATATTTAATGTCAACCATGTTCGAATTCAATTTACTCCTGATTTACTACCTGCAGATATTATAGGAACAAAAATCTACAAAAATGCTACAGGAGCGTTTGTTACACAGAAAGGTCCGATATTTCATAACTTTGTTCTAGCTGACGAAATTAATCGTGCCCCTCCAAAAGTTCAATCAGCATTACTTGAAGCAATGCAAGAAAGAACTGTCAGCATTCACGGTGACACGTATGAATTAAAAAACCATTTTTGGTTCTAGCTACTCAAAATCCTATTGAGAATGAAGGTACATACAAACTTCCTGAAGCACAAGTTGATAGATTTGCTTTGAAAATTTTGATTGATTATCCATCAAAACAAGAGGAACTTGAAATTATTGAAAGAAATTCTTCTGAACATGTAGATTCAATTCAATCTAAAATTAGTCCAGATGAAATTCTTGAAATTCAAAAATTTAATGATAAAATTTATGCTGATAAAGTAATAACAGAATATATTGCAGATATTGTACATGCTACAAGAAACCCAAAAGATTATGATCTTGATTTAGAAAATATGATTGAATTTGGAGCTTCACCTAGAGCATCAATTTGGTTAATGAGAACTGCCAAGGCAAATGCTTTACTTAATGGACGAGGATTTATTATTCCTGAAGATGTTAAAGCTGTTGCACATGAAGTTTTACGGCATAGAATAATTTTGACATTTGAGGCAGAAGCAAATGCATTAGCTCCAGACAAGGTAATTGATTTTGTTTTAGAAAAAATTAGTCCCCCTTAGAAATGACTCAACTTTCTGAACTCTTAAAGCAAGTCAAAAATCTTGAAATTAAGACTAAAAATCTGGTTGAAGGCATGGAATCTGGTGACTATAGATCACGATTTCGAGGTGGTGGGATAGAATTTTCTGAAGTTAGAGAATATACTGCAGGTGATGATACAAGAAGAATAGATTGGAATGTATCTGCAAGATAGAATGATCTTTTTGTAAAAGAATTTGTTGAAGAAAATGAACTCAATATCTATGTCATAATTGATTTATCTGCAAGTAATGATTTTGGTTTTATCAAAAGTAAAAAAGAACTTGGATTTGAAGTTGCATCTTCTTTGATATTTTCTGCATTAAAAAATAATGATAGAGTAGGAATGGGACTTTTTACAGATACATTAGAGAAATCCATTCCAGCAAAAAAAGGAAGGAAACATATGATGGAAATTCTTCAAAGTTTATTAGATTATTCTCCACAAAGTACAAAAACAGATATTTTTAAATCGCTTTCTCAGTTACAAACTAATCTAAAACGTAGAAGTGTAATCTTTATTGTTTCAGATTTTATCTCAGATTCATTCGTAAAACCACTGAACTATCTGAAATTAAAACATCAACTCATTTTGGTTAATATTTCATATATGCGAGAAAGTCAAATTCCAGAAATAGGTCACGTATATTTAGAAGATGCGGAATCTGGTGAACAAATTCTCGTAAATACATCTGATAAAAAATTTCAAGAACAATATTCTAATCTTCTCAAAAAAACAAGAGAAAAAAATGAATATGAAATAAAAAAATCTGGAATTGATTTTCTAAATCTTTCAAATGAAGAATCATTTGATATTGCATTTAATCGATACATTAGAAATAGAGGGAGAAAGTAAATGGAAATACAAGTTGAATATCTGTATGTGTTATTTTTACTTTTGATAATACCTAGATTGTATTTTTTATATTCAAAGTATAACAAAGAGAAAAAAGATTCAATTTTAAAAGATAATATTTTAGAAGGAATTGATAATATCTTCAAATCCAGAAGTTGGTTTTTCAAGTAAGCTTGGTCTGTAATCTTCAATTAATTTATCTATAAGATCTCTTGCTTTAATATGATATCTCTTTTTTAGCTTTACAAGCTTAATTTCTACCAATCCATCTTCAACAATTTGTGAAAGATAAAGTGAAACAGTAGATGGTGATTTCCCAACTTCTTTAACTAATTGAGCAAACTCTAATCCATCTTCTTTGATTAGTGCAAGTAAAATATCTCGAGGAGTTTGTTTTCTTAATGCTTTAATTACAATAGATTCGTCTTCAGTAATTTGAGGCCCATAAAATCTAGATTGTCTTGGACCACGAATTACTTTGATAACTCCATTTTTCTCTAATTTTTCCAAATAGTGACTCAAAACTCCATTCTTCAAACCAGATGTACGCATAATCTCACGGAATTGAATTCCAGGGTTTTGTTCGATAATTTGTTGAATTTGAGAATCTCTGTCAGTCATTTCTAAACACACCCAACGCCAATAATCCTAACGTTGCAAACGTCAATAAATGTCCTACTTCAGAAAGAGGCATTTCACCAAGATCATAGACAGTAGGCCAGGTAGTATCAATCAGCAAAATAATCTCAGCTGCAATAAAATTAGCAAATGCTGCAAAACTAAGCAAAAGTCGTTTTGTTTTTAATTTAGAATAGGCAATTCCTGCAAGTATAGTAATGAATACTGCAAGTGTAATTCCTCCAACATGTAAAAAGATGTGTGCGATATGAAAACCATGTAATAGATGAGGAACAATTATCGGTAAAGCCAAAATAGATACAACACCAGCAACTACTAAAGAAAACAAGGTAGATTTCTTTTCAACAATGCGTTCAGGTCTAAACAAAGCGATCAAATTGATAGAATTATGAATTTAAAGCAACCGGTTCATTGTTCGAACTAGTATCGATCAAACACGAATTATCCCTTTTTGAATTAGAAATTCCAGACCTTGGATGAATGTATTATCATCTATTTGTTCTTGAACCCACCATTCTGCATTGTTTCTAATCCAATCAGGAATTTCTTGTGATTCAGAAATCTCTTGTTCTATTTCAGATATTGTAATAATTTTATTTTTGATTAAATATTCAATTCCTTGGATGAATGTATTATCATCTATTTGTTCTTGAACCCACCATTCTGCATTGTTTCTAATCCAATCAGGAATTGGATTAGAATTATTTTGAGTCATATCTCGATTAATTACAATAGGCAAAGTAGTTGTTGCAAGATCATTTTTATCTAAATTTTTAAAATTCAAATGTACAATTCCCGTAATATTTTCAGGAATCATAAAATCTATAACATTATGTTCTTCTCTTGAATCGTTACTTATTCCACTTTGCTCAAAGATAGTTTGATCGTTTTGAGTCATAGAAAATTCATAATATGTCGAAACAGGTTTGTTCTTTAAAAAAATATCAGTAATATCAAAAATTATTTTTGCATTAGAATTAGACTGAAGATTTTCAGGATCCCAAGATACAAGAATTCCAAATTGACCATTTTCAGTAACTGAACTTAAATGAGCATAATCACGATCTGGTTTAATGACAAAGTTCATTCCATCAGAATCAGAGTTAGTTGCAAATATTTTCAACAACTCTTGCTGATGTATAATAAAATGAACTACACGGACCCCAGAAAAGAAGTCATCTATGGTTACAATATTATCAGATAATTTGACTCCATTAACATACATTGAAAATCCAGATACTAGTAAATCGCCAAATGTTTTCGGAATTTGAAGTTCTTCATGAACAACAGAGGTTTGATTAATGTTAGATAAACTCCATTCAAATGGCATAAAATAACTAATTTCCTTTGAATCAGAATTGTACTTGAAATCAGAAATTTCATCATAGTATGTAATTACATGAATATTTTGTTCCCCAAAATTTGGATCAATAAAATCATGTATTGTTGTTTGAGCAATAGAAATTCCTGCATTGAAGACTAATGGATTTTCTAATTTGTTAGAATATTCATCTGCTGTAAGTACACTTACATCAAATTGGTATAGACCGCCTTCACTAAGTTGAGGCCCCTTAACATGAATCATCCTACTTTCTAATCCCAAAAGAGAACCAAACAAATTGTTATCATTATCTTCTTCTACAATAATTGAATCAGTTTCTTCAGATACAAAATTAAAAACTATAAACCCATTATTTGCTTCAAATTCTTGTTCAAAAAGAAATTTTTCTCCACGTTCAGACTTTATCAGAAATGTTACGTCTCGTAAAGTAGCATTAGAATCAAAATCGATTAAAGAAATTGATATCTGTTGATCATCATTTGTATCAGGATCACTTTGTGAAGATGAAACTTCCAAAGTTACAAGACGTCCATCTAACTCTACAGGAGGAAAAGTTTCGCTTCCAACTCCATGACCATACACATTGTCAAATGTAACTAAAAATAAAGATGAAAACACAAAAATTGCAACTAACAGTAAGTTTTTCAAACTACGTCCACTTGTTTGGATCTTTTTTACGTATTTCTTTTCCATCAATGGTGATTTGATCTTTTTCCTCAAATACAGTATGCCATTTCCCATTATTTGGAAAAATTTTATTCATTTCCTCAAATTTCTCATTAGTTGGTGCTCTGTTCATTAAAGCACCCCATTTCATATTTGGAACTTTGGGCATGATGTCATTGATGTCTTTCATTACATTATCACTTTCAGAATTTATTTAAAAACCTATAATCAAACTTTCATGATTCCTTCTTTAATTAAAAATTGAATACCTTGAATAAATGAGTCATCATCTATTTGACCAGATGCCCACCACTCTGCATTATTTTTTATCCAACTAGGAATCTCGCTAGAATCAGAAACAGTACCTTGAACAGTTGGAGGGATTTGTAAAATATTATCTTTAATCAAAAATTCTATTCCTTGAATAAATGAGTCATCATCTATTTGACCAGATGCCCACCACTCTGCATTATTTTTTATCCAACTAGGAATTTGTGGTTTTTCAGATGCAGGAGGAGGTGTGTTTGGTGAACCTGGACCTATTTCGATAAGTGCAGAACCGATTCCAGCATATTTTGGATCATAATCTAAACCAGTTCCTAAGACTTTAACATCAATTCTAATTTGACCTTGTGATGGAACAAAAACTCTTTGAACATCAATTCCTTCAGGAGAAACGATTCCCAAAGTTAAAGGATCTTCGCCTACATTACTAGCTATTTCCTGATCAAATTCATCAAAAACATAATATGCATATCGAACATCTTTGATTAATCCTCTATCTTCATTAAAGAATGTAAATTCAAATGGAATTTCTTGATTAGCTCCATATTTTCCATCCCATGAAATATTCATAGTTGTTGGAACTTGCTCATAATTATCTGTGTCAACAAGATAAAATTCAGTAGAACTCTTAGAAGCCTCATCTAGTGGAACTAATTTTAAGTCCATCTGTAAATTATCATAGTTATCAGATCCCAATGTTTCATTAATTTTTTGTAATTCACTGTTTGATATTAAGAAATGAATAATATTAGTATCGTCATAAGAATAAGGATCATTAAGTAGTGCGCTTTGATCAATTTCTACACCATTAACATATCCTTTGAATTGTGTACCTTCTGCATACGGAGTAAATGTTTTTGGAACTCGTACTTCCTCATGTACAACTTGAACCAAATCAACATAATCAGGACCCCAATCAAATGGCATATCAAATGAAATAGAATTATCTGACTGATCAAATACAAAATTATCAACATCATCATAGTATGTTTTTACAATTATTGGAACCTCTTCAGCATTTGCAGTCTGAATCATGAAGTTTTGTTCTTGAGCTACACTAACAAAAGTCTCATAACTCAATAGATTAGCTAGAACAGTTCTTGGACTAGTGGCAGCTTCAATATCAATTCGAATTTTATATAATCCACCTTTTACAAAGACAGGACCACTAATAGTTGCCCTGCCACAAACATCTAAATTCTCATCAGTACATTCTTGTCCTTGAACAAATAGTGCACCAGGCGCACTAACATGCTCAGAACCATAGTAAACAGTACAATCTATGAGATTAATTTCATCACAACCAGTTTGAGGTTTAAGCTTGACATCCAATCTACCATCTAAATCATAAAACAGATTTCTAGCTAAAAGTTCATCACTTTGCCAAACTTCTACACGATATGTGACTTTGTCAAGATTTGTGTCAGTTAATGTGTCAAAGAAACGTATTTGCATATTTGCTGAATCAATTTCTCCAACTGTAATATCAGATGGACTTAATTCTGTACGTACAGTTACTTCCATATCACCAAAACTTAGAGGAGGTGCTTGATCTCCACCCAATCCATGTCCAAACGCATTTGGAAGAGCAATAGAGATTGCAAAAATTCCAACAACGGTCAGAAGTAATGTAAACTTGTGGTACAACAATAAAATTATGTTAATTCCATATTTAAAGCTGGCACAATATTTCTATGCATGATAATTTTTTCTGTTGAAAAAACGGAGCATAATTTTTATTCATCATAATTAAACGTGAAATATGAAATTTCTATTAGTGTTATTGCTTGTACCATTTTTATTAATTCCAGCTTTTGCAGAATCTCAAACTTTACCAACTGAAAAAGGAACACTAGATGTCAAATTAACATATGATGCAATAGAACCAAATATTCAAACTAAGATAGGTATTGATTTTATCAATCCTCAAACACAAAAAGTTCAAGAACATATTGATTATACAGTATCAGTTTCAAAAGATGGTGAAACTGTCTTTGGACCTATTCCGTTAACACATACATCAGTGGGCTCTGTGAAAATTCCAATTGAATTTGATTTAGGGGAAGGAATATACTCTATGGACTTTGAGGTAGAAGCTATTTTGTTTCAACCAATTCCAACTGAAGTAGTGTCTTTTGACATCATGGTAGGTGAAGCTTTAGCACAACCACCAACATCAGATAATGATGATGAAAAAGAAGGATGTTTAATTGCAACTGCAACGTTTGGTTCAGAATTAGCTCCACAAGTTCAACAGTTAAGAGAAATTAGAGACAATGCAATTTTAGAAACAAATTCAGGTAAAGAATTCATGAAAACCTTTAATCAATTCTATTATTCATTTTCACCAACTGTAGCTGATTTTGAAAGAGAACAACCCATTTTCAAAGAGATTATGAAGATAACACTAACTCCAATGATATCATCATTATCCATACTGAACTACGTAGATATTGATTCAGAATATGAAATGCTCACATATGGTATTTCAATGATTTTGCTAAATATTGGAATGTATGCAGGAATTCCCATATTTGGAATTCTAAAATTGTATCAATCAAGAAAAAATTAAGTTTTATTTCTAAAAATCCCAGTGAAGTTTTTATGTAGCGGTCAAGTAATTGGTTTAATGACGACTAAAGCAATTAGCTCTTTTTTCGTACTATTTGCTCTGGTAGCTGGATTAGTTGCAATGACACCAGCTGCTTTTGCAGATCACTCAGAAGTCACAATCATACCAGCTGATGGCTCTGGTGTTCCAGGATGTGAAGAAACTGCAGAGGGGTGTTATATTCCAACTGAGGCAACAGTAGATGTTGGCGGAGTTGTAATATTTTCAAACACTGACAGTGCAGCACATACATTCTCAGCAGGAAGTGCAGCTGAGGGATTAACTGGGGAATTTGATACCGGATTGTTGATGGTAGGAACTACATATGAATACTCCCCAGACACTGTAGGTGAAATTCCTTACTTCTGTTTGGTTCATCCGTGGATGGTAGGCACTATCATAGTACAAGAAGCAGGAGGAGCTGACGAAGGCGATGATCATGGTGATGCGACTGTAACTGGAATGTTATCTGATGGTACAATGGTTTCAATTTGGGCTTCTACACCAACTTCAGGCGAAATGATGGAAATCTCCATTGAATTTGAAGATTCAGAACACGTTAACCACGACATAATGGTTACACAAGACGGTGAAGAAGTACTAAACGATGAAGCAGCACATCATCACGATGGAAAAGGCATGTACACAACAGCACCACTTAGTTCTTCTGAACCAGTAGACATCACAATCACATTCCAAGGTTATGGTATTGATGATCCTAAGACAGGGCCAATCGGTGAAGAAGTGGTATTCTCAAATGTTGTTCCAGAATTTGGTACAATTGCAATGACGATACTAGCTGTTGCAACCATAAGCATCGTAGCAGTAACTGCAAAATCTAGAGTAATTCCAAGATTTTAGGAATCCTCTTTTTTCTATTTTCTTTTTACTAATGAAATAATTGCCAAGATAATAGCTGCTGCTGCAATTGATAAACCAAATATTGCAAAGTCATAGGCTGCTCCACCATTAGAAGATACAGGGGTTTGACCGGATTGTAGTTTTAATACATCTAGTTGTAAAGAAGACATTGCATTTTTGAGTGATGAGATGTCTGCAGTTCCTTGGCTGCTAGAAGGCGGAAAATCTAAAACATCTGTAGGCTCCACATCTTCAACAGGAATTTTAATATCAACTAGTGTGCCTCGCAGATCTCCTTTTAGTTCAACCATGTAAGTTCCTGTTTTAGTCGGTATTATTGGTGAAAAATAATATCCAGGTTTTGGATCAGAATTAATATCAATTTTTTTGGATGCACCTCCAAACATAACAGTTACATCAACGCTTTTGAAAACACTGGTAACTCCCTTATGTGACCCTTCAGTATTTCCAGGTTCAGTAATTTTTAGAACTATATCATTACGTATGCCTACAATAGGAGGCTCAATCCCCCAACCAGCTTCAATTTCATATTGTTCAACATGAACTGTTGTATGTGCAAAGGAAGGAGCAATCATTCCAATTGAGAACAACAACACAATAAAACCAAAAAAGATTACTTTCACAATGAACATATGACAATTACATGTTATTATCTTTACGTGGATTTGGTACAGATTTAGAATTCATGAAAACTGTTTAAATTATCAATACTAATCTAAAGATCAAATGAAGAAATTTCTAATAGTCTTACTAATTTTATCTTCAATATCAATTCCATTTGCTGGAGCCCACCCATATGCTGAAGAAACTATTCCAAGTCTAACATCTAACACTCCATCTGGAACAACTGAAGTAATCGTGTACTTTTCAGAAGCAATTGACATTAACTTTAGTGAACTCAAAGTTTTTGATGCAAATGGAAATCAGGTAGATAACAAAGATACAGATTACTATGAAGAAGAACTATCTCTCATTGTTACAACACCGCCATTAGAAGATGGGGTTTATACTGCTTCAACTAAAGTTCTCTCTAAAGTAGACGGACATCTCGTTCCTGGTGCATTCTTGTTTGCAGTTGGGGATGTTGTGATTGATCCTTCACTACTTGGTGTAGAGCAACCATCTGATCTCACATTTTTACCCGAAGCTGGTGCTATATTTCCAGGACTAGTAGGTCAGACAATTGTTTTGGGTGCAGTAGTCGCATCCCTCATAATTTGGGGCACACAAAACAAACAATCCATAAAAGAAGAATTAGAAAAAATTCAATCTATCCACCACGGAAAGTTCATGTCAGTTACAGGAATTGGGCTCGTCCTAGTTTTCATTTCAGATATTATGATAATTGCAGTTCAAACGATTAGATTAGAAACATCGCCAATTGATGCAATACAGACTGATTTTGGAAATATTTGGTTAATCAGAATGACAGTAACAATAATTCTACTAGGCACATGGTTTGGAGTAGACAGGAAGAAAATACTATCAAAGAACAGCCAAATTGCAATGCTAGTAACATCACTTGTACTAATCTCTACAACAAGTTTAATTGGACATGGTGCAGCAAGTGGAGAAACAGTTCCAATAGTATTAGACTACATACATAATTTGGTGGCAGCAGTATGGATTGGTGGAATTTTCTATTTTGTTTTTACATTGCTACCAACATTTTCACAATTAAAAGAATCATCTAGAGAAAAGATGAGTTTAGTACTCATCCCAAGATTCTCAATTGCGTTCATCATTGCAGTTGGAATAGTAATCATCACAGGGCCAACGTTGATGTGGTTCCTAGAAAGTGATGTGGGGTTAATTACTGAATCAGTTTACGGTCAATTAATCATGCTCAAAATAGCGATTGCAGCAGTAATGGTAGGACTGGGAGGATTTTTCCAATTCAAAATACAAAAAAATGCGGAAAGAGATTTGACATTAGGAAAAATTTCAGTGCATAAAAAACTAAAGAGGGCACTCAAAGTTGATGCTGCATTAGGAGTCACACTCCTTGGAGTTGTGACATTGCTTGTTAATGGGGCACTGCCTGCAGGAGAAATCCAAAAAATTGATGCTCAAGAGATTGTTTATGGTTTCAAAACTATTGAATTTACAGATAATACAAAATTTGATATTGATATTTCGCCATTTTCAAGTGGTTCAAACACAATTCTAGTTAACGTCAGTGACTTTGAAGGAAAGCCGCTATACGATTCTGATCAACTAAAAGTCAAGATATCAAATCCGTCTAAAAACATCTCACCAATAGAAGTTCCAATGGAGATAA
Source organism: Candidatus Nitrosopumilus sp. (assembly GCA_963422575.2). Taxonomy (GTDB): domain Archaea; phylum Thermoproteota; class Nitrososphaeria; order Nitrososphaerales; family Nitrosopumilaceae; genus Nitrosopumilus. The sequence goes on along the minus strand of CAXXKU010000001.1, from coordinate 901,320 downwards.
TCAAACAAGAGGAAAACAGACCAATAGAATTCCAAGGAGAGTTAACATTTGGATTTTCAGGAGAGTGGTTAGTTGAAGTTGAAGCACAAAGAACTGAGAATGCAAATGAATCAAAGATTTTGAATTTATTTGTCAAACCAAGACTAACTGATATTCAGACACAAGTTATTGAATACGAATTACCTGAAGATGCAAAGCCATTATATCCGCTTTATGACGGAAAGGAGTCAATTTGGATAAGTGATGGATTAAATCCTAAATTATGGCAATTTTCACTTGATACACAAGGATTTTCATCATACACATTTGATGGGGTTGGTACAGCATTTTTAACACAAGATAATGATGGAAATATCTGGTTTACAGACCCTCAAAGAAATCAAATTGGATTCATAGACTCGCAAACAAAAGAGATCATAACAAAAACAATTCCAAAATTAGATCCGGTAATTTCGGATAACTCTCCATTTGCTATTCAATCTGATTTTGATGGAAATATTTGGGTAGCTATAATTAACAAAGATAGAATTGTAAAATACACTCCAGAATTGGATGTATTTGAAGAAGTTGTACTTCCAGATAGAGGTTCTCTTCCATTTGCTTTGACAATTGATGAAGATGGAAATATCTGGTATTCTGCATCAGGTACAGGTAAAATTGGATATATTGACACCAATGGGAATAAAGCAGTTCAGGTTTCAGGTGAAACTATTCTACAAGGGCCTGAAGCGTTGCTTTTTGATGATGACGGAAATCTTTGGATAGCAGAACATACAGGTTTGGCAATTACTAGATTTAATCCAATTTTAGAAACATTCGAGCGTGTTTCCGTACCTAATGATGAATCGTTGCCATTTGGAATGACATTTGATAGATACGGAAATATCTGGTTTGCACAACACGTTATAGATGAACTGGGAGTGTATGATCCAGATAATGGGAATTTGATGGAAGTACTAACTCCAACAAGTTCAACACGGACTCAATTTATGACATCAGATGGAGACGACAATGTATGGTTTGTAGAACAACAAACAAACAAAATTGGCACAATAAAGATGACTGAAATTCCAGTTATTGCATCACAAGTTCAGTCATCAGGAGAATTTGAATTAAAGTATACAGAACTTGCATCACCACTAATTGCATTAGGAATTATTGCAACGTCTTTGTTTTATGTGAAGAGCATTCATGATAAAAGAAGACTAAATAATTTGATTAACTCTTAGAAAGCAGTCCAGCTGACTTTATTCCCATAGTTACTGCAAGTAAACCAATTGAGATCAAAACAATTGTTCCTGCAGGAGTAATATCAAAAACATATGAAACTAAAATTCCTGCAACAACAGAAAATATTGAAAAACTAACAGAAATTAATGCAGTTTGTTTGAATCCTTTTCCATACATTATTGCTGAAACATTTGGAATTACAAACAAGGCAGAAATTAACAAAACACCAACTAGTTGAATTGATGTGACTACAGTAACTCCAGCCAGGAACACTATGAGGTAATTTATCTTCTCGACTGGGATTCCGCTGACTTTAGCTTGTTCTTCGTTAAATGTTGAATAGATAATTTGTCTAAACAATAGCGCTACTACAATTAGAACTCCTACCGTTAAGAACAAAATGAGAATCGTGTCATCAACGCTGACTAGCAGTATGCTTCCAAATAGAAAACTAAAGATATCAAGAGTAAATCCTCCTGACAGGCCTATAATTACAAGACCTACTGCTATTCCTGAGGATAAGAGTACGGCTACAGACGCATCTCCAGATATGTTGAACCTATCTTTAATTTTTGTAATGATTAATGCGCTAACAATCGAAACAACATATGCTGTCCACAGAGGATAAACTCCTGCAAACAAACCAACAGCAACACCACCAAAGGATGCATGTGCAATTGCATCTCCAAATAACGAATATCTTCTTAGAACAAGAAATAATCCAACAACAGAACAAAGAATTGAAATAACAATGCCAGAAATTAATGCCCTATGCATGAAACCATAAGTTAGAATTTCAAAGGACATGGTTAATGATGGTGCATATGTTCCTGCATTGAAGCTTCAGAATATTGTTTGACAAGATCACCATTAGAAAAGAAATCTTCAGATTCTCCATGGAAGAATAGTGTGCGGTTTAGGCATGCCACATGATTCGCTAACTGATTAACAGCATCAAGATCATGAGACGACCAGATAATTGTAATATTTTGTTTAGAATTTAATTCTCGCAATATACTATAAAATAACTCAATGCTTTGCTGATCAATTCCAGCTACAGGTTCATCTAGAATCATTAATTTTGGTTTGTGAACCAAAGCTTTTGCGATAAAGACTCTTTGTTGTTGACCGCCAGATAATTCACCAATTCTCCTATCACCCAATTCATGAATCCACAATTGTTGTAAAATGTCATCAATTCTGTCTGCATCAGATTTATTTTGCAAACCCATTCTGACTACATCTTTTACTGTAACAGGAAAATTTTTTTCAAAAACTGGTTTCTGTGGAACATATCCAATTTGTTTTAGATAATTTTTCGATTTACGAATGTCTTTACCAAAAAAATTGATTGTTCCCTCATAGTCAGTATGAAGACCCAACATTGCAGCAAACAATGTAGATTTTCCTGCACCATTAGGACCAATGATTCCTAGAAAGTCACCTTCATTGACTTCAAAACTTACGTTATCTAGTGCTTTAACATCAGGATATTTTACAGTAAGATCTTTGATTTCTACAACTTTCAAAACAATACTCCTGTAATATAACAAGGATTATCCACCATAGTTTGTATGCTCACGCTCAAAAAATACATGAATTATTAATAAATTTATAAAATTATAATAATTTTAACTACTAAACTTATAAGATAATTAATAACATTAGCAATATGACAATTGTTTCAATTTCATTAAATGCCGAAATTCTCTCTGAATTAGATAAATTACAATCAAGTATGGGTTTCTCAGGTAGGTCTGAAGCTATTAGGGCAGGAATTAGAGCATTTGTTACAGATGAAAAGCAAAAGTCAGGTTTGACTGGCGACATTCATGCAATTCTTTTGGTAGTACACAATGATGAGTTTGATCATGTTGTTTCTGGCATAACTCATAATTTTGAAGATCTGATTATAACTCATCTTCACAGTAAAATTGAAAAAGAAAAGTGTATGGAGCTTTTTGTAATTGATGGAGATGCAGAAAAAGTTTCAATTATGACAAAAGATTTTCAGACAAACAAAAACATGGATACGGTTAAACTAGTAGCCATATGAAATTAATTCCAAATGTATCGATAACTCATCTCAAAACTGATCATTTAGTGAAATTTTTATGATCATCCTGATCTAACAATTACCTAACATAACTAATTGAGACTTGGGCATAACTAATCCTAATTTTTAATCAGTTTCTCAAACTATTCAAATGAAAAAAGCCAAGGATCCTTGCAATGTCATTTCATTGCAGCATGAACGTAAAAATCCCCAGCAGGTTCTGTCAGAGTCATTCTCATTGGCGTTTTGTATCTGGTTAGAACATTGTCTCTGTATGAGGAGATATTCAGACCCGGCAGACCGTATGCCTGTTCAACTGTTCTGATGGTGCAATTATTCATCATAAAATCTCGGATGAGAATTCCAAGCAACAGCACACTTCATTATTTTTTATCAGTCAAACGCAACGATGACAAATTGTTCAAGGTCTGCAGACTGACTCAAATCCCAGACAGGCGTACTGTTGACAGGCGATTTCAGAACCTGCCCGTTGGGGACATCATCGGGACGATGGGAAACCTGTTCGTATCAGAAGGAATGGTTGATGACACGTCTGCATCAGTGGACAGTTCTCTGCCAAAAGCAAATGGTCCTGTATGGCACAAATCCGACATGAAGAATAATCGTTTGCCAATTTCAGGAATTGATACGGATGCAAGATGGGGATAGTCCTCCAAATCAAAGGGTTGGATATTCGGGTATAAGCTGCACATGAGTTGCAGCGCCGGCAAGTTGATTGTTCCATTGTCCGCTGGCGTCAGTACTGCAAATATTCATGATGGCAGGACGTTTGATGCATTGGTAAAATCACTTTCAGGAATAATACGAAATATTTTGGCAGATCCTGCATACGATGATTCCAAACTGCATGATTCGTGCGGCAAAAAGCATCCGAGGTTGTCACTCCGATAAGACATACCCGCGTACGCCCCCGGAAAGGATCAAGCTTGTGGAATTTTACGACTATGCGATCGGTCAGGAGTTGCATGCGGATAGAAAGACTTCAATTGAACCGCTCTTTGAGACATTCAAAGACACGTTTGGCATCAGAGCAGCTCCCGTAAGGGGATTATGCAATGTGAAATCATCTGTGCTGATCTGCGTTTTGGCGTATCAGTTGGCAGCGTATTACATGCATGATTGGTGCAGAGAATCATCCAAGAATTGTAAAGAGAATGCTTTGCTGTTGAATGATTTTAGACCTTATTTTTGTAAACCATTATGCCCAAGTCTCATATAGATATAATTATGAATTTCTCATAACTTTGGACTATTGGTAATAAAATTTGCAAAATATCTGTTTGATCAATAGCTCTATAAACAATCATGCAACTTTGTAATCATGGCAAAAACCCATATTGGCGATAGGCCAGCAAGTATCACAAAAGAAGATGGTAAAATCAAGGTTGTTTTTCACCCCATTACAAAAAATGCAAAACACCCAGATGCTGCCATATTCTCTGTAAAACTCTCCAAGGCAGATCTTGAAATACTAAGAAAGTCATTATAAACATACTTCCATTTGGAAATTATGAACCTCTAAATCTTTTTAATATACTTCCATTGCTGGCAAATATGACTCTAACGAAAAATGATGAGCAGGAAGTAGGCAGTGATGTATATGGCTTTGATGCAATTAGAGGAATCCAGGCAGGACGAGAATTTCATGTTGCAATGTGTCCCCTCAAAATAATTCCAAAAATATTCATCTTCAATGAGCATGAGATACCTCCAGAACTTAGAGCTCAGAGAACGCTTCGAGAAGTTCGAATCCCTGCAATTAAAAACTATATTTTAAACAATCCTAAAAACTATATTTTTTCCTCACTGACTGCATCAGTTGACGGAAAGATGAAATTTACGCCATTTCCGTCTCTTGGAGATGATGGAAAACTGGGACGTCTTTACATAAACATGGACTCTAGATTTTTGATAAATGACGGACAGCATAGAAGAAAGGCAATCGAGGCAGCATTAGAAGAAAAACCAGAACTTGGACATGAGATGATCTCAGTTGTATTTTTTCAGGATATTGGTTTAAAGCGCAGCCAACAAATGTTCTCTGATCTGAACAAAAATGCAGTAAAGACAACAAAGTCACTGAACATTTTATATGATCACCGAGATGCATTTTCAAAATTTATCGTATCTCTGATAAACGAAGTTGACATATTCAAAGGAAGAGTAGAGTTGGAAAAGACTACCATCTCCAATCGCTCAACCAAGGTATTCACACTTAATGGAATAGCAGATGCAACATTGCGTTTGTTTGGCATGTCCAAAGGAAAGACACTATCCAAAGACAACAAGACTCTTGCCAAGGATTTTTGGGAAACAGTTTCCAAAAACATGCCAGAGTGGCAGATGATTTTACAAGATGAATTGTCTACAGGAGATTTGCGAAAATATTTTGTCAATGCAAACACCAACCTTCTTAACGCATTGGGAATTGCAGGAAAGGAGATAATCAACGACTCTCCACAAGCATGGAAAGACAAGCTGAAAAATCTCAAAAATATTAATTGGTTACGAGACAATCCAGAATGGGACGGACGACTGATTCGCAGCGGCCAGATGACAAAGCTAGCAGTGGGGATTGACTTGGCAGCAAACATCATCATACAAAAATGCAATGTAAAACTCTCAGAGAACAGACAAAAGATAGAGGCCAAGCTATGAGCGAATCTGTCCTAGAGAAAAAGACATTTGCGGAAATTTTTCATGGGATCAGAGAAGTATACCTCAACGACAACAGGCCTTGGATTATCGGATTCAGTGGGGGAAAAGACTCTACATGTCTGGTTCAGCTGGTATGGAAGGCACTATCTGAACTGCCTCGAGAAAAATTACAAAAAAAAATCTATGTCATCTCTTCTGATACCTTGGTAGAGGCACCACAGATTGCCGATAGAATTACCAATAGTCTGGAAAGGATAGAAAAAACTGCAAGGAAAGATGATCTTCCAATTGGGACAAACCTCCTTAGGCCTCCCATATCTGATACATTCTGGGTTCGACTGCTTGGTTTGGGGTATCCTGCACCAACAATCATGTTCAGGTGGTGTACAGACATGTTAAAGATTTCCAATGCCGACCGTTTCATTCAGGATACAGTATCCAAGCATGGTGAGGCAATAGTTCTACTAGGAATGAGAAAAAGCGAGAGCTCTGTAAGGGATCAGGTGATGAACTTGCACAAAATTGAGAACAGTCCACTCTCAAGGCATTCCAAGTTTGATCAAACTTATGTTTATACTCCAATTGAGGATTTTTCTGCAGAAGATGTTTGGAATTATCTACTAGAGAACAAAAATCCGTGGGGTGATGAGAACCGTGATCTGCTTGCAATGTATCAGGACGCAAATACTAGTGAATGTCCTCTAGTAATTGACACTACAACTCCATCATGCGGTGGTGGTCGTTTTGGTTGCTGGACTTGTACAGTTGTAGACAAGCAAGGGTATCTTACAAACCTGATTGAAAATGATGAAAAGAATGAATGGATGGAGGTTCTTGCCGAACTACGACAAAAGTTAAAGGATACGCAGGATTCCAGCGTCTGGGAAAAATATAGGGAGAGAAAAAGACGCAATGGCAGAGTTGATCTGAAGAGTCACGGTGAAGGATACACCCCAGGCCCCTACAAGATGGAGTTTAGACGACAGTATCTCAGGGATCTTTTGGAAGGACAGATTCGAATCCAGAAAATGAAAAATGATCCAGAGATGGAACTGATTTCAGAGGATGAGATTCATGAAATACAGAGAGTCTGGAGAATGGAGCAAGGAGACTGGAAAAATACTGCATATGAGATTTATGCTAAAGTAACTGGAAAAAACATACATGCCATAGCAAATGAACTTGGAAACTTTGATGGCATTGAGCAGGAACTATTAGAGAAGACGTGCTCTTCACATAATGTCTCTTTTCAACTGGTAAGTAATCTTCTTAATCTGGAGTTGAAATCCCAAGGAGGAAACAGGCATTCTAAAATATTTGAGAAGATAAAAAATGAGATCTCAAAAGAATGGAGAGATGTCAATGATGACAAAGAGTTTTCAAAAATAATGGTCAAACTCCAAGAGAGAAAGGACATCAAAGAAAGGACAAAGATGGTATCTGAGAGAGACAAGTGAGTATCATGATAATTGATAAAATTGTAATAACTGACTTTGGGGTATATGGCGGAATCAACGAGTTTGACTTTACTACCAGTCCTAAAAAGACTGTGATTTTATGTGGAGGTACAAATGGTGCAGGAAAGACCACTCTGTTTGAATCAATAATGCTGTGTTTTTATGGCAGGGACTATGATACGGGTCTTGGAAAAGGCTATGATCAGAAAATACTGAGATCATTTCACAGGAATCTAAAAACAGGTGCGGTCAGTTCTGCATCCTCCATATCAATAGTATTTCAGATTGCATTTGATGGTAAAGTTCAGAAATACAAGATATCTAGGACATGGGAGAACAGCGATGGCAAAGTTGTGGAGGACTTGACAGTTCAAAAGTATGATCTGCAATCAGAAGGGTTTAGGGAATTAGACATGTCAATTCCTGACAAAAAGAATCGGCATACTGATGCCAAGTTTGAGGAGATAGACGCCATTGAAAAATCTGAATGGCAACAGTTTGTCAACCAGCTTATTCCAAGAGGCATTGCAAAACTGTTCTTCTTTGATGGAGAGCAGATTCAAAACATTGCTGAAGATGACAATGAAAACAGGTACATCAAATCTTCTTTTAATACTCTGCTTGGACTGGATCTTGTAAATCAGCTGCAAAAGGACATTGGGTTTGTACTGTACAGGGAACTCAAAAAAAAGAATCACAAAGATATAGAGTCAGAGAAGAAAAATGATACCATGACGCAGAAGACACTGCGACGTAAAATGACAAAAAAAGAACTCATAGAGTTTGCAGAACTGCGTAACGGCTATCAGCAATACGGCAAGATTCATGGTAATCCAATGTATCTTGAGAGTTTCGAATTTCTGCTCAGATTCGTTACAAGTGACATGCTTGACAGGGAGTTTACCGGAGATGAATTACAATCACTGCTCTTCATACAGGAGGTACTAGAGGAGCAAATCTCAAAGATAAGCATGGACATTGATGAGAAAAACAAGGATGTAAAGTCAACTCACAACGAGTTTTTGCTGGCAACTGAGAGATTCCAAAAAATCGGTGGAAACTATTACGAGAAGAACATGGAGATGGAAAAAAATGAAAAGAACATGACATCAAAGATTGCAGTTACTGAAAAGGAGATTCGTGACCTATGTTCTGCACAGCTCCCATTCAGTCTGATTCCAGAACAGCTTACCAAAGTGAAAAGCCAGATAGAGGCTGACAAAGATACAATTCGACTAAACTATGAGAGAGAAATCTTTGAAAAAAATACCACAAAGATGTCATCTCTGCTAAAATCTGAATCATTCCTGCCTGATATTCCAATGCATGTCAAAGAATCAATCAATACGGAACTGGCCAAATGTCTAAAAGAAGACTTGAAAAAGGATTCATTTTTTGATATTTTTTTTGACATGTCTTTATCACAGATGGAGCAGAACCTGACTCTGATTGAAGATTCTCAGCATGCCAATGTGGAGAAAATTAGAGAATTGACTGAATCCTACGGGATTCAGAAAAGAGCTTTGGAAAAATTTGCAGTGGTAGACAAGATAAAGCCAGATATAGACGAAATCAAATCAATCATGTCTGAAAGAGATTCGCTTCGTGACAAGGAAAGAGATTTGCAAAACCAGTGCGATACGATGGAAACAAATCTGTCTCAAAGCAAGACAAGACTCAAAATGCTAAATGCAAAGATTCGAACCAGCTTGGAACGACAGACATCCTCTGAAAAACTCTCGTCTGGCGAGTCAGTGGCAAACTCAGTACTGAGTGTTTTGGAGACATACTGTGAGTCACTACGTGTACAAAAAATATCTCTGCTTGAAGACAATGTCCTAAAGAGCCTTGAGATACTGCTTCACAAAAAGGATTTCATCAAAATGATATCCATTGACAAGGAGACCTTTGCTGTAAAACTGTATGATTCAAACAATGATGAAATAACAAAAGACTTGCTCTCAAAGGGTGAGCTCCAAATTTATGCAACAGCCCTTGTCTGGGGACTGGCAAAAACTTCTGGAAGGCCTCTGCCATTCATGATTGACACTCCACTTGCAAGACTGGACGTAGAACACAGAATGAGCCTTGTCGAATCATTCTTTCCAAAGACTTCCCAGCAGACTATCATTCTTTCAACTGATTCAGAAATTGATTCTACATACTATGCAAAACTAAAACCACATCTTGCAAAATCATACATGATTAATTTTGACTCTGAAAAGGGAAAGACGAACATCAGAGAAGGTTATTTTTTTGACAAGGAGATGACAGTTGAAATTCAGTAAAGTAAGGCTCAGTGCCAAGAGTCAGAATCTGCTTGGCAGACTAAAGGCCAGAACTGGCCTTACTCCAAACATACTGGCAAGATTTGCGTTGTGCCTGTCAATCAGGGAAAAATCCACGCCAAACCCCGATGAATACGACCAAGACGGTTCTGATATAGAACCTGCCATAATGTTTGGAGAATACGAATCGCTTTACCTTGGACTGATGAGAAACAGATTGGAAAAAGATTGCAAGGTTATTGAGACAGACTTGAATGACATGGTCCGATGCCATATCAATCGTGGCGTCATTGCACTTTCCCCAAGGATTCAGAGCTTGGAGGACTTTTACAAACTGGTCAAAGAACAACGAGATGTCTGATGTGAAATTTCCAATATACCTTGATTCGCATGCCACTACTCCCGTAGACCCCCGCGTGTTTGATGAGATGAGACCATACTTTACCGAACATTTTGGCAATGCCTCAAGCTTGGATCATTCCTTTGGGTATGATGCGTCAGTTGGAGTACAGCAGGCCCGTGAAAAGATTGCAGGTGCAATTGGTGCCAACATGGATGAGATTATCTTTACGTCCGGTGCCACAGAGTCAGACAACTTGGCACTGCTTGGAGTAATGGAGAAAAACAAGAGCAAGGGAAACCACCTCATTACATGTATCACAGAACACAAGGCAGTTCTTGATGCTGCAAGACATCTTGAGAATATTGGATGCAAGGTAACATATCTTCCAGTAGATAAATCGGGATTAATTGATTTTGAGAAACTGAAAAATGCTATCACTGATGAGACTGTATTGATTTCTGTAATGTTTGCAAACAATGAGATTGGAACCATACAGAATATTTCAGAGATTGGAAAGATTGCACATGAGAACAATGTATTGTTTCATACAGATGCTGCACAGGCATTAGGTCACATATCAATTGATGTAAAAAAGATGAATATTGATTTGATGTCAATGTCTTCTCACAAGATATACGGACCCAAAGGAATCGGTGCGTTGTATCTCAGAGGTATCCTGCCCCGTGTAAAAATTAATTCAATTGTATTTGGAGGGGGACAGGAGAGAAACATTCGTTCAGGAACTTTGAATGTTCCAGGGATTGTCGGGTTTGGTAAGGCAGTAGAGATTGCCGTAAATGAGATGAATGAGGAGAATGTGCAATTCAGAAAGTGGACTGACAGGATGCTTGAAAAATTCTCAGAGATTGGAGGCAAGCTAAACGGCCATGCAGAGAACAGACTGGCACACAATCTCAATGTCAGGTTTGATGGAATTGATGGTAAGTCCATAATCAATACGGTATCAAAGAAACTGGCAATCTCGGCAGGCTCTGCATGTACTACAGATACTGTAGAGCCGTCACATGTGTTGCTGGCCCTTGGTCTAGATGAAGAGCAGGTACATTCATCCATACGCATTGGGTTTGGCAGGTTCAATACCAATGATGAGATGCTGCTTGCAACAGATGAGATATGCAAATGTGTGCAATCCTTGGAAAAGATCAAGGCATGACATATTTTGAATCTGAAAAAACGTGTTAGTTTTCATGACCTATCTCTGCTGTATCTTTGAAAAATTTCTCTAATTCACCAAATGATGTCATTAAATTCTTTGAATCTATGGGAAATCTTCCAAGACAACATATCCACAGGATTTTGCGTTGGCAAAATGATCACATATGATTTTCTCATGATTTTCTCCCAATATCACAAGTGATTTTTCTAATCCTTCAATTTTGTTTCTATATTTTTTGTTTCTTGTAATCAGTGTCTCATGGAAGTGGGGGGTAGAGAACCTGATTTTTTACAATTGCATTCTTGGCATGCCAATACGAAATTCCAAATATTGTCTTCTGCAATATAATCAAATGGAATGACATGCTCTACATATGTCTGATTTTTTACTAGTGACTTTTTACAGTAAAAACAGTGTTTGAAAAATGGCTCTAGTGCCTTTCTATATTTGGCTAATGATCCTCTTGAAGCAATCTGCCTTCTATTTTCTGAATCAGTCTTGGCATTCCGAGGTTTAATTTTTCGAGAAATTTTGCCCATTCCAAATTCACGGCCTTTTTGAGAATCACATTATATTTTTTAAAAAATTCCATTGCCTTGGAATTGATATCTATTCCCCGATCCAAATCTACGTATTTTTTATTAGGTGTGATCTCTCTGGATATCTTGTAATCAAAGAATATCCTGTTTTCCTTTACACTGCTGCCACTTTTCAGCCTCTGAAATCTCCAAGTCACATTATGAAATACAGACTTTGTTATTTTGTCTATACATTTTTGTATTTTTTCAGCCTCTTCTGCGCAAATTTTTTCATACGTATGTGGATAATATGGCTTGTCAAACTCTTTTTCGATTATTTTTATTATTTCAGGATTTTTTTGAGCCTGTGGAGCTTGTCTTATCTTTGACTTGCATCCTTGCAACCAATAATACCTAAAGAAATATTCTGCAATTGTAGAAAACTCTACATGTGATTTTGTATAATCATTGCAGTATTCCAACAAAAACCTCATAAATGCAAATTTGTATGTGTTGTCTTTTATACCAAGATCTGTTGTATCCCAAAATTAGTTCGTCCCTTATCTGACATCGTATTCTTCTCCTGTTTGATCATCAATAACTCTTGTCCCTTTCTCTGGCATCTTTCTTGCATATGCCTTTGCAGGAGTTTCCAGGTTGTCCCAGTCAAGTGACATATGTGGTTTGATGTGATTATACCAGCGGACCAGCTCATCAATTGTGCCAAACCGTCTCTGCTTTCTCTGAATCTCACCGTGAAATCTTTCGAGCTTGCCGTTTGTCTGGGGACGGTTAACTCTTGCCATGATGTGTTTTATCTCCAGTTTTGCCAGTTCCTGCTCAAACTGCGATGCCCCTTTTCTCTTGCATTCGGATTGGCTTGCGTAAAACTGGGAGCCATGGTCAGTCAAGATGGATGCTGGTCTGCCATGCTTTGCAATTGCTTCTTGTAACACTGCAAGTGCGTTATCCGTTGTTGCCTCTGCAAACACTCCATGAGAAATAATAAATCTTGATGCATCATCCTGGTAACACAGAAACCATCTTCCATCGTCTAGCTGCTTCCAGTCAGTATGCCACATGGAGTTTGAATACGTCCTTTCATATCGAATCCATTTTCGTCTTCTCATCTTCTTTGGCTGAGCTTCTGCCAATCCCTCATCTCTCATAATTTTGTGTATTGTATTGTGAGGCATGCGTGCTCCAGCGGTGTCAATTATCTTCTCCAAGAGCACTGCAGAACACCTGAACTTTTCAAATGTCGACTGGACAGTTTGCACCATCTCTTCTGTGATTGTTCTCTTTGGTCTTCCAGGCTTGCCTAGAATTGGAACTGTTCCTGTCTTACGATACCGTGAGTAGAGTTTTTGCACCCAGCGAACAGATATCTTCATAGATGAGGCTACATTTGCATTCTTGGCACCGCCCTCTTTTGACTTGATTATCCATGATATCTGGATTGGATCTAACTTTTGCATAATCCTGTGATTCTTTCCTCCTTTCCAAACATATCTTGACTTTAGTCTGGAAACGATGGGGTGAACTAATTTGAGGATAATAGATTTTATACCAAGATCCAAAATATTTACAAGACTGTTCAAAATCCTCATCTGTAGTTTCAGGAAAATTCAGTGTATTGATAACCCCCATGTCTGTAAAATTTATAGTTTCTTTAATTAACGTGATTGCTTCTATTCGGATATGGCTAATCAATACGTAATTCTAGTTGATAGGCGTGATTCTGAAAAATTCAGATTGTTTCAGAATGGAAATTTTAATTCATCTGCCAAAGAATTTCTCAACAAGCACAGCTCTAATTTTATCTGGGGCTTTCATAAAAGTCAGATCTCAGATCAAAGATGGACAGAGATTGAAGAAAAAGATGAAATGTTTTTTGCCATACCTGAGAATAATTTCAAAATTATGGGGCAAGCTAAGAAGAAAATAATAGATTACGGATTAGGACATACAATATTCCCTGACGACTTACATTCTCAAGACATCACTCATTTTATCCTGATTGACAAGTTACAATCTCTGGATTTATTGTTTCATGAAACCATGTCAAAAACAAAAGCCGGTATGATGTTGTCAGGAATATACAAGCTAGAAAAGAAGGTAACAACAAGTCACATATCAGAAAGCCAAATCCCAAAGTCATTAACAGAGCAAGAGATGATAAATGGTTCTGCACAAAGAGAGCACTTTGAAGTCATGCGGTTTATTCGTGACTCTAAAAAAGTGGCAAAACTCAAAGAATTGTATCAAAACAAGTGTCAGATTTGTAACTATACATTTGAGTATGAAAAAGGCAAATTTTATTCCGAAGTCCATCACTATAATCCACTTCATGCAAATGCAGATGATGATTTTGATAACATGATAGTGGTATGTCCAAACCATCATGCCAAATTTGATTATAACCTCATTGCAATAGCAGATGATGGGGAAAACATCATAGATAAGAATGGAAATAAAGTGGTCATAATACGTTTTCAGGTAGATCATAGATTAAATATCAAAAATATTCAGAGTCAATTGGACTAAATGCTGTTTGAAGATTTGGAGATAAAGCCTGTATATGACTCTAAAAGAACGGACGTATTCAACGAGTTTTTCAATCCTGTATTATCCAATTCAAAATATTATCGTAGATTTGGAGGAATATTCTCTGCAATGAGGTTTGCGCTTGTAGCAGAAGGCCTGCAGAATTTTATCAAAGAGAATAAAGGCGTTATGGAACTTGCAATAATTCCAGGTTTCTCTAATGAAGATAAGAAGGCACTATTGGAAGGAACCAACATAGATGATATAATCACAAAGAATTGGATACATGATTTGTCACAACTCAAAGAAAAGATTCTCGAAGATCACACAAAGGCAATTTCTTGGATGATTGCAAATGATTATCTTACAATAAAAATAATCTTACCTGAATGTGATGGCATACCTCTTACTGAATCAGAGATAAATGAACAGGGGATTTTTAAAAAAGAGATTGGAATATTTTACAACAAAGATGATGGCTCTCCGCTGTCCTTTCATGGTATCATAGACAGGAACAATTCTCAGGTAGGAGAACTATATTCCTTGGATGTATCTAGGCAATGGATTGATTCTGAAAAGAGTCAAATTGATTTAGATCATGAAGATTTTGTAAACTATTGGGACAATGATTTTTTTCATTTAGGCAACATTGATTGTAAAATAAGACCTCTTTCCAAAAACCTTCTGGATTATTTCAAGGAAATTGCCCCAAAAACCAAATCCGACATCCCTGAACTAAAAAAACGGCCCATTTTGAGAAATTACCAGAACGAGGCAATTGACGCATGGTTGGAAAATGATGGAAGAGGAATATTTGAGATGGCTACAGGAACTGGCAAGACCTTCACAGCAATCGGAGCCATTCAAAGAATCCAAGAAAAAGAAGAAAAATCTCTGATTATAATTGCAGTACCGTATAACAATCTCGTAGATCAATGGAAGCGAGAACTGTCTAAATGGTTCATTGAATCCGCTGTTCTGGGATCAGGAATATGGAAACAAGTACTACGTGATGAGGTTTCCCATCTAAATCGTTCTACGAATAATGAATCTTCTGTATTGATAACATCACATGATCTGTTCTCCACCAAAGACTTTGTTGTATATATAGAAGACTGTAAAATTCCTACAATGTTAGTTGTTGATGAAGCTCACCATGTCGGAACATCCGTTGAGAGAAGAGGACTATCCAAAAACTATCACTACAGAATGGCACTCTCTGCTACAATTGAACGATATTTTGATTCTGATGGAACTGATTTTTTACGAAACTACTTTCAAGGATCGTCTGGCACATCTACAGTGTTTGAATACACGTTAGAAAAAGCAATTCATGATGGATTGTTATGTGGATATAACTATTATCCATTTTTTATTCATCTTACAGATGAGGAGTTTGTTGAATATAAAATATTGACACATCAAGCAGCTCGACTGCTAAATTCCAAATCTCTAGTTGATAGAGAAAAAGGTGAGAAAAGGATACAGAAAAGGGCTAAAATAATACGAGATGCAGAAAACAAGGCAGAATGTATCAAAGAGATTCTGCAACAAGTTTCACAATTACAACACATGTTAATTTTCTGCTCTGAGAATCAATTTGAAAATGTTAATGAAATTCTAAACAATCCTCAAAAATATTGTGGAATTGACAAATCTGTCACTTTTAGAAAGATTACGTATGACAATCCCTCAGATAAAAAGGCCAGAACTACAATATTGAATGATTTTGCAAGCGGGAACTGGAATATTCTTTTATCCAACAGAATCTTGGATGAGGGAATGGACATACCTCAAGCAAGAATATGCATTGTTATGGCATCCACAGGTAATCCCACACAATTTATCCAAAGACGTGGACGAGTATTGAGAACCTATGCTGAACCTTATCCTGATGGAAGTCGCAAGACCCATGCAGATATTTTTGACATTTTAGTAAAACCACAAATATTACATCTTGAAGATCAACAGGCTATCAAATTAGAAACAAGTATTATCAAAAGTCAGATGAGTAGAATAAAGCATATGAGTGCATTGGCAATAAACAGTGCTTACTGTGAGGATAAGATCAAAGAATTTACTTCGGATTTACCGCTTTAAATTAATATGTAAGAAATCTATCTAAACATAGAAGTGTTATGCCTGTAATTAATCCTATAATCTTGGATGGATTAAAATCACATATGGACGAGAATCAGGATATTCCGCCAGAAATGAAGAATCTGGTAGAAAAATTATTGAATTGTGAGACATCTGAATACATAACCAAAGAAGGAATTGACAAGATCTATGATCAAATTCTGGAACAGTTCATATCCAACATTTCACTTGTAGAATGGAGTAAAAAATATGCATCCTGATAAGCAGCGCATTCTCATAAAAAAGATTGAGATGGAGAATGTAGGAAGATTTTATGGTTCAAATCATTCAATAGAGTTTTCAGATTCTTCTGACCAAAACATTTCCATAGTAATTGGACTCAGTGGTAGAGGCAAATCCACTATTCATGATATGATTTACTGGTGTCTTTATGGAGAACATAAAAAACATTCAACAGCTGAAAGAACAAGGCTTGACTATGGTCTTATGAATACTGATGTATTAGAAAACTTATCGAAGGGTGAAAATGCTATTGCAAGCATAACCATAGATTTACATGATAATAATGGACAAAAATATTTACTTACCAGAGAACTAAAGGCAACTTATAACAAAGATTCTACTGCAAGACGATTTGATTCTCAAAATAATTCTCAAGTTCCATCAGGAATTGAATTTGAAACTAGTGTAAAATTAAGATTAAAAGATGAATCAGGAGAAATGATTCTCGAAAAGAATCCACCACTGATCAAAAACGAGATAAATAAACACTTTCCACAACACTTGTCTGATTTTTTCCTGTTTGATGGAGAAAACTTGGAACATTTCTATACTTCATCGTCATCTGATTTTATCAAAGACGGCATCACAAAAATATCTGGTTTAGAAATTCTCAACTCGATGACAGAATCTGCAAAAAACACATCTAAAAATATAGAACGGAGTATGGGCAGTAAAAGTGCAAACGCAGCCCCATATTCTGCAAAAGCCGCTACGTTAAATGAAAAGATATCTGAACTAGAATTTGAAATATCTGAACATAAAAAATCTCTTGAAAAAGCAGAACGTATGCATACAGAATACTCAGAAAAAATACAACAGACCAAAGAAGGTAACAAGCTTGTAGAAGATCAGAAAAAGACACAGAGAAACAAGGATAGTGCAGATAGAGACTTGAGAAATATCAATGAAAAGATCAAAAGCACTCTTTTTGAGAGAATCCCACAACTGCTAATACGTGATACTCTTCAAAATTCAGAACATATTTTTGCTAGGTTAGAAGATGAGGATAAAATTCCTCCATCCATATCTAGAAGTGCAATAGATAAGATTCTTGGATCTAGTCCTCTCAAATGTGTATGTGGGAGAGAATTTGATAAGAATGAAGACACGGATTCTCCTTGGATGACATTAACTCAGATCAAGGATGCGATAATTGAAGATGATATATCTCAAGGAATATCTTTAGGCCGAGACCTGATAAGTAGAATAATTGATGTGAGTAACATTGAAAAATCAAAAAAAGATTATGAAGAATTAATTGACAGTAGACGTAGTAAACGTAAAGAGATACAAGAATTTGATGTTGAACTTGCAGATCTTAATAGACAAATAAAAAATGTTCAATACAATACAGATGAAGATCTTGGAAGTCTCAAAACACAATATTTGGATCAATGCACTGATCAGAAGAGCAATATCAATAGTAAAACATCTAAGTTAGATGAATTGATGATAGACTCCCAAGAAAACAATAAACGCCTCAAAGATGCACTTGACAAAGAAGGAAAATTTGAGGCTGAACGTAAAAAAATAGATTTAGCTGACGCAGTTGTCAAATTCACTAAAATTTTAGAGAAGAAAATTGAAGAGATTCTTCGAAAACATACAGAACAGGCTACCAGTAAATATTTTCTAGAGAGCGCCCCTGAAAAACAAACCTTTTCTTGTGTGAGCATTTCTGAAAACTATGAAATTGTTGCAAGAGATTCAGGAAAGTTAAATGCAAGTCTTTCCAAGGGGCAATCTCACGTGTTAGGTCTATCATATGTTGCAGGAATTAGAGAAATAACCCATACGAATGCTTTTTTGATCATAGACTCACCATTACATAATATCTCTGGTAAACATCGAAATGAAATATCTCAGGTATTTTCAAAATATCTTCCTGGTGTTCAAATAGTATTGCTTGTTACTGACACAGAATATCTTCATGGAGATGACAAAGGAGCTGAACCTGTGAGAAACATATTGCGTAGAAAAGGAAAAGTATGGAAAGAATATAAAATTGAGGCCACAAAAGTGGAGGGAATAGAAAGTAGACAGATAATGGAATATGATGAATAATGTCCGAGTCTAAAACCAAAATTGATATTTCTGCAAAAAAACTTACTGCAGGATGGCCAAAGGTAGGTTATGATGGGGAAAATGATAAGATTCGAGATTTTTACTCAAGAGCGAGTGGAAAAACAAAAAATAGGACATCTTTTTTTGCATCCAAAAAATTAGCAGACATATTTATTTTCTCCATGGCACTTGGAAAAAAAGAAAATATCAAAAAACCATATGATAAGAAAAGTGACAGAAAAGATTCAATAGATTTTGAATATATTGCACAGAACCCAGATTATCTGTGGATGATGATTGCAATAGCAATAGAAGAGTCAGGAGGAGATCTTGAGATTTTTCGAGATCCACAAACAAGAATCATTAACGTTTGTGAGGAATATGCCAATCATGGCATAGAATTACTGATGGATATAGAAAGTAGAAACAGTGCATCAGATCGATATGCGGGTTATGAAGAAAGATTCAAAGATTTGTTGGAAGAATTGAATGACTAATACATGTCCAATTTGTGATATTGAATTTGAAGACACAGAGCCATTTCTACAGCATATAGAGGATCACAAAAACAAATCCATCCTAAACAAACCTCCGGAACCCATATCCAAAATCAATGATGTACCAAAACCTATGATATTGGATACTAGAAATTTTTTTGGCAAGAAACACTTCGAAGAGCTAATCTCACACAAAATCAAAAACATAACCGATGTTGATGAAATTATACCTAGGAGGAATTTTGTAGAGCAGGTCAAAAAAATTGTCTCTAAAAACCCCTTTGTGTATCTGCCACATTTTGTTGATGACCTACTTGACGGTCAAAATTCCACTGATCTAATTCACAAATACAATATTACTAACTCTATAAAATTGTCAGAGATTGTTAAGGATGTACTTTTGTTTGATAGATCTCGGTATCGGAAGAACCAATATGAAAATGCTTTTGTTATGAATCTCAAGATTCCTACATGGCAAGATAAACATGATATACTAAAAGATAATTTTAGTTTTTTCAGGAATGAGCTTTTAGAGATAACATTTCTCAATATTCTCAGATCATTCATACTTTTGATCATGACTGATTTTATAGATGATGGGATTTCCAAAGAGGACATTATCAAAAAAGCCAGATCATTGCAAACAAACTATGATATTTTCAAATTTGTAGATTATTCTTTAAAAAAATCCTTCGAGGTGTTTTTTGAGACAGGTTTTGAAAATATGGTTAAAAAGATTTTAGAGGAACTGGCCCTTGCTAAAATTCTAAGAAAAAAAACACCAGAATCAGATCTATTGATAGGAAAACTATCCATTGACAACCTGAAATCAGATATTCTTAAAGAGCTAAGGTATTCTGATGGCTCGCAGCCAGAGTTTTATGTACGAACAACGATAGAGAACAAATACCCGAGTTTAAGGCTCATGCCCGGCATTGGTCTATGGCATACGGCATTATCCGAATTAGAAAATGAAAAAATGATTCATCCGCTAGAGAATCACAAGAGGTCCAAGATACTATTTCTAAATGAAGATTATAAACGCATTCAACAAAACCTAGATGCAAGTACTAAGACAATCAAGTTTTATGGCAGACATATATCCCCTGACGAATTTATTGAAGAGTTGTTAGAGCTTGACAGGGGAGACTTTGACGATGAAGATGATCAGGTTACCAGAATAGCCGGATTGATTCTGGCAGAATCTGTCAAATTACAGCCCCCTCATGAAAATCTATCAGAGTTTGACTTTGCTACAGATATAACCAATTACAAATTCAGACCTGAACAGATTACAGCTATTGCAAAGCTTGATTTTCAAATCAATTCCAACATATTTCACTGCAAAGTAATGCTTGATGAAGAACTAACTCCAAGCAAGTATGATTCGCTAAGAAATGCCATACCTGAAAATGAACAGGGAATCATATTTACATTTAAAAAAATACTAAAAGATGTAGCAGAATTATTAAAGAATAATAAAACAATACAGGTAATTGATGAAGAAGGGCTAAAAATATGGACAAGCATAACCCCGCAAATCCCTGCACGAAAGAACTCTATTGCAAAGATACATCATGATCCTGTATCCAAGAAAGAAAACAAGATAGTAAAGATCAATGTGATTGACTATGAGACCAATCTTACATCTGTCTCCATTCTGCCCACCATGCAAGAAATTACCGTGTTTACTGGTTCATTAGAAGAGATATCCATATCCAAATACAATCCAAGAGAGTTTGAATCACATTCTAAAACATATCTTGATTTCCTGCATAAGTTAGCTGAATTATCTCCAGATACATTTCATGAAGGCATGTTTGAAGAGATAATTGATGTATATTCAAATCGTGCGGATCTTATGGTGGACTTGAATCCTGAACTATACAAAGACGGCTATAAGTACAACGATAATGAGACATATGATAAAAACAATACAAAATATATTCGGTTTGAGAACGTACATTCTACCATCAATATCAAATACTTGTCAAATATGACCTGTACATGTCAGCATAAACTCAATGAAGAGCATCACCATACGCTATGCAAGCATCTTGTAGCTGCAATCAATCACCTTTACAAAGAAGAGCTAAATGAAGGTGGCAAATCAAAGAGACAGGTATTAGAAGAACATCTTTTAGAGTTTCAAGAAAGTAACATCAAGAGAATGATTCAAACAATAAATGATATAATGAGTGATAAGGATCAAGAGATTTTTAGGAATTATCTAAAAGCTCATGTATGATCAAGTATGTATTCTAGTCTTTTTTTATCGAGTTTGACAATGTCTTGATCCAAAACATCAAACAATTCCAGCATGGCAGGTTCTTCCTTTAGCCCTTCCCTGATTTTCTGTCTTAGTAATTCCAATTTTATCAGTTCTGATTTGGGATTTTTGTCTGTATCTGTATCCTGTATACCTTCCAATACTGCCTTGTTTTCCTGACTTTTTGGTTTCCTGTACCACGGATCATATCCCAGTCTTTCTAGCATGTGTTCCCATGATTCAAATTCATTCTCATATTGCAAGGAACTAAACTCAGAGTGCTCATCCATGTCCTGTTTTGTAGGCACTCTACCTATCTGCATTCTAATCTGCTCAAACTCCCTTATAATCGATATGATGTTTGGCGGTTCTGTGGCATATGCAAGCTCGACGAATTTTTCAATGGATATGTCAAACTCTGTTTCAATCTCAGATACAGTGATTCCATTTATTTTGTTCAATTCATTGAATCTCAAATCTTTTTTATCTTTAGAAATATTTTGGAATATTTTTTGAATCATTTTTGCCCTGTACTTGTTAAAATAAGACATATTGATCTCTGCATAATCTGAATCATTTTCTACTGGAGGCTCATATTTGAGCAGAATGTCCAATGTTTCTCCCTGATGTGATATGTCCTCTTTTGTCACTTTCTGTGTCTCAAGCAATTTGTGTACAAGCAAATCCCTTACATCATCTGAAATGTTCAAAGTTTGTACAAGGTCACTGAGATACATTTCATCTTGCTTGATCAGTTCAAGGGACTGTGCAATAAGGTCCGACAACTGGTTGCTTTGCATTGGCTTTTTCTTCTCAGGCTTGCCAATCCATCTGGCAAATGCAGGTATCTCAGATAGAAATTTTTTATCAATTTTAGATGGATTCTGTTGTAATATCTTCTTCCCGTCTTCTGTAATGCTGAAAAAACTGTCTTCCTTGTTTAAGAGATTGGCTTTTTTCAGGTATAGTACGGCCCAGTAGGTTCTGTTTGTCAGATATGTCTCCTTTCCACGCAAGATAATTTTACGCTCTTGTTCTGTAAGGTTGAATTTATCTGCAACAAAGTATTCTAGCTCCCTTCTCGTGTGATGTTTTTTGTTGCAAGCTTGCAAGATAGGCAGTATCATTTGGGTATATTTTGGAATGTTTGAGTAATCTTGTGATTTGTGAAACTTTTCTTTGTATAATTTACTTCGAGGTTTTTGTCTTATTCGAAAATTGCAGCATGTGCAGAACCATCCAAGAGATCCGGGGGTTGCAGGTGTACCATCTTTTAGTTTGGCACCTTTATGATCAATCCATATATCACAAGTTTGGCAACGACCTTGGCCTGACTCGTATCTACCAATTTCTGGAGGCTTTGTTACTCTGAACTTTTTGCATATTCCCTTGCAGGTTATTTGTGGGTTCACAATCATATATGGATATTTCCCTATTCAAAAATCATTCTAAGGGATAAGACGCGAATCTTCATACGTCATACAATACATGCCATAAATTTACTCTGATATTTTTTTGATAACTCCAACTTTACCTGTCTTTGACTTTTCTATCTTCCACATCAGATTGTCACCTGCTTCAAGATTCAACTCCTGTGCAATGGCACCCGGTATGGTGGTCTTTATCGAGTTGGTACCAGCAGATGCCCTCATCACACTAGTTATTGGAGTCTTGCCCATGTTCAATACTGTATCTTATATTTTATAAATATGGCTTTTTAGTATGATTAACCTTTTATATATAATTAAGTGTTTTAAGCCTAATACACTAAACTTTAATTATATCCTAAAACAATTAGATGTGTGAAAAAACAACCATCTCAAATTACAGATACAATCAAAAAGCTAACAAAGAATCATTACCAACTGACTTCTTCACAAAGCAAACTTGTGTATAACATAAAAAGAATGCAAAATGCGGATATTTGGTCATGTGAATGTGCAAGATTCTTCAATCAGTTACGTGAGGGCAAAGACAAGAAATGTCGTCACATACAACAGATAACAAGCATGATGAGCAGTGATGATGTATTTGAGCAGAAACACATGGATGCTTCATCGCCTGTATGCCCTTTCTGTGATTCGACTTTCATAATCAAAAGCGGAGTACGCTTACACGGAGACGATACAAAACGGCAATTATACAGGTGCAAGATATGTAAACATAGATTCTCTGACAGGTCAGATGGTTTTTGGCATATGCATACCCATCCACGCATAATAACGGATGCACTTAACTTGGCCATGTCTGGCATGTCCTATCGCAAGATCTCTGAACACATAAGATATTCTACAGGCAAAACCATATCTCATGTATCTGTTGGCAAATGTACTCTCTAACATAAGTTCGTCAACCGTCCCCTCGTTGCATGTACTTGATGATATCCAAATTGAATCTGGCAGTTCTGTAATATTTGGAAATCCTGCTCTTCAGATTATTCAGCGATGGCTGATATTGTGAGACCGACAAATCGTATTTTCCCTGTTTCCATACTTCTTCTTCCTCCTCAACTGCGTTAAACTGCGGCGAACCCTTTGGGAACCAGTCCAATACGACATCATGATTCTCATCAAGATATTTTTGTATCAGTTTTGATTTGTGTTGCGGTGCCCTGTCTGCATACACTAAAATCTTGCCAAACTTTTTGCGTAATTCTTTGGGATAATCCAAAAAGCAGTACTGATCAAATCTGTCATACTGCCTGAATAGCTGTCTGCCATCATGAGCCAATGCCCCAAAGATGATCGTCTTTTGATGATATATTCCCATTTACCAGAATTACTGGGCGCGTTCCTTTCTTTGCCCGCATCCTTTTTCTGAATATTGAATCTGCAGTAAAGATTGATTCATCCTGTGACAGTATGGTGAATCCTTTTGCTGTTTTTGAGGCTATTTTTTCCTGAGATTTTTTTAAACCAGAGTTTTTCCCGTGCAGTTGCAGAGTTTACGAATCTTTTCTGTGCAACCCTTGGTGTGCATCCCCAATTGTGAAGCAGATGTACACGTGAACCTCATGGTATCCTGCTCCTGATTTTTCATAAATGAGATTCATCACCTGCTTTGCGCTCCAACCGGCAGGATTCCCTGCGATCTGTCTTTCCATTGCGACTAGCCTTCTTTTGGTATCTTTGGCGGTTTCCTGTCCTTTGTCTGTCATGAAGACCGTCCATCCCATGTTCTTCGAACCTGCCCGGCCACTTGTATGGCCAAGAACGCACATGCCCGAGATTCTTTGCAACATGCGAGGCAGTCTGATTATCAAAGAAGACCTGCCTTGCCAGGAATAACCTCTCTTTTGTTTTGGCATCTTTCTCGTTTTTGTATGCCTGAATCAGTTCTTGCTCATTCATGGCTTGATGTATGATGTTCTGATCCATATTCTGTTTGGTGTGATAAATTAGATTAATAGATCATAAAGTTTTGTTAGGAAGTATGGATATCCCGGTATACCATGATCATATCAGAATATATCAACCAGCTAAATCCAATTCTGGGGGATACTTGGTCACTTGATGAGATGATGCTAAACGTAAAAAATACCAAAAAGACAGGCAAGGGATTCTATGACTGGCTCTGGTCTGCAATAGATCCAAAGACTCGTTTTCTTATTGCAACAAAGATTTCCAAGGGACGACACATCTCAGATGCAGCAGACATGCTGGAATCATTAAAAGAGAATGCGGGAAAAAAGCCCGACTATATCGTAACTGACAGGCTTCCGGCATATGGCTCTGCCATAAGGGATTTTGGAGAAGGCAAGATTCAACACATTACATCAAAGCCAATCAAGGAGACATACACAAATATGCCAATAGAGCGGTATCACAACGAGCTAAGGGAGAACCTAAAGTCAAGAAGAGGGTTGGGCAATGATGCCTCTGTTCAAATATACATGGAGTTGCTTAGAATACATCATAATTTTATCAGACCTCATATGGGACTGGATGAAAAGACACCAGCAGAGAAAGCAGGTCTGGAGGGTTTTTCAGATTCCAAATATCTTGGAATCATAAAAAAGGCACAGAATGCAAAAACAACACTGGACAAACGCCACATAATTGCATTAGGTGGGCCTTGTAGAAAACATACCAAAACAGCAGATTCTAACTTTGCAACTCGATAAGAATTGTATGCGATCAATCCAAGCAATGTTTCATTGTCCTGAGTGGCATCATTCCTTGACGTTATGTCTCCGGACATCATCCTCTTTACAACAAAAAAGATTGTCTCAGATTTGTTTCTCTGAGAATACAACTGCCTTGGAAAGTTCCTTTTCATCTCCTTTCTGTGAATTCCACTTGTTCTGTGTATTGGAACATCAGCATATCTAGTTGGAATGATTGCAGCCGTACCAGTCTTTCTTGCACCAACGTGATTGTTCTCATCATCAAAACCCATATCGCCTAACACAATATCGACGGGGGCAACAACTGCATTTGTTTTGTACAACAATGGCAGAAAATCAGGATTGTCGTGCTGCATGTCATGATGTATAATTGCAGTGCAGATCAGCTGAGAATTCATGTCTGCACATACGACTATCTTTAGGAAGTTTCTGCGTAACCGGACTCTTTTTGTGTAGTAATATGATGCAGTACTGTAACTGAACCCGCTACCATCAATTCCTGCCAGAACCAACCTGACTCTTTTGTACAGGATGAACTCCTGCAACATCTTGTGTAGCAAACTGCCCTCCAATCTTGCAGCTGCCTTTTGCAGCGTTGCACAGTGAGGAATTTTAGAGAATCCGAGATATTCCTGAATCCCGGCACATTCTTCTAACAGCTGGACAAACCTTCTGTAACTCTTGGATTCGTACTGGCGAATCACCAGGAGAATCATATGTGTCCATACAGAACAGGCATGATCGGATTTGGGATGCAGGTAACGTGGAATCCTGCATCGTCTGATAATGTTTAGCATTGTACGGCACATCCTGGTGTAAAATGATTTCATATTGTGGGGTAAAACCCGCATTTCAGATAGATCATAATTAGCCAGAACTGATCACAAACGGGTCAAAAATGAATGATCTCTACAAGGCCAATATTATCATAATTTTGTAAATAGTATTCTAGTATGATGTTATGTACTGTAAAGGTCATTATATTATCAACTCATCCTAAAACTGATTATTTAGTAAAATAATGACGATCACCTAGGATCTATCAGATGGGACAATCGCACCTGATTCCGTGAAATTCCAAGAAATCTCAGACAAACAGTGGCAAACAATACAAAAGCACCCTCCACCACCCTGCCATAACAGGCAGACCAGGATATGATGATGGGACAACAATCAACGGAATCCTGTCTGTTCTGGTTAGTGGCTGCAGGCCGAGTGAAATGCCAAAAAGATGCGGTGGCAAGTCTGCAGCTCATCTGCGGTTACAAGACGGGCAGCAAGGGGGGAGTCTGGCAAAAGATTCTGTCTGATGCGATAAAATCAGCCCGCAAATCTGGCAAGCTGAATTTGCAAAAGATTTCAGCTGACTTACCATCAATCCCTGCCAGAAAATGGGCGAGATGCAGTCGGATATGACGGATTCAGGAGAATATCACGCACAAGGATACGTGTTGTAGCAGATGGCGCAGGACTGCCGGCATCAATTGCAATGGGTTCGGCAAATCCACATGATAGCACGGGATTCGTTGATGCTGTAGAAGACATTTCAGAATGTTTGGATGATCATTTTATTGAACAAATTCTACAACGTCATGCAGGCAAGGGATATGATGCAAAACATGTCCGAATGCATCTGGGAAACAGAAACACTGCATGCTGCATCCCATGCGAGACTAATTCCGGGCTCATGTTGCAAGATAACGTGCAGAGCAGCTGCGGCAAGACACGGTACGTCGTGGAGGGATTCTCTGTATGGCTCAGGCTCGGATTCAGAAGAACTGCAAAAGATATGGGAGGGTTGCCGGGAATCATCCCGGGTTGGCAAACATTGCACGTGTCACGACGCATTGGGGGGTTTTGGGATGAGTTGGCAATAAAGCAATCGTACGATTGTTTTCTTCCCTAGGACAAGGCATATGCTGCAGCCGTCCGTTTTGCAAGTGAATGTTGAAGAAGATCAACAAGAACCAACAAACATGTAAAGCATTATGCTACAGCCATCCTTTTTGTTAGTGCTTTTTCTGGTTCTACATGTATTTCCTGTCCACTTTCACCTGATCTGAATGAAATTCTTGCACCTTTCTCAAAATGATATGTCTCAAGATGTTGATGATCAGAAAACACCAATAGTTTAGCTTGCGGTTTGACTGCAAGCCAAGTCAAATTATTGTTAATTAATCCCAAGATTTTCCAATCTCCAGGTTTTGGAATGTGAGTTGTCAAGAACACTCTAATGCAATTTTGAGGTTATCCATATTTGATCTCATTTTATCAAAGTATGTTGTGTCGGGACTATCTTGTCCTGTAATGGACTCTAACGGACTAAACAATAGAAGATCACCTCCCAATTCGGAGGCCAATCTTTCAGCGAGTTTTGCGTTTCTGTTTTCTTCTGTAAAGAAGTATTTGATGTCATTGTCTTCTGCAAAGTGAATTAGTTCTTCAATATCCTTTGCAGTTACAGGGGTGTCAGGGCTGAACTCCTGTATTACTGCA
Organism: Candidatus Nitrosopumilus sp.; assembly: GCA_963422575.2. Classification (GTDB taxonomy): domain Archaea; phylum Thermoproteota; class Nitrososphaeria; order Nitrososphaerales; family Nitrosopumilaceae; genus Nitrosopumilus. Next base: position 873,191 of record CAXXKU010000001.1, on the reverse strand, counting down.
AGGGTATGAAGGTTGTATCTCTCTGCAAAATAAGAAAACGCATTATGAAATGGTGCAAATGTGTCTTTTTTGCAGCTAGACAATTGTGTTCTAATTTCTTGATCCAGTGTGTCTAATTGGTCAGAATAATCTTTAGCATTGCCAAGATATGCTTCTGAGTTTTCAGGATCAGACTCGGCCATGTGGATAGCGATGTTCATTACCTGTTTTTTTGCCAATAACGGATCAAGCCAAACGTGTGGATCATAAACATGATCAATTTCATGTTCTTCTTCATGCACATCTTGACCAGATACCAAGTGATGAATTTCCCCTATTCCTTCTGGACCTTCCATGTGTCCATCTTCAATTTCATGTAATAGCACTTCAATTTCTTCAATTACACCTTCACCATGGCCATGTTTGTCACCTTCATGCTCATTTAGAATTTGTTCAATTGATTCAATGGTTTGTGATTCACTAATGTAACCATGTTCAAACTCTTCTATTGCGTATGTAATTTCTTCTAAAAATTCTTCAGCATGCCCATCGTGTTCTTCATCCTCACCATGAGCACCATGATCATGTTTTTCTCCTTCAAGAAAAGTTATTCCTTCTGAAGAATCAACCAGCACAAGATGTGAAAAGTCAGGGGATGATTTGATTTCGTCTATGTATGGTTCAAAATCAACGCCATTGTAAACTAGCATGTCTGCTTTTGATAAATCAATAATTGTTTTTGATCCCAACTCAAATGCATGTGGATCACCATTTTTTGGAATAAGCATCTTAACCTCTGCAGCATCTCCTGCAATGTTTTGAGTGAATTGATGCAATGGGAAAAATGTTGCATAAACTAGAAACTTGTCTTCAGCCGGAGTAACTTCATTTTGTGGTTCGCCTAATGTTAAAAATACAGCTATAATTACTGCTGTTGCAACTCCCCCTCCAATTGCTGCAATTTGTGAGCCTTTCATGCCTGAAATGCTTGAATTGTTATTAATAAACCTGTAAATTCTTAATAACCCTCTATATTCTAAATTTAAATAATTATTAAAAATTATTAAGATGCTTAATAATCAATTCCGGTATAATATTAACCGCAGGAATCCAATAAATACAAAAAATTAGAAAGGCAAAACATGTCAAAGATTGTAAAATGTCCAACATGTGATTGTCACGTTGTTGTGAATGAAAATGGAAAAACGGAATTCTGTATCAAAAATGAAAATAGGATAAACTAATTGAAGGCAAGAGTGTTATGCTTTCTGGTAAGTGGCATTATTCCAATTAGAGAAACAACAAGTATCAAAATTGCAATAGTACCAAATTCAGGCACAACAACAATTCCAAATTCAGTCTCTTGTCCGGTATTTCTAATGTTTTCAAATTTTATTACTGTAGGTCCTGTTTGATCCTCAGCAAAATTAAATTTTTCAAATTCTCCACCAACTTGTGCTGTTCCAGATGCACGATGAATTTCATTGCCGTTTTGAATAATTACGAATACGTAATCAGAATTTCTAAGAGGCTCTCCTGTGGCCCCATCTCTAATAGTAAAAACAAAATTGACATCAGTCCCAGGTTCTATGTCCGATGGATCCCATGAAAGGTTTACTTGAAAGTCTTCACTTTTTGTATATGCTGTTAAAGGAAATCCAGGTTCATCACTAGTAGACAGTGTAAACATAATATTATCAGGTAAAGGTTGATCTGATTTTTTCATTTCGTTTTTTACAAATCGTAAATGATCTTGTAACAAAACAAAGTGAACTATTCGTTCATCTTCTTCAGTATAGTCATCAATTGTCACTGAAGCTTTGAAAAGTTCGACTCCGTTTGCATGTCCAGTATAACTAGGAGATAAGAATTCAACAAAATCTTTTGGAAAATGAACTTCCTCATGAACTACCGATACATGAGACATTTGTTTTTCTTTCCAGTCAAAAGGCATCTCAAAGGTTACTTGTTTAGCCTCAGAATCATAAGAAAAATTTGAGATTTGATCAAAATAGGATTTCATACGAAATTCTACATTATTGTTTTCAGCATCATTTTGCATGTACGAGGTAGTCTCAACTACACTCAAATCAGCATTATAAACTCCAGAATTTTCAACGATATTGATCGGTTCATCAATTGTTCGTATCTCAATTTCAAAATTATACAAACCACCTGAAGTAAACAACGGTCCAGTAATCTCTATAGGATTAGATGGAGTTCCATGCCAGGCACCAAGTAAAGAATCTTGTTCGCCATTAATTATAATTTCATTTTCTTGGGTTGGCGTTACTTTTATTGGTAAAATCCCGTCTTCCGTAAAGAAATAATTTCTAAAAATCATTTCCCCATCATGAAATAAGCCAATTAGGAATGTTACATTTTTTGCAGTCTCTTTGGTTTCATCTTCAATTGCAGTAATTGTAATTTGTTCTTGATCATTTTCAAAATACATCGGCATCTCTACTGAAATGGACAATTCTTTTCCCTGAATATCAACTGAGGAAATTGTATCAATTCCCAATCCATGACCATAAACGCTATTTGCTGGAAACAACAAACACAAAACCATGGCAAGTACTCCAAATTTTGGCAAGGACAACGTTATTTTCATATCACTAGGGTTATTTTATTGACAGTAACTCTTCAATCTTTTGAATTAGATCAGTCATAGTAATTGCCTCCAATACAGGTTGAAGTTCATTAGGATCCTTTGCACCAAGCGCAGATAAGGAATACAAATAATCAATTGTAGGTGTGTCAGTAGCAAGATAGTATTGTTCTAAAACGCGATCTAACGCATGTGGCTCAACAATTTGAGGTAATGCCTGGGTAACGATTTTCTTTTTCCACAATTCGACTAGATGTTTCCATTGCTCTAATGATATATTCTCATCAATTTCTGGAATCATTTCAACTTCAGCTCGAATGTACATTTTTTCTTCAGTGCCGATTTTTTCATGTATTTCAGATATCTCCTGATGTCCCTCAACAGATAATGGATCATAGTTAGCAGGTTGAGAAAGGGAAGGCGGAATGATTCTTTTAATTCTAAATGAATTTCTCCCAAGAGTCTCTATGTTTAGTTGTGATCCGTCAATCTCAACATCTTTGCATTTAGTAATTTTAGCGATTGTTCCAACTAATTTAGGAGAATTCCAACCATTAACAGAATTGTGTTCATCAATCAAGCATACGCCGAATTGACCATTACCAAGCATACAGTCGTCAACCAGTTGTTTGTATCTAGGCTCAAAGATTCGAAGTGGAAGTTCTTGTCTAGGAAATAAGACCAAATCCAAAGGAAATATTGGAATAATTTTCGTTTGTGTCAACCATCCATGTTAAAATGTCTCTAGATATATTGAATACGGATTGTATGAACTAAAATCCATTCTCATTAAGAGTCAAACCCAAAAGTGCTGCACGAGTATGCATTCCATACTCAGCTTGTTTGAAATATTTGGCATTTTTTGTTTTATCAACATCAGTAGAAATCTCATCTAGTCTTGGTAGAGGATGCAGAATTATTGCATCATCTTTCATCTGTTTTAGTAAATCCAATCCAACAACATAACTTCCTTTAACTTTGATATATTCCTCTTCGTCAGGGAATCGCTCCTTTTGGATTCTTGTTACATAAAGAACGTCAAGATCATCAAGGTGTTCTTCAACATTAGTGGATTCGGCAAAGTCTAATCTCTTTTTGATTTCATATGTTGAATCAGATCTTATCCTTAATGATTCAGGCGAAATTAAATGTACATCGACATCATAGTTACCAAGTCCATACAATAAGGAATAGACAGTTCGTCCGTACTTTAGGTCACCAACAATTCCAATCTTTAGGCCATCAATCCTTTTCTTTTCTTTTTTTATTGTAAACAAGTCTTGGATTGCTTGGGTAGGATGTTCTTCTGTTCCACTACCTGCATTGATTACAGGTTTTTCTGAAACTTCAGCTGCAAATCTGCTTGAACCATCCAAAGTATGCCGTAAAACAAGAACGTCAGAATAAATCGACATTATTTGTGCAGTATCAGAAAGGCTCTCTCCTTTTTGGGTTGAGGAGGAAGTAATATCAGAGATTCCCAACGAGTTCCCACCAATAGATGCCATTGCAGCATCAAAACTAAGACGAGTTCTGGTGCTTGGTTCATAAAACAAATATCCCAAAGTTTTGCCTCTGCAAATTTCTCTTCTATCAGACGGGTTCAATTGCATAATTTTATCAGTGTATGTGAAGATTTTCTCGAGTTGTTCTTTGTTAAAATCCTTAATTGAGATAATGTCCTTGTTATAGAATTCGTTCATTCTTTCAATAATATATACAGGTGACTATACAAAGTATTCTTATGGAGCAGTCCGACCTCATGGTTCGACGAATTAAGGAAGGTACTGTAATTGACCATATTGATGAAGGAAAAGGAATTCAAGTTCTCAATGCATTAAGAATAGACGGCAGTGATGGAAGTCTAATCACCATAGCCTTGAACGTTCCAAGTGGAAAATTTAAGAAAAAAGACATCATCAAGGTAGAAAATAAATTTCTAAAAGATGACGATACAAACAAGCTTGCAGTTATTGCCCAAAAGGCAACCATTAACATGATAAAAGAATACAAACTAGTTGAGAAGAGAAGGGTTTCACTGCCAAACGAGATAGATAGAATATTTCGATGCTCTAATCCAGATTGCATAACAAACAGTACAGAACACATTGAATCAGTAATGGATGTTATTGACAAAGAAGGAAGAGTGCTCAAATGTAGATATTGTGCCAGAGTCTTAGATGTTAACCAGCTAAAATATAATTAAATAAAAATTTAAAAATTTGAAAAATATATTGTTAGGACTATTGTCCTAAGATGATAAACATCATAACTATACCGTAGATTGCGATTGATTCTACCATACCTACGAAGATGAACACCTTAGATTGTAAAGCTGGGTTCTCACTAATGACTGCAAGACCTGCTGCACCTACTTGACCAAGACCTATTCCCGCTCCGCCTGCTGCAATACCAAATGCTAAACCAGCACCTAAGAGTTTCATAGAGTCGCCACTAGATGCACCATCTTCTGCAAAGGCAACTCCGGTTGAACCCAGAATTGAAATTGCCGATGCTGCCAAAAGTAACATGACGATAGTTTTCATTTACGATGTTGGCTCCACTGGGTCCATATTTAAATCATGTTGGGAAAATTGAGTCAAACTCGATCTAGGGTTTTTTTCTTAAAAGAAGCTAGTTCATCCCGAATTGATTTTGCAAAATTATCATGATCAGCACCCAACTCTTTCCTAGAATTTTCAAGTAGTTTTTTAATTTCTTCTTTTGCCATATTATTTTCTACTTTCCATCTTAGCTTTGACTTTTTTTAACTTTGCGAATTCTTCTCTTTCTCTTTCCTCAAGGGTTGCAACAATAAATCTAATTTTTTGTTGATATTGTGGAATAATGACATTTTCAAGTGCATTTAGGAGTTTTTGTGTTTTTTCTAGTGCTTTTGCAAGACTGAAAATGGAATTCTCATATTCTGCAGCTTTACAAATTTTAGGAAGCAATTCTTTGATTTGTTTTGCTGCTCTATCAACAGATGAATTTGTATCAGCAAAGCCATAAGGCATTGATTTTGTGTCTTTTTCTGTGACAGTTAGCGCAGGAATTTTTACATCTACAACTCTACGTACATGAACTTCAACTTCCATTACCGGCGGAGTAGATTCTGCAACAGAGTCAACAGTAGCAGTTCCCAATGCCAAATATGCCTCATTGACTGATTTGTAAATGTCTTGTAAAGGATCCCAAATTCCACCTCTTGCTTTAGAGGCTTCTTCAATCATTTCTTCAATATTTTTTAAGAGAACTTTACGTTTATCATCTAAAATTTTCTGAACCATTACGGCTACTTGACTAGATTTTTTGTATTTGAAAAGTTCAATTTTTGTTGCAGCGACGTTTTGTCCAAATGACATTTAGCTACTCTTCCCGATAATATTCGTCTACGTATTTGTCTTTAATCTTAGTAATCTCATTCTTTGGTAATTTAGAAACAATCCTCCATAAAACACCAAGCGTCTCTTCAATAGTTCTATTCTCATCAGTTGCTTGTGTAAGGAATTCTTTTTCAAAGACATCACCAACATCCATGTATTTCAAGTCAATATCAGTCAGTCCTGCTTTACCTACAATGCCTGCAAGTGCTCTGATTTCTTGTGCTCTAGAATAAGCATCATAAACCTGATTGGAAACTTCACCATGATCTGCTCTGGTACTTCCTTCACCAATTCCGTCTTTCATCAGTCTACTAAGACTCATCAAAATATTGACTGGCGGATAAACTCCTTGTCTAAACAAATCCCTACCAAGCACAACTTGTCCTTCTGTAATGTAACCAGTAAGGTCAGGAATTGGGTGAGTAATATCATCAGATGGCATTGATAAAATTGGAACTTGTGTAACGCTTCCTTTTCTTCCATTTAGCTTTCCTGCTCTTTCATAGATTGTTGAAAGGTCAGTGTAGAGATATCCAGGATAACCTTTTCTTCCCGGAACCTCCTCTCTTGCCGCACTGATTTCCCTGAGTGCTTCTGCATAGTTTGTCATATCAGTTAAGATAACTAGGACATGCATTCCTAATTCAAATGCCAAATATTCTGCAACAGTCAATGCCACACGTGGAGTGATAATTCTTTCAATTGCAGGATCATCTGCTGTGTTTAAGAACAGAACACTTCTTTTTAGAGCACCAGATTCTTCAAGACTTCGTCTGAAGTATTCTGCTTCACTGTACTGCACACCAATTGCTGCAAAGACTACGGCAAAATCATCTTGTGTTCCAACAACACTTGCCTGTCTTGCAATTTGTGCTGCCAAAAGATTGTGAGACATTCCCGAGCCAGAGAAAATTGGAAGTTTTTGCCCTCTAACTAGAGTAATCATTCCATCAATTACAGAAACGCCGGTTTGAATGAAATCTTTTGGATATTCACGTTGTTCTGGATTCATTGGTTCGCCGTTAATATCAATAAATGAGTCAGCAATTGGGTCTGGGAGTCCATCTTTTGGCCTACCTAATCCATCAAATACTCTACCAAGTACCTCTTTTGATACTGGCATTTCCATAACTTTACCTACAAATTTTGCATTAGTTGCAGCAATAGACAATCCAGACGTTCCCTCAAAGACCTGGACAATTGCTTTACCGTTTCCTACTTCAAGAACTTTACCCAATCTTCTTTCACCATCATCGGTTTCAATCTCAACAAGTTCGTCAAATGCTGCATTATCAACATCATCTACAATAACTAGAGGGCCCTTGATTTCAGCAATCTTGCTGTATTGAACCCCACCTTCGGCGGTCAATTTGATACTTTAACTCCCGTAAGTGATCTGAATTCTTCTTGCATATCATCATCTAATTGATCAAGTTTTGGCATCTCTTCATCTTTGATATCCATTCTTGCTTTAAGAATTGAGGTGATTGAAGACATTGCACGAATATCAGCTAGTGGCGTACCCTCTTTGATTGCTTGCTGTCCTTTCTTGTAAAAGTCAACTAATAGTTTCATCAATTTGTATTGTTTCTCCGGACTACAATAAGTGTCGACATCATCAAAGGAGTTTTGTTGTAATAGACCAATCTTTACCATTCTTGCAACTTCAAGAATTAATTTTTCTTCATCAGGCAATGCTTCTGGACCTAAGAGTCTAACAATTTCTTTGAGTGTATCTTCTCTTTGTAAAATTCCATAAACTTCACTTCTAAGGTTAAACCAATCTTCGCTGATGTTTTCACCCCACCATTTTGCAATATCTGCAAGATAGCCAGAATAACTGTTCATCCAATTAATTGACGGATAGTGTCTGGAGTATGCTAATTTTGCATCCAAGGCCCAGAAAGTTTTGATAAATCTCATTGTGTGAGTTGTAACTGGTTCTGTAAAGTCACCGCCAGATGGAGACACAGCTCCAATCAAAGTAACTGAACCATCACGGTCTGGACTTCCAGCTGCTCTAACACGACCTGCTCTTTCATAAAATTCTGCTAATCTTGATGCAAGATACGATGGATAGCCTTCTTCTGCAGGCATCTCTTCGAGTCTGCCACTCATTTCTCTGAGTGCTTCAGCCCATCTACTAGTAGAATCTGCTACAAGTACAACATCCTTACCCATATCCCTATAATATTCTGCAATGGTGACACCAGTGTAGATACTTGCTTCTCTTGCTGCTACTGGCATGTTACTAGTATTTGCAACGAGAACAGTTCTATCCATAAGTGGTTTTCCACTACGTGGATCTTTGAGGTGTGGGAATTCAACTAACACTTCAGTCATTTCATTTCCTCGTTCACCACAACCAATGTAAACAACAACTTGTGAATTTGCCCATTTTGCAATTTGGTGCAATGTAACAGTTTTTCCAGTTCCAAATGCTCCTGGAATTGATCCAGTTCCACCTTTTGCAATTGGGAAGAATGTATCTATGACACGTTGTCCTGTCAACAATGGGACAGTTGGATCGTATCTACTCTTGTATGGACGTGGTTTTCTTACAGGCCACTTGTGATACATCTTTAGAGAAATAGCATTACCATCTTTTTCAGTAGTTGCTAATTCAGTTTCTAAATCATAATCTCCTTCAGATACAATGTTTGTAATTTTTCCACCTTTGTGATCTGGTGGCACCATGATAGAGTGTTCAATAAGATCAGTTTCTTGAACTGTTCCAATTACATTGCCTGCTGAAACATCATCACCATTGTTTACAGTTGGAACAAAGTGATATTTTTTGGTCATATCAACAGGAGTAGTAGTGATGCCTCTTCCGATGAAAGAACCAGATGCTTTTGATAGTTCTCTTAATGGTCTTTGAATTCCATCATAAAGTTGTCCAATAATTCCAGGACCTAATAATACACTAAGCGGGTTTCCAGTACCAACTACAGGTTCACCTGGTTTTAATCCACTTGTTGATTCATAAACTTGAATAAATGCTACATCTCCAGTTAATCGAATTACTTCCCCTACTAATTTTGAATTACCAACAGTTACAGTCTCATACATTTTTGCAGCAGACATTCCATCTGCTTTAACTGCAGGTCCACTAACCCAAACAATTCTACCTTGTGCTGCCATGTTTAATTTCCCACTCCGAATTTTGCTGCAATTTCTTTCCTTATTAAAGGCTTCAGGCGTTCAATTCTTGCATCAATTGTATTATCAAAAGTCATTGCACCATCTTTGGATTTTGCTATAATTCCACCTAGACAGTCAATTGCATCAGAAGATAACTCAGATCCTGAGAATTGAGACAAGTTAGATTGAACTACATCTTTGTCTTTAGTATTTGTGAAAACTGTAATTTCAGATGTGCCTAAGATTTGAACAGATTCATCTAGTAATGTCTTAATTAAATTTGAATAATCTCCACTTCTATCAGCATTTGCAATTTGATCTAATGCTTTGGAGAATACGCGATCAACTGCTTGCTCTAGTGCCATTAGTTGTTTATTTCTGGCTTCAAGGTCAGAACTTCCAATGATCTGTTTTTCAATCTTATCTGCCTCTTTTTTACCATCTGAGATGATTTTATCAAATTCTCCTTCTAATTTAGGAATAGAGTCATCTAGATTTTGTTGAGAGTCATCTAATGCAGATTTTATGCTAGATAAGATCGCTTTTTCAGTGTTTTTTATGATTTTATCAATGGTACTTTCTAATGCCGAATTAGATGTCAATGGGTGCCGTTGACCCATAATAGATTTTAATGTTTGGGAAATGGATATCAGAAAGATATTAAACTCAATGAAAATACCCAAAATTTGTCTTGGGAACAGCCGATCTAAAACTTGGAACCGTGATTTTACCAAGAAGTGAATCTCCAAAAGCGATTTCAAGGTTAACAGAGTTTGAATGGTATCACAAAATTGATTCTACAAATGACTTGGTAACGCCTGAAATTGACGATCTGCTATTAGAGGCACAACAGACATTCCAATCAATTGATGATGTCATCAAGGGAATTGGAATTCCATTAGCTGTAGGAATAATGGAGATATTATTCAAAGGAACTGTGATCAAGAAAAAAGATTATGAAATAAATGAAATTGAAGAAATGGTAGCAGATCTTAGTAAAAGTGCACCTGCTATTATCGATGAGCCTGCAAAATTGTTGGAAGATGCAGCAAACACAAGAGTTGCTATTGAAGAATATAGCACACTCAAAGACACTTTGGAAGTAATCAAAAAGATGCAGATGAATTTGAGTGGATTTGGTTTAATGAGATACTTTTTCACAAATCTCTTTGTGATTAATTCTGATGATTTTGATGAAATTAGTCGTTCACTTGAAGGAATTACAATTTACAAATACGATTTAGAAGATAAAGAAAAATCAGCAATTTTAGTAATTTGTGATACTGCTGATTCTGAGAAAGTTCTCAAAGTATTGAGAAGTTTTAACTCAAATACATTCAGAATTCCAGAGGGATTTCCACAAATTCCTAGTGAGGCTTATGCATTAGCAGAATCTAAGATCAAAGAACTCACTGCAAAACAAACATCAATCAAAAAAGACTTGGCAAAAATAACAAAGAAAATTAGACGTGATATTTTATCCATACATGAGAAAGCACTAGTTGCAAAAGATGTACTTGAAACTTTAAGAAAACCTGGAGGAACAAAGAATTTTGCAGTAATTCAGGGATTCATCCCAGCAAAGATGGAATCAAAATTTACAAATTCGACAAAACAATGGACATCAGTTGTAGAAGATATCACAGATCCTAAATTAAAGGAAGAAATTCCGACATTATTTGATAATAAAAGATTCGTTAGAACTTTTGAAGTTATTACAAAAAGCCAGGGAATTCCAAAGGCAGGAGAACCAGATCCAACTCCAATGATTGCTCTAATGTGGCCAATTTTCTATGGATTGATGTTTGCAGATATGGGTCACGGGTTATTACTCATGGCACTTGGTTTATTATTCAAGTTTAAGGGACAAGGAGAACTTTCCAGATGGGGAATGCTTATTGCAATTTCCGGAGCATCAGCCGCGATAGCTGGTGTAGGTGCGGGAGAAGCATTTGGATATCATCTTGATCATATGGGTCCATTTGAAGGACTATTAGAGGAAGGAGGAGCATTACATTCAGTTAGTTGGATAGTTGGAATTCTCAGTGTTGCAGAATTGTCATTTGAACAAGTAATCAACATCCTCAAAGTTTCATTATTCCTTGGAATTGTACATTTGGTTTGGGCAATGACTCTACGTATTATTAGATTAGCTAAAGAAGGACACAAATTAGTTATGTTTACTGAGGCAATTCCAAACATTACACTTTACGGAGGAATTGTTGTTATCATGATGTGTGCAATTGGCTCACAATATGATGTAATGAACATGTATTCCAGAGCTCACACAGAAGCAGTGCCTTGGGTTACAATGTTCCTTGGAGAATGGGCAGAGGTTTGGATCATCACAAGAATTGCAGTAGTTATCGTAATTGCATCAATGGTCATCATGATGGTGGGCGGAGTAATGCATGCAAAGAAACATCCAGAAGATGGAGGAGATCCTGCGAGTGTGATAATGGAAGTTCTGTTAGGAAAAACAGTTGAAGCTTTAGCTCACACAATTAGTTATGCTCGGCTTGGAATCATGTTGCTGGTGCATGCGGCGTTGCTGTTAACAGTAAATAATGCATTTACATCTCTAGGAGGTATCGAATCAGGAGGAGCAATGGCAATGATTATTGGCGGAAACTTGGGAATTATGATGATTGAGGGATTAATTGTGTATATCCAGTCGCTCAGATTGCACTTGTATGAATTCTTTACAAAGTGGTATGTAGGCGGTTCACAACCATTTAGACAAATTAGACCAGAATTGATTTACAATCAGTTTATCTGGAAAAGAAAGTAGATTTTTGAAATTATAATTTAATCTACAATTGGCAGATTACTGCCATATACTTGTCTAAATGTGCGCGGTTTTGCATCAGAAAATACATCTTCGCAACAGAATTTAGTTGAAAATTTTGCCATCTCTTCCAATATTGGTCTTAATGCATTTCCTTTCTTTGTAAGATTGTATTCTATTCTAATTGGTGTTTCATTGTAGATGTTTTTTTGAATTAAACCACCTTTTCCCATTTCTTTGAGTCGTGTAGATAGTGTGTTAGGATTAATACCTTCAACAGAATCCATAAATTCATTGAATCTGTGTTGATTCAAAATAACCATGTTTCGTAAAATGTGAATTGTAAATTTTTTTCCAATTATTTTAAATGTATTATCAATTGGACACGACTTGCAATCCTCTGCTAGAAAATCAATCATTTGGGGCAACTTAACTAAACTTCACCTGCTACGGATCTCTTCACTTTCTAACTTATTAACTTAACTTTCTATAGTTACTATAAGAAAATGACTGAAGGTGATAACATGACTAATGAATGTAAATGCACTTGTACATGTAGCTGAGACTTGGGCATAATGGTTTACAAAAATAAAGTCTAAAATCATTCAACAGCAAGGCATTCTCTTTACAGTTCTTGGATGATTCTCTGCACCAATCATGCATGCAATACGCTGCCAACTGATACGCCAAAACGCAGATCAGCACACAAATATGATTTCACATTGCATAATCCCCTTACGGGAACTGCTCTGATGCCAAGCGCGTCTTTGAATGTCTCAAAGAGCGGTTCAATTGAAGTCTTTCTATCCGCATGCAACTCCTGACCGATCGCAGAGTCGTAAAATTCCACAAGCTTGATCCTTTCCGGGGGCGTACGCGGGTATTGCCTTATCGGAGTGACAACCCCGGATGCTTTTTGCCGCACGAATCATGCAGTTTGGAATCATCGTATGCAGGATCTACCAAAATATTTCGTATGATTCCTGAAAGTGATTTTATCAATGCATCAAACATCTTGCCATCATGAATATTCGCGGTACTGACACCGGCGGACAATGGAACAATCAACTTGCCGGCGCTGCAACTCATGTGCAGCTTATGCCCGAATATCCAACCCCTTGATTTGGAGGATCATCCCCATCTTGCATCCGTATCAGTCCCTGAAATTGACAAACGATTATTCTTCATGTCGGATTTGTGCCATGCAGGACCGTTTGCTTTTAGTAGAGAACTGTCCGCTGATGCAGACGTGTCATCAGCCATTCCTTCTGATACGAACAGGCTTCCCATCGTCCCGATGATATCCCCAATGGGCAGGTTCTGAAATCGCCTGTCAATAGTACGCCTGTCTGGGATTCGAGTCAGTCTGCAGACCTTGAACAATTTGTCATCGTTGCATTTGACTGATAAAAAATAATGAAGTGTGTTGTTACCTGAATTCTCATCTGAGATTTTATGATGAATAATTGCACTATCAGAACAGTTGAACAGGCATACGGTCTGCCGGGTCTGAATATCTCCCCATACAGAGACAATGTTCTGACCAGATACAAAACGCCAATGAGAATGACCTGACAGAACCCTGCCGGGGATTTTTACGTTCATGCTGCAATGAAATAATATTGCAAGGATCCTTGGCTTTTTTCATTTGAATAGTTTGAGAAACTGATTAAAAATTAGGATTAGTTATGCCCAAGTCTCATGTAGCTGTTCACGCAGTAATGAAAATTCTTGTAATTGTTCTAATGAATCATCAATTCCTTTTTCTTTTTTAGATTTAACATTAAATGAGATTCAATAGATGAATTTACACATAAACTAGACATAAGGGAATATTATTTTTCTACAGGAAGTTCCAACTTGTTGCCCCATTCTCCCCAAGAACCCAGATAAACTCTAACATTTTTGAATCCAAGTTTTTTTAAAATTAAAAAAGAATTGGCAGCTCGATATGCACCTTGACAATAAGTGACAATTTCAGTGTCTTTTGGATAATCATACATTTTTGATAATTCCTCATCATTTTTGAAAGTGCCATCTTCATTGAGATTTTGATTCCAATCAATATTGATTGAATTTGGAATATGGCCAGATTGAGCTGCTCTAGGTATACTTCCATCATATTCACCAGTAGAACGGGCATCAAGGATTTTCAAGGTTTCAAGATTATCTCTAATGTATTCAAATCCTGAAATAACATCAGAATTAATTTTTCTTGAAAATTTAGATGGTTTGAAATTATTGGATTTTGTTTCCAATAGAAGATTTTCTTTTTTCCATTTCGTAATACCCCCATTTAACATGAATACATTTTGATGAGAAAAATACAACAACATCCAAGCCCCTCTAGCTGCAAGCATTCCAGAAATAGAATCATAGAAAATTACTTTTTTTTCTGACGTTACACCAAGAAATGAAAGAATATTTTGTGTTTGATTATTGAAGTTTTCAATTCCTTCTTTTGTAGTATCAATCCAATGAAATGCAAAAAGATCTAAATGAACAGCGCCTGGAATATGCCCTTCAGAATATTCTTTGAAAGAGCGAGTATCAGCTATTATGACATTAGAATCACTTAGAATAGAATTCAATTCATTTGTTGAAATTAACATAATTTGGATAAAACGATCAAATCTAAATTGATTTGGATTGAACAATAAAAAGAAGAAAAGAAAAGGGTTTTTCTATTCGTTTACGTATGCTCTTTCTCCATGCTGTGCCAAATCGAGACCAATCTCCTCTTCTTTAGGAGTTACTCTGATTCCGCCAGGCCATACGGCATCCATTACTTTGAGGATTACAACTGTAACACCGAAGGCGTAACCAATTGAGATTCCTGCTGCAATAATGCTAATTGCTTGCTGTTCCATTCCCTCTGCAGTTCCGGTCCATGCACCAATACCGTCACCGGTATCCCATACATGAGGACTTGCTAAAGTACCAGTCAAAATTGCACCGGTAAGACCACCCATTCCATGTATTCCCCATACATCTAATGCGTCATCCCATTTACGTGCGTTCTTGAAGGATACTGCTGCATAACAAACTGTACCAGCTGCAATACCGATTATGATTGCTGCCATTGGACCTACCCAACCTGAGGCTGGAGTGATTGCTACCAATCCTGCTACTGCACCTGATGCAGCTCCTACAACACTTGGTTTTCCTGTATGTGCCCATGACATAAGGACCCATGTGATTGCTGCCATACCAGTTGCGGTATTTGTAACAGTCCATGCGCTTACGGTAATGCCGTCTACCATTACTTCACTTCCTGCATTGAAACCAAACCATCCAAACCAGAGTATTCCTGCTCCGAGGACTACCATTGGGATATTGTGTGGTTCCATTGGCACTTTACCAAATCCAAGTCTTCTACCAAGGACTAAGGCTCCTGCCAATGCTGCAAATCCTGAAGAAATGTGTACTACAGTACCACCAGCAAAGTCTAATGCATACGATGGTGATAAGTCAGGATCCAGATCTAATGATCCCCCTCCTATGTAACCACCTCCCCAGACCCAGTGTGCTATTGGATCATAAACGAAGGTTCCCCATAAGAGTACGAATATTACTAATGCGCTGAATTTGATTCTGTCAATCAAACCACCAATAATTAGAACTGGGGTAATGATTGCAAAGGTTGCTTGGAACATTGCAAATAGTTGGTGAGGTACTGTACCTGGCCAACTTTGACTACAATAGTCTCCGTCCTTCATTTCATTCATTTGATAAGCTGCAGACCATGTATCTCCACATGCACCGAGTTCACCTAAAGGTGCCCATGCAGATACCATGTTGAATCCAACATAGTCTAGATTGCCCATGAATAAGTTTGCATCAGAATCTATTCCGCCAAATGCTAGTGAGTAACCCCATAGAACCCATTGTACTGACATTAGACCCATTACAATTAAGGTCATACCAAGTACGTTGACGATGTTCTTTGATCTGGCTAATCCGCCATAAAAGAAACCGACACCTGGGGACATGAAGAGTACTAATGTTGTTGCCGTTAGCATCCATGCCATATCACCTGTGTCAACTAGACAAGGTAGCATGCCGCCTTCGCCATCACCATACCAACATTCGTTAGGATTACCAGTGTAAATTCCACTGGTTCCTTTTACATATCCGTCCATACCATCATCAACACTTTGTGCATATGCCTGAGACATAGCACCAGTTGCTGTGATAGATACTGCGGCTACAAGTAATAGAGCATACTTGTAGTTCCTAGAATTCATTAAATTTATCGAAATTAAAAAGTATTAAAGGGTTGGAAACCCCAAAATCTTTAAAAAAGTAAGTTATTATATTTCAGTAAACTCTGATAATAACATAGAACTGGAAAATTATGTTAAGGTGAACAAATGAAGGTAAAATCAAATACAAAACTATCAATTTTTGATACATTCAAGACTAAAGAAGGAAGTTTAACAGGAGAAGCAAACAGACAGAGATCAATAATTAACATACTTGGAAGTAATGCCAATGCTGCAGAAAAAACAAGAACTGGAATTTCTCAGAGAATAGCAAAAAAACAACAGACAGTATGGAAGAATATCTATTCAGGAATATTTCGCGATCTAGATGAGATCCTACTTCCTATGGGAATAGCAGAAGAGAGAGGGAGATTACCTCTAAAAAGAGGTCCAAAAGCACTTCAAGAAAAGGGAATTCCATACTACCACTTAACAAAAAAAGGTATTTTGATAGCACTGTCAATTAGTGAAATTAAAAATAGTAAGAATTTACTGGAACAGTTTTTTTCAAAGTCCGAACCGGCCGAAAAAGAATTTGAAAAAGTTCTTTCCAGTCTGTTAGAGACAAGTCCTAGTTTTACACATTCAATTTTTCAAAAATATGTCAAGGCATTTTGTGATAATAAAATACAAGAATTACTTCCTTTTGATCTATCAAAATTAAGAGATATTTCA
The DNA here is from genome assembly GCA_963422575.2 of Candidatus Nitrosopumilus sp. Classification (GTDB taxonomy): domain Archaea; phylum Thermoproteota; class Nitrososphaeria; order Nitrososphaerales; family Nitrosopumilaceae; genus Nitrosopumilus. The sequence continues at coordinate 856,343 of CAXXKU010000001.1, read as the reverse complement.
GATGAATCTTTATCTATTCAAAAAGAGATTCTTTTAGCCTTTGTAAAACTATCAAAACAAGAAAAAGATGATGCCATCAAATTTCTAGATAAAATCACATAAAATCTGTTCTTAGGCATAGATCGCCAAACATTAAAATCAGTTGGCTATTGAGGTTGATCGAAATGGGCGGTTCAAAGAATGTCTATGCCTCAGTAAAAGCCTACAGTAAAAGAGGAAAATTACTAACCAGATCTGATTTTCAAACACTTGCAGAATCAAGAGATTTGGAAGAATTAATGACTAGAATCAAAAATACAGTTTACGGTGATGCAGTAGCAGATATCCAAAAACCATACACATCACTCAGTATTGAATCGGCTCTAAGAAGCAAATTAGCAGATGTACATTATTCCATTGCAAAGACATCAGGAAACTCTGGTGTTTTAGATGCATATTACATGAAATTCATAGTTTCAAATCTAAAATTTATCCTAAAAGGAAAGGTATTAGGAAAAACACAAGAAGAAATTGAAACTCATGTGAACCTTCATGCTGAAGAATTGATCAAACAAAGAGACGTTGTAGTAAAAGCACTAGTTGCAAAAGACTTTGAAGAAGCAGTAGCAAGTTTAAACTCAGTAAAGCTTGGAGAAGAAGTTACAAAGGCTGCAGCATTATACAATGAAAAGAAAAATGTCCAAATTTTTGACACATATTTTGATAAAATATTATATCAATTTTTAGCCGGTGCAATGAAAAACTATTCTGATAAAGAAGCAACAAAACTAGTTGCAATGGATATTGACTTTTACAATATTCTAAGTGTAATTAGAGGAAAATTCTGGGGATTGCAAGAAGAACAAGTTCAAGATTTGATTATTGCTACCAGTCCACCTGTAAGAGAACTACTTGGAAGAATGATGGCTGCTACAACAATTAGAGATGCATTCAATGAATTAACTAGTACAAAATACAAAGATCTAATCCCACAAGTTGAAAATGAATTAGACGCTATTGCAGAATTTGAGAGAGCATTTGAAATTTCAATATATCAAACATCACTTAGATCATTTACAAAGATGTTCAGTTTTGCAACAATTGTTGGAATTACCAAATTAACATCATTTGAAGTTAGAAATCTAGCAGCTATAGCCTTTGCAATTGAGCAAAAAATACCAGCTGAAACTACAATGTCAAAACTAATCCTAGAAGAAGAATAGTAAAAGTAAGATGATTGATTTTTCAAAGAAAAAAACAGAAATCACTACAGAAACCCTAGTTAACACGATTTGGGTTAGTTCATTTTTGGCAATGATTTTCACATTACCTCCATTAGGCTTATTCCTAGGAATTTATTTTATGACTGGAAATCTCATAATAGGTGCAGTAATTGGGTTTGGGGTTCATTTTGTGATATTGGCATTTTCAGGAAGGATTTCTAAAGTAATAACACAAATTATGAGCTAATCTATAAGAAGCCATACAGGAAGATGATGTATTATGATGGGTGATAGGGATTTTCGAAGTATTATTCAAAATGCAATAAGTTCCATAGGAAAGGAACTAGAAATTGACATAGAACCTAAAAATATCCAAACCATCCATCTTCAAGAAGTAGTTCAATGTCTAAGACGCTCATATTATGATAGAATTGATCCTAAAGAAATTGAAAGGAGAGGTTTTAATGAACTTCTTTCAGGATTGTTACAAAAATTAGAGTATGGAAGCGAACCTAAAGAATTTGCAATAGACGACATCAAGTTAAAGGGGCAAGTGGATATGCTAGTAGATGATTCCATTTTATTATTCAGATCAGCATCAGACGAACTAGAAAGTCCTCGAGCAAATGATGTTTTGTATCTTAATGCTTGTATGTGGATATATGATAAAGAGGATGGAGTAATTGTTTACATTACAGGAGAAAGGAAAGAGACAACATTTTCATCAACACGAAACAAAAAGATGTTTGAAGAAGTGATAAGAAGAGTTAGAGTACTAAATGATCTTCTTAAAGAGCAAAAAACTCCCATTTTAGAACCATCAACTCAATGTTCTGATTGCCAATACTATGAAAGATGTTTCATGAAAAAGAAGAATAGCAAACAAGCATCACTAGCAGAGATGTTAGGTATGAGCAAACAAGATTAGTCCAGATAAATGAAAAATATTGTAAAGGAAAAATTCCTTTGTTTAATCTAGTGGTTCAGGATGTCCTTTACCACGAAGAGCGAAACACACTACTGCTAGTGCAATTGCGACTCCTATTGCTGAGCCAAATGCGGCCATACCTGCTTCTGCCATTTGATAAAAAATCACTTAACGAGCTTTTATAACTTTGCCAATAATTTCCCTTTAAAAACAAAATATCATAATTTTAGAATTTTATGACACTATTAGAGTTATTTTGTAAATTCAAAATGAAGTTCGTTCTCTTGACCGCTAGTCATAGAACTTAGATTGTAAAATACATCACCAGTAACTCTCCAAGTAGCAGTATCATTTTCAAAATCAGCCCACAACTCAGGAGTATTTCCAGTATTTTTCAATGTAATAGTATCTTTTAGAGTAATTGAATTTTCACCAAGAAGAGTATAGTAATTTGAACCAAATTCTACCATACCAGTAGGTCTACTACCAATTTCACCACCAGTAATCTGTTCAGATTCAGAATATCCTGTTTCAAATAACTGATAATCCATAGTTTGCACAATCATTGCACGTGGATTGGGATTAGATAGTTTGAATGCTAAATCAATAGTCACCGAACGTTCTGATATTTTGGCAATTGAAATATCCTCTAATTCGATTTGAACAGGTTTTGCTTGAGGTATACTCGGAGTTCCAGTTGCAGTATCTTGTGTCGGGATTACAATGGCAGGTCCGGTCAAAAGAATACCTCCTAAAATTACAGCAAGTGCAGCCACTGCAACACCAACAAAGATCTTAGGATTCATAGTTTTTGCATTTCCTCTTGATGTCTTAAATGTTGAGATATTAATAATAAAATATTCTCTACTTTTGCTTCTTATTTCAACCAAAGTCGTATAATCCTCATGAGTTACATCCAAGAAACTTCCAATTCTGAGGACTTTTACAGTTCTAGGGTAAATCCTAGATCAAGAAAGACTACAATATACCATCTCAGTTTTCAACAGATTTTGCAAAGTCAGATTTCAAAGAAATGCTGATACCGTAATTGGAGATTTGAAAAACGAGCCAACTGAGAAAATTTTCACATTGGCAAATCGATATGTAATTTGGCTAGGCCAAAATCATCCTGAAATTATGATTAAGATTGGAAGACATCAGTACAAGAGTCCCATAAAGGCTCTTCATCCAGCCACAATCAGGAATTAGCAGGCTGGGACTAAAGAGGTTGGAAAAAGTTGCAGTTACTAACGAAGTAGATTCAATAAAAGTAAAACCAAAAGCATGGATTGAAAAAAGAATGTGGCGTGAAATAAATAACATTTTGCGACTGGATGGATTTGCATGGTTATCAAATGGAAAAGATAGTTATTGGTTCAGGGTGAATTCCTAAACTTTTTGTATGCATATAATTCATTAGAATTATGTAACTTATCCTAAAACAGATCATTTGGTAAATTATTCATGACAATACAGATCTAAGAATAGCATTGTTGAAGCATTTTTCATGATTCATAAAGAAATCTCAGATGCTCAATGGAGTACCATTTCACCGCAATCACCAGAACCTGCCAAAACAGGACGTCCGAGACGGGATGATAGGACGACAACCAATGGAGTTTTGTTTGTGTTAACTGCTGGATGCAGACGGGCAGACATGGCAGACAAGTACGGCTCAAAACCCGCTGCGCATCTGCGGTTTCGGGAACTGCGACAAAAAGGCATCTGGAAAAAGATCCTGTCAGGACTGATCAAATCCGCACACAAGCAAGCAAGGAAGGAAGGAAGGAAGGATTGACCTGCAAAAAATTTCAATTGGTTCATCATCAATTGCTGCCAAAAAGGGGCGATGAAACAGGATATGACGGATTCAAGAAGATTCTAGGCACGAAGATTCATGTCGCAGTGGATAAGACGGGACTGCCGATCTCAGCTGGGACCAGTTCTGCGAATGAGCATGACAGTACAAAATTCATTGACGTGTTGGAAGACATTTCAGAACTGGCAGATGATAATTTGGGACGTGTGATTGCTTCTGCATATGCAGATAAGGGTTATGATGCAAAATACATCAGAGACTATCTGAGATGTCATGGAATTGACTGTTGCATCCCGTACAAAAGGAACTCAAGGAAAATCGCAGAAAACAGGAATCAAAAGCATCATGGCAAGACAAGATTTGTCGTGGAACGGTTCCTTGCATGGCTCAAGTGCGGGTTTCACAGAACAGCAGTAGGATACGAAAAGAACTGTGACAATTATCTGAGACTTGGGCATAACTAATCCTAATTTTTAATCAGTTTCTCAAACTATTCAAATGAAAAAAGCCAAGGATCCTTGCAATATTATTTCATTGCAGCATGAACGTAAAAATCCCCGGCAGGGTTCTGTCAGAGTCATTTCTCATTGGTGTTTTGTATCTGGTCAGAACATTGTCTCTGTATGGGGAGATATTCAGACCCGGCAGACCGTATGCCTGTTCAACTGTTCTGATAGTGCAATTATTCATCATAAAATCTCAGATGAGAATTCAGGTAACAACACACTTCATTATTTTTTATCAGTCAAATGCAACGATGACAAATTGTTCAAGGTCTGCAGACTGACTCGAATCCCAGACAGGCGTACTATTGACAGGCGATTTCAGAACCTGCCCATTGGGGATATCATCGGGACGATGGGAAGCCTGTTCGTATCAGAAGGAATGGCTGATGACACGTCTGCATCAGCGGACAGTTCTCTACTAAAAGCAAATGGTCCTGCATGGCACAAATCCGACATGAAGAATAATCGTTTGCCAATTTCAGGAATTGATACGGATGCAAGATGGGGATGATCCTCCAAATCAAGGGGTTGGATATTCGGGCATAAGCTGCACATGAGTTGCAGCGCCGGCAAGTTGATTGTTCCATTGTCCGCCGGTGTCAGTACCGCGAATATTCATGATGGCAAGATGTTTGATGCATTGATAAAATCACCTTCAGGAATCATACGAAATGTTTTAGCAGATCCTGCATACGATGATTCCAAACTGCATGATTCGTGCGGCAAAAAGCATCCGGGGTTGTCACTCCGATAAGGCAATACCCGCGTACGCCCCCGGAAAGGATCAAGCTTGTGGAATTTTACGACTCTGCGATCGGTCAGGAGTTGCATGCGGATAGAAAGACTTCAATTGAACCGCTCTTTGAGACATTCAAAGACGCGCTTGGCATCAGAGCAGTTCCCGTAAGGGGATTATGCAATGTGAAATCATATTTGTGTGCTGATCTGCGTTTTGGCGTATCAGTTGGCAGCGTATTGCATGCATGATTGGTGCAGAGAATCATCCAAGAACTGTAAAGAGAATGCCTTGCTGTTGAATGATTTTAGACTTTATTTTTGTAAACCATTATGCCCAAGTCTCAATTATTTGGGGTTTGTATATCTGGCATGCATCATGATGTATTGGAGGGTTTTAGGATGAGTTGATACTATTAGCAAGAATACCTAGTAGCTAAAGGTTGCAAGAGATTCACTACTCCAGAAAAAAACATAGTTGGGAAAGCAAAGTAAAAACCCATCATGGAGAAATGGGGATTTTAGCTGGTTGTGGGAGCACTAACTGGGAATTATGAAGTAGTATCTGCGGGTGTAGGTTTGGCACTACATGATATTAATGATGCCAAGAAATGGTTTCGGATGACAAACAAGCCTAAGTACTAAAAGCAATTCCACCCACAGAAAGTGCTAGTCAGAAATACCAAACATGAAAAAAAGTAATGGATCTTGTGATAACAGAATTATCAATGCAATTGTTTGAAACACGATACTATTGAAGATATTTTTCAACTTGAGAGAAAAACAATTCTTGTAAATTATAGAATCAAGTCAACTTTTGAGATAGTTATTATACCATTGCAAGAAGAAGAAATTATGCAGTATTTTCAAGCAGTACAACAAGGAAAACAAAGGGCAAGTAAATCACAGATGAAAATGTTTGAAGTTGCTGGGTTTGGTATGTTAACTTTAACAACAAAGAAAATTGATGGAAAATTTCATCCAGTTGGGGAAGAAGAATTTACTGCAGTAATTAGTTCTGTAGATGGTCATGTTGCAGTCATAGTAGATAAAGACGGATTTACAAAGGCCCAGTCAAAAGCTGTAGAAAAAGAGGAAGCTGTATCAATTTATAAAAAACTTAGAGAGACTGGAATTCCGGAATATCCGGAATATCAAATCCAAATTTGGTCTGAGACAAGGCCAACAATTCAGAATAACAGTTCTGAGTAGTTATTTTGAAGGAAGAATAATTTCAGTGCCAACGTTTCCACCTTTAATTGCCTTTTCGATGATTTTTGTATCTGCTTTTATGATTCTTGTTTTGATTTTTGAGCGTTCAATAATTTTCAGGGCTACAACATCCATCAAATCGTAACCGCCTGCCACAGAATCTTCATGAACTAACATATTTTTTAGGTTTTTCATTTCTATTCGTTTGAATTTTTTTGCCTTTTTGAATTTGTTAGGATCCACATCATAAACACCAGATACATCAGTTGCATTAAGAAACTGTTCGGCTTGAACTTTTTCTGCTATCAGTGCTGCAGTACCATTTGTGCTTTGACCAGGATGAAGGCCTCCTACAACTACAATTAATCCGTCATCTGCTGCATGTCTAACTTCTTGTAAAGTCGTTGGCGGATGGGAATATGCTTTATTTTTTAAAGCATAGATTAACAACTTTGCGTTGAGTCTTGAAATTTCAATCCCTAATTCATCAAGTGTGGATTCATCGGCACCAGAAGATCTTGCATGAGAAATGTAATGTCGCGCAATAGTACCGCCACCTGCAATCACAATAGGCTGACAGACTTTGCTAATTTTTACCAGAAATGCCGCGTAATCTTTTAGGGCTTTGACATTATCCATAGCAAAAACTCGTCCAGACAGTTTGATTACAATTCGTTTTTTCATTTTAGATCACCAATGATTGATTTTGCGGCAATTTCAACTTTTTTTCTGTTTTTTTCATGCGTATAGATTCTAAGTATATTCATAAACCCAGAAATGGCTGAAACCACAGGTATTTCAGAAATAGGCATCTCTTTAGCCAGAGATTTCTCACCTTCGTTAGAAACTAAGATTATCGATTTTGATTCATTTTTTGAGGGAGCCAGCGGAATAGATGGGGTAACAGAACTATCAACAAAAATTTCATTTTCATTAACTTTGGATTTTTTGGAAATTGTGGTTCTTAGTTCATCTGTACGTGTTTTTTTCAAGTTAGTTCTACTTGTTAATATTCTCTCAAACACACATTTCAATAATTTTCTATTTTGATAATCTTGTGCAAATTGCTTAGCACGTTTTAATTTTGAAGATTTGGATGAAGTTAAAGTAGATAATACATATTCATCAGTAAGGTCAACATACTCATCTAAATTAAAAGTAGTAAAACCAAATTCATCATCAGATAATCTTAATGCTTCAAGTAACATAACTTCTGCTGCTCTCACTGTTTTATGAAAATAAACTGCTTTGAACATTTGATATCTAGAATGCATCATGGATTCAAAAGAGTATAATGCAGAACGTTCCAAAGCTAATTTTTTCTTATGTACATCAAGGGATTGAGTAATTCTCTTGTGATCAATTTTTGCATGTTCTGCACCTGTAAAGTAACCATCTCTAAGTAAATAATCCATCATATCTGCACTTAGTGCACCTGAAACAATTTCATTCATGTATTGAAATTTAGAATCACCAAAAGATATTCTAGTTATGAGTTTTTTATCAAAACCATTTTTTGATAAATAGTCACCAATTTCAGATTTAAGAATGATTTCTTTGCCAAAATCTTCATGGGAAATTTTTTTTTCTTGAATTATTTCTTCAAATAGATGAGAAAATGGACCATGACCTATATCATGTAAAAGTCCAGACAATCTAAGAATTTCAACATCATCTGACTTGACAAACCCTTTTTCATTTAATGCATGACCTGCTTGACTAGCAATATGCATGACCCCCAAAGAATGTTCAAATCTTGTATGCTGTGCTGCAGGATATATCAAATGGGCACCAGAAAGCTGTCTAATTCTTCGTAATCTTTGAAAAAGAGGACTATCAATTATTGATAGTTCATGCTCATAAACACGAATAAAATCATGAATTGGATCAATAATGTCTAAATAATTTTTTTTCATGTTCCTATTTTTTTTGAAAAGATTTTTAGAATTTCTTCATGAATTTCTTGTTTAGTTTTTGAAGCATCAATAATTTCCCAATGTTTTTTCTTAGCAGTTACACGATATATTTTAGAAATTTTTCTTAAGAATTCTTCATTTTGCTCAAACTTATCTCGTTTCATATTTTTTCCACTTTTACTTTGAGGAGATCTGGAAAAAGATTCCTTTTGAGTAATATCAAGTAAAATTACAAGATCAGTTTTTGGAAGACCCATATCTAAATTTTCAAGCCATTTGGGTTTTATTCCATTGGCTACACCATAAACAAGATTAGAATGATAATATCTATTCATAATTAAAACAGAATTTTTTTCTTGTGCTGCTAAAATTTGATCTAATTTTTCCCATCTATTTGCCGCTAAAAGACAATGAATTACTTGGGGCGGAAATTTTCTTTTCCCATCCAGATATTTTCGAATTTCTTTACCTATAGGAGTTTCATAATCTGGAAAATGGAATAATTTTGTTTTGATTTTTCTTTTACGGAGAGATTTTTCAAGTAAAACAGATTGTGTTAATTTTCCTGCCTGATCTCCACCTTCAATTACAACTATCATAAGTTATCAAAACAGTAAATGTAATTGATTAAAAATCTATCATGTCTAATAATATACAAATTGTTTAATAACTCCTCTTTTAATTCTGATTATGACAGAACAGTATTCATGTCCTTATTGTGAATCAATTTTTGAAAGTAAAGAAGATCTTTCAAAACACATAGACAGAATTCATGGCGATTCAGGACTTCTTGAAGGTGGGAAGAACTAAATCCTTCTTATTTTTCTAAAAAATTTATACAAAAAAATATGAATAAAAACAGGCGCTAAAGATTTTAATAAAAGCAATCAAGACTTGTAACTAAAAATTAACAATACAACACAAAATGGGTCTTGTTAAAGAAGTAATAAAAGAAATTGGAACCAAATCCAGAGAATTTTATGAATTTGTTTTACCCACCAATTGACATGTATCTAAATGAAAATAGTCTCAAAATAGTGATTGACATTCCAGGATTTACTAAGAAAGGTATCAAACTGACACATGTGAAGACATACTCTCAATCAAAGCCCAAAAAACAATTGATGATAAAGAATCAAAATCATTAATTTCAAATCAGAGACCAAATATGATCAATAAAAAAATAAGACTTCCAATTGACATTAACCAAGGAGGAGGAGAAATTGAATCAGCAAAATATGAAGAAGGTGCGCTTACATTAATTATACCCGTAACAAAAAAAGGAAAAAATATTTCAATTGAATAATTTAGTGTTTTCTGAACAATGCTGAAGCTATCATAATTAAACCGGATGTAATCATTCCAACTAAACCAAGGGATTCGTTTGATTGAAATAAAAATGCAGAACCAAAGAAAATAGCAGATGCAAATATACTTCCACTGATTAAAACGACAGGCTTTCCTTTCTTCATATGTATTTGAACTTCATCCATAAGTTTTTTCATCTCAGGTCCCATTCTAAGTGCAGAATCAATGGATTTAGAAAAACTTTCAAAAGAAATTTTTAATTCTTCAATATATGCTCGTGCAATCAAATTTTCTTCTTCAAGTATTTTTTTTAACACTTTAACAAACTTAAAATCTACATCATGGGTTTTGTAAATGCCCTCAATTATGGATGCCATTCTCATATACAATGCTAGATTTTTTGGTAACAAAAAAGGGAATTTACTCATAGTTTGATTAGCAAGTTCCATTAAACTTTGAACTTCCATTTCATCTGGTTTATTTCCATACATAGCGCGAATTGAAAGTTCGATTCCTTTCTCTATTACTTCTCTATTATATCCAGGCGTAAGCATTCTAAGATCATTCATTGCATTAACAACTCGTGGTGGATTTTTCTCAACTAGTGCAAGATACAATCGAATTAACTTGAATCTCGTATCATTGTTTATTCTTCCAACCATGCCATAGTCATACAAGATGAGTTTACCATCGTCAGTCACAGAAATATTACCAGGATGGGGATCAGCATGAAAAACTGAGTGTTTCAAAAGCATGGTAAAAAACACCTTATGAACATCAATTACTAATTGTTCTCTGTCGATTCCTTTCTCATCTAGAGCCTTAACGTTTGTGACTTTGATGCCTGGGAGATATTCCATTGTCAGAACATTTTTTGATGAAAAATCATCAAAAACTGAAGGAATTACTACTTTGTCATTTGTTTCCATGTCTTTCTTGATTTTTCTAAGATTTTCAGATTCATTGGCATAATCCATTTCTTCATGAATAGTTTCAATGAATTGGGCAAGCATGGCTTTGGCCGAATAACACAAATTTGGATCAACAAATCTTAACGCAAGAGGAAGAATTTTCTTTAAAACTTGAATATCTTTTGCCACAATTTTTTCAATACCAGGTCTTTTCACTTTGATAACAATTTGTTGATCAGAGATCCTGCCTCTGTAAACTTGTCCTAATGACGCACCTGAAATAGAATTAGGATCTATTTCATCAAATTTTTCATCAATTGGTCCAAGATCTTTTTCAATTATTGGTTTAACTTGAGTAAAAGGAGCAGCAGGAACATTATCTTGTAGTTTTGCAAGTTCTTCTAAATATGGTTGAGGTAAAATATCAGCTCTGGAAGAAAGCCATTGGCCTAATTTTATGTAAACGGGTCCCAAAGAAATGAAAGTGTCAAGAACTTTACGTGCATTATTTCTAAATTGTTCTAAATCTAGTTCAGCATCTTTTTTCTGAATCCATTTTTTTCTATCTTTGCGTAATGCAAAAATTGATGGCAAAAGTTTAACGAGTACTTGAAGAGTTCTAACAGTAGCCATTTAATTTACTCCAAATAATTTTTAATTTTTTTGTTGTTGTATAACCAAGATAACCAGAAATAATTGATGAAGGTAAAACGGAAGTCAAAGACGAATTTTTGTTAAGAAATTTTTTTGTAATTTTTGATCCACTAAAAACTGCACATGCTAATCCTGCTAGAAACTCAGGTGCATCATAAACTAAATGACCAATAGGATCTTTTCTAGGATCAATTTTATCAGTACGAACCAAAAATTTATCATCATATTCTCTAATGTGTAAATTACCATAACGATATTGGTTACATGCACCATTTTGTTGCCCAAGGAAAGTTTCTTCATCTTCATCTAGCATGAATTCTCGTAATTCCTTTGGGACCTCAACTTCATCCCCTGGCATAATCGCAAGATCAAGTAATTGCTTATAATCTTACGTACTACAAAGGCCTCAATCTAAGGCCAAAAGTAAGTTAGGTATTTTTAATTTTTAATATTAAAAATTAATGTTTAGAATTTTTACCAGTTTTTTATACAAATTCTACATCATAATTTCAATAACAAAAAAATTAATTTAAAAATACTAGGCTGGTAAATAATAAATCAAGATGATTTTAATTTATCTTTAGTAAACATTACAAAACTAATTGAGAAAGATACCAACATCATAATACCTGTGATATATGCATAATTAAATCCCACACCAGGGTGATTGTTTTGACGATAAGAATTAATCAAAAATGTCATAGCTAATAGAACTACTCCAATTACTGTTAATTTTTGATGGACTTCCAACAAGAATGATTTCATTAATAGCTATATGAATTTAGAAAAAAGATTGCAGTCAACAATACATCTTGCGTCATACATTTGATAGAAAAACATAACATAGAATTAATACAAAACTAAATTTTTAAATAAAAATTATCACATTATGGATTAGATTCAATTTGAGATAATTTTTGAATTACTTGTTCAAGTTCTGCTTTATTTTCACTAATTACGCGTTTCATTACATCTATTTCTTCGTTAATTTGATCAAGGGGAACATCATCAGAATTTTTTATTTGATTTTCTAGATTCTGCAGAATTTCTTGATTATATTGGTTAATTTTCTCTAATTCATTTTTGTACTTCCCTAATTTTTCATATTGATTAGATATTTCAGGAATATCAACAATTTCTTGAGTTGTAACAAATCCTAAAGAAATTACGATACCACCTACAACTAAAACTGCAATAAGAACAATAATGCTTAATCTCAATTTGAATAACTCTAGTTGTTTATTTTAGATTAAAAATTTAATTGTTGGCTTCAATTGCTACCTTTTTACGCCTACGGATAACATAAACTCCTACTGCAAGTATTATGATAATTGGAATAATTATCATGGTAGAATCAGGACCAGCTTCCTCATCATTTGATAGATCTTTAACAAGGACGGTTGTATCATAGGTTAGGAAAATTTCATCTCTAATACTGTCTTTATATCTAACAGTTATAGTAATATCATGTTCACCATATTGAGGTTCACCATCAAAAGTAACTGGAATATTAAATGGTACAGGTGCATCAATTTCTATTTCATCAATAAATTGGGTGTTGGACTTGATATTAGAATCTCCACGAGGATCAAGAGTTACAAATCCAAATAATGCATCTTCATTACCTTCATTAATAATTTCCCCAACCACCATTTGTGTATCAGACAATTCAATGATTTCTACATTGAATATGTTGAGATCAATTAATCCTTTGATGTAAAAATCAACAATTTTTGAAATATCATATTTGTCACCATGTGCATTATAATACGAAATAGTTAAAGGAATACGTAAAGTATCACCTTTAAGATCTTCAGGAACATATACTGTAGCAGTAATGTATGTTGAAGATTTTGGATCAATATTTCCAACATCCCAATTTGATTCTGAAAGAACAATATTTTCTACATTAGTAATTGATGATGATGTTGATGCAAGTTCTGTTTGTGTATTAGTTGCAGTAATGTCTACACTAGAAATTGGAGCTGTACCATCATTTGAGATCTCAATTGTTACATTGCTACTTTTCAATGATGTAAGAAATGGTTCTATTGCTCGTACATTTATCACACTGTCACCAGTAACCTTAAAGTCAAAACTAGAAAATGCAGTTCTAACTCCAGATTCTCTTAATCGTGAATAATCAACTTTAACAGTTCCAGGGTACTGTTGGATTTGGATATTATTATCAAGATTTACAAAAAAAGTCAAATGAAAATTTTCGCCTGCTGTAGAGTTGGAATCACTATCAGCATGAATTATCGCACCAGGACCATCAGATGACGTAAAACCGAGTGGTAAAGATAACTGACCTTTAATTCCAGTAATATCTTGAGTTCCTACGTTTGCAAACACTACTGTAAATGGAACATTTCCATCACCAGATTCTACTTCAATTTTTTCATCTAATGTACCAAAATATGCATCCAAAAATTTGACATCACCAAAATTTCTTTCAAAAGGCGAATCACCAAAACCTCCAGAAGTTATTTGAGCATATGAGTTATCAAAAACAAATGGTAAAAGTCCAATTACAAATAATGATAAGAAAAATTTTAGATACATTATGCAAAAACCTCCATTTCTGATGGTTGATCACCTTGAAAAGATTTACCATCTTTTATTGTAATGACTCTATCTACATCACCAAAGTGTTGTCTATCGTGTGTAACTATAACAAATGTTTGATTAAGTTTTTTTGCCATAGATTTCATTAATTGGACTATAGTAGAAGAAGTTACTGAATCAAGATTTCCAGTCGGTTCATCTGCTAAAACTATTGAAGGTTTATTGATTAATCCCCTTGCAATTGCTACACGTTGAGCTTGTCCTCCTGAAATTTTATTTGCACGCTTGTGTATTTGGCTTTCAAGTCCTACAGATTTTAGGAAATCTCTTGCATCTTTTTCAGCAGTACCATTAGTTCCCGCAATTTGTCTTGGCAATAATACATTTTCTAAAACTGATAAATCAGTGAGTAGATTTGAAAATTGGAAAATAAATCCTAGTTTTTTATTTCTAAAGGATGAAATTTTATCATCATTAAGTGTGGTAGTGTCAATTCCATCAATGAAGATCTTGCCATTTGTAGGACGATCTAACAATCCAATCATATTCAATAATGTGGATTTGCCAGAACCAGAACTTCCAACAATTAAAACAATTTCTCCTTGCTCAATTGAAAAAGATACATCATTAAGAGCTTTAACTCTGTTATCTCCCTCACCATAGAATTTGCTAAGATTACTGACTTCAAGTACTTTAGACAGTTCTCATCGCCTCCACAGGTAATAGCTTAGTCGCCCTATACGACGGGTATAACGATGCAATAATTGCTAAAATAAAAGACATTAAGGCAGTTTGTGTAATTTTTTCCCAGTTATAGCTTACTTCAAGTGGGAGACTATTATTGAACGACATTTTTGTTTCCTTGGCATAAAATGTATAACCTAATCCCGCTGCAGTACCAACTCCAGCTCCAATTGCACCAATTATCATTCCTTGAAAAATAAAAATAATCAAAATATCTTTTCTTTTGGCTCCAATTGAACGCATTACTCCTATCTCCCTAGTTTTTCCATTAACTAACATCATTTGAATTGTAACAATAGCAAATGCAGATGACATCATTCCAAAGTATCCTATCATGTTAATCATTGCAATACCAGATCTAAATCCTTCAAGTTGTTCTTCTGATGCTTCTTCTGTTGTTTCTGCAATAAAATCATCATTAGGAAATGAACGTAAGAAAAATTCTTTGACTTCAAATGCTTTAGATGGATCATTTAATTTTACCATAAATGATCCAGTATCACCAGGTCTATTCATCATATCACGCAATGAATCAATATGTATAACTGCACTATAATCAAATCCTTGACCGCCGGGAGATTTTGCAATTCCAGAAACAGTAAATCTTCTAATTTGATCATCACCATTTCTATCAACTACAAGAACTTGTACACTGTCACCAACTTCAGCTCCACCAAGGTCTCGTGCCACATTAGAACCTAACACAATTGAATTTCGTGAAAAAACATAACTTCCATCGGAAATAGTTTCATGAACAGTTGATGCTCTAACATCACGAAATGGATCAACACCAATTATCGGTATTCTAGTTTCTTCAATTAGTTTTCCACTTTTTGTCATATTCATTTCAGCCGTCGATGAAAGCCGCGGTGTAGCTGCTTCTACATACGGAATCCTTTCAAACCAATTAACAACTGATAGATCTGATTTATCAATATAATCAGCTTCATCAGTTACAATAACATCACCAGTGGTATAATCACTGATATCCCTAACAATTGCATCAAACAATCCTTGAAAAATTACAAAGTTAACGTGAATAACTAAAATTCCAATTGTTACAGCCAAAACTGCACCAATCAAACTACCTTTTTTGTTGAATAGCATTCTTTTTGCCAGTCGTAATCTATATTCCACAAGAATTATGAAATAGTCTAATATTTAATGTATGTGATACATAGTGCTAACATTATAGACAATTTTATATAAAATTAGTTATTTTTATATTTTAGAGAGGTACTAAAGGTGATAAAATGGACAATTTAGATATGAATATTCTAAGTAGACTCCTAAACAATTGTAGAGAATCAGACAGGCAGATAGGGATTGAATTAGGAACATCTGGGGGGTCAGTACGTGCAAGAATCAAAAAGATGGAAAAAAATGGCATAATTGAAGAATTTTTCATCAAAGTTGAACCCCCAATCTTGGGTCATGGTGTTTTGTATTTTGTTGTATCAGGTGAAAATATTGATGAGATTTTAGATCAAGTAAGTCTGATAGGTGAACCATATTTTGTAGCACCTTGTGTAGGAGGAATTACTGTTTGTAGTATTGTCATAAAAGAAAGTTTGGAACAGAAAATTGGGCTTGCAAATAAATTGATGAAAGATGTCAGAGTTTTATCAATATTTGAAGCAGAGAATCCAGGATTTAGCTCAAACATTACTAAAACAGATTTAGAAATATTAGAGGAATTGATAAAAGATCCCAGACAAAAAATTGAAAAAATTGCTAAAAATACAAACATGTCAACAAAAACAATAACACGATGTATTGAAAAATTGCAGAAAGATGATGGAATTCAATTTACTTTAGTGTATGATCCAAAAAAAATTGGAAATTTTATTCCTTATGCAACACTTACTTGGATAGAAGGAGATCTTAAAGAAACATTAGAGAATATGAACGACATATTTTCAAAATCATATCTTCAAATTCCTTTTATTGCAAAAAACCAAATTGTATTATTTATGTACAGTGATAGTGTTTTCAAAATGGATGAAATAACGCAGAAGGTACGAAATGTAAAAAATGTAAAAACTGTTGACTTGTTTATTCCCAAAAAAATTTCGTTTTATATCAAATGGTTAGAAAATGCCATAAACGAATCAAAAAAAATACCTAAACTACATTTGACATATCAAACAAATTAAATAATAATAATTTTTAGTAGTTATATGAAGAAAAAGAAAATTTTTGAGGGAAAAATTTTAGGTCTTAGTGTTTATGATGGAAAAATAGAAGGACGAAAAGTTAGACGCGAAGTAATAGAGCACAGAGGTGCTGCTGCAATGCTTGCATTTGATGAAGAAAATAAAGTAATTCTTGTAAAACAACACAGATTTCCTCACGGATATGTTTTAGAAATTCCTGCAGGAACATTAGGAAAAAAAGAAGGGCCAATAAAATGTGCATTTAGAGAATTAGAAGAAGAAACAGGGTATAGAGCAAAAAAGATGACTCCATTGATCACGTATTACCCATCAATTGGGTACAACTCTGAGATAATTCATTGTTTTACAGCCTCAGGATTGAAAAAAATTGCAGGTTTGAAGTTAGATGATGATGAAATATTATCAGTTGTAAAAATGGATTTAGGAAAATTATTGAAAATGATAAAATCAGGTAAAATCCAAGATTCAAAAACAATATGTGCAGTTTTAACGTATGCTGCTAAAAAGAAAATATACTAGTCATTGTAAATTGGTTTTACAAGATCTGCAACATCAGCCCAAGACTGACCTACTCTCTCAAACATATACACTAAATCTAGAAAATCAATTGGAATTTGTTTTTTATCACCCAATGTAATTTTAAGTGAACAAAGTTTTTCTTCATATTTTTTATGTAATGATATTGCCTCAATGGCAAGGAGTCTATCAGGTTTTATGAATGCATCGATGGATTTTTCTGCAAGTTTACTAAAATCTTTGACAACGTTAAAGATTTTTTTAGAATGTTCTTTTGATAAAGATGAATTATAAATAAAATTAGATAATTCCACAATAAAATCACCTGCATTCTCAAGAAGATTTGCAGCAACTCTATAATCAAGTACATCAATATTTTCTAAATTAAATGCATTGGCTAATCTTTTATCAACAAGAGTACTACGAATTAAACGAACAAGTAAGAAATATTGTCTATTTACTTCAACATCACGTTTTGATAATGTTTGTAAATTAGATTTATCATCTGAAATTAATCCATTAGAAACATCATCATACATTCCAAGTGCAATAGAACTCATACGTTTGAGAATTTTTTCTGGATTAAGAGTAGTAGCATCTAAAAGAAATTGCATATTGATATGAGATGAATCTTCTTCAATGATTTCCATTCCAACTAATCTTCTCATAGAATTACGAATCGGTTCCCTATCTTCACCTGGAATAATTAATTTAGAATTGATTTCAATTACATCGTATCCTAACAGATAAGCTCCTGTAATATCAGCTACAATATTTTCTTCCTTTGGCAACGGATAAGAAATTACAAGTTCTTTAGTCTGACGTGTTTCTTTATTTGCAGAAATTGAGATACTATCCTGCCCAGTTTCTAGTTCAACTTGACTACTTTTATTCAAATTATTGGCATCGACCCATTCTTTTGGTAATGATACTAGAAGGCTACTTCCAATTTTTTGTAGGCGTCGAACAAATTTAGTCAATTTATACTAATTTAATTAATTTAATCCATATTCTTATATTTTGTGTAAAATTTAAACTCAGATCAATGGAAGCTATAGCATTTTGTCCAGCTCACATTACAGGGTTTTTCAAAGCTCATTTAGAAAATGATCAAAATATTTTAGAAAATTTAGGATCTATGGGAGCAGGATTTTCAATTAAACATGGAGTAACAACTAGGGTAAAAATAAATGAAAAAAATGATCAAAAAACAAATTTTAGAATCACAACAAAAGGACATCAATCAGACAAAACAGATGTTTCAGAATATGTATTAAACGAATTTTTGAAACTTGGGGAGTTTTCAGATAAATTTTTCGACATTGAACATGAAATAACAATTCCAGTAGGATATGGATTAGGTTCTAGTGGGGCAGTTGCATTATCATTATCATTTGCATTAGATCAATCTCTTCAAACAAAATTAGATAAAAAAATAATTGGACAAATTGCACACAAAGCAGAAGTAAACTGTAAGACAGGATTAGGGGATGTTTTAGCATCATTTCATGGTGGTTTTGAAATTAGAACTAAACCAGGGGCACCAGGAATAGGAAATATTGAAAAAATCACCACAGAGGAAATTTCCATAATTATGATATGTTTTGCTCCAATTTCTACAAATAAATTCATCAAAGAACGTTTATCACAAATTAATGGTCTTGGAGGTAAAATGGTAAATAAATTACTAGAATCAAAAAATCATGAACACTTTCAAGATATGTCATTAGAATTTGCAAAGTATGTAGATGTAATGACACCAAGAATGCAAAAACTTGTTGATGAATTATCAAAAAATAATATTAAATGTGGAATTGCACTTTTTGGAGAAACAGTATTTTCAATGATTCCAAAAAAAGAGGAAAACAAAGTTTTAGAGATTTTAGAAAAATATTCTGATGGCGTAATAATAACATCAGAACTGGATAATAATGGAGCAAGAGTTCTTTATAATTAATAAAATCATGCCTATAATTCCAAAATCACATCCAAGAGTAAAATCACTTTTGATTCGTGAGAAACTAGTAAATGGTTTTGACAAAGGATTAGTTGCAAAAGAAGGATTATTAGCTCAAGGAAGAGGGGAAGCATTTGACTATTTACTTGGAGAAAAGACTGGAAAGGCAGCAAAATCAGCTATAAAGGCCGCAGCAGCACAACTTTTGTTAGCAGAAACACCAACAATATCAGTTAATGGAAATGTTGCAGCTCTTTGTCCAAAACAAATTGTGAAACTATCAAAACAAACCAAAGCAAAATTGGAAGTGAATCTATTTTATGCAAATAAAAAGAGAAAACGTGCAATTGTAGATATTCTCAAAAAGAATGGTGCAAAAGAAATCTTAGGTACAAATCCCATATTTTCTAGAAAATTATCAGGCACAGATTCTGCAAGAAGAATTGTAGATAAGAATGGAATTTTTGCAGCAGATGTAGTAATAGTACCATTGGAAGATGGGGATAGAACAACAGCACTTAGAAAAGCAGGAAAAATAGTCATCACGTTTGATCTAAATCCACTTTCTAGAACTTCACAGACAGCAAATATTACAATTGTAGATAATATTATACGTGCAATTGATTTATTGATTGTAGAATGTAACAAATTATCAAAAAAGAATAAAAAAAATCTAGAAGGGATTATTTCTAATTTTAGTAATAAAAAGAATCTTACAGAAAATATAATTCAGATAAAAAATAATTTAACAAGGAGGGCAAGAATTGCATAAATCAGTACAAGATATAATAAATATGAAAATAGAAAGGAAAAAAATATCAGTAATTACAAGTTATGACTACACCTTAGCTTCTCTATGTGATAAAGCAGGAATTGATGTACTGTTAGTAGGAGATAGTGCAGGAATGGTAATGCTAGGATATGAAAATACAATTCCAGTCACAATGGAACAAATGTATATGTTTACGGAAGCAGTAAGTAGAGCAAGAAACAATGCATTACTAGTATCAGATTTACCATTTATGTCATATCAAGCAAGTATTGAAGATGCGATTAATAATTCGGGTATGTTAATTAAAGCAGGTGCAGATGCAGTAAAACTTGAAGGTGGATCAGTAATGGCTGAAACAATCAGTGCAATTGTAGATGTTGGAATTCCTGTAATGGGACATATAGGATTACAACCACAAACAACAATGCTTTCAGAAGGATACAAGGTACAAGGAAAAACAAAAGGTTCTGCAATGAAGTTAATTGAAGATGCTAAAGAATTGGAAGAAGCAGGTGTTTTCAGTATTGCAATAGAAATGGTTAGTCATGAAGTAGCTCAAATAATATCAGAAACAGTCAGTGTACCAGTCATAGGAATTGGTTCAGGAGTAAAATGTGATGGTCAAGTGCTAGTTATCCAGGATTTACTAGGCATGTATGATAAAATTAAACCAAAATTTGCAAAAAGATACATGAATTTATCTGAAGAAATTGTAAAATCACTTGAAGATTATCGTAGGGATATAGAATCAGGTGAATTTCCTGCTGAAGAAAACTCATTTTCGATGAATGGGGAAGAATTAAAAAAATTAAGGAAAGAAATTGGTAGTTAAAAAGAAAATTAAAAAAAATGATCATCCATCTTTAGATATAGTAGACTCACATGGAACACAATTATCTGGGAAAAAAATTGTATTGTGCATTGCAGGTAGTGTTGCAGCATACAAAGCAATTGAGTTAGCACGATTACTAATGAGACATGGTGCAGATGTAAAATGTGTTACAAGTAATGCAGTTACTAAATTAATTCAACCAGAATATTTCAAATGGGCTACAGGGAATGAAGTAATTACAAAACTCACCGGAGAATTGGAACATATTAGATTAGCAGATTATAATCAATCAGATTTAGTAATAGTGTATCCTGCAACAGCAAATACATTAGGAAAATTAGCAAACGGGATTGATGATACACCTGTATCAACAGTGCTCACAGTAGGATTTGGGTCAAAAATTCCAATTTTGATGTGTCTAGCTATGCATGCATCAATGTATGAAAATTCAGCAGTTAAAAAAAATATTAATTTTTTAAAAAATAAAATTGAATTTATTTCTCCTCAAATGATTGAAGGTAAAGCAAAATCTCCAGAACCTGAAGACGTTTTAGAATATGTATTAAAGAAATTTGGATTCTCATCTGTATTAAATAATAAAAAAGTGTTAATGACTGCAGGACCTACAGTAGAATACATTGATCCGGTTAGAGTAATTACAAATTTGAGTTCAGGAAAAACTGGATCTCTTTTAGCGTCTGAATTAATCTCAGCAGGAGCTAAAGTTACTCTAGTTTATGGTCCCGCAAATGAAGAACCGCCAGACGGTTCCAAAGTAATCAGTGTTACAACAAACAAAGAGATGTTTGATCAAACAAAAAAAGAACTAAAGAAAAAATATGATATTGTAATTATAGCTGCAGCTGCTTCAGATTATACACCACAAAAAACATCAAAATCTAAGATAAAAAGTGACAAAAAATCACTTGTAATTAGGTTCAAAAAATCTCCAAAAATCATTGATCAAGTAAAAAAATTACAGAAAAATGTACTTTTAATTGGATTCAAAGCTGAAACTAATCTAACAAAAAATGCACTAATCAAATCTGCGCAAAAAAAGATGAAAGATTCTGATGCAGACATCATCATTGCAAATGATATTGGTAAAAAATATCAAAAAAATAGAAACTACAATCAAGTATTTTTTGTAGATGACAAAAAAATAACTACATCAGGATGGAAAAAGAAAGAGAAAATTGTAAAATTTATCAGAAAAGAAATTGAAATGAAATTGAAATGAAAAATTCAGATATTAAAAAATTAATTTCACAATATAAACAAACTATCATTAAACAAAAAAAGAAAAATATAGGTAGTTTTAGATTATCTGAAAACTCAAAGAAATAGAACACAAAAACTATCACGAAACAGGACGAACATTAAAATCAGATTTAAAGGATTTAAAATAAAATTGAAACAAATTGATTATAAAAAACGAAATATAACAATATGGAATGAAGTGGCTCCCAGATACCATAAAAGATGGGCATCGGAAGATAAAGGTCCGTTTGCAAGCACAAAGAAATTAGTAGACTCTATCAATATCAAAAAAGGAAACAAAATACTTGATGTTGCATGTGGGACAGGAGTTGTAACTAGAAAATTAACACAAAAAGTTGGCAATACAGGATATGTAATTGGTGCAGATACGTCTGTTACTGCAATAAAAATAGCAAAGAAATGGAATAGGAATACAACTAACCTGTTGTTTGTAAATGCAGATGCAGAGAATTTTTCATTTACAGAAAAATTTGACATTATTACATGTCAATATGCATTGTTTTTTTTTCCTAATGCATCAAAAGCTTTGAAAAATATGAGAAAAAGTCTCAAAGAATCAGGTAAACTAGGCATGTCTGTACACGGTCATAGAGACAGAGTTCCATATTTTGGAAATATTTTAGATGCTATAACTCAATTTATTCCAGAATATATTCCACCTGGAACTCCAGATTTAGATAGATATGGCACAAAAAAATCATTTAAAGAAGAAATAAGAAAAGCTGGATTTTCAAATGTTATAGTTAAGGATCATACTTTCAAGTATAGCCCAGGTAGTTTTGATGATTATTGGAAAAATTATCTAAAATATGTTGCAAAGCCAATTAAAGAAAAATTAAACTCGCTGAAAAAATTCCAGAGAAATGAACTCAGAGAAATGATTAGAGATAATACAAGACCACACACAAAAAGAAATGGAATTATTCAATTTCCTTGGGAAGTTTTAATTTTAACAGCAAAATACTAAAAATTAAGAGAAATGGCCAAAGATAAAAAAAAGAAAGAGGTGGAAAAGCCAAAAAAGAATGATTTCAAATCATTTCTTAAAAAAAGAGCTCCGATTTACCTTGCTTTGATCGCAATGTTGGTAGTCTTTGTAATTCCAGAGATGACAAAGGGCACTCTAGAGAAAAGTTTGCCAGAACTTTCAGCTGAAAATCAGCAAGTTGTAGATATATTGATGAATTATAATGGTCCAAACAATGATGGATTAACTCTCTTTGAGGCATTAGAAAATAAAATAAGTGAAGAATATCCGAATGAAAAAATTTATGATCATAAAAAAACCACAGTAGAACTATCGGTAACAAATGTAAATTCTGAAGAATACAAAATAATTTTTAATTTTAAATCACATAAAGGAGAAATGAATTATGATTGGAATGTGAATGCAATTTCTGAAGAAATTATTTCAAACAATTCAGAATCTAAACACATTGTTAATTTAGTCAATTATTATGACTGAAAATGTGCCTAAAGTTATAAAAAAATCTAAATCACAACCAAGTCTTTAGTAAATTTATGCATAATAATTGGTCTATCTTTTACAATCAAAGAATCTTCAATTCTAATTCCAAATTTATTTTGAATATAGATTCCTGGTTCCACAGTAATTGCCATGTTTGTTCTTAATTTTGTAGTACTTCTGTAAGAAACAGTTGGTAATTCATGAACCTCTAATCCAATACCATGGCCAGTTGAATGAACAAAGTATTGTCCATAGTTTTTATCTTCAATGTAATTTCTACATGCTGAATCAACATCTTTACAATTTATGTTTGGTTTCACAGCTTTAAGACCAAGTTTTTGTGATTCCTTAACAATTTCATATGCTTCATTTGCTTGAGAGGAAATTTTTCCTACTGCAAATGTTCTTGTCGCATCAGAAACATATCCTTTGTATCTTAAAGTAAGATCAGTAACTACAAGATCACCTTTTTTGAATTTTCTATTTGTAACTTGAGCATGTGGGAGAGCACCATTTGGGCCACCAGCAATAATCAAGGGGTTAAGTGTAGACCTGTATCCAGTATCAAACATTTCTTGCTCCATAGCACAAGTCATCAGAATTGTCTGTAATTCTGATTCTTTTTGGCCAACTTTCATCTTATTTGAGCAAATTTGAAACATTTCATCAATGATTTTTGATGCTTTTTTGAGAATCTGAATTTCTTTTTCATCTTTGATAATACGGGCATTGTAAAATGGCTCTGTTGATGACTTAATTTTTGGAACAGATTTTTTCAATGACATCATTATAGAATAATTTTGGCAATCAGTACAAACACGATTTTTCTTGATTTTTTTAATAACTGAAGTTATCAGGCCTTCTCCTCGTTCAGCAGTAATTACATCACAATCCTCAGATTCATCTATTGCTCTACATACTTCTAGTTCGGGTGCAATAATGGTAGTTTTTCCGTTTTTTTCAAGTAAACCTATTACCTCACCCCAAAAACCAGTCATATAAAACAAATTTTCAGGCTCAAATGTGACTAGTGTGTCACAATCGATCTTTTGAGCATATTTTAAAAGATTTTTTCGTCTTTGTCTCACACAGAAACATCTACAATTCTCAATTTATGTATGATGTAAAGTTTGTATATGGAAAATCAGATTTGAACACTGTGACAGAAGAAAAGAAAAAAGTAGTCGCATTACTATCAGGAGGACTAGATAGTCAACTCGCAGTAAGAATGATGCAAGAACAAGGGTTTGACGTTTCAGCTGTTGCAATAAAAACTCCTTTCTGTGATTTTGATTGTGGAAGAGGATGCGGTTTTGAAATTAGAGAAAGAGCAGATGATCTTAATGTAAATTTAAAAACAGTTTATCTTGGCAACGAATACATTGAGATGTTAAAACATCCAAAGCATGGAATTGGTGCTGGATTTAATCCGTGTGTTGATTGTAGAACAATGATGTTTGATGCAGCAAAAAAACACATGGAAGAAATTGGTGCAGAATTTATTATTTCAGGAGAAGTATTGGGTCAACGCCCAATGAGTCAACATGCACCATCGTTAAACATTATAGAAAATGAATCTAACTTGAAAGGAAGAATTGTTAGGCCGTTATCCGCTGGACTATTACCACCATCAGATGCTGAAAAAGATGGTTTAATCAAAAGAGAAAATCTTGGAATGATTAAAGGAAGACAAAGAAAAATTCAAATGAAAATGGCTAAAGAATATGGAATTGAAAATCCACCAAATGCAGGTGGTGGTTGCTTGTTAACAGAACCACAATTTGGAATTAAAGCTAAAGACTTGTTTGATCATATTGAAACTCCTACAATTAATGAAATCGATTTACTAAAAATTGGAAGGCATTTTAGATTAGATGAAGAAACAAAATTTGTTGTTGGAAGAAATAAAGATGAAAATGAAATGATAAAGGCATTAGCATTATCAGATGATATTCTACTTGAAGCCAAAGATTACGTAGGACCAGTTTCAATCTTACGTGGTAAGAATGCAAAATTACATGTAGAGTTTGCATCATCTGTAACATTAAGATATTCAGATGCCCCAAAAAATCAACATGGTATTGTAATTGTTAAAAAGGAAAATTCTGCTGAGGAAATTAGGTCTGAAAGTGCAGAAGAGCAATCTTACATCAAATTTAGAATGTAGGCGTGAAATTTTTTAAAAATTAGTTAGAACTAAGGAAGAGTTTTTGAAGAAGTAGATTATATTTTCAACAAGGATGCAAAAACAAGAAAATCACACATATCTAAAGGCAATAACAATTAGAGATGTCAGTGACATTCATTCCATTAAAGAAGATATCAAAAAAGGAATGATTTTGATTCTAAGGGTTACTCCGTTAGCACAAAAAGATGTAGAACAACTTCGTAAAGTAGTTGAAGAATTGTATTCTATTGCAAAAACTGCTGATGCAGATATTGCAAGACTGGGTGAAGAAAGAATCATTGTTGCACCATCAAGTATAAAGATCTGGAAACCAGAATACGATCTAAAATAATTTTATTGCTTCTTGAACTTGAGGATAATGAGATGGAACTTTATACATTCGTCTAATATTCATAGCAAGGTTTTCTGATTTCTTACGTTCTCCGTGATTTACTAATACCCGTCTAAGCTTTGGTCTCAATCTTTGTACAAATGACATTAATTGATTATAATCACTGTGACCACTAAATCCATCTAATTTTTCAACACCACAATTGATAGTAACAACTTCAACTTTACCTTCTTTTCCTAACATTGATACTTGTTTTGAACCATCAAGAACTCTACGTCCCAGAGTTCCATTAACCTGATATGAAACAAACAAAACTTTGTTCTTTTTGTCAGGTGCAATATTTTTGAAATATTCTAAAACAGGACCACCTTCCAACATTCCGGATGTGGCCAATATAATACATGGAGAATCATCTCTCATTGGCTCTTCTCTGGCATCTGCATGCTCAATGTTAGTAAAGTATTCAGAGTCAAATGGATTATCATCAGTTTCTAAGATTTTTTGTTTGAGTTCTCTTGCAAGATATTCTGGATATGATTCATGGATAGCTGATGCTTCAGAAATCATTCCTTCAGTAAAAACTGGGGCCTCGACCATTTCCCCTGATTTCATATAGTGATCAATTACCATCATAATTTCCTGTGCACGACCAACTGCCGGAATAGGTATCAAAACTTTACCTCCATCTGCTAAAGTGTTGTTTACTGCATTGATGAAAGCAGATTCTACTTCTTGTCTACTTGGTTGAATATCTTCTTTAAGTCCATATGTACTTTCAATTAATAATGTCTCTACTCGTGGAAAACGAGTATCTGCGGCTTCAAATAAAATGCTTTTACCAAATTTGATATCACCTGAATAAACAAAGTTATGATCACCATTTCCAATATGAAAATGACATAGAGCAGAACCTAGTATGTGACCTGCATTTGCAAGAACTAATTTTATGTCAGGAGAAATATCAGTTACAGTACCATAAGGTAAAGTAATAGTTTGTCTCATGATTTGCTTTACATCACGTTCTGAATAAATTGGAGTCCTTCCTTGTGCTGCTGCAACTTTGATTGCATCTAACTGAATTAGATTCATCATAGGAAGTGTTGGTTCGGTACAATAGATTGGACCTTTGTAACCATATTTACATAAAGCAGGTAAGAAACCTGTATGATCTAAATGAGCATGCCCAATAACTATTGCATCAAGTTCATCTAATGTTATATTTAGAGAATCAAGTCTTGGAAATGCATCCATTGGAGAACGTGCACCAGGATTAATTCCACAATCAATCAAGATTTTACTTTCTGGAGTAGATAGCAACATTGAAGATCTTCCTACTTGTCCAAATCCACCGAGAGTGTGAAGAGAAACTTCAGTTCTTTGAGACAATCTAGGTCTAAAAATATCATCACCTACTTGTTTGAGTTGTTTACTTCGTTCAGAAGAAGCATGTTTAAGAGTTGAATTTATTGTTTGAATTGTACGTGAAGGTATAGTTGTGGCTTTTCTAACACGTAACTTCCATCCTATTTTTTCAGTTACTTCAGCGTGATTGAATTCTTTTGCATTTCTTTGTAGTAACCAAGGTCTTTTTGATTCAACAGATACTTCACCTGTAGCTGTATCAAAAAGTGTAGCTTGAAGATTTGCCTCTTTAGGAATACAATCTGCAAGAATTTTTCTAGCTTCATCTTCTGGTTTTCGAATTGATTCATCAGTTCTTACAACAATTCTTTTTTTGATAATACTTACAAGAGTTGATATCTTTTCATTATTTTCCATTAAATAACGAGGTGTGTTTGTATAAAGGGCAATTCTTGGTCCTTCATATTCTATTTTTGTAATGTTTGCCGCTTTAGGAATACTTTGCAGTATGGTAGCCATTATATTCTGGCTACTAGGAGGTAACTCTTTTTGTTGTTGTTTTCTTTGCATTAAATCACTAAAGTTCGATAACTGCTTTCTTTTGCTCATCAGTCAAAAGACGGAATCCATCTTTATCCATGATTGCGACGTTAATTCCATCGCCTGTACCAATGTTTCTAACTATTGCAGATTTTACAGATCGTAGAGCTATTTTTTTTGCTTCTTCTACTGTAAGATCTTCTTTGTATTCTTCTTCAAGTAAACCATAAGCTACTGGTGAACCACTACCAGTTGTTACATATGATTTTTCTTCAACTGAACCAAACATATCAATATTAAATAATGAAGGACCATGTGCATCATAACCACCTACCAAAATATCAGCCATGAATGGATAACCTCTATTTTGATGAAATATCAATGAACATAGTCTTGCAAGTGAATGAATTGAGATTGAGTTATGTTTCTCAACTCTATGAAGATTAGAGTGATAACGTAAAATATCAACAATGTTTTGTGCGTCAGCAACGCCTCCGGCTAAAGTTAGTCCTGCATGTAAATCGATTTTTTGAATTTTCATTGTATTGTTATTTGCGATAAAATAACCTGCACTTGCTCTCATATCAGCACACAATACGACACCGTCTTTTGCCTTGATACCTACAGTGGTAGTCCCGTGCAGAATTTTTTCTTCAACATTGTTTGACAAAAAATACACCTATTAATATAAGATAAATAGCATCTCACCCTTTTAAATAACTTTTTGATCCCTTGAAATCATAAATAATGACAAAAAATCAAGATCGCATGCAATCACATACAATGGAATTACCTAGGCTCATTGAAATTGGTGAGAAAAACATCAATGATTTTGGAAATTTTCTAAATTCGTTAAACAAACCAAAAAAAGTTTCTCTAATATCTGGAATAAACGTTCAAAAAGTTTTAAAAAGAAAAATTGAAAAATCATTACAAGTAAAAAAAATTAGGTTTGTTTGGCACACATCAAAAGATAATCAGATAAAATCGTTAAATCAAATGCAAAAAGAAGTCAAAAAAGATAGTTCTAATTTGGTTGTTGGAATTGGCGGCGGTCGTTCTGTAGACGCAGCTAAACTAATTTCATATAATTTAGGTAA
The DNA here is from genome assembly GCA_963422575.2 of Candidatus Nitrosopumilus sp. Classification (GTDB taxonomy): domain Archaea; phylum Thermoproteota; class Nitrososphaeria; order Nitrososphaerales; family Nitrosopumilaceae; genus Nitrosopumilus. The sequence continues at coordinate 827,316 of CAXXKU010000001.1, read as the reverse complement.
ACCATTTGTAAGTTTACCTACGGCAGCTTCTCACGATGGAATGGCAAGTCCATTTGTCTCAGTAAAAAGCAACAAACCACATTCAATAGTAGCATCTGCTCCTATGGGCGTGTTTGTAGATATTGATATTATCAAAAAAGCTCCATCGGAGTTGCTAGCAAGTGGTTGTGGAGACCTTATTGCCAACATTATAGCAGTAAGAGATTGGCAACTAGGTCACAAGACGAAGAAAGAATACTATGGACGATATGCAGCAGATCTGGCTCTAATGAGTGCCAAAATTGTTATGGAGAATTCTTCAGAATTCGCAAAAAAGGGGTTAGATGCTCGAGTGGTTGTAGAAGGATTGATCAGTGCAGGTGTTGCATCATGTATTGCAGGAAGTAGCAGACCATGTTCTGGAGCAGAACATCTTGTTTCACATGCACTTGATAAACTTGCTCCTGGAATAGGTCTACATGGAGAAAAATGCGGTTTGGGTTCTATTATGATGGCAAAGTTACAGAGACAAGATTGGAAAAAAATTGTAAAGACATTGAAAGATGTAGGAGCTCCTACATCTGCAAAGCAAATAGGGCTAAAACCAGATGTGTTAGTAAAAGCTCTAATGATTGCACAAGATCTTAGACCAGAAAGATATACAATTCTAAAAGAGACTAAGATGACAGAGAAGATTGCACTAAATTTAGCAAAGAGTACTGGAATAATCTAGGCAGATTTTTGCTCAGGAGTCTTTTCTTTTGTGTCAGGTTTCTTTTCTTGAGTTTGTTTATTCACGTGTGTTTCAACAAAGTTAATTTTTTCCAGACTTGAAACAAACTTGAAAATATCTAGTTGGATAAAGTGTTTCATAACTTGTAATCCATCTGCACGTAAAATCTCTTCAGGAATTGTAATGCTGACTTCTTTATCCTTCAAATCAAATGCAATTTTTGTATTTTCTACAGGTAATCTATTTTTAAGAATACTATCAACTTTGTCACTTGGAGTATCTAGTGATTTGATGACATTGACATCAAATAGAATTGTTTTACCTGCATATCTGTGATTACAATCTACTTGGACTCTACCAGATCCAATATAACGAATAATTCCTCTTTTATTATCAACTTCAATCGAATCACCTACTGAAACTTTCTCTGCATCTTCTCCCAATTTTCTAATAGGAATCATTCTAACTTTTCCAGAATCTCTTTCACCAAAGCCTTTGTCAGGTGTTACTTCAACTGTAAGTTTATCACCAACATTTGTTTTTGCAAGTGCTTCATCAAGTCCTTTTAGAACAGGATAGGAAACTTCACCAAGGGAAACTAGTTTTGGTTGATAATTGAAATTTTGTTCATGAATAGAATGTTTTTTTGCATCCTCTTCAATGGTTGTGTCAAAAACCTCTTTTGTGTCTTTTACCTTTGCAGTATAATCAACTAGAATTAAAGAGCCTTTATCGAAAGTCAATGTGTTCGGTCTCGAATTTCCTTATATTAAGCTAAACCCACATGTATTGTTCCTAATAGAACCCGTAAAATCCATAATTTTGTAAAGAGGTTTTTGTGTAAAATGCATTATAGGTAGCGAAGCAAGATGAATTTAGGAAAGACAAGAAACACAGAGAGTTTTCTTGAAAGAATTTCCATAATGCCTAGAAATTCTAGAGAAAGTATCCAAGCAGTAATTAACAATTTTACAAAATTTGCTGATGAAAAACATCAAAGTACGCCCGATCAGATTTGTAAGGAATTAAAAATTCCAAGGAAAAACAAGGTAGAAGATGAGTATGGGTATGCACTTTATCAATTATTGCAAGATTGGATTGATTGGAATAAATCAAGAAATATTGGAGCATATGCCCAACTCATCCTAAAACCCTCCAATACATCATGATGCATGCCAGATACACAAACCCCAAATAATTGAGACTTGGGCATAATGGTTTACAAAAATAAAGTCTAAAATCATTCAACAGCAAGGCATTCTCTTTACAGTTCTTGGATGATTCCCTGCACCAATCATGCATGCAATACGCTGCCAACTGATACGCCAAAACGCAGATCAACACACAGATGATTTCACATTGCATAATCCCCTTACGGGAACTGCTCTGATGCCAAGCGCGTCTTTGAATGTCTCAAAGAGCGGTTCAATTGAAGTCTTTCTATCCGCATGCAACTCCTGACCGATCGCAGAGTCGTAAAATTCCACAAGCTTGATCCTTTCCGGGGGCGTGCGCGGGTATTGCCTTATCGGAGTGACAACCCCGGATGCTTTTTGCCGCACGAATCATGCAGTTTGGAATCATCGTATGCAGGATCTGCTAAAACATTTCGTATGATTCCTGAAGGTGATTTTATCAATGCATCAAACATCTTGCCATCATGAATATTCGCGGTACTGACACCGGCGGACAATGGAACAATCAACTTGCCGGCGCTGCAACTCATGTGCAGCTTATGCCCGAATATCCAACCCCTTGATTTGGAGGATCATCCCCATCTTGCATCCGTATCAGTTCCTGAAATTGGCAAACGATTATTCTTCATGTCGGATTTGTGCCATGCAGGACCATTTGCTTTTAGTAGAGAACTGTCCGCTGATGCAGACGTGTCATCAGCCATTCCTTCTGATACGAACAGGCTTCCCATCGTCCCGATGATGTCCCCAATGGGCAGGTTCTGAAATCGCCTGTCAATAGTACGCCTGTCTGGGATTCGAGTCAGTCTGCAGACCTTGGACAATTTGTCATTGTTGCATTTGATTGATAAAAAATAATGAAGTGTGTTGTTACCTGAATTCTCATCTGAGATTTTATGATGAATAGTTGCACCATCAGAACAGTTGAACAGGCATACGGTCTGCCAGGTCTGAATATCTCCCCATACAGAGACAATGTTCTGACCAGATACAAAACGCCAATGAGAATGACTCTGACAGAACCCTGCCGGGGGATTTTTACGTTCATGCTGCAATGAAATGACATTGCAAGGATCCTTGGCTTTTTTCATTTGAATAGTTTGAGAAACTGATTAAAAATTAGGATTAGTTATGCCCAAGTCTCAGATAATTCTCACAGTTCTTTTCGTATCTTACTGCTGCCGTCCTGTGAAACCCGCACTTGGGCCATGCAAGGAATCGTTCCACGACAAATCTTGTCTTGCCATGATGTTTTTGATTCCTGTTTTGTGCGATTTCCTTTGAGTTCCTTTTGTACGGGATGCAACAGTCAATTCCATGACATCTCAGATAGTCTCTGATGTATTTTGCATCATAACCCTTATCTGCATATGCAGAAGCAATCACACGTCCCAAATCATCACCTGCCAGTTCTGAAATGTCTTCCAACACGTCAATGAATTTTGTACTGTCATGCTCATTCGCAGAACTGGTCCCAGCTGAGATCGGCAGTCCCGTCTTATCCACTGCGACATGAATCTTCGTGCCTAGAATCTTCTTGAATCCGTCATATCCTGTTTCATCGCCCCTTTTTGGCAGCAATTGATGATGAACCAATTGAAATTTTTTGCAGGTCAATCCTTCCTTCCTTCCTTCCTTGCTTGCTTGTGTGCGGATTTGATCAGTCCTGACAGGATCTTCTTCCAGATGCCTTTTTGTCGCAGTTCCCGAAACCGCAGATGCGCAGCGGGTTTTGAGCCGTACTTGTCTGCCATGTCTGCCCGTCTGCATCCAGCAGTTAACACAAACAAAACTCCATTGATTGTCGTCCTGTCATCACATCTCGGACGTCCTGTTTTGGCAGGTTTTGGTAATTGCGGTGAAATAGTAGTACTTCATTGGGCATCTGAGATTTCTTTATGAATCATGAAAAATGTTTCAACAATGCTGTTCTTGGATCTGTATTGTCATGAATAATTTACCAAATGATCTGTTTTAGGATAAGTTATAATTGTAGTATCTAGGCGTAAAATTGCCAAAAATTGTCTCATTTGTAATAAAAGATCCTGAGCTTTGTACCGATAGCCTTTATACTCAAAAACTTTGAAAAATCACAATGAAAAGTACACAACTTCTAAGCGTTGTTTTATCACTAATCATGGTGTTTGGAGTAACTGCAGGTTCTGCATATGCACAAACTGATGATGTAGGTGATACCTCAATTGAAGACGAAATCGAAGATCTCGAAATGGAGATCGAAAAGAAAGTCGAAGAAATTGAATCTGAAATGGAAGAAGGAATAGAATCTGTGGAATCTGAAATGGAAGAAGGAATTGACGATGCAACTGATGAAGAATCAGACGGTGATGTAGATTATGCCAGAGATGGTAGACACTACAATCTTGATGAAAGACTAGCACATTTCTGTGACATGCCTGACGAAGAGACCCGTGAATTCTTTGAGCACCATCCAAGACTTGCACAGTTCTCAGACAGGTTAGCAAACTTTTGTGATTTGACTGATTATGCAAGAGATAGTAAACTCAAAGACTTTATCAGATTAAACATCACAGATGAAGATAGAGAACCAATTAGAGAATATATTAAAGATCACATCAAACGTGAATATCACGATGATGACGATGTTGATAAAGACTTTAGAGGGAAACTAGATTCATGGTGTGAAATGTCTGAAGATGAAAAAAGTGCAGCTGCTGAAGAGCATGGCAAAACCGATGAAATGGTTGCCAGAGCAAACAGTTATTGTACTATGGATGAATCAGACAGAACAAACTTTATCGAAGAACACAGAGCTGAATTCAGAGAACACATGAAAGAGCGTATGATGGAAAAAAAATCCCATCATATGAACTATGAAAGACTATGTACTTTAACTGATTCAGAACGTGCAGCCGAAATTGATGATTCTGAAAAACTCGAAAGACTTGCCAACTGGTGTGAAATGACACCTGAGGAAAGAGAAGAGTACAAGAAAGAACATTACGGTGAAATGAAAGAGAAGATGCATGACAAAGTCATGGATAAAAAATATGACAAAAAGCATGAGATGAAAATAAAATTGTCTGATAAATCTGACAGAATCAAGGCAATGATTATGAGTAATCATGACATTTCTGATGAGAAAAGAGCAGAACTCAAGGCAAAATACATGGAAAAATACGGTGATTTGGCTGACGAGAAAAAGTCAGAACTCAAAATGAAATTTGCAAAGCACCTCAAAGCCATGAAACACAACTTCTCTGATGAGCGTAAATCTGATATTCAAGATAGAATCGCTGAGATGAAAGCCTTCAAGGCAGAACTCCGTGAAAAAGCATCTGAAATGACAGACGAGGAAAAACAAGAACTTAGAGCAGAATTCATTGAAAAGGCAAAAGACATGCAACTAGCATGGATTTCCCCACGTACACAAATTGTTGCCGGCGTTGATGCCGCAGAAGTTGAATGTCGTGAAGGATTTAATCTTGTCATGAAAGCATCAAATGGTGTTCCAATGTGCCTTAAGGCAGATACAGCACTTAAGATGATAGATAGGGGAATTGTAGTTCCTGCTAGCTAATTTTTTTTATTTTTTATTTTTTATTTTTAGGGTATTAGTAACTTATCCTAAAACAGATCATTTGGTAAATTATTCATGACAATACAGATCCAAGAACAGCATTGTTGAAACATTTTTCATGATTCATAAAGAAATCTCAGATGCCCAATGAAGTACTACTATTTCACCGCAATTACCAAAACCTGCCAAAACAGGACGTCCGAGATGTGATGACAGGACGACAATCAATGGAGTTTTGTTTGTGTTAACTACCTGATGCAGATGGGCAGACATGGCAGACAAGTACGGCTCAAAATCCACTGCACATCTGCGGTTTCAGGAACTGCGACAAAAAGGCACCCGGAAGAAGATCCTGCCAAGACTGATCAAATCCGCACACAAGCAAGGAAGGATTGACCTGCAAAAAATTTCAATTGGTTCATCATCAATTGCTGCCAAAAAGGGGGCAATGAAACAGGATATGACGGATTCAGGAAGATTCTAGGCACGAAGATTCATGTCGCAGTGGATAAGACGGGACTGCCGATCTCAGTTAGGACCAGTTCTGCGAATGAGCATGACAGTACAAAATTCATTGACGTGTTGGAAGACATTTCAGAACTGGCAGGTGATGATTTGGGACGTGCAATTGCTTCTGCATATGCAGGTAAGGGCTATGATGCAAAATACATCAGAGACTATCTGAGATGTCATGGAATTGACTGTTGCATCCCGTACAAAAGGAACTCAAAGGAAATCGCACAAAACAGGAATCAAAAACATCATGGCAAGACAAGATTTGTCGTGGAACGATTCCTTGCATGGCCCAAGTGCGGGTTTCACAGGACGGCAGCAGTAAGATACGAAAAGAACTGTGAGAATTATTTGGGGTTTGTATATCTGGCATGCATCATGATGTATTGGATGGTTTTAGGATGAGTTGTAAGTTAACAGCATTTAGAGAGCTTTGAGTTTTTCTTCAGCAGTTTTGAATCCTGCTTGAGCATCTATATCATAGCCCATCATTGCCAAAGTTGATGATATTGCAGAAATTGTCCTCATAACATGGTAAGGACTAACTTCTCCCATGCATCCAATTCTGAAAACTTTACCCTTAAGATTTCCAAAGCCGCCTGCAACTAGAACTTTGAACTTGTTTGCAAGAGTATTTCTAAATGTCTTGTCTTCAAGGCCGTCTAAGTAGTTTAATGCAACAATGGAAATTGAACGATCTTCTTCTTTTGCAAATGGTGAAAGACCCATAGCACTTGAACCAGAATACAAAGCATCAGAACAGATTTTGTGTCTGTTAAAGACATTTGACAGTCCTTCTTCTAATAGAATTGATAGTGCTTCTCTATATGCATAAAGTAACGGCAGTGCTGGTGTGAAAGGAGTGTGCTTTTCCTCATCATAATATTTGAAGTATCTTGCTAAATTGAAGTACATTGTGTTGGGAGGATTTTCAATCATGTATTTTTTGGCTTTAGCACTTACAGAAATTGGTGAAATTCCCGGAGGAGCTGCAATTGCTTTTTGAGCACCTGTCATACATACATCAATATTCCACTTATCAACTGGAAGTGGCGCTCCACCCAATAGAGATACTGAATCTACAACGTAGAATGCATCATTTCTTGAGGTCAAGTCAGATACTTTGCCTAGATAATTTACCATGGTACCAGTAGATGTTTCATTGTGAACAACATAAAATGCCTTAACATCTTTGTTGTTGTCAAATGCTTCTTTTACTTGATCAAATGTTGCATTTTCGCCTGGAGGAGTTTCAAGTTTGACAACATTTGCACCTTGGCCTTCAATTAATTGAGATAATCTATTACTAAATTCACCGTTTACAGGAATGATAACTTTATCACCTTTCTTTACGAGATTTACAACTCCTGCTTCAACTGCTCCTGTTCCGGATGCAGATAATGCTACAATATCATTTTTGGTTTCAAAAACTTGTTGAGTTTTATCAACTACATCAGTGTATAATTCTACAAAATCATCACTACGATGGTTAATGATTGGTGCAAGCATTGCCCTCATTACTCTATTAGGTACATTTGTTGGGCCCGGAAGCATTGAAAGATATTCCATATTGTCTAGAGTGGGTAGTATTCGGGGTTTATTTATAATTAGAGATTTTTCAAACGATCTTTGGCACTATTTTCGATCAAGAAATTTTTTGTGCCTTCTGGAACTAGATGTTCCCATTTTTGATCGCTGATAATCAAATCACGAATGTTGGTTCCAGATAGATCGTCCCGATTTAAGAAAGGAATGGAAATTACCTCAACATTTCTTTTTGAATAAAGATGATCAGTTAAGGGATCATTTGAAAAAACAATTTGAAATTGTGGAACAACATCATCTATCATTTCTATCCATTTCATATGATTGTCTAAATCAGGTATAAAGTAGATTGAAATCTTTTCTTTCATTGAATCATCAATTGAGGATAAGATCATTTTTTTTCTTTCTTCAGTTGAAAAAGGATTGTTTTTTTCAATTGGTTTGTTCGAACTTCCTAATCCTAACCACAAATTATCAATCTTATCTAGTGCAAATTCTAATGCTTGAAGATGGCCTAGATGAAATGGTTGGAATCTTCCAACAAGCAGACCATCCATACATATCTAAAGAAAACTGATTTTAAAAAACTATCATAAATGAGAAACTAACTGAGAGATCATGGAGTTTCTTAAGATTAATGGTGGACATGGTGAAGGTGGAGGACAAATTGTTCGCTCAGCTATAACACTTTCTTGTATTACAAAAAAACCAATTCATGTCGAAAATATTCGAAAAAATAGAAAAAATCCAGGATTAAAACCACAACATATTACAGCAGTCAAGATTTTACAAAAAATTTCTAATGCAAAGGTAATTGGAAACGAGATTGGTTCAACAGAATTAGAATTTATTCCAAAAGAGATCAAGAGTCAGACACTAAATGAAAACATTGGAACTGCGGGAAGCATTTCATTAATTTTACAAACAATTATCCCTCTTGCAGTTGTATTAAAAGAAAAATTAGAAGTCAAGGTTGAAGGAGGGACGGATGTTCTGTGGAGTCCAACAACAAATTATTCAGAAATGATTTTGAAAGAAGCTTTTGGGAGAATGGGTTTGAAATTCTCTCTTGAGGAGATTAAAAGAGGATATTTTCCAAAAGGAGGAGGAAAGGTAAAGTTACAAGTTTTTCCTTCTAAAGTAAACAAAATTTCATTTTCAAACAGAACATCAGACAAAGTAAAAATTTTGTGTGCATTTTCAAAAATTCCTCTAGAACAAATTGAAAAACAAATTCAGAAAATTAAAAAAATACTTGATGAGAAATTTGAAACAAAAGTAGAAATCAATAATCAAGAAGCAATCGATTCTGGAGCTTCATTACTAGTTTACAGCATTGATGAGAATACAATATTTGGTTTAGATTCTTTGTTTGAAAAAAATAATCAAGATTTTGATTTTGATATAGAGAAATTTGTAGGAAATTCTTTTGCAATTGACGAAAATCTTGCAGATATGTTGGTTGTGCCAGCTAGTTTAGCCTCAGGAAAAACCATTTTTGAAGTAAAAGATTTGACTTCACATTTAGAAACAAATCTGTTTGTGACATCTAAGATTACAGGATGCAGGTATGGGATTAGAAAGTTGTCTAATGGATATCAGGTAATTATTGAAGGGATGTCAAACACCAGCATCAAGCAATGCAGCAAAGAACAAAATTGTAACTGACAAAACCACTGTTATTTCACCTAGAATGATAATTTTTTTTCGAAGTTTTTGAATTTGTTCTTTTGGCATTTTGTTTGACATTATTTTGTCTTCAACATCTTTTCGAATAACTCTAACATGAACTGCGTAAGTAATGACAAGCAAAATCACTAAGGTGATTTTAATTATTAGAAAAGTGCCGTAGCTAGTTTCAACAAGTATGTCAGGTTTACTAAGTAACATATGTGAGCTATAAAGACCAGTAGCCATCAAAATTATTAGTGAGGGTACAGCTATCTTGTTAAATCGTCTTCCCACACGAATCATTATTTGGATTCTTTCTTCAACAGAATTTGTCATAGTTTTGAGAATTGGAGAAAATACTATGCCAATAAACAATGAACCACCAACCCAGATGGCGGCAGATACTAGATGAATCCAAGTAAGAATTGCTTGTTCTATTGCAGTCATGAGATTAGATATTTCAAATCAAATATTATGCATTTGGATCTTGACAACCTTTTTTAGTTGTACATAATCTGATACCATTGAAATGGCATTACAAAGTAAAATGACAGTATATGCAGCAATTGGAGGAGTGTTAGCTTTGATGGGAGGCATCGTCTATTATGCTAGTTTAGATAATGTTGATCTTGAACAGGCAGATATTGAATTAGTAAATGTTGAATTAAGAGATGTGAATTCATTGAAAAACCAAGCAAAGTTTGATGTAACTTTTCTTATAACAAATCCATCTGAAAAAACGTTTACAGTTTCGCAGATTGGATATCAGTTATACGGTGATGGAACATTATTAGGTTCAGGACAATATTCTACTGCAGATATTGCTTTGCCTGGAAGAGCTGTATTTTATCCCGGTGCTCAAGTACCACTAAAAAGTACTTTGGTACTTAGTATGGCAGAAGAAAATTCAGAAATTTATGAAGCCATGATCAATAATCAAATCACAGATTTCTCAGCTGATGGAAGTTTAACTACTGAAAGCTCATGGAGCATTGTTGAGAAAGAATTCAAGACTGAATTGAAGTAAAAAGTGGGCCGAGAGAGATTCGAACTCACGATCACCGCCGTGTCGAGGCGGTATCCTAACCAGCTAGACTACCGGCCCATTGAAGTACAAAACTAGATACTGGCATTATTAACGTTTAACAAAAGAAAGGATGAATACAAAGAACAAATGCGTGAAATAGATGACAAATGAATTTACTGATGAAGAAAAAAGAGGTTTCTATAAGGCAATTTATTCAAGAAGAGATGTAAGATCCCATTTTACCTCAAAGCCAGTAGAAGATAATGTTTTATCAAAAATTCTTCATGCAGCACATCATGCTCCATCAGTAGGATTTTCACAGCCATGGAATTTTATCTTGATAAAAGACAATGAAACAAAAAAGAAAATTAAAGAATCGTTTCAGGAAGAAAAAAACCATTCGTCTCAGTTAGTTGAAGAACCAAAAAAATCAAAATACATGTCATTCAAATTAGAGGGAATTTTAGAATCTCCAGTAAATCTATGTGTCACCTATGATCCTTCAAAATTTGGTCCATTTGTAATAGGGAGATCAAGTATTCCAGAGGCTGGCCTCTATAGTGTATGTTGTGCTATCCAAAATTTGTGGTTATCAGCAAGAACAGAAGGAGTAGGATTAGGATGGGTAAGTATTCTATCAAATGAAACTCTAAAAGAAGTTCTAGAACTACCAGAATGTGTTATTCCTGTTGCATACTTGTGTTTGGGATATGTTGATGAGTTTGCAGAAAAACCAGATCTTGAAACTGCAGCATGGTTACCGAGACTTGATTTGAAGGATGTTGTATATTTTGAAAAATGGAATGATAATAAAAATAAAAATTGGAATGACATTCAAGAAATGATCAAGAAATGATCAAGAATAATCTAGATTACGCTTAAATAAGTAACAGCAGTCAAACGTGTACGCTTAACCAACTCATCCCAATACTCTCCAGTACATCATAAGGTTCTGTCAAGTTAGCGGGGCTTTGATTTACAATTTTCTAGTGTAAGTGTCGAGACCTATTAAAGATAATTCTTATGTAGATCGTTAGGCATAAAAAAAGGCACATCATAATTATCATAATTGGGTAAAAAAATAGAAAAAGATACTCCTGAAGGATTAAGAAAATTTATTGATTCAGAAGAGGAAAATGATGAAAAATTACAAAAATTATCTAACGAAAAAAATATCGTTTTATTGGCATTTGTAGGCTCTTACAATCCTAAAAAATATAATCCTACAAGGTCAGGAAGTGCTACAATAAACATTGTTGATGAATTTGGAATAGAAGAAGCACTTGATGATATTTGTCAGAAAACAAAATCAACAGAGAAGAAAAAAGCATATTTACTCATAAATTCTGTTGGTGGTGGCGTTTCATCATCATTTAAAATCGCACAAGCAATAAGGGATTCATTTGGAGATATAACAGTATTTGTTCCACACATAGCTGCAAGTGGTGGAACCATGTTAGCTTTGACCGGAAACAAAATAAGAATGGGTGTGATGAGCCAATTAAGCCCAGTTGGCCCTCAAAGACCATCAACTCATCTCAAAACTGATCATTTAGTGAAATTTTTACGATCATCCTGATCTAACAATTGCCGAACATGACTAATTTTCATGCAATTTCAAGAACTAACTGACAAACAATGGAACATGATAAAGCCACACATTCCAAAACCTGCCAAGACGGGCAGACCAAGAGACGATGACAGAAGAATCATCAACGGAATAATAATCTACGTCTTGATATCCGGATGCAGGTGGAGCGAGATGCCAACAAAATATGGTGATGATTCTACTGCAAACAGAAGACTGAACTCTTGGCAGCAAAAAGGAGTCTGGAAGAGGATCCTATCCGGTTTAACCAAAACAGCTCACAAGCAAGGAAGAATCAACCTGCAAAAGATGATATCCGTTGACTCCTCGACAATCCCTGCCAAAAAGGGGGCAGCGTAACAGGATATGACGGATTCAAGAGGATTTCAGGCACAAAGATTCACGTTGCCGTAGAGCAGAACGGATTTCCAATCTCAATCAGGACCAGTCCTGCAAATGAGCATGACAGTGCAAAGTTTGCAGATGTCATGGAAAGCATTTCAGAGTTTATGGATGATGATGGCACCATCAAACTGATTGCCTCAGTTTATGCTGACAAGGGAGGATATGACAGTACAGCCATTAGAAACTATTTGAAAAATAGAAATCTAATTGCACGTATTCCATTTGGAAGGAATAGCAAGTCATCGGAGAACAAATCGCACAAGAAATATGATTCGGTTCGATGCGTTGCGGAGGGATTATTCTTTGGTTGGCTCAAAAATGGATTTCACAGGACAGGAATCAGATGTGAAAGGAGATGTGAAAACTGTCCTGCGTTTGTCAGTATTGCGTCATTTTTGATGTATTGCAGGATTTTGAGATGAGTTGCATATAAAAACGAGGGATTTGTTTCAGTAAATTCAATATCAAGAGCCAAAAAAAGATTAGAAACTCATCCCAAAACCCAGATTTCCATTACAATTCAGATATCCTTACGACTGGAGAGGAGTTTGAAAATTTGAACTGTATTTTACTGTTTTTTAGTTTTAGGATGAGTTGTAGATAAAAAATTTGAAAAACAACAAGAAGATGAGATAGGCTATTCTGATAGGCATATGGCTGAATTGATTGATCCTGTAATGTATGAAGAGTTTTTTGGGTTAAGAGAAGCTAACATAGCATACCTTGAAACAATCCTTCAAAAATCAGGTTATGATGAAGAGAAAATCGAACAAATAACGGATCAGTTAATTTTTAGATTGCCAACTCATGGTTTTGTTATTGATAAAAATCTTGCAAAAGAGATTGGATTACGTATTGAATCAGATGATACAGATATAGAAGAATGGAATCTAATGAGACATTGGTTTGCAAAATATGTTGGAAAAGAAGCTGATCGGCATTTTATTCGATATTGTTTGCCTAACTTAGATAAAACAAAATAATCCTCAATCTTCACCCAATGCCTTCCACTCTTCATGAGCTTCTTTAGCTAGACTATCTTCAACATCTGCTAATTTCATAGTTATTTTTTTAGATTTTAACATGATTTCACTTACCAAATTTGTATTTAACAACACAAGCCATCTAATATCGTTAATTAATTACCTATTTTTATGTTTATTTCCTGATGTAATTTTTATATTATTTCCATTTATTTGGCCTTGTAGAAACCATGCCAAAACAACAGGCTCTAACTTTGCAACTCGATAAGAATTGTATGCAATCAATCCAAGCAATATTTCATTGTCCTGAGTGGTATCATTCCTTGACGTTATGTCTCCGGACATCATCCCCTTTACAACAAAAAAGATTGTCTCAGATCTGTTTCTCTGAGAATACAACTGCCTTGGAAAGTTCCTTTTCATCTCCCTTCTGTGAGTTCCACTTGTTCTGCGTATTGGAACATCAGCATATCCAGTTGGAATGACTGCAGCAGCCGTACCAGTCTTTCTTGCACCAACGTGATTGTTCTCATCATCAAAACCCATGTCGCCTAACACAGTATCGACCGGGGCAACAGCTGCGCTTGTTTTGTACAGCAATGGCAGAAAGTCAGGATTGTCGTGCCGCATGCCATGATGTATAATTGCAGCGCAGATCAGCTGAGAATTCATGTCTGCACATACGGCTATCTTTAGGAAGTTTCTGCGTAACCTGACTCTTTTGTACGGGATAAACTCCTGCAACATCCTGTGTAGCAGGCTGCCCTCCAATCTTGCAGCTGCCTTTTGCAGCGTTGCGTAGTGAGGAATTTTAGAGAATCCAAGATATTCCCGAATCCCGACACATTCCTCTGACAGCTGGACAAGCCTTCTGCAACTCTTGGATTCGTACCGGCGAATCACCAGGAGAATCATGTGTGTGCGTCCATACAGAACAGGCATGATTGGATTTGGGACGCAGGTAACGTGGAATCCTGCATCGTCTGATGATGTTTAGCATTGTACGGCACATCCTGGTGTAAAATGACTTCATATTGTGGGGTAAAACCCGCATTTCAGATAGATCATAATTAGCCAGAACTGATCACAAACGGGTCAAAAATGAATGATTTCTACAAGGCCCATGCCCCATTGTCTGTCAGTTAATTCTTGAAATTGCATGAAAATTAGTCATGTTCGGTAATTGTTAGATCAGGATGATCGTAAAAATTTCACTAAATGATCAGTTTTGAGATGAGTTGTTCATTCCAAGATTCGCTTTTTCACAATATCTTCCAAAAATTACTCCTTCATTATTAGCTGCTTTATAATGATCCTCATCTGTTCCCCACACTAGATCATCATCTGATAATTTTTCAAGTTTTGGCATTATTGCTTTTTTTGCTTCAATTGAAAGAAAAGTATCTCTTGCTTTTTTTAATTTAGTTATTCTTGCTGGAATATGTACAATGATTCTTTCAGTATCTAAATCCAGGTCTCTTTTTCTTATTTGGACTGCTTCGCCTATTCGCATAGCAGAACCAGCTAATGCATAATACAAAGGTCGCTTTTTTGGTTTTGCCACTTCAAGAATTGTTTTAATCTCTTCTACCTGTAATGGACAGAGTCCTTCCTCTTGTTTTTTAGGAAATTCAAGGCTCTCTTTTACATCATCAGAAGTTATCTTTATTCCATGATGTCTGATGAGTTTCTTGAGATATGAAAACCACATAGAGATTGAACTAGCTGCTATTCCATTCTCATCATTATGGTTAATCCATTGTTGCAATACGCCATAGACATTATCCATGTCAGTATCTTTGATTGCAACCATCTCATCTAACACTTCATCTGAAGTTCTACCATCATAGTTTGATTCACAAAATTTGTTAAAATTCACTTTCATGTCATTGTGAGCCTTTTATGCTCCTTTTGGTCTAACTGCCATCTTTTCATCAAATGATTCTGTTTTACTCTTGTTTTTGTTCTCTAGAAAGGTCATGTGACCAATCAAAGGTCTAAAAAACCACTTAAGCGTATACGATTAATCACGCTTAAATAATTAAGAATGTTTTTTTTGCTGGGCTTGTGGCGCAGAGTCAATTTGACGCGAAACATGGATAGCGTGGTAGCCTCCTAAGTTACAGGTCGAGGGATCGAAGCCCTCCAAGCCCGTTAATTTTACAACAGTATTGAAATTTAAATACAAAGACAAACGGTTGAAGACATGAAAGTTGTAGTTATTTCTGGTAGCCCAAGAAAAAATGCCAATACACAAATAATTATGAAATATGTTTTTGATTATGCTAAATTAAAAAATGAAAATACAAAATTGATAAATCTATCTGAAGGAAACATAGAATGTTACAGAGGACCAGAAGAAGAATACAACGAAGCTACAAAGAATGCAGCAAATGATATCATGGATGCAGATGTATGGTTGATAGGTACACCAATTTACAATTCATTTTTTAGTTCAGCACTAAAAAATTTGTTTGAATATGTAAATTATAAAAAAACTGCAGGAAAAGTAGCAGGGATGGCAATATTAGCTGCAGGAAATATTGGATTTATCGATGTTCAGACGTTAATCACACAATTATTATCATATTTTAGAGTAGTAACAAATCCCAAGGCTGTATTTCTAACAACAGAATCTATTACTGATAGTACTGTATCAGAAATAGAGGCACAAAATAGACTAAAAGAGATGGTTGACGAAACTTTGGAACTTGCTTCTAAACTACATAAAGAATAACCTAAAATAGATAAATTTTAACGATAAATAAAGATCAAGATTCTTAATTTATTTTGAAAATTATTGTTTCTAGATATTTGGGTAAATCATATCAACACATTTGTTTGAGATAATAATTGATTATAAAAATTAGATATAGAATAAATTATTATTAAAAATATTATTATGATAAATTGTATTAATTTTACAAACAGTTCGGATTAGAAAATTTGATGAATATGTATATGCATGTCATAATGATTGTATTTTAGATAAATCTAGATTTTAAATAAAACAAATAATCAAACTAAATTAAAACTGAAAAAGTCAAATATCAACAAGACATACAAAATAATGAATTTGAAAGATCCAACAGAATTATGTTCATGTAAATGTCATTTTGGAGGCGCTGTTAGTTGTCCTAGTTGTAAAAGTAACCACGGGGTCACATGTTGTCATTGTAATGAATAATTACTGTTTGGATTTTCTTTTAGAAGCTAACATTTTCAGATTAGCTAATTCAGTTTTTAATGATTCAATTTGGACAAGAGTTTGCAAGTTAGAAATTTCTTGGTTTAGTCTCTCAATTTCACTATCTTTTAGTTTTACAGATTCTTTTAGACCATTTAGTTCATCAGATAATTCATTTTGTATTTGTTTTATCTCTGAAAGACTAACTTGGCTACCAGAAGATGTAGTTTGAATGGTTTGCGCACTAACCAAGTTTTTTTTTTCACTGTGGGCATGATGATGCATATAATCAGTACTTTTCTGAGATACCCAACAAGTAAATGTCATAAACCAAGTTATAGGCACTGCCATAATGAAGACGAAGTTAAGTATTGGTGCAAAGTCAATAAACCATGGCCAAAGTGCAGTTAATACTGCAGCAAAGACTCCAGTAGAAAGTGTTGCCAAATGATTACCAACATATCCCATACGTAATTTGAAAAATTCATTGTTTATAATAGTAATGCTGAGAACCACAAAATAATAATAATAATTAAAAAGAAAAAAGAGCCGAATTTATTCGTCTTCTTCAGTAGTAGTAGTTGCTTTAGGCATATCAGATCGTAAGATTTGGATTTTTTGCAACAGTTCGGTTCTTAGATCTCTTGCAACTCGTCTCACAGTCGGTCTTGGAACACCAAGTTCATCAACTACTTTGGTGTAGATATCTTGTTTGTCGGTTACGCCTTTGTCAAGATAAGAATTAATCGCTTCTTTAATTATCGTGCTTTGGTTTGTACGATTCAACGAATTCTAAATTTTAATTGTTCTATATAAGACTATAACTTTTTGAATTTGAAAAATTTCATATTAAATAGATTCAAATCTTTTACACAATAAAAAAATAAAAACTATTAGTCTTCAATAATAAATTTATCAACGAAAACCGTACTGATAATTATGAAATTTTCAAAATACTTCAAGTATCTATCAATATTTTCAAAGTGATTTTCACAAAAGACTCTTATGATAATAAGTCAGACCAGTTGTGATGACCAGTGTAAATATAGAAACCAACTTTGGAAAAATTACATTTAAACTACTACCAGAATTGGCTCCTGAAACAGTTAGAAATTTTGAAAAATTAGCTAAGGACGAATTTTATGATGGTACTTTATTTCATAGAGTAATTCCCGGATTTATGATTCAAGGCGGTGATCCAAATACAAAAACTGACAATAAAGGATCATGGGGCATGGGTGGACCAGGATACAATATCAAGGCCGAATTTAATTCAAGATCACATTTACGAGGCATAGTTTCAATGGCCAGATCACAAGATCCAGACAGTGCAGGCTCACAATTTTTCATCGTAACTGCTGACAGCGCATTCTTGGACAGACAATATACCGTATTTGGTGAAGTAACAGAAGGCATGGACGTTGCAGATAAAATCGTAAACCTTGAAAGAGATGGTAATGACTGTCCTTTAGAAAAAGCCCCAATGATTCACGTAACAGTTGAATAATGAAGTTACAATTTCTTGCTATTTTTGCTATAATTTCATTGGTTTTGGTGATTTCTTCAGCAAGTGCTCAGGAAGTTAATGTTGCACAAAAAGGAACTCAACGATCCGTTGAAGTTATAATTAGTGATTTAGGAGATATTCATGTTAAACACATAGTGTCTTCTTCAAATTCACCAAAACAAATAGATCTAATTGATGGAACTATTCAAAATCTAACAGTGACTGATAAAGATGGTGAAGAACAAATAGTCACAAGGATTAGTGGAAATAATGCAGTGATGATTCTCCCATCAAACTCAGATTCTGTTATAGAATATGATTTAGAAGATGTGTTATCAGAAAAAAATAATTTTTGGACATTAGATTTTCTATACTTAGAATCAACAACTTTTATAATTCCTGAAAAACTTGATTTAATCTTTATAAATGAAAATCCAGTACATATGGGTGATAAAAAAGGATTTACATGTCATGGCTGTCAAATGATTTTAGAGTATTCTTTTGATGAACCAAAAATTATGAAAAATATCAAATGGGAAGACAGAGAGTTTCCTGTAGAAATTAGAACTTTTGCAGAAATCGAAAATTTTAATTTCAATCAACCTGCAAAAAAAATTAGCTTTGATGTAAAAAATGATAATCAATTTATTACAACCATAGTTCCTCTAGAATTATTATGGAATCCATATCAAGTATTTCTTGATGACAAAAAAATGAAATTTCACAATAACATGAATAACGGAACTCATGTTTGGGTAAATATGAGACCTGAAGCTTCAGGCGAAATTACAATAATAGGAACTACAACAATTCCAGAATTTCCAATCATTGCACCACTAGCAATAGGATTCATCATAATTCTTACTATGCCATTAATGAGAAAATTTAGTCTCCACTAGAACCACAGGAACAAAAACCATATTCATCAATTCTGACATCACAAACAGGGCATTTTTCACCATAATCTACTTCCCAAGGTTCTTTGCCAAAAAGTTTGAAATGATCATCAATTTCTAATGGAATGTCTCTTTTCTTTTCCAAGGATTTGTAGAAGTCTCGTAACTATACATCATTATCGGAGAAAAATTATGAAAGTTGGATGTGGATGTCATTGCATAAAATGTAAAAGTACAGATCTTGAATCAAATAAAATAGGAGAAATAGAGAAGGATGGTTATTTTGATATGCATCATACATGTAATCAGTGTAAAACACATTTTGATCATTTAGATGGAGAGATTTTTTCTACGTGTAAGAAATGTAATTATTTTATTAATTAGCTACTAGCCTATTTTCAACAAAATAATGAGTTCGATTTTCATGCGAGTTTTTTATAATTTCTTTACTTGATGCCATCTTTGCCAAAGATTTTGAAACATCTAACGGACTTGCAGCCCAACCATATTCTCTAAGTTGTTGAACAGTTTCGGTAACAGTTTTTGGTGAATCAAAAAAACCACTTGTTTCTAAAATTCTTAATTTTGATTTAATCTCATGCGATGTAATAGATTTTGGTTCACTGAATTCTGGCTCATGCGCTTCAGCATCATCCAAATACTCTAAACCGTATTGAGTCGGATGATCAGATGAGGAAGCAGGTTGATTTTCACATACAATTTTTGCGTGATTTTCTGGCAAATGGTTTGAAATACTATCTATAATCTCACCCAATGTTTGATTATCAACATAGAAATCTCTAGAATCAACTTCAATTTCATTTTCCCCAAGCCTAAGTTTAATTCTAGCCATGAAAAATAATCATTTAATTTTGATTTATTTGGTTAGCTCTAAGGAGCTTCAAGATTAGATCAAAAAATTTACACAATTTATTGGAATTTTTTTCCTTTTTATTTAAAATGTAATTTTACAAGAAATAGTTATGGAATCATCCAAAAAAAGAGGCATAGTCATTCTACTTGTATTAGGCATGGGTATTTTTGGATATTCACAGTATGCATCTGCATCACAAATTGAAGTAAATATCACTCAAAGTGAATTGTTGAGTGAAAACGAGAAGGGTTCTGACTATAATATTGAATTACGATTTGAAAATCCTTCATTATTGATGTTGACTGCAGGTGAAACAGAATTCTTTGTAATTATTAATAATGAAATGGCAGGTAAAGGTCAATTAGAAGCATTCACACTACAACCATTAGACAGTAGTTACGTTAAAGGCACTTTTCATACAGATTCCAACACTCATGAAAAATCTCAATCTGTAAAAATTACTGGAGCAACAAAATATGACATATTGTTTACATCAATTGATATTCCATTTGTTTATGAGCCAACAGAAGAGCAGGCAAGAGAATTTATACAGACAAATTAAAAAAAATTAATGCTTACTGTATTTGGCTCAACTGCCTTAGATACAATTAGAACTCCAAAAAAAACGTTAACAAATGCATTAGGAGGAGCAGCTACATTTGCAGCAATTTCGGCAAGTAATTTTGTCAATACAGGACTAATTGCAGTAGTTGGAAAAGACTTTCCAAAACAACATCATAAGATTTTAGTGAAACATCTTGATTTACAAGGATTAACTATCAAAGACGGCAAAACATTTCGTTACGATGGTAGTTATGACAATACATTAAGCACTAGATCTACTTTGAAAACAGAATTAAATGTGCTTGCTGGCTTTAAACCAATTGTTCCTGAAGACTATAAAAAATCTCAATTTGTATATCTTGCAAATAATGATCCAGAACAAAACACTGCATTAATCAAAGAATTTGATAAAGTAAAATTCTCTATGTGTGATACAATGGATTTTTGGATATCTACAAAACGTGATGCTGTAATTAAAATGATAAAAGCTGTTGATGCAGTTGTAATAAATGATGAAGAATCCAAGTTACTTACAAAAGAATTCAACTTGATCAAATGTGCAAAAAAAATGATGAAATGGGGAGCAAAATATGTAATCATCAAAAAAGGAGAACACGGTTCACTAATGTTTTATGAAGATGTAATTTTTCCAACAGCAGGTTTTTCATTAGAAGATGTTGTAGATCCTACAGGTGCAGGAGATTCATTTGCTGGCGCAATGATAGGATATCTTGCAAGTAAAAAATCAACTAGTTTATCTGAAATTAAAAAAGCTGTAGTATATGGAAATGTTTTAGGTTCATTTGCTGTTGAAAAATATGGTTTAGATGGACTATTAAAAATTAAAAAAGGCGACATAGCCAAACGAATAAAGACATATGAAAAAAGGATTCAATTCTAAAAAGACTTAAGTTTAATTATTTCTCAAATTAATTTATCATTGTCTGAAGGAGTATCTAAAAAAATGGAGGACAGATTAGATACAATCTTTGAACTTCAAAAAGGATTATCAAATATGATGAAGCAAGACAGATATCCAAAAGACTCTGAAGGGAGAGTTTCAGCGTTATCTACTGCAATAATGCACGAAGCAGTAGAATTACAAAGAACAACCAATTGGAAATGGTGGAAAACACCAAGTGAATTTAATGAAGCAGAAGCAAAAGAAGAACTAATTGACATATGGCATTTTGTTGTTCAGGCATCACTTGAGTTGAATCTTACACCAGATGACATAGTAGATGAATACAAAAAGAAAAACAAGATAAACAGAGAAAGACAGGAAAATGGGTACTAAACAGAAATTTTATTTAAAATTATTTTATAATTAGTTTCATTAATCAAATTTACAAGAGATACATTATTTTGAAAATGTTCTATTTGAGATTTTGAAACGGTAAGATAAGGATCAGGACTAGTTGAATTGATTATTCTATTATTTTTGTCAATACCGTTTTTGTGCAATTGGAATAAAGAATGACCAGATTTATGACCCCAAACTTCTTTTCCACAAACCATAATGGTGTTAATTTTCTTGTTTTCATTTACATAGTCAATAACTGAATCAATTCCCTTATTCTCAGAAAAAAGTCTACCAATAATTGATACATGATGTAAAACTTCAGAGTCAGCAAATTTTGTGAGAAGATCTAGGCTTGAAAGTGTACAAATGCCTACTGATGAATCAGAGTTCCCAAGATGAATTTCTTCAGGAATAGGCAGTAAAATCCTACAGAGTTCTCCTGTTGTTTCACCTAAAATATTCATAATATTTCACGTATAGTTTTAGCAATAAATTCAATGTTTTTTTGTGTTACTGTGGGATGAATTGGTAAAGAAATAACATGTGATGCAGCCCAATCAGTAATAGGAAGTTTAGTTTTTAATTTGTAAAATTTAGTTTTGTGAATAGGTACTGAATAATATGATGCAGCGCCAATTCCTTTTTTATTTAAAATTTTTAAAATTTTGTTACGTTTTTTAGTTGCAATTGTATATAGATACCAATTAACATTTTGATGTTTTTTTTGTTTAGGAAGTATAAGATCAAAATCAGAAATTAATTCTGATAAAAAATTTGCATTTTTTTTTCTCAATTTTAAAAAATTAGGAAGTTTTTTTATTTGCATAGTTGCAATTGCAGCACTTATTTCAGATAATCGAAAGTTTAAACCAAATATGTTAGCATTATGTTTAGAATCTATTCCATGATTTCTGATCATTAATAATTTATCTCTAAATTTTTTGTTGTTAGTTACAATAAACCCGCCTTCTCCCGAAGTCATTACTTTTGCAGAATACATACTGTAACATCCCATATCAAAAAAAGTACCAGCATGTTTTCCTTTATAGGTAGAACCTAAAGATTGTGCAGAATCTTCAATAACAAAAAGATTATGTTGTTTAGCAATTTCAGAAAGTTTTTCAATATTTATCATATTTCCATATAGGTGAACTGGAATTATAGCACGAGTCTTTTTAGTTATTTTTTTGCGTATGTCATCTGGATCAATAGTATAATTGTCTTTTAAAATATCCACAAAAACAGGTTTTGCTCCAGTTGAAACAACAGCATTTGCAGTAGCAACAAAAGTAAATGATGGGATTAGAACTTCATCCCCCTTTTTAATATCTAATGCATAAAGAGCAGCCTGTAAAGCAGAAGTACCAGAATTTACTGCAATTGCATATTTTGATTTTACAAATGAAGATACAGATTTTTCGAAATTTTGAACATATTTTCCTCCAGAATTATTAGAAGAAGTCAAAGTACCGTTTTTAAGAATAGATGTAACTACAGAAATTTCCTCTTTATCTATTATAGGAGTATTAATTGGGATTTTCAATAATGATTTTGGTGATAACTAGTCTATAAAATCTAGTCTAGAACACATGAATTTTTATATTTCAAAATTTGGCAAATCGCATTATGAAATCTCGTCACCTTGAGAAAACCGATTCAGGTTACAAAGTTTATCTTTACATTTTCTATATTTGTGGATTTATCATGACATCATCTCTTATTTTTGGAGTGTATGTTACAATGTTAGAATGGATTGAAAATGATACTTATGTAATGGGAGAAGCAATTCACAACACAACTATCCCATTTGAAAATTTTGCAAGAGTAAGTACATGGATATTTTTCTCCACAATAATTGGATGGTATTGTGTAAGTAGAATTGGTTGGAGAAGAACTGCGGGAAATAAAATTGTAGGCGCAAAAATGGCACTGCTTCAATTAATGTTATTAGGATTTTCAATCATTACATTTTATGAAGTATTATACAATTTCACAGTGTTAAATGCACAAATTACTGCAGGAATGATTAATGGACAAGTTCCAGACATAGATAGATTACTTATTGCATATCCAGATCCTGATAGACCATGGAATTTAGTTTTTGGTACCAAAATATTTCTTGCAGCTTTTATAATTAGTACTCATGCATTCTATCTCAGTATAAAACCAAGAAAAACACTAGATGAATTATAACAATAGGCCAAACTAATTATAAAGTACGGTAGAGAATTAAGGAAATTATTTAGTTAGAAGTATGTTTAAGAGCTTTTTCTATTGCTTCTAAATTCATAATTTCATTTTTAGAATTTATCCTAAGGGTTTTGATCATTTCAGGTCCTAATTGAACTGATTGTTCAGGCAGTGTTTCCAAAAATTTCTGTAATCCTTTCTTATAGTTTTCAATTAATTCTAGTCCTTCTTCAAGAGTTATGTAAACCGTAAATGTATCTTCTATTCAAAGATTCTAAATCTAAGAAGTATTTTGAATAACTTTATAGGCTTAGATCTCAAAAGTTGTTTTGATTTGGACATTACAGAAAAAGTCGAATTAATTGAACGTCCACCTACTGAAGTAGTTACAAGAGACGAATTAATTAAATTATTTAAGACAAATTCATCACCAAAACATTACATTGGTTTAGAAATTTCTGGTTTCTTACATCTTGGCAGTTTAATTAGTACTGGATTCAAAATTAATGATTTTGTTAAAGCTGGAGTAAAATGTAAGATATTTCTTGCAGATTGGCATACTTTGATTAATGATAAATTGGGTGGGGATTGGGATACAATTTCAAAAGTTTCAAAATATTATCAAGATGCTTTCAAGTTAGTTTGCCCTGATGCAGAAATTGTTTTAGGCTCAAAATTGTATGAAGAAAAAACCGAATATTGGTCTGAACTTGTTAAATTTACAAAACATATGTCAATTGCCAGAACAATGAGAACTCTAACTATAATGGGAAGATCAGAAGATGATAAAAAAATTGATGTTGCAAAACTACTTTATCCTGCAATGCAAGCAGTAGACATTCATTCCTTAGATGTTGATATTGCACACGCTGGAATGGATCAAAGAAAGATCCACATGTTAGTAAGAGAAATTTTTCCCAAAATAAAGTGGAAAGTTCCTGTAGCTGTTCATCATAAACTACTACCAGGTCTTTCAAAACCTGCAGATACTGGTGATTTACAAATGTTAGTAAAAATGAGTAAATCAGATCCAAATTCAGGTATTTTTGTTCATAACACAGATAATGAAATTAAGAAAAAAATTAGCAAAGCATGGTGTGAAGAGGCAAATATTCAAAACAACCCACTATTAGAAATTGCAAGAACAGTAATCTTTCATGAATTTAATGAAATGAAAGTAGAAAGACCAGAGAAATTTGGAGGTAATGTAGCATATGCAGATTATAATCAACTAGAAACAGACTTTGCTCAAAAGAAATTACATCCAGGAGATTTGAAACAAACAGTTGGGAATTATTTAGTGAAAATAGTTTCTCCAATTAGAGAAAAACTAAATCTTAGTGAAGAATTAAACAATGCAATAAAGAAAAGCTTCTAGACTTTAAGATCTGGATTAGTTTGTTCTTCCAAATTATATTTTGATTTGTAACCTCTAGGATTAATCATTAAATCTTTGTAGGTGTATGTTGACGAGTTTCCTATAATCACAGTACTAATCATGCCTAATTGATCTGAATGATTAGGTAAATTTTCCAAATCAGTCATAACAATAGCTTCAGATTCTCTAAATGCCCCTTTGATTATAGCTACTGGGGTTGTAGGCTTTCTATATTTTAGAAGTGTTTTTCTGGTATCTTCTAATTGATGAATTCTTTTCTTGCTAGCTGGATTGTAAATTACAATAACAAAATCACCTTGTGCTGCCGCATCAACTCTTTTTTCAATAACTTCCCATGGAACTAGCAAATCACTCATACTAACAACTGCAAAATCAGTCATTAACGGAGAACCAACAATTGATGCACAAGAATTAAGAGCAGATACTCCAGGAACTACTTCAACTTGAAGATCATCTTTAGGACTCCATCCAGATTCAGCAAGTGTTTCATAAATTAATCCTGCCATTCCATAAATTCCAGGATCACCACTTGATACAAGTGAAACAATTTTTCCAGATTTTGCAAGATCAATACATTGGTGAGCTCTTTCAACTTCTTGTGTCATTGCATAACGATGAACTATTTTACCTTCAATAAGATCTTGAACTAAATTTACATAGGTTTCATATCCAACAATAGTGTCACTTTCACCAATTACTTCTTTAGCTCTGAAAGTCATATGATTATGGTGTCCAGGACCAACACCAACAATGTAGAGTTTGCCAATCAATTTAAAAACAAATCTTTTGTTAAGTAATTTATCCGTTTATCGAAATAATTATTGAAATGGATCTATAAAGGGACAATTAACTATATGATCACTATTTGTTGGTCGTGCGATACTTACCTGCAACAAATCGTCCTGACTAAACGCATCAATATCTGATTTTGTTTCTAGAATTTTTGCAGATTCTGCATCATTCCATTCAACTAGATAAATTCTCCACATTGGACTGTAATTTACATCTCCCAATGCAGCACCTGCAATTCCTGCTTGAAATCCCAACGGACCAGAACCTTTTATCCCATTTTTAAATTGGAAAAAATCAACCGCACCAGAACTAGAAATTAGATTTGCTGCAGTAGGAGAGGATACAACACCCATTGTTTCTGCAGGTCCAGAAGGAGTAGCATCAGTGACAATATAGTAAACGGTTCTACCATCAGGCCCCCAACCTCTATGAGCTACAAAAGTTACAGTCAGGTCTTCTTTATTAATTTCAGTTATCTGACCACCACCATAGGACATATCATCTGTAATTTCTTTATCAGGACGTGTTGTCATTTGTCCATCAGGCCAAACAATTTGAGGCGTATTAAGAACAATTCCCGTGTCATTAAATTCAATTCTTCCACTTTCCTCAGCAGAAATAACATCAGCAACAGATTCAAACAATATTTGTTTTTGACCTATTTTCCAGGTGACTTCAATTACAGAAGTTAATGCACTGTATTCTGATTCCTGAGATGGAGTACTAGAAAATATTTCATCTTGAAATCCATAGATGCCATCACCTTTGATTCCATTTTTAAAAATAAATAATTTTTGAAGAGAGTTTTCAGGAACATTTGCAATTGACGAGGCAGTCTCAACATTCCATCCTTGTTTTTCTGAAAGAATTTTTGCATAATCTTCATCACTACCATCAGTGATAATGTAAAGAACTTGATTTCCTTCATGGATTCCTTTGTGCATTGGAATCGTAGCAGGAACATTTGTTCTGGAAAGTAATGATGAAGGATCATCTTTTTCTAATTCCATTTTTTGCATTATTACTTCAGTAGGTTGACCTCTAATCCAAGCATCAACACTTACAGTTGAAGTAAATTCTTTTGAATTTGATGAATGTAATGCAAGTGCTGCTCCTGTGAACTCAAATGAACCTGATTTTTCCTGCAAGTCAATTAAGGATAAACCATAAAGTGAATCTCCATCAACAGTCCAAGTAGGTTGACCCCTTGCTTCTTGTGAGTTAATTTCATGTAAAACAACAATCTGGACTGGTTGACTTGAAGTAAAAGTCATCGAACCATCATAAATTGTTCCTTCATTTGGAGATAAAATAAGTGCCAATTGATGATTTTCATGTCCTTGCCCTGGATCTTGAGAAGATGTTATAGTTTGAGTAAAATGAATTTTTTTCCTAGAACCAGCATCCACAAATTGATCAGACATAGTAGAAATGGAAATTAGACTTGTAGCAAGAATTACAATAACTAAAACAGCAATAAATTTTTTCAATAAATTTGATGAGATTTATTCCCTTAAATTATTTGTCTTAATTGATTTTATCAAGTGCAAATGCGTTATGTAAAGATCTTACTGCTGCATTTGTATCAGAATTTTTTACAACAAATGCAAGATTAAGTTCAGAAGAACCTTGAGTAATCATTGAAACATTAACCTTGTTTGTCTCAATTGCACCAAAAACTTTTGAAGCAACCCCAACAGTTCCTCTCATTCCTGAACCAATCAATGCGATAATGGCCACATTAGTGGTAATCTCCAATTTTTTAATAATTTTACCTAATAGTTCCATTTCTAATGCACTAACTGCTTTGTCAAGATCAGAATTCTTTACAACAATAGTAATACTAGATTCTGAAGGATTTTGTGAGATCATCATTACATTTATTCCAGCTTTTGCCAATGTTGCAAATATTTTAGCTGCAGTTCCCGGTGTCCCAACCATACTACCACCTCGAATATCGATTAGGCCGTTGTTACGAACATTACTTACACATTTTATGGTATTTTTGGTATGAGAAGAAGATGCAGTGACTAGTGTTCCTTCATTGTTTACATTAAAAGAACTTCTAATTTTCATTGGAATTTTTTTTGTTAATAATGGCTCAAATGTTCGTGGATGTATCTGCTTTGCACCAAACAAAGCCATTTCAATTGCTTCTATGTATGATACTTCTTTTAGCAATTTTGCATTTTTTACAATCTTGGGATCTGCAGTCATTAATCCATCTACATTACTCATTAACCAAATTTCATCTGCTTTAATACAAGAACCAATTATGGTTGCAGAATAATCAGAACCGCCTCTACCAAATGTAGTTACATGTCCATGTTGATCTGCACCTGCAAATCCACCTATGACAGGAATTGTTTTCTTTGAGAATAAAGCGTCAACAGTTTTTGAAACTCGTAGTCTAGTAGTATCTATTAATGGTTTAGATTGGCCAAAATTAGAATCAGTTACAATTCCTATTTCTTTACCAGTAAGAGGAATTGATTTTTTACCAGCATCTGCAATTGCTGATGAAACTAATTTTACAGATAATCTTTCGCCAAATGAAATTAGATAATCCATTGATCTAGCTGTAACTTCACCAAGTAATACCATTCCATCAATTAATGCAAGAAGTTCTTCGAAATCTTGATCTAATTTTGTTAATAATTTTTTTCTAATATTAGATTTTTTGATCGTTTGTTTTGCTAATTGTTTGTGTCTATTGATAATTTTTGATGCTAATTGTTCAGCCTTAGATTTATTCTCCTTTTTTATGGATTCAGATATTTCAATAAGATCATCAGTTGTTCCACTAGTTGCAGAACAAACAATTAGAATATTGTGTTTTTTTGATAACGAATTGATGTGTTTAGCTATAGCTTGGATGTCTTTTGTAGCAGAAATTGATGTTTCACCATATTTTATTACTAATTTCAATTCAAGATACATGAATTAGTTAATCTTTAAATGCTTTAACTTTCTACGCGTGGAGCCAAGTAAAAGTGAATTCTACCAATATTTGCTACTTTGAATTCAATTCTAAGCGGTTTTGCGCTTGAAAATTCACACGTAATCAAGCCTGCATTACTACCTACAGCTTTTACTACTGGATTAAGATATTCAAGACTGTAAGTACCAATACTATCTTCCTTTGAAGAAATCTCTTCAATATTTTCATCATCTTTATCAAGATCAATTACAACCTCACCAGAATCACCTTTCCCTGAAAAATTTCCCTTTGAATCAGATGTCTGAATGGTCAAATAATCAGATACAACTTGAACATCACCTAGAATCTTATCAAATTTTGAAGAAGCCAATATGATTTTTGAGTCATAGGGAATTTTTGGTAGAGGAGTGTCAGTTGCAGAGCTTTCAATTAAACGCATTTTGTATTTTTTATTTTTTCCAACTGTTACAAGTAACATATTCTGTTCAGAGATACTAATCTCTATGCTATCTCTTTTATCTGCCCGTTTGATTAATTTTGAAAATTCATCAATTCGTACTCCAAATTTAATGTCACTATCGCATTCATATTTTTCAAATGCAGAGTTAGGCCAAGAAATATCAATAAGAGCAACATGTGATGGATCCATTCCTCTAAAAGTAATACCTTCAGCTGTTGCAACAAAAGTAGCTTCTTCAACAAGTGTAGAAATCGCTGAAATTATAGCTTTAAGATCATCTGAACCGCTTGTTTTTGCTCCAAAAGTCAAATCAATTTCCTTGACGTTAAGTTCCAGTTAAACGTTATGTGTAATCACGCCAGGTGTATTTACATTTTAAACAACGATAAAATCTTGTTGTAGGTTCATCCGCACTTCTAGTTTGAAACATCCATCCAACTGCTTCACCATGACCACATTTTTCACATTCAATTTGAACTGTTGGTAGAGATTCTTCTCCTTCATCTCCTTCAAAAGCAAGAAGTGAAAAGTCGGGTTCTTCTTCAGCAATGACTTTTTTTGTAGATTTTACTTTTTCCCCTTCAGTATAACCACATTTAGAACATTGAAGGACAGAATCACTTTTTTTTAATTTGACCTCACATTTGGGGCAAAATTTCAATCTAATTTACCTTAATTTTAGAATTAAATAATTGTTTGAAGTCTTCTGTTATTTTTATTGCTGAGCCTGCTGCTTTTTTAATTTCTCCTAATGGTTTTGTACTAGAAGTAATTCTCATCCAACATTCATTGGTAAGAGGATGTTTTATGATAACGCCTGCAAAATCGACATTTGACTGCTTTAGAAGCTCATGTTGAACTATGTATAAAATGCCGATATCGGTATCTGTGATAGAAATACTGATTTCTTTATCTTCATAACTGATCACTTGTGCATTCATGTATTCGGAAAAAGCACTTATTGTGGATATAAATCATTATGAGCGGTTAGAATGGGAGAAAGCAGGATTTCAGAGATAATACTAGTAAAATCCAAAGATGAGTACTCATCAGACGAAAATATAGAGATTAATGTACAATTTTCAGTTGAAGGAGGACTTAGAAATGCATTCAATGAAGCAAATTGGACTAAAGCATACAACAATAATGATGTTTCATTCAAAATGAAACACGGTATAAAATTGACATCTGGTGGATTAAGAAAGAAAGAACTAGGTAGAACCATTGACACTTATCGAAAAGCATCAATTTTTTGGACAAGAAATCCAAAACTTGTCAATCCAATGAAAGATAGAAGAATATGGGTACAAGTAGCCAAAAATTTTGAACCATTTATCAGACTTTCAGAAGAAGAAGTAAGACAAGAATTATTTGACTTTAATGAAAAATTTGTATTCAAAGCATTAGATTTAGGAAAAGGAAAACACAAGATTGGAGCTGAAGTATTTGCATCATGGCAAAAGCACGACTATACAGAATCTGAAAGTATTAAAAATAATTCCAGTGAAATCGAAATTACAATCAATTAGGGATATAAGGAACTTTTGGTGAAATAAACATGGCAAAATATGATGGTCTATTAGGACAACCAATACTTGAAGTTGAAGAACCAGATAAAGAAGGTGGAATTACTTTCATCTTTAAAGATAACAGGTTTATGTTCATTAAAGCAGTTGATGGAAAAATTGAGACCGTATCAATTCCAGAATAGGTGAATATGAATGGAAAAATTTGATCCAATCAAAATGCTAGAACTTGTTAAAGTAGAAGATCCTGACTCAGAAGGCGGACTAACTTTATTCTTTCAAGAAAATAAAACTTTGAAGATTAAAGTTGTAGACGGAAAACTAGTTTCAGAATTTGTCTAAATTAGTTTTTTATATGTTTTTCATAAAATCCAATAGCTAATTCTTGTACTTCAGATTGAATAGAACCCGGTCTTTCATCTCTGATTTTTTTAATTGCACCAATAGCTGAGAATTTTTTATATTTTACAAAATAACATGCAAGAATTGTTCCTGCTCTCCCCATACCAGCAGCACAATGAACCATTACACTTTGATTGTTTTTAATCTGTTCATGAATAAACTCTACTGCTGAATCTATCTTATCCATATCAGGAGCAGTAAGATCAGGAGTTGGCACATGTAAGTAACCAATATCTTTTACCCAATCATCTGGAAGAGAATTTTCAGTCATAGTTACAATTGATGTTACTCCTTGGTTTAGAATCCAATCAAATTCATCAAAACTTGTTGGTATTCCAGAACCAGATAATTTGTTTTCAATTAACCAAGAGAAATTAGTGGGTCTTTTTGTAATTTTGCCATGAACTTTTCTCCAAACATTTCCAGGTTTACTCATATTAGATTTTGATACTTTCCATGTTTTTAGTATTATGAAAATATAGAAGAATGAGTTAGAAGGCTATTGCTCTTACAGGTGAGCCTGTTGCATCTTTGAGCTTTAGTGGAAGAATTGTAAAGTTAAATTGTTTTGAAGTAATTTTATTCAGATTTACTAAATTTTCTACAATCAAAATATTATTTTTTGCAAAAATATGATGAACGCTAAATGATTCATTATTTCCTAAATCTATACTTGGTGAA
This sequence comes from Candidatus Nitrosopumilus sp., assembly GCA_963422575.2. Classification (GTDB taxonomy): domain Archaea; phylum Thermoproteota; class Nitrososphaeria; order Nitrososphaerales; family Nitrosopumilaceae; genus Nitrosopumilus. The sequence continues at coordinate 795,395 of CAXXKU010000001.1, read as the reverse complement.
TCAATACCAACTAGATTAATTTTTTTTGATGTTAGATATTTGGCAGCTAAAATATCCAAACCAGGATTTTCTATAAAATAATTATCTTTTTTTAGATATTTTTGCCATCCAGTAAAGAAAAAGATAGAAGAATTATTAGGAATTTTGCCATTCTTCTTTTCAAATGACATAATATCTGATTTTGTTATAGATTCATTCTTAGTTTTGTGGAGTCTTATCAGAATAGATTTGCCCATAAGTCTGTCAAGAGGAATTTCATTAATTTTTAGACTATTTTTAACAAAATGATATGGTGCATCAAGATGAGTTCCAGTATGAGAGCTTAGGAATAATAATTCAAGATTATAACCATCTTCTTTAAGATTAGACCAAGAAATGAATTGTGGTTTTGGGGAACCAGGAAAATTTGGAATTGATTCAGATATTTCCAGGGTAAGGTCTATTGGGGTCATATCAATAGAACAAGATAGTAATTAATCAGTTTTTGAGGTATGAAAAGTTAAATACTCTTTGATGAAAAATTGCATGTGCCTACTGCGTATGTTTTATTGAATTCAGACTTAGGATCAGATGAATCAATTATCAATGAAGTAAAACAAATTCTTGCTGATGAGAACGTAACATTTGAGGTTCAGGGAGTCTACGGGGTATATGATATTGTTCTAAAGATATCCTCAGATGATGCTGAAAAATTACGCGCTATTATCACTAATAAGATTAGAAAAATCAGTAAAGTTCAGTCAACATTGACTATGATGGTAATAGAAGAGCAGGAAAATCTATAATTTTTTTATTGCATCAATTACCTGAAGCAATTGGGACTCGGTATTAAAAAAGTGTGGAGACGCTCGTATAATTTTTTGTTCCATAATTTCTCTTACAGCTAAAATAATATTTTGTTTTTCAAGTTTATCTACCACATATTGAGAATCAAATCCATCAATATTAAAAGAAACAATACTTGTTCTATCATTTGCATCATCAGGTCCATACAAAACAACATTAGAGATTTTGGATAATTCTTCTCTGAAAAGATTTGAGAGATACTTGGTCTTCTCACGAATATTATTCATACCAAAATTTAGTAAATATCTTGCAGAACATTCTAGTCCAACAATTCCAACATAATTTCTAAAACCAGTTTGAAATTTGTCAGGTGATTCTTTGAAAGCAAGATTTGTGTTATCATAAATAATTGCAGATTCACCACCAATTGTCATTGGTTGTAATAATTCACTAGATTTTCTACTACAATAAAACAAACCAGTCCCCATAGGACCACAAAGCCATTTAGATCCATTAAACGACATAAAATCACAATTTATCTTAGATACATCAATGTCACCGATACAACCTATAGTTTGTGCACTATCAATAAAAAATGAAACTCTGTCTTGAAGAATTTTTCCAATTTCTTCCACAGGCAATATAGAACCAGTATTATACAGAGCGTGACTAAGTGCCACTAGTTTTGTATTATTATCAATACTGGATTGTAAATCATCAAGTTTGAAAAAACCATCTTTATCTATAGGAAGAGTTCTTATCGAAATTCTTTCTTTTAATTTAATCCAAGGATAAAAATTTGAATGATGTTCATGAGTCATTCCACGAATTATAATATTAGAATTAGTATCAAAAGACAGACCATTTGCAACAAAATTTATTCCATCAGTTGTACTTTGAGTAAGAACAACCTCATCTGGTTGACAAGAAATAATTTTTGCAATTATTTTACGTACATTTTGAAGTTTTTCAGCGATAAAAGGTTCTGAATTTTTAGAATCAGGCCCCATAGAATTGTAAGAAATTAAAAAATCCTTCATTTCATCAATGCTTTTAGAAGGCATAAGAGAAACAGATGCATTATTTAGATAAATTTTATCTGAACTAGGAAAATCATCTGAAATATCTTTGAATACTAAATTCATTATTATATCTGTAAAGTAGTAAAATAATGTTGGATAAAAATCCTGAGCAAATTTTAGATATTAATTTACTAGATATTCAAAATAAATTTAAAAAAAATATACCAAACATAATTTTATGTTCAGAATCTTTTCATAAAATAGAATTTTTGAATAAATTAATCAATACAAATAAAAATCCAATTATTTTTGTAGATATGGATTTACTATATACAGGATATGTTAAATCGGGACTAATTCAACAAAAAAATAATATAATAATTTTTTCTCCAAGTAAAGAAAATTGGGTTGAAAAACTATTAGAAATAATTACAAAAGTTTCAAAAGAAAAATTTACAGTTGTAATTGATTCATTAAATGGTGTTTACAATTTGTTTAATGATTTAGAGTCATCTATATTCATCAATTCGTGTATAATGTTACTATCATCTATTGGAAGGCAGTCAAATTCATCTGTTATTGTGACGGCAATAGTTAGAAAAAAAGAAAATAACGAACTAGTATTAACACCAGGGGGGAAACAAGTGATAAAATCAGAAAAAACAGGAGTGTACTTCCTCAAAAAAATCAAAAATAATCTAACAATTAGCAATTTTGAAAAAACTGGATCAAAATTCTAAAGAAATTCAAATTAATTAGATTTAGATGAAATGCGATCAAAATTCTAAACGCCGTTATAAAATTACAAACGCCGTTATAACTTGATATTTTTAGGCAAATTATATTAATGTCAAATTACGAACTAATTTCGTTATGCCAGTAGGAATTATTCCAGACATCAGCGAACAAATGTGTATCGGATGTGCACTATGTGTAGAAATCTGTACAACACTTGGTCCAGATGTCCTTAGAGTAAAACCAGTTGAAGGCTGGAAGAGAGGTAAAGCATTTGTTTTCTACCCAGAAAGATGTATTTCTGATGGTGCATGCATCGGTGTATGCCCAACAAAAGCAATATTTTGGATGAGACCAATGGACTTTACTGTTGGACAACCAGTTCCACTCTACAAGAACTCAGTCTTCGTCAAAGGTTGGACTGAATTAATCGATTAGATTAGTTCAAACAATTTTTAATTTCTTTTTATTATTTTAGATACTAACAGCACCTGTTTTGTTTGATGAAACTGTAGGTTTACTCTTTGACTAAAGTAATGCAACAATAAACATTATAGCTGGAACAAGAATAATGAATATCATTAACTCATAATAAATTTCAAATCTTTGTGCTGGTTTTGAATGAGAAGCATCATGAGTGGTTTTTTCAGGGTTATTATAAACTACAGTTGTAAAATCTACTGATCTTTGTTCTTTAGTTTCAACATTTCCAGATACAGTTACACTTTGGTCTGCAAGAATTGAAGGTGATTGAATTCCTTCTATTCTAATTATAACTGAACCAGAATCAGTAAAAAGAAAATTCCTATAATCGCCACCAATTTGATTTAGTCCTTCATCATGAAGAATTTCTTTTCCATTTTGAAACATGATAAAATTGTATTTCATTTTTGCAAGATTAGAATTTGTTGTAGGATCATAAAATTGATATACAAACTGTATTTTTTCATGGGTTTTAATAACCAACTCATCTCAAAACTGATCACTTAGTGAAGTTTTTACGATCATCCTGATCTAACAATTACCGAACATGACTAATTTTCATGCAATTTCAAGAACTAACTGACAGACAAACAATGGAACATGATAAAGCCACACATTCCAAAACCTGCCAAGACGGGCAGACCAAGAGATGATGACAGAAGAATCATCAACGGAACAATCATCTACGTTTTGATATCCGGATGCAGGCGGAGCGAAATGCCAACAAAATATGGTGATGATTCTACTGCAAACAGAAGACCAGACTCTTGGCAGCAAAAAGGAGTCTGGAAGAGGATCCTATCCGGTTTAATCAAAACAGCTCATAAGCAAGGAAAGATCAGCCTGCAAATGATGATCAACTTATCCTAAAACCCTCCAATACATCATGATTGATGCCAGATATGCAAACCCCAAATAAATGAGACTTGGGCATAACTAATCCTAATTTTTAATCAGTTTCTCAAACTATTCAAATGAAAAAAGCCAAGGATCCTTGCAATGTCATTTCATTGCAGCATGAACGTAAAAATCCCCGGCAGGGTTCTGTCAGGTCATTCTCATTGGCGTTTTGTATCTGGTTAGAACATTGTCTCTGTATGAGGAGATATTCAGACCTGGCAGACCGTATGCCTGTTCAACTATCTGATGGTGCAATTATTCATCATAAAATCTTGGATGAGAATTCCAAGCAACGACACACTTCATTATTTTTTATCAGTCAAATGCAACAATGACAAATTGTTCAAGGTCTGCAGACTGACTCGAATCCCAGACAGGCGTACTATTGACAGGCGATTTCAGAACCTTCCCATTGGGGACATCATCGGGACGATGGGAAATCTGTTCGTATCAGAAGGAATGGCTGATGACACGTCTGCATCAGCGGACAGTTCTCTACTAAAAGCAAACGGTCCTGCATGGCACAAATCCGACATGAAGAATAATCGTTTGTCAATTTCAGGGACTGATACGGATGCAAGATGGGGATAGTCCTCCAAATCAAAGGGTTGGATATTCGGGTATAAACTGCACATGGGTTGCAGCGCCGGCAAGTTGATTGTTCCGTTGCCCGCCGGTGCCAGTACTGCAAACATTCGTGATGGCAGGACGTTTGATGCATTGATAAAATCACTTTCAGGAATCATACGAAATATTTTGGTAGATCCTGCATACGATGATTCCAAACTGCATGATTCGTGCGGCAAAAAGCATCTGAGGTTGGTTACTCCGATAAGGCAATACCCGCGTACGCCCCCGGAAAGAATCAAGCTTGTGGAATTTTACAATTCTGCGATCGGTCAGGAGCTGTATGCGGATAGAAAAACCTCAATTGAACCGCTCTTTGAGACATTCAAAGACGCGCTTGGCATCAGAGCAGTTCCCGTAAGGGGATCATGCAATGTGAAATCATCTGTGTCGATCTGCGTTTTGGCGTATCAGTTGGCAGCGCATTGCAATTGCATGATTGGTGCAGAGAATCATCCAAGAACTGTAAAGAGAATGCCTTGCTGTTGAATGACTTTAGACTTTATTTTTGTAAACCATCATGCCCAAGTCTCAATTAACTAATTTCGTGAAAAACCAAGTTTTGATGCCCAATTATTTTGTTTTTTAACTGGTTTTTTTGAAAGATTGTCTAACATATCATATGTAATCGTAAATCCATGCCCGACCATGGTATCATTTTTTCTATAATTCTCCTTATTAGGTATAAATTCATCAGCCAAATCTTTAATTTTCTTAGTTTTTAGATCAAACAATCTAATTCTTTTATCATTTTCAAGTTTAATTATTGCATCACCACTTAATCCTTGAATCGAAAAAGTTTCAAAAAATCTAATGGAACCACCTTGTTTTAATTCAATAATAGAATCATGGGTAAATTTATCCCCATAAAATAAAACTTCACGAGCAGATAATATTACATCATCTTCTACATTGAGAACAATAATTGTATCAGCATCAAGTGTAACTGTATTAACAACATTTTCAGCAATAATTTTTCCATTTGGAGCTGATACATTTGTTCTATGTTCTTGAATTTGATACACCCCTACTTTTCCTTCAGAATCTTCAACTCTATATTTTCTACCAAAAATATTTCCTACTACAATATTTCCATTATCTACAATAATTCTAGCACCATTCTCAATTTTGTATTTATTTTCTAAAGGATTAATGAATTTAAAATCTCCAGTGGTTACACGAATGTTTGTTTGATATTCTTGTGTCCATGATGGACTAGTTATACTTCCTTGCATAATTATTGGACCATCATATGTTAAACTTCCTGCCATGAAATTTCCTTTAATTGATAATGCACCATTTACTTTACGTTCTAGTTCAATTTCACCAAGAGTTTTTGAACCAAATAATCTTGTTGCAGTAGAACTGGATCTATTCAAAGCTGCTGCCCATTCTTCAGCAGACTTCATTTCTTGAGATAATTGTTGGCCTAAAATTTTATTCTTTCTTCTGATATCAGCTTCAGTATCACCAGAAAATACTCTTGAATTCTTTAATTTTTCAATATCTGTGTCTGGATATTTTTTGCCAATTTTAAGATCTTCATACGCTTGTTTAATTTTGATAAATTTGTCATTTTCACCTCCGCGATCTGAATGAAATTGGAGTGCTAATCGTCTAAACGCATCTCTGATTTCTTTTTCTGTAGAACCCTCAACTATTCCTAAAATATCATAATTACTTTCAACCATATTTTATCCCAACAAAGTTAATTTTTCATATTTCCTATACTTGTAGGTTGTCACATATAGAGTATCAAATGCAATGAATAAAAACATCAAAAATTGATAAATTCATTATTTTTTCATAGATTTTACAAGTGCTATTACTGCAATAATAATTCCGATTGTCATACCAACATATACAAAATTGGTTTGTTGTTTTGTTTCTTCAAGATTGTTTATTGCATTCTTTAGATCACTAATATCTTCAATAACAGAAGTATGTCCATCAATAATCTGTGTTAATGTTAAATCTGATGGTTCTGGAAATTCTATGTAAGCACGCTCATCAACTTTAGGTGGATGCATTGATAAACTAATAGGAGTATCTTCAATTTGTCCTAAAATATTTGCTTGATAAAATCCAGAAATAGTTGGATTGACAAACGCATAGTATTTTCCAGGAATATTATGATCAGGAGATAAAGGGAGTGTAATACTATCATCTTTGTAAATCAATTGCATTTTAACAGTTTTTTTTAATCCTTCAACTCCATTCTGAAACTTTTGAGATTCTGCACATTTGATAGGCTCCGAAATTTCAGGACATGGGATTAAAGGACTAACATAGAATTCAAGTGCATTAGTTTCTCCAGAAACAACTGGTTCATTCATCCAACCAATTTCTACTCTATAATCTCCAACAGAATCAACAGTATGTCCATATGCAATTCCAGCTAAACTAGGAATCATCAACGACAAAAATATTACAAATCTTAATTTCAATACTAAAAAAATCAAATATCATTTTAAAAATGTTCTATCTAATTATCAAAATTAATTTGAATTTTAAAGGCTTTTGAGATTTGTACCAATTATGCATCTGCATACATTGAAACTTCCCAGGCAGTAGGAGTTTGTGCAAATGCAGTATATTCTTTATATTTTAATTCAGTATATTGATCAAGAAAGTCACGAGTAAAAACTTCTTCCAAGAACTTAGAATCACTTTGCAATGAATCCAAGGCTCCTTTTAATGATACAGGTAATGATCCAATATTATATTCTTGTTTTTTCTCTGTAGAAAGTTTGTATACATTTTCTTCAATAGGATCCCCAGGATCAATTTTATTTCTTATTCCATCTAATCCGGCAAGTAACAATGCAGCTTCTAGAAGATAGATATTTGCAGTTGGATCAGGAACACGATATTCTATTCTCTTACTTTTTTCTTGATTTCTATTATACATTGGAATTCTAATTGCAGTAGAACGATTTGCTAAACCCCAACAAACGTTGACAGGTGCTTCAAATCCAGGAACAAGGCGTTTGTAAGAATTTGTTGTGGGATTAGAAATTGCACATAATGCAGATGCATGATTTAAGATGCCTCCAACATAATATCGTCCAGTTTGACTCATTTGAGCTACATCATCATCTTTATCATACATTACATTCGTATTTTTATTCCATAAACTCTGATGTGTGTGCATAGCTGATGCATTATCACCAAAAATTGGTTTTGGCATAAAAGTTGCAACTTTATTTTTTCTTTTAGCTTTAACTTTTACCAAATTTTTAACTGCAATGACATTATCTGCCATGGAAATCATTTCATCATAAACCAAGTTAATTTCACATTGACCAGAAGTTGCCACTTCATGATGTTCAGCTTCAATTTTAATTCCAAAATAAGAATACAAATCATCACATACATCTTTTCTAAATCCTTCAAGAGTATCTTTTGGTTGTGATGGATAGTAACCTTCTTTGATATCGATAGCAGTACTAACATTTCCTTTAGCCCATGGTGATTCTTTGGACTCAATAGAGTATCCTGAACCTCCTCCTGAATGTGTTGCAGCATAAGGTGATGGGTATACATTAATTGCATCAAATACAAAAAATTCTATTTCAGGTCCCCAATTAGTATGAGTAAATCCTAGTTCACCAAGTTTTTCTGTCGCTTTATGGGCAATGCCTCTAGAATCACGATTATATCGTGATTCTTTATTTGTACTACCATCATAAAGATCACAAAATATTCTTGCATTTTTTCTGTTACCAGGATCATAATCATTAGGAAGCATTTTGAATGAATTAGGATCTGGCATTAAAATCATATCAGAGTTATTTACAGATTTGAATCCAACAATTGAACTTGCATCTAATTTTTCAAGACCATTTACAAAACTATTTTTATCAATTGCATAACTAGGCATTCCAACATTATGAAGTTCACCAAAAATATCTACAAACCAAAAATCTATGAAAGATATTTTTTCATCTTGAATAGTTTGTAATACTTGATCTGCATTCAATTTTAATATTTTCTGTAAATTTGTTTACTAATGTTATCTAGTAAGATAGAATTGGCAAGTTAGTCAGTAAATTATAAAATTTATTGAGTTTAACTCATCTTGGACGCCTTGAAAGCACCAAGTTCATCTTCAAAGAAGAATTTTTCACCAAAAGCTGGTTTTAAATCATCTAACCAAATTGCATTTTCGTCATATTTTGCAAAGAACGGTTCACGTATCCAATTAGGATTTCTACCTTGTAAAAATCTCAAAATCATTAATTTTTGATTATTCACTTGTGTTGTTCCTACTACCTGTACTTTACCAGGAGTTGTAGACATACTAGGGCCTCTAACTGTTCTGGCTAACCCACTAACTGTAGAATATGCCTTGTTAAAAATATCATATGCTTTTAGTAAAGAAACTCCAAAGTAGTGTTGAGCACCAGTATCTCTTACAACAAACATGTAGTATGGTATACAACCTAACTGAACTTGTTTAGTCCACATTTTTGACCACATTTCTGAATCATCGTTGATATGTGCTAATAGAGGAGATTGTGTTCTAATTTGTGCTCCAGTTTTTCTTACTTCATTAATTGCAGATTTTACAGCATCAGTTGATAATTCATTTAGATGATTAAAATGACCCATAAATGCAAGATGTAATCCACTATCAGTAATTCTTCTAAAAATATCTAGCATTTCTTGAGAATCAGAATCTGTTAAAAATTTGTAAGGCCAATAAGAAAGAGCTTTTGTTCCAATCCTAATTGTTTTAAGATTTGGAAGTTTAGATTCAATTAAAGCATCAACATATTTAGAAAATATTTTTGCTTTCATAATCATTGGATCACCACCTGTAAATAACACATCACTGATCTCAGGATGTTCTGAAACATATTGAACTAATTGTTCACCTTCTTGCATAGCAAATTTCATTTCATCCATTCCAACAAATTGGGGCCATCTAAAACAAAAACTACAATATGCATGACATGTTTGGCTTTGACTAGGAAAGAAAAGACAAGTTTCTTTGTATTTGTGTTGCATTCCATACAATTTTGTTCCATCCTTTAATGTTGGAACATTTAGTTCCATTTGACCTGCAGGATGTGGATTTAGTTGTAAACGAATTTCATTAGCAACAGATGCAATTTCTTTTTTATCAGAATTATTTTTTATAGTTTCCATTTTTTTGTAATGTTCTGGCTTTAACATTCCTTTTTGAGGAAAAGTCAAAACATACATTGGATCATTTGGAATATCATTCCAATCAATTAATTGTTCTACAACATAGTTATTTGCTTTAAATGGTAGAACATTTCCTACAACTTCCATTTCAAACCTAGTTTCTTCACTAAGATTTTGGATTTGTGGAAGATTACGAAAATTTGATAATGTGTATGATTTTAATGATGGAGATTCATCCCAAACAGACTCTTGATAGGTCATTTTTTAAATAGTGCGTTTGCCCTTGTTAAAGGTTGCAGACTATATAGGCACAAAAAAATTTTAAAATTAATAAAAAATTGATTAAAAGTTTAATCAATAATGGAAAATGTCTTAACGTTTGTATTCTAGGACATGAATTTAGTTAGAATGGTGATGAGTTATGGCTGAAGAAGAATTATCACAAATTTCTGTAGGAGAATTTGAAACAGTATCACAATTATTGACATCTTCTGAATCACTTCAAATAGCATTTTTTGTGATGATTGTCGGGATAATCGGGATTGTTATTGGATATACAAAATTTTCATCATGGGTAGGTTCACAAAAATTCTATTATAAAAAACCACATTTTTCAAGGTTTTTACGAAGGGCTGTTCTCCCATTTTTTGCAATTGCATTAATTACAACCATCAATGTCTATATTCAAACTGGTGTTTTGTTTGGAGATATATCACTAATTAAAGAAGGGGAGTTATCTGTTCATGAAACATTTGCAAAAATTCTCAATACTTTCAATATTTTAGTAATAGGATATACTGTATCACATTTAATTCCAATTAGTCTCACAAAACGTGATAAATCTATCTTAGAAAAAGAAGATTTTGAAGCTTGGTTTGACATGAGAGGATTCATTGATGACGATGACGATCTTTTTCATAGATTATACAAATGGAATCCACCAAAAACAACTCCTGAAGATATTGACGAAGAAGAATTTGAAGAGTTACTAAAAACAGAAGATGGAATTCGTCATTTAGAACAATTTCGTACAACAAAAGGAAATCCGATTGGAGGACATGAAAAATTAGTGGAAAACCCATTTGAAGAATGGAAAAAATCAGAACGTAAAAAATATGAAAAATATTACAACAATTGCATTACAGGGAACAATCAATCAGGTAGAAAATTAAGACCGGGTACAAAACCTGATGAAATATTTCCAATTGATGTGTGGAGAGAAGAGAAGAGACAAAATGGTTATGAACCATTAATTCCAAGTTCTCGTCCACCTGGATATGCAAGGAAAAAAAGAGAAGGGCTTCCAAAATCTGCAAAACAAATCCTCCCAATAGGAATTTTTATTGCTACAATTTTAGGTGTTGTTGCATGGTGGGGAGTAGATTTGATTGTAATTGCTACAGTTACTGGTGGATTTTCAATTGGATTAGGTTTAGCACTGCAAGAAACTATGCAAAATTATTTTGCATATATTATGATTAGAAAAGACAAAATTGTAATCGAAGGAGATAGAGTACAACTTGATACAGGATATAATGGGAATATTCATAAAATTACGCCTAGAGTCACCTACATCAGAGATGCATTACATGAATCAATCGCAGTTATTCCAACTAGGCAATTAGTTAATGCTCAGATCATAAATTATTCTAAAGAAAATAAGCTAGTTCCAGCAGTTGTAAAAGTTGGCGTATCTTATCTAAACAACCCTCGTCAAGTTGCCTCTATTTTAGTCAAGGTGGGTAAACGTGGAATGAAAGAAATCGTAGATGGAAAAGGAAGACATCTTGTAAGACAAAAAAGATGCCCATATCTTAATGAGAACAAACCAAGTTGTGGATGTGATAAAGAACTTCATGTAGAAGTTACACAACCTGTAGTAAGATTTGGAGATTTTAACGATTCATCACTTGATTTTTCAATGTGGGTTTATGTACGAGATTATGGTTCTCAATTCAAAACAAAAACAGACTTGAGAATGATAATGTATGAAGAATTCAAGAAATATGACATTAGAATTCCATGGCCTATCAGAACTGTATATCAAGGAGATGAAAAGAAAGAATTCGAGGAGATTAGTCAATTAGACCCAGATAGAAATCAAGTAATTGATGAATTTGGTCTTGGAGATATTGGAAGGGGAGGAGACGAATAAATCTACTTTTCTCAAAACTTAAGAATCCCATTAAATCACATTTTCTTGTTGAGTAGTCTATCAGTAGTATATGGAAAATCATCTGAAGATTTAGCAAGAAAGCTATCAAAAAAAATCAAGGCAAATTTAGTAAAATCAAACATACGAGTTTTTCCAGATGGAGAGAGTAAAATAACTATTAAGGGAAACTTGTCAAAAAAAAAATCCATTGTTGTACAATCAATTTATCCTCCTGTAGATAACAATCTAGTTCAAGCATTATCCTTAATTTCAAAAGCTAAAGAAACATCATCTGAAATTATTGCTGTAATTCCATATATGGGATATGCGAGGCAAGATAGAGAATTTTTATCAGGCGAAATTGTAACAATGAAAGTAATTGCAAAATTATTCAAGGGTGTAGGTGTATCAAAAATTATTGTAGTGGATATTCACAGCATGCTAGGACTCAAATATTTTACGATCAGATCAAAAAATGTAACTGCAATTTCTGATTTAGTGAAATATTTTAAAAAATTGAGCCTGAAAAACCCAATGATTGTTTCACCTGATCAAGGTGGAAAAGGCAGGGCAAAAGAATTTGCAAAAGAATTTGGGTTAGAGTATATCGCATTAGAGAAAAAAAGGGATAGAAAAACAGGAAAAGTGACAATAAAAACGAAAAATGTACAAGTTGAAGATAGAGATCTCATTTTAGTCGATGATATGATAAGCACGGGAGGTAGCATAATAAATGCAACACAATTTCTTAAAAAACAAAAATGTAAAAGAGTGTATGTTGCTTGTACACATGCTCTTTTAATGAATAATGCTGAAAAGAAAATAAAAAAAGCAGGTGTAACAAGAATTGTAAGTGCAAATACAATTCCTGGTAAAACATCAATAGTAGATGTATCAAACACAATTGCAAAGGCAATAATATAATGCCAGAAAGTTTTTTTGTTTTATCTAAAGATCATCTAGAACTTGCAGTTGACGAAATTACTGCAATTGCAAAAATGTATGACAGATTTTCTAAAATAAAAATAATTTCAAATTTGATAATTATTCAATCAAAAACAAATTGGAATAAAATTTCACAGCGTGCATCATTTGTCAAAATTTCTGGTCAAATATTAAGAAAAATGTCAGGATTATTTCTAGATGAAGATAATTTTGAAATTTTAAAAAATGCAAAAACATTTGTTTGTAGAATAATTAATTTATCATCCAATCAATTCAATATTCCAGAATTAGAAAATTCCATGGGAGATATGATATCAAAATTTTCTCATGCAAAAGTAAATTTAAAAAATCCGGATATTACAGTATATCTAATTTTTACAAACACAGAAAATTTTTTTGGATTCTCAAAAAAAATGAAAGAAAATAATAGGCCAAAAAAAGTAAAAAAACACCCTCATGAATTAGATTGGAAGTTAACTAGAGTTATGATTAATTTGATCGGATTAAAAGAGGGGGAAATTGTATGTGACCCATTTTGTGGTACAGGTACAACTCTTTTGGAGGCAGAATCTATGAAAATTCATGGGATTGGATTAGATTTTGATGAAAAAATGTGTAAAATTTCCAAAGAAAATCTTAGAGCAAATGGACACAATTCAGAGATTTTAAAATCCGATTTTAAAGAAATTGTAAATATTTCTGAAAAGTTTGATGGTATTGTTACAGATTTACCTTATGGAAGATCCTCCAAAACATCTGAAAAGCCTGAAGAGATCTTGAAGAAATTTTTCTCAATCTTGCCTAAACGTAAAAAAATAGTAATTATGTACAAAAAAGAATTAGACTATAATCTAAAACTAAAAGGATTGAAAAAATATCAGATCTATAGGCATAAAAGCTTGACAAGGACAATTTTGATTAAATGAAACTTGTATTCTTAGGAACATCAGCAGCACACCCCACCGAAAATAGAGGATTATCATGTATTTGTTTAGAAAAAGATGGAGAGATCTTAATGTTTGATGCAGGTGAATCTACACAGATTGCATATATGAAATCAGGTTTAGGATGGAATAAAAAAATGAAAATTTTTGTTACACATATGCATGGAGATCATTGTGTAGGAATTTTAGGTTTGTTACAAACAATGTCTATGCAAAACAGAACAGAAACATTAGAAATTTTTGGTCCCAACGGAATTGAAGAATTTATTGCAGCTAATATCAAAGTATTAAATTTTGGATTATCATTTCCTGTTTTAATTAATATTATCAAAGAAGGAAAAATTCTTGAAAATAAAAAATTTTCAATATATACATGTAAAGCAAATCATTCAGTTACAGCATTTTCATATTTATTTGAAGAAAAAGATAAACCAGGTAGATTTAATCTTGAAAAAGCAAAACAATTAGGAATACCCGAAGGAGAATTGTGGAAAAAATTACAAAACGGAAATGAAATTATTATTAATAAAAAAATAATAAGACCAGATCAAGTATTAGGAGAAAAACGATTAGGTAAAAAAATTGGGATTTCAGGCGACACAATGCCCACATTAGAGTTAGAAAAATTTTTTGATAGATGTGATTATTTAATATTTGATTCAACGTTTCTTGATACAGAAAAACAAAAAGCATTAGACACATGTCATTCTACTGCAAAACAGGCTGCAACATTAGGAAAAAATGCAAACGTCAAAAACCTAGTTTTGACACATTTTTCAGCTAGATACAAAGATGAAATTGAACATTTGAATGAAGCACAAAAAATTCATGATTCAGTAATAACTGCAAAAGATCTTTTAGAAATAGAAATTAAATAATTATGTTTGAATTAATTAAAGAGTAAATTAATGATATCAAAAAAATGTGTTTGTAACAGGTGCAGGTATTTCACAAGAGAGTGGAATCCCCACATTCAGAGGAAAGATGGATTATAGAGAAACCATGATGCTATGAAATTAGTTACAATTGATGCATTTTATGATAATCCAAAATTAGTTTGGGAATGGTATAATTAAAGAAGGAAAAATATTTTTCAAGCAAAATTTAATTTGGGTCATAAAGCAATTGCCGAGCTTGAAAAATATGTTCAAGTCACAACTTTGACACAAAATATTGATGGTCTTCATCAAAAAGCTAGTAGTTCAAAAGTGCTAGAATTACATGACAGTGTAATCAAAATCAAATGTTCAGTTTGTGATTTTAAAGATGAAGTAATTTCAGAATTTTCTGAAATTCCACCATTATGTAAATGTGGAAATATACTTCGACCAGATGTTGTTTGGTTTGGAGAATCTTTACCACAAGATGTATGGCAAAAAGCTGTAAGCTTAGCAAGTCAATGTGATTTAATGATAATTGTAGACACATCTCTTGTTGTATCGCCTGCAAACACATTACTAATTTATGCAAAACAAAATAATGCAACATTAGTAGAAATCAATCCGGAAAATACTGAAATGTCATCAGAAATGGGTTTGGTCATAAGAGATACCAGTGTAAATACGCTACCAAATTTTGTTTCAACATTTCAAGAAAACTAAATTATGATTGAGAGAATATACCAAACTCATCCCAAAACCCAGATTTCCATTACGATTCAGATATCCTTACGACTGGAGAAGAGTTTGAAAATTTGAACTGTATTTTACTGTTTTTTAGTTTTAGGATGAGTTGACCATTAATTTTTGAATCAGATGCATCATCAGGATTAAATACAGATGATGTAACTGCACCATAATCTTCATGTTCAACAACCATATCTACATAGTAAAGAATACCAGTAGTATCATTTACTGTAGTTTCAAACATTGAAGTAAAAAATGTGCCTGAAAAAATTTCTTTTTCATTAGTTCGAATTTTAATGTAAACACTTTCTGTTTTTTCACTTGAATCAGAATATTGTAGAAGAATGTTATCATCAGATTGTTGAGTAGTAGATAAAGACAAAGTATCAGGTAAGACAACAGAATTATTTTGATTGATAGTTGGACTTGTTGTAGATTCAGAAGTGGAGAATGAAGTACCAGTTTTGGAACTTTGTGAATTTGAATTTCCGGTGAAGATACTTTGTATTGATTCAATAGGATTAAAGTTAGAAATTTTTCATCAATAATTTTCTGAGATGACTCTTTTGTTTCAGATATTTTAGTAATCTGATCTCCAGTTTCATTAATTTCGGTAGTCAAAGTATTACTTGTTCTATCTACTAATTTGTCAATTGAATTATCGATTCTTTGCTCTACAGAATCAGATGCTTTAGTACTAAAACTAGTTAAATCATCTTTTAAAGAATCAACTACAGTAGAAGTTGTTGGAAATAAGGTGTTAATTTCATTAGAAAACACCATGACACCTAAAATGACAAGACCTGCCATTATGCCTAGTTTTATGAACATTACACTGTGGTTTTAAAAAATAGATTTTAGATTCAAACTAAGAAAATGGTCAAAGAGGATTGAATTTTCTTAGCTAGTTTCTAGTATTTCCAAAAACTAACCAATCAATTATTCCATCTAAGTTAGATGAGATTGGAGTTACTTTAATTGACCCTAGAGGAGATTCTTCTGATTCTTCGCAGATTGCAATATTTTCAACAAAAGCTGCTTGTTTATCAAGATAAAACCATGTTGTATCATTTTCTAAATTTTGTTCAAGATGACGTCCATAAGTTTTTTGAGATTGTTTCAAATGAATTGTTTGATAAATTTTTTCTAAAGAATTAAGATCATTAGATTCTGCACTAATTGAGAAAACATTGGCTGTTACTTTTGAATATGAAAAAATATTTGATATTGCTTTTTTAATTTTATTAGGATCTTCAGAAGAATTTACTTTGCAAAATATCTCAATTTTACATTTAATATTAGAAACTTTCATTCTACCCAATTTTGAATTATTTTAAATGCAGTATCAATTAATTCATCTTTTGTTAAACCAATATTAGATATTGCATAATCAGATAGTGCGATTGAATTACTTATACCAAAACCTAATTCTCGATTATCTCTTTCCTCAAAATGTTCCTTTGTTTGTGGATCATCTGATCTTCTACGTTTTTGTAAAAAATTAAATCTAGTATATGTTGATGCATGAATTGCTAATAGTTTCACAATACCAAATTTTTTAAGTACTTGAATTTCATCATTAGATCTTACTCCATCTACAAGTATTATATTTGCATTAGAAGATTCAATATTTGGTTTAACTAATTCTGCTATTGCACCAGGGCCATTTTTTTTTCTAAGTTCAAGCACAAGTTTTCCAAGATTTGATCTGGATGATTCTAAGTTTCTCTTTTTTGCTTCTTCTCTAACAGCATTCCCCATATTGACAATGTCATATCCTTTTGACTTCAATCCATCTGCAATAGTAGACTTACCAGCACCGGGCATTCCTGTTAAACATACAATTAGTTTTGTCAACATATATCAAAAAATACGCTCGTCTATGAAGTTACCGGAAATTATTATAAAGATACTTGAAAGAATCTTGTAATGCGAGCTTTTGTAGCAATTGAGATTTCAAATGATAATGTGATTAATTCAATCAAGAAATTTCAAGATAAAATTAACATTGATGCTAAACCAGTGAATTCTAGAAATTTTCATTTTACATTACAATTTTTAGGGGAAATTTCGGAAGAAATCTCACAAAAAATCATCAAATCACTTCAAACAATTGAATTCTCAAGTTTTAGCGTTAACTTGAAAGGAATAGGGGCGTTTCCTAAACTTAAATCTCCAAGAATAATTTGGATTGGAACAGATAATGATGGAGGGGATAAATTAATTCAGATATCAAAAAAAGTTGAAAAGGCATTAGAGCCATTAGGATTTTTTTCAAATAAACCATTCAAACCTCATATCACAGTATTTAGAATTAAAAATAAGATTCAAGATATGACAAAAGAACTAAACGACCAAAGAATGATAGATTTTGGAACTCAAGAAATAATTAATATTAAATTTAAAAAAAGTGAACTTACATCTAATGGGCCAATTTATTCTGATTTAAAGGAGATCAAAGCAACGCAATGAAACAAATAATTTCCAAAGTTACTAAAACTGTAACTCCAACAAAAACAATAGAAAAATCAAAAAATCAAATTGCTGAATTAGCTTTTAATTTAATTGAAAAGGAAGTTGAAAAATATTCAGAAGTTACAGGGCTAGAGTATGGAGGTTCATTTGCTAAAGGTACTTGGCTATCAAAAGATGCAGATATAGACATCTTTGTCAGATTCAAAAAAGAAGTATCCGAAGAAAAATTTGAGATTATTTCAAAAAAAATTGGATTTGCGTCATTAAAACAATATTCTCCATATGTACGATATTCTGAACACCCATACGTAGAGGCTAAAATCAAAAATACCAAAATCAATGTTGTGCCATTTTATGATGTACAAATGGGTGAATGGAAAAGCTCTGCAGATAGATCTTCATTTCATACCAAATTTATGAAAAAAGCATTAACACCAAAAATGAAAAATGAAGTAAGAGTTCTAAAAACATTTCTTCAGACAAATCAAATTTACGGAGCAGAAATTGCAAAACAAGGATTTAGTGGTTATGTTTCAGAAGTTTTAATTTTATATTTTAAAAATTTTGAAAATGTAATTAAATCAATATCTAAAATTAAAGAAAAACAAGTAATTGGAAATACAACAAAAAAATTTGAAACATCAATAATTATCATAGATCCTATTGACAGTAATAGAAATTTGGCTGCAGCCATTTCCAATGAAAATCTTGGAAAGTTTATTCTTGTTGCTCGAGCTTTTAAGAACAAAGCTACATTGGAATTTTTTAAGAATAAAAAATTGAAAATTTCAAATAAACGTTGGGAAAATTTGTTAGTGATAAAATTTAATTTTAAAAATAGAAGTCCTGACATAATATGGGGACAAATCAAAAAAGCTACATCATCATTGTCCACACAATTAGAATTGGGCGGATTTAGGGTATTAAGAAGTAAATCACATACAGATCAAAACAAAGAAGCTTATTTGTTTTTTTTACTAGAATCTACAAAAATTTCACAAATTTATTTAAAAAATGGACCAGAATTTTTTAGAGAAAATAGTTCCAATAGTTTTATTGCTAAAAATTTTAAAAATACTGAATTAATGTGGATTGGAAATAATAAAAAGATCATTTCATTGGAAAAAAGAAAACATATCGATGTAAAAAAATTTATGGCTGAATTCTTAGAAAAAAACCTTCAAACTGGTATGCCAAAAGGCTTACAAAATGATTTTAAACGAGGTTTTAAAATTTCAACAGGAAGTAAAAATCTGAGCAAATCAATTAAAGAGGCAGTAAATGAATTGATTTCAACAGATGACACAATCATTCATTTCAATTAAAAAATTTAGTGATGAACCATATTCGAATGTACTTGGATATCCTAAAACTACTGCTGGACAAATAAAATCAAGAATTAACGAATTAGAAAAATTAAAAATTAAATCAATTTCTCTAACAGGTCCAACTACATTAGGAAAATTAGCAATTTTAGGAAAAGGGCATGTAGGAGTTGTAGTATTAGCAAAAAAAGGCAACAAACAAGTTGCATTAAAAATTAGAAGAACAGATTCGCAAAGAAATGAGATGAAAAGTGAAGCTAAGTTACTAAAAATGGTAAACTCGGTGGATGTTGGGCCAAAAATGCTCATTGCTAGTAAAAATTTTCTAGTTATGGAATATCTTGAAGGAGTCAAAATAAGTGAATGGGCGGATACAATGAAAGGAGTAGGAAGTTCAAAAAAAGTAAAAAAAGTAATTAGAAATATTCTAGAAAGTTGTTATAGATTAGATCATATGGGTTTTGATCATGGTGAATTAAGTAATATTTCAAAACATGTGATTGTAGGAAAAACAAAATCTACATTAATTGATTTTGAAAGTTCTAGTACTAAGAGAAGACCTTCAAATGTGACATCAATTACCCAAGCAATATTCATTGGCTCAGGAATTGCAAAAAAAATTCAGAAAATTTACAAAAACCCATCCAAAGAAAAAATCATTGAAGCTTTAAAACAATACAAACAAGAAAAAACACAAGAAAATTTTGATAAATTAATAAAAATTCTAAAATTATGATTGGACCGGCAGAATTAGAATGTTTTTGGTGATTGTATTGGTGCCAAGTAGGCACAAAATATTATTTTATTACAAATCATATTCTGTAACTCCCATATTTTTTAATTGATCATCTAAATAATCAAAAAATTCGTTGAGTATTAAAGCTAACCGTTCTATTAATCCATCACAATCCATTAAATCAAAACTAGCTTGTTCTGGAACTAGATCAAACGGTTTTGCCGCTAAATCTTGAACAAATCCTAATTGATGAGATAAATCCGGATCTAAAACATCTGATGATGATAAAACAGTATAGCGTATATTTTCTCCCATTCTGATTGTTTGATCCTTAATAATACGAATCCATTCCTCAGTAGATTGTTCATCAGGTATATCAGGCTTGGAGAGATTTCCAACCCATCTCAAAACTGATCACTTAGTGAAGTTTTTACGATCATCCTGATCTAACAATTACCGAACATGACTAATTTTCATGCAATTTCAAGAATTGACTGACAGACAAACAATGGAACATGATAAAGCCACACATTCCAAAACCTGCCAAGACGGGCAGACCAAGAGACGATGACAGAAGAATCATCAACGGAACAATCATCTGCGTCTTGATATCCGGATGCAGGCGGAGCGAGATGCCAACAAAACATGGTGATGATTCTACTGCAGACAGAAGACCAGACTCCTGGCAGCAAAAAGGAGTCTGGAAGAAGATCCTATCCGGTTTAACCAAAACAGCACACAAGCAAGGAAAAACCAGCCTGCAAAAGATGATATCCGTTGGCTCCCCGACAATCCCTGCCAAAAAGGGGCAGCGTAACAGGATATGACGGATTCAGGAAGATTTCAGGCGCAAGAATTCACGTTGCCGTAGGGCAGAACGGATTTCCAATCTCAATCAGGACCAGTCCTGCAAATGAGCATGACAGTGCAAAGTCTGCAGATGTCATGGAAAACATTTCGGAATTTATGGATGATGGCACCATCAAACAGATTGCCTCAATTTATGCTGACAAGGGAGGATATGACAGTACGGCCATTAGAAGCTATTTGAAAAATAGAAATCCAATTGCACGTATTCCACTTAGAAAGAATGGCAAGTCATCAGAGAGAACAAATCGCACAAGAAATATAATTCGGTTCGATGCGTTGCGGAGGGATTATTCTTTGGTTGGCTCAAAAATGGATTTCACAGGACAGGAATCAGATGTGAAAGGAGATGTGAAAACTGTCCTGCGTTTGTTAGTATTGCGTCATTTTTGATGTATTGCAGGGTTTTGAGATGAGTTGTAAATAGACATAAAAATAGTCCAATCAATAACTGTTTTCAAATATACATATCACATGTAAATTTTATCTAATGCTTACATAGGAATTGCATTCTCAGAAGATATGATTTTAAAAATATTTGAATAATCATATGTATTTATTTTTTATTTTTAATTAACTTATTTGTTAAATGTTTAATTTTAGCTTATGTAACCTGCATTTCAAATTTTATTCGATTGTCCATATACATGATTTCATTCTTCCATTTAGAATGTAAATTCTTATACTTTGATTCCCAATTTGGGACTACTTGTTCTGGTAAATCTAGATATAATTCATCACCTATCTCACGTTCATAATGTTTTTCGAATTCTTCATCAAATTCAAGAATATTTGGTGATATTATTTGGGATAAGATTTAGAAATTTTCTTAGATTTCTAACATACATTCTCTTTGTTTCTGAGCTTCTCATTGATTCAAGAAAGTTATCATAAACATTTTCTCCAATATCTTCTAGGGCCATCTTCATGTTTGTGTCAGGTAATGGTATTATTTGAGTCACTAAAATATGGTGGGATCGGCAGGATTTGAACCTGCGACCACTAGTCCCCCAGACTAGTATCATACCAAGCTAGACGACGATCCCTGAACTCAAAGGCATAAAATGAAATTATTAAATCGTCGTATTGATAACGCAAATTGTGAAAATTTGTAACATCTGTCACAAGATTTCTGCTACTGATCAAGATCACATAGATTGTGTTCAAAAAAGAAGTATAGAGATGGAAGATGAAGATTTTAAAAATAATATTTCTGAAAAACTTAATCTGGCAAAAGACACTCAGGATTTGGGTGTTGAAGTAAGAGCAATCTTAGAACATCTTACAAAAGAAAAAGATAGAGAAAGCCAATCATAACCATTTGGTTAATCTTTCTTTTTCAAACTCTTGTTTTTTAGAAAGATTATCAGAAGTTGATTCTGTAAGATTTGTTGAAGGTTGTGGATTAGAAAACATATCAACTTCAATAACAGATGCTGTATCTCTTCCTGACTCTAGAAAACATCCACCTTTTCCATCAAATAAAACAAATTCTTTTTTAGATTGAATTTTTGAAATAATATTTTTAGCAACTATAATGCCCTCGCCTTCTGCAAAGATTCCAGCTTTTGGAACCGCTAAATTTTCTGTAACACTTAAACTAGTTACATCGCCTATAGCAAAAACATCTTCAAAGGAAGTTTTGCAATCTCTGTCAATTGGAATAAATCCGGGTTCTTTAGCTAATCCAGAATCATAAATTACTTTTGGAGCAACATGTGGAGGAATAGATAAAAGTAAATCAAAATCAAATTCACTATTTTCAAAAATTAATTTATTAGATTCAACAGATTCAATTTTGCATAAATTATGAAAAATAATTTTTTCAGAGTTTACAAGATCAAGTATTTGTTTACTTACTTCAGGTCCTGCTGCTGGCAAAGTTATAGGTGCAGGACTGTAAAAATCAATTTGTACAGAATCACGTATTCCACGCTTTCTAAGCATAGAATCTATGAGTAAACTAGCCTCAAATGGTGCAGGGGGACATTTGTATGGCATTCCCATTATAGATATTGCAATTTTTCCAGATTCAATATTTTCAAGTTTATCATGAATTTCTAAAAGTTGATTATGATCATACAAATTAAATCCATTTTCCATCAAACCAGGAATTTTATGAGGGGCTAAAACAGCACCCATAGAAATTATTAAAAAATCATATGAAATATTTTGAGATGTAGTTGCTACATTTTTGTTTTGAAAATCAATTGTTAAAATTTCATCTTTAATAAAATCAATTTCTTTTTTTGATAATTCATTTAATGAACCAATAGAATTATCAAACGTTCTAGTTCCATTAATAATCCATAGTTTAGCAAATCCCACCATAAACCAATCTTTTTTGTCTATTACAGTGATTTTTACTTGAGAAGAAGATAAAGAATTTCTTAATTCATTAACAACAGAAAGACCTCCAAACCCACCTCCCAAAATAACTACATGGGGGATATTTGGCAATTTATCGTTCTTGTGTTGTAGGTCTTATCAAAATTTCATTAACATTAACATGAGATGGGGATTCAACTGCATATAAAATTGCATTTGCAATATCTTCTGCTTGTAATGCTTCCATCTTTTTTGCATTTTCAATAAATCCTTGTAAAGATTCATCAGTAATTGTATCGTTGAGTTCTGTTGCTACAACTCCAGGTTCAATACTAGTTATTCTAATGTTAGAACGTATACTAAATTCCTGTCTTAATCCCTCACTAAATACTGCAACTGCATGTTTTGTTGCACAATAAACACTTCCAGCTGGAAAAACAATTCTTCCAGCTACAGATGAAAGATTTACTATATGACCAGATTTTTTTTCTTTCATATGAGAAATTACTGCTCCTGTAGAATACAATACACCTTTAATATTCACATCAATCATTCTGTCCCATTCATCAACTTTAAGACTTTTGAAAAAACTCAAAGGCATCAATCCTGCATTGTTAACAAGAATATCAATAGAGCCCCATTTGTCTAAAACAGATTTAGCAAAATTATCACATTCTGATCTTTGTGTTACATCTAATTTTTGAAAGAAAACCTCCCTGCCATTATCAGAGATTTGCTTTGCTAATTTTTCTAATCTGTCAGTTCTTCTAGCACCTATAGCAACTTTGGCACCAGCTTTTGATAATGCTAATGTAGTAGCAAAGCCAATACCACTACTTGCTCCAGTTACTATTGCTACTTTATCTTTAATCATCTAAATCACTCAAGCACACTAAATCTCAACATCGTAAAAATGTTTAGACATGAAATTTATATTTCAAAAAATACGGGCAACTTTATTAAAAGAAAAATGATTAATCAAACTGTGAAGTCAGAAAAATGTGCTTATTGTGGAGATTTAACAGATTTACCATTTCAATGTAATTATTGTAAAGATCCATTTTGTTCAGAACATAGACTTCCTGAAGAACATAGATGTGTAAAACTAAGTCAAATCAGAGCAAAACGATTTGGAGAAAAGAAAATTGTCAGAGATGGTGGACGAAATAAACCAAATATCTTCAAACGTATTTTTGGAAGATTTTAAAAATCAATAAGGACTTTTGTCAGGAGAAATTTTTGCACGCTTTCCTTGATAAATAAGAGCAATTGCAAGTGCAAACATAACCATCGCAGTTAAAGGGAAATTTTGGGGTGCAGGTAGAATAAACCAATAATAAATTCCAAAGCCGATTGATACACATGCTTGTATCCATAGTTTAATCCATTTAGGAGATTTTGCTAATCGGCTTATTGCCTCAACAATAAATATTCCAATTACTGGATAAATTGTATAAAATAAGAAATCAATTACGTCAACGCCTGTATGAGACATATAATATGAAAGATAAACAGGTATAATTTCTAGCTAGTCTTCCCAACGAACCTTGGTTGCGACATTTTTTGCAATTAAAGCCTGTGCATTTTCATATGGAATTGTAGCTATATCTTCAGCCTTAAAAGGACCATATTTTTCAAGATCAGCGCCTACAATTTCATCTACTTCCCTGAGAAATCGTATGACGATTTTTTTTGTTTTATGATTTTGTGCTAAAGATTCTAAAAATTTGGATTTTCCATTAATTGTTGCAGAAAGAATTATTTCAATTCGTTCTGTTTGTTCTTCTTGTGAATCCAAAATAAATTTCTCTTCATCTAAAAGATATCCGATTTCAAGATCTTCTGATTTAGAGATTTTGTCGAGTCTAATGTGTACCAATAATGATGTTAATTCTGTTACCATTTCTAACAAAGTGTTCTGGATTTTATTTTCAACACCATCAAACTCTTGTTTTCGTAAATTTCCTATAAAATCAGAGAGGTTTCTGTAAAAATTTGGATCAATTTCTAACAAAGATTCGTTCTCAGTTTCTCGTAAAACTGCATGATGTAAAAAATTGATATCAATTCGATTTGATTCAGACATTTCTTAGCTAATCCTTAAATGCTGGATGTATTTGTGTTTGATTGAAGTATAAAATTGCCCTATAAAGTCAGTCACGGTAAAGCAATGCAGGTAACATATTCACCTGACGAAGTCTTCTCTAGAATTCAACATGAGGGTATTCAATTCATTGATCTTCAATTTACTGGTCTTACAGGTCATTTTCACCATACCACAATTTCAGCTGATACATTTACTCCAGAACAGATGAGAGACGGGTTACCTAAATTAGATGGTTCATCAATTGTTGGTTTTACTACTATTGATGATTCAGATCTTCTTCTAAAACCAGATCCAAATACATTTGCAATAATTCCCTGGTTAACTGAAAACAAAACAGCTAGACTTCTTTGTGATGTGTACTGGGGAGAAAATCGAGGAAGATTATCAAGAGATCCTAGAGGCATTTCTCAAAAAGCTGAAGAATATATCAAATCTCAGGGATATGATTTTAGTACGTGGGGTCCAGAAGTAGAATTCTTTGTTTTTGATAAAGTACATTGGGATGTTTTAACACCATACAAGGGACAATCATATTCAATTGAATCAAAAGAAGCTCCATGGAGTCAATCAGGTGATGGATATCCAATGGGATTACAAGAAGGATATTACCCAAGTACGCCTGCAGATACTCTTACACCATATAGAAATGAATGTGTAAATATTCTCAACAAGAATTTTGGAATATTATGTGACAATCACCATCATGAAGTTGCAACTGCAGGACAATGTGAAATTGATATCAAATATGATTATATGACAAACGCTGCAGATGCTGCACAATCTTACAAATACGTTATAAGAAATGTAGCACAGAAATACGGAAAAGTTGCAACAATGATGCCGAAACCAATTGCAATGGATTCAGGTTCTGGAATGCACGTTAATGTTAGTTTATGGAAAGGGAAAGGAAATTCATTTTATGATCCAGATGATGAAATTGAACTCAGTCAAACTGGCAGGTATTTTTGTGGCGGAATAATTAATCACGCTAAAGCATTATCTGCAATTTGTAATCCTACTACAAACTCATATCACAGATTAGTGCCGGGATATGAAGCACCAGCATATGTTGCATGGAGTTCTGGAAATCGTTCAGCAATTGTAAGAGTTCCAAAGCACCTTACAGGAAAAAGATATTCGCATCTAAAAAGACTGGAATTTAGAGCCCCTGATCCTTCATCTAATCCATATCTTGTATTTGCTGCAGTAACATCAGCTGGAATGGATGGAATCAAAAAGAAAATGGATCCTGGAGATCAAGTACGTGATGATATTTTCAAGATGACTAAATCAGATAGGACTAAAAGAGGAATTGGCGTTCTTCCAAAAAGTTTAGGTGAGGCATTAGATGAATTAGAAAGTGATAGGAAATTCCTCAATCCAATTTATACAAATGATGTAGTTGACAAAATTATTGAATTAGAGAGAAGAGATCAACGCGAGATATCCATCAGACCGCATCCACACGAATTCTATCTATACTTTGATGTCTAGGT
This sequence comes from Candidatus Nitrosopumilus sp., assembly GCA_963422575.2. GTDB lineage: Archaea > Thermoproteota > Nitrososphaeria > Nitrososphaerales > Nitrosopumilaceae > Nitrosopumilus. Next base: position 768,685 of record CAXXKU010000001.1, on the reverse strand, counting down.
CCTTCCAGCAAGTTGAAAGATATAGTATAACGAAATCGTTATCAAAGTAAATCCTCCTACTAAGTGGAGTATTCTTTTATTTTCAGATGCAGTGGCAGGTTTGTACACTACCAAGCCATCAGGTAAACTTACAAACATTCCATTTTTCTTTGTAGATAAAGTGGATTTGTATAGTAAAACACCGCCTGTAAGACCTAGAAATAATATCAAAACTCCAGCAATTACTCTAACAAAACTTGTATCAGTAATTAATGGATGAAAGAATCCAGCAAGTAATGCAAAAAATACAACCAAGTAAATATACTTAAAACCAGCAAATAGTTTGGAGGAGTTTTTATCCAATATTGTATGCAAATGTAATAATTAAATAAACTTTAGAAGAAATTTTTTAAAAATAATTTACATCATTCCTCCCATTCCAGGTGGCATTCCTCCCATTCCAGGTGGCATTCCTCCCATTCCAGGTGGCATTCCTCCCATTCCAGGTGGCATTCCTCCTTCGCCTCCATCAGGTGGTCCACCTGCAGATTTTTGGGTAGCAATTACATCATCAATTCTAAGAATCATACATGCAGCTTCTGCAGATGCAGAAACAATTTGGAGTTTTACTGCAAGTGGTTCTATAATATCACTAGACTTCATGTTGGCAATTTTTCCTTTCATTACATCAATTCCAGTCCATTTCTCTCCTTTCTGTTGTTTAGAACGAAGAAGTGTAAGTGTATCAATTGGATCCATTCCAGCATTTTCAGCCAAGGTTAATGGAATTGATTCTAAAGCGTCAGCAAATTTTTCTACTGCTAGTTGTTCTCTTCCTTCTAGAGTTTTTGCCCAACTTCTAAGTTTTGTTGCAGCAAATGTTTCAGGAGCGCCACCACCTGCAACAATTTGAGGTTTTTCAATTACATCTTTTACTACCATTAATGCATCATGAACAGATCGTTCAACTTCATCCACTACTCTTTGAGAGCCTCCACGAAGAAGCAATGTTACAGATTTTGGATGTTTGCATCCTTCTACAAATACCCATTTGTCTTCTTCAATTTTTCTTTCTTCAACGAGTTCTGCACTGCCAAGATCTTTTTCAAAAAGATCATCAAGATTTGTAACTATTCTAGCACCTGTTGCTTTTGCTAGTTTTGTAAGATCACTTTCTTTAATTCTTCTAACTGCAATAATTCCTGATTTTGCTAGATAATGTTGTGCCATATCATCAATTCCTTTTTGACACAAAACTACGTTTGCGCCAGAACCAATTACCTTGTCAACCATTGTCTTTAACATTCTATTTTCTTCATCTAGAAATGATTTCATTTGTTGTGGATTTGAAATGTTAATTTTTGCATCAGTTTCAGTTTTACTAATCTCTAATGCTGTGTTAATTAATGCAATTTTAGCTTCAGTAACTTTTCTAGGCATACCACCATGAACAACTTCCTTATCAAGAACAATGCCTTGTATAATTAGAGAATCTTTAATTGAACCGCCTGGTTTCTTTTCTACTTTAATATCATCAATATCAACATCATAGCTATCACCATCTTTTTCTGCAACAGCAATAACTGATTTTACAATAATATCTGCAAGTTGATCAGAATCTTTTCTAACTAGTTTAGTTTGCATTGAAGTTTTTGCAATTTTGCCAAGAATATTTTTATCATTTGCAGAAATTGTGTCTGCAATACTTTCAAGAAATTGTTTAGCTTTCTTTCCAGCCTTTCTATAACCATCAACAATAATTGTTGGATGTACATCTTGATCAATTAATGATTCTGCATGTTCAAGTAAAGCGCCTGCTAATACAACAGCAGAGGTTGTACCATCACCAACTTCATTATCAGTGGTTTTAGAAATCTCAACAAGCATTTTTGCAGCTGGATGTTGAACATCAATTTCTTTTAAGATGGTTGCACCATCATTTGTAATAGTAACATCACCTAGTGAATCAACTAACATTTTATCCATACCTCGTGGGCCTAGACTAGTATGAACAATTTCAGCAATAATTTTAGATGCAGCAATGTTATTCTTTTGTGCATCTTTACCTTTAGTCTCTGAACCTCCTTCTTTGAGCAATACGACAGGCATATTTCCCTTTGAAGTAGCTTGCATACCCATAGATGCAAAAACTCTCGATTCCCCTTTTATATCTTCCAGATCAAAATTAAGGAATTTTTCAAGGTTCTATTATCCTCAAATTAGTTCACCCCATCGCTTCCAGACTAAAGTCAAGACACGTTTGGAAAGGAGGAAAGAATCACAGGATTATGCAAAAGTCAGATCCAATCCAGATATCATGGATAATCAGGTCAAAAGAGGACGGTGCCAAGAATGCAAATGCAACCTCATCCATGAAGATATCTGTTCACTGGGTGCAAAAACTCTGCTCACGGCATCGTAAGACAGGAGCAGTTCCAGTTCCAGGCAGGCCTGGAAGGCCAAAGAGAATAATCACAGAAGAGACGGTGCAAACCGTCCAGTCGACATTTGAAAAGTCCAGGCGTTCTGCAGTGTTCTTGGAGAAGACAATTGACACCGCTGGAGCACGCATGCCTCACAATACAATACACAAAATTATGAGAGATGAGGGATTGGCAGAGGCCCAGCCAAAGAAGATGAGAAGACGAAAACGGGTTTGATACGAGAGGACACATTCAAACTCCATGTGGCATACTGACTGGAAGCAGCTAGGCGATGGAAGATGGTTTCTGTGTTACCAGGATGACGCATCAGGATTCATCGTTTCTCATGGAGTGTTTGCAGAGGCAACAACAACGGATAACGCACTTGCAGTGTTACAAGAAGCAATTGCAAGGCACGGCAGGCCTGCATCAATCCTGACTGATCATGGCTCCCAGTTTCACGCAAGCCAATCCGAATGCAAGAGAAAAGGGGCATCGCAGTTTGAGCAGGAACTGGCAAAACTGGAGATAAGACACATCATGGCAAGAGTTAACCGTCCCCAGACAAACGGCAAGCTCGAAAGATTTCACGGTGAGATTCAGAGAAAGCAGAGACGGTTTGGCACAATTGATGAGCTGGTCCGCTGGTATAATCACATCAAACCGCTCATGTCACTTGACTGGGACAACCTGGAGACTCCTGCAAAGGCATATGCAAGAAAGATGCCAGAGAAAGGGACAAGAGTCATTGATGAGCAGACGGGAGAAGAATACGATGTCAGATAAGGGACGAACTAATTTTGGGATACAACAGGAATTTTTCAAGGTATCGATGTTTTTAAATTAGTAAAATATTTTTTCAAAATATGGCCAAGTCAGATAATAAAGAATCTTATAATAAAATTTTCACAAAATTACAAGGACATCATAAATGGTTTGAGAACTCGATTCCACTAATTGCAAGTGAAAATATTCCTAGTCCTGCAGTTAGAGAAGCAATAATTTCTGATTTTGGAAATAGATACGCAGAAGGATGGCCTGGAGAAAGGGTCTATGCAGGGTGTGTCTACATAGATGATGTTGAATTTGAATGCATGAAACTAGCTAAAAATCTCTACAAGGCTAAATTTGCTGATGTAAGAGCAATTTCAGGAGTAGTTGCAAATCTAGCAGTATATTCTGCATTTACCAATTCAGGTGATGTAATGTTAGCGCCATCTATTCCAGCAGGAGGACATATTTCACATGGTAAAAAAGAACATTCCGGAACTGCAGGATTGGTTCATGGATTAGAAATAGAGTTCTATCCGTTTGACGCAGAAGAAATGACAATAGATGTTGATAAAACAAAACAAAAAATTAAAGATCTAAAAAAATCTAATCGTTTACCCAAGATGGCCATGTTTGGTGGTTCGCTATTCTTATTTCCACATCCTGTAAAAGAATTATCAGATTTTCTAAAAAGTTATGACATGCACATCAATTATGATGCGGCGCATGTTGCAGGATTAATTGCAGGTGGAAAATTCCAAGATCCGCTACGCGAAGGAGCAGATACTATGACTATGAGTACTCATAAGACTTTGTTTGGACCACAAGGTGGACTCGTGTTAGGTTCTAAGGAACATGAAGAAGCTATCAAGAAAGCTACATTTCCGGGTCTTACAAGCAGTCATCATATTCACCATATGGCAGGAAAAGCAGTTGCATTTGCAGAAGCTTTAGAATTCGGTAAAGATTATGCCACTGAGGTTATAAAAAATGCAAAATCATTTGCAGAAGCTTTGAGTGATACAGGATTCAAAGTATTAGGTGAAAGTAGAGGATTTACAAAATCACATCAAATTGCAGTTAACGTATTAGATTATTCTGATGGTGGAAAAGTAGAAGCTAATTTAGAAAAAGCAAACATCATAGTAAATAGACAACTAATTCCAGGAGATATCAAAGCTGGAAGAAATTATTTCCATCCAGGAGGAATTAGATTAGGAGTTTCCGAAATTACCAGACTAGGAATGAAAAAGAACGATATGGAAGAAATTGCATCTTTCATAAAACAAATCGTAATTGAGAAAAAAGATCCAAAGAAAATACTTTCAAAAGTAAGGGCTTTGAGAAAAAATTATCAAAAGGTAAAGTTTTGTTTTGATAATAAATTAGGTGCTTACGAATACGTCAAATTAAGATAAATTTAGGCATAATCAGTAAGAAGAGCCTGATCACCTTGACTCTTACCAAATACTAGTTCAATTTCATCAGATAGAGCACGAATTCTGCCTTTCTGATATTCACCTACATCATATTTTTCAACAAGTCTTTTTGCAAGTTTTAGATATTTTTCTACTGAGCCTCTTGTAATTGTAGGAATTAGTTTGTGTCCACAAACACATGTTTGAATAAGAGGCATTCTACGAAATGATTTACCACAACCGGTACACCTAAAGTTTTGTCTAGTATATGCTCTAAGATTTCCCATAATATCTGGTACAAGGTGTGTTGAAATTACATTTGAAACAATCTCTGAAGTATTTACTGCATCAATCAATTCTGCATTCTTAACTTGCATGTCAAATTTATCAAGCATAGAACCAAGAGTAGAATATGCACTTCGAGATTTAGAAGTAGTCAGAGATGAAGTAGTATGAGTGAAAAAATAATCATAAAATTGTCGTTCAGTTTCAAGACGGGACTTAATGATTTCAACTGATCTCACATCTGGTGCTTTAATCTGTTGAAGTGTAGATTCAAAGAATTCTAAAGGAAGAGATCGAGTAACTTCGAGATTATGTGCTTGTGGTTGAGATTCATGTGGCAAAACAAGTGGTTGGATAAGTAATGGAGCGTCCATTAATCCTCCAATTCTGTCTGACAGAAATTGTCGTGAAAAATTAAGTAAACTATCCATTAGAAGCATTATAGAATCAGCATCACCATCAGCATCTCTTCTTTTAGCAGAATGCCAATTTGGGGTTCCAAAACAAACATGAGTTTCAGTATACCCAATGATTCTACCTACAATTCCAACAGAAGTATGCGGTGCTAAACCAATTATTAGATGTCCAATTAATTCTTCAGAATTTTTTACATTGTAAAAGGAGGATGTTTTGTAAAATTTCTCCAATAAAGTATCAATGTATTTACAAGTAGAAACCAAATAATCTCCACTTTCATAAGGAATCACTACATCTTGCATACGAAGTTCAAGAGTTTGATCTGAGGTTTCAAGTGGATTTCCCTCAATGTCATGAGAATACCCAAGTTCCTTTAGTTTTTCAATTGATGTTCCAATCCATGATGGTTTGAATTGTGTTAATGGGGAATTTGTTGCATCAAATCTAACTGTTCCGTCTTTGAAGGTTGTAAGTCCAAAGTTTTGACGTACAAGTCCTTTTTCAAGCGGTTCTGCAATTCTATCTTGATTAATTAACTCCTTTACACCTTTGAATGGTTCTCTAGCACGCAATCCCATTTTTTCTTGTGCTGAAAGTAATCGTGCTTTTAGTGGAAATTCTTTATGTGAATGAGCAGGGGTTTTACGCTTACATTTCTCACAGAATGGTTCAGTAAGAATATCTCTACAGTTAGAACATCTGTAAGTGATTGTTGTCTTTGTGCCACAAAGCGAGCATTTTATTCCAATTGAAGGTTCATCGCATTGGTTACAAAATCGATTAAAAATATTTGTAAAGAAATGTTCGTTTCTGGATGCTTTTAGAAGATCTCTAGTTGGTCCGCCTTTATCACTGATTGGAAATAAAGTATGTGTTGGAGGTTTCATTTGTCTAGCAGCTGCTTTTTCAGGCCTTCCGATTCTGACTCCAATAGAAGTAGAGAATTTATTATTAATCTTAATTCCTGATGATTTTGTTAAGATTTTGGGAACTGATAAATCAGAAATTGCTGGTTTTTCCCTAAATAATAAATTAAAGAAAATTTTTGCCTCCTGATTTTCCAGTATAATTGATGAATCTCTAATTTTATGAGGTGTGCCAAGATTTTCAAGAATTTTCTTAATTTGGATTGGATATTCAATTGAGGTTTCATCAAGTTCTTTTGGTTCTAAAAGTCTAACAAGTTCTTCAGAAGATATTCTATCCCAAAAATACAGATAATGCGGATGGAGTGGAATTTGAAAGTCGAGGGAAATTTTTAATGCCTCATCAATTGAAGGTGTTTTATCAAGAAATTGATTTAGATGTTTGTCATCAGGTTCATGTGTTTGGATTTTTTGTTTTAGCTCTTCAATCCAAAATTCTTCTACATATCCAGATGGAACTAGTTGGGCATTGTTTTCTAGAAAATCCCCAAACGAAATTAAAATATCTCCTAGATGTAGAATTTTTTCAATATCATTTTTGATTTCTAATCCATGTTTAACATCTTTAATTTTAACAACATCGCCATTTCCAAGACGTACTGTTGGAGTATCAATTGAATCAACAAATGCGACTGTTGCACCTTTTCCAGGAATGTCAATTTTGATTTGTGTGCCTACTGCTATCGTATGATCAAGGATTTCAGCAATTACTGGATGAATTCCCACTGCTGCAAAGCCAGTATTACATGCTCTCCCATATCTTAATCGAAATCCACCTAGTTTGTTAGGCATAGATAATACAGATCTGCCAGTGATTACCTCACGCATTCTTTTTGCTGCTGCATCTTCTTGATTATCACCAGTTTGAACTGCACCTTTAAGATCATTAAGCCATTCCCAACCATCCAGATTATACAATTCAATTCTTTTGAGTAATTTTTTGGATCTTCCAATTAATCCGTCATTTAGGACACGTAATGCGCCGCCCCTAACTCTATCAGTTTTGATACGAGTCATAGATTTATGATTTACAACTTCATAAGGATCAGTATCAACACCGTCTAATTCTACAGGTAAGTTGGAAATTACATGCTCGATGTCCTCATCTAAAATATGAAATTGGAAGCTACTAGCCTCTCTTTCATAGATTCGCAATTCCTCAACAAATCTGCCAGTTTCATCATCAAATGAATTTGCTATGAATTTTGATAGGCCGACTGCTTTTCTAACGTGATCTGCAATTAACATTGTAACTGCAGATTCTGTTCCTCCAGCCGAACGCATAGGTCCCGCAATTGAAACTGAAAGATATTCAGTGCCATCTTTATTTTTCTTTATTTTCACTTCACTAATTCCTTGTAGAGGGGCAATCGTAACTCCTTCAGTAACTATAGCTAATCCTACACGAACTGCAAGATCTAATTTATCCTCTAAAGATGCATCAGGAAGTGAGTATTTACCCAGTGCAGTTTCTTTTGATAAGATTAAGGCAGAAAGTTCTTTTCCATTAATTTGTAAAAGTTCCCTAAGGGGTTCAGCAATATCAATTTCGTGCATTTTAGCAACTCTATCAGCCAAATCAAATGCGATTTTAGGCTCGATAATACCTGATGAATCCACTAAGCTTGATTTTGCCTTTGCTGCATGCTCAAAAATAGAATATGTATCAGTTGAGAGATGAGAGAAATAATCAAGATAATAATCAGGCATCTTAATATCACCAATACGAGAAATTGCGTCGTTTTCAGACATTGTACGTATTCTATTGCTTGCTTCTTTGAATTGCTTTTGCTATTTCTTCGAGTTTTTTAATACTCCCGCCTTTTTCAAGAAATGTTCCAATTACCAGGGCATCTGCTCCTGCTTTTACCAAACTTTCAGCAGTTTTAACATCTTTAATTCCTCCTCCAACAATTAAAAATCCACTAAAGGTATGTCTTACAGTTTTTACCATTTCAGGAGTTACATTGGTTTTTGCGCCAGATCCTGCTTCTAAGTATACAAATCTCATACCAAGAAATTGGGCTGCTAAAGCATATGCAGCTGCAATTTTTGGTTTTTCAAATGGAATTCCTCGTGCTGAACCAACAAACCAAGCAGATGTTCCATCACCTATTATCAAATAAGCAGTTGGAAGTGGCTCTAATCCAAATTTTAAGACACGTGGGGCACCTAAAGCCTGTGCTTGAGTGATAAAATAGGGGTTTTCAGAGTTCATTAGCGAGTTGAATAGTATAGCATCTGCATCAGGTACAACACCAGTAACATTACCTGGAAATAGAATGATTGGAATTTTTAGGCCTTTTTTTATTCCCTTAACAACTTGAGACATTTCAATTTGATCAGTTGCTGATGAACCTCCAACTAGAATTGCTGAGGCGCCGATCTTTTCTACATCTTTGGCAAGCTTGCTTGATTCCTCTAAATTAGATACTTCTGAATCAATTAACACAAATAGTAATGCATTTTTCTTTTTTAATTCTGATTTTAGAAAGGTTTCAACCTTGTCTCCAGCCATAAAAGGAGTCTGTACATGTCTCTTTAAAGTTTAATTGGAATGTAGTATACAGATTTGTATAGCTATGGACGAGTTAGAAGAATCCAATTTTAACAACATTATCCGTAAAATTATCAAAAAATCACTGTTTACAGAACGACAAATTGAAATTATTTTAAATCAGAAAGATCTTCTTGAATCGAGTTTTTCTATTAGTAAAGGTGCGTATTACAGGCAAGTTGGGCAATCCAGAGATAAATTAATTGGATTATTCTACTCAATCATCCTTTTTCGTGGTCTAGGCATACTTTTACCTGATGATATTGATGTGATATCAAAACTTTCAGAACAAATTAGTGTGATTAATGAGAGTAATATTTTTCCTGAAAGAGAAGATGAAGTGATAAGTGTGATAGATAGGCTCATTCGTCAGGCATGTAATATGTGATGTATGTAATTACTCAAATTAAGGTCAAACCAAATCATATGTGATAATATGTGTGAGATTGTTAATCTAAAGTGTGAAATAATATTGTTCAATCACGATAAATCACAATACAGGCGTAAAGATTGTGATGGATATAGTGATTCCTAATGTTGAAGTGATTTTAAGTGTGATTCTAGCATTTATTATGGGTGTTATAGGGTTGTATGCCTATTTCAAAATACGTCCATTTGTAAAAACCAATAGTGATGTTTTTGATTCTTCACAGACTGAACGTTTAGAATATTATGAAAGGCAATTAATTGATATGAAAATACGCCTAGATGCCTTAGAAATTCAAGGAATTGAACAAAAAACAGAGGATCCCAACCTGGATTTAAAACAATTCTTAGAAAAGTTAGCAAAAAATGAAGTACAAGAAAGGTCTGTTGAGGTTGCCGATAAGGTTGAAGTTGTACCTGAAAAGATTGATCCTGCGCCTAATGTACAAAATATTACACCTACAAACCCAGTTGATTATGTGTTACATCTAATCACAACTAAAGATATGACGTCACGTGACATTCAAATCACATTAAAGAAAAGTAGAGAGCATACTTCACGCCTAATGAAAAAATTGTTTGAAGAGGGATATGTTCAAAGAAATACAGAATCAAAACCATATACTTACTCAATTACTGAGAAGGGAATTGCAAAAGTTGAACAAACAAATACTAATCTCTTAGTACAATAAATTATTTTTAGATTTTTTGTGACAAATTCATTGATTTTAAGGTAAATTAGTCATATTTTTTAATAAATTTGTAATTAAATAATTTATTAAATTATATATATTATTAAATTATAACAGAAATATGTCAGTCCAAGATAATGAAATTTTGGTTAAAATCACTTCTGCTGGAACAATATCAATTCCAAAACAGTTTAGAAGGTATATGGACATCCAAAAAGGTGAATATGTCAAAGTAATCCTTGGAGAAGACAGGTTATTGGTTAGAAAAGTAACTATTTCTTAATCAATTATTGTTGTCTTTGAGTTATTTTGATGGTTTGATATGTCCATTCTCGACCATTTCTAGTTCTATTTACCCTGCCTTTTGTAGTAAATCGTGACAAGTATGTGGAAATAACACTAAGTTTCACAGGTTCATTATACTCGTCTTCATATTTCTCAAGAATGTTTGTTGAGGTAAATTTTCCCATTGGAAAGAATTTATCAACAATATTCCAAATTTTAGACCCAACTGAATCTATGTTTGTTGGTTCTTGTTCTTCTTCAATATTCATCAAATCCATCATTTCAAATATTTTAAGAACTTTGTCTCTAGTAACATTGCCTTCCAGTTTGATGTCATATTTGGCACCATCAGAATCTTCCATATCAATTCGAATACGTTTTTTAGCCATCTTTGAGATCTAACTGATCAGATGTTAACAGTTGAAATGATCCCAGAATATTTGTTAACTAGATGGTTTGTTAATATTGACTGCCTAGACCACGCCTGGGGTATTTTTTATTATTAACAATTAACGCCTAAAACTCTTTTAAATTAAGATATTTTCATGCCTGGAGTGGAAATAATGGGGTTAGTTTCAAGATATTCACAGTGTTAACATCCATTTTAACGCCTGGAATGGAAATTAAGGGGTTAAAATGAGGGTTTTTAGATATTTCTTAACACCAAATTAACAATAATGTTAATTTATATCAAATTTAGGATTAAACCTACACACCAGTATTTCCACTCTCTTTTTTTAATTATTTTTTTTTTGAAAATCTAAAACTAACTAAAAATAATTAATTACAAACTAAACTAGAATCACTGTTGTATTCTATACTCTCTTAATTTAGATATGATTATGATATTCTTGATAGGAAATAAAGGTGTGTGAGTATGTTAGATCCAATAGATAGATTACTTGATGCAGCTGAATCTGGAAAATCTATTATTAAAAATAGAGACATTCTTCATTTTACATATATTCCAGATACCATTTTACATAGAAATTCTGAACAAGAACAAGTTACTCAATCATTATTGCCAATTTTAAAACAATCCAGACCATCTAATCTTTTAGTATATGGAAAACCTGGAACTGGTAAAACCCTAGTTGTAAAAAAAGTAATTTCAAAAATTCAAGGACGAGTAGAAAAATCTAATTTTCCAATTAAATTAGTATATTCAAATTCAAAAGAAGAAACCACACTTTATGGATTACTAGTTAGTTTAGGGAGGCAATTGAGCTTGGAAAAGGACGAATTACCCTCAACTGGCTTGGCAATAAGTGAGGTTTTCAAGAGACTCCTAACTAAGATTGATGAAGGAAAACTTAATGCAATTTTTGTAATTGATGAAATTGATTACCTTGCTCAGTTAGTGTCGAAAACAGGCAAGGATATTTTATATCAATTAACACGTGCAAATGAGCGATTAAAACAAGGTTCTCTTACTTTGGTTGGAATTTCAAATGATTTAACATTCAAAGAAAAACTAGATCCTAGAGTAATTAGCAGTCTTGGTGAAGAAGAGATTGTATTTACCAATTACGACGTAGAACAGATTAAAAAAATTCTTGAAGAAAGAATCAACGAATCTTTTATGGAAGATTCTGTAGAAGAATCCGCTCTAAACCTATGTGCTGCCCTTGCAGGAGGAGAACACGGTGATGCTCGTAGAGCAATTGATTTACTCCGTGTTGCAGGCGAACTTGCAGAACGCCAACAATCAGACAAGGTAACAATTGATCATGTCAGAGAAGCTTCTCAAAAAATTGAAGAAAATAAAGAAGAGACATCTCTTAAATCATACCCACTTCACGAAAAACTGGTTGTTCTTGCTATAATGAAGGCAAATGGTTCATCTACAGGCGAGATCTATTCATCATACAAAAATCTCTGTAAAGTGGTTGGTAGAGATGAGCTTACTCAACGAAGAATTACACAGATGTTAAGTGAGATTGAATTGTCTGGAATTATTTCTGGAAGATTAATTCATCAGGGAATTCATGGTAGGACAAAAAAATACAAACTTACCATCCCTTCTGAAATGATAAAAAAGACCTTCAAAGATGATTTAACTTTGCAAGATATTGTCTGAGTTTGAATTATAGTTTTGATGAAATACTTGGAAACTCTTCAAATTCACCATGATTGATATTCCAGGATTTGGAGTCATTCCAACACTGGCTTGAAAAGGAGTCTGTTTTTGCCACGAGCCTGAATTCACCATGAGAATTCCCTTATACATGTCAAGTTGTGCCCTATGAACATGACCTACATGGAAAATATCTGGTATGTCCTCAATTACCATAAGATCCTCCATTTCAGGTGCTATGGGAGTTTGACTGCCATAAGTTGGACTGAGGTGTCTTGCTCTGAGTAAATATTTCATTACATTTGTTGGCTTGTCGTAATTCATTCCAGGTGTAGTCTTTACAATATCATCTATACTCTGTCCGTGAAACATCATTACTTTTACACCATTTAATGAAACTACGGCAGGATTTCCAACCATTGTAACATTTTCTCTTTCCCATAAACCTGAATTGTACTTTTTTGGGATAGCTGGTTGTGGTAATGCTCTTCTTCCAGGATCATGGTTTCCAGGCATTATAATTATTTTCATATTTTTTGGAATTTTCTCAATTAATTCCTCTACTTTATTGAGTTGTTCTTCAATGGTTTGACATACTAATTCTTTATTCTGATTTGGATATATCCCTACTCCATCAACAATATCTCCACCTATTAGGATAAAACGAATTTTTCTTGCTACATGATCTGGACTTGATAACCATGAAACAAATTCTTCAAATTCTTCTTCCATGAAGTATTTACTTCCAATGTGTAAATCTGATAGAAATACTGCATATACATCAGATTCTGATTTGTTAGTGGTTTGATCTGGAATGTCAGGTAAAATTAGATCTTTTATGATTATTCCAGAATTTTTCCCCAAACTTATTCTTGCCATAACAAATTGATCAATTAATAGCGTACTGGCAGTCTTTTGTAACTCATTATCAAAGATAATACCCTCAAATGAGCCTGACGGATCTTCTAAAAACAATTTTGTGATATTTCTTTCCATATTTCTTATAGTAACTAATCCACACACACACACACCATCTTCAACTTTTGTAGTTTTTACAGATGCTATGGATTTGAGCATTCTTGATTCTGGTCTATCTGAAATTATACGCTTTAGTTTGTTAAAGCGACTTGAAAACAATGCGTTATATCCTCTAACCCCTTCACCAGATGTTATTTTATCAGTAGGATCTGATAATATTTTAATTTCACTTTGTAGCGTTACGTCTTCTTTAATTCCAAGATATGTCTCTAAATCATCTTGATTTATTTGAAATAATTTTTGTTTGGCCTTTTCTCTTATTATCTCTTTTATGATCTTCTCTAGTTTTTTAACATCTACATTTTCTAAAATTTTAAAAGCATCAGGATGAATCTGAAATCCTTTGTTTAATGCATAGTTTAATGCAAAGGATAATTCCTTTTTCATACCAAAAAATATTATCTGGTTTAATTAAATCTGCGCCTAACACCTAACTCTCAAATACTGTTCAATTAGAAATGTGATGTGAATAAAATTAGAATTATTGTATTTTTTGTATTTGTAGGATTTTTCATGCTTGCGTATCAAATTGGTTCAATGGCTTCTGTAAGTGAAGAGCAAGCAATGAAGTTTATGGATGAATTTGAAGCAGTAGTTTCTGATATTGACGCATTTGGAATTTTTACACATAATGCTACTATTTCATTACCAATGTTTGTTCCAGGATTTGGAGTAGCTTGGGGACTTTTCTCTGCTTGGTCTACAGGATTTGCTTTTTCTGCAATATCTGTAACTAATCCTGATGTACAACAAATTCCTGCAATGTCTATTTTATTTTCTCCATTTGGCATGATGGAACTTATTGCATATTCCTTGGGAATTTCTAGAAGTTTCATTCTAATTCGTGCAATTACCAAGAAAGTAAATCTTATTCAGTTTATCAAACCATCTGTTATAGAAATTGTGATAGCGGTAGGTCTTCTTTTAGCAGGCGGATATCTTGAATTTTACATGATAGAATCCCATCAGGCAAGTATGGATGCGCCTGATCTCTAATTCTAAAATTACTCGTAGATTTGCCTAATCAGTCTAAAATAATTTAGTAGTAAATTATAAACCAAATTAGGGGAAAATTAGTCATGAAGGCAGCTATTATATTGTTAGCATTACTGGTAACTTCATCAGGATATTTTATCAATGAGTCATTTGCTGAGATTGATGAGGATCAAGCATTTCTTTTAGAAGGATCAGGGTTTGCAGTTACTGAAGAATCAATTAAAATATCTGAAATCAATTTAGGATTGTCTTCTCAAACACAACACGAAAGTACAATTGATTTTTTAATTGAAGACGGTTTTATTACATTAGATGAAGAAGACTTCATAGTTTCTAATTTAGAAGGAGATTTTTTACGTGAGGGTAAATATATTAGAATTAATGGAACTATTGAAAGTTCCAATGGTCTTGACACATCAATTAGTTTCTTTGGACGATTAGTTGAGGAAAGTAAAGACGGTTCAGTTTATGGTTTTACTGGCAGAATTACAACATCTGATGATACTTTCAAAGTAATATACACAACAAAATTATCCACACTTTCAACTATTAGCATAACACCATCTGAACAATCAAATGATGCCACAAGTGAAGTAATAATTCACATTAGTAGGGGCGCAGCTTCAAACGAAGTTACAAGATATTTTTCTGATGATAGAATTTCAGTTGCTCCAGGAACAACAATCACAATTGTAAATGATGATGTAGTATCTCATAGTATTCTTAGTGGAAAAGAGAACTATGGCGATCGTAATGATCCATACACTGCCGACGGCCGAATTTCAACTGGAGAAATTGCAGCAGGGGAATCAACTAGTATAACATTTGATGAATTAGGATTTTATAGATTATATGACCCTGACTATGATTGGATGGGAATAGTTGCATATGTCTTCCCAACTTCAGATAACTTGGTTTTTGGAATCACAAATAATCAACAGGGAAATTAATTTTCCCATTGCCATCTGTAATTCATATATGAATCTAAACTTACTTGATTAAATACCATTACAGACAAATCAGAGAATTCTTTTCCTTCCAAATCTTTCACAACTCCTACAAAATTGGTTTCATTTTCAGTAGTTATTGCCTCAAACACATGAACTCTCATTTTACTAGTATCAAAATTATTCTCTTTTAGGTAAACTGCTATTTCTGATGGCATAAAAT
Organism: Candidatus Nitrosopumilus sp.; assembly: GCA_963422575.2. GTDB lineage: Archaea > Thermoproteota > Nitrososphaeria > Nitrososphaerales > Nitrosopumilaceae > Nitrosopumilus. The sequence goes on along the minus strand of CAXXKU010000001.1, from coordinate 753,225 downwards.
GTTTGTCAGGTTGTTTTGGCCAAGGCCTTGGAACTAAAACCACGCTAAATCCATCAAGTAGCGCCTTTTGTAATTCCAATTTTTTATCCTCAATTGGTGTTGTAACGTGCATGGTAATTACTTTGGACTTGTCTAATGGAACTTTTGCTCTTGATGCAGCAACTTGAATTGAACTAATACCAGGAATAATTTCAACTTCTCCGAAAATCTCTATTAATCTATCTACAACTTCTGATTCAGAAAAATTTACATCGCCTGTAAATGGTATTACTAATGTCTTATCTCCAAGTTCTGGAAGAATTCTCTGATATGATTTTTCTTGATTATTCATGGTGATTTCATGGATTTCCTTTCCATCAATTAGATGTTTTATAGTCTTTAGTGTGTATTTGTAACTAATTATGACATCACAATTTTGAATAATATTCTTTACAATTTCAGTTACATATTTTGGCGAGCCCGGACCTACACCAACAGCATAGACTTTTCTCAATTTCACTTTGTAAATTTCTGTCTGTCTTTAATGTATTGCACAAAAGGTTCCCAATCTACTTTCATGTATTTTGTAGGCTCTTTTGCAGGATATTTTACCCAAGATTGTGCTATAGAGTATTGAAATTTTTCTTGTTTTCCATTTTTTTCATATTCTAATTGTAATGTACTTCCCCAATCCTTGTCTTCATAACTAATATTTGTAATATCATCAAATGCTAATTCCATATTTCTATCGTCTTCTAGATCCTTTAGTAAATCCTCTTCTCCATAACCATCATGATGAATCATTGTATTTTTTGACTTAGCAAAATTAATTACTTGTCTTTGTGTAATCGCCTTCCACCAATTTATCTTAGATTCTGTTTTGTGTACAAACATCAAATGTTTATCAGTTAACAACAACATTCCTTCTTTTCCTCCTATTGAGAAGAATTTTCTAGATTCCCTCCATACTGAAACCAAATGTGCCTTAATTTGTTCATCAGGATGCATATTGTTTGTTTTATTTGACTTTGTTAAAAACTAATACCATTGCCTTTTAAGTGAGATATTTTTAAAAAAAATATTGAATAAACTATTTTTGATAATTACTGTTTCCTTACTTGTTGTTGGTATTGGAAATCAAGCATTTGCACAAGTAACTGATCCTGTTAAAGTAACTGATCCTGTTGCTATTTTAGAAACAAATCTTGGTGAAATTGCAATAAGCTTTTTCCCTCAGGATGCACCAAATCATGTTCAAAACTTTATTCAATTATCTCAATCTGGATTTTATGATGGTACCATATTTCATAGAATAATTCCTGGATTCATGATTCAAGGCGGTGATCCAAATACTATTGATGGTGACCCAAATACTTGGGGAACTGGAGGTCCAGCAGAACAAGTAGATGCTGAATTTAACACAATCAAACACAATCGGGGTATTGTTTCAATGGCAAGATCTACTGATCCAGATAGTGCAGGTTCACAATTTTTCATAGTTCATAAGGATTCAAGCTTTCTTGATGAAAAGTACACAGTATTTGGTAGAATTGTAACTGAAGAAAGTTTTGAAACACTTGACAAAATTGCATCAGTTAAAACAGGTACAAATGATAGACCTGTAGATCCAACACAAGTACAAATTGCAAAAGTTACAATTGTTCCTCGTTCTGATATTTCAAATCTTATTAACATGGATGAACCAGAACGTATAACTTCTGTAGTACAGTTTACTGAAAATAAAAAGTTTGAAAGTACAGAACATGAAATTGCTTTAAGTTTTCCTGAAGGTTGGCTTTTACAGTCTGGTGATGGCCAAGAAAATGCCCCCGATGTATTTGCTGTAGGACCAAAACTAGGGAAAGCCGATCCTTCAATTTCATTAACAGTTCAACAAACTAATTCACAACCTATAGATGATCTAATTTCTCAAAAGACTGAGTTAATTACTCAATTGAGTTTGTCTGATAATATAAAAATTCTTTCTCAAGAAAAAACACATGTAAATGGAAATCAAGCACTATCTATTATTGCAGAGAGAGAGTATTTGATAAATAATGAAAATATTGATATAAAATTTAAAGAAATTTCGATTTTTGATACTGAGAAAATTTACATACTTGCATATAGTAACGATAAAGAAAATTTTGATTCTCAACTTTCAAGATTTGATGAAACAATTAATTCCTTTGAGATATTGGCACAGGATGCCACAGATGCTCAAATTGAAGATTTTGGTGTTGATGATAAAGAAAAAGAAAGTTGTCTTATTGCAACTGCAGCATATGGTACTGAGCTAGCACCACAGGTACAGTTCTTAAGAGAAATTAGAGATAATACAGTCCTTACAACCCAATCTGGAATGACATTCATGACAGGCTTTAACGCATTGTACTATTCATTTGCACCAACAGTTGCTGATTGGGAAAGAGAAAACCCAATGTTCCAAGAAGCAGTTAGAGCATTTATCACTCCAATGATTTCATCTCTATCTATAATGTCACTCGCTGAAGGCGGTTCAGAATCTGAAGTATTAGGATTTGGTATTTCTGTAATTGTACTTAACTTGGGAATGTACATTGCAGCACCTGCATTAATTGGGTTCCAAATTCATAAGCAAATTAAATCTAGAAAATAACTAAAATAGAATTTTTAATTTTATTGTCACCAGACGTCGTCTACTTCGTCTAATAACTTGTATTCTTTTTCAGTTTCACGTTTCATAAGTTTCAGTCTGGAGATGTCTCTATCAAAGAACAAATCAATTACCCAGTCAAGAAATACACGAGTTTTTTTATCAAATGTTGTAATTTTTGAAAGATACACATTTCTCCAAATTAACCATGCCCAAAATCCTGAAATATTCATCCCCAAAAAAGTGGCGATTCCTGATCTTTTTCCAATAATTGCCATCTGTCCCTTGGAATGATAAACAAATTTTTCTTTTTTAGAATTTTTTATCAACGATGTTAGATTTTTGGCCGCAATTTTTGCTTGAGCTTCTGCGATTTGAGCAGTTGGAGGCAGGGGCCGCCGTGTTTGAGGATCCACATGTAATGCACAATCCCCAATTGCAAATACTCCTGAAAAATCTGCAACTTCCAGATAATCATTTACCACAACTTTTCCCCTCTCTGTCTTAAACATTGATCTCTTTATCGTATTAACCGGCGTAACTCCTGCGGTCCAAATCAAAGTCTTTGTAATTACTGAATCAATTTTAGATGAATCAATTGAATCCTTTGGATTTTCATCCAGGGATTTCGTGGTAACTTCATTCCCGTCAAAACTAGTAACAGCTGTTTTCAATCTGATATCGATTCCACGTTCTATCATCTTGTCTTTTGCAAAATCAGCTAATTTTTGATTAAATCCAGGCAAAATCATATCTAGAGCCTCAAATACAATTACCTTAAGATCTTCTTTGTGAATTGTAGGATAGTGTTTTCTTGCATCCAAAAGCAGATCCATTAGTTCTCCTGCAGTTTCAATCCCAGCAAATCCACCTCCTACAACGACAAAATTCAAGAAACTCTTTCTGAGTATTGGATCTGTTTCGTTCTCTGCCTGCTCTAGCATGTCTATTACCCGATTTCTAAGCATTACGGCGTCATTGAGTGTCTTCATGGTGTATGCATTTTTTTCAACGTCTGCCATTCCAAAAAAGTTAGTTTCACTGCCTAACGCAACAACCAGAAAATCATAATGTATTGAAATGCTTCTTTTGTCCCCAGTTCCCCATAATGTTACAAACTTTCCATATGGATCAATGTTTTTGATTCTGCCCTCATAGAATTTCGTTTTTTTACAAACTGTTCTAATTGGCAAAACAATATGTCTAGTTTCGATCATCCCAGAGGCAACCTGTGGTAACATTGGAGTAAATAAGAGAAAATTATCCTCACTTACCATCACTAGTTCAATTTCAGGATCATCATCCCCAAATTCTGATTCTAATTGTCTGGCACATTTGACTCCTGCAAAACCTCCACCTAAAATCACAATTTTTTTCTTATTTTTTGCCAACTATGCTCTTCTCATAATTTGTATGAATATATGCTATGAGAACAACCTTCACTCATGTTCTCATGATATCTGAATGCAAAATATCATATGCTCTAGACGAATCCCTTTCGTTCAAAATTATTGTGATATTATCCTGACTGAAAAACGCGTTAACCAATTCTACTCCGTTTGCATGTAAAACCTCTGCAACATATGATACTGCATCTGATTGATTTTGAGAGATAGGCATCGAAATTCTTATTTTTGCTAGTCCTGTACTGAACATATCATCATTTACTGATGCATTATTGAAGATTTGTCTAATGTCTTCCATGTCTTCAGCAAGAAATCTAAACGAATCAGAAACTCTGAAAAAATCATAATTGTTAGTTATTTTGGAGAATTTATCTAAGATTGCCATGGGATCCATTTCATTTGAATCCTTTATGGAAAACTTGACATCCATTATACCATCAGTTAACGCCAATCTTGCATTTTTCAAAACTGATTCCTCTTTAACTTCTTCTTTAATTTCAAATGAATCCGCATATCTCTTGATTGCGACAACCACAGTATTGAGATTGACGGAATTTCCTAGAATTTTTTCAATTTCTGGCTGAATCTTTACTGCCAGAGCTGTGTAGTTAATCAAGTCCATCTTCATACAATCATAAACTGAACGATTTCTGGTGATAATTTCTCTGACCACTTCAGGTATAGACATGTTTGAAGTCCTCACTAAGATATTATATTATGTCAGTTATAATAGGATTATGTAAGATTTCATTAAAATATCAACAATCTTTATATAATGTCATGTATATTACATAAGATAGGTGAATATGACAATGTTCTTCGATAGTGAATTTGATAGAATCTTCAAAAAAATGTCAAAGTCTTTTTTTGATATGGATGACATTTTTGAGGAATTCAAGGAAAATGGTTCTGAATCTGGTCCATATTGTTACGGTTACACAATGACTGTTGGTCCTGATGGAAAATCTGTTGTAAAGGAGTATGGAAATGTCAAACCGGGCCTTTTGCCAACCTCTGATACACGAGAACCGCTAGTTGACACAATTGTCGACGAAAAGGAAAAAGTAGTAAAACTCATAGCCGAGATGCCCGGAGTCGAAAAATCCGATGTCAAAATTGTTGTTGAAAACAAAACAGTAGAACTTTCAGCAGAACATGGTAAGAAGAAATATCATGCCAAAGTTCCCGTACAACACAAGGTTGACGAAAACTCTGCAAAAGCTTCTTACAAAAACGGGGTTTTACAAATTGTCTTCAAACTAATTGAAGAAGAAAAACCAAAAGGCAAAACGGTGGAGGTTGAATAAACCCCCCGTTAATTTTTTTGAGGTAATGATATGAATGAAATAATTTTAAAAATTGTTGAAATTCCACAACAACATGTTGGAAGAGGCAGAGCGATAGTTGATCCTAAAATCATTGAGGATCAGAATTGGAACACTGGACAAATACTGGAACTGACATACAATAAAAAAACACATGTGAAACTTTGGCCAGGTGCACCTGAAGAATATGGTTCAGGTATGATCAAAATAGATGGGATGACAAGACAAAATATTGGGGTCGGAATCGGCGATAAGATTTCGTTAAAGGCAGTAGAAGCAGTAACTGCAGAACAAATAGTTTTATCCCCTACTGAAAAGATTGCCGCAGATGGATTGCAAGAATATATGGTTCATAATCATCTTAATCACGTGTTTACAACCGGAGATTCCATCTCGCTTAATACGCAGATGGGAGGCAGGGTCCAATTTGTCATAACAAGCACAAAGCCAACAAAGCCTGTGATCGTAACAGAAAATACCATATTCAAACTTGGATCTATGACTAAGGCAATTGATTCTTCTGTTCCAAGAATCACATATGATGAACTTGGGGGTCTGAAAAATGAAGTTCAAAAAATTCGTGAAATGGTTGAATTGCCAATGAGACATCCTGAATTATTTGATAAGATAGGCGTAGAGGCACCGAAAGGCGTTCTGTTGTACGGCCCTCCTGGCACTGGCAAAACCTTACTTGCAAAAGCAGTCGCTGGGGAAACAAATGCCCACTTTACTTCGCTTAGTGGTCCTGAAATAATGGGCAAACATTATGGGGAAAGCGAAGAAAGAATAAGAGAAATATTTACACAAGCTGAAGAGAATTCCCCCAGTATAATTTTCATAGACGAGATTGATTCTATAGCCCCAAAAAGAGATGAAGTATCAGGCGAGCTAGAGAAAAGAATCGTTTCACAACTGCTGACTCTGATGGACGGTATGAAATCAAGAGGCAAGGTTGTAGTCATTGCAGCTACTAACAGACCAGATTCAATTGATCCTGCACTTCGAAGACCGGGCAGATTTGATAGAGAAATAGAGATTGGAATACCTGATGATGAAGGTAGATTGGACATCCTATCAATTCATACGCGTGGAATGCCAATTGACGAAAAAGTAGATCTAAAACAAATTTCAAAAACCACGCATGGATTTGTGGGGGCTGATTTGGAAGTGCTATCCAAAGAAGCTGCAATGAGATCCCTTCGTAGGATTCTTCCTGAAATTGATCTTGATGAGGAAAAAATTTCATCAGAAATTCTTCAAAAAATTCAGATTTCTAGTGATGATTTTCGAGACGCACTAAGGGAGGTTAGGCCAAGCGCACTCAGAGAAGTTCAAGTACAAATTCCAAATGTAAGCTGGGATGATGTTGGTGGTTTGGATGAACTAAAAGCAGAACTTCGTGAAGCAGTAGAGTGGCCAATCAAATACAAAGACGCATTTGATTATGTGGATGTCGAAACCCCAAAAGGGATTTTATTGCATGGTCCTCCAGGAACTGGAAAAACCCTGATTGCAAAAGCTCTTGCAAAAATGACGGAATCAAATTTTATCAGCATAAAAGGTCCTGAATTACTCTCAAAGTGGGTTGGAGAATCTGAAAAGGGAGTCAGAGAGATTTTCAGAAAAGCACGACAGGCAGCGCCATGTATTATTTTCTTAGATGAAGTTGATGCACTCGTTCCAAGAAGAGGCAGCGGAGGCTCTGAGTCACATGTCACAGAAAACGTGGTATCTCAAATTTTAACAGAAATTGATGGACTGGAGGAACTGCACAATGTCTTGATAATTGGTGCAACGAATCGATTAGACATTGTTGACGAGGCACTTCTAAGGCCAGGCAGATTTGATAGGATCATCAAGGTTCCAAATCCCGATGAAAAAGGACGACAACACATCTTTGAGATTCATACTGAAAAGAAACCACTGGCAGATGATGTCGACATTACAAAATTAGTAGAATTGACTGATAGTTTTAGCGGGGCTGAAATTACTGCAGTAGCAAATAGGGCTGGCATTGCTTCTTTGAGAAGACATGTTGATGGCAAATCTCAAAATATTAGAGATATCAAAATTACTCAACAGGATCTAGTTGACGCAATAGATGAGGTAAAACCTCGAAAAAAAGAGGAACCTCTTGCTCAATCCATAAAATAGTCTAAATACTGAGGCAGATGAGAGAAAGTATGAAATTATATCTTGACTTTGACCCCTGTCAGGAATGCAATACAATGATGGCAGAATTGGCTAGTCCTGAAATGTTGTTTGCAGATGATAAAGCCAGAGCAGACGAGTCCGCAAAGTTTCTCAGGCATCTGACATACAATCACAATGAAGTAGTCCAAGCCGTAATGGAAGATCTTCCGAAACAAAAAAGAGATCAAGAGCCTGATTTCTACAAATAATCTTGCTTTTCGTTCTTAGAAACCAACAATCATATTCATATACAAAAATAACATAATGTTTTTGTGAAATTATAACATGAAATCTGGCCTTCTTCTTAGTATAATTGTGGCACTTGCATTTGTTGGTTTTTTTCATGCTGCATTAGCATTTGAAACAGAACAAGAGCCGGAACCCCCACAAATACCGGAGCCCAGTCCTGCACCAGAGCCTATCAAAATGCCAGATCCCGCGCCTGCACCAGAACCATTTCCGGAAGAATCTGATTCAGAGAAAGTAAAACGATTAACTGAAGAAAACCACAAACTCAAACAACAAAACACTAATCTCAAAAGCCAGACATCGTCTCTAAAAAATGATAACTTGCGACTCCAAGCTGAGATTTCCGAACTTGGTAATTCCATACAGGATCTTAAAGAAATCACATTAGAGCAGGTTCGCATAATTATGGAATTGGCAAATCAATTAAAAGAAGCAGTCTTTGAAAAAATATTTTCTCCTACAATCAAGTTGTAGAATTTTTTGACGGTTATTTTTTAATTGATTCTAAAGAATGACCACGATTTGTAATCATTTGAGTGACTGCCTCTATTGTATAGTCTATTCCATGTTCGTCTTCAAAATGATTTCTTAATTTTTCAATTAATCCTGCTGTTTTTTCCTCATCTAGAACAAATTCACACTCAAAACCGTAATCTTCACATCTTAGTTTCAGAGTCATTTAGTCTGAGAGCAAGATTGAACCTATAAAAACCATAGTCTTGTTTCTCTAAATTGTGCACAAATTGAATTTGGATTGTCACAAATAGCACTAATAACGTCTTTAGTGTGAACGATATTGATGAAGGGCCTAGAATTTGTTTTTCTTGCAGTCGGCTCTGTACTTGGAGCCTTTTTAATATACAAAGTTACAGAACCGCCCTTACTTTTCAATACATTACCTGTCAATGTTTTGATTCGGTGCTGGAGATATGGAAATCAGCGAAGAGGGGGGGGGACTTACTTTTCAATACATTACCTGTCAATGTTTTGATTGTTAATGTACTTGGAGCATTTGTCATGATACCACAACAATGGAATCTTGCTGGGAGACATTCTCTTTTTGCAGCAATCGGATTTTGCGGTTCTCTTACTACTATGTCTGCTTTTGCACTAGATTCTAGTAATCTTCTTGAGAGTAGTCATTATGGAGCACTTGTAATCAATATTGTCACAAACGTTGGATTATCAATTGCAGCATTAATTGGAGGTAAATCCTTAATGGGTGCAATTGTTTCTAATTAATCAGAAATGGTTTATTCATATCAAGTTGTAAAATTTCAAACGATTTCTTTTGTACAAGGCACTCATTGGTCTCAATCAATGGGTGATAAAGGAGTTCTTTACAAATCTCTTAAAGATCCTTTTGCAAAACTTATCATCCAATCTTTGAATGGATCTAAAAAATTATTTCATGTTCCAAAAGATAGAACGGTTATTGTATCAAATGATACTGTTCATTTTTTAGGCGAATTGGCCTAATTATTTAAAAAACTGATCAACTTGGTCTCTATACTTTATAGCAATCTTTCCAAAATCTGTAAAATCTTGTGCAGTTGGATATTTCATTCTCATTGCAAATTGATTTACAAATATTGATAACGCACTACCGATAATTAGATTATAAACTCCATCAGCTACATTATTTGAATATGGAAATGCAACTCTGATAAAAGGCAGATATGTTTCAGTTTGTGAAATCATCATCTTGATATGTTTTTCAACAAATTCTTCAACATCAGTTGGTATTGCCATGATTTTACTAGTCGTGATTTCTTATAAGTAGAACTTTAATTCTCAGGCGTGATTAAATCTATCACGGAACTTTAAAAACAAAAATTATTTTTTAAGCGCCCAATTTTTTCATCGTACAATTTCAGCTAAATATTTTTCTTTTCCTTTTCTACTTCTAGGCAAGCACCGTAATTGTCTATTACAACAAGGACAAACTAATCCTTCATACTCTAAGAATATCTCACAATAATTGCATCTTTTTTGTCCAGCAGCATATCTTCCCATTTGAGATGGTTTTAGAGCCTTGTATTTTTTGCAGCTGCCTATACAGTAAGTCATAACATAACAATGAGATATTAAAAGATAAAACGTTTGCTTGCGCTGCGTTCTTCTTTTATAAATTATTTTTAAATGAAATTGGATTTATAATGCTACTTTCATTTTTTACTAGTGCTTGAATTAGATAAGAAAGTATTTGGGAAAATTACTACTAAGGAGGTCATTGGTGCCCAACCTCCAGCAATTCCTGACATGCGAGATATTTTCGAACAAGAACTTGTACTTTTACTTGAAGAATTAGAATCACAACCAAAAGAAAATCTTGATAATATCTTAAAACAGCAACAAGTTGCTGAAGCACATGTTAATAGCAGACCTGGTGCCATGGCTTTAGCTCAAAACAAAATTCAATTATTTACTCAATATAATAAAAAATATGTTCAGATAATTCAAGAGAAAATAGATTCTTAGACTTTGTTGTTCTTTTTCTGAATTATTGGATTTTTTTGTAATAGATCCGCCATCAATTGAATCAGTTACATCATCTGTTTTTTCAATTATTTTTAATTATCTCCTTTTGAACCATTAGGAGGTTTAACAAAACCGCCCTCTACAGATTCTGGAGGCGGAATTTTTTTTGATTTACCTAATCCCATGGTTGTAATAATCACCGATGATAAAATAATAAAGAATATGATCTGCGTATAAGCTTCTGCATTTGGTAATCCCATAGTTACTGGATATGTGGCAAGAACTGCAGCAGCTAATCCTCTGGGAATCATTGAATTTGTTACTGCTCTATCCAATTTGGAAAATCTTTTTGTTAATGTTATTTTGCCTACAAACACTCTTCCAAAATAGACAGCGACTGTAATTACAACCCCGAATATGACGTATTCTATTCGCCCAAAACTTGCCATCAGTCCTACAAATACAAAGAAAAATGATCTTACCAAAAATGTTAGTTGATTGTGGGTTGGATCATCCATTTCAATTTTTGGCAACTTGAATCGGAGTATTTTTGCAAGACGATTTTTGTTTCCAAGCATTAAACCAAATACTAACGCAGTCAAAGCTCCTGATTCTCCAAATGAATTTGCCAAGAAGAACAAAACAAACAATACTCCTAACGTCAGCATGTATGCGTGTTGAGCATTGCCTAGCTTTGTTGAAATATACATCCAAGGAATTCCTACACCAAATCCCAAAACCAAACCTACGATAATTGCCCTTCCTAGTGTTTCTTCTAATGTTTGTAGATCAAAGTGTCCTGCAAGTACTGCTTCAAATAATATGAATGCAACAATTGTAGCTAAAATATCAGTCAGTGCTGATTCAAAACTTAACATCGATTTGGTTTCTTCTGAAATTTTGATATTCCTGACTAAACCAAAAACAATTGCCGAACTACTTCCACCTACAATTGAACCTAATAGAATGCTTTCCAGCCAGAACCATCCTAATACATAATGAGTTGCAAGTGAAATTATTACTACTGATAAAATAAAACCAAGAATTGCAAGTGTCACTGAAAAATGTGCGGTTTTTACTACATGTTTGATATCTAAATTCAACCCCCCATCAAACATGATTATTATCAATGCAAGTGCGGCAAAATATGGCACAACTTGAATAACTGCCTCTGGTTGAATAATTCCAAAAACAGGTCCTATAATTACTCCTAAAATCATTAGAAACGCTACGTCTGGAATTCCTGTTTTTTTGAAGAATGCTTCTCCTGCAACGCCAAGAAAAATTACTACTCCTGCTGCAAGTAATATCACATGTGCTGAAGCAATTGGCCCATCTTGAATAGCTAGCGTACCTATGGAATTTTGTAGTTCTAGTATTTTATCTAAAAATAAATCTGAATCTATCCCGCTTTGTCCTCTAATTAAATTCAAGACAGATAGAATTATGAAATCCATGAATGATTGAATGTATTCATATGCAGATAAAAATTAAACTAGATTTATTTAGTAATTTCAGGCTTGCTGATTTTTAAATAACGTGTTGAAGATTAGGGTATTATGAGTGCCACTAATCAGTTACGTGCCGATCATGATCAAGTTCGTCGTCTTGAAAAAATAGTAGGAAAATGTGCTGATGAATTATGCAAAGGTACTAAAATACCATTTTCAGATATATCAAAAATCACTATAGTGATTTCGGAGTTTGTTGACACTATTCATCATTCAAGAGAAGAAGATTCGTATTTTCCATGTGTTGCAAGCTATGATACTTTGAAAGAAGAAATTAGAAAATTTATGATAGAACATGAGTTTGGAAGAAACATTGCACGACAAATATCATATCATCTTAAAAGATGGAAAAATGGAGAAGATAATCGAAAAACAGTATCTAGATATTTGAGAACTTATAGCATATTCTTAAATGATCATCTTAACAAAGAAAACAAATTCTTTGATGATGCAGAGACAGATGTCTTATCAAAAGAGGAAGAAATTGAAATGTATGAACAATATAGATCAGTTTTTGCCATAGTGAAGAAAGCAGATGAGATGATTGCAGAGATCGATTATTTAGAAAACCAACCATGGGCTAAAAATTAACGTAAGCTCTTTATGGGCTGTTCAAATATTCTTGTTCATGAAGCCTTTCATTCTTTGGATGACCGGTCTTCCTTGTTCAGGAAAGACTACCATCGTAAAAGATTTGCAAAAAGATATTCCAAATTTGGCAATGCTTGATGGTGATGAACTTAGAGAATGGCTCTCCCCAAAAGACTTTTCAAAAGCTGGACGTGATGAACACAACAAGAAAGTTGCTCATTTAGCAAAGCTTTTGTTAAAACATGGCGTTCCAAGTGTGGTCTCTCTTGTATCCCCATATCTTGAGAACAGAGCAAATGCTAGAGAGATTATTGACGCAGGTGATCAGTTTGCAGAATGCTATGTAAAATGTTCTCTTGAAAAATGTGAAGAAAGAGATGTCAAAGGCATGTATGCTAAAGCAAGAAAAGGGGAAATCAAAGGATTTACAGGAATTGATGATCCATATGAAGCTCCAGAAAAAGCAGATTTGGTAGTTGATACCGAACACGATTCGCTTTCTGACAGTGCAAACAAAGTAAAGGACTTCCTTAAAGCAAGAAACCTACTCTAATTTTTTAAATTCCTCTACTATTTTATCATGAATTAATCCATTTGTTACTAAAATCCCATTTTGATGATGTACTTCTTTGTTGTTGTATGTGACGTCATTTCCCAACATGTCTGTCATTTTTCCTCCAGCTTCTGAAATAATACAATATGATGCGGCTGAATCCCACTCTTTCATTTTGTTTGTAGTTGTAATGTATGCTTCAGCTTCTCCTGAACTAATCTTGCCTACTTTTAATGAGCTACCGATACTTGTAAAATCTCCAATACCTAGTTTTTTAATAAATAATTTCTCTCTGTCTGATAAATGATGCCTTGATCCAACAGTTCTACATTTTGGAATATCTTTAATTGCAGTTACAGCTATTTTTTTCCATTCATTATTTTCATATCTGAATGCACCACTTCCTTTTTGTGCAACAAACATTATTTTTTCTGTAGGCCAACCTATTACTCCCAAAATTGGTTTTTTATTTTGTATCAATGCAATCATAACTGTAAATTCACCAGTTTTATCAATAAAATCCGAAGTTCCATCTAGCGGATCTACAATCCAAATTGTATCTTTTGATAATCTGCTATGATCATCTCTGTCTTCTTCAGATAAAATCACATGTTCTGTTTGAGAAAGAATCCCCTTGATAATCTCATTACTTTTTAAATCTGCATCTGTGACTGGTGAATTATCATTTTTTTTGGATGTTTTAAAATCCCCTTGATAAATGTCCAAAATTGCGTCTCCTGCTTCTTTTGTAGCCTTGATAGCAATATCTAACTCAGGAATTTTGTCATTTATTGGTATATTTTGCAATTAAAATTTCCTAAGTTGTTAACTCTGGTTTTAACGTCCATGCTACACCTAGAACAATAAATGGAACAGACATAATTCCTATAATTCCAAGTATGATGTTAAATTGTGATTCTGAAACTTGTGGATTATTTACTATCCATGGTAATGGCAAAGTAATAATTATCCAAATTATTCCTAAAAGTATTACTAATTTAGCTTTTGACTTTTTATCTTTCATTGCTTGTCATCCTCTTGGGTTATATTAAATCCATGTGAATTCATTTCATTGATTCTCCCCCATCTACTGCAAGTATTGCACCTGTAGTCCTGGAGTAGCAGACACAGATATGACGAAACCATTTTTAAAAACTCAAAAAGATAAAGAATTCATGAATAACGAACACCCGATAGGCAGAATTGGCAAGCCTGAAGAAACAGCTAAAGCTGTAATATATTTTGTATCAGATGACGCATCCGGGACAAATACAATTAACTCTTATCTTGTCTTTAGAATATTCTAACGCCCAACATTTTGTTAATGAAATTAAAGCAGCTTTTGTGGCAGAATATGCATCTGCATTAAATCCTTGATGTGCTTTTAATCCTGCATCTGATGAAATATTGATTATTGATCCGGATGTTTTTTGTAAATAAGGAGTGGCCTCTTTTGTGAATCTAAATTGTCCTGTTAAATTTACATCTAAAACTTCATTCCAATCATTCTCATCAATTTCATGTAATTGTTTAATTTTTGGAAATATTCCTGCATTATTAACAAGAATATTTAATTGCCCAAATTTTTCAATTGTTTGGCTAACAACTCTTTTCACATCATCTTTGTTTCTAATGTCTGCCACAATTCCAACGCTATTTGGAATTTCTGTCGTTTATTGTTTTAATCGTTCTGATTCTTTTGCAGTTATTACTACCGTTGCTCCATTTTTTGATAATGTTTTTGCAATAGCAAATCCAATTCCTCTACTTCCTCCAGTAATCATAGCAACTTTTCCAGATAATTCCAATAGCTTTTACATCAAAATTCGTAATTTATAGATCGATTTATTCTAAAATAGGTATGAAATATTTTATAAAATCTAATTAATTTTTATAATTTATTATATGAAATTTTAAATAGTTAAAGTTAGTATAATAATTAATGTCGAAGGATGTGATTCCTATCGACTAAATTGCGTAGCTCCGCAGAACCAATAAGGCAATCAAACGTTTAGACGCTTGATCACGAGAGGGAATCTCTCAGAGTTCTGCAGTTGAGGGTTTACGCCTCTTAATTTTGTAAAATATCTACAGATACTGAACCCATTACATTTCCATTTGGATTAATGGTTATGGTGATCTCTTCTCCTTCCGAAATTGAAATATTTCTCTCTCCTTTGTAATCCCATGTATAGTATTCAGAAATTCCGGTTTTATGTAAAGTGCTTTCACGTTCAAAATCTTCAGAAAATTCAATATTTTCTCCCTGTATTGTTATCGACAAAATTTTTGGACTGCTTCCATTGGGAACAAAGCCAAAATAATAATCTCCTTCACTAATTAGAAATTTATCTGTGTAAATTCCGTCAATGTATAGATTGGGGTCTGCAAGAGTTACATGAAATATATCATTATTTTCTTTGTCAGACGAATCCAATGGAAAATTTATGATTACAATTGTAATTACTATGATTATGGGAATTATTACAATTCTTTTGTTCATTAAAACATATTATAAATTCCATTATAAAAATAAATTTCTATCTTGATGTTAATTTTGAAATATTATTTTTCTAGTTGGTATTTCTAATTTTTTTAAAATTCCTCTATTATCCGGAGATTATTAATTAAACTCATTATATCTTTCATTTTAAAGATCTTAGGAGTTGTAATTCTTTCTTCAAAGCCATATAGTCTAATCAACCTATTTTTGATATTTTCAGATTCAATTTTTTTTATTATGTATAAAATTATGTACAAAATATTTTCCAATTCCTCTAATTTCACTTTGTTGAATTCTTATTCTAGTTTTTTACCAATTTCATTTTTAAAATCTATGTGATATGTCATTATTCTAGACAGCCAAGCAATTTTTGTTTTAAATAATATTGTTCTATCTATATCAAACGCCATTTTTGTCACGTAAAAACAAATCTGAGATTATAACTGTAGAGTCTAATGTTGTTATACATAACTCAAAAATTTCCCCTGCTTCTATTTGCTAAATTGACATATTCTTTATCTGTAAGATCTTTTGATTAGCCAGATAAATCATAACTCAAAAATTTCACTCATAAATTTATGCCTAAAAAAATGCATAAATGGATTTTTCCTAGTAGTGAGATCATTGTTGTTAGTAAAATTTAACGTACTGTTAACCAATATTTACACCTGAAATTAAGTACCTATTATAAAATCAAAATCATGCCTAATTTGAAGAATAATTGGACAAAACAAACACAGCCAAGTATTACTGAAAAGATTAATGACACTATCAAACCTAAAGGTGCTTTAAAACCAAGAGTTCAGGATGGAATTAAAAAATTACAGTTACAAATTAAAAAATTAGATTCAATGCTCACAAGCTTGGAAGAACGAGATGCAAAAATATTCCGAAGAATTGTAGATGCAACACAAAAACATGATACCCAAGCTAGCAGAGTTCTTAGTAGTGAATTAGCAGAAATAAGAAAAGTTACTAAAATTTTGAGTAGTGCTAGAATTGCATTAGAGCAAATTGAATTACGATTAACTACTTGTAGTGATCTTGGAGATACTGTTGTAGCAATAATGCCAACCATGGGATTGATGAAAAATCTAAAATCATCTCTTGGAAAAATTATGCCTGGGGCTGAACAAGAAATTGGCCAAATGGCAGAAATGCTTGGAGGATTCATGACAGACAGTTTCTCTGGAGATACAGCTTTTGGTGTTGATGAAACTACCAATGCCGAATCTGAAAGTATTCTTAAAGAAGCTGCTGCTGTTGCAAAAAGTTCTGCAGGCCAAATGTTCCCTTCAGTTCCTACAGATACTCGAGAAGCAAGTACAACTAAATTTCTTTAATCCTAAAATTTTTAATCCTCTAAAGGGCTTCTAGATTCTTTAATTTTCTTTACTCTACTTCCTTCATCATCAATAATTCTATCAACCCCTGAAAGCCTATCTCTTAAAGTATTGATGATTGTACCTACTTCATCAGCTTCATTTTCTACTTGTTGTCTCTTATTTGCAAGATCAGTAATTCCTTTGTTTTCCTCGTCTATGTACTCACTAACTTTTTGTAGTTTTTCTTTGAGATTTTTAATATCTACTGATTCTTCTTCAATATCTTTTTCAAGTAAAGTTCTTTTATCTTTAAGATTCTTAATCATCAATCCAACATAATCTATTGCCTCCTCCAATTTTGCGCGTTTGCCCATTAATTCTCCAATTCCAATTTGACTTGAAGATTCCACAGTTGTGTTGGATTCTACCGATTCCTCTGAATTAACATTATCCTCACTTCTTTCTTCTACCATCCCACTTCCCTCATCATTTTTGAATTTATCAAACATTTTATGATTTTCTTTTCAAAATGGGAATAAAAAGTTATTACGAATCTCAAAGCTGACCTTGTGAATGATTTTTAGTCAATAAAAGAAAAAAGCGGTGATTATTTCGCCGAATTGAATTTCTGCATTCTTGGTTATTCCCAATTGAATTTTCTGAATTTATGACCAATTCTCCAATTTGTAGAAGTTTGATATTTTGACCATTATCTGGATTATTGAAACTAGACTTCACAAGGGAAATAACAAACACATTTTCTTTGTCTGTTTCTACAATTTTTCCAGAAAATATCCCCATGTAACTGAGACTTGGGCATAATGGTTTACAAAAATAAGGTCTAAAATCATTCAACAGCAAAGCATTCTCTTTACAATTCTTGGATGATTCTCTGCACCAATCATGCAATTGCAATGCGCTGCCAACTGTACGCCAAAACGCAGATCAGCACACAGATGATTTCACATTGCATGATCCCCTTACGGGAACTGTTCTGATGCCAAGCGCGTCTTTGAATGTCTCAAAGAGCGGTTCAATTGAGGTCTTTCTATCCGCATACAGCTCCTGACCGATCGCAGAGTCGTAAAATTCCACAAGCTTGATCCTTTCTGGGGGCGTGCGCGGGTATGTCTTATCGGAGTGACAACCTCAGATGTTTTTTGCCGCACGAATCATGCAGTTTGGAATCATCGTATGCAGGATCTGCTAAAATATTTCGTATGATTCCTGAAAGTGATTTTATCAATGCATCAAACGTCCTGCCATCACGAATGTTTGCAGCACTGACGCCGGCGGACAATGGAACAATCAACTTGCCGGCGCTGCAACCCATGTGCAGTTCATGCCCGAATATCCAACCCCTTGATTTGGAGGATCATCCCCATCTTGCATCCGTATCAGTCCCTGAAATTGGCAAACGATTATTCTTCATGTCGGATTTGTGCCATACAGGACCATTTGCTTTTAGTAGGGAACTGTCCACTGATGCAGACGTGTCATCAGCCATTCCTTCTGATACGAACAGATTTCCCATCGTCCCGATGATGTCCCCAACGGGCAGGTTCTGAAATCGCCTGTCAATAGTACGCCTGTCTGGGATTTGAGCTAGTCTGCAGACCTTGAACAATTTGTCATCGTTGCATTTGATTGATAAAAAATAATGAAGTGTGCTGTTACCTGGAATTCTCATCTGAGATTTTATGATGAATAGTTGCACCATCAGAACAGTTGAACAGGCATACGGTCTGCCGGGTCTGAATATCTCCCCATGCAGAGATGATGTTCTGACCAGATACAAGACACCGATAAGAGATGACTCTGATAGAATCTTGCCGGGGATTTTTACGTTCATGTTGCAATGAAATGACATTGTAAGGATCCTTGGCTTTTTTCATTTGAATAGTTTGGGAAACTGATTAAAAATTAGGATTAGTTATGCCCAAGTCTCATGTAACTAAGATCTTCATTAGAGGCAGTCCCATGCATTACTGTGTCTGATTCACTGGTTTTTCCACTTAGTTCTAGGTTCAACTGTTTTTCTCCTAGTTTTAACACGCCATTTGTAGAAATCTCCCAGATATCTTCTCCAATCTTTGACGCCTTACCATCAAAGAGAATAATTCCTGAATGATATGTCTTGTAATTGATTATGCCCAGCCTGATGTTTGATCTAACGATTGTATTCTTTGCATATCTTCTTCAGAAGCATCATCTGGCAAAGCATAATGTTGTACTTCCAGTTTTCCATCAACTATCTTTTAAGTGAGAATTGCTCCAAGTCCATTTTTTGAGTATTTTTTGGAATATTAGGCACATTTTCTTCCATTTTGTCTTGATTACCTTCTATATCTGTAAATGAACAGGTCACAGATAATGGTGAAGCACCAAGCATCAACAGAATCACTATTACTTCGATAGTTCTTTTTTGGTGTTTTATCATGTTCAAGATTTTGTTAAAATGATAGTTTAGGAACAGCGAGAAACCATTCTGTTCCTTATATAGTGAATTATTGAAAATCGACAAAATTCTTGGAAAATTTGATTATTTTTGTAAAAATGTCTGTGATGGTTGATTTTTCTAAAAAATACACTTTTTCCATCAAATTTTCAGGCACACTTTTTTCCTTATTTTCTCTCTCGCATCAATTTTCTAACAAATTTTGGCATTTTTTGAGATGAAATGCCTGTTCCGCTTTGTGTTCCGTTATGAAGTTTCAGAATGTCCCTCATAAACAAAGTAGTTGTATACTATAATATGTCAAAACAACAATACAGGTCCGAAATGGGCATAATGGGTGATATCTTAGACGTTACCGCCGATGGCGGTCGTAATGGAATCATTGTATCTGCAATATCTCGCAAAGCCAACCTGTCTCACTATGCAGTACTAGACAAATGTGAGAAACTGGTAGAAGCAGGCTTAGTCGAATCCGTCAAAAATGACAGAAATCGAGTCTTCTTGATTACTGAAAAAGGACTTCAATTCTTTCAGGAATTTAAGAGATTTCAGGGATTAGTAGAAAGCATGAATCTAAGGTATTGAGCCAATGAATCCAGAAATCGTACCAATTCACAGGAAAGAGTTTCTTCGAGAAGATGGAATGCTTTTTGTAAGGACTGAGGGTATCCTCGAAACAATGGTTAAGACGCCTTTGGTAATAGCTGGCTTAATTGTAGTTGCATTAACGATATCTGTACAGTCCTCATTCAGCTCTACTCGAACTCTTGATCTCATCCTTTATTCAGATGGTCTAACGCATATCTCTACTAATCTTGATGTAGATCCTTTAGAACCTGATTTTGAATTCAATCTATTTGGCCCATCCATTGACAATTTTGTTGCAGTTGATGACCATGGACTTCTATTATCTAGTGAAATAATTGATGATAAAGTGATAATAGACACTTTTGGATCTTCTACTATTACAATTGATTATGATATTCATGATTTGATCTCAAAAGAGGGACGAGTTTGGACTTTTTCACTTGATTCACCAACTAATTATTCTCTATTAATGCCACCAAATTCCATTATTGTTGGCACAAATTCACTTCCATCAAATATGGATTTGGTAAATGATCAAACAAAACTAGAGCTTAGTACAGGTTTATCAGAGATAAATTATATTTTTGGCACACCACACCCACCAACTACAAATCCTGAGTCAAAGAATTTTGATATTTTTACATTATCGTTAATTGCTGTTCCTATTGTTGCTACAATAACTGTAATGATAATTGTACTTAAAAGAAAACAAACAAAACCTTTGCTTCCATTACAAGATGAGGCTACCCAAGAATCCAAACCTAAAACTGAATCTCTTGATACTGAAGTCATTTTTAGTTTGCGACCAGAAATGCGTGAGGATGACAAAGAAATTATTAAATTTATTGCTCAAAATGGTGGTCAAGCATTAGAGAGTGAATTAAGAAAGAAATTTCTTCAACCTAGAACTACAATGTGGAGGGCAGTAAAACGATTAGAAAGACAAGGGGTAATTGAAATTACTAAAAAAGATCTACAAAATCTGGTTAAATTAAAAAAAGAACTGGAGGATGAAGAATGAAAACTATAGCAACATTTGGTTTGTTAATTCTAGTTGCAAGTATGGTTGTTGGAGGCATGACAAGCAATGTTTCTGCTCAAGATGATCCTACAATTCTTCTAAAAATTGCAAAACGTGCACAAGAACAAATCAATAATCATATTTCTTCTGATCCTTCTGATAAGATACAAGGATTATTTGAAGAAGGAAAACAAAAAGTCACTTTATTAGAAGAGGCACTTGAAAATAATAATGTCGCTTCTGCAAAAGAATATTTTCTTTCCACAATGGAAATTTTTACCAAAATTTCTAAACAATTAGAAACGTCTGATGTTACACATACAACTGAAACTGTTTCTGTGAATAATATTCAAAATCTATCTAATGATCTTCAAAGAATACAAGCATATGTTGATAATCTAAAAATAATTGCTCAGAAACACAATACATCTATTGATTTTTCTGATTTGGATGAATTGTTCATTCTAGCTGAACAACAAATTAATGATAATCAGTACACTTTAGCATCAAAAACCATTCATGAAATTAAAGATACTGCTAGAGAAACTAAGAAAGAACTTCGTGAAGAGGCATCAAAACAAGAATCTCATCGTGCTAAAGCCTATGCTCAAAAATATCTAGAACAGCTTGATAGATTAATTGAACATGCCAAAAAACAAGGAATTGCTGATGAAATTGTGGAAAAACTAGAAGCATCTAAGGAAAATCTCTCTACAGCAGAAAACCCCACTGAAATTATTCAAGAAATTAGAAAAATCAAATCAATTAAAGATAAATTTGAATTGACAAAAAATGATGAACTTGAATCTAGAGTTTTAAAAATTGAAAAAACTATGACTCTGTTATCTCAGATAGATGAAATTAATCAAGATGATTTAACCGATGCCCAAAGTGTACTTGAAAATATTAAGCATCATTTGAATGAAGGTGAATTTGAAATAGCTAAAGAACTTTTGAAGAATTTAACAAGACAATTACAAGATATCAAAAATTCTCTTTGACATATTATCATAAACTTCATATACATTTTCCAAACAGGATTGAACATGGCCTCTAAAGCAATTATTGTTGGAGTAGGAATTCCAATGATAATAGTTGGTGGTTTAATGGCTTGGTTATGGGCTCCAATAGAAGGAGATTTTCAAAATCAAGTAGAATTGGTTGGAAGTACTATTGGAATTTTAGGAATAGTGTTCTTCATTTCTGGATTATTTTATTCAAAAGAACCTGTATTACATTAACTAAAACTCATTGAATAAATAATGAATAAAATTACTATTATTGCTTGAAAGTAAGATTATTTGAAATATTTACATCAGTTGAAGGTGAAGGCATTCTTTATGGTACAAAAACTCTTTTTGTTAGACTTGCAGGATGCCCATTTACTTGTTTTTATTGTGATACAAAAGAATCCCTTCCACTTGATTCTGGTACAGAATATACAATTGAAGAAGCAAATCAACTAATTGATTCTAATCTTAAAAATCAAACTTACAAAGTTAATTTTACAGGAGGTGATCCTCTAATTCAGCATGAATCTGTAGCATTATTGGCAAAACATATCCAATCCAAAAATATCCCTACGTATCTTGAATCATCTTGCTTTGATATTGATAGATTCAATCATGTTTTACCATTTATTGACATTGTTAAAATTGAATTTAAAACAAAAGACTCTGATTTTGTAGACTCAAAACATTATGAAAAATTAATTTCTCACACAATGAAATGTCTTAATTCTTCTGTTAATGCAAAGAAAACAACGTACATCAAAATTGTTGTTAGCTCTAAAACTCAGTTAGATGAATTTCAGGAATTAACAAATCAAATTTTTGATATCATTTCTAATAATGATGTAGATGGATTTATCATTCAACCCACGTATGGTGTATCTGAACCGTCATTAGATCTTTTGTTAAGTTTGTATGACGTGGCATATCCTTACTATCGTGATGTTAAGGTAGTGCCACAATTGCATAAATTCATTGGAGCTCCGTAACATTATCACCTGCCTAAAAATCTGATTAGGTTCAAATACTAGAAAAATTCTGTGAAAATATAACATGGATGCAGATCGTGTAAAGAAACTAGTTAGAGAATTAATTATTGAAATTGGCGAAGATCCTACTCGTGAAGGATTACGAGAAACTCCTGAAAGAATTGCAAATATGTACAAAGAAATTTTTTCTGGGTATGATTCAGATTCAGAATTATCCGTACAGTTTTCTGAAGATTCTGATGTAGTTATTGCACGTAATATTCAATTTTATTCGATGTGTGAGCACCATATGTTGCCATTTTTTGGAAAAATTCACATTGCTTATTCGCCAAACGGCAGAGTTTTTGGAATATCCAAACTTGTTAGATTGGTTGAAAAATATTCAAAAAGACTCCAGATTCAGGAACGATTAACCAAAAATATTGCTGATGAGCTACATGCTCAGGGCATTAAGGGTGTTGTAGTTTTGGCTGACGCTGAACACCTATGTATGAAAATGCGCGGTGTTCGAAATGATGCAATGCTTTCTTCAACAGCATTTAGAGGTGTTTATGAAAATAAAGAAGAAAAAGAGAGCATAATGACACTTATCAGAAAACGATCCACGGATTCTTATTTCTAGGATGCTGAAAAATTAAATAATCAATAATTTTGGTGAAGGTTATGGGGGCTCATGATAATATACACATTCCAAAAGAATCATTTCCACATTGGATATGGTATGCAATTGAATGTGCTATTGTTGGCGCAATCTCTTTCTTGATATCCCGAGAAATCACTGATTCTATTGCCGATCTCACACCAGAAGTTCAAAACTACGTGTTTATAGGATTAGTTGGAGTGTTTTTCTTAATTTGGTATATTGGAATCAGAGGCTTTATTTTAAAAAAGAAAATTCTTCGTAACAGTTACTAGAACTATTTTAGATATTTTGTTTTATCTATGATGTCAGCTCTTTGGAATGCATTTTTTCTATTATTACAAGATTCACAAACCCCACAATGATGTTTTTCATTTGAATAACAGCTCCATGTTTTAAACATAGAATCACCTAAGATTCTTACTCCTTTCTTCAGCAAATCACTTTTTGATAATCCCTCACGATAAGGTGACCAAATCTTGATATTTTTTCGTAATTTTGAATTGATTCCATCTATTTCCCCTTGATTGAAAGCTGATTCTAATTTTTTTGCAAAAGATGGTCTACAATCAGGATAATGTTTGTCTTCTGTATGTGCCCCATATGCAACTGATGATGCATTAAGTGTAAAGGCCCATGCTGATGCTATTGACAAAAATACTGCATTTCTAATTGGAACTACAATAGAATATTCAAATTTATCGGGAATTTTTCTTTTAGTACTTGTTAAAACATTAGAATCACCATACAATTCTTTCATAAAACCAATGTCAATTATTTTATGTTGTTTTAATCCTAATTTTTTTGCAAAAGATTTTGCTGCAACAATTTCCATATTTGCTTTTTGTCCATATGAAAATGTAATACCATATAATTCATATTTTGATTTTAGAAACGAGACTGCACAAACAGAATCTATTCCGCCACTAAAAACAATAACTGCTTTTTTCATACATCTTCATCCAGAACTATTTTCTCATGTCTATTGCACCTTTACTAGGCTTACAAATTTTTATTTGACATTTTGTTTTTGTAGATGTAAACCCTTTAGACATTGACAGGCTTATTTTTTTCAAATCAGCAGTATTTTTAGAAAACGCAATTACTGATGGTCCTGCACCACTTATGGTAACGCCAAATGCTCCTGATTTTAATGCATTTTGTTTAACTCTCATAAATCCTGGTATCATATGTTGTCTTGCAGGTTCAACTATTACATCTTTGATTGCATTTCCAATTAATTTTGGATCCTTTTTCATAAATCCTGCTACAATTATGGATGCATTTGATAAATTCAAAATACTATCAGCTAACTTAATTTTTTTTGGAATTACTCCTCGTGATACTTTTGTTTTCTTTTTTGGAACATCAATTTTTGGAATAGCTACGCACATTCTAAGATTTGATGGAGGTTCTATTCTAATTACATCTAAAGGGTTTATTCTTACAATTACAAATCCTCCTAAAACAGACGCTGCTACATTATCATAATGAACAGATCCTGCACTAGCTTTTTCTCCAGATCCTGCAAACCCTACTAAAGAATTTCCATCTAATTTAAGTCCAAATAATTTATCAAACGCCACTGCAGCTGCTGCTGCTGAAGCTGCACTACTTCCCATTCCAAATCCCGGCGGTACGCCTTTTTTGATTTTGATTTCAACGCCTTTTTTGATTTTGAATTTTTCCTTCATATTTTTTATTACTAATCCTGCAGTATTGTTTTCAGGATTTGTAGGCACATTATCATCTGTGATTATTGTAATTCCTTTTTTTGTTCTAGTTAGTGTTACTTCATCATAAAATGCATCTACTGCTAACCCAAACACATCAAATCCTGGGCCGAGATTTGCAGTAGATGAAGGCGCTTTTACAGTAATTTTTGATACCATCTAATCTTCTACCTCTTCTCCTAAGTTAAGAATTCTGCTCATAGCACCTTCTAGATTGACAAAACCATCTCCTGTTACATTTGATATCGGAATTAATCCCTGAGCAAATCCTCCAAGATTCAAACCTCGTAAAATACTTGTAGTTAATGTATATGTGTCTCCATCAGTTTCTTTTGCAATTGCATTTTCTAATGCACTCATACTTGTTGACCATTGTAGTATGTCTTTTAGCTTAGTACCAATAAGATCTGTTTTTGTTAATGCATTGATGGTTGGTAAATTCAAACGTAATTTTATTGATGTTGCAAGTAATGCAATTGAAATAAAATTTACTGGGGATGTTATCAAAGCTCCATCAAAAAGAAACATGCTTGTTTTTTCTTCTGATGTGATATTTTCTACCAAAAAAGGCCCACTAGAACGATATGCAAATAATTCAATTTGTCCTGGCGTATCGACAATTAAATAATCTGGATTTATTCTATTTACTTCATTTTGTATTAGATCTATTTTTGATGCAATCAAATCATTTGCCATTATCATTGCTCCATTTGGACCTAAATCATATTGTTGCATTATTGATACAATATCTACATGATCTCTAACATCAACATCACAAGTGTACGGTAAATTTTCTACACCTGGATCTAAATTTAGAACAGATGCAAAAGCTCCATTTTTTGTGTAATATTCGTGTAATTTTGATGTAAGTAATGATTTTCCTGAACCAGCAGTACCTGAAACAAAAATTGTTTTCAATCCAGTCTGATTCTTCATTTGCTTATATTTCAAACTAGCTTGATTTTGATCTGCTTTGACAAAGAATTCTTTCAAACTTTGGCAGCGAATTTATCATTTATAGTTAAAACAGAAATCCCAAATTTTACAAGTAATACATTTTCCAAACTCTCACGCCTAAAACTAGGCATGAAAATTTGCTAATTGTGATTTTTACTCAACTTTCATATTTACTTCTTCAAAAAAACTATCAAATGAATTGGAGACTTGCAGCTATCCCAGTAACTTTAATTCCAATTCTGATCATTGCTATTCAATTTGATATTAAATTAGAGGATGTTTTGGCAATCGGTTTCTTTCCCTTTGTTGGTGCTGTTGTTGCAATAATGATCAAATTGGGTCTTCAAGGAGTCAAATTTGCATATATTACAAGACAATATCTTGGCAATTTTGATTCTTTTTGGAAATTAACTGGTGTGAGAGTTGGAAGTGAGTTCATCAAATTTACAACCCCAATGTTTATTGGTGCAGAATTTATCGTGATTTACTATTTACACAAAAAAGGAGTAAAACCATCGAAATCTACTTGGATTGCAATTATGGATATTGTAACTGAAGTATTAGCAGGAGGTATGTTAGCTATAGTGGCTGGCATAATTGCATTACTAAATGGAGCATACGTAGTTGCAGCTGTTATTTTAGGTACGAGTATTGTCATAACATCTTTGTGGATGGTATTATTTTTCTTATCTTCTAAACGTACATTTCAGATTCCAAAACTATTTGAGAGTTTAGCTACGGAATTTGGAAAAGAAAAAGGCACCAAATACATTGGTAAGGCAAATTCTTGGATGGAAGAAGTATGTAACATGAGTAGAGAAAATCTCAGAACTTCTGAATCTAAAAAAATCTTTACAGTGTCATTTCTATTTTCACTTGTTTCGTGGTTGTTTTATGGAATATCTTTTATGATTATTGCAATGGGAACTGGATATGTAATTAGTGCATTTGATTCTATTATGGCAGTTATGGGTGCAAATGCAATTGGTAATTTACCAATTACCATAGGCGGATCTGGTTTAGCTGAATTTGGAATTGTTGCGTATCTTAACAATCTTAATCCATTTGATTTTTCCATTCCAGAAGGAACTGTTGCTTGGGATGCAGTAATTGGCTGGAGAATTGCAACTTATTATGTTCCAATTTTGATTACCTGGCTACTTTTAGTAAAATTAGCCTTGAGCAAAATATCAAAATCACAATCTACATAGAAACTGCTTTATTTTCAAATGATTTTTTTTATTTGTGGATTTTGAAAATAAAGTTGTACTAATTACAGGTGCATCATCTGGTATAGGTAAAGAAACAGCAATTCAATTTGCAAAGAAAGGTGCTAATGTTGTATTGGTAGCTAGAAGAAAAGATAAACTTGAACAAGTTGCAAATGAATTGCAACAATTTTCTATATCTACATTAGTCTGTACATGTGATGTATCAAAAAAAGATCAAGTACAAGATATGTCTAAATTAGTTTTAGAAAAATTTGATTCTATTGATATTTTAGTAAACAATGCTGGTTTTGCGATATATGGATCTGTAGATGATCTTAGTATTGAGGAAATAGAATCACAAATGGAGACTAATTATTTTGGAATGATTTACTGTGTCAAAAACTTTCTTCCATCAATGTTACACAAAAAATCTGGCCATATAGTAAATGTTGCATCTGTTGCAGCAAGTTTTGGTTTACCTGGAATTGCATCATATTGTGCGTCTAAATTTGCTATGTTGGGTTTTTCAGAAGGACTCAGACACGAGCTAAATAATACTGGAATTGGAGTAACTGTAGTCAGCCCAATTATGGTTAAAACTGACTTTTTTCATCATCCATCGTTTGCAAAAATGCCGAAATATTCACCAACATCACTTAATGCTAAAACTGTAGCAAAGACAATCTTGAAAGCAGCAAATTCTCCTAGATTAGAAATTATAGTTCCATCCGTAGTACGAGGTGCAGTATGGATGAAGAATACATTCCCATATTTTATTAATCCGATATTGGGAAAATCTTTCAAAAAACAATTAGATTCTACAAATTAAAGTCATTTTTATTCTTCGTCATTATCTGCAGTCTCACTTGAGCCTACATCTAACAATTCTAATGATTTTAATTCAAATTGATAAATTGCATTCATATCAATTTCTTTTTCTTTTTCAAGGTATTCTGAAACTTTCTTACTTAATGGAGCTTTATGTTGAACAAAAACAAATTCATACACTTCTCCTTTTAACAAATCATCCAGTTTGATCTTCTTTGCAACATCCATTGTAACTATGTGTCTTCCATCTTCTACCGGTTCATACAATTGTGCATCTATTTTGTTATCTTCATAATAAAATTCAAGAATATATCCTGATTTCTTCATTTCTTCAGGTTTCTTAAATTTTGCATTCTGAATCTCATCAGAAACCCAATCAGGAATTTGATCTTCTCTCTTTTTTACCATATGTTAAACTCACCTTAGTTTTCTGCTTTTTCTTTTTTACTTTTTGACCACCATTCAAGATAGTCATCATGCTTATCGTCACGTGTTCTCTCTTTTTGATTTAATTTGAATCTAATATCTGAAATTTCTTCTCTTGTAGCGTATAGTCCACACCGTTTACAGATGAAATGTCTTCTATTCTTCTCATCCATTTTCATTGGAATGCCTATTTCATCAAATAATTTGAATAAATCATCTCTACTTCTGTCTTCTTCTGGAATGTCTACCTCATATTTTGCTTCTATCTTCTTTTTCTCTCTTGATGTACATTCTGGACAGTTAGGCACTGATGATTTGGCTTAATTTTTTCCATAAAAGCGTTCCCACATTCTTTATTGATCGATATACATCTGACACGCGGATTTTTTCATCATCCCTTTCGGTCCGTTCGCCCATCGAAATCCCGCGTGCCAGATGAGCACAATTTACAAAATAATGTATTATCTCTTTTCTTCTAAAATTTGAGCTGCTATTTTTGCTGAATTTTCTGCTCCATTAGGAACAAAATTCTTTGAAAATTCATGTAAATTTTCTTCAAATTTCTCATAATTTTCTTTAATTTTTGATATTGCTAGAGTAACTTGTTTTGTTTTTGTGGCTAAAATTCCCAAATTTCTCTCTTCTGCCCATTTGATATTGTTTGTATGTTCGTCATAGATTGGCATGCCAATTATTGGTTTTGATTTTCCACCCATAATCTCACCCATTACTGTGTGAGATCCATTGACAACTGTGTATTTACATAAATTTAGAATGGTATCTTTTTCTTGTTCTGAAAGAAATCCGACATCAATTTGTATCCAATCTATTTTTTTTCCTAATGCATCAGCAATCGAATATTTTTCCCCATCTATTCCTAATACTGAATCTATATTTGATTCATTTCGTGCATGTGAAATAATTCTTTTTTCATTTATCATTTCATCTTGACGAAATATTTCTTCATATCTTTGACCAGTTCCATCATTAGTTGATTTATTTCCAGTTCTCATCCAGTAACCAAATTCCTCATTCTCTAGCAATTTTTCAAGATCAGAATTAACTGTTTTTTTAATTTGTTTTGTATTAGTAAAGTGTCCAACATACGTTACTTTTTCTTCAGCTTCTTTTATGAAATTTAAATTATATTCACACATTGTATAAGGTGGTGGGGAATCCGCAACAAGTATTTTTGACGCTTTGCTAATTTGTTTTGCAATAAAAATTAATGATGGATAAAGATATGATCTTGAATTACATAATTTTGGTCTAAATTGATTTGTTATAAATAAACTTGGTATGTTTCTATTTTTTGCTAAAATATTAGAACCCATATCGCCATCATTGATTACCAAATCAAATTTTTCTTTATTGTAAAGTCTTCTTTCTTCTCTTAAATAATTCACAATTTGTCTTATCAGTGATGGATTTTTTGAAATTGGTAATAGCAAATTCATTAACGAGAGCGAAACACTAGGGCCAAATTTTCCATCAATTGGAGTTGGCATTAATATCTCGTGTATTTTCTCTTTTTCATCTGGAATTTTTTTTAATAATTTTTCATAGACGTGATCTTTACTTGAAAAATGAACTTCAAATTTTTCTTTAATTTGATTTTCTAATTCTTCATTTAATCTCATCATTCGAGAATAATGGCCATTTCCCCAAGGGTAAATGAATTCGCCTATTTTGAGCACAATATGCAATCAAATATGCTGTTTAAATTCTCAGTGATCTTCTAGAGAATCTAAAATATCGTGAACATTGTTGGGCCCTACCTGAATTGAGATTTTTTTCTTTGTTTTCATTGCAGATATCACTTCATTTTTTGCAAAACTAGGAATATCATCGGATGTAATTGTGACTATTTTTTCCAATTTTTTGATACTCCGTTCCAACCCAATATCTTTTGCTTTATCAAATAGATCCATATCTACCCCGGTAAGCGGAATTATTGGCATTTTTTTCCTTCCAAACACTTGTTTTAATGAATAATCAATAAAATCTGTAGAAAAAATCAATGGTGACAAAGCTAATGATACATGACTGTTTGAATTTTGTAACATTATTTCTAATATAGAATTTACATAGATCAAATAATTTTTGATTCCATTTGGTTTTATTTTCAATTGAAAAAATTCTAAATCTATATTGTTTTGTACTAGTCTTGGAATTATTTGATTAATTATTTTAGCTAAATTCATTAATTCTGATTTTTGTCTATAACAAATTATTATTTTTACATCGTATCCTTGCCTGATTATCTCAACACAAGATACTGCAGATATCTCATCATATATTGCACAAATTGTTTTTTGTTTTTGTTTTTGATATGGAATTCCGCCTTTTCCTTTGTCTGAGAAAATACTGATGTATGCATTATTTTTTGTTAGATATGTATACAATAGTTTATCATAATTATTTTCAGTTCCAGGATGTGCTCCTAGATTAGATTTTTTTTCTATAATGTTTGATGTTGTTGCAATCTCTATGTCTTTTGTAAGAAACCCTTTTGATATCCCTTCAACTTTAACTAGAAATTTTTCTCCTTTTAAGAGTAAGTTGCCTCCCATATTCGTAGTTTCTAATACTATATTTTGAAAGTCATTTTTTATTTGTCTTGCAATCATAATTTTTTCAATTCCAAAAAGTAAATTGATCGCAGATGATGCAAATACAGGATCATTTGCATCTACTAAAATTATGTCACCATCACGCTTAACAGATTTAAATTGTTGATTCTTTATTTTGAGAATTTTTTTGATATTTGTAATTAAATATGAAATTTTATTCTTTGAAAAAACAGTTGGAAAAACTATGACATATGATATTTCATCCATATTTTCTATTTTGAAATCTACTTGTTTATAATTTAGGATAAAATTTCGGGTAATCAATATAAAACAAATACTTCATACGAATGTGTGGTAAAATTCACACAAGAACAAGTAGATGAACTTAATTCAAAAATAAAAACTACGGAAGATGCACTTCAATGGGTATCTGATAATCTTCATCCTAAAGTTGCAAAAGCATCAAGTTTTGGTGCAGAAGACACAGTAGTAATGGATATCATGTTAAAAATTAATCCGAAATTCAGATTCTTTACTTTGGATACGGGAAGAATACCTCAAGAAACTTATGATATTGTGGATGTTGTAAGAAAAAAATACAATATTTCCATAGAAGTTCTATTTCCAGATACTAAGGAAGTTGAAGATATGGTTAGAGAAAAAGGAGTAAATCTATTTTATGAAAATGTAGAAAATAGAAAACTATGCTGTGAAATTCGCAAGGTTCATCCGATGAATAAAATGCTCAACACTTTAGATGGCTGGATAACTGGATTGAGACGTGATCAGACACAAATTAGAGAAAATATTGCAATTTTTCAACTAGATCATGGGCATGGTGGAATTTTAAAAATTAATCCGATAATTGATTGGACTTGGGATCAAATTCAAGGCTATATTAAAAAAAATAATCTACCTTACAACAGTCTTCTTGACAAAGGGTATCCAAGTATTGGCTGCGAACCTTGTACACGTGGAATAAAGCCTGGAGAAGACCTACGAGCAGGGAGATGGTGGTGGGAACAAGGAGAACATAAAGAGTGTGGCCTTCATATAGACCACAAGTAGAGGGTTTGTCATGTCTGAGAACAGTTCAATTAAACCTCATGGTGGAGTGTTAATTAACAGAATTACCAAAGTTGATCCTACTGGATTATTCTCAATTTCAATTAGCGAAGATCTTGCAAATGATGTTGAAAACATAACAGATGGAATTTTTAGCCCACTAGAAGGATTTTTGGGACAACAAGATTTTGAAAGTGTAGTATCTAGAGGAAGATTGGCAAATAATTTAGCTTGGACTATTCCAATTGTACTTGATGTTGATGAACAAACCGCTTCTAAAATGAAAGAATCAGGCGATGTATTATTACAAAATCCTCAAGGGGTCGGAGTCGCAGTTTTACATGTTGAGGAAACATATTCTTTTGATAAAGAAAAAACTGCACAAGGGGTTTATGGTACAACTGATTCATCTCATCCTGGCGTTGCAAAGACAATGTCGATGAAAGATTTTCTGGCTAGTGGAAAAATTGATTATATTCAAAGACCTGATGATACTGAAATTAGAAAATATAGATTAACTCCAATCCAAACAAGAGAAGCTTTTACACAAGCCGGATGGAATACAATATGTGCATTTCAAACACGAAACCCTCCACATGTGGCACATGAAATGCTACAAAAAACGTCTATTACAACACGTGATGGTGTATTTGTTAATCCAATTATTGGAAAGAAGAAATCTGGTGATTTTGTTGATGAAGTTATTGTAAAATGCTATGAAACTATGATGAAATTATACTATCCAGAAAATAGATGTCGACTTGGAACTTTACATACTGAAATGAAGTATGCTGGTCCGAAAGAAGCGATTCATCATGCAATTATGAGACAAAATTATGGCTGTACACATATTATCATTGGAAGAGATCACGCAGGCGTTGGAAAATTTTATGATCCGTTTGCCGCACAAAAAATCTTTAGTGATTATCCTGAATTAGAAATTACTCCAGTGTTTTTCCCTGCATTCTTTTATTGTAAAAAATGTCTTACATACACAACTCCAAAGGCATGTCCACATGATAACGATGTAAAAGAACAAATCAGTGGAACAAAACTTAGAGAAATGATTCAAAATGGTCAAGCGCCTTCTGAATTTATTCTACGACCAGAAGTTGCACAAGTAATTTTAGATCATCCAAAACCTTTTGTTGATTAGATTTTTATTCAATCAAACTTGCTCAGGGTTATGAAATATTTATTTACATTAGTTATTTTTATGGCATTTTTTATATCACCTGCATTTGCTCAAGATGTAAAAAATCCGTCACTTACCATTGACACAATAACCATACCTTCTGATGAATTTAACAGAGTTCTAAGAGATGCGGCAGTTGTAAATCTTGATGATATTCATGCTGTAAGTTGGCAAGTAACCATTGATAATAATCTAGTTTATGCTAATCCTGATGGAAATGCCGTTTTTAGGATATATGATCAAGAATCACATGATGAATTTATTGAAATTGGAATGGGATCTTATCCCGATAACAAATTTTGGGTAGCAGTCCAAACTCCAAAAGAAGGTTACATTGTGGTTCATAGCGATTTGGATAGAGGTTGGTACCCTCAAGCAAAATCTATTGTATCTTTTACTGATAGAGCAGGATTAACTGTCAATAATGGAGCACGAATTGTAGTTACAAATTTGGATATTGGTGCATTTGCAATTGACTCTTACTCTGTTTATGGAATGGAAAGCTCTACTGATCCACCTGCTGTTAATTCTGGAAGCATGATTGTGGAATTTTTATCTGGTGATCCTGCAAAGAATGCATTTGCTTTGTTTCCATTTTATGTTGCAGCAGGTATTGGTGTTATAGTTGGCGTGTTATTTCTAACTAAGAAGCGTTCTTAGACTTGTAATATTTACAATTTCTTTTAATTTTACATACATCACACATTGGCGAAATCGGTTTACAAATATTTTGACCATACATAACAAAAGTATCGTTTATTTCTATCCAATATTTTTTCTCAATTTTTTTCATTAATTCTTGTTCAGTTTCTTCTGGATTTTTTGTATCTACTAACCCTAATCTATTTGATATTCTATGAACATGAATATCTACTGGAATGGCTGATTTTTCATATGCATATACTAGAACACAATTAGCTGTTTTTCTTCCTACTCCTGGCAGCTGAACTAAAGTATCCAAATCATCTGGTACTTTTCCTTTGTATTTGGTATTGATTATTTTTGCAACTTTAATTATTCTTTTAGATTTTACGTGATAGAATCCTATTGGTTTTATTATTTTTTCTACATCTTTTATTTTAGCATTTGCCAATTCTTTTGCATTTTTATAATTTGAAAATAAAACTTTGACTACTTTTGTTGTACTTTCATCTTTAGTTCTTGCAGATAATATTGTTCCAATTAGAATACTAAATGGACCTCCTGTTTCAGCCTCATGAAGTTCTCTTAATGCTGTCATCCTAGGCGGTTTTACAGAATTCATGGTATTCATCATACCTTTCAAAATTTTTTCCATTTCCATCTGAAAAACTACGTACAAGTATTATGACTGTAATCTAAAATATAATTTTTACATGGAGTTTTGTAACAGTACATTGTATTAGCTGCATATCAGCTTTGTATAATGTTTTGTAATTACAATAAAATAGCAATGCAGAATTTTTTCCAAGATCAGTTCCTTATTATGATCTAATGACATCAACAAATTATTAATTTCAATCTAACTATGATTATTGTAAAGTTTCATGCCTTGCAAAATATTTCTAGCAAAGTTGGAAAATTCTAGTAAAACGTTTTCTAGAGTTTTCCTAGGCATTGCTATTTCTAGAAACTTTTTTCCTATTCATAGAGTTTCTCTTTCTCTTATGACTAGAAACTTTGTTTTCCTAGGCATAGAATTCCAAGACCGTTAAGTTTTTTCCTGGAAATTCTAGTAAAAACTCGCTAGAATTGCCAAATTTTATCATGACTGGGTATTCTAGGAAAAAAATTACTAGAAATTGGAATATGGTAGTAGTTTTGTTATTTTTCAATGATCCCAAATGTTAATTTTAGAATTGTTTGTAGAATGGTAAGAATCCAAAATGTATCCAAGTTCAAGTGTTGGTTCAGATACTAATGGTATTTAACCAAAGATTGTAGTATCTTCTGCATCAGTTCTTGATTCAAAATGTGCTAGCTTGATAGAATACTTGATCAGTTATTCCAAGCCTTTCAAAATTTCAAAATATTAGTAACTAGAAAACCGCCAATTTTCAATAATTCTAGTTAGGGTTATTGTCAGTTTTCATGCATCGCAAGTTGTTGATAGAAAAGTTGCAAAATTGTTGCAAAAGGATTGTAAAACATTATGCTATGTGTTGCAAAATTGTTGCATTCATTTTGCTACACGTAGCACTTTTTTAGTCGCGCGTAGCATTTGGTGTTTTCCATGCGTAGTCTTCCACATCCTATTGGAAATCTTCCAACATTTGTTGGAAAATATTGCAACTTTTTGCAATGTTGGCAAGATCTTTCCTATTCGTGTAGGCTTTCTACAAAAATCAGTTGGAAATTACAGCATTGGCAAGAACCTTGTTTTTCGAATAATTCACATTTATCATCATTGGAATAATTCTTAGAATATAACCGAAGTACTCGTTAAATATACTACGGTGATAATTGCTTTATGAACCCTGAAGACCTAGCGCGTAAAGACATTGATAAAATGCTTATCGATTCAGGCTGGGTTATTCATGACTATGAGACCAGAAATCTCAATGAATCACTAGGTGTTGCAGTAAGGGAATATCCTCTAAGCAAGGATAATGTAGACTATGCCCTTTTTATTAACTCGCAACCTGTCGGGGCAGTAGAGGCAAAAAAATATGGTCATACATTAAGTGGGGTAGTTGCGCAATCTGAAAAATATCTTGATGGCTTACATGAGAAATTCGCCAACTCTCCATTGCGACCACCTTTCTCGTACGAAACTACGGGAATTGAGACGAAATTTGCAGACAGGCGCGATCCTAACTTCCGTTCCAGACACGTCTTTACATTTCACAGGCCTGAACTGCTGCAATCGTGGCTCAAAGAGGATAAAACAATACGTACAAGGTTAAAC
This sequence comes from Candidatus Nitrosopumilus sp., assembly GCA_963422575.2. GTDB lineage: Archaea > Thermoproteota > Nitrososphaeria > Nitrososphaerales > Nitrosopumilaceae > Nitrosopumilus. The sequence goes on along the minus strand of CAXXKU010000001.1, from coordinate 716,893 downwards.
AATATTCCAGAATTAGACTATGATAAACTTTGGGAATGTCAAACCGAGGCAATCAGAAATCTAGAGGATTCCCTTTCACAGAACAAACCCCGTGCGCTAATTCAGATGGCTACAGGCTCTGGCAAAACCTTTACTGCCGTAACTGCGATTTACAGGCTGATTAAATTTGCAAAGGCAAAAAGGATTCTATTTTTAGTTGACAGATCCAATCTTGGCAGGCAGGCATTGCGTGAATTTCAACAGTATGAAACCCCCGATGACGGAAGAAAGTTCACTGATCTGTATAATGTACAACTGCTACAATCACATACAATTGATCCAGTTCCAAAAGTCGTAATATCTACAATCCAAAGAATGTTCTCAGTTCTAAAAGGCGATCAAAACTACGAAGATACAAATGACGAGTTTTCATCATTTGAAGATTTTCAGGATGAGACACCCATTGAAGTAAAATACAATGAAAATATCCCAATTGGGGAATTTGATTTTATCGTCATAGATGAGTGTCATCGCTCCATTTACAACAAGTGGAAGCAGGTGTTGGATTACTTTGATTCGTTTCTAATTGGATTGACTGCAACCCCGTCAAATGATACGATAGGATTTTTCCACAACAATCAAGTAATGAGATATAATCATGAGAGGGCAGTAGTTGACGGAGTTAATGTGGGATACCATGCATACAAAATCATAACCAAAATCACTGACAGCGGAAATACAATCGAAGCAGGCCAATTCGTTGAGAAACGAGACAGAATAACACGTCAGAAAGAAGCCGAGAAACTAGACAATGATCTGATCTATACAAACAAGGATCTAGACAGATCCGTAGTGTCAAAAGACCAAATCCGACTGGTCATCAAAACATTCAAAGAAAGACTGCCTGAAATTTTTCCAACCAGGACCCATGTGCCTAAAACCTTGATATTTGCAAAAGATGATTCCCATGCAGAAGACATTACAGAAATCGTACAAGAAGAATTTGGGCTGGGAAACGAGTTTTGTAAAAAGATCACATATCGTACCAAAGAAAAGCCCGAAGAACTCATCTCAAGCTTTAGAAACTCGTCAATGCCGAGAATCGCTGTAACTGTTGATATGATTGCAACTGGAACTGACATCAAGCCATTAGAATGCATCATTTTCATGCGAGATGTCAAGACCAAAAATTACTTTGATCAAATGAAAGGCCGTGGCACTAGGACAATAGACGATAGCGATCTAATGGCGGTGACCCCGGATGCAAAAACCAAGACTCATTTTGTAATTGTTGATGCAGTAGGTTTGCAAGAAAGTTCCATGGGTGATACCCATTCCCTATTACGAAAACCCAACGTTGCTTTTAAGACACTGTTGGATAAGGCAACTGATAAAAACGCGGATACTGGGGATATTGAAAGTCTGATTTACCGTTTATCCAGACTGGATAGAAAACTAAACCAAGATGATAAAGATGAGATTGCCGATAGTGGGGAGTCCCTTGTAGGAATTGGAAGAATTTTACTAGATGGGATTGATGCAGACAAAAGGCTAGAGCAAGCAAAGAAGCAGTTTCATGCAGAAAATCCAACTGATGAGCAGATTAGGACAGTATCAAGGCAAATGATCGATGATGCCTGCAAAGTCTTTGATTCAGCAAAATTGCGCAAGACAATTCTTGATATTAAATCCAAAAACGAGCAGATCATTGATGACGTATCGATTGACGAACTACTAGAGGCAGGATTTGCAGAACAAGTTCAAGATATTGACAAAAAAACAGTAAAGAAGTGGTCTGAGTTTATAGAGAAAAACAAGGATCAGATTACAGCACTTGATATCATTTATTCAAAACCCTACAGAATGCGAGATATTACATTCTCTGATATCAAAGATCTGACAAACTCCATACAGAATCCGCCATACAACCTGACATCAGAAATGGTCTGGAGTGCCTATTCTAGGCTGGACAAATCAAAGGTAAAGAAGAACCCTGCCAAGATGCTGACTGACTTGATATCGCTGATCAGATATTCTACAGGAAAGGAAGAGTCATTATTGCCATTCTCCGATATTATGGACTCCAAATTTGAAAAATGGTTGGTACAGCAAGAATCATCGGGGCGATCATTCACATCAGAGCAAAAGGAATGGCTGTTTGAAATTAAAAAAGGAATTGCAAGCTCAATTTCGATTGGTGTGGATGACTTGGATGAGATTCCATTTAACCAGAAAGGCGGCAGGTTGAAATTCTATGAATTGTTTGGTAGTGACTATGAGAAGATTTTAGATGAACTGCATGAGGTCTTGATTAATTCGTGAATGAATGTATATGTGACATCAAATGAAAACTAAGCAGAGACTTGAATACTGAAGAAAAACTACTTCCTAACATCAAAATACAAAATGTTGTCTGTACAGCAGAAATAAACCAAACTGTGGCAATTGATTCTTTTAACAAGTACAGATATCTTGAATCAAATATTGATCTTTATAGATGTGGATATGTAAAAGACGATCTTATGGTTGGACGTGTTACAGTATTTGGCAACGGCAAATTGATTTCAGTCGGAACAAAATCTTCAAAACAAGCTGAAAAAGAACTTAGAAAGGCTATAAAAATTTTACAAAATTATGATCTAATCAAACATGTAAGGATATCCCCTAAAACAAGAAACATTGTTGCGCGCTATGATCTAGGTAAAAAATTACCTGTTGAAAAACTGGCAAGGACAATGCCAAAATCCATGTATGAGCCTGAGCAATTTCCTGGCCTGATATTCAGAATTCAGAACAGCCTTGTTGCTCTTATTTTCGCATCAGGAAAGGGAATTTTAGTTGGAGCAAAGACTGTATCTGAGATAAACCAAGGCTTGTTTGAGATCCAAAGGTGGATAAAATGATTGTCTGTCTAATTTTTTATTGAAGACTTGAGATATACACTGTAATGAGATTGGAGAAAGAGAGCCTTCCAAAAGGATGGATTAAGACAAAACTGGAAAATGTGATCAATTTGTCAAATGAAAAATTTAATCCAGCTTCAAACGAAAATAAGACATTCATTGGGTTGGAACATATTGAAAAGAATACCATGAGGATTATTGAAAAAGGTGAATCAAAGAATCTTACTAGTACAAAAACAAAATTCAGATCTGGGGATATCTTATACGGGAAGCTAAGACCATATCTTAACAAGATATGCATACCTGATTTTAATGGAGTGTGCTCTACAGATATTCTTGTATTTTCTAAAAATCCTTATAGATCTAGTAAATATATTGCACTTCTTTTATCACAATCCAAATTTGTAAGATTTGCAAATAGAAATTCTACAGGAGTTCAGCATCCACGGATAAAATTTGATATCATGTCACAATTTCAAATTCCTCTCCCCCCACTAAACGAGCAAAAGCGAATCGTACAAAAAATCGAATCAATCCTCTCACAGATTGACGCAGGGAAGAAAAGACTGGATGAAGTTAGAAAGTTGTTGAAGCAAAATAAACAATCTGTATTGAAATCGGCCTTTGAAGGCAATCTTGTTCCGCAGGATCCAAATGACGAATCATCTGAGATATTATTAAAGAGAATTCATGGAGATTCAAAGGAGTTAATCTTTGAAAAAGACAATATTCCAAAAGAATGGGTTAAGATAAAAATAAAAAATATTTGTGAATTAATTGGAGGAGGCACGCCATCAAGACAGAAAATAGAATATTTTGAAGGTAATATAACATGGTTGACTCCAACAGAAATCTCAAAAGAAAAAATTGTTAGAATTAACAGTTCAAGAGAGAAAATTACAAAATTAGGATTAAAGAAAAGTTCAGCCAAAATTATTCCAACAAATTCTGTTTTATTGACATCCAGAGCTAGTATCGGCTATGTGGCAATTGCAGGAATTGGTGTTACTACTAATCAAGGATTCACATCATTTGTATGCAACCAAACAACGTACAATTATTTTCTTGCATATTGGTTATTTGGAAACAAAGATGAATTAGAATCACAAGCTACAGGTACCACATTTAAAGAAATCTCAAAATCAAAGATAAGAGAATTAATTATACCATTACCACCACTAAACGAGCAGAAAAGGATCGTCTCAAAGATCGAATCAATCCTTGGCAGGATTGATGCAAATTTTGTTAAAACAAAAATGCTCACTCTAATACATGATACGATATAATTATTAGAATAATCTAATTTGCAAAACATATGTAAAAAAATAATAATTTGTACAAGATTATTTGTTGAGAAATACAAGATGTATTACGTTATTTGATGAATCAATAAAATCAAAATACACAGCAAAAAATTACAATTCACATCTTAAACAATTCTTGAGTTTTATGAAGATAAATCATGCTGATTCATTATTGCTTTATGGGACATCAGAATTACAGCAAGAATTAGAGAGTTATCTTATACATCTAAAACAAATAAAAAATCCTAATTCAATACCCTCAAAATTTCAAGGAATCAAACATTTCTGCATCATGAATGAAATCAATCTCAACTGGAATAAAATATACAAATTGTTTCCCCAAAAACAAAAAACGCAAACCCTAAGGGCATATACTGCCAATGAGATTCATCATATGTTAAATGCAGAAAAAAATATCAGAAATAAAGCATTAATTCATTTTCTTGCATCAACTGGAGCAAGGATTGGAGTTTTTGATCATGTATTGTCGATGAAACATATGAAAAAAATGCCCAATAGTTGTAGTGCAATATTACTCTATTCGGGGGATGTTGATGAATACTATTCGTTTCTCACACCACAAGCAACCGAAATTCTTACGGCATATCATGATTTACGAAGACAAAAAGGAGAAAAGTTTTGTGATGGAACTCCAATTTTTGGAATTGATGGTACAATTCAAAAACAGCTCCAATGGAATAGTGTCAGATCAATAATTTACAGATCAGTACAAAAAAGTAAAGTAAATCGACATAAACAAGATATTCGTTATGATGTTCAGATAAACCATGGATTTAGAAAAAGATTCAACACAATTCTTAAACTAGGCAATAATGTAAATTATAATATTGCAGAAAAATTAATGGGTCACAAAAACGGTCTTGATGGCATTTATTTCACTCCAACACTGGATGAATTATTTGCCGAATACAAGAAAATCATACATAAACTAGAGATTTAGCATACTAATCGTGTTTTATGAAATTTTAATAATTGAGCGTGGTTCAAATTTTTATACGACAACTCATCTCAAAACTGATCACTTAGTGAAGTTTTTACGATCATCCTGATCTAACAATTGCCGAACATAACTAATTTTCATGCAATTTCAAGAATTGACTGACAGACAAACAATGGAACATGATAAAGCCACACATTCCAAAACCTGCCAAGACGGGCAGACCAAGAGATGATGACAGAAGAATCATCAACGGAGCAATCATTTACGTCTTGATATCCGGACGCAGGCGGAGCGAGATGCCAACAAAATATGGTGATGATTATACTGCAGACAGAAGATCAGACTCCTGGCAGCAAAAAGGAGTCTGGAAGAGGATCCTATCCGGTTTAATCAAAACAGCTCACAAGCAAGGAAAAACCAGCCTGCAAATGATGATATCAGTTGAATCCTCGACAATCCCTGCCAAAAAGGAGGCAGCGTAACAGGATATGACGGATTCAAGAGGATTTCAGGCGCAAGGACTCGCGTTGCCGTAGATGGCAACGGTTTGCCAGTATCAATCGTAACGAGTCCTGCAAATGTTCATGACAGTGCAAAGTTTGTAGATGTCATGGAAAGCATTTCAGAGTTTATGGATGATGATGGCACCATCAAGCAAATTATTTCAGTTTATGCTGACAAGGGAGGATATGACAGTACGGCCATTAGAAGCTATTTGAAAAATAGAAATCCAATTGCACGTATTCCATTTGGAAGGAATAGCAGATCATCAGAGAGAATAAATCACACAAGAAATATAATTCGGTTCGATGCGTTGCGGAGGGATTATTCTTTGGTTGGCTCAAAAACGGATTTCACAGGACAGGAATCAGATATGAAAGGAGATGTGAAAACTATCTTGCGTTTGTTAGTATTGCGTCATTTTTGATGTATTGCAGGGTTTTGAGATGAGTTGGTGGAATCTTGGGCAATCCAAGATGATATTATTCCCGAATCCCGACACATTCTTCTGACAGCTGGACAAGCCTTCTGTAACTCCTGGACTCGTACTGGCAAATCACCAAGAGAATCATGTATGTGTGCCCATACAGGACAGGCATGATTGGATCTGGGATGCAGGTAATAGTGTGGAATCATCCTGCATCGTCTGATTATGTCGGGCATGGTACGGCACATCTTGGTGTAAAACGATTGTGGGGTAAAACTGACTTGTTGCATTGCTTCTTGTTCTGCCAAGTATTTGTAAAATGATTTCATACTGGGGGCAAGACCCGCATTTCAGATAGATCAGAATCAGCCAGAACTGATCACAAACGGGTCAAAAACGAATGATTTCTACAAGGCCAGCGTGATTATTATACTAATTATGAGGTATGAAAACTAAGAACATGAAAAACATACCAAAAACAACAAAAACAACCCTGTTTGCTTCTTTGATTGCCGCAATGATTTTCCCATTATCTTCTACAGATATAGCGTCAGCAGAAGCATCATCCGATATTGAAATTAAAGAATACAAACAAAAAGCTCTAAGAGATAACGAGGTATCCGCTGATAAACTACTCAAAAGAGTAGGAGACAAATGGTTATCAAGTTACAAAGACACACGACATTTTAACACATCTGAGGAAGCTGTAAACAAATTTGTTGAGAGAAATAGTATGAAAGAAGGTTTGAATAAAGAAAATGCAAAACTCATTTCTAAAATTCACAACTTTGAAACAATTACAGAATCTGTTGGAAGTGGCCATGAAATTGTTTTATTAATAGCTGAACTACAAAAAGCTGAAGGTAAATACAATCCTAGTGAACCAGTTTCCAAATACCATGATTGGATTGCAAGTCAATATACAGTACCTACAACCAAACAGGGAATTAAAGACAGATTGACAGAGATTCTCGGCGATGAAAAATTTGTTAACTTGGCAAAAAAACATGCTAAAAATTTTAACAAATTAGCTGAACTCGGTAGTGTTCCATTAGATCTAGTCATCTTAGATGAAGATTATTGGGGTGAAATTGGTCACATGGCACAATGTGAACGAGATGTAAATTGTGATGTTAATCTCTTAAAGCACCAACCAGGAGCAACAGCAGAAGAAATTGAAAAAATACGACAGCTTGAAGCTCAAGTGAACGATGTATCATTTGATCTACGGGATCTAATTTTACCAAAAGCACATGCAGAATGGGAGCAGGTGTTCGTAAGTTCCAGTCTTTATGCAAAAATACAGTTGGGATCATGTTACTATCAGAATTGTGTAGAAACATGGCAAGAATATCCATCAGGGCCACAAGTAATTGATCATGACAGTTATGGTTCTCCTGACTTGGAACACGTTTACAGAGATTCCTACATGTATTTCTATGGAAGAAATTGTGACACCTATAGTGGTTCACAAACCATTATCAATAAAGTTACAACAACACCATATCTCGCACAAGTTTTGAAAACAAACTTGAGTCATAGTGATACAAAGATCAATACATGTGCAGTAGGTTATCATTATGATTCTTCATCAAGTCATGATTGGATAGTTGGAATCAAAGTAGATACACCTGGTTCATGTTATTGGGTTTGGGTCCCATAATCTTTTCTTTTTTTAGAAATGACTGCTAAATATCCTTTAAACAAGAAATAGCATATTATGAAAACAAACAAGGTTCTCATCCTAATAGCAATTGGGGTGATTATGCCCATATTTACTATAGCTGGGTTAATTCCCATGTATTTGCATAGTCTAGATAATAATCTTCCAATAGTAGAGTATGTTTGTATAGCTGGATTTTATCCAACAGGGTTTGCGGGTTGGAAAAGTTACGATAATGATACTCATTATATTGATATGGACGACTGTAGATGGATGCCCTACCATGAGATGCATATACAACGAGTGACAGAAATGGGACATGACATTATAGGTAATGGAAAATATGTAGAGGTAGAATTTGATTATGAAATATCAAGTGGCAGTGTAGATTCCATCCACTATAATTTAAAAAATAATTCTTATGATATTAGAATTACCACAACAGAGACAGGATTATTCAGTGTAGATATTCCTACAGATCAGAATGCACTTATGTTTGATGAGTGTGAGCCAAATATTCAAAAATATTTTATTTTTATTGGTGGCGATTTAACACAGTATGAATTAATTGAAATCTCACCAAATTTGGAAAATATAAAATTCAATTATCCTTCAAATGCGCAAGATATTGTAATTCTTTTGAATTGTCAACCACAGACAGATACATGAGACTTGGGCATAACTAATCCTAATTTTTAATCAGTTTCTCAAACTATTCAAATGAAAAAAGCCAAGGATCCTTGCAATGTCATTTCATTGCAGCATGAATGTAAAAATCCCCGGCAGGGTTCTGTCAGGGTCATTCTTATTGGTGTTTTGTATCTGGTCAGAACATTGTCTCTGCATGAGGAGATATTCAGACCTGGCAGACCGTATGCCTGTTCAACTGTTCTGATGGTGCAATTATTCATCATAAAATCTTGGATGAGAATTCCAGGTAACAGCACACTTCATTATTTTTTATCAATCAAATGCAACGATGACAAATTGTTCAAGGTCTGCAGATTGACTCGAATCCCAGACAGGCGTACTATTGACAGGCGATTTCAGAACCTGCCCGTTGGGGATATCATCGGGACGATGGGAAGCCTGTTCGTATCAGAAGGAATGGCTGATGACACGTCTGCATCAGTGGACAGTTCGATGCTAAAAGCAAATGGTCCTGCATGGCACAAATCCGACATGAAGAATAATCGTTTGCCAATTTCAGGGACTGATACGGATGCAAGATGGGGATGATCCTCCAAATCAAAGGGTTGGATATTCGGGTACAAACGGCACATGGGTTGCAGCGCCGGCAAGTTGATTGCTCCGTTGCCCGCCGGCGTCAGTGCTGCAAACATTCATGATGGCAGGACGTTTGATGCATTGATAGAATCACTTTCAGGAATCATACAGAATATTTTGGCAGATCCTGCATACGATGATTCCAAACTGCATGATTCGTGCGGCAAAAAGCATCTGAGGTTGTCACTCCGCTAAGACATACCCGCGTACGCCCCCGGAAAGGATCAAGCTTGTGGAATTTTACAACTCTGCAATCGGTCAGGAGCTGCATGCGGATAGAAAAACCTCAATTGGACCGCTCTTTGAGACATTCAAAGACGCGCTTGGCATCAGAGCAGTTCCCGTAAGGGGATCATGCAATGTGAAATCATCTGTGCTGATCTGCGTTTTGGCGTACAGTTGGCAGCGTATTGCATGCATGATTGGTGCAGAGAATCATCCAAGAACTGTAAAGAGAATGCTTTGCTGTTGAATGATCTTAGACTTTATTTTTGTAAACCATTATGCCCAAGTCTCAGATATTATTTTAGATGTAAGTGCCATGCCAAATGGGGTTTACTTTCCAATTGCACGCAATATTCTAGATTGGATCAGAAAAGAAAAAATCACGACACCAACAAAAACTAAAATTAATTTTCATTTAGTAGTATCAGAAAATTTAGACTTTGATAAGAAAATAAAAGAAATGAGAACCAGCGATAAAGTCACATACATGCACAAATTTGGTGCAAAATTGCAATTAGAAACAACAAAAAAATTACGAAAAGTGTGGATTCCATTACTTGGAGAGAACCAAAAATCACAATTAGAAAAAATCAATGAAGAAATCGATCCAAAAGAAATTTGTCCGGTTTTTCCTACGCCCTCATCAGATCCATATAGAAGCAAAAAACTATTGCTAGATTATAGAGAATTGTTATTTGATACGTTAGTGATTGAGCCTAGAAATTATATTTATTCAAACGAAAAAAATCCATTTGAAACATGTAGAAAGATCTACGACACTGCTCATTCGTATTATGATGCTTTTGAACCATTGAAAGGGTGTCAAATAGTAATTTCTCCACTGTCCAGCAAACTATTATGCATGGGTGCATTATTGGCAACATGCGAATTGCATACAGAAGGATCAGAAGTAGGAATTGTACATGTAGTTAATCAAACATATGATGTTAAAGGAGATATAGAAATTGATAAAATAGTTGAAATGTCTACTCCATGCACTGTGTGGTTAACAGGAGAATGCTATGATGAATAATATTCTAAAAACAAGTAAATCCAAACCGATTTGTACAGGTGCAGGGTTGGTTGCACTGGATGTGATCTTTAATGGAGATCCAAAGTTTCTTGCAGGAGGATCTTGTTGCAATGTTTTAACAATCTTATCATATTTGGGATGGAATTCAGTTCCAATTGCCAGATTAGGAAAAGATGTAGAAGGAGAAAGAGTCATTGAAGATATGAAAAAATGGGGAGTGGTGACTAAATTTATGGAAAGAGATCCAAAAATATCGTCCCCAAGAATCATTGAGAAAGCATATTCTGGAAAAAATCCTAGACATGCTTTTTCATTGAAATGCCAACACGGAAAATGGCTACCAGATAAAAAATCGTTTCTTCTAGATTCACTAAAACATATTGAAAATAAAATCCCTACATCCAAAGTGTGCTATATGGACAGGGCAACACCAAGTTCATTATTGCTAGCAAGACAACAAAAAGAAAAAGGAGCATTGATTGTTTTTGAACCGCCACGATTACTTGAAGATAAAAATTTCAAAAATTGTTTAGAAATTGTAGATGTATTAAAACATTGTTACGATTTAAAATCCAATAATAATTCTCTAAACGTGGATATTCCACTTGAAATTCAAACTATGGGTGAGAAAGGACTCAGATACAAAGCCAACACGTTAGGACAAACCAAATGGACAGAATTGCCAGCATTTCCAGTCGATAAATTAGCAGATGCGGCAGGCTCAGGAGACTGGCTTACAGCAGGATTGATTCATGAATTAGGTCAGAAAGGAGCAAAATGGGGAATTACTGATAAAAGATTACAGAAAGGATTTTGTGTAGGTCAATGTCTAGCAGCCCTAAATTGTCATTACATAGGTGCACGGGGTCTTATGTATAACATATCAAGAGCAAAATTACAGAATTTGGTACAACAGATTATCGCTAAAAAAGAAAATCCAAAACAAATATTGAAAATCAACGCCACATCCACCAAAATCAAAACAAAGCTATCATCAAAATGTAAAATTTGTTTATGTAATTAGAATCTCAAACCGTCATAAAATAACAACGTAGGTTTATTGAAGCAGATTATATGAAATTATGAGTATGGTGGAAGAAGTTTTTGGTGTTTCAAACAACATTATAGAATCATGCATAGAACGTCAAGATGTTGATGGCGAATTTCAAAATGCATTAAATTTAAAAAAACAAATTGTAGTGTATGGATCTTCAAAACAAGGAAAATCTCCACTAACCAAAAAACATTTGAATTCAGAATCAACAGTTATGGTTCAAAGTTCACCATCTGCAACTTTAATTGATATTTATTCTGCAATTCTTCTTCAGTGTGATATACAAATCCAAACTGAAAGTTATGAGCAAAAAACAAAACATGGTGAAGCAGGAGGTCCATTCAAAGCTAAATTAAAAATTCCATTTTTTGTAGAAACAGAAGCAGGAGTTTCAGGAAAAGGAGGAATTGGTTCAACTAAAACAAAATCATATAGAGATGTCAAATACAATCTAGCATTAGCACAAGACATATCCAAGATATTACGAGTGTAAATTTCAAGAAATACATCATTCTAGATAACTTTCATTATTTAGATGAAGAAATTCAAAAGCAATTTGCATTTGATTTGGGAATTTTTCAAGAAACAAATGTTTGTTTTATCGTATTAGGAATTTAGAGAGAAAGGCTTCCTAGAAATCATCCACAAAACCAAGCAAGAGATGATACAGTACATTCTGTGACAATTATAAGCAAGCACACGATACAGCATCTCTTTTGTTTTCATAATCTCCTCATACTATTTGAGCTCAGAGCCGAATCCTCTTTTTACTACGGAAAATATCGTCACAGTCTTGTTTCGCTCATGGTAAAGCGTTTCATCAAATTCCCTTCTCATTAATTCTCTGTACTTGCCATGCGTATCTGAGATCAGATTGTCTCCTCGTACCGGAATCACTGAAATAATATCTTCATTTCCAATAATATTGTGTGTTGATTCTGCATCATACCCCCGGTCTAACACCATAATCCACATTGAAACGACATCAGGCATATGTGAAAATAGTTTTGGAAAATGCCTGATGTCATGAGATACGGGATGATGCCTGTCACCACTGCACAGACCAGCTGTGATTTCATGTCTGATCCTACTGACATTTTTGTAGATGCATGCCTGAGATCACATCTGGAGTAACAGTATGGGGCAGATGCTTGTTTTCAAACCCTGTCGCATCAGCTTCCTGCAAATATCTTGCCTGGCGATACAATTCCAACGAATCTACCAATTGCAATACGCAGTAAAATACCGCTTAATCTTTCAGCTGCCTTTTACAGTGTTGTAAAATGTGGGATTGTCTTTGACTGTAATCGAATTACAATCCCTGCTACAACATCCAGCCATTCAACAAAACCCTCACAACTTTTTGACTCGTACTGCCCAAGGACTGGCATGATGATGTGCTGATGAATAGAAAATGTATGCTTTGATTTTGGATGCAAAAACAATGGGACATTCATTTTCTTTAAGATAGACAGCGTGATATTCATCATGCGTCTGTATTTCTTGTTCATAAAACCAAGAAATCTCTGATGAATCATGGATCCAAATGATCTGTTTTGATCAATAATTCGGTGAAATCTTGATGATTTCTAGGAAGCCTACTTTAAGAAATTATAATAAATGATGGAATAAAACTGAACCCTTGAAAATAATGTGTAATTGGGTTCAATCTTATTTTAGTTCAAAAAAATTATTTAGTGAGATAATGATTATGCTATGAAGCAATTTAGAAAGTTTGTCAAAATATTCATTTTCTTTACCATCATGGAAAAATTCATTTCTAATTGAATAAATGCACAACATTGACCATTTCCAAATCTCAGAATGATTTTCATTTTCAATCCCTTTTTTCAGTTCAATTGAAAAATCTTCAGTTTTTTTCTTGTTAGAGTGGGCTTTTGTAGATAACTCGGTAAAAAAATCAAGGTTTTTTTGTATAAGTTGAGATGATTCTGGAAATTCAGAAAATCTATTTGCAAAACTTTCTATAGATTCACGTTCAGAATGCCTATCATCTGAATCATATGAATAGATTTGATTAAATGAAACCCATTTGTAAAAAAAACTGTCTTTTTCATTGTATGTATTAGTTGCAAGTAAATTCAGCATATTGTCAATGTATTGTTTTTTCTCATGACTCTGAATTTTATTGTATATGCTTTCAATAGATTGGATATCATTTTCTGAGAATGTGATTGGACGGTCCGAAATTTCATATCTCAGAGGAAGGCATTTATGCACGGCCAATCTATGTCCATCTGGAAGATCCACAGGTTTAATCCCTTCCCATTTAATTTCTAGTTTCACTCCTTTCAACAAGAGAATTTTTTTAAAAATTTTAAATTTATTTTGCTTTATTATTTCAGCCTCGGATTCTGCACTATTTACACTGTTGTCTGGATTAGAAAATTGGAATAAAAAATAGCCTGCAATTTTTTCTTCTTTTATAGGTTCTAGGAAAATTGAAAATTCACCCAATCTTATTTTACAAGATTTTTCAATTGCAAAATGAGTACGACAATCCTTCCAAATTTCAGCAATAAATGGAACTTTCCATTTTTGTAGGTTTGTTTCATTCATACAAATTCAACTGATCCCAAAACCAACCACTTAGACAAACTCTGATGATCATTTGGATCTATCTGTATTGGCATCAAACATATTTTCATGAAATTTACAAAAATGACAGACTTGCAATGGCACACAATAGAGAAACATCTTCCAAAACCTGCTAAAACAGGAAGACCCAGAGCAGATGACCGAACAACAGTTGACGCAATCATGTTCGTACTGATTGCTTCTCCAATCTTAGTGTTAGTTCCTGAACATAGTTGACAGTTGACGCAATCATGTTCGTACTGATTGCCGGTTGTAGGTGGATTGACCTGGCCTGTGCAATACGGTTCCACACCATCAGATCACAGACGATTCCAGGATTTCCAGCAAAGAGGAATCTGGAAAAAGATTCTATCAAAACTAATAAAAACTGCACACAAAGCAAACAAAATCAATCTGCGTAACATATCAGCTGGTTCATCATATGTACACAACAAAAAAGGGGGGAGATGTTACAGGATATGACGGATTCAAGACGATTCTGGGCATAAAGATTCATGTCGCAGCAGAACAAAACGGCCTGCCAATCTCAATCAGGACCAGTCCTGCAAATGCTCATGACCGTACCAGATTCGTTGACGTGATACAAAACATTTCAGATTTTATAGATGATTCCATGATGGATGAAATTGTAGCAGTTTATGCAGACAAGGGTTATGATGCGGCACATATCAGAAATTATCTCAGATGTCGTGGAATTGGATGCTGCTGGATTCCATCTAGGAAAAATTCCAGATTCACTGTTGCCAGAGAACCAACAAAATGTCTGCAGCAAGACAATGTTTGTTGTCGAGAGATTCTTTGCTTGGCTCAAATGCGGGTTCAGAAGGACTGCGATAAGATACGAAAGGAACTGTGAGAACTATCTTGGGCTAGTTTACTTGGCATGTATTATGATGTACTGGAGAGTATTGGGATGAGTTGCAAGGGAGATTCAAAAATCCCCAGGGATCAAAAAGGGGGCAGATTTGTAATTACTGCAAAATACAAGAAAATTTTGATCCAAAAGGCAACAAATGTCGAAAAACACATTGAGTATAACTTTTCTGATCTCTTAAGATATTCTGAATCATCACTTGAGAAATTATGGAATAATAAAAAAGATGATGTATGGGAAAAATACTTGTAATGGCATTGCAAAGAAAGATAGTCTTACTAAACTTTCCGTTCTCAAATCTAAAAGCATCAAAGGTAAGCTGTAATAATTCTGTCAAATGACAAATACAACAAAAATCAAAAGACGTAATTGTTGTGCCATTGACATCAAATTTGGCTCAGACGGATTACGACGTAATTATTACAAATAACAGTTTAGAGCAAGGAGATCTGATTGTTGATAGCAGGGTAAAAATAAGTAGAATTTTTAGCGTAGAACAAAAAATGATCAAAATGAATATTGGAAGAATAGACAAAAAGACATTCTCTGAGATAAAAGCAATTTTGCATAAACTTGTAGGATAGACTGAGAATTTATTTTTGTTTAGGACATCTTTCTAGCATGGTTTACTCAAAACCAATTTCTCTGTACTCTATTTTATCTACACCAAGTAATTCCTTTAGTTTTTCCGGAACTTCTGGTGCTACCACAATGAATCTAGAGTCCACCCTGCCGGATTTCTGCTCATAGTCGTTTTTGTATCCCAGTATCTGCCGCTTTACGCTGGTCGTGGCTGACGGATACTTTAATTCCAACCCGACTGCCAAACCATTCGTATCCCTGCATATAAAGTCAATTTTTCCTGTAGCCAGCTCGTATTCTGATTTTTCAAGCAACAGCCCATCCTCTATCAAATGCAGGTTGTTTCTTATGTATTCCTGATATTCGCTTTCTTTTTTGATTGTGCCGTCCAATCTCCTTTGTAGCCAATCAGGATTGTCGACGTAGCTGTAAATCCATTCGTATTCGGGCGCCAAGTAAAATGCAGGTACCTTCTTAGTTTCAGTTATGCCATTGTCTGTTAGTTTTTTCAAGAATTTTTCGCAGCTGGATTTGGGAATTCCTTCGGAGATGATGAGGTCTTCCTCTGCATCTGGTGCCAATCCGCCATTCAACAATTTGATCAACTTGCACTGCCAATTCAATGTCTTGATCTGGGACGAGTCAAACAGTGATTGCAAAACCTCCATTCTTTCAACAACTTCTTCTGCACCCAGCATTTTTTCAATTCTCTCCTTAAGACTTTCGAATTCTTCCCTTGACACACTGTTTTTAACAAGATGATTGTTTGCGTGGTCTGTAATTGTCTGCGCTGCATTCTTTATCATCTCGTCTTTTGTTTTGTGCAGATCCTCGGTAGTTCCAAGCTTGAATTTGTTCATCTGGTCATCGATATTTTCTTTTAAATCTGTAAAATCTGAGCAGAGCTTTTGGATGTTTTCTTGCAGGGATGCAACTTCGTTTGTATGTGGCAGATTAGTTTTCAGGGAAGTCAAATCCTGGTATGCTGTCCTCAGATCGGTTTCAATTCTCGATACATCATACTGTATTTTTGGATCAAGATTGCTTAGTGGCTGCAGCCTCTTTTTGATTGCGGATATGCTTCTCTGAGACGCACCATAAAAAATCGCACTAATTATGATTGCCGCCGCTATTGCCAAGATCATGACATAACCCGACTGTATCTGTAATAATGCGTCTTGAGGCAGACCTCTAAGTAGATTTTACGTATTATTATGTGATTGGGTTTGAATTACTTGCGTTTTTTAACTCTAGAATGCTTTTCTTGTTTGATCTTCTCCAAAAGAATTGATGCCGGCTCGTCATTTGGGTCTTGCGGCACAAGCTTGCCCTCGAATGCCTTTTTTAGAACGGCCTTTTTCAATTGATCCAGTTTGATCAGCGAATCGTCAACTTGCTTTTCAATTGCATCAATCCTGCCAAGGATTGATTCGATCTTTGAGACGATTCGCTTTTGTTGAGAAACAGCAGGAAATTTGACTAGAACTTTTTTTAGATTTGTCCCATTTATACTAAAATTACCTGCTGTTGTAAAACAACATTGTTCAATTTGATTTCTACTACTTGTTATAGCAGTAAAATATACAACATATTCAGGAACAATTTTATCATTAAGACGAAACTGTATTAAAGAATCAGAAAAGATCATTGATTTTATAGTATTTCTTAATACTTTACATTTTCCAACATTGTTTTTATTTCCATTCTGTCTACAGAAAAAAAGATCTCCTTTTTTTGTTTCATAATTTTTTTCTTTTGATTTAGAAATATCTATGAATTTACATTTATCTTCGTTAATAAAAATTGAATTTGAATTCGTAATGCTCTCAATTCCTAATCGTGGATTTCCTTTCTTATCTTTATTTGGCCTTCCTGTAAAACCGTTCTTTGAAAACAAAATTAAATTCCCCATCTCTGTTGTTTCAAAATTGCATTTTTCCTCAAATGCCTGCTCGAGTACGCTGTTCTTCAGCATGCTCAAGCTGCCAGGGGGTGACTTGACCTGCGATGCCAGAACCTCCAGTCTACTCTGCGCTGCGTCAATCTGTGAGAGGATTGATTCGATTTTTTGTACGATTCGCTTTTGTTCTGATAGTGGAGGAAGCAGGATTTGAATAGCCTTCATTGAAGTTTGATTAAGTTTTAATCTTGTGGTTCCACGCACATATTCATGATAATCAATTTGATTTAATGAGTAAAGTAGAAATTTGTTTGACATTAATCCTGCGATTGATTTTAGGACATGTGCATGATTGTTAACCCAGCTCTTCCCATCTATTATGTATGCCTTGTTTTTGAAGTCATCAAAAAATGGCGCACCATCTTCTCCCAACAAAACTAATTCTTCATTAAATATATGATCATTTATCCAACCAACTTGTCCTGTTGCTCCATAATATGGAATATTGCCTACACGTTTTTGACGTTCTTGAGAGTTTACGGGAATTCTTTTACTGTCTAAAATATTACAAGTATTGTCAATATTTGTCCTTACCCATCCTCTTGGCTGATCATTTGGATCCTGAGGAACCAATTTCCCACTAAACGTTTTACTCATTTTTTTCTACAGTTTTATTCTTGTTCCAGATCTGAATCTGTCCGCCATAAATCTCATCATCATACACCATTGGTGGAATTTGGGAATAGAATCCCTCCCTGCCGGAACTAAACGTCTTTGCGGGTAATGGCACGTCATATTCTTTACCATCCGGCATTTTTATCGTAACAATCACGATCTTTGGTTTTTCCTCAGACATTATGATATTTTCATGGTATTTACAAATAAATCATTTGATGACAAAAAGAAAAACAGTAATTAAAACAGTAAATATACCAACAAAAATGTCAAATGAGGCACCAGTCATAGTCCAAAAACTGTGGAATTTCTGCAATGTGCTTAGAGATGATGGCGTATCATACGGGGATTATGTCCAACAGCTAACCAATTTACTATTTCTAAAAATGGCAGATGAGCAAACAAAACCACCATTCAAGAAAAAATCAATAATTCCAGAAAAATATGACTGGCAGACTTTGACTGATAAAACTGGTGATGACTTGGAAACCCATTACAGACACGTATTGGAGAATTTATCCAAAGAAAAAGAGCTGCTGGGGGTAATCTTCAGGAAATCCCAAAACAAGATACAGGATCCTGCAAAGCTAGAGAGGCTAATCAAGCTAATTGACGGGGATTCAAAAGACAAGATTCTTTGGAATGGAATGAATATTGATGTCAAAGGCGAAATTTATGAGGGATTGCTGGAAAAAAATGCCGAAGATGTGAAAAGTGGCGCTGGCCAATACTTTACACCGCGTGCACTAATTGATGCAATAGTTGACGTGATACAGCCAAAGCCAAAAGAGACCATCGGTGATCCCGCATGCGGTACAGGCGGATTTTTTCTCTCTGCACACAAATGCATTACAGATAATTTTAATTTGGATCCTGATGAGAAAAAATTTCTAAAGACCAAGACTTTCAAGGGATGGGATATAGTAACTGAAGTGGTAAGGCTTTGTGCAATGAGTATGTATCTGCACGGAATTGGGGACAAGGCAAGCCAGATCATATCAAGCGATTCACTGATCTCTGATTCTGGAGACAGATTTGATGTAATAATGACTAATCCGCCGTTTGGAAAAAAATCAAGCACCATAATATTTTCTGAATCAGGCAAGGTAGAGCGTGAAACCTTGTCATATGAAAGGGATGATTTTTGGGCAACCACATCAAACAAACAACTGAATTTTCTGCAGCATGTAAAGACAATCCTTAAGGTAAACGGCAGGTGTGCTATCGTACTTCCAGACAATGTTCTCTTTGAGGGGGGAGCAGGTGAGACGGTAAGAAAGAAGATGCTGGAAAATCTAAACTGTCATACTCTGCTAAGGCTTCCGACTGGAATATTTTATGCAGGCGGAGTAAAGGCAAACGTACTATTCTTTGACAAAAAGCCTGCAAGAACAGATGGCAAGGCATGGACAGAAAAACTGTGGATTTATGACTTTAGGACAAATCAGCATTTTACACTCAAGGAGAATCAGCTATCAAGAAACAATCTGGATGATTTTGTGAAATGTTACAACGCAAAGAATATTCTAGAAAGAAAAGAATCAAAGAACTTTAAATCCTTCTCGTATGACGAACTTATAAAAAGAGACAAGGTTTCTCTAGATATTTTCTGGCTAAAAGATCACTCCATTGAAGATGTTGATAGTTTGCCACCGCCCGAAGAAATATCCAAAGAGATCAAAAAGAATCTTGACTCTGCACTTGACTCAGTAAAATCCCTGATTACAAGTCTTGGAAAGAATTAGCTGAGACTTGGGCATAATGGTTTACAAAAATAAAGCCTAAAATAATTCAACAGCAAAGCATTCTCTTTACAGTTCTTGGATGATTCTCTGCACCAATCATGCAATTGTAATACGCTGCCAACTGATACGCCAAAACGCAGATCAGCACAGATGATTTCACATTGCATAATCCCTTTACGGGAACTGTTCTGATGCCAAACGCGTCTTTGAATATCTCAAAGAGCGGTTCAATTGAAGTCTTTCTATCCGCATACAACTCCTGACCGATCGCAGAGTCGTAAAATTCCACAAGCTTGATCCTTTCCGGGGGCGTACGCGGGTATTGCCTTATCGGAGTGACAACCCCGGATGCTTTTTGCCGTACGAATCATGCAGTTTGGAATCATCGTATGCAGGATCTGCCAAAATATTCTGTATGATTCCTGAAAGTGATTCTATCAATGCATCAAACATCTTGCCATCATGAATATTCGCGGTACTGACGCCGGCGGACAATGGAACAATCAACTTGCCGGCGCTGCAACTCATGTGCAGTTCATGCCCGAATATCCAACCCCTTGATTTGGAGGACTATCCCCATCTTGCATCTGTATCAATTCCCGCGATTGAAGGTCGGTTATTCTTCATGTCGGATTTGTGCCATACAGGACCGTTTGCTTTTAGCATCGAACTATCCACTGATGCAGACGTATCATCAACCATTCCTTCTGATACGAACAGATTTCCCATCGTCCCGATGATGTCCCCAACGGGCAGGTTCTGAAATCGCCTGTCAATAGTACGTCTGTCTGGGATTTGAGTCAATCTGCAGACCTTGAACAATTTGTCATCGTTGCATTTGACTGATAAAAAATAATGAAGTGTGCTGTTACCTGGAATTCTCATCTGAGATTTTATGATGAATAGTTGCACCATCAGATAGTTGAACAGGCATATGGTCTGCCAGGTCTGAATATCTCCCCATGCAGAGATAATGTTCTAACCAGATACAAAACACCGATAAGAGATGACTCTGATAGAACCTTGCCGGGGATTTTTACATTTATGCTGCAATGAAATGACATTGCAAGGATCCTTGGCTTTTTTCATTTGAATAGTTTGAGAAACTGATTAAAAATTAGGATTAGTTATGCCCAAGTCTCTAATATCCACCAAAATAGTCTCTAAACGTGCCTAAAATACAAGTATTATAACTGTAATAACAAAGAACCGTCATTGGAGCTTACAAAAGAAGAAGAATCCGCGTTAAAGGGCGAACAAGGAGAAGTTATGCAGATGGCATATAGGATCTTAGTTGCAACTGGTGAAGCAACTGATGCAGACAAATTGGTCCATATAGAATGGTCTCACCTTTCAGGTGTGAATTATAACGCTATTGGAGATGCAGGAGAAGAATTTCTGTCAAGTATTAGCAAAAACGCTAGAGTCAAAGTAAAAACAACTCTAAATCCAATGGGATTCGACATAGATAATGTATCAAATTATGGATTGGATGAAAATTTTATCTCAAAACAATTGTCCATTAAAAACTCATATGAAACAATGGGGGTTACTCCTTCATTTTCTTGTATTCCTTACGAAATTTTTGATATTCCAAAAGATGGAACCCAAGTTGCATTTGCTGAAAGTAATGCTGCAATTCATGCAAATTCATATGACAATCTAAAAACAAACAAAGAAAGTGCATTTAGCGCACTTGCAAGCGCTATTACAGGTAAGAGTCCTTACTCATCATTACGAAAAGAAGATACTCCGAATGTTTCAATTAGGATGAATGTAAAAAACCCAAACGAACTAACATATGGAATGCTTGGGTTTTTTGCTGGAAAAGTTGGAGATACTTCTGTAAATATTTCCGGTCTTGGGGACATGGATAAACGACAGTGTAAGGCTATGTGTGGAGGGACGGGCACTTCTGGAACTTGTGCAAAGTTTCTTTTTGGTGATGGGGATCCTGGTTGTGAAAAAATTGATTTTGATGAAAAAGAGGTGCAAAATGTTCATGATGAATTAAACACTGCTGAAAAAGGTGATCTGATTACACTTGGCAGTCCTCAGTTAGGATTAGATGAAATGTCTGATCTTACTGGTAAACTAAAGGGACGTTCTTTCAAAAAAAGGTGTATGGTATTTTGCCCTAGAACCGTAAAAGAACAAGCAAGAACCATTGGATATGCAAATGAGCTTGAACGTGCAGGATGTGAAATTCTTTCTGATTGTTGTACTTGCCTTACACCATTAATTAACAAAGATAATGTTGATGCTGTTACAACAAATAGTATCAAAGGTGCTTTTTATCTTAAAAACTCCAATGGCGTAGATGTCAATCTAAAATCATTATCACAAATTGTAGAAGATGAAACTAGATGAATAAAATACTTGTATCTGGTAAAGTAGAGGGTATTATTTTAAAATCTAAAGACTCAATCAATTTTTTGGGTACAGTTGACAAAAAAACTGGAGTTATTAGCGATAACAATCATGATCTTTTCGAGAAATCTATGAAAGACACTGTTCTTGTATTTCCTTCAGGTGTAGGCAGTAGTGTTGGAGCTTATACAATTTATTCAATAAAATCAAACAATGTTGCACCATCTGCAATGATTTGTAAAAAAGCAGATCTTACAGTTGCCACTGGGTGTGCATTAGCAAATATCCCGTTGATTACTATTTCTGACGAAGAATTTTCTTCTCTTGAGAATGGGAAAAAAATACTACTTGATACAGAATCTTCTACTCTAATTCACTATCGATGAAATTACTCATTTGCACATTTCCTGTCTTCACTTCTTTGATCTGACTTTTTCCAGGTGGTAAAACACGCACAAAATCATCCATGTTTATCTTCTTTGTAATTTCTTCATACATTTTTGAAAATTCAATCTTAATTTTTTTAGCAGCATCTGCCATTTCTATTCCGTGTGGTTCAATTATTGCATAACAAATAGAATTTTTTTTAATAGGTTCAGGCGGACCGCATGTCAAAATATAATCATTATCTTCTTGTGGCATGATTCCTACAGCTAATCTTAATGTGTCTGATTTGATGAAATTTCTTTGTCCTTCCACCGCAAAGGAACCTTTGGGAAGAAATTCTCCGCTTGGTGCTGATTTTTTTACCTGTTCTGGGTTAATCCAATAAGCACTTACTCCGTACAATCCTTCTCTCCATGCACGACTAAAACAAACCGTGGCATGTGCGATTTCATTCATACTTGTATCTGGTGCATTTTCCGCATCTTTTAAAATAAAAAATGGTGAACCAAAAATATCTCCATGAAATATTTTATCATTTTTCACCAAATGTTTCCTAACTACAGCCGAATTTGATGCAGCATCTCTTCCGCCAATTGCAAGTAATCCATCGGTAGTGAAGAACCATCTGTATCGTTCATACCAACTCTTCTTTCTAATTTCTGAGACTACGATCAAATCTTTTTCAGATTCTGTTTTATTTCGGAATTTTTCTAATTTCTTTTCTGTTTTTTCTTTTATTGTTTGAATTGAATTTATAGCCCCTGATTGTTTTTTTGCTTCATTAAATAAGACAGATGCAATTGATTGAAGGGGAGATTTGGTATTTACTTTGATTTTTTCATCCTGTACAATAATCAATGAAATTCCTTTTTCATTAACCAGTTTTGCATTATAAGTTGCTAAAATTTCTTGCGCCTTATCATCTTCTATTGATATTATGCCTCTTGATGCCATCTCAAACAGAGAATTTGCCACATTTGTAATGTTTTTTGACTTTTCTTTGACTGTTTGAATTGCTTTTTCTTGTTCTGAAATCTGAGTTTCTAATTCTTTAATTTTCTTATCTGAGCCACTAGTTTGAATTGATTTTCCTTTTTCAACAATATTTTTTGTAAATACCGTATCTAATCCTTCAATGAAACTATTTGCATTTGTTATCTCTCCTTCTAATTTTCCTAATCTCAGTGGAATAACTTCAGTCTTTTCATTTTCAATTATGACTGCATCATGATTTCCTGATACCACATCTGAAACGATTTTCTTTGTTGTTTCAAAAATTTTCTTTATTTCTTCAGTAGTTAATAAATTTCCAATTTTTTTTGGATCTATGTTTGTAATTTCAAAAACTGCTTCAACATATTTTTTTGGCAAACCCAAAGTTCTTCCAAACCATTTTGCAGAAATTAAATCTGTTGTTTTGAGCTCATCAAAATCTGATTCTTTAATGTTAAAAATATCTAAACTGCTTTCTGGTGGTTGTGTATATTCTAATCCAACACTTAGTTTTCTATGTCTGACTTCTATTGAATGTTGTAATGCTAGAATCTTCTTATCTTTATTGCATAGTACAATGTTTCCATCCCCGAAGAATTCTCCTATTAGGACAAACTCTTTCCCAAATCCCTCAAAAATAAAATATGCAATTCTTTCCGCACCAATTTGCTCAATCTTTTTTAATTTTAATCTAAGAAGATCACTTCGTAATCTTTTGAGTAATCTATTTGGTTCCATTTGATCAATTTTTACTGCAGTTAGCCAAACTCCAGATGTTGAGATCATCATAAACAGATCACTTTTTTCAGTATGGCGGAGTTTGAAGAGAATGCTATCTTTTGTAATTCCGTATATGTTACTTACATAGTATCCTTGAACTTGTTCTGAAATCTGATCTACTAAATATCGTAATTCTATACCAGCTAATGCCATAATTGTCCTATTTTACGTCTAAAATTATACCCTTGCTATGATATGCTTCAGCTTTGACCAAAGATATTAAACATGGTTTGCTTGAGACACGCTAGAAATTTACTTTGGCAAAATTCAAAAAGAAAAAATCTGAACCTACAGCAGAGCCTAATGATTCAAAAAAAGAATCTATAGTTGATGAATCATCTGATATTCCTGAGATAGAAAAATCTGAGCCTGCTCCGGACACTCCAAAGGCTCCGCCAGTTACTGCTGCTGAAAAAAGTGAAAAAGATAAAAAATTAAGTAAATTATTCTGGTTACGTGTTGCTTTGGCAATTATTGCAGGAACTGCAGCAACTTTCATCTTTGAAGATATTGAAGGTGAAGATAGAAGATGGGCGTCAATTGGGTTTATGATAATTGTATTTGCTGCAACAATTGTTGTTGCAAAAGGAATGAAAATGCAATTACCATCATCAGATAGAAAGAAGATTGTTACACAAGCTATTGGAAGCTATGTTTTCATGTACTTGTTTGTTTGGATTTTAACTTACACCCTTGTTAATGCAGGAACTACATCAAGTGGAATTCCAACTCCCTTTTCTTAATTTAATTAAGGATTGAATGGAAATGTGGAATTATAAGACTCCTGGAATTCCTGACGAACATTTTGAACGAGAAGAAAAAGTTCCAATCACAAAAGAAGAAGTGAGAACCATTCAAATTAGTAAAGCAAGATTAAAGCCAGGTCAAACTGTTTATGATGTTGGATGTGGAAGTGGCTCAATTTCAATTGAAGCTGCATTCCAAATTGAATCTTCTGGGAAAGTATTGTCTATTGATTATGATGAAAATGCTGTTAATTTAACTAAAAGAAACGTAGAAAAATTTGGATTATCAAATATTTCAGTAATTTTTGGTAATGCCAAAGAAAAAATATTGGAATTAGAAAAGGCTGATGCAATATTTATCGGTGGAACCGGTGAAGATACAAAAGAAATAGTTGAACTTTCTCAAAATAAACTAAAGTCTGGAGGTAGAATAGTGATTGGCATAATCTTAATTGAAACACTTTATTCTGTATTACAGGTTATTGACAAATTACAGTTTGAATCTGTTGATATCACTCAAGTAACTATTTCAAAGAGCAGAAAGACTAGTACAGGAACAATGATGCTTGCTAGAAATCCCGTGACTATAATTTCTGCTACCAAAGTATAATCTAGACTTTTAATTGGGGGAAAATCACATTTTTCATGCCTGGATTAGTTGCAATTGGAGTAGGTCCTGGAGATGTAGAACTTCTTACAGTCAAAGCTGTGAAAGCAATTCAAAATGCTGATATTATTATGTGTCCAGCTTCTAAAGAGGATAGGCCTAGTATTGCTTTATCTGTTGTTTCATCCATAATTGATAAATCATTAAATCAAGAAATTATCAAACTAATTTTTCCAATGACCAAAGATAAAGACATTCTAGAGGAATCTTGGAAAAAAAATGCCAAAATAATGGCTGAAACTGTTCTAACAGGGAAAAATGTTGTATATCTTACAGTAGGTGATCCATATCTCTATAGTACTTGGATTTACATGCACAGAGATTTAAAAGAAAAATATCCTGATATGAATATTAGTGTAGTTCCGGGAATTGTTTCAATATTTTCTTTTGCTTCAAAAGTCGGTGTCAGTGTTGCAGAGGGTGCAGAAAAAGTTGCAATTATTCCATCTTGTTACGACTTATCTAGTGTCAAGGAAATTGCAAAACATTCTGAATCAATGATATTTCTCAAAGATGGAAGATATTTTGATCAAGTGATTGAGGTTCTAAAAGAATCTGGCTTTCCTGATAATTCTCTTTTTGCAATTGGACAAGATTTAGGTACTGATAATGAAATTACACGAACGATGACTTTGGGCGAAGTTAATGATGATTCATTAACTACAAAATATTTTTCAATTTTGGTGGTAAAACGTGTCTGATGTATTTTTTGTTGGTTGTGGACCTGGAGATCCTGATCTAATTACAGTTAAAGCTAAAAAACTAATTCAGAAAGCTGATATTGTAGTTTATTCGGGTTCATTAATTCCAGAACCCATATTGAAATTATGTAAGAAGGGAAAGGTTCATGATGCTGCAAAATTAGTTAGAGAGGAAATTTTTGATTTATTATACAAAAATGCAAAAAAAGGCAAACTTGTTGTTAGATTGCATGACGGTGATCCATCAATTTATGGAGCAATAAAAGAACAGACTGATAATCTTGAGAAAAAAGGAATAAAATCAGTTGTTGTGCCTGGAGTTACTGCATTTTTAGCCTCAGCAGCTGCGCTTGGAACTCAACTAACACTTCCTGGAGTTACCCAGACAATAATAGTAACTAGAGCAGAATCAAGAACCAAAGTTCCAAAGAGAGAGAAAATTTCTGAGCTTGCAACACATAAAGCAACTTTGATTTTTTATCTTAGTGTTCATTTAGTATCCACTCTTGTAACTGAGGCAATTGCAGGTGGATATAAAAAATCAACTCCAGTTGCAGTAGTTTACAGGGCAAGCTGGAGAGATCAAAAAATCATCAAAGGAACATTAGGAAACATTGCAGATAAAGTAAAGGAAGGAAAAATTACTAGAACTGCTATTGTTATAATTAGTGATGTCATTGATCCTGAATCCTATGAATATTCTAAATTATATGACAAGAAATTTAGTCATGGTTATAGAAAATCTAAAATCAAATAGATAAATATTTTATTTTATTTTTAATACCAATTTTATTTATTTTTTTTTGAAAACTATTTGTATTTTCTGATGTAAAAATTTTTAAAGAATTTCTTTTTGATTGTTTATTTTTAACTTTTCTAAAAATCTTCTTTGCAATACTATTTCCTGGATCAATAAACTGTATTTGTGGAAATTCTTTTTTTAATAATGATTTTAAAAATGGTAAATGTGTACTAGACAATGTGATAACATCAATATCATATTGTGTTAAAACTTTTTCCAAAGTTTTTCTAATAATTTTTCTACAATAATCTTTGCTAGTAAGAAATTTGCCTGATTCAACTAATTCGACAAGATCAGATCCATTTATTTTAAAAATTTTAAATGATTTTGAAAAATTATTTTCCTGAATATATTGTGTAAGACCTTTACTTTTAATTGCAGACTCTGTTCCGAGAATTCCTATTTGTTTTGATTTTGATATTTTTTGTGCATCCTTCAAAGGCGGTTTTACATCAATAATTTTGTGTGTGGCCAAGTCTAACATTAGGCCAGGCGTATTTGATGCAATAACTATGATATCTGGTGTAAATTTTTCTTGTAATCCCTTGATTGATTTTTGTATAATTTTGTATAATTGAGCCTGAGACTTTTTGCCATATGGATAATTTTGATGATCTGCAAAGTAAATGATATCAGTTTTTGATATTTTTTGCATTTCTTTGATTATTGATAATGAGCCTAATCCTGAATCAAAAACTACAATTTTGGCCACAATATTGATCTTTAAATCCTGAATAATAGTTTGTTAGCTAAATTTAGTCTAAAACTGATCTAAATTTACACTGTCCATTAAGACTAAATTTCTAAATCCACAGTTATGCCAAACTTCGATAAGACTTGGGCTCGACAAGAGACCCAAAGTGTAACTGGCAAACTACGTGAAGCAGTAAAGCCTCAAGGTGCATTAAAACCACGAATTCAAACTGCAGTAAACAAACTACAAGTTCAAATATCAAAAATGGACTCTATGCTAGGTAAACTGCATGAAAGAGATGCGCAACTCTTTCAACGAGTCGTAACTGCAATGCAACAACATGATACTAGCACAAGTAGAGTTTTGTCTAACGAATTAGCTGAAATTCGTAAAGTTACAAAGATGCTCGGCAACGCAAGAATGTCATTAGAACAAGTCCAACTAAGACTGACGACCATTCATGATCTTGGTGATGCTATGGTAGCAATCGGACCAGCAATGTCTACAATGAAGGGATTGAAGTCATCGCTAGGACGATTCATGCCAGAAGCTGATTCAGAGTTGAATACTATGACTCAGACACTTAATGGACTGATGATGGATTCACTTGCAGGAGACTCATTTAGTATGGAGTCTGATGTTTCAAGTGAAGAAACCGACAAGATTCTTCAAGAAGCATCAGCAGTAGCTGAGCAACAGGTAGGAGACAAATTCCCATCTGTACCATCTTCAACTGGACTTTCGTCTCAAACCTCTACTTCTACCTTTGAGCAGTAGTTGGGAAAGACGTAGTCATTCTTTTTCTTTTAATTTTATAAAATTAGTTTGATGAATTGTTTATTTGAATAGCGCTTAAGGAAATGCTACGGATTCAGAAAGAATTGAATCTAATTCAGATATGTCTATTCTAGTTTGTTCCATTGAATCTCTTCTCCTAATTGTTACGGTGTTATCTTCCAAACTTTGATGATCAACTGTAACTGCAAATGGGGCTCCAATTTCATCCAATCTTCTATATCTTCTACCTATTGCACCTGAATGATCTAAAAATGCGTCAAATTTTCTTTTAATATTGAGGAAAATTTCATCGGTTTTTTCTTTTAACCCATCTTTTTTTACTAGTGAAAGAATTCCTACGTGTGTAGGTGATAAATATGGTTTTAATGATAAAACTGTTCTTTCGTGTCCTTTGTCATCTTTTAATGAATGCTCTAATATTGTGTATAGACTTCTATCAATTCCCATTGAAATTTCAAATACATGTGGTAATACCTTGTCGTCACCGTCCATGATTTCAAATTTCTCTTTACTTTTACTTGCATGACTAGATAAATCATAATCTGATCTATAGTTACATGCAACAAGTTCTAACCGCCCTATTGTAGTCTCAACTTCAAAATCAAAAGCCACTTCAGCATAGAATGCCTTTTCTTTATCTCCCAGTTTCCTGAATCTACTTTTTGAAATATCAATTCCAGTTTTTTCATAAAATTCAGTTAAGATTCCTAAATAATATGCCACAAATTTGTTTGGAATTATTCCTGTTTCTACTGCTTCTTTACATGTCATGGCAATTGGTTCTGCATCTGTTTGCACCCTGATTATGGTATCTTGAATCTCTCCAAATTTTTCAACTTTATCTAATTTTGACGGATTACAAAATACTTCGATTTCTGCTTGATAGAACTCTCGTAATCTAAGAAGACTTTGTCTGGGCGCGATCTCATTTCTAAAACTTTTTCCAACTTGAGCTATTCCTAAAGGAAGTTTACCTCTCATAGTCTTGTATAATCTTGGAAAATCCACAAAGATTGATTGACAAGTTTCAGGTCTAAGATATGCTTCTTCTCCTTCAGGACCAATCCCAACTTTAAACATCATATTGAAATTTTTTGTTTTATCAAAGTCCCCCTTACATTTTGGGCACTTTATGTTATTTTGAGCAATTGCATTATCAAATTCTACTAAATCTGCACTTTCTGGAATTTCAATTTGTGTAATTTCTGCAACTGTTCTGTCTGCTCTGAATGTTGAATTGCATTTTGTACATTTTATTATTGGATCAGCAAAATTTCCCAAATGTCCTGATGCCTCAAAAACTGACTTTGACATGATCTGAGACCCATCAATTTCAAGCATTCCGTCTCTACGAATTAATTCTCTTCTCCATAATTGAAGAAATTTATTTTTCAAACCTACTCCAGATGGACCATATTCCCAAAAACCTGCTTGAGCATCTGAGTAAACTTCACAGCTAGGAAAATAAAATCCGCGCTCAAGTGCTAATTTCATAACTGTTTCATAGCCCATTATTTGATCCTCCCAATCATTGAATAAATTTCTACGCAAATTCCTTTGCTTTTCTGATATTTTCAAAATCATCCCTGTCATCATCAATCGGAGTTTCTAAAATTATGGGGATTTTTTTCTTGTTAGCAAACTTTACAACAGTACTAATTCCTTCTCCTCCTATTCCTCCTAATCCTAAATGATAATGTCTATCAAGATTACATCCAATATCTCCTTTAGCATCATTTAGATGAAGAATCTTTAAATTTTCTATTCCAACATGTTTATCAAATTCAGAAAAAGTCTCCTTAACTTTTTTCTCAGTTTTTAAATCATATCCTGCAACAAATGCATGACATGTATCTAAACACACACCAAATTTTTTTGCAGGTTTTAACTGCTTGAAAATTTCTCCTAATTGTTTAAAATCAGAACCAACAGAGTTTTTTTGTCCTGCAGTGTTTTCTAATAAAATTATTACGTCATTTTTTGTTTGTCCTGCTTTTGTTAAACCATCAACTAATCTCTTAATTCCAGCTTCTTCACCTGTTCCTAGGTGACTACCAAGATGTGTTACAAGATATGGGATTCCTAACTGTGCGCATCTTTCAACTTCATCTATCAAAGCTTTAACTGATTTTTGAAATCCATCTTCTTTAGGACTGGCAAGATTTGGCAAGTATGGCATATGTGCACAAATTGCTAATCTGTCAATTTTACTGGCCTTGAGTTTTGATTTAAAATTATCAATATCGTCTTTGGTTAGTTCTTTAGCATTCCATCCTCTTGGATTTCTAGTAAATATCTGAAAAGCAGAACATTCTCTTTCAACAGCATTATCTACTGATTTGTCAATTGATCCTGATATTGAAACATGACATCCGATCTGCATATGTGACAATATCCTTCAAACATAATTTAAACCAGCATCCAATTTACAAAAACCAGATTTTTAAGTAAACTGGGTAAATCACTATCATGCTAGCACTTGGGCAAGATGAAATTGCAAAATACCCCTTTCTAGCAGATGCTGGTCAATATCTCAAGGATAAAGGATTTACCCTAGAGCAATTTGGAACAGATCCTGATCTAAAACAATTAATCGACAAGGCCTTTAATCGTATTCAGGTAGCAGCTGATGGTAAGATCTACAAATCTGATCTAGTTGGTGATCAAGTATCAAAAGAGTCAGCTCTTCCCAGAGAAGTTTTTTCATTTCTTTTGGCTATTGTATTGTTGAAATTGAGTGGAATGCATACTTTGATTAAGAGATTTGCGCTAGCAGAAGCAAGACGTGCTGAACAATATCTTGAAAAGGATCTAGCAAATATTTCAGATCAATCTAAAAAAGAATTAGCAATTAGAGTCATTGGTGATCTTTTTTCAGTTCAGATTGAAAAATTAGATGATTATTTTGTAATTCCAGCTTCTGATTATCTAAAACATTCAATTAATTTTCATGAAAGAGAATGGAAATTAGTCAATAGGCATGTAGAAAATGGACATGTGTTTCTCACTCCACACGAAACAGTTCGATTGATAAGAAAAGAATTAGGAACATACATCAATTCAAAAATAATTAATGCAAAAACCCCTTCAATGATTCCTGGTTTTGAAGATTCTGTAAATAAATTAGTTTTATTATCAAAAAAATTTGTAACCTTTACTGTTACTACTGGAGAATATCCCCCATGTGTCAAACATGCAATTGAAGTTCTTGAAAAAGGAGAAAATCTTCCACATTCTGGTCGCTTCATGTTGGCCACATTTTTGTTATCAAAGGGTCAATCAGTACAACAAATTGCACCATTATTCAAAAATGCACCTGATTACAATGAGCGTGTAACGCTCTATCAACTAAACCATTTAGCTGGAACTTCGGGAAGTGGTACTCAATACTCTTGCCCTTCTTGTGAGAAATTAAAAACACAAAGTCTTTGTTTTGCAATACCCGAATGTGATAATATCATTAACCCATTACAATTTGGAAAAAAGAGAAAACAATGAATGAAACTAACATTAAATTTTTAGAAGATTCGTTTAAAAAATATTATTTTGATCATTTTGATCTCATTAGAGTACCAGAACGTACATCTGAAAGAGAATTTGGTTATCAAAAATTTAATTCTGGAATGACTCGTCATATATCAATCAAAGATGATAAAGAATTACATCTACTGTTCATGCAAAATATTCCTTCTGATGTTTATTGTTCAAATGCATATTACTCATTTCCTAATCTTCCAATGAATGAAAAAGATTGGAAAGAGGCAGATCTGATTTTTGATATAGATGCAAAAGATCTCAATCTATCTTGTAGAGAAAATCATACTATGTCGATATGCACTGAATGCAATGAGGTATCAAAAAATTCTCAACAATGTTTAAAATGTAATTCAACTAAAATAGAAAAAAAATCTTTACCATGTAAAAATTGTATTGAATCATCAAAAACTGAAATAATCAAATTATCTCAAGTTTTAATTGATGATTTAGCAGTTGATAAAGAAAACATTCATGTTTATTTTTCTGGTAATGAAGGATTTCATGTTTATGTGTATGATTCACAATTTCAAGAAATTGGTTCTAGAGAAAGATCAGAACTGACTGATTATATCATGTTTAATGGAACTATTCCTGAAACATTTGGAATGAAAAAATTTAAACCAAATAGATCACTTTTTCCAGAGCTTGATGAGAAAGGCTGGCGTGGACGATTTTCTAAACAAGTATTTGGTTCTAAATCAAAACGCTCAAAAATTATTTCTGAATTACTTGCTAATGGCTATTCATCATTTCAAAAAACTCTTGATGATGTGTCAGATAAAATTGGAGTAAAAATTGATCCTAATGTAACTATGGATATTCATAGGATTTTTAGATTACCTGGATCTATTAATAGTAAAAGTGGCCTGACAAAAATTTTCTGTAATAATTTATCAAAGTTTGATCCATATGTTGAGGCATCTTTTCTTAATGATAGTACTGTAGAAGTTCTTGCAAATTGTCCAATAGAATTTAAATTAAAAAATAAAAAATTTGGTCCGTATACAAATGAAAAAGTAACAGTGCCTACTTTTGCTGCAGTCTATATGATTTGTAAGAAACTAGCAACAATAGCTTGATTTTGCTGGTAAGACATTAATTTACCAAATCACAAGAAAATTTGATTTTGTATAGCGCCTCTACTGATAAGCAAGCTCCTCCTCCTGATACTGGGAAATTCATCAGATTAGGCATTGTAGCCATTATAGGCATAGTGATTTTTGCTACAGTTGGGAATCAGGCAGTCGTTTTATCTATGAATTTTACCGAATTTGGTGAACAATTCAGTAAACCCCTCTATTACACTTTGATATCCACTGTTATCCTATCTGCAATTGCCCTTGTACGTGTAAACATTGCAGGAAGATCTTCCATTTTTTGGTATGCAATTAGTTCTGCAATAGGATTTCTTGGAAACGGTGGACAGCAACCACTGTCAAATACAATTCAGAATTTTAAAGATTACAAGCTAACTTCTCCGCAATTTGTTATCTGGCAAATCACAAAGATTTTGCTTTTTGGTGCATTCTTTGCAAATATTATGTTTGGATTTGCAGCAATGTCTTTTATCGACGGAAATACTTTAGGAGTAGAACATTTTCCAAAATTATTTTCCTTACCATTTGTAACTCCTGATACTGATCCAAACTATGCAACTGAAAATGTCGTTCCAATGATTCCTGCTCTTGTTATTTTACTTCCTCCCATGCTTTCAGCAATTGGATTACGTTTAGTTTTGTACGTCGGAATCCATAGAATTATTAGCGTAATTACTTCATTTATTCATGATTCTAATGATGGAAAACCAAGATATCTAAATTATGTTTCAACCATTGAAGGCATAATTGGCATAGGTATACTTTGGATAGCCTTTAATCTTTTCTTTACTGATCAAATTGATTATAACACACGATATCTAATCGGTGGCACACTTGTTATTGGATTTGCATTAGTTGCATTTTCAATTGTAGATAGAATTAGAGCACGTGTACTGACACATATGTTCAAAAGAGATGTGATAATCAGATTTGCAACTATTCTTGTAATTGCTTTAATTGTTATTGGTGTTGTAGGTGTCAACAACAGTATTGCCGATGCAAAGAAAATTGAATTTTTAGGTCCTTATACAGCTCAACAAATTGGAGTTAATAGACATCTTGGAGAATTAAACAATGTAAATGAGAATATTCATGACGTTCAACTAACATCTGTTTCTTCAAACAATATCCACAATTATGTCAATAACAATAGTGATGTTCTTGATGTAATTCGTGTATGGGATTGGAATGCGGCTGATGCAAAACTAAGACCAGAAATAGGACTTATTCCATATGTAGACTTTGCAGATAATGATATTCTTCGTTTTAACAATACTTTGTATTGGACCGCTTCTATGGAGCCAATTCTTCCAACTTCTGTAAGTCTTGAAAATAGATGGTATAACGAGCATCTTGTTTATACTCACGTTCCAAATGGATTTCTCACTATAGGAGCAACTGATGGCCAAATTGTTGATAGTAGTGAATTTTTCAAACAAAGAGAAATTTACTATGGCGAGGGCGGATTATTTGAACAAACTTGGTCTGCTTATCCTACTTCTAGGGGTGAGGATAGTGCAGAACTTGGAGGTGCATCATATTCAGGTTTAGGTGGATTGGATGTTCCGCCACCATTAAGTTGGATATTTGAGCCAAACTTCTTGCTTTCATTTCCTGGTGAATCAGTACATGTCATGCGATACAAAGATGTGAATGACAGAATGGAAATTCTATATCCTTATTTCCTTTATGATCTATTTGGAAAAGAATTAGATTCATTTCCTGTTACTGATGGAGATAACTCTTATTGGTTAATCCCACTAATTATTGGATTTGATACTCGTGATGTTCCATGGTCTATTGGTAATCCATACTTGCGTTTGGTAGGTTATGCTCTTGTAGATTCATACAATGGCGATATTCAATTACTAAAGACTGGCGATGATTTCTTTTCAGAAATGTTTGCTAGTCAATATTCTGATCAATTCCACCCAATACCTAGTTGGTTAGAAGAACAAATGAGATATCCTGCTGAATTATTTAATTGGAAAACTGAAATGTATAATATCTATCACGTAACTGATGTTGAGACATTTATTCAAGCAAATGAATTTTATGAAATTCCACGTGGTCTTGACACATATTATGTTGAAGCAAAACCTCCTGGTTTTGATCAAACTGAATTTTTAGGATTACTTTCATTAGAATTGAAAGGTTCTCAAGGTCGAAACCTTGCTGGATATATGGTTGTAGAAAACGATCTTGCTAATCTGGGAGATTTACAGTTCTATGAAGTCCCATTAAATTCTACAACAAAATTGATTGGTCCTACTGCTGTTAGAGAAGCACTTGATAGAGATCCTGAATTCGCTCAACTAAAGACACTTTTGAGAAATCCGAGAATCGGAGATAACATTTTGTATCGTGTAGGTGATCATGATGTTTACTTTATTCCAGTATATACTGCAGGTGCAGGTGGTGTAGTAGCACAATTAGGTACAATTGCTGCAGTAGGTGCTGCATTTAATGGTGAATATTTTGTTGGTTTAGGGGAAACTCAAGAAGAAGCATTTGAAGCATATTTGAAAAAAGTTTCTGGCGTTGCTCCAACTGCTACTACTGAAGATGATGATTATGTAGAATTAGTTAGAAGTGATAGAATTAACATCATTAAGGATGTGTTTAAAAGAAACAACATAGCAATTGCTGAACCTACGTCTATTCAGATTCCATTATCATTTAATGAAGGAGAGTTATTCTTCTTCACTGAAAATGATCGTGCAGATACTGAAGATTTGCTGTCTGGATTCATTGATGACTTTGTAAAACCACGTAGTGATAGAGTACTCATGTGGCAAGAAGACAGCGATCTTAATGTTGGAACAATATTGGTCAAAGATGGAATATCTGAACTACACTATGTTTCAATTGAGGTAGGCAACTAATTGCTTCTTGTTGTTGATAATGGTTCTATTTACACAAAAAATTTAGTTGATTTTTTAAATAAAAAAAATATTTTGTTTGAAAAACAGACTCCTCATCTTTTAGATTTAAGTTTACTGCACAGTTATGATTCTGTTATTTTGTCTGGAAGAAGAAAAAATGAAAAGAAAATAAATAAAATTAATTCAAAAGTTGTTAAGTATTCAATTCAGAATAACGTGAAATTACTTGGAATTTGTTATGGTGCAGAAATTTTAGCTCTAACGTTGGGTGGCACAATTCGAAAAATATCATCACCACAAAAAGGATCTGAAATAATTAAAATTTCTCAGGATAATCCTATATCTGATGGTTCTTTAGATGTTTTTGAAAGTCATAGTTTTGAGATCTCTAAATTACCTGCTATGTTAATTTCGCTTGCAAAATCTGTTAATTGTGAACATGAAATTATACAGTATGAACAAAAGCCAATTTTTGGAACACAATTCCATCCGGAAATGAGTCCAGATGGGCATGATTTAATTAAAAAATTCTGTTCACTCTGATTGATTTTAATTACTCTCAAAACTTCTTTTTTTTAAATGGACCAAGAAGATCATGAATTGTTATTACCTCTTGTTGATGAAGAAAATATCTGTCTCCCATTACCAATTAATGTAGTATCACGATATTGGAATATCGAATTACCTATGGCAGAAGCCATAGAAACTGCAAAAAATTATTCTGGATTTGATGGTAGTATTATAATTGAAGGAATAGAATTAGCTGAAAGACATGGTTTAACATGTAAAATAATACATTCCTCTTTATCTGAATTAAAAAAAATTATTGATTCTGGAATACCTCCAATTGTTATTCTTCCAGGTATTCCGGAAATTACACAACACGCATCTGTAATTACTGGTTATAATGATGAGGAAAATACATTTCTTCATTATATTCAAAAAGGTAATCAGGCAGGAGAACAACAAGAAGGAGCTATACCACAAGATGTTTTTGATAAGGAATGGTCAGAAGAGGGCAAATTATTGATATTACTTGCTCCGACAGATATTTTATCTTCTATAAAATTAGAAAATGAATCCAACATTAAATCAAATCGTTTGTGTTTCACTTTTGAAAGATTGAATATTTTAAAAAATTCTACAGATGCATTATCTTCATTACAACAGGCCATAGAACTTGATCCAAATAATCCAACTGTTTTACATCTTTTAGGCACAATTATGAATGAGCAAAACTCTCCCGAATGTATCAAGTTTTATGAAAAATGTTTAGAAATCAACAACAGATCCTATCTCACCTATAATGGACTCGGGAATTTTTATCTTAAAACAAATCAATTTGAAAAAGCAGAAAATTGCTACACTAAAGCTATTGAAATCAATCCAAAAAGATCTGCTAAAATTTATAAAAATCGTGCCTATCTTAATGAAAAACAAAATAAAAATTCTGAAGCAAAAGATGATTTAAAAAAATACTTGAAATATTTTCCACAAGCTTCAGATCGAGGTATGATAGAACAAGCTATTCGAGAAATGTGATGCGGAGTGCGGGATTTGAACCCGCGGCCTTCAGCTTGGGAAGCTGACGTCATACCAGACTAAACTAACTCCGCTTAGAACATGTTCATTAATTATGATTAAATATCTTGATTGAGAAATTAAGACATGGATGCAAGGTGCCCAGAATGTGAAAAAGTTGCAGTTTTAGATGACAAAATTACTAACGTAAAATGCCCACACTGTAATTTTGAAGCAGATTATGAAACTTATCTTGAAATCATGAAAGATCAAGCCGTCAACATGGCATCTGATTATATTCCAGATCGATCTGGATTGTAATTACCAATAATGTCCTTTATCTGAACAATCTAAATGAGCCCCACAGTTGGGACAGAACATATGGCATGCTTGCATGTCTACCATCTTGTTATCACACTTTGGACATCTGATATCTTCTACCATGCCTATCTTTGTTAATCTTGATTTAAAAATAATGTCCAAAGGTTAATTAGTCGTTCAACTTTTTTTTGGAATACTTGGCGAACTTCAAGCTTACAATTTCGGACATCAAAGGAAAATCTCTGTCAAAAGAACTCAAAGACAACGATGCAAATCCTTTGTTAGGTTTAGAACTTGGTGGTGAAACTGATGCTACGATTGTAGGTTTATCTGGAAAACTAAAACTAACTGGAGGCAGTGATAAATCTGGCGTTCCTATGAGAAATGATATTCATGGTGCAGCAAGAAAATATGTTCTACTTTCTAAAGGAGTTGGTTTACAAGCTGCAGAGACTGGACAAAGAGTAAGAAAATTAATGCGTGGAAACACAATATCAGAAGAAATCTATCAAATAAATTGTAAATTTGATGGAGAACTACCAGTTGAAGCACCTGCTGAAGATGCAACAGAATCTACAGAAGAAAAAACTGAAGATAAAAAAGAATAACTTAACATATGCCGATTTTACATTTTGACTCATGCATTGGAGAGAGACTCTTCCTGGTTGGTACATCAAAAAATATGGATACCAACCATGTGTTAACATTGGAACTGCTGGTCATGTAGATCATGGAAAAACTACTCTTATCCAAGCATTAACTGGTTCATGGACAAGTGTGCATAGTCAAGAACTAAAACGTGGAATTACAATTCGTGTTGGTTATTCTGATACTGCATTCTACAAATGTAAAAGTTGTGAAGAACCCTTAGGATATTCTACTACCCCCAAATGTAATAATTGTGGAAAAGAAAGTGAATTATCTAGAGTTGTAAGTTTTGTAGATAGTCCTGGACACGAAAGTTTGATGGCAAATATGCTCTCAGGTTCTGCATTAATGGATGGTGCATTATTACTAGCTGCTGCAAATGAAAAAGTCCCTAAACCTCAAACAAAAGAACATTTGTTAGCATTACAAATTCTTGGAATTCAACAGATTGTTATTGCTCAAAATAAAGTTGATTTACTTTCATACAAAGAAGCTATAGCAAATTATCAAGATATTGCTAAATTTGTAAAGGGAACTCATGCTGGAAAAGCACCAATAATACCCATTTCTGCACAATCTGGCTTAAACATTGATGCATTAATTGGTTCAATAGAATCCACAATCAAGACTCCTGAAAGAGATGAAAAGAAAGATACTGTTATGCATGTTTTACGTTCGTTTGATGTTAACAAACCTGGCATTAAACTCAAAGATATCAAAGGAGGCGTAATTGGTGGAAGTCTCACACAAGGAATTTTTAGCGTTGGCGATGAAATCGAAATTAAACCTGGCATTATGAATGAGAAAAAAAAGTCATATGCACCTTTACTCACAGAAATTACTTCATTAGGAACTGCTGCAGGAATTGTTGAATCTGTTAAACCTGGCGGTTTGGTAGCTATCGGAACAAAATTAGATCCTTCTATGACCCGAAGTGATTCTTTTATTGGATCAGTAATTGGAAAACCTGGTACACTTCCAGAAAATTCTACTACACTGAAACTTGATGTAAATCTATTTGATACTGCAGTAGGAATTACAGAAGATATCAAGGTGCAACCAATCCAATCTGGTGAATTACTTCGACTAAATATTGGAACTGCTCCTGTATTAGGCAAAGTTACAAAAATAAAATCAAAAAATATTGAAATTGATCTTAGAAGACCTGCATGCATCTTTGAAGGTGGAAATGTGGCAATAAGTAGAAGAATTGCTGAAAGATGGAGATTAATTGGTGCAGGAATAGTTGGTTGAAGTAATCTGTGACACCAATTTTTTAATTCATTTAGCAACTCGAAGAATCAAAAATATTGATAACCTGGATGTTGAAATTGGTGAAATTACTTTTGTTGTGCCTCAAGTCGTGAAAAATGAATTATCTGAACTATCTAAAAATCCTACAAAAAGCCAAAATATCCAATTAACTCTTGATTACATAAAAAATTTCAAAACAATTCCTATACTTGGTACCTTTGCTGATAAAGAACTGATTGATTATGTATCTGATAATAACTCCATTGTAGCAACAATGGACAAAGATCTAAAAAAACAGATTAAAAACCATGGAAGTTCTATAATGTCTCTTTCAAATGATAAAATAGTTTTAGAATCTTAGAAAAATTTAACTTTAGGCATTTCTAAATTCTGATATGAGTAGTTTTACTTTAGAAAGTAGTGCATTTGATAGTGGCGAAGTAATTCCTAGAAAATATGGCTATAAAAATGGGAATAATAGCCCTCCACTAAAAATTAGTGGCGTTCCCGAAAATGCATTATCTCTAGCTCTTGTGATGGATGATCCTGATGCCATGGGTG
Organism: Candidatus Nitrosopumilus sp.; assembly: GCA_963422575.2. Classification (GTDB taxonomy): domain Archaea; phylum Thermoproteota; class Nitrososphaeria; order Nitrososphaerales; family Nitrosopumilaceae; genus Nitrosopumilus. The sequence continues at coordinate 676,399 of CAXXKU010000001.1, read as the reverse complement.
CAGTTGGAAAAGTTTGGGTTCATTGGGTTTTATGGAATCTTAATACAAACACTACAGAATTAAAAGAAAATTCTATTCCTTCAAATTGTTCTGAAGGCAAAACTGATTTTGGAGAAATTGGTTATGGTGGACCAGCTCCTCCTGATAAAGAGCATACTTACATTTTCAAATTATATGCATTAGATCAAAAATTAGATATCCACAAAGATTCTACTAAAAAACAATTAGAAGAAGCAATGAAAAATCATATAATTGCTGAAACTAGACTTGAAGGAAGATATTCTCCATAAATTAAATAATTATTTGAATAGAGATAATAGTCAAAGTTTTTAAAAAAACTGTTGTTGGCAAACACAAAACTTGTTTCTGTAGGTTGTTTTGATTTAAAATTAAATCATTTACTAATTATTGGGATTCTTATTTTATCTTTCACTGTTTCATTCTTACTTCGTTCACAAGCAGTAGATTTTGGATTTGAACTAAATGAATTTGATCCCTTTTTCAATTACCGTGCAACTCAATATATTGTTGATAATGGAATTAGTGCATATTTTACATGGAATGATAGTCTAAGCTGGCATCCTACAGGTAGGGATGTTTCTGCAACATCTCAGGTTATGCTTCATCTGACTGCTGCTTCTACCTATTGGATTTTTGGTGGCAATTCAGATCTTTATGATTTTACTATACTATTTCCTGCAGTTTTTGGTTCTTTATCTGCAATTGTTCTTTTTGCTTTGGTTAGAGTCATCGGTGGTACTACTGCAGGATTATTTGCTGCTTTGTTGTATTCTGTCTCATTACCAATACTAATTCGTGGTCCAATTGGATGGTTTAAATCTGAACCTTTAGGGTTATTTTTCAGCTTTCTAACTGTATATTTACTGTTAAGTGGAATAAATTCTCAAAACAAAAAAATTTCTATTGTAAAACTTGTTGGAGCTGGAATTTTCACTGTTTTCTCTATTTCCTCTTGGGGCGGAAATCAATTCTTTATAATTCCGTTAGGAATTTTCTTTATAGCATTACCATTTCTAAGAGCCGATCATAAATTTATTGCATGGGCTATTCCTCTTTATACGATTGTTGTAGTTTTAGTTTCTTTAGGATTTGAACGAGTAAGTTCTAATTTCCTTTTTGGCTTTGGAGGAGTTTCATTAATAATTTCTACATTATTTTTAATATCGTGTATTTTTATTCAAAATAAAAGCTCAAAACGTAAAACACGAAATGGTTTATTGTTATTGGTTGCACTTTTAATCGTTGCGCCATTATTTTTAGTAATTAATTCTGATTCTCAATTTTTACCAGTACCATCTCATAGATATCTTAATGCATTAAATCCTTTTTTGACTACTACTAATATTTTAGTGGATTCTGTCTCAGAACATTCAACCACTTCACTTGATCAATCATTTATGTTTCATTCTGTTTTAATGATTTTTTCAGGTATTGGAATCTGGTTAGTTCTTAAAAATATCCAAAATAATTCTAGCTTTATTAAAAATGACATGTTAGCGTTTTCATTAATTTTAGGACTTGCTGGTGTGTATGTAAGCTCAACTTTTGTTAGATTAGAAGTGTTTGCATCAGTTGCCGTAATTATTCTAGCATCTTTAGGTTTGACTGCTTTAACTAAAGAATTTTTTAAAAATAATTCCACCAATCAAAAATCCCTTGGGAAATTAATTAAATTGTCATACGTTATGGGTATGGTTATTTTATTGATAATTCCTATGGTGTATCCTGCAAATGGTAATCTATTTGCAATGTCTAAGGTTCCCCCTACTATTCTTAATGGCGGGTCTGCTTTTATTGTGGGTACTACTGACTGGAAAGATTCTATGGAGTGGATAAAAAATAGCACTCCCGATGATTCTGTTGTTGCAGCTTGGTGGGACTATGGTTATTGGATTTCTACAATGGGGGAAAGAGCTACTCTGGCAGATAATTCTACCATTAACACTGGTGTTATCCAAAATATTGCAAAAATGTTACTTGGTAATCCTACTGATGCATGGATCTCTCTTAACAAAATGCAGGCTGATTATGTCTTGATATTTGTATCAGGCCAAAATATAGGATCTGATTATGAATCACTTTATCTTTTGCAAGGAGGCGGGGATGAATCAAAGAAACAATGGTTTATGAGAATTGCCGAAGAAGATCTTTCCAAGTATCTACTTTATGATGGTATTAGTGGCACTGATTATTTCTGGAATGACACTTTACTTGGGCAAATGATTCCCTTTACACCTGTAACATATGCTGATTTTCAATCTGATCTGTATTTGCCAATTTATCAGCCTGGATTAGAACCAGTCTATGTCAAAGACATAAAATATCCTACTAATGGAACTGGACCCTTACGTTTAGTTTATGCATCATCTAGCTTTACCGAAGAAAATGTTGGACCGTTAATTGGAGTTTTTATTTATGAAGTTAACAAGGATTATTCTTTAACTAATTGAAATCAGTTATACCTTTCAGCCAACCTATATCTCATGTATTTATCATCTGGTGAAAATTTAGCTGGATGTACAGAAATTGTTTCTTCTTTACATAAGGAACATTTTTCCTTTAATGTGTAGTGATTACACTTTGAACATTTTCTTAATTGAAATCTCATTTTAATTATCTCTTGTTTTCTTTGAATCTTCTCTTGTGAATTTGAATGAACCTCTTTTCTTTTCTGTCTTAGTTTGAATCTCATCAATTATTGGTTTGAGTAATTTTTCAGCAGATTTGAAATTATCTGAAGTTATTGACAGTCGATATTTTGGTGCGCCTAAATATGTAATATCTACAGTTGAATCTTTTTTTATCACATCTAATAAGATTTTTTTAATTACTTCTACTCCGTCTGAACTATTGTTTGTAATCTCCACTATTCCTCTAATTTCAACTGATGGAAGTTTAATTTTAGAACAAATTTCCTCAATTATGGTTGCAGTTTTTTTTGCAAGTTTGATCTCTTTTACAGATTCAATTCCATTTCTTCCAATTTCTATAAACGCATCATAGACTGAATCAAATTTTGAATAAATACTGTCTTCTAATTTTTCAATTTCCTCATCTGACAGTCTTGCTTTTTCTTGAACATTTTGTAATATTGTTTTACCTTTTTCAAATTTTTTGACTTCTTTTAGTTTCTGTTTTTTCTGGTCTTTTGATATCTGTTTTAATGATAAATCAATATCACCTCGTTTCTGATTTACTTTCTTTACGAGTAGAACTTTCTTCTCCCCATCTTTGACAAATCTATTTACTGATCTAATCCAACCTGGAGCAATTTCTGATATGTGTAAAAATCCTTGAATATCATCATATTCATCTAATGTTACATATGCTCCATGATCCATAACTTTGGTAATGGTAGCAAGAACAATTTCTCCTTGTTCTGGCATTTCTTGAACTTCAGTAGACATTTCTTCTAAAACTCCCATATGTGTACATTAATGTTTGCTGGTTAGAAATCTATTCCTTTCTTAGCTTTAATCCCCTGTTGAAATGGATGTTTTATTTCTCTCATCTCTGTAACTAAATCTGCTGCTTCTATAACTTCATTTTTAGCATAATTTCCTGTTAAAACCAAATCTACTTTTTCCGGTTTCGATTTTATTAAATTTAAAACATTATCAACTGAAATTAATCCAAGATTTACTGCGTAGTTTATTTCATCTAATATTACAATATCATAGTTTTTTGATTGTATTTTCTCATTACTGATCCTAATTGCTTCTTTAGCAATTTTCTCATGATCTTCCTTTGGACTTTTATCATCCATTATGCCGAAAAAACCTTTTCCAACTGCAATCATTTCAAATTCAGGTCCGAGCCTCTTTGATGAATCCATTTCACCATAATGCCATGAACCTTTGATGAATTGAATCATACAAATCTTCTTTTTGTAACCTGTGGCTCGTAAAGCAATGCCTAGCGCGGCTGTTGTTTTTCCTTTACCTTTTCCAGTATAAACAATGGTTAAACCATCTTTTTCCACAATTGATATTCGAACAATCTTACTAAAAACATTGAGTATTTGTCGAAATACATCGATTTAAATAAAAAATGATTCTAGTCATGCAAATTGAAAATTCCTAGAATTGTTTTAGCAGGTGCTGCAAGTGGAGTTGGAAAAACATCTATCACATGTTCAATTATTCACGCATTACAAAAACAAGGCTATTCAGTTCAACCCTTTAAGGTTGGTCCAGATTACATAGATCCTAGTTATTTGTCAAGTATTTCAAAACATGAAACATACAACTTGGATGTTTGGTTAATGGGAAAAAATCAACTTTTGAACAGTTTTGTTTCTAATTCAAAATCTGACGTGTCTATTATTGAAGGTGTAATGGGTTTCTATGATGGTTTTGGTGGGGATTCTAATTTTGCAAGTACTCATCATGTAGCATCTATTACAAAATCACCTGTGATTCTAGTTTTAGATGCAAGTAAAACCGCCCGTTCTATTGCTGCAACTGCACTTGGTTTCAAAAAATTTCATAGAAATTCCTGTATTGTTGGAATTATTCTTAATAAAATAGGTAGTAAAAGGCACGAAATTTTGTGTAGAAATGCATTGGAAAAAACTAAAATTCCAATTATTGGCGTAATTCCAAAAAACCCACTTCTAAATATGGAATCAAGACATCTTGGATTAATTTCAACACTAGATAAAAAAGTTCTAAAAACCCAACTTGAAAAAATTTCAAAAATAATTTCAAAATCATTAGATGTTAAACAAATTATTAAAATTGCTACAAATCCAGTTAATCTAGATAACAAATTAAAATCCAAACATAAAAAGACAAAAACTACTATTGCAGTTGCACTTGATACTTCATTTAATTTCTATTATCAAGATAATTTAGAGGCATTACGTCGTGAAGGTGCAGATCTAAAATTTTTTAGTCCTGTTAAAGATAAAAAAATTCCTACTTGTGATGGACTTTACATTGGAGGTGGGTTTCCCGAAGTTTTAGGCACTTCACTTGCAAAAAATCAAATTATGAAAAAAATGATTAAAAAATTGGCTGAAGACAACTTGCCAATTTATGCTGAATGTGGTGGATTGATGTATCTTACAAAATCTATTACTTCTCAAAATGAAAAACACAAAATGATTGGTTTATTTGATGCTGAAACCAAAATGACAAAGAAAATGAGACTCAATTATACAAAAGGTAAGATTACTTCTAACACAATTATTTCTGATAAATCTCATTATTTTCAAGGTCATGAATTTCATTATTCTCAATTAGATTCAGTATCTTCTGACTCAAAATTTGCATGTGATTTAGAAATTGGTGAGGGAATTAAAAAACATCAAGATGGCATGATGCAATATAACACATTGGCTTCATACGGACATCTCTATTTTGATATTTCAAATTATGCTCAAATTTTTGTTAAAAATTGTATAAATTATTCAAGAAGCTGATTCTGCTCTAATTAATTTAAAAATTGCATTAATCATAGCAGATGCTGATGAGCTGCCTCCTTTTCTACCAACGTTTGTGATAAATGGAGTTTCTTGCAACTTTGATAATTCTTCTTTTGATTCTACAGCACAGATGAATCCTACTGGAATTCCAATAATTAATGCAGGTTTTACTATTCCTTCTTTTACCATTTGAATTACTTCTAAAAGAGCGGTAGGTGCATTTCCAATAGCCACGATACCACCATTAATTTCCGAAATTGCTGCCCTCATTGAAACTTGAGAACGAGTTTTTCCTTCTTTTTTTGCTAATTCCATGATTTCTGGGCTAGAAATATTACAAATTACGTCATTTCCAAAATCTTTTGGATTTTGTTTGTTCAATCCCCCTATTACCCCATTAACATCTACTACTATACTACAACCATTTTTCAAAGCATTCATTCCACTTTCAATAGCATCTTTATGAAAAATTATTTTATTTTTATTGGCAAAATCAAAATCTGCTGTTGAGTGAATAATTCTTCTAACTATTGGCCATTCTTTTTCATTGTATGAATGTGTTCCAATTTCATCTTCGATCATTTGCATACTTGCATCTTCAATCGATTGACCTTTCTTAGTTTGCACCTTCTACCTCTTTTGCCCTCTCTATGATTAAATCTATCATTTTCTGATCTGTTCCTAAATGTTTTGTAATATGTGTCTCTTTAAGATTTGATTTCTCAAGTGCTGGTATCAAGTCATTATTGATATCTGTTTTTACATGTGCACCTTCATGGAGAAAATAAAAAACAATTATCAAAACTTTGGGTTTATCTTTTTCACATTTTTGTATACCGTCAAAAATATCTGGTTTCTCTATTTCTAGCCAGCATCTACTTACATTTCTATATGCGTCTTTTAACTCATTTACAATGTAATTTAATGACATTTGTGCATTGGGATCTTTACTCCCATGACCTATTATCATTACATCTACATCTTTTCTTGAAAGCGTTATTTGATTTTCTTTTAATGTTGTAGATATTCTATTTTCTACTATATCTACCAAAGTTTTATGCATACTCATTGGTTTTGTAACTATAAATTTCACTTTAGTTTCTTTTTGAAATTTCATAACATCTGTAACTGCATTTTTTACTTTTTTACCAGGATACAAAAAATATGGTACTATTGTTAGTGAATCAATATCTTCTTTGAGACATTTAGAAATTCCATCCTCAATGTATGGTGGTTCTACCTCAAGAAAACAAAAATCAGTAAAAATATAGTCACCTTTTGCTTTGATTCCTTGACAAATAGTTTCTAGCTCTTCTGATGCCTCTCTTTCTCTACTTCCTCTGTCAATTAGCAATAACCCTCGTTTCAATCCAAAATCCTCGCTATGGCTATAGTCAAATTTGGAGGGAATTTCTGCTTTTCTACTATTAATTCTCCTTCTGATACTTTGATTGCAGCAGCTTCAGATACACTAGCAGTTCCTTCAAAGGCTTTTACTGTTTCAGAAGGATTTGGTGCAGAAATCAAAGATAGATCTTCCCTGTTTACATATTCTATTGGAATTTCCATTTCTTTTCCAAGATCTATTAATCCTTGAACATCTTGTGGTTTTTTAATTGATACTAATTTTGCAATAGATTTAGGACTAAGTTTAAATTTTTTTAAACAATATTCAATTCCTTCTTTGATTGTTTCTTTTGTTGTATCCCAGTGTAATCCAATTCCTATTACTAGACTTGGAGGACGATAAATTACAGATTTTTTAGATATTTCATCATCTATTATTTTATCTGAAATTATAAGATGTGCCTTAGAATTTGATTTTTTTAGTTCATCCAGGTTATGATAAACTAAAACATTCTTTGGTAATTTTTTATACCAATTTTTCTTACCTGTTTCTTGCAAAATACCTATTGATTCTTCGTTTACCATATGTGCACTAATCTTTGTTACAGTAGAATCATTATCTATTTTCCAATTAAATTCTCTTCCTACAAGATCAACTGCAATTGTTTTGTTTACATCTGCTGCGGTGGTAATTACAGGTAAAGCTTCAAGTTTTTCTGCAATTTCTTCAGTAAGCTCATTAGCTCCCCCTATATGTCCAGATAAAACACTAATTACAAAATTTGTTTTATCATCAATTACAATTACTGCAGGATCTGTTTTTTTATCTTTCAGATATGGTGAAATTAATCTAATTACTGCTCCTAATGAAAAAATACAGATTAATGCATTACTATTTTTAAAAAGTTCAATAATTTTCTCTGTTGTAGGCTCAGAATACCATGTAATACCTTCTACATCTACCGTTAATTTTGAAGGAGCAAATACATTCCAATCTGGAAACAATTTTTTTAGAGTTTCTCCAATATTTATTCCATTTTTAGTAATGGCAATAACTGAAGTTTTTTCCATAATCCAAATCTTCCACCTTTAATAAAATACCTTACTGTTCAGATTTTCTGGACAAGATATTTCCTTCAAAATCAAATAATATTACATCAATTGGAACTTTTTCCTCAGAATGTTTTCTCATATGTTTATACGTCTCTCCAGAAATCAAATCAAAAAATCCTTCAATCTTATTTTCTTGAATAATTTCTGAAACATGTCTTGCTGTATTTGCTTTTTTTATATCTTGAATTATACTTTCATTAGCATTACATTTTTGAGCTAATTCAGCTAGGAAACCCATGTCTACTTTGGATCCCTTAACATGAGTTTGTTTAACCCCTGCAGCCATTTTCGCCAGCTTCCCAATGAAACCAACAACATATGCTCTTTTGATATCTTTTTTACCGCATTGTTGAATTGCATATCCTGAAAAATCACCTATTTGTACAAAACAATGTTCTGGCAAATCGATCATTTTTTTTGCAAAATCTTCGCTTCTTCCACCAGTAGTAAGTACTACTGTATCGTTATTCATTGCAATTGCAACATCCAGATTTTGTCTAATTGACGCTGCATAAGATGCTGTAGAAAATGGAATAACAATTCCACTAGTTCCTAAAATTGAAATTCCATTTGTAATGCCCAATCTTGGATTATCTGTTTTAGGCCCTAATTCTTTTCCTTTAGGTACTGAAATAACTATTCTAATTCCTTTTTCTAAAAGAATTTCTTTTCCAACTTCTCTTATGTTTTCAATAATCATTTTTTTAGGAACTGGGTTTATGGCAGGTTTGTTAATTTCTAAACCTAATCCTGGTTTGGTTACTGTACCTACTCCTTCTCCCCCATCAATCTCAATTTCATTTATTTTTTTAGTAAATGACAATTCTACAATTATTTCTGCCCCATGAGTAACATCTGGATCATCCCCGCCATTTTTTATAACTGAACATTTTGCTTTTTCCGATCCAAATTCACATGAATGTACTGGAATTTGAATATAGGATTTTTTTGGTAACAAGATATCTATATTCTCAATTTTTTTCTGGTTAATTATTGATAATAGTGAAGCTTTTGCTGCTGCAGTTGCAGAACTTCCTGTAGTATAACCTGTCTTTAATTTTGTCTTTTCTTCTTCCACATTAGCTGTATTCATTTTGTAGTATTAACTTTTATTTCATAATTTTTGAAAATTATTCAAATAGATTTAAAATTAAAACAAACTTGATTCTATTATGGTTAAACCTCTAAAGATTGTTGTTACTGGAGCTAGTGGTTTTGTTGCAAAAAACCTTCGAAAATATTTATCAGAACAAAATATTGAATTAATGTCTATATCTAGAAATAATTTCAAGAATTTTAAACGTGAAATTAAAATTATTTCAAAAAATTATGAAGAAAAAAATATTCTTAAAAAAATACAAGATTCAGATGCATTAATTCATCTTATTGGAGTAGGAAAACAATCTGTAAATGCTAATTATGATTTGATAAATACTGATTTAACAAAACATGTTGTAAATTTAAGTAAGAAAGCTAGAGTGAAAAAAATTGTTTTTTTGAGTGGTTTAGGAGTTTCATCAAATACATCGTTAAGCTATTTTATTTCAAAATACAATGCAGAAAAACAAATCATTAATTCTGGATTACATTATACTATTTTTAGACCTTCATACATTGTTGGAAAAGATGATTTACTCACAAAATATTTGAAAAAGCAAATTAAAACTGGAGAAATTGGAATTCCAGGTTCTGGAACTTATTCAATTCAACCTATTTACATTAATGATGTTGTAAAAATTATCTTTCAATCAATTGTTCAACCTACATTTAGAAATAAGATTTTTGATCTCGTAGGTCCTGATTATGTAACTTTTAAAAAATATGTTAAACTCTTTTCTAAAGAAACAAAAATTAGAAAAATCAATCTTGAAGAAGCATATCATAATGCAATAACATATTCAAAATCTAATTTTGGTATTGATGATCTCAATATTTTGATCGGTAATTTTCAAGGCAATCATACAAAATTACAGAAAATTACTAAAATGAAATTTCAATCAATTTTAGAACTATTAAAGTCCGGCAGCTTGCTTTAGTGTTGCAGCTTTATCGGTTTTTTCCCATGTAAATTCGGATTCATTTCTTCCAAAATGACCGTATGCTGCAGTTTTTTTGTAAACAGGTCTTTTCAAATCTAATTGTGATATTATTCCTGATGGCTTCATGTCGAAATTATTTCTGACTATTTCCTCTATTTGATTTTCAGAAACTTTGTTTGTTCCAAATGTATTGACATAAAGTGATACAGGTTCTGCAACTCCTATGGCATATGCAAGTTGTACTTCACATCTATCAGCTAATTCTGCTACTACAAGATTTTTTGCAATATATCTACACATGTAACATGCAGATCTATCTACTTTGGAAGGATCTTTTCCTGAGAAAGCACCACCACCATGCCTTCCAAATCCACCATAAGTATCAACAATAATTTTTCTTCCAGTTAATCCAGCATCCCCGTGTGGACCTCCAATTACAAATTTTCCAGTTGGATTTACATGAATTTTAATTTCATTATTCCAATGATTACCTAAAACTGGTTTGATTACTTTTTCAATAATTTCTTTTGAAATTTCTTCTTGTGAGATATCTGGGGCATGTTGTGTTGAAACTACAACCGTCTCAATGTTTGTAGGTTTGTTGTCTTCATATCTTATAGATACTTGTGATTTTCCATCTGGTCTAACCCATGGTAAAGTTCCATCTCTTCTAACTTCTGATAATTTTTGAATTAGTTTGTGTGCTAATAAAATTGGCATGGGCATTAGTTCTTCAGTTTCGTTAGTTGCATATCCGAACATCAATCCTTGATCTCCTGCACCTTGTTCTTTTTCTTGAGTAGCTGTTATGCCTTGACTGATATCTGGACTTTGTGAATGTAATCTTAACTCAACTTGACAAGTATCTGCATCAAACATCAAATCTTTATTGTTATATCCAATTTCTCTAATTGTTTTTCTAACTAATTCTTCTTGAGCTTCTTTATCTAAACTTGCTTTAGATGTAACTTCTCCAGACACTACTACAAAATCTGTAGTCACCATTGTTTCAACTGCTACTCTTGAATCTGGATCTTGTCTAAGATATTCATCTAAGAATGCATCTGAAATATTATCACATACTTTGTCTGGATGTCCTTCTGTAACTGATTCTGATGTAAATAGGAAATTATTGGCCATAAAACCACCGACTAGAGTTCGTTTTCTAGTTTGATAAATAATACATTATTGCCTCTTACAATTACTCTTCCATAATTTGCAATTGTTTTACCATCATGGATCTCTTCTGCATCAGTCATAATCAAATTCATGTATGAATCAACATTATCCATCTTTCCTTTGTATTCAACTTCGTTTTTCAGTCTTACAGTAACTTTCTTTTTGGTACTTTTTTGAAGAGTTGTTAAAGGTCTTTTTGCACTATTTTGTTGCGACACTAATTATTCACTTGTTTTGCAACTTTGTTCTCTAGAATAAAAGCCTTGCCTCTTTTGTGAAAATTGAAATTCCTTAAATTTTTTCTTCTTTTTGTTATAATTATACAAATGATCTCCACTGGTTTACAAAAATTAGATGAATTCTTCTCTGGAGGAATTCCTGATGGCGTAATTGTAGATATTTTTGGTGGAACCGGAACTGGAAAAACACAGTTACTATTACAACTATCAATAAATTCAATAAAAAATGGTGGCAGAGTTTTGTATTTTGATACAACAGGTGGATTTAGACCTGAAAGAATACTTCAAATCCAAAAGCGCTCAGACCTACAATTTGATTTTTTACAACAAATTACAGTATCTCGACTAACAAATACTTCAGAACAAATCAAATCTATACAGAATTTTGAACCTAATGATTTTTCTTTAATTGTAATTGATAATGTTACTGATTTGTTCTCTTATGAATATAAAAAAGATGAATCTATCCTTGAAAAAAATTCCTTATTCATGAAATACATGTATGAATTGTCAAATCTTGCAATCACAAAAAAAATTCCTATTGTTGTTACTAATATGATTAGAAATCTAGAAGAACAAGAAATTGAAAATATGAAAAGTGCCATTGATCTTTTTACCCACATCAAAATTCATCTTTTTAAAAATTCATCGAAATTTAATGGTGAAGTTTATTGGGCCTTGAATAAAGAATATTTTTCTTATTGTATTGATTCATTAGGATTATCTGATTGTAATGAAGATATTTAACGGACAATCATAAAGATTATTGATGGCAGGAATTTTTGATTTAATTCCGATAATCACTGTAGTTTTGTTTACTTTTGGTTTAGTTGGTGTAATTATTTATGAAAGATCACGATCACGTACAACAAACAAATCAAATTCTTGAATCTTTATTTGGAAAGTTTGGATTTTCTAAACTAACTGAAATTCAGAAAAAAGCTTCACCAATAATTTTACAAAAAAAAGATTGTCTTGTTATTGCTCCAACAGGTTCGGGAAAAACTGAATGTTCTGTAATACCAATTTTTTCTCATTTAAAAAATTCTAAAAAATCTGGAAAAATTAAATCTCTTTACATAACTCCTTTGCGTGCATTAAATCGTGATGTGTTTAGAAGAATAACAAAATATGCTCATGATGATGATTTATCTATAGAAATTAGACATGGTGATACTAGTCAAAAAGATAGAAAAAAAATTACAGAAAACCCTCCAGACATTCTAATTACCACTCCTGAAACTCTAATCATTCTTTTGACGCAAGTTAAAATGCTTAATGCATTATCTGATTTAGAATGGCTTGTAATTGATGAAGTACATGAATTGTTGTCTAGTGAAAGAGGTTCTCAACTTTCATTAAGTATTGAGAGATTAGAATTAAATTCAAAGTATCCACTAACCAGAATTGGATTATCTGCTACTGTTGGAAATTTTGAAGAAGCTGCAAAATTTATTGTAGGTACTAAACGAAAATGTGAGATAGTTAGAGATACATCTGTAAGAAAATATGATGTGGAAATCAAATATGTAAACGGAACAATTTCTGATGTTGCTGAAAAAATTGTTGAATATGTATTAGAACTAGAACTAGATTCACCTGTTCTTTTATTCACAAACACTAGGGGAGAAGCTGAATTTTTGGCTTCAGTTTTAAAAGAAAAATCTTCTATAGATATTGATCTACATCACGGTTCTTTATCAAAAGAAGTTAGAGAAGAAACTGAAATAACTTTACGTGAAGGTAAGAATAGTATTGTTGTATGTACATCTTCATTAGAATTAGGGTTGGATATTGGTTCAGTTGAATTAGTAGTTCATTACGGTTCACCTAGGCAAGTATCAAAATTTATTCAAAGAATAGGACGAAGTAGACATAATCGTGATGCATCAGCTAGAGGATTAATCATAACTAATAATCCTGATGATGAATTTGAAGCACAAGCTATTCTTGATCGTATTAAACATGGCTCTATTGAAGAACAGAAAATTCATGATGGGTCTCTTGATGTTTTAGCTCATCATTTAGTTGGATTAACAATGCAAATTGGAGAAATTCAAATTGATGAAGCTTTTGAACTAGTAAAGAAAGCATATCCATTTCGTAATTTATGTTTGGATGATCTAATTGATGTATTGGATTTGCTTGATTCAAATTATTTAGTATTTTTTGATCGAACTAAAATGACTTTTTGGAAGAAGGGACGTGCATTCAAATATTATTTTGAAAATCTTTCAACAATTCCGGATATTTTAAAATTCAAAGTATTTGATAGTGTGGGGAAAAAAATCATTGGATCCTTGGATCAAAGATTTGTAGGTGATTTTGGAGATTCGGGTAATATTTTTGTGTTAAAAGGCTCACAATGGAGAATTCTAAATGTAGATGAAAAATCCTTTTCTGTTAATGTAGAGCCTTTTAGAGGTGGAGGAGTTACTGTTCCTTATTGGGAAGGTGAAAGTATTCCCATTGATTATAACACTGCACGAAAAGTAGGAAATTTTCGTAGTAAAGTTAAGGCTGGTTCACTTGTGTTGAACAATAAACTTATTGAAAAATTAGATTTCAATGAAATTCCTGATGAAAATAATATTGTAATTGAATCAAATAGATCTCAAGGTTCAATTGTAATTCATTCATGTTTTGGCACTAAAATCAATTCTACTCTTTCAACATTACTTTCATCCATGCTTTCTTCCATATTGGGTTCAATTGTTGATTCACGTTCAGATGGATATAGAATTGTTCTGTCATCTAGATCACGAATTTCAGAAAAACTTTTTCTTGAAACTCTAAAAGATGACTATACTTTAGATTCTGTTGTTAGTGCATCTTTAGTTGGAACTCATAATGTTAATTGGAAAACATGGTGTGTTGCTAAAAAATTTGGAACAGTTGGGCGTGGGGCAATATATGAAAGAAAATCCGCTAGATTTTTGTATGAAAGATATTCTAAAACTGCACTAGTGCGAGAAGCACTTCGTGAATTATTTCATGATAAATATGATCTTAAAAATTCTGATAAAATTCTAACAAAAATTCGCGAGGATACTATTCATGTTAAATGGTTAGAAGTTGATCAATTTTCAAAACTAGCTGAACCTATTTTAGATCATACTGCAAAATATTCTTCTTCTCCAGCAAATCTTGATAAAGGAATTCTTGATCTTGTAAAAACTAGACTTGAAAAAACAAAACATCGTTTAATTTGTGCACGATGTGGAAAATGGGAACGTGTGATAGAAACACATGAAGTAAAATCCATTTTGGTATGTCCATATTGTAAAGCAAGACAAATTACTGCAACTTTTTACTCTGATTATGATCTCCCATTAATCATACGAAAAAAACGTAAGGGGGAAAAATTGTCTGCAGACGAAAAACGCAAGTTTGATCGTGCCTGGAAAGTCTCTTCTTTGGTAGAAAATTTTGGTAAAACTGCGATTACTGTGATATCTGGATATGGTGTTGGCGCTGATACTGCAGCAAGAATATTACGTAATATGGTTGATGATGAACATTTGTTCAAACAAATTTACGAAGCTGAACGACAATATGTTGTAACTAGAGGATTTTGGGATTCCTAGTTTTTCTTTGTAATTTTAGAAAATGCTGTTAAGGATAATTCTATTCTACCTTCAAGTCCTGCTTTTGCATTTAATCCTGTGATTGAAACAATTTCTCCTAATTCACATTTGTCTATGTGTCTTGCTAAGTTTCTCCAACCTTTTACCCAAATTTGACCTGTATCATCTTCTACAAACATTTCTGATAATACAATTGATTCTCCTGTTTTAGTTTGAATGTCACGTCTTTCTGGAACTTTTAAAATTATTGATTCAATACAATAGTTTCCATCAACTTTTACATCTTCAATTTTTGTTCTAAGTTGAGATAGTGATGGAATTGATTCATCATTATCTAATTTTCTTACAAATGAATTATCATCTAATGTAATTGAGTTTCCATAAACTTTTGATGGCATACATTCTATTACGTCTCCTTCAACACAGATACCAGTTGAATTTGAAAAATCACTAATGTTGTATAGATTTCTTTTATTATCTACTCCCAGTATCATATTTTTCCCATTTTCTGTCGGTGAAAGTGAAATAACTCTTGTAATGATTGGTTCTGTTTCTTTTCCTCCTTCAATTTCAATAATTGTTGCATCATTACCATGAATTTCTAATCCTTGGTTTCCAGATTTTACTCTAACACCAAGTAATCTTACTTTAGCTGATTTTGAAATCATATTTGGAACATCTGATTCATCTTTACCCCAAATTACCACTCTCATCCCAATTCCTTCCTTTCCTTTTAGCCTCATTCTTAGTGCTTTTCCAGGTTGACCTCTAGAGTTTGTAAATTCCATTCCACTAATTATTCCATCAATCATTCCTGAAACAACAAGATCTTTTTGTCCTTCTTGTGATTCACTAACATCTTTTGTAATTGTGTCGATAGTTGGAATTTCACTTTCTGTATCTGCAGTTTCAATATTTGAACCAGAACCAATGTTAATTGTTGGTGAGCCATCGAGATCTGATTTAACATAAGCTTTTATGATTTTGATCAAATCTCCTGGCTTTAGATTTTCAACACCTGGAAGATTTGCTTTTTCATCCCACAATTTTACACTTGCTGTAGAGTTTGTATCATATACTGTCATTGTTCTCAGATAAAATGGCGATCCATCTTTTCTTGAAAATTGTTTTGCCGGAGATAAATTAAGAACCCTTGTTTTCAACGAGATTTCTTTTGCTCCGGCATATAGATCTTTTAAACTAATTTCAACTTTAGTAGGTTCTGACAACGTGACTCCGTAATCAGATGCAATCAAAAACAGAGCACCCTGATCAGTTAAGTACCCTGCACCAATTTTTTCTTTTTTCTGCTTAATTTGTTCCTCGATATCTTCCCTAGTTAATTCTGTTTTTTGCTCTAGTAATTTGTCAATAAGATTTTCTAATTCAGACAATTCATTGTCGATAAACTTCTTCTATTAATAAAAATTTCATTAGTTTATGATTGTCATTTTTTATTATATTTGATCGCATTATTGCAATTTTATCGTAAGAATGTGTTAAATTTACTCATTAACTAAATTAGTAGAAAGATCGCAGTTTTGTCATGTCCTGTATTGATGTTAATCATCTGTCAAAATCATATGGTTCAGTTAGAGCTGTAGACGATCTTGTATTGTCTGTAAAATCAGGACAAGTCTTTGGGTTTTTAGGTCCTAATGGCGCTGGAAAATCCACTACTATCAAACTGCTAACTACCCTAATTCCACCTTCTAATGGTTCGCTTTCTATTTTAGGCGTAGATGCAATCAAAAATCCTCTCCAAGTTCGTCATAAAATTGGCGTTGTTTTACAACAACCAAGTTATGAGCCTACTCTGTCAGTTGAAAAATCTCTTGACAAATATGGTATGATGTGGAATATTCCAAGAACTGAGCGTAAACGCAGAACGGAACAACTCTTGAAAGACTTTGATCTTGTCAAAATTCGTAAAATAAGAAATGAAGATCTTTCAATTGGTCAACGAAGAAGAGTTCAGGTTGCACGTGAATTTATGCATGATATGGAATTATTATTTTTAGATGAGCCTACTGTTGGTTTAGATCCAAGCGCTAGAAGAAAACTATTGGATTATTTAAAAAATAAAGTAAAAACTGGATTAACAATTTTTTATACAACTCATATTTTAACAGAAGCAGAATATCTTTGTGATGAAATAGCAATTATTGATAAAGGTGAAATAATTACTGTTGCTTCTCCTGATGCTTTAAAAAATAAATTTGGAAAAGAAAAAACCATTAAAATTCATTTGTTAGAAAATCAACCTGAAATTTCTACTCTTTTATCTGAAATACATGAATGTGAAATTACCTTTGACAGTGGTACTGATATTGTAATTCATTCTGCACAATCAGAATTAGTATTGTTAGAAATACTCAAAATACTTAATGATAATAATATTAAGATTGAAGATTTATCTGCAGTACCAATAAATCTTGAAGAAATATTTTTAAAAATGGTAGGAGAAAATGCATCCAATAATTAGACTCGTAAATAGAAATCTTACAATTTCTCTTAATCCTGGATTTTTAATTTGGCAAATAATTTTTCCTTTAATCTATATTTTTATTGCAGGATTTGCATATGCGCCTTTGATCAATGATGTTCCATTAGGTGCAAAAAATCTTGGTTATCCTGCATTTTTAGCATCAGGTATGATTGGATTTAACATAATGAATAGCACTCTCATTTCTGGCATAATCATCTGGAATGATAGAAGACATGGAATGTTTGAACAAATTATGTCTGGACCATTTACTAGAGCGCATTACATTATTAGTAATATTATCACTATAGGAATAATCGGTTTAGTCAGTGCAACTTTGATAGCTTTAGTGGGTTATCCTGTATTTTTTGAGTCTGTAGAATTTTCATTGGTTACAATTCCAATTCTGGTATTTGGAGCAATTACTGGTTCTGTGTTATTTGGTTCATTAGCCTCAATAATTTCAACTAGATTACGCTCAAGTGAAGGATTTAATGTAATTATTAATACTATTTTTCTATTCTTTGCTTTTGTTAGTACTGCATTTTATCCTGCAGATGGAGCTCCAGAACCATTACGTTCTGCATTTTATCTTAATCCTTTAACATATCTTGTAGATATTATCCGAGCAGGTATTTTTGGAACTATAACCGAATTTGTAATTTTTGAAATGTTAATTCTTGTAGGTATTGCATCTGTGTTTTTTGTTATTGCATCAAAACTTCTTACAAAATTAGATTTTTAGATATGGTAATTATTTTTTACATTTTTTATATAATTCATTAATTTTTTTAATCATATTCAGATTTTCATCTTCTATCAAATCTAAATTTGGAATTACACAGTGACCTCCAATAATACCTGGATGCATCTTTGGTCTATTACCTAAATTCTCATGTATTTCATCTGCAAATTTCCAGATTTCATCAAAATTAACCTCTTCTTTTTCACAAATCATTTTTGTAATTTGTGCATAATTAATTAGCCATCCATAATATGTTGTATCAATTAGAATTTTTGCTAGTTCTGCAGTTTTAGTAGTTGACATCCAATCTATTTTTTCAAATCTTTGTTGCAAGTCTGATTTTATTTCTGAATTTATTTGATCATTATCTGATGAAATAAATTTTGTATATTTTTTTATATCTTCTAAAAATCTTTTATGTATTCCACGTACTGGTGAAAATAAAATTGGAATTTTAAATTTTTCTTGAATGTTTTTTGTTGTACCTGGTTTTACAGTTGAATGAATTAAAACTGCTTTCAAATTTTCCAACTTAGTAATCCAAGTAGAGACAATATTTTCAAATTCTGTTAATTCTCCTGGTATGCAGACATGAAGATATTTTTCATTCTTAATTGTCATGTTTTCAGAATAACTTTTACATTTTGTATTATCTGTATCAATTCCTATACATTCAAAATTTCTTTCATCAAGTAAATCAAACAGAGTTTTACCTACTTCTCCCATCCCCAATATTATATCTGACATTGTGCCTGATTTCAGAAATACTATCTATATTATATTCTGTAAATGTCGATTATTCATTTTTTAAGTGTAGTAGCCCGGCCCAGACTCGAACTGGGGTCAAAGGCTTCAAAGGCCTCTATGCTTGACCGCTACACTACCGGGCTGCTAAATCGAACACTTTCGTTCCCTTAATGAACTTTTTATTTAATTTAAATGAAATTACTCTTTGATTATTTTTACTAATTTATCTATGGGATCTTCCATTTGATCCATTATTTTTTTTGCTTTGTTACTATTTTCTATATTTCCTGATTTGATAATTTTTTTAATAATGTTGGAAATTTCCTTTGGATTAGTTTTTCTTTTTACTAATTTTTTTCGTACTAAATAATTTTCTACTATGTTTGGAATTGCATTATATGATATTGTAGGAATTCCCATTAAAGCAGATTCTGCTGTCATGGTTCCACCAGATCCTATGAAAATATCTGTATTATTTAACAAATATTTTCCATCATATGACATTTTTATGATTTTAGCTTTATTACCAATTATTTTTTGTAATTTTTGAGTTTGTTTTGTATATCTACCTAAGATTACAATATTTTCTTGACTATGTTCCTTTAGGATTCTTTTAACTACCAAACTAGTTTTATTTGATCTTATTGTGTATGCAGCTTCTTCTTCTTCTACTCTAATCAAAATATTTTTTCTTTGATTTTTCTTAAATGGCGATGGATTTCTTTTTACGATGGTTCTCTGACTTGTAATAGCAGCATCGATTGCTTTATACTGAATAATATTTTTTTCATTAATTCCATATTTAGAAAATTGTTTTTTTGGAATAATATATGGGATAAGTAATTTTTGAATCAATGGTAATGTTAATCTCATAACTGCACTAGCATGTGGTGAATCTGAAAATGCCACATGTTTTATTCCCAAACCAAATGAAATTCTTGCTGCTTCAGGAGAACAAAAACTAATTGTAATATCTGGAGAAAATCTCTCAATTTTTTTAGATAATTTTCTTGTTCTGTCTATACTAGCTTCAAGTTTAGTTTTCTTGTCATTTCCACCATGTTTTCCTACATAATGAAGGTGAAAACAGCGAATTTTTGCTAATTTTGTGACCTCTTCATATTCTCTTGAAGTACACAAAATATCGTGTTTTTTCCTTAATTTTTCAATTATTGGTTCAGAAAACAATAATTGTTTTGGTGTTAGAATATCTAACCATATTTTCAAGTAATTTTCATAATTTTAGTAAGTTCAATAAGTTTTTCTTAGTCTATTACATAGCTGAATGTGTAATGGGGGGAGCAAAAGTTGTTGTTTATGGACTCAGTACAGAAGGATATGCTATTGCATCTCAAATGGCGATCAAAGGAGCTGATGTTTACATTATTGATGAATCAACCCCCTCAGCAATTTCATTAAAAGCAGAGATTGCCAAAACATATCCTAACGTTTCTTCTCTAAAAGAAGATGAACCGTTGCTAGCTATGGAGCCAATTGATATTGCTATTTCTAAAGCTCAATATCTCTTCTTTACTCCAAGAATACGAAAAACTGGACAAGATATCAAAACTGAAATTCATTCGAAATTTAAGGATGCAGTAACCTCATTAAAAAAAAATAGTTCAGTTGTTTTTACTCTTCCTACGGGATTTGGAGATAATAATGAAAATATTTCGTTGTTAGAACATGTAACTGGTTTAGAAGTTGGAAAACAAATTTCATATTTTTATTATCCATTAGAGGATCTAAATCAACAACCAAAAATTATTGGCTCATTTAACGGTAAAGAAGATTCTAAACTATCTGATTTGTTAACTATGGGTAAAAAAGAAAAAAAATTCGTTGCTATTTCTTCATCAGAACATTTCCATGCTATCAATATCTTATCTAGATTCTCAAGTTTGTGTAGTGTTTTAGAAGTATGTAAGTATGCACACGACGAAATCACTAAAAATGATTTATCTTCAGATGATTTTCAGGAAATATTTCTAGATAATATGGCTAATGGATTATTGGATCTTAAATCATTAGGCTCTTCATTTGAGGGTGCAAACACTCTCATGTATCTCATTAATGGAAGCGTCAAAGGAATTGATGGTTACATTAAACGATTAATAGATGAAATACGTTTGACATTAAAGAAAAATGATCTGAAAGCAAGTAGAACTAAAATTGCACTGTCTTGGACTCTTGATCAACACACCATGCGTGGAGATAAAATTGAGATGCTCCAAAATCTGACATTAAGATTACGTGATTATATTGGTGATGTTGAAGCTTATGAAGATCCAAATTTTGATTTATTTCATAGTGATAAAACCACAATTGTTGTAACATGTTCAAAATCAGATTTTGATAATATTGAAAAAACTAAACAAGATTCTGATCTAATTATTGTAAAAGCTAATCCTCTTTGTGAAACAATTCAATAATAGTATAAATTAGCTAAATTATTATTTTCTTTGATTTGTCAAGTGAAAACAATCCTGATGAAATTCCAGTTAATGTAATATCTGAAGAAAAAATAAAATCTGAGGATTCTGCAACAACATCTTCAGAACCTACCACTGAGGATTCTGCAACAACATCTTCAGAACCTACCACTGAGGATTCTGCAACAACATCTTCAGAACCTACCACTGAGGATTCTGCAACAACATCTTCAGAACCTACCACTGAGGATTCTGCAACAACATCTTCAGAACCTACCACTGAGGAATTATTAAAATTATTAGATTTAGAAAAACAAAAAACATCTGAATATGAAGAAAAATTAAAACATGTATTAGCAGATTTTCAAAATCTTAACAGAAAAACACAATCTGATATAGAACATGGCGTTAATTCTAAAATTGATGAATTTGTATTAGATTTTTTAAAAATATATGATGATTTTACAAGAGCAAAAGATGTTTTTTCTGAAAATCAAATTAATACAGATGGCTTAGATTCTATTTTGAAAAATATGGATTCATTATTGAAAAAATATAATGTAATTCCAATTGATGCACTAGGTGAAATTTTTGATCCGAATTTCCATGAAGCAATATCGATTATTTCTGACTCTAATTTGGATGATAATACAATTACAAAAGAGATCAGGAAAGGATATATTTCTCATGAGAGGGTAGTAAGACCAACACTAGTAGAAATTTCAAAAAAAGGATGATGATAAAATATGGCTAAAGTAATTGGGATTGATTTAGGAACAAGTAACTCTGCAGCTTCTGTGGTTATGGGTGGTAAACCAACCATTATTCCTGCAGCTGAAGGAGCTACTGTGGGTGGAAAAGCATTTCCATCAGTTGTAGCATTTTCTAAAGAAGGTGAGCTTTTAGTAGGTGAGCCTGCACGAAGACAAGCTGTAACAAATCCTGATAATACTATTGTCGCTGCTAAAAGAAAAATGGGTTCTGATTATACTTTTAAAATTTTAGATAAAGAATACAAACCTCAACAAATTTCTGCATTTATTCTACAAAAAATCAAAAAAGATGCTGAAGCATTTGTTGGTGAACCTGTAGAAAAAGCAGTAATTACAGTTCCTGCTTATTTTGATGATAATCAACGTCAAGCAACTAAAGATGCTGGAACAATTGCTGGTCTCGATGTTGTTAGAATCATCAATGAACCTACAGCAGCATCATTAGCATTTGGATTAGACAAAGCAAAAGAAGACATGAAAATTCTTGTATTTGATTTTGGTGGTGGTACACTAGATGTCACTGTAATGGAAATGGGTGGTGGTGTCTTCGAAGTAATGAGCACATCTGGAGATACTCAATTGGGTGGTACTGACATGGATAAAGTTATAATTGATTACATTGCTGATGAATTTAAAAAGAAAGAGGGAATTGATCTTTCACAAGATACTACTGCAATGACAAGAATTAGAGAAGCTGCAGAAAAATCTAAAATTGAATTATCTACTGTTATGGAAACTGATGTTAACTTACCGTTTATTGCACATGATGCATCAAGCGGAGCTAAAAATCTTGAATTAAGACTTACTCGTGCTAAGTTAGATGAATTGATTGGACCAATTGTTGACCGTTGTAAACCTTCTATTCTAAAAGCATTAGAAGATGCAAAGCTTTCTGCATCTGATATTACTAAAATTGTTATGGTTGGTGGTCCAACAAGAATTCCTCTAGTCAAAAAATTTGTTAGTGAAGTTGTTGGTAAAGAATCTGAATCTGGTGTTGATCCAATGGAGGCTGTGTCCATGGGGGCAGCAATACAGGCAGGAATTATTGCTGGAGATGTTACTAGTGATATAGTTTTACTTGATGTTACTCCTTTGACATTAGGAATTGAAACTTTAGGAGGAGTTAGAGAACCATTAATTGAAAGAAACACTACTATTCCAACTTCCAAAAGCAAAGTTTTCACAACTGCAGCTGATAACCAAACAGCTGTAACCATTCATGTTGTTCAAGGTGAAAGACCGATGGCAACTGATAATGTTTCATTAGGAAGTTTCAATCTTACTGATTTGCCACCAGCTCCTCGAGGTATTCCTCAAATTGAAGTAAAATTCGATATTGATGCTAACGGAATAATTAATGTAACTGCCAAAGATCTTGGAACGCAAAAAGAAGCAAAAATTACTATTGAATCTACATCAAAATTATCTAAAGAAGAAATTGAAAAATTAAAAGAAGATGCAGAAAAGTTTTCTGATGAAGATAAAAAGAAGAAAGAAAAAATTGATCTAAAGAATGAGGCAGAAAGTTACATTTACACTACAGAAAAATTAGTTAATCATGATCTTAAAGATAAAATTTCTCAAGAACAAGGAATTAAAATTACTGATGCTGTAAAAGAAGTCAAAGAAGTTTTAGATAAAGAACCTGAAGAATTAAAACCTAAGCTTGAAACACTACAATCTCTTGTTAGTGAAGTAACCACAGAACTTTACAAGAATGTTCCTCCACCACCTGGTGCTGATGGACAACAAGGTGCTGATGGACAACAAGGTGCTGATGGACAACAAGGTGCTGATGGACAACAAGGTGCTGATGGACAACAAGGTGCTGATGGACAACCGCCTGATTCATCCTCAAATGATGAAACAAAAACTAACTAATTTTCTAGATTCAATCATTTATACTGTAATTATGATAAAGGAATGATTCATGGCTGCAAAACGTGATTATTATGAAGTTTTAGGAGTTTCTAAAACCTCTTCACCAGATGAAATTAAACAACAATATCGAAAATTAGCACTAAAATTTCATCCTGATCGTAACAAATCTTCAGATGCACAAGAACATTTTAAAGAAATTTCTGAAGCTTATGCAGTTCTTTCAGATTCTGAAAAAAAACAGGTCTATGATCAACACGGTCATGCTGGTGTTGATGGTAGATATTCTAATGATGATATTTTTCAAGGAGCTCAAGGAGGAGGATTTGATTCTATCTTTGAATCCATATTTGGTCGTGGAGGAGGATTTGGTTTTAATCAACAACAACGTGGTTCTGATATTCTTTATCAAACTTCAGTAACATTAGAAGATGTTCTTCACGGGAAAAAAATGGAGATTGATTTACAAAAACAAATTCACTGTGATATTTGTAGTGGTTCTGGTTGTAAACCTGGTACTAACAAAAAAACATGTGAAACATGTAATGGTCAAGGACAAGTAAGGCAAAGTCGTAACATGGGATTTGCTTCCTTTGTAACTGCAGCACCATGTCCTACTTGTAGAGGACAGGGCTCTATGATAGAAACTCCTTGTAGTGAATGTAAAGGTCAAGGAAAGAAAAAAGGTACTAAAACAGTTACTTTTGAAATTCCTCCTGGTGTTGATTCAGGTGATTACACTGTTCCTGAAGAAGGAAATGAAATTCCTGATGGTATTAATGGTGATCTAATTGTTAGAGTTAGGGTACAACCTCATATTCGATTTAATAGAGATGGTAAGGATATTTTCTATGATCAAGATATTTCAATGGTTGATGCTGCATTAGGTTGCGATATTGTTGTTCCAACTTTAGAAGGAAAAGAAAAGATCAAAATTGATTCTGGTAGCCAACCCAATACTATCATTAAATTAAAAGGAAAAGGCGTTCCTCATATTAATTCCAGAGGCAAGGGAGACCAATATGTTAGAATTGTAGTAAATGTTCCTAAAAAACTCAATAAAGATCAAAAAAATCTTCTACATGAATTTCAAAAATCTAGTAATTAGTTGATAGATAATGAAAATTGCATTAGATGTTGATGGTGTACTTGCTGATGTCATACAATCTTGGTTGAATTACAGTAATGAAATTAGGTCAAAAATATCTAAACATGAAATAACTGATTGGGATTTTTGGAAAAAATTTCAAATTGATCGATATGATTTTTATACTGAATTGAGTTCTTGTTGGAAAAATTGGAATTCTATTTCTCCTACAGAGGAGAATTTATCATATATTACAAAAAATCTTTCAACTTTTGGTCAAGTAGATATTGTTACTGCTAGAGAACGTTCAACTAATTCTTTTGTCAAAAATTGGTTAAATCATTATGATATCTCTTATGATAATTATGTATCTGTAATTGATGGACCAATGAAAGCTGATTTAGATTATGATGTGTTCATTGATGATTCACCATTAAATGCATTAAAATTTCTTCAACATGACAAAAAAGTACTTTTGTATTCACAACCTTGGAATCAACATATTTCTAATAATCAAATACATAGAATTTCAAATCTTTCTGAAGCTGTTAAAAAAATTCAAGAGAATTAATTTTTTACAAATTTTCTAATATTTACCTGATGCCCATTTCTTACATGAGTTGAATGTGTCGTCTTGAATAATTCTTCAATTTTTTCATCACTGTAAAATTTAATATTATAACGTCCCAATACTTTTTTACAATTTTTACAATACACTTCTCTGAATTCCATTTTATCACTTGGTTAATTGCATGTAGTTGTTTCATAGTATAATAAAGAAACTTATTGTACAATAAACCCTACACTTTTATTATTTTTTCACATGTGTATGAACATGAATCATGGCTGTTCCCATCATCAAAACCCGTGTTACCTGACACAATGCCAGATGGAACGGTTTTGCTGGTCTTTCCCAGCAATGGCAGAAAGTCAGGATTGTCATACTGCATGCCATACTCTCTAACATAAGTTCGTCAACCGTCCCCTCGTTGCATGTACTTGATGATATCCAAATTGAATCTGGCAGTCCTGTAATATTTGGAAATCCTGCTCTTCAGATTATTCAGCGATGGCCGATATTGTGAGACCGACAAATCGTATTTTCCCTGTTTCCATACTTCTTCAACTGCGTTAAACTGCGGCGAACCCTTTGGGAACCAGTCCAATACGACATCATGATTCTCATCAAGATATTTTTGCATCAGTCTTGATCTGTGCTGCGGTGCCCTGTCTGCATACACTAAAATCTTGCCAAACTTTTTGCGTAATTCCTTGGGATAATCCAAAAAGCAGTACTGATCAAATCTGTCATACTGCCTGAATAGCTGTCTGCCATCATGAGCCAATGCCCCAAAGATGATCGTCTTTTGATGATTCCCATTTACCAGAATTACTGGGCGCGTTCTTTTCTTTACCCACATCTTTTTTCTGAATATTGAATCTGCAGTAAAGATTGATTCATCCTGTGACAGTATGGTGAATCCTTTTGCCATTTTTGAGGCTATTTTTTCCTGAGATTTTTTTTAAACCAGAGTTTTTCCCGTGCAGTTGCAGAGTTTACGAATCTTTTCTGTGCAACCTTTGATGCGTATCCCCAACTGTGAAGCAGCCTGTACACATGAACCTCATGGTATCTTACTCCTGATTTTTCATAAATGAGATTCATCACCTGCTTTGCGCTCCAACCTGCAGGATTCCCTGCAATCTGTCTTTCTATTGCGACTAGTCTGTCTTTTGGTATCTTTGGCGGTCTTCCTGTTCTTTGTCTGTCATGAAGACCATCCATCCCATATTCTTTGAACCTGCCCAGCCACTTGTATGGCCAAGAACGCACATGCCCGAGATTCTTTGCAACATGCGAGGCAATCTGATTATCAAAGAAAACTTGCTTTATCAGGAATAACCTCTCTTTTGTTTTGACATCTTTCTCGTTTTTGTATGCTTGAATCAATTCTTGCTCATTCATGGCTTGATGTATGATGTTCTGATCCATATTCTATTTGGTGTGATAAATTAGATTAATAGATCATAAAGTTTTGTTAGGAAGTACATGATACATCATTGCAGGTTATCTGGGAATTCATGTCGGCGCAGACTGCAACTTTTAGCAAGTTTCTGCGCAATTGGATTCTTTTTGTATAGTATGATGCGGCAGTGCAGCTGAATCCACTACAGTCAATTCCAGCTGGAACTGACTTGGACCTTTTTGTACAGGTAACTTATCCTAAAACAGATCATCTAGTAAATCATTCATGACAATACAGATCAAAGAACAGCATTGTTGAAGCATTTTTCATGATTCATAAAGAAATCTCAGATGCTCAATGGAGTACCATTTCACCGCAATCACCAGAACCTGCCAAAACAGGATGTCCGAGATATGATGATAGGACGACAACCAATGGAGTTTTGTTTGCGTTAGCTACCGGATGCAGATGGGCAGACATGCCAGACAAGTGCGGCCCAAAACCCGCCGCACATCTGTGGTTTTGGGAACTGCGGCAAAAAGGCATCTGGAAGAAGATCGTGCCAAGACTGATCAAATCCGCACACAGGCAAGGAAGGAAGGAAGGATTGACCTGCAAAAAATTTCAATTGGTTCATCAACAATTGCTGCCAAAAAGGGGGCAATGAAACAGGATATGACTGATTCAAGAAGATTCCAGGCACGAAGATTCATGTCGCAGTGGATAAGACGGGACTGCCGATCTCATATAGGACCAGTTCTGCGAATGAGCATGACAGTACAAAGTTCATTGACGTGTTGGAAGACATTTCAGAACTGGCAGGTGATGATTTGGGACGTGCGATTGCTTCTGCATATGCCGGTAAGGGTTATGATGCAAAATACATCAGATACTATCTGAGATGTCATGGAATTGACTGTTGCATCCCGTACAAAAGGAACTCAAAGGAAATCGCACAAAACAGGAATCAAAAGCATCATGGCAAGACAAGATTTGTCGCGGAGCGGTTCCTTGCATGGCTCAAGTGCGGGTTTCACAGGACGGCAGTAGGATACGAAAAGAACTGTGAGAATTATTTGGGGTTTGCATATCTGGCATGCATCATGATGTATTGGAGGGTTTTAGGATGAGTTGGATAATTAATCTTGAAATTTTCAGGCAATCTTATACTTGAAAAATACCTGTCACGTGTGGAATTAATCTCATCATCAAGTTTTGCTTTTAATGTATTATCTACTATGATCCCGGCTAAAGTGAAAAATTTAGAACTTCCTTCTATGATTTTGTTGTGTTTGTCTAGATGATCTCCTGCATCTCCACTTTCATCAATATACAAGTAATACATGGTTTCAAAAGATAGCGTATGTGATAAAAATATTGAATATGTTTACTGTTGACATGAAAAGATACTATTTTGACAATGTTTCATATAATAGGCATTCTGATTGTTCTTCAATGGCCAACCGTGACTTTGTGATTCTAGACTATTCTCATCAGAGAAAATACAGAAACCATACTTGTGCAAAGTGCGGTAAATCGTTTAATATTGGAAATGCAGTTCACACTCAGAGGACAAAACGTTCCAAGAAAATATACCACAAACAATGCTGGGAATCAATGTATCTCTGAAAACATCTACCCTGTGATATTGCTATGATTTTATCTACAAATAAAAAACTCCTACAGCAAAGTGATTTTTTATGGGTCTTGTTGTTTGTATTTTGTATTTCAAAACTCGAGAAATGAAATTTCAAAATCTGCTGTTACGCAACAATTAGAAATTTCTAAATTATACTATACGCAATAGTACAAAATGGATTCAGATAAAATACGACAAGTGCAAGACCTGATCGATTCAGGCAGAGGAGACACAGGGAGAAATGAGTTTATTTTAAACTCACTCCTAAATGGAAAAAAATTATACAACACAGATGTAAAATATTTGGAAACTCAAACAAAAAAGCTTAATGAGAAAATAATATCTCTTCAATCCTCTAAAAAGAAACCAAGAAGAGAGTCTGCGCTAACTGATGATGAGATTGACAAAATTCTCGAAAAGCAAGACAGAAAAGATGCCAAGAAAAGAGAGATTCCTATGGAAATTGTGCCTAAAAATACACTAAAATCCAAACTAAGGAATTTCTTTTCAAAAAAACTAGGGATCATATATTTTTAATTTATTTTCTTTTTTTCTTGCTGCACTAGTAGCAATCTCTGTCGTCCTTGAGTTCCTCTAGGCTTTGTTCGTAATGCCATTCCGCAACAAGGGCAATTGGTTCCATCCCAGTCTAAAAAAATCTCACATGAAGAGCAACGTTTCTGTCCAGATTCGTATCTTGTCTTGCCAAATTTTTTTAGTGCTTTGTATCTGAAACATATTCCACGACAAGACATGTTTGCATTATGCAAAAATGATTATTTCTAGTCTTGGAATAGTTTGTAGCTTAATTCCAAACAATTAACGTGGCATTCTCATTTCATCTTCCACATACCAAATCATGAAACTCAATCACGCATCCAAAAACTTGCCGTACAGCAGCGCTTTGAATCCTGCCTCCACGCATTGCGCATAAGAGCTAAACCGCCCCCATCGGGGAAAAAATTAAGGCAGCGCTTTGAATCCTGCCTCCACGCATTGCGCATCAAACCTCTCGGAGCGCAGCTTCTCGCCTAGCACTCGCTTTAGCGCAGAATACGCAACCTCAACCATCCATCTTTTTCCCGCATCCTTGAGCCCCTTCCATTCATCAAAACCGTGTTTGCCGACATGCAAAATCCCTTTTCTTCTCAGTTTGGACCTTGTTATGTGCGGCACGGCATTTTTCCTTATTCTGATTGCAGGAACTGCCTTGCTTGTCTCGCAACACTCGAAATTATTTTGATCGTCATGTGCCCTGTCTGCATGAGCGGATTTTATCACGGTGCAGTGTCTCTTTGCATACTCAAACAAGGAACAAACCGTTTCGTATCAGAGCCGTTCCCGTGCGTATCTTGTAGGATACGATCTTTTCTGATTTTAGATCAGATGATACGCGCAGTTTGACATATTCGCGTCCCTGCCTCTTCCATTTGCGCTCCAGACAGGTCCCGTTGTTTGTGACGGACAGTCCCGAAGAGTCAAAGGCCAAATCAACAGCATCTTCCAGATTCGGATTGCCGATTTCCGGCCGCAGCCGTAGTATCCTTCTTCTGGCTTGCGTGAAATGAATCTCGGGGATCTTCACGACATCAGAGGGTCCCCTACATGCTCCCTGAACCGTTCTGCAGGCAGTACCAAACCCGATATGCAGTCCCGTAAGAAGACCAATTTGTGAGTCTGTGCATCTGTATGGGGCGCCGATTTTATTTCTGCTCGTTTTTTCCAATTCCTGTTTTTGTTTTTTCAAAAAAGATACGTCTATCAGGCAAGTTCCTCTGCTAATGAGGGATTCATTGTATTGTTTCCATGATTTGTTAGCTGGCATGAGTCATGTTGGCATGTACCAAGCTAAAAGAGTTACGCTACAATCTAGTTTTGGTTGAGATTTCATTTTACATCTCCAAAAATTTTCATTCTGTGGAGAATGAAAATGTGGGGGAAGGTGCCCTCACATCAAGAAATTACGTGTTCTTTGTGCTATGCAAGAGCAGCTACTGTACAACACAGAATCCCCTCGTTGGGAATACATTGACTGTGGAATCTAACTTCGGTTGGTAGTAGACATTTGGTGCAAACTAGTTCAATTGGATCTCTACAACGAAGACAACGCAGATGAGTGTCTAGTTGTCCACCACATGATCTACATAATGTGTCGGGCATTTTTATCACCTCAGGGGAAATTTCTTCTTCCGAACTTCCATTTAGAAAGAACCTCTTCTGAACATGAAGGAATCTTTTCAATGGAAGATTTGACAGAACTTCTAATTTGTTTTGTTGATGGATTTTTCATCTTCTTTGTTACCTCGTTAATCTATTCCACCGGCACTAGCTTGCCTTTTGGTCTTTCTTCGGCAAGAGAAAACATCAGTTCCAATACCCCGTTTAGATATTTTGCTTTTGCAGAGTCTTGATCAATTTTGTGCTTTAGCGGAATCTTTGTTCCGTACTTTCTTTCTCCGTGTTCCGTAGAAATTGAGACTGTTCCTTCTGTCACATTGACTTGAATGTCGGACTTTTCAATTCCTAGCATTTCGGCAACCAGTTTTAGAATATGTTTTTTATTGAGTCTCATCCACTATTACGTCACGTACATCAGAATTCTCAATTGCCGTCGTGGGTAGTGCATTTCCCCATTCTTTTACAACGGGTTTTCCGTCAGAGCCCACGGTCATTTGGTAACCATAATAGTATGGCCCAATCGTTTGGACATTACGTCCTTCTGGAACTTCAAAGACATCTCCCATTGAAAAAGGGGCTTGATAATCTTCGAAACCTTTTGTCAGTGGTCATCTAACATCTTTTAATCACTAAATTAATGTAATGAACATTACAAAATATAAATATTTTGCATATATCATCAATAAATGACATTATTGTCATATACATGACAATATTCAAATACCAGAATGTTGTGAATTGTTTCATGCAAACTCTAGTAGCAGAACACGAGAATCAGGCAAAACCAAAAGCGCAGAGACAGGTAACCTATTTTTGCAGATTGTGCAGAGATTACGGAATCAAGACAAGAAAGGCACATTTGCAAAACTGTCACAATGCAAGCAGAGATACGGTTACCAAACGAAGCAACAATGATCTCGTAAACGTGATCTTCATCGAGTCAAGATAAAGACAGTTAGCACACATTGGCTGGCACTAAATTTTATCAAAATAAAAAAATAAAAAAACCACAAATGCGTACAAGGCAAAAATGGCTGAAGAAAAAGGTTGTTCGGATTGTACAGAAGAACATGACGGGGATTTTTACAGATTTTGTAGTTGTATATGTCACAGCAGAACTTTAAGAGGGATTGTGGACGAGGCAGGCATAAAAAAATATGTGAAATAGAAAAAAATCAGACGATTTCTGCCCCGCCTTTTGGATTTTTATTAAATTCTTGTAGTTTTCGTGAGCATGCAAGCATTTCTTTAGGAGTGTGTTTGTTTTTTGGTCGTTGACACATGGGACAAAGTTCGTCCGAATCCCTAGAGTCTGGAGGTTGTTCACTCATCATGTTATAGTTTGGAAGTTATCACTTATAGAATTTTTCAATTATTCAAATACAGATACCGAAAAAACAAATCTCAATTAATACATTACTTTGATCTCAAGCAGAAGAGAGGAAATGTCAGAGTTCCATCCCAAACCTAAAGCTGATCGTCAGAGAATCTATGCTTCATGATAAAAGAATTCTTTGAATTTGTTTGGGATTTAATTTCAGGAAATAGCAGAAAGATGATGGGACATAATGCAGTATTGGGCAAGCTGTTCTTTGATAACTTGCTCATATTCTGAAATATTATCATCAGATTATTTAGATTTTGTGCGTAAATACATGAGACTTGGGCATAATGGTTTACAAAAATAAAGTCTAAAATCATTCAACAGCAAAGCATTCTATTTACAATTCTTGGATGATTCTCTGCACCAATCATGCAATTGTAATGCGCTGCCAACTGATACGCCAAAACGCAGATCAGCACAGATGATTTCACATTGCATGATCCCCTTACGGGAACTGCTCTGATGCCAAGCGCGTCTTTGAATGTCTCAAAGAGCGGTTCAATTGAGGTCTTTCTATCCGCATGCAACTCCTGACCGATCGCAGAGTCGTAAAATTCCACAAGCTTGATCCTTTCCGGGGGCGTACGCGGTATTGCCTTATCGGAGTGACAACCCCGGATGCTTTTTGCCGCACGAATCATGCAGTTTGGAATCATCGTATGCAGGATCTGCTAAAATATTTCGTATGATTCCTGAAAGTGATTCTATCAATGCATCAAACGTCCTGCCATCATAATGTTTGCAGTACTGACACCGGCGGGCAACGGAGCAATCAACTTGCCGGCGCTGCAACTCATGTGCAGTTCATGCCCGAATATCCGACCCTTTGATTTGGAGGATTATCCCCATCTTGCATCCGTATCAATTCCTGAAATTGGCAAACGATTATTCTTCATGTCGGATTTGTGCCATGCAGGATCATTTGCTTTTAGCAGGGAACTGTCCACTGATGCAGACGTGTCATCAGCCATTTCTTCTGATACGAACAGGTTTCCCATCGTCCCGATGATGTCTCCAACGGGCAGGCTCTGAAATCGCCTGCCAATAGTACGGCTGTCTGGGATTCGAGTCAATCTGCAGACCTTGGACAATTTGTCATCGTTGCATTTGACTGATAAAAAATAATGAAGTGTGCTGTTGCCTGGAATTCTCATCCAAGATTTTATGATGAATAATTGCACCATCAGAACAGTTGAACAGGCATACGGTCTGCCAGGTCTGAATATCTCCCCATGCATAGATGATGTTCTAACCAAATACAAAACGCCAATGAGAATGACTCTGACAGAATCTTGCCGGGGATTTTTACGTTCATGCTGCAATGAAATAATATTGCAAGGATCCTTAGCTTTTTTCATTTGAATAGTTTGGGAAATTGATTAAAAATTAGGATTAGTTATGCCCAAGTCTCAATTAGTTTGCGTGTATGTGTCTTTTTAGTTTCGTGTTACTAAGCCGTTTATCTATCGTCTCACAACAGTTAACTTTGTGGGTATCTATCGTGCTATACTCTCTAACAAAATTTTATGATCAGTTGATCCAGTCTATCAGGCCAAACAGAATATGGATCAGTCATCCGCATCAGACCATGAATGAACAGGAATTGATTCAGGCCTGCAAAGACGAAAAGGATGTCAGGGTCAAGGAAAGACTGCTTCTGGCAAGGCAGGTCTTGTTTGATGACCAGACTGCCTCGCATGTTGCAAAGAGTCTCGGACATGTGCGCTCCTGGGCATACAAGTGGTTGGACAGATTCAAAGAATACGGAGCAGATGGCATGCATGACAGACAAAGGACTGGAAGGCCGCCAAAGATACCAAGGAAAAAACTAGCCATAATGGAGAAACAGATTGCAGAAGGACCGTCAGGCCGGAGTGCAAAACAGGTGATGGGCCTGATTTATGAGAAAACGGGAACAAAATATCACGAGGTCCACGTGTACGGGCCGCTTCACAGGTGGGGATGTGCTCCAAGGGAAGCTCAGAAGAGACTTGTAAATTCTGCAACAATGCGAGAGAAGCAGGATTTTAAAAATATGAAATGACTTTCTGAAGCTAAAAAAAGATCAAAAAACAAAATAGAATTAGTATGGGCATTCCTTGTTTTCAAACACAATGAACATGAATTGTTAAAAGCTATATCCATAGCAAGGAAATTAGGTGTAACAATACGATTTCGAAGACCATATGTAGAGAATAACGTATATGATGATTGGTCATCAGCTCAGAATTATTGTCGTCCTCTCAATCCTAAACAAATTCTTGAGTCAAATTTAATGATACCAACATCAAGTGATCAAAATCATACTAGCAAATCTAGACAACAGAACCATAATGACTTAAAACCAAGAAATCTAAAAAATATTATTTTCCTGAAGGATGTGATTGGTTATGGCATACTTCTGTAATCAATACAGGTGGCAGTGTTCCACCTTGTTGTATTGTAAATTTTGAAAAGGATGATTTTGGAAATACTGAAAATAAAAATCTCTTTAATTTACGAAACAATGAAAAATATGTTAAAGTAAGAAATTTAAATTCGGATAAATTAGCAGATACAAAAATTGAAATAATTTGTGATAATTGCCCTGCAAAAGAAATTTGGCATATTCTTGATGATTCTGTTGTTATAATTTTAGAATCCATATTATCTAAACTTCCTTCCAATCTTAAAATCAAAAATCAAACTATAGATACAATTAATTGGAAATTTTTAAAACAGGTTAAAGAAGTGATAAATAAAGAAATTCAGCATGGAAATAGAAAAGGTTTTGTGAGGATGACTGAAAATAATTTAACATGGAGGGTTTTAAGAAAATATTTTACATATAAAACAAAATTCAAAATTGTTTACAACGTAATTAAAAATTATAAAAATTTTTGATAATCTAAAATTACACTGAAATAAAAGATTCAAGCATATTCAAATAATTTTTTGATAGAATCCTCATACGGAGGCTGGGCAACACCTTTTTCGGTAATAATACCAGAAATGAGTTCAGGTGGAGTCATATCAAATGCAGGATTTATCACATTGATATCATCAGGTGCAGTTTTTCTATCACCTATTCCTGTAACCTCAGAGCCTTTTCGCATCTCAATAATTACATCTTCAGCTTTACTATCCATATCAATAGTAGATAATGGTGCTGCAACATAAAACGGGATTCCGTGCTGTTTTGCCATAGTAGCAACCTGATATGTTCCGATTTTATTAAAGACGTGACCAGTTTTTACAATTCTGTCAGCACCAACTACAACTTTGCTTACAAGATTATTAGCCATAGAGTAACCCACAGCAGTATCAGGAATAAGACTAACATCAAATCCATCATGTTTTAATTCAAAAGCAGTTAATCTAGACCCTTGTTGTATTGGTCGTGTTTCAGTAGCAATTACTTTGACATTTTTTCCACTTTCCTTAGTTGCACGAATAACACCTAATGCAGTTCCATATGCAACAGTAGCTAATGCCCCTGCATTACAATGAGTCATTATAGTATCGTCATTGTCAAAAAGAACAGAACCATTTTTTCCCATGGTTTTGTTTATTTCAATATCTTCATTTGCCATTTGTTTGGATTTAGAAACAACTAATTCTTTAATTTGTTCAACTGAATCTCCAGATTTTGCCACATCCATTATTTTTTCTAATCCCCATCCCAGGTTTACAGCAGTAGGTCTTGTTTCAAATAAAATTTGCTTAGCTTTTTCTAAATCTGAAATTAACTCATCTTTTGTAGTTGCATTACTTTGTAAAACTGCTAGAGCTAAACCAAATGCACCAGATACTCCAATTGCAGGAGCACCACGAACAACAAGAGTTCTAATTGCATCAGCTACTTGATTAAAATCATCATATTCAACAAAAATAAGTTCATTTGGTAACTTGGTTTGATCGATCATTATAACTTTGTTATTTTTCCACTCTACTGTTCTAAGAGAAGAAGGGGTTTGAGTTAATTGTTCATCCAAGTTAGTTTGAGTCAATTCAAACTTTATTAAAACTATACCAAAAGAAATCTATCAGTAACAAAGAGCCTAGAATAGAAATAATAGTTTTATACACAAATTCAGAAGAGCTAAGCTGGAGAAATAATGATTAAAGAACTTTATCACAAAATACGTTTAGGGCAAGCAGTAGTTTTTCCAGTAATATCAATGATCAATTTTATCATTATTTCATATTCATTAACAACAATAAAAGATGTAATACCAATATACTTGTACATTCCAATTTTTTCGATTGTATTAATCTCAATGTTAATGATGATTGGAGGTATTTTTCATAATAAACAACAATCAACTGATTTTAACATGAATTTTAGAAAACAAACTCATTTGATAAAATCAATAAGATTAATGTTAGAATCACAATCAAACAAAACATCAGAAACGGAAACATGGATAAAAGAATTAGAAAAAATGGAACATGAACACGAACGAGATAAAATATGATGTATTAATTCCTGCAAGGAATGAAGAAAATATTATTAAAAAAACTCTAGAATATCTCAATAACCAGACAATTAAACCAAATTCAGTAATAGTTGTTAATGATAACTCTAATGACAAAACAAAAGAAATTTCACAAGCTTGTGGTGCAAAAGTTATTGATTTTCCATATGAACATGAAAATTGGGTCATAAATGGAAAATTAGGTATTGTATTTTCATTTGGAATGAAATCTTTTGATAGAAATAATTCTCATTTTATGATTTTAGGGGCAGATCATATTTTGCCAGAAAATTATGTAGAAGACATTATCAAAAACATGGAAAAAGATCAAGTGGATGTAGCATCAGGAATGATAGAAAATGAGATAACTCAATCACCTAGGGGTTCAGGGAGAATTTTTTCAAAAAAAGCAATGAAGCAGATAGATTGGAAATATCAATCAAATTATGGTTATGAAACTTATGCATTATTTGAAATTCAAGCTGAAGGTATGAAGTCATCAATATACCCAATAATGACAGAAACTCAAAGACCTACTGGAACAAACTATAACAAAAAAAAATTCTACCACATGGGATTTTCCTATAAAGCACTAGGATATACATCATTTTACGGAATTGGTCGTGGTTTTACCATTGCAAAAAAATATGGATTGTATAATGGATTTATGTTTTCAATAGGTTTCTTTTCAAATCGCAATGTAATGTATAATGAAAAAATACGTCAATACTGTAAAAAAAATCTCAAACATTCTTGGAAAGATCTTGTATGTAATCCTAAAGAATTATTAAAAAAATAATAACAAACAAACTTTTGTAAAAATTTTAAAATTAAATAAAATTACTACTACATTGTAGCTTGTGCTGCATCATGGAACATCTGACTCTTTGCACAACCAGCAGCAAGTTCGTCGCCTGCACCACGTCTCATTAGTCCTCTGTAAAGACCATCTTCTAATTTAACACCTTCACGTTGTTCCCATTCTTCTACGGTGATAGAGTATTTCTTTTGAATTCTGTCTCTATACCATTCTGGAATTACATTAAATGCACAAAATGGAACAATTCTAAGATCTGGAGTTACATAGTGAATATCACATCTTTGTAATCTTTCCAAATCTTCATTATACTTGTCTTGAAAGTGCATCATTCCAAGGAATAATCCTTTGACGTGCCATGAACCAACAGAATCAAATGATCTCTTCATTAAGATATTGCCAAACATCTTTGCAAGATCTAGTCCTGCTGGTTGTTTCTTTGTATCAACAAAACCTTTGAGTTTTCTTACAACTTCAAGCATTGTAAAGTATTTGTTTTTACCAGAACGAATTTCCTCAGATTTATCTTCAAATAATTCAAGCATCCCTTGAATGTCACAGAATTTGGTTAATGGAACAAACTTCTTTGTTTCTGAATCTTCAAAGATGTATGTTCCTGCACCACAAGCAAAGTGGATTGATAATTCGTATTTTGGTTTACTTGAAAATGCTTCAATTACATTAGTTAATGGCATACAACTTGGAACCGGGAACCAATCATCAATTGTTACTTCACCGTTTGTTTGTTCTTCAATTCGTTGAATACAATCTGGAACTGTAATTCTATATTTTTCACGTTCAGTTTTACCCATTCTTCCAGTAAGAGATACCGGTTGGAAGTTTACTGCATGAACTACGTCCATATTCTTTTGGGCATATCTGATAATTCCACCTAATTCATGATCATTAATTGATTTGATTACTGTTGGAACAAAAACTACAGAAGTACCAGTTTTTCTACAACTGTCAAGTGCATATGGAATTTCCCAGTGATTCTTTGGATTTGTTCTTGCAGTTACACCATCAAAAGATAGATACAAATTGTTACATCCAGCAAGTCTTACTTCACGTGCAGATTCTGGATCCATTGCATGTCTAATACCATTGGTGTTCATCTGAATATGGTCAACACCTTCTTCTTTCATTATTTTAATAACATCGGAAATATCATCTCTAAGCATCGGTTCACCACCAGTAATCTGCATTGAATTTCCTGGAATTGGTCTTTCTGCTCTGAGTGTTTTCATCATTCCTCTAATTTGAGTATGATCGGGTTCATACATGTAAGCACCTTCAAGACCTTTCTTTACGTAAAAGAAACAATACCAACATGTTAAATCACATCTGTTAGTTACAATCATGTTTGCCAATCCACTATGAGACAAGTGGTTTGAACATAATCCACAGTTGTTTGGACAAGAACATTTGTCAATCATTACATTTGGAGCATGGGCACCTTTTCCATCCATCCAATATGTACTGAATTTCTTATAGAGTTCGTAAGAACCAAAGTATAATTCCTCACATTCACCGTGAGTTGGGCACACCTTAGACATGAAAACCTGATTGCCTCTCTCAAAGACTTCTGCATCCAGAATCATATTACAGTCAGGACAAATGCTTTGAGTAAATCGTATAGTGGATTTTTTACCTAAATTTTTAGTGGATTGATTAGAAATTTGAATTAATGCCATGACTGTATTTGAAATTTTTCAGAAATAGTATATAATGCATTACATACTTGCCCCCGTGGGGAATTTAGGAAGTATTCGTATGGGGTTTAAATACCAAAACTGATCGACTAGATCGCATGAGCATATCTGATAAAACAAAAAAAGCATTAGAAAAAATTGGTCTTACAAGTTATGAGATTAGAACATTTTCAGCTTTACTAAAAACTGGAGAACTAACAGCATCAGATCTCAGTCAAAAATCAGGAGTTCCGTATTCAAAAATTTATGAAGTTCTAGGAACGTTAGAAGATAAAAGTTGGATTGGATCAGATGATTCAAGACCAACAAAATATTTTGCAAAGTCACCATCAACAGGGTTAGAAAACACAAAACAAAAAATGGAAAATGATTTTATACAAAATCAAAATGTAATTCTAAATGAATTAGTTCCACTCTATGAAAAAAGTGGAACCAGTGAAAAACCAGACATCTGGGTATTATCAGGAGGAATTAACATAGCTGCAAAGATTTTGGAAATGGTAGATAGTTGTAGAAATGAAGTAATGATTGCATTACCTGAAGCTGGGGAAGAATTAGTTAAACAGGCATTACCAAAATTAAGAGCACTACATGATAAAGGGGTAGACATTACGATACTCACATCAGACAAAATAGACAAAGAAGCAATCAAATCAATCAAAAGAGTTGCCACAGTAAAAATCAAAAAAGGATTGTTTGGAGGAGGCATAATATCAGATAAGAGATACGTTGTGATTTTACTAGGTCCTGAAATAGCAAGTGAGAGTTCTTCAGAAATTGTTGCAATTTGGGCAGATCACACAGGATTAGCTGGATTTGCACGTCAATACTTTGAATATTTATTAAAAGATTCAAAGAAGGTATAAGATATGGACGCATTAAACGATGAAGAAATTCTATTTGTAGGAACAGCAGAAGCAGAACATGTTGAGATGTATCTAAAAGCAATTTGGCATATCAAAGAAAGGGGAGAGGATGTAAAAATAAGCACAATTGCCAAGATGCTGAATGTTAGACAACCAAGTGTTGTTCAAATGCTCAAAAAATTAAACATCAAAAATCTTGTAAACTACAACAAAGCTGGAGTAAAACTTACTGAAGATGGTGAAAGAATAGGCGCAAGCATGATGAGAAACAGTAGATTGTTAGAAGTTCTCATGGATAGTGCATTAAAAGTAGAAATCGATGAAGAAATGGTATGTGGAATTGAACATCATATGAACAAACAGTTTACAGATGCTCTTTGTACAATGCTAAAGCATCCAAGAAAATGTCCACATGATCATGAAATTCCAATCGGCGAATGTTGTAAATCAAATTAAGTAAAATAATATCCCAAAAGATATATCATCTGAGAAAATACATTGTACATGGCATGTTTTTGTGGATGTGAAACATACGAAAAAGATGATGATGGATTCAAAATAGCATGTGTAAAATGCGTACATGGACCTCAAAATCATGATGAAGAATTCAGAGCAGCTGCAAGAAAGAATGAATCACAAAGTCAAAAACGTGATGCAGACTTTGGATGAGAAAATTACTCTCCAATTATTTTAACTAAAACTCGTTTTGGTCTTTTACCATCAAATTCACCATAGAAGATTTGTTCCCATGGGCCAAAATCTAATTCGCCTTTAGTAATAGCAACTACTACTTCTCGTCCCATTATTTGTCGTTTTAAGTGCGCATCTGCATTATCTTCACCAGTATTGTTATGATCATATTGATCAATTGGTTCATGCGGTGCCAATGCTTCTAACCATTTTTCATAATCATGGTGTAAACCACTCTCGTTGTCGTTAATGAAAACACTAGCTGTTATGTGCATAGCATTTACAAGACAAAATCCTTCTTGGATTTTACTTTTGACAACCAGTTTTCTAATATCAGGAGTGATATTAACAAAAGATCTTCTAGTCTTTACTTGAAATGTGAGATATTCAGTAAGAAATTTCATATTTTAAAAAAACAAACCATCCATTAAAATCATAAGGCAGGCTCAGAACTCAAGATCCTCATCATCATTCAAAGGGATATGGTCATCACTGCCCGCAAGTCACATTTTAAGTGGATTCCTATTGAGTCTTTCAAAAAGCTTGATAAATGGCCAATAGTTCAATCATTCAAAATGGTTACAATTGATACGCCAGCTTCAGTAGAAAGTTTTAGAAGATTTATCATTTCAAGTACGTGTAAATCTTATGCACCAAGAAGTTATTTGGAAGATTTTGAAGTATTTGCAGAAAGAGAAGATAGTTTAGGATCAATCTATGTAGAAGCAGCTGATAAAGTAACGTTAAAAAAAATTCGTGACATTACATTTGTAAATGCAAGAGATATTTTAGGAATAATTTATAATTCAAAAAGTGGCAACACATCTCTAAAATGGCGTCAGATAAGGAAAAACAATGGTAAAGTAACAGGAGAAGCTTCTGCAAATTCTCTCACAAATCTAGCAGAATCAGGCGTTCTCACTTTAGATTGGGTTGAAAGCTATCTAAAGAAAAAATCTGAAGAGACGAAAACTAACGAAGTTACAAGCTAAACTCTTTTCTTTTTGCATACTAGAATAATATCATGATTACAAAGATTATTGATGAGAATTCAATTTCAGTTATACCAGAAGATTCAGATGATCTGTTGAATCTTCGTCGCATAATTAAAGAAAGTGATAAAGTAATTGGTGATACAACAAGGGTATTAAAACAAGATAAAGATTATTCAAGACCAGATAAAGGAGAAAGAATTAAAGTTAGAATTGCATTAACTGTAGAAAAAATTTCATTAGATGATGTGTTAGATAAATTAAGAGTAGGCGGAACAATTTCTGAATCAAGTAATGAATCAGTACCGCATGGATCGCATCATTCGTTTATTCTTAAGATTAATGATGGAATAACAATTTCAAAGAAAAAATGGTTACCAATTGAAAAAAACCTTTTAGAATCAAATAACAATCAGATTGGATTTGTACTAGTTGCAATTGATACTAGTGATTGCGGTATTGCAAGATTAAGAGGAACACATCTAGAATTCATGCCAAATATGTATTCAGGTTCAGGTGGAAAAAGATACAAAACAAATTTCAATATAGAAAAATTCTTTGATCAAGTACAACGAGCAATAACAACCATAATCAAAAAAGGAGATTCACTAGTAATTTTTGGCCCAGGTGAAATAAAGAAAAAATTTGCAAATTTTATTGAAAAATCACAAAAATACAAAATTCAGGTTGTTGACGGAGTAGATTCAGGTGGTGAAGATGGAATTTACACATTCACAAAATCAAACACAATGCAAGAAATAATGTCAG
Organism: Candidatus Nitrosopumilus sp.; assembly: GCA_963422575.2. Lineage (GTDB taxonomy): Archaea > Thermoproteota > Nitrososphaeria > Nitrososphaerales > Nitrosopumilaceae > Nitrosopumilus. The sequence goes on along the minus strand of CAXXKU010000001.1, from coordinate 633,826 downwards.
ATAGTAAACTAGCAAAAGTATCATCAATTATTGATGAGATTATGCTTCTTGCCAATAAAAAAAGTCGAAAATTTACAATGGGATTTGAAGAAACCATTAGCGCAAATCAGATAGGAGCAGTAGAATCACTTGTATTTTCAGATAAAGCAATTCAAGAAAATAATGAACAAGTAATGATAGATTTTCTAAATGATAGTGAAAGTAAAGGAGTAAAAATTTACAGTGTGGATTCAACTACAGATATCGGTCTAAGGGTTACAGGTCTAGGTGGAATAGTTTCATTGTTACGATATGCAGCAGAGTCTTAGTTTGTAGAATCAATTAGCCATTTTAGATAGGATTTGTTAATAGAGGTAACATCAACTTCAACTATTTCTGAGACATCATAGGGATGAGTTTCTTTAATTTTCTTTTTTAGTAGAATTTTATTTTTTGCTGTAGTTTTAAATATTGCAAGATATTCATGTGTATTTTCAATTTTATCATTCCAAGAATAAACTGAAGAAATTTGTGAAATATTGACACATGCAACAATTTTGCTTTTTACAAATTCTTTTGCAATTTTTGTAATTGATTTTTTATTAGGATATGTTGAGATAATAATCACAGGTTTCATAGTAACCGATAAATGTCCGTACTTTAAAAAAATTAATAATTAGTTTGGAACTTGATTTTATTACTCAAAATGCTATAATCTATGTCTTAATGGCATGGGTAGCAATTATTGTAATTGCTAAAGCCCTAAAATTAGAAAAATATGGTTTTGAATTAAAGGCATACAGTCTTGTATACAAGAATAAAAGTGTCAATGATGTTTTAATCAAATTACTTGGAAGGACAAAAAGAGGAATCAGGGTTTTTGCAGATACAAGTGTAATTGCAGGTTTTATTATGATGGGATTTGCATTTTACTTTTTATTAAATAATGTATCAAACTATTTTGTTGCTCCATCTGGATTTGCAGAATTAACAGTACTCATTCCAGGTATTACATTAACTTCAGCACCAGCTATTACATACTTTTTACTTTCAATTCCAATTGTATTAGTTATGCATGAAGGAGCACATGGTATTGTAGCTGCATTAGAAAAAATAAAAATCAAGACGGGTGGATTTGCAATATTTGTTGCATTGTTCGCAGGATTTGTAGAACCAGATGAGGAAGAATTTGAGAAAGCTAAAAAGATTTCAAAATTAAGAGTGATTGGTGCAGGTGCCACATCAAATGTATTGTTTGCAATTGTTTTAGGTGCAATTATGTTAACAAATCCAATTTTTGGAATGGTTATAGAAAGTATTCCATTATTTGGAGAAGTTATCTTGAAGACATTTTATGAATTATCACCAGGGGTTTTGATACTGTCAATTATGGAAAATTCAGGTGCTGAACAAGCAGGATTACTTGCTAATGATGTGATTACTAAAATTAATGATGTGCCGATTCATGGTCCAGCTGATTTCCCCGTCTTAAATCCAGGAGAAATAGCTAGTGTTTCTGTACTTAGAGATAGTCAAGTATTGGAAGTTGGATTAGAAGTAATGGCGTCACCAGATGATCCTGAAAGAGGATTAATTGGGATCATGAGAGATAATTCAATGCCATACAATCCTGTAATGAATTTCATAGACTGGACAAACGTGGATCACAATGTTTCAATGTTCTTGTTATGGTTATGGATGATTTCATTTTTCATAGGAATAATCAACATGCTTCCTTTACCAATACTAGATGGAGGAAAATTCATTCATACAATTATTGATAAAAGAATTTCAGATAAAGGAGTTAATGGTGTAATGTGGGGAATTTACGCATTCACATTTGCATTATTTGGCCTAAACATTGCTTTGTCATATATTAAATCCGGCTGGTTTACAATATAGAAAATACCTAAAGAATCATTAATGAAAAAAAATACCCAAACTCATGACATGTGATAGGTGTGAAAATCAAGCAGCCTATACTAGAAAATACTCAGGCGAAAAATTATGTTCACAATGCTTTTCAAATTCAATTGTAAGAAAAACTGCTAAAACTATTTCAAAATACAATATGATTCATCATAATGAATTAGTAGCTGTTGCAGTTTCAGGTGGAAAAGATTCTCTTGCGTTATTAAAAATTATTCATAAAATGGCATTCACTCACAATTTTAGAATCAAAGCAATTACAATAGATGAAGGAATTCCAGGATATAGAAATGAAGCATTAGAAATGGTTGAAAAATTTTGTGGTGAATTAAATGTAGAACACAAAGTTTATGCTTACAAAGATCTTTTTGAATTAACATTAGATGAAGCCTTAGAATTAAGAGAAAATAAAAAAACATCATCATGTTCAATTTGTGGTACACTTAGAAGACGTGCAATTGATTATGCTGCAAAAGACATAGGAGCAGATGTAATTGCAACAGGTCACAATCAAGATGATACATTACAAACATTTGTCATAAATATGCTATCAGGAGATACAACAAAAATTGGTTGGATGGATCCCGATACATCTGCAAACTCTTTAAGAAAAATAAAGCCATTTTGTGAAATATACGAATCTGAAATAGTGTTTTATGCATTTACAAACAACATACCATTTCAATCAGAACCTTGTCCACACATGAATGAAGGAATAAGAACAGAGATTCGTGAATTTTTAAATTCGCTAGAAACTCAACACAGTGGAATTAAAAATAATTTGTATCAATCAATTCTAAAAGTATCTCAAAGTGTTAAAAATTCAAACACTAAACAAAAAACAATTTGTGAAAAATGTGGAAATGAATGTACAGGTAATGTGTGCTCAGTTTGCAGTATGGTTTTAAAACTAAAAGAAAATCAAACCTAATGCAAATATAACATACTTTCTTTAGAAGAAAACGGTAGTAGGTAGGATCAGGGTGCCAGCCGTACCCTTTTCTGAAACCGGCTATATGCAGAGATCAGTAACTGTTGGGTAAATCTCTAGATGGGTAATTCCCACTTGGTGTGCGGAAATGAAATCACGCCGAGGCGGGTGGTTGCAGGTCTAGAATTATCCGAAGGGATGACTTCTAAGACCGAACCATTGAAAGGGATGAGGTCCGGGAGGGAACAATCCTAAGGTGGAACATCCACGCTTCCTCGTCAACGTGGCGGATCTTGTATGCCTTGAAATGGGGCTATTCGTCTAGACTGGAACCAACAGATCTACTACCTTTATAATTAAAATCAAATTTGCAGAATTATGGAAGGCATGGTTTCATTTGGAAATAAAAGAAACTATGATGACTTTAAGAAACAAATTCCAAGTCAAGTGTTACCACTCTTTGATTCAATTAGGGAATTTTGTTTCTCACTAGGAGAAAATGTACTAGAAGATGTTAGAATGCACAGGGTAGTTTTTTGTAAATCAATGACGTTTAGATGGTTTGTAGATGTAGAACCTGAAAGTGAAGGAGTAATCATAAAAATTCAAAAAAATCGAAAAGAACCAATACAAAAAATGCAGATTAAAAAAGATCAACAAATTTCAGAATTCAGTCAAATACTAAAAACAGCATATGAGGAAATCCATTAATACAAAACATCAAATTTTGAGAACTCACCAGTAAACTTTTCATTTCGTATTTCTACATCTTCAACTCTAGCATTAGCAGGTCCACCATGAGCCCATTCAATCACTCTACTAATTCTATCTTCGTTTCCTTCTAACACAGCTTCAACTCTACCATCTTTGAGGTTTCGAACCCATCCAAAAATATTATTTTTCTTTGATGTCACTTTAAGCGTCTGACGAAAAAATACTCCTTGTACTTTACCAGTTACAAAAATCCTAATTCGTTGATTTGACATTCAAAGTATATTTCAGAGAGCTATTAATCAGTTTTAGGTAAAGTGTTATCGTCTTTCCTTAATTCTAGCTCTGCCAGTCTTTCTGGCAGCAATACTACCTACCTTTGCACCAGGAGGTGCATCTCTTGAAACAGTTGAGCTTTGTCCAACATGCTGATGTCTACCACCACCGTGTGGGTGAACATAAGCTGCTTGAGCAACACCTCTAACAATTGGATATTTCTTTCCCTTTGCTTTGAAATTTCTCCATTTGCCACCTGCGCTCATAAATGGTCTTTCACCAGCTCCTCCACCAGCAAGAGTTCCAATCATTGCTCTGTTTTTTGGATTAAGAGTAGTAAATTTTCCTGAAGGTAATTTAACAGTGACACCTTCATCACCATGAGAGAATACAGTTGCATCAGTACCTGCAGATTTAACAATTGCACCACCATCTCCAAAATGTTTTTCGATGTTACACACGATTGTTCCATCAGGGATATTTTGAACACTGATTACATTTCCCTTTTCTATTTTTGATTTTAATCCAAATTGTAAAGTTGAACCCACTGTAGTTCCAAGTACTGCTGGAACAAATGAGACAGAACCATCTTCAAATCTAACTTTAGCCAATGGTGCCTCTCTACCACGTTCATGTACTAGATCAATAATTTCACCTTCATGTTGTTCTGATAGTGGAAAACGAGGATAATTTGCCTTTGAACCTACTTTTCCAGTAGATGTAGATCTAAACTGGAATCCTCCACGGCCACGTCTTCTAACTAATGGTCTCTTACCCAAGTTGATCGTTTCCTACAAAAAGAGAATTTTAAGCTTGTGATTGCAATGACCAGTTGAAAGAATTACCACAAAGATATAAAAATTAGACAGAACGCTTTTCTATATGAGTCAGAATGCGCTTTCACTCAAAGTTCTTGAGGCATATACAAGAGACGTAGGAAGAGGAGTAGCACGAATTGATTATGATTCTATGGATACTCTTAATGCATCAACTGGCGATGTTATAGAAATTAAAGGAAAAAGGAGAACTGTTGCAAAATGTCTTCCGTTATACCCATCTGATGAAGGAAAGGGAATCATCAGAATTGACGGACTTGGTAGAAATAATTCAGGAATTGCAATTGGGGATACAATTTCTGTTAGAAAAATAAAGGCAGTAGCTGCAGAAAAAATAGTAGTTGCACCACTAGAAGCAATCCCTCCAATTGATGAAAGATATCTTGCTGATGCTTTGGAAAGTGTTCCATTGATTAAAGGAGATAATGTAATGGTTCCATACTTTGGTGGACGTTTAACTTTTCAAATTATAGGGGTAACACCTGCAGCTGATGCAGTTTTAGTTACACAAAAAACCGTTTTCCACATTGCAGAAAAAGGAGAAACATTACGTGGAGTTCCACAAGTCACCTATGAAGACATTGGCGGCATACATAATGAAATTAAAAAAGTTAGAGAAATGATTGAGCTTCCATTAAGACATCCAGAAATTTTTGAAAAATTAGGAATTGAAGCACCAAAAGGGGTTTTACTTTATGGCCCCCCAGGAACTGGAAAGACCTTACTTGCAAAAGCAGTTGCAAATGAAAGTAATGCTCACTTTATCAGTATTTCAGGTCCAGAAATTATGAGTAAATTCTATGGGGAAAGTGAAGCTAGACTACGTGAAATTTTCAAAGAAGCTAGAGAAAAAGCTCCATCAATAATTTTTGTAGATGAAATTGATTCAATTGCACCAAAAAGAGAAGAGGTTACAGGTGAGGTTGAAAGAAGAGTCGTATCTCAAATGTTATCATTAATGGATGGATTGGAAGCTAGAGGTAAAGTAATTGTTATTTCTGCAACAAACAGACCAAATGCAATTGATCCTGCATTAAGAAGACCAGGAAGATTTGATAGAGAAATTGAGATTAAAGTTCCGGATAAAAAAGGAAGAAAAGACATACTTGCTATTCACAGTAGAAACATGCCATTATCAGAGGATGTTAATGTAGATAAAATATCATCAGTTAGTCACGGATATGTTGGTGCAGATTTGGAATATCTATGTAAAGAGGCTGCAATGAAATGTTTGAGAAGGTTACTTCCTGTACTCAATCTAGAAGAAGAAAAAATACCTCCTGAAACTTTGGATAAACTAGTTGTAAATCATGAAGATTTCCAAAAAGCTTTGATTGAAGTAACACCATCAGGAATGAGAGAGGTTTTCATTGAAAATCCAGATGTAAAATGGGATGATGTTGGAGGTTTGAAAGATGTCAAACAAGAACTACAAGAAGCTGTTGAATGGCCAATGAAATATCCAGGTCTTTACGATAAATTAGGACATAGTATGCCAAGAGGCATCTTACTTCATGGTCCAAGTGGTACAGGAAAAACACTACTTGCAAAAGCAGTTGCTACAGAAAGTGAAGCAAATTTTGTTTCAGTAAGAGGCCCTGAACTTTTATCAAAATGGGTAGGAGAATCTGAAAGAGGCATAAGAGAAATTTTCAAAAGAGCACGTCAATCTTCACCATGTGTTGTATTCTTTGATGAAATAGATTCAATTGCACCAATACGTGGAGCAGGAGGAGAAACTGCCGTTAGTGAAAGAGTTGTCAGTCAATTACTTACGGAATTAGATGGAATGGAAAACATGCATGGTGTTGTTGTGTTAGCTGCTACAAATAGAGCAGATATGATTGATCCTGCATTACTAAGACCAGGAAGATTTGATAAAATTATTCAAATTCCACTTCCTGACAAAGATAGTAGAAAAAGCATATTGGAAATTAATGCTGCAAAAATACCAACAATTACTGAAGAAAGTGATCCTAATCATGTTGATTTCGAGAAGCTAGCCGAAATAACAGATGGACTTAGTGGTGCAGATACAGCATCTATTGCAAACACTGCAGTTTCACTAGTAATTCACAAATTCTTAGATAACAATCCAGACGTAAAAGATATTGAAAAAACTAGCGTAGATGCCAAAGTGGAAATGAAACATTTTGAAGAAGCAGTAAAGAAAGTTAGAGAACAAAAAGATCTCAAGTTGGGCGAAAAATTAGTAGCTTCCTACTACAGGTAGTTTTAATAAAATAACTAATCTAATTCTCGTAAATGTCAGAATATACAGGATACACAGGTGCATCATTAGAATTTCTCAAAACAAATGAGGTCATTATAGGAGATTCAGTCAAGATTTTGACAGATATTGCCCATACAGGAATAATTATGCCAAGGTATGAACATAGTGATGACAAACATATTGTTTTAAAGTTAAAGAGTGGATACAATATTGGATTAGAAATTGAAAAAATAGAAAATATTGAAAAAAATGAAGTTGTTGAAAAAATTTCCGAAGTAAACGAAAAAATTTCAAAAACTAAAGGATTGCCAAAAATTTTGTTATTATCAACAGGAGGGACAATTGCAAGTAAAGTAGACTATAGAACAGGAGCTGTAACTCCTGTATTAACTGCTCAAGAATTAAACTCTTCAGTTCCAGAACTACCAAAAATTGCAAATATCGATGCAAAGGTACTCATTTCAGAATATTCAGAAAATATTGTACCAGAAAATTGGTTAGAGATAGCAAATAAAATCAAAGAATATGAAAAATCAGAATATGCGGGAATTATTGTTGCACATGGAACAGATACAATGCACTATACTTCATCATTTTTGTCATTTGCACTTGCAGGTTTTTCAATTCCAATAGTACTTGTTGGATCACAAAGATCATCGGATAGAGCATCATCTGATGCAGCACTAAACCTAATTGGAGCAGCAAGATTCATTACAGAAACTAAAACTAAAGGAGTTTACATCATCATGCATCAAGATGAAAACGACGACACAATTGCATGTCATATTGGAACTAGAGTGAGAAAAAACCATACTAGTAAAAGAGGCGCTTTTCAAACAATAGGAGATAATCCAGCATTTATTATTACAGAAAAACAAATTCAAAAAAATATTTCTAAAGAATTCTACACTACAAAGGAATTTCAGCCAAACATTAATCTAAATACAAAAGTAGCTTTAGTAAAATATCATCCAGGTTATGATCCAAAAATACTTGATCAAATTATTGATATAGGCTACAAAGGAATAATTTTTGAAGGAACAGGATTAGGACATGTTGGAAAGATTATGTATGAATCAATCAAAAGAGCAAACGAAAAAGGGGTTTTTCTAGGTATGGCGTCACAATGTATTGATGGACGAGTAAGAATGACTGTCTATGAAAGTGGGAGAGATTTGTTGAATTTAGGCATAATTCCTCTAGAAAACATGATTCCAGAAGTAGCACTAGTAAAGGCAATGTGGACAATAGGAAACTATCAAGATTCTGAAGAAATAAAGAAAATTATGTTACAAAATGTTGCTTCAGAATTGTCTGATTAAGGAGATGCGAATTGTCTGAATTTTCAATAAATGATGTAGGGGTTAAAGTGGGATTAGAAATCCATCAACAGTTAGAAACTAACAAGAAATTATTTTGTAACTGTCAACCAATTGAAACAGAAGAGTATTCAATAAAATTCCATAGAAAATTAAGAGCTGCAAAAAGTGAATTAGGAGAATACGATCCTGCGGTATTATTTGAAAAATCAAAATCAAAATCTATTTTGTATTATGCAAATTCTGAAAGTAGTTGTCTAGTGGAACAAGATGAAGAACCACCGCATGAATTAGATGACGATGCAAAAAAAATTGCATTAGTTATTGCTTCATCATTGAAATCAGAAATTTTTAGTGAAATATATCCAATGAGAAAAACAGTAGTAGATGGTTCAAATACTACAGGTTTTCAACGAACTATGTTAATTTCACAAGGTGGAAATTTTGAAGTTGACGCGAACAACATAGGCATTCAATCAATTTGTCTTGAAGAAGACGCTGCAAAAAATTTAGGAGATGAAGGTTCAATTAGAAAATTTGGTTTAGAAAGATTAGGAATTCCATTAGTAGAAATTGCTACAGAACCATTTGAAGTAGATTCACAACATATCAAAAAAATTGCCTTAGCTTTAGGAAGAATTTTGCGAAGTACAAAAAAAGTAAAACGTGGTTTAGGTTCAATTAGACAAGATGTTAATGTATCAATCAAAGAAGGAGGAGTCATAATCGAAGTAAAAGGAGTGCAACAATTAGATCAATTAGAAAAAGTTGTAGAATATGAAGCAAAAAGACAACACGGATTATTAAAAATCTCAAAAAAATTACAAGAAAAAAATTGGATACATAGTGAAAATACAGATAGAAAAGACATTACAGAACTATTTTCAAAATGTAAATCAAAAATTATTCAAAACGCAATAAAGAAAAATCAAAGAATTTTTGCAATATCATTCAAAAACATGGCCGGAATGTTTGGATATACACCGTATGAAGGCATAAGATTAGGAAAAGAAGTAGCAGAACTAGTAAGATTTTTTGGAATCGGCGGTGTTTTTCATTCAGATGAATTACCTAATTACGGAGTAGAGGGAAGTGACATCAAAAATTTAATACAATTTTTGAAAATTAATGAAAATGACGCTTTTTTGATATTAGCAGCAGATGAAGAAAAAGTACACATCATAATTAAACAAATTATTTTGAGAATTGAGCACATCAAAAATAAAGGTATACCAATAGATACACGATTAGCTACTCAAGCAGGTGAAACAAAATTTCTTAGGCCCAGGCCTGGTGCTGCAAGGATGTATCCAGAGACAGATATTCTACCAATCATAATTACAAATGAAGAATTAATCATTGCAGAAAAAAATATACCAAAATCATGGGATGAATCACTATTAGAGTTACAAAAAAAATATGAATTAAATCCTCAACTTGCAGAACAAATTTTTGATTCATGTTATATTGAACTATTTGAAAAAATAGTTGAAAAAACTAAAGTTAATCCCACATTTGTTACATCAATTCTTTGTTCTTCAATTACAAATTTAGAGCGAAGTGGTTTGAATTCTAAATTATTGAAAAATGAAGAGATCCTAAAATCATTTCAACTGCTAGAAGTAGGAAAAATTGCTAAAGAATCAATTGAAATGATTTTTGAAAATATTATGGCTGGAAAATCACATACAACTGAAGATGCGATGAAAAATACTTCAATTGAGACCATAAATGAATCGGATTTAGATAAAATTATTGAAAAAATAGTTGAAAAAAATCAAGATATGGTTAAAAACCAAAAAGAAAGATCTGTAGGACCGCTTATGGGGATAGCTATGAAAGAATTAAGAGGAAAGGCATCTGGAGAAATTGTAAACAATCTTCTTTTAAAAAATATCAAGAAAAAATTAGAATCAATAAACTAAGATTGATGCGGGAAGTGGGATTTGAACCCACGAACTCCTAGAAGATAAGGATCTGAACCTTACACCGTTGACCAGGCTGGGTGACTCCCGCACGGTGAATTTTTGAAATCTAGAATAAGTTTCTTTATAAGATAATGTATTCTACAACTGTTTCATTGAATTGAGTTTATTGGTGATTGGTTTTACAGGATCACGCATAAAAACAATTGGTTTTAGAGGCTACATAGAACCCATCAGGATTTTATCTGATGATTCACCAAAACAGATCATCTTGATCAACGAATGATTTCTAATTGTTCCATTTTATGAAGAACAAATACCAGCGCATGATGAATATCGTGCGCCAGATTCTAAGGAAAACGAATGTTCCGTTGTTTTTGCACCCAAAATAAAAACACACATTTTCAATGCACCAGGATATCATGCTGCTGGGTCTTAGACGATACAAGCCAAAAAGTTGTGAGAGGGCTTTGCTGAAAAGTCTGGATAAACTATGTGAGACTTGGGCATAACTAATCCTAATTTTTAATCAGTTTCTCAAACTATTCAAATGAAAAAAGCCAAGGATCCTTGCAATGTCATTTCATTGCAGCATGAATGTAAAAATCCCCGGCAAGATTCTATCAGAGTCATTTCTTATCGGCGTTTTGTATCTGGTCAGAACATTGTCTCTGCATGGGGAGATATTCAGACCTGGCAGACCGTATGCCTGTTCAACTGTTCTGATGGTGCAATCATTCATCATAAAATCTTGGATGAGAATTCCAGGTAACAGCACGCTTCATTATTTTTTATCAATCAAATGCAGCAATGACAAATTGTCCAAGGTCTGCAGATTGACTCAAATCCCAGACAGACGTACTATTGACAGGCGATTTCAGAACCTGCCCGTTGGGGACATCATCGGGACGATGGGAAACCTGTTCGTATCAGAAGGAATGGCTGATGACACGTCTGCATCAGTGGACAGTTCGATGCTAAAAGCAAATGGCCCTGTATGGCACAAATCCGACATGAAGAATAATCGTTTGCCAATTTCAGGAATTGATACGGATGCAAGATGGGGATTCTCCAAATCAAAGGGTTGGATATTCGGGTATAAGCTGCACATGAGTTGTAGCACCGGTAAGTTGATTGTTCCATTGTCCGCCGGTGTCAGTACTGCAAACATTCGTGATGGCAGGACGTTTGATGCATTGATAAAATCACTTTCAGGAATCATACGAAATATTTTAGCAGATCCTGCATACGATGATTCCAAACTGCATGATTCGTGCGGCAAAAAGCATCTGAGGTTGGTTACTCCGATAAGACATACCCGCGTACGCCCCCGGAAAGGATCAAGCTTGTGGAATTTTACGACTCTGCGATCGGTCAGGAGTTGTATGCGGATAGAAAGACTTCAATTGAACCGCTCTTTGAGATATTCAAAGACACGTTTGGCATCAGAACAGTTCCCGTAAAGGGATTATGCAATGTGAAATCATCTGTGCTGATCTGCGTTTTGGTGTATCAGTTGGCAGCGTATTACAATTGCATGATTGGTGCAGAGAACCCAAGAATTGTAAAGAGAATGCTTTGCTGTTGAATTATTTTAGACTTTATTTTTGTAAACCATTATGCCCAAGTCTCAACTATGTCTCGTCCAACTTCACTAACAATTGGGTTTAGCATATTACGTATTGATGGAATACCAATACCATCATCTATATTAACTACATGAGCGGCTGTTAGCATCTTTGGGTTATTTTCAGATGTAATTCAAGCAACTATCCTGATATAATCAATGCCGACATCCTCATTAGAACGGCTCTGCTGTGTTGTTATCTTTATCTTAAACTCATCATCTAAATAACTTGAAACATCAAAGGATTCTGTTTCCCACTCGTCACTGTTTTTGTCATTATCCTCACTATACCTGGCAAGCTCTACCCATACTTCCTAACAAAATTCTATGATCTATTAATCTGACTTATCACGCCAAGCAGAATATGGATCAGAACATCATACATCAAGCCATGAATGAGCAAGAACTGATTCAGGCATACAAAAACGAGAAAGATGTCAAAACAAAAGAGAGGTTATTTCTGGCAAGGCAGGTTTTCTTTGATAATCAGATTGCCTCGCATGTTGCAAAGAATCTCGGGCATGTGCGTTCTTGGCCATACAAGTGGCCGGGCAGGTTCGAAGAATATGGGATGGACGGTCTTCATGACAGACAAAGGACAGGAAGACCGCCAAAGATACCAAAAGACAGACCAGTCGCAATGGAAAGACAGATCGCAGGGAATCCTTCCGGTTGGAGCGCAAAACAGGTGATGAATCTCATTCATGAAAAATCAGGAGCAAGATACCATGAGGTTCATGCGTACAGGCTGCTTCGCAATTGGGGATACGCATCAAGGGTTGCACAGAAAAGATTTGCAAGCTCTGCAACTGCACGGGAAAAACTCTGGTTTAAAAAAAATCTCAGGAAAAAACAGCCTCGAAAACAGCAAAAGGATTCGCCATACTGTCACAGGATGAATCAATCCTTGCTGCAGATTCAATATTCAGAAAAAAGATGCGGGCAAAGAGAGGAACGCGTCCAGTAATTCTGGTAAATGGTAATATCATCAAAAGACGATCATCCTTGGGGCATTGGCTCATGATGGGAGACAGCTATTCAGGCAGTATGACAGATTTGATCAGTACTGCTTTTTGGATTATCTCAAAGAATTACACAAAAAGTTTGGCAAGATTTTAGCTTATGCAGACAGGGCACCGCACGCAAATCAAGACTGATGCAAAAATATCTTGATGAGAATCATGATGTCGTATTGGACTGGTTCCCAAAAGGCTCACCGCAGTTTAATGCAGTTGAGGAAGAAGAAGTACGGAAACAAGGAGAATGCAATCTGTCGGTCTCACAATATCAGCCATCGCTGAATAATTTGAAGAGCAGGATTTCCAAATATTACAGGACTGCCAGATTCAATTTGGATATCATCAAGCACATGCGACGGGGGGATGGTTGACGAACTTATGTTAGAGAGTATGGTGTGTATGGTGATAGTCGTTTTGTCTTTTTTGGTTTTATTGTTCTCACAATAGCCGGCATTTCCCAATCATCTGGATCGGTTTTTTCGTATCGGTTCACAAGCCATAGATAAAAACCATCTATTCTGTTGCGGTAACCATTCCTGGTTGTCTTCCATTTTTCATCAGGATCCTCTTGCAGTGTCTTCTTTTTGGTATCCAAAAATTTTATGATATCCTCACGTGTTACATTAACCAAAGGCTTGCCATTAAGATGGCGTGCAAACAAGTTCATCACCAAAACATAATTTTTGATCCAGACAGTGACGACTGAAACGAGATATGGTACAGGTGCAAACAAGTTCATCACCAAAACATAATTTTTGATAAAATTATCGCAACCAGTATTTACGCCGGAACAGATCTGTGCAAACAAGTTCATCACCAAAACATAATTTTTGATAGCAAAATAACAAAACTTGCATCCCTAGGTGATGATACTGTGCAAACAAGTTCATCACCAAAACATAATTTTTGATGTTACGATCAGAAGAGTCGCGATCAACCTTTCAGTCCTTAAAACCCAGTACATATTCAGACTGGCCTGAGGGTAGATTTGCAGCATGGGCCAGTAAGGTTTCTAGTTTTTGAGGCATGTCTAAGGAGATCTCCTAGCAGTAGATAACCCCTCAGTAAGGTGGGCCCACGGGGATTTGAACCCCGGATCTTCGCCGTGTAAGGGCGACGTCATAACCGACCTGGACTATGAGCCCAGAAACCTACCTAGTTAAAATCCATTTAAACTTTGAGAAGGAGAAAATCTAGAAATTTAACAAAAAAATAAGAAATTCATGAATAGTTTAGATTTCTTTTCTAGTCCAATTGGACTAGGTCATGTAACTAGAGATATTGCAATTGTAAATAATTTGAAAAATATTTCAACAAATTTTGTAACAGGCAGTGGAGCTGCAAAGATTCTAAAAAATTTAGAATTTAATGTACAAGATGTGTATAATCCACCATCATTTATTGTTAAAAATGGTACATTAAAGAGTCCAGCAAAATGGTTATGGAATTATTATCAATACTATAAAGATTGTAAAAATATTTCAGAAAAAATTTTGCAAACAGACAATTCAAGTTTAGTGATTAGTGATGAAGATTTTGCATCATTAACTGTTGCACAAGATATGAAAATTCCAACAGTGTTAATTACAGATGTTCTAGAAACTCATTTTACAAAAGGATTAGCGGGAATTATTGAAAAAAAGATGAACAAATCAATGCAGAAAATAATAAAAAAATGCGATACAGTAATAATTCCTGAGAAAGGAGATGATGAAAATAATATCAAAAGAGTAGGAGAAATAGTTAGACATACAAACTATTCAAGAGAAGGATTACGAAAAAAATTCTCATTTGATAAAAAAACAATAGTTATTTCTATAGGGGGAACAGATGCAGGAATATTTCTTATCAAAAAAGCACAAGAAGCTATCTCAAAAATCAATCAAGATGTTGAAATAGTTCTAGTGTCAGGACCTGCAGCTAACATAAAATTTGAAAATGTTAGGAATTTAGGATTTGTAAATAATTTACATGAATTAATCTTTGCTGCAGATTTACTAATCTCACTTGCTGGAAAATCAACTATAGATGAGGCTAATGCATATGGAACACCTGCAATATTCATACCAATAAGAGATCATTTTGAACAAGAAGATAATGCAAAAAAAGAAGGATTTGTCTTTGATGACATTAATCGATTAGATGTATTAATTTTAGAAAAACTAGAACAAAAAAGAGATCAAGTGAATACAGAGGGTGCACAAAATGCAGCAAATATTATCAAAAAATTAACAAATTAACAATCAAATGCTTAATAGATGGCCATAGGATTTTGATAAAGTACCATGACTAAGCTAGTAGTAGCAAAATTTGGTGGAAGTGCAATAGGTCCAGATGGAGAATCTATTTCAGAAATCGTTAAACGCATTAATGATTTAAAAAAAGATTCCAAAGTAATTGCAGTATTTTCAGCTCCATTAACAATGGATAATGGGAAAAAACGTTCACTTACTGATGTAATTTTAGAACAAGGAAGAAATGCAGAAAACGGAACAGAGCCATCATTAGACATCATCAAATCAACTTATCAAAAAATTTTAGAAATGGTAAATTCTGAGAATAAGGAAAATTGTAAAAATACAATTAATTTACATCTGGAAAAGGCACAAAAAGCATTAGATGAAGCACAAAATAATAAAGAATTTGTAGATGAAGTACGATCAAGGGTATTTGCATTTTCAGGAGAAATTTTGATGTCTCATGTAATGAACTACATTCTAAGGAGTAGCGGTATCAAAACAGATGTAGTTGAATTTGATGATTGGCCAATAATCACAGATAATAACATAGAATCAACTAATTTTCTCACATCAGAATCTAGGGAGAAAATGGGTAAAATATCAGAACTAGTAGAAGAAAATCAAGTAGTGACAATTGGTGGATTTATTGGAAAAACAACAGACAATATTACAACCACATATGAGAGAGGCGGATCAGATAGAACTGCAGCAGATTTAGGAATATTATTTCATAAGAAATATGAAACCAGTATAGACTTTGAAAAAGATAGTGCAGTAGTTTCTGCAGATCCAAAAATTATCAAATCAGGATTAAGAGAAGTAAATGAGTTATCATACAATGAAGCAAGGTTAGCTGGAATGTTTGGAATGAAAATTTTAGATCCCATTGCAATAAAAGAGATTGTAGAAAATGGAGTAGAAATGCCAATAATGGTTACAAATATGAAAAACCCTGAAAAAATTACCACCATACAAAGAGTACTGGGAGAACAAAAAGGACATCCAATAAAGATAGTAACAGGAAAAGAAAATTGTGCAATTTTTAGAATTGAAACAAGTTCTATTCAAAAATTATTAACATCATTAGAAAAAGATAAGCGATATAGTGAGTTTATAATTTTATCACCATTTACAAAAGATGGAATTGAGTTTTCAAGAATATTATTTTTAGACGGAGATTATGTAAAAAGAAATGAAAAATATCTATTGGGATTTGATTCTCTAGCTACAATAACATACAACAGAGGAGTAATCACGTTAATTGGTGATGAGATGTGGAGAGTTCAACAAGTTGTTTCAAGAACTAGCGCAAAAATTGGCGAATCAGAATTAAATATTCTAAACATGGATGCACAAGAAGAAACATCAAGAATAATTATTGTTGTAGAGGATGCAGAAGACAACATAAGAAAAGCAATCAGTGCAATACACCAAGAAATTTTAGAAATTAATTTTATCTAGTGGAAAAGATGACGTACGGATTTTCACCAGTAGCGTCATCATGGGTTTATTCTTGGACCATTATCTAGATTCAGCCCGGCGTTACCCAAAACACGCGATATTATATGTTACAAGTTCTAGTATTTAGAGCTGATCTATATAGATCTGTTCACATACGCCGCTGCGTACCACAAAATTACCCCAATACCAAGAAGTGCATACCATTTGAAGTTCTTTTTATTCATGAAAATACTTGCTGAGGCTAATTCTTTATCATTGTATGTTGTTAAACGAATTTTTCGCATTTCAAATGCCTGTCCAAGCAAACCAACTATAAGAAGAATAATTGCAACAAATCCCAAAGTCCATTCCATACCAGAAGTATAATTTATCAAGTATTTAATTTCCAAATTCAAAAAATTATGTACATTTGAGGATAATTCTTTAAATTAGCAGAGTTTTTTCCCTCCCCTATGAAAGAAACAGGCAAAATATGGATGAATGGGAAATTGGTTCCATTCAAAGATGCCAAAGTTCATGTATTAACTCATTCATTACATTACTCAACTTCAATCTTTGAAGGAATTAGATGTTATAATACACCAAATGGATCTGCAATATTCAGATTACCAGAACATGTTGATCGATTCTTCAAATCTGCAAAACTATATTCAATGAAAATGCAATTCTCTAAAAAAGAAATTTCAGATGCAATTATCAAAACTGTCAAAACTAGTGGACTAAAGGAATGCTACATCAGGCCATTAGCATATTATGGTTATGGAACAATGGGGCTAACACCAACTCAAAACAAAGTTGATGTATCTATTGCATGTTGGGAATGGAAGACAGGAGAATCAGAAGCAGGTAAATTCTCAGGAGCAAAATGTAAAGTATCAGGTTGGACAAAAATTGATTCAAGATCTCAACCTATGCAAGCAAAAGCTGCATCAAACTATGCAAATGCGGCACTTGCAAGAATGGAAGCTTTGGAAAATGGATATGATGAAGCTATTATGTTAAATGCACAAGGAAAAATTGCAGAAGGTAGTGCAGAAAATATTTTTATTGTGAAAAATGATGTAATTCAAACACCTCCACTATCTGCAGGAGGATTAGAAGGAATTACACGAGATGCAATTATCCAAATTATTGAAGAGAATAGTGGGTTTGTTATTGAGCGAGATCTAGAAAGAGATGATCTGTATACATCTGATGAAATTTTCATGACAGGTACTGCAGCGGAAGTAAAATCAGTAACACAGATTGACAAAGTAAAGATCGGAAATGGCAAGATGGGTAACATTACCAAAGCATTACAGAAGTCATTTACAGATGTGGTTATGAGTAAAGATGAAAGATTTTTGCCATGGTTGACATTTATCTAATTTTCCACGAAGTTTTTTACCCACAAAAAGAATGAAAAATTATGGACTCGTGTGCTACTGGAGATACCCAAGAAATCTGTTGGTTTTGTAGAAAAGGACGTCATAACGACTGTATGAAAGAAATTCCAACTCAAGGAAGATCAGATGGGCCACATGATTGTACATTTGATACAAAACTCATTACGTGCAAATGTCAACACTAAACAATTAGTATCAAATACAGCTAGGTTGAAAAAATTCTATGGATTACAAGAAAGAATTTTGGGATGAATATACAGAAAAAAATGAAGCCAGATATAATGAAGAATTTGCAAAATATACAAGAGATTTAGCTGCATCTTTACGTTGTACAAGTATTTTAGAAGTAGGGTGTGGAACAGGAATTGATTTAAGATTAATTCCAGATACATTTCAAATCTATGGCATAGATCTAAATGATAATGCGTTAAAAATAGCAAAAGAGAAACTGCCCATAGGAGATTTCAAAAAAGGAGATATTCTAGAGTTGCCGTTTGAAGATTCTTCAATTGATTTTGTATTTACACATCAACTTTTGAATTATTTAGATGATGATACATTAGAAAAAGGAATATCTGAAATGTACAGAGTAGCTAAAAAATACATAATGAATTGTGAAAAATTTAATGAAGTTGAGAAACAAATTGATGAAAAACATAAATTTCGTAACATGTACAAAAGATGGATGGATTATAATGTAAAAATTGTAAGTAATGTAGATATGCATGAAGATATTGATCCAGATAAAAATAGGTTTACTTTACTTCGAAAACTTGATAGCTAAATTCTAGTAATCATTATCATTTTCAGAATAACTTTGTGGTGCTTTAGGTAATTTAATAGAAAAGGTAGTAGGGTTATTTTTTTACAGATATTTCACCATGATGTTGTTCTACAATATTTTTACAACTTGCTAATCCCAAACCAGTTCCTTTTTGTTTTGTAGTAAATAATGGTTCAAATATTTTCCCAATTGATTCATCAGGAATACCTACTCCCTCATCTACAAAATCAATCATAACAAAATCATCAATTGTGTGTATCTTTACTTCAAGTTTACCACCATCAGGCATTGCTTGAATTGAATTCATCAAAATATTGATAAAAACTGCTTCCATTTTTTCAGAATCATAGGCGATATTAGAATCATAACTTATCCTAAAACAGATCATCTAGTAAATCATTCATGACAATACAGATCAAAGAACAGCATTGTTGAAGCATTTTTCATGATTCACAAGGAAATCTCAGATGCCCAACGGAGTACCATTGCACCGCAATTACCAAAACCTGCCAAAACAGGACGTCCGAGATGTGATGACAGGACGACAATCAATGGAGTTTTGTTTGTGTTAACTATCTGATGCAGATGGGCAGACATGGCAGACAAGTGCGACTCAAAACCCGTTGCGCATCTGCGGTTTCAGGAACTGCGACAAAAAGGCACCTGGAAGAAGATTCTGTCAAGACTGATCAAATCCGCACACAAGCAAGGAAGAAAGGACTGACCTGCAAAAAATTTCAATTGATTCATCATCAATTGCTACCAAAAAAGGGGCAACATAACAGGATATGACGGATTCAAGAAGATTCCAGGCACGAAGATTCATGTCGCAGCGGATAAGACGGGACTGCCGATCTCAGCTGGGACCAGTCCCGCAAATGAGCATGACAGTGCGAAATTCATTGACGTGTTGGAAGACATTTCAGAACTGGCAGGGGATAATTTGGGACGTGCAATTGCTTCTGCATATGCAGGTAAGGGCTATGATGCAAAATACATCAGAGACTGTCTGAGATGTCATGGAATTGACTGTTGCATCCCGTACAAAAAGAGCTCAAAGGAAATCGCATAAAACAGGAATCAAAAGCATCATGGCAAGACAAGGTTTGTCGCGGAGCGGTTCCTTGTATGGCCCAAGTGCGGGTTTCACAGAACAGCAGCAAGATACGAAAAGAACTGTGAGAATTATTTGGGGTTTGCATATCTGGCATGCATCATGATGTATTGGAGGGTTTTAGGATGAGTTGACTGTAACTGGTTCCCACACTTAAAATACTCTCTTCGCTTTTTTTATCATGAAACCAAAACATTTTCAATTTCTATCTTTTACATTATTTGGCCTTGGCGTGTTTCTTTTTTCACAAATAATCTATCATCTCTTTCAACAAGAACCCTCAACCGATGATCTTGCCATTATATTGATTGGATATGCTATCAGCATTTCTTGGTCTTTTCCAGCATTCATTCTTGGTTTTCTTTTTTATCGAAAATACAAAAAATTAAGAAATAAATCCTTATCGTAGATTTGTTTACGCTAATTTAATTTTCCATACGAATATTGATGACTATGTCCCGATCTTTGATAGTGAGAAGATTTTGACTAAACACCATTAAGGCGACAGAACCTCATATGTAACGCCTTTGTATGCAAATAATCACATTTGTACGTCTTTACTTATCCGATTTTACAACAATTGTTACTTTGAAGTCCATGTGTGACCCAATAGATGGAAAAGATCAAAACCCCTACTGAAATAAATTTTAATTCTAATCCCTGCATTGGAAATAATGATAGTCCTCCTATTGCACCTAAAATTACTGCAAGAGGTGCAGTACACGCAGGACATCCAGGTGTAAATGCAGCAAACACTCCTCCAAATAATGCAGAAGAATTTGATTTTACAGAATTCATCATTCTCATTTTCTTTATTTTAAATGCCATCATTGCAAAATTAATTCCAGCTAATGATGAAATTATTATTGTTAGACTAATTGATGTAATGAGGTGATTTGGCTGTAAAGCTACTTCTTCACCCAAATGTGTTGGTAGTGATGACATTGTCAGAAAAAAATATAGTATTCCTAACCCAATTCCACTAGCTATTGCAATTGTAGAATATCTTTTCATAGATAATACATTTGAGATTAATTGTAATTTACTTACCAAGTAGGATAGTTTGTCATTCATCCTATTTTAACTATTTTTCATTAACCAAAGATTATTACCCATAAACCTCTTTGTAAAACTATGACTGAATTTTCATCTGAAGAAAAAACTATTCTTGTTCAATATGGTATTAAAAAACATGAAAATGAGGAAACAGTAGTTGAAAAATTAAAGACTATTCTATCAGAAAAAGATATCCAAAGGACTATTGATACTCTTATTGGTACACAGCGAGTTAGACGTATAGGGCCTGAAGTAATTCAAAATAATGAAAGTCACACTGAATTACCAGACTTGCCAGAAAATCTTAAACCACTAATTGATGCTCTTTAATGTTACAAATTCTTAAATTACTCTTTGAATAGATTTTGATATGAATAAGTTAATTTTATTTTCATGCATTTTGACTTTAACAGTTGTTATTTTCCTACCTGTAAATTCAATCTTGGCTCATCCTCATTCTGGAAATGTTATGGTAAATGATCATGTTCACAACCCTCAAACTGAAATTATTTCTATAGATGGGATAATTGGTCTTGAAACATCAACTTTACTCTTTCATTCCCCTGAATCAAACACATTGCCATGGGCATTTGTAGAGGGAAATATTGCAAATAACGTTGAAGGATACCCTGTAATCATTCAGATTTTCAAAAATAATGAGGCTGTTCATTTTGCCCAGACACATGTGGAACAAAATGATAATTATGAGTACAAATTTCGCGTACTAAATTCTGATAATGGACATGTAAACAAAATTTTTGAAGGAGATTATACAGTAAAAATTTTCAAAGTTGTGTATCTAAATCAAGATAATTTAATTTAAAATCCTCTTAATCCTTGTGGACGCATAATTTCTGGATGTTGTTTCATCCATTCTATTTGATCTAGCATTTCTTGTTTATTTTCTGGAAATGTACCTTTGATTGTATATGCATTTGAACCGTGATTTGCTCTAAATACAATTTTTTCTTTGGTTTCAATTTGATTAATCAAATCATAAAGCTCTTCTAATGATTCATCATCATCAATTTTAGTAAATTCCCCTTCATATTTGTCTAAAAATTCTTGTTTGATTCCATTTTCTAAATACAAAGTAAGAGCACCTACGTAATTTGGTGAACATGCACTAATTACTTCTGCTGTACCTTTGATATGTTCTTTAGAATATGCTCTTCCACCTAATCCCAAAATTACCATACATGACATTATGTAACCAGATTCCTTTGCTTTGTTAACTGATTTGATAATTGTTTTTGCAACAGCCCCTTTTGTTACTTTTTTTAAAACAACATCAGAACCACTTTCAATTCCTAAATAAAACATATCGAGTCCTGCTTCATTCATTTTTTTTAATTCTTCAGGCGTTTTCTTTAGAACATTCATCGGCATTGCATAACAAGAAATTCTTTCAATATTTGCAAATTTTTCTCTGATGTATCTTAGTATTTTTATCATATATTCTGAATCAATGTTTAATGCATCTCCATCTGCAAGAAATACTCTTTTAGTATCTGGCAAATATTTTGCCATCATATCAATTTCAGCTTTTACATCTTCCCATGGTCTTTCAGAATACTCTTTTGATCTATACATGTCACAAAATGAGCATTCATTAAATGAACAACCTAATGTAACTTGAAAAATTAATGATCTTGCCTCTGAAGGTGGTCTGTATAATGGTACATCATAATTTAACATCATTGTGATTTCAAAGAAATTTGTTTGATTATGTTTTTTATCCTTTCTATTCTGATTCTGTCTCAAAATACCTTTTAGTAGTAAACTAGAAACTTTTTCATCACTTATGGCAAATGATCCTGATGCAAAAAGACTACTTTGGTTTGTCTTTGCAGGTTCAAGAGGAGGATTAAATCGCTTGAAAATTATTTCCAAAGTTCGTGAAAATCCCTATAACATTAATCAATTAGCAAAAGAGTTGAGTCTTGATTACAAGGCTATTCAGCATCATATTCGTGTGCTTGAAAAAAATAATCTGATAACTAGTGTGGGAGAAAAGTATGGTGTAGCCTACTTTATCTCAACTTTTCTTGAAGTCAATATGGATTCATTTGAAGAAATTGAGAGAAAATTGGATAAAAGTAAATAAAAGCTCGAGAGGTGTTTTTCACTAAATGGAATCTACTTCTTTAGTTTTGTCTGTTGTTTCAATTGCAAATATGGGAATACTTGGAATTTTAATTGTCATATTTGGAAAAATGTATAGCAGCACTCGAGCTCAACTTCCATTAGGCATGATTGTAGTTGCCGGTATGTTATTTTTACATAATATTATTGATGCATTAGCATATTTCTCAATGGAGGAAATTTTCTCTCATGAAATTTTCCCATATATGCTTGGAGTTGGTATTGCAGAACTTGCAGGTTTGATAATATTCCTAAAAATTACTCTTGATTAATCTTAGTTTAATTGTAACAAAAATAACTAAAAAATATGTTACAAGAATATTTTAAACTTAATAAAAATATTCTAATTGCATTTACAGCATCAATTATTATTTCAGCTCTTGTTGCTCAACTTTTATCTGATCAAGTAGATTATCTAAACACAACTTATACTACAATTGTAGATTATGTAATTTATTTTTCTGTTCTTAGTGGATTATTCTATATAGATAATAGAAAAAAATATCGTTTAGAATCTGGTGGTACTGATACTGTAAAACTAAAACACGATCTTAAGAAATTAGTTACATCTCTTGGAATTGCAGAAATTGTTTATACTATTGTTAGATGGGTTTTACAATATTATCTTCTAACAATAAATTATGATGCATACATAGCATCAATTGTATCGCAAAGTATATCCACAGTAATCTATATGATAGTACTTAATCTAAGTGTAAAGATAATGAGGTTGTACAAAGATGGGACTTAGTGTTTACGTTGATGGACCTGGAGGATCTGATAGTGGATATGGATACTTTGTAAAAGAGACTGGTGAATCATTTTATGGAAAAAAACCAGAATTAACTAATAATCAGGCTGAGTATATGGCAATAATTTCTGCATTAAACAAGTATGTTGACTCTGATGAAGAAATTATAATTTACAGTGATTCAAAAAATACTGTCAATCAACTAAATCATGAATTTGCAATAAATAATGAACAGTTACGTGACTTGGCACGTCAAGCTTGGAGTGTTATTGGAAAATTCTCTAATCTTTCTAGTGTGGATTCCTCGAAAAGAGAATTTAGCAGGAAAAATGCTGGGAAGCTAAAAAGTCTAGATCAGAAATTTCTATGAATAACTTTATTATATAAAATTTTGAATTCAATTTAACATGGCAGAATCTGTCTTTTTATCTCCAAAGTCTATTGCAGTTATTGGAGCATCTGATAAACGTGGAAGTGTAGGTGCTACTATCACATCAAATATTATGAATGGCTTTAAGGGAATTGTTTACCCAATTAGCCCTTCTAGAGATAAGGTCTTTTACAAAAAAGCATACAAAACTGTTCTGGATGTTCCAAAACCAATTGATCTTGCAGTAATTGTTATCAAAAATACATTGGTTGCACCAGTGCTAGAGGAATGCGGTAAGAAAAAAATTAAAGGTGTCATTATCATTACTGCTGGTTTCAAAGAAGTTGATGAAGAAGGTGCAAAACGTGAACAGGAAATTAAAGACATAGCTAAAAAATACAAGATCCAAATCATTGGACCAAATTGTCTTGGTGTCATGAATCTTGATCCAAAAACAATGATGAATTCTACATTTCTTAAAATTACCCCAAAATCTGGAAAAATTGCACTTGTATCTCAAAGCGGCGCAATTTGTGCTGCATTAGTTGAAGATGCTAGTGCTCAGGGAATTGGTTTTTCTGCAGTGGTAAGTCTTGGAAACAAAGCTGCAATGAGTGAAGTTGATGTTCTAAAAATACTTGCAACTCACAAACAAACTGAAGTCATTGTAATGTATCTTGAAGATATGGGTAATGGTCAGGAATTCCTCAAAGTTTGTAAAAATATTACTAAAAAACTCAAGAAACCAGTACTTGTTCTCAAGTCTGGACGTAGTCCTGAGGGTGCAAAAGCTGCAATGTCTCATACTGGAGCATTAATGGGTTCAGATGAAATCTATGATGCACTACTAAAACAATCAGGTGCAATACGTGTTGATACTATGGAAGAATTATTTGATTATGCAACAGCATTCTCCAAACAACCATTGCCGTCAGCTGGTGATCTTGTAATTGTTTCAAATGCAGGTGGGCCTGCAATTATTTCCACTGATGCTTGCTCTAAGATGAATATCAAGATGGCAAATATCTCTAGTGTTAGAAAGAAGATTGATGCTGTAATTCCACCTTGGGGCAGTTCAAGAAATCCTGTAGATATTGTAGGTGATGCTGATTTTAATAGATTTCATAATGTTTTGGATCGTGTACTCGCACATCCTAAAGTTGGTTCTGTTATCTCAATGTGTACGCCTTCTGGCACTTTAGATTATGATAAACTTGCAGAAGTTATTGTTACAATGTCAAAAAAATACAAAAAAACAATGCTTGCTAGTTTGATGGGACTAGATGAAGGAATAACAAATAGAGAAATTTTAGCAAAGGGAAATGTACCATATTATACCTACGCTGAAGGCGCAATCAGAACTCTTGCTGCAATGATTAGATTTTCTAATTGGGCTAAATCCCCATCTGGAAAAATCACTAAATTCAAAGTAAACAAAACTAAAGCACAGAAAATTTTTGAAAAAGTCAAAAGTGAAAATAGACCAAATCTTCTAGAAGAAGAAGGGCAAGAAGTTCTCAAAGCATATGGTTTACCATTGCCTTCTAGTGCTCTTGCTACATCAGAAGCAGAAGCTGTAAAAATTGCAAAGAAGATTGGATATCCAGTTGTTATGAAAATTGCATCACCTCAAATTATTCATAAATCTGATGCAGGTGGAGTTAAAGTAAATCTAACAAATGATGCTGAAATCAAATCTGCATTCAAAACAATTATCAAAAATGCAAAAAGTTACAACAAAAAAGCTGAGATTAAAGGGGTTTTGATTGTAGAAATGGTCAAAGGTGGTAAGGAACTAATCATCGGTTCCAAACTAGAGCCCGGATTTGGTCCGGTAATTATGCTTGGAATGGGTGGCATCTATGTTGAAGTTCTAAAGGATGTCACATTCAAGATAGCACCAGTAACTAACAAGGAAGCTGATGACATGATTGCATCAATTAAGACTCAAAAACTCTTGCAAGGTGTAAGAGGTGAAAAACCATCTGATGTAGCAAAACTCTCTGAATGTATTCAGAGATTGTCTCAACTAGTTTCTGACTTTAAAGAGATCAAAGAATTGGATATGAATCCCGTATTGGTTATGGAGAAAGGCAAGGGTTGTCGTATTCTTGATGTTAGAATTGGACTCTGATCGCAATTCATTCCCAAATTTTCACATCTATTGATCTAGAATATTTATACAACATCAAGATGACTATTGTTACATGGCTAATGTCTTAAAGACAATTAGAACTGGTGATGACTATATGGAAAGTCTTAGAGGACGTGATCTCAAAGTTTACCTTTTTGGAGAATTAGTTACAGAACCAGTTGATCATCCTATGATTCGACCATCAATTAATGCAGTTGCTGAAACTTATGATCTTGCAGTACGTGAAGAAGCACTTGCTTCCGCTGATTCTTCAATCACAGGATTGAAAGTTAATAGATTCTTGCACATTGCAGAGAGTGCAGAAGATTTAGTTTTACAAAATAAAATGCAAAGAAAATTAGGACAAAATACTGGAACTTGTTTCCAAAGATGTGTTGGAATGGATGCAATGAATTCTTTACATTCTACTACGTTTGAAATAGATGAAAAACACGGAACAAACTATCACCAACGATTCTTAGAATTTGTAAAGATGGTTCAAAAAGAGAATCTTGTAATTGGTGGTGCGATGACTGATCCAAAAGGAGATCGAAGTAAAGGACCTGCAGAACAAGATGATCCTGATTTGTTTACTAGAATTGTAGAAACAGATGATAAGGGAGTCTATGTTTCTGGTGCTAAAGCACATCAAACTGGTTGTATTAACTCACATTGGATAATTTTGATGCCAACTATTAGATTGACTGAAAACGACAAAGATTGGGCAATTGTTGGAGCAATTCCTGCAGATGCAAAAGGAGTCACTTACATCTATGGTAGACAATCTTGTGATACTCGAAGTATGGAAGAAGGTGACATTGATGATGGTAATGCGAAATTTGGTGGACAAGAGGCATTGATAATTTTAGACAGAGTGTTTATTCCATGGGAAAAAGTATTCATGCATGGAGAATACGAGTTTGCATCTATGCTTGTAGAGCGTTTTACTTGTTATCATAGACGTAGTTATGTCTGTAAAACAGGACTTGGTGATGTACTAATAGGTGCTGCAGCAACAGTCGCTGACTATAATGGAGTTCCTAAAGTATCTCACATTAAAGATAAAATTATTGAAATGACTCATCTAAATGAAACAATTTTTGCTGCAGGAATTGCATCATCACATCAAGGGCAAAAGATGAAGTCCGGTGTTTATCTTAATGATGATATGCTTGCACAAGTTTGTAAACATAATGTAACTCGTTTTCCATATGAAATTAGTAGATTAGCTCAAGATATTGCAGGTGGGTTGATGGTTACTTTGCCATCTGAAAAAGACTTTAGACATCCAGAAGCAGGACCTTTACTCAAAAAATATCTTGTTGGACGAAAAGGAGTTGATGTTGAAAATAGAATGAGAATTTTAAGATTAATTGAAAACATGACTCTTGGTAGAAATGCAGTTGGATATCTGACAGAATCAATGCATGGTGCAGGTTCACCACAAGCACAAAGAATACAAATTCAAAGACAGATGCAAGTAGGTTACAAAAAGAATCTTGCAAAAAATCTAGCTGGAATTACAAATGATGTTGAAGATCCTGCAGAACCTTCTGATTACTTTAAACGAGTATTCAAAACAAAAGATTCAGTTCTCTAAAGATAATTCTTATCTAAATAAGTAATATACTACTCTCTAAACTTATGATTTCTGAGGATCCTTTTTTAGTAAATTTAACTTAGTTATGCTTACAAGCAAACAGGACGATCTATTGCTTTTTATCTACGCATAATGTGAACCTGTTTGCATAATTTTTAGCAGTTATTCTTCCTTATTTTTCTCATCTGCTTTTGCCTCCTCTATTGATTCATCTTTTTTTTCTAGATTTTCAGCATCAACAGATTCTTTTTTCTCATCTGTTTCTTCTACATGTTCGGTATACTCTGAATCTTTTTGAATTTTATCAATATCTGATAATTCTTCAATTGTATCTGTGTCTTCTGACTCTGAATTATCTGGCATTGTAGATTCTTTTTCTTTCTTCTTTTTGGTCATTTGTTTAATCACCATGACTCCTATCACAATTGCAATTATGACGTAATTTACTGGTGGTTTTAGTACTTGTGTGATATATCCTACTTGGGGAAGTGTATGTGCTACTTTTCCTATGTATTCCTCTTCTGTAATTGGATAGTCTGTTCCAGGAATTGATCCCGGATTTGCATCTCCTTGAGTTCTAATTGTTCTAGGTTCATCATTAGTTATTGATACGACTCTGTGAACAATTACTCTATTATGATCTGAAGGCCGATTAAAGACTATGATGTCTCCTATTTCTATATCTTCAAACGGTTCATGTCCTTGAACTATTAAAACATCGTATATTTCTAAAGCTGGAATCATACTTCCGCTTGCAACTACATAAAATGGATTCTGTGTTCCAAATGCTACTTGTAATCCAATCCAAATTACTAAAACTCCTACACCAACAATAATGATGTCTTTGATAACTCCTTTTGAGATAGATCTTTTTACCAATTATCTTATTCGCCCATAATACCATTGATTAAATTTACTAGCTAAAGTGCGGTTCCACATTCTTCACAGAATTTTGAACCTTCTTTGTTTCCAAATCCACAGTTAGAACACTTTCCAGGCTGAGCCGTCTCTTCTGGATTTCCTAGAAGAATTACTTCTCCTACTTTTTTGATATTACTCCATGGTACACTTCCTTCTGTTCCGTCGTTTTTAGTAATAACTAGAACCATTGATTGCGTAGAATCAATTCCAACCTGTTTTGCAGTTCCTATTTTATTTGCATTCTCATCATATACTCCTCTACCTTCAATTGAACTAACTGAAGTTGCAGGACCTACTTGTGCAACTGTTTCTTGTGGTGCTTGTACTGTTGATTCTGTAATTTGCTGAGGTTCATTTTGTGCTTCTGGCTCTAGTGGTTTTGCACTTCCTACCTCTCCTGCTTCATCTTGTTTTTTGAATTCCCTGTATTCTGCAATAGATGAATCACATGAATTACAGATGTATTGTCCACGTTCTGCAAGAATAAGATTTTCTGCAACCTCTTCATTAGGATTTTCAAATTCTATTTTTGGAGCTCCTTCAAATGCTTTTTCACAAGTGTTGCAAAAGTGTTTAGAAATTTTTTCTGTGTCTAATCTTCCAATTGGTGCTAAAAATAGATCCGGACCTCCTAGATTTCCTTTCATTTGTTGGTCATCTGTAACACGGGCCATAACATAGCCTCCGGAACCTCTTAATTTTTTAATTCTAAGTTCTGAACTCATAACTGATTTTTACTAAAACGTCATTTAAGTATATATCAAAATTAATTCTTCAAAAAATATGGTGTTATTTCTGGTGAACATTTTTAGGTACGGTCAATAGAATAACTTTACAATGGGAATTACACAAATTTCAGATGCAAAATCTTGGGAAGTCGATGTGATAAATTCTGACGTTCCTGTTTTTGTAGATTTCTGGGCCGAATGGTGTGGTCCATGTAGAATGGTGGGTCCAGTAGTTGAAGAACTGGCAAGTGACTATGATGGCAAAGTAAAATTTGTCAAGGTAAATGTTGATGAGGCTAATGAATTGGCATCAAAATACAATGTCTTTAGTATTCCAACTTTAATCCTCCTTAACAAAGGTGAGATAGTTAGCCAACAAGTAGGTGCTGCCTCTAAAGAATCATACAAAAATATGATTGATCGAGCACTTGCATAAATCTCAAAATACGTTTTCTTCTTTTTTACTTATTTTACAATAGTTTATTACCGTACGATTTAACCGATTTTTAGAAAGACATGTTATTTAATAGAGAAAGAGAAATGTTTGATGCAAAATGTGGTGACTGTGGAAATGATTGCCAAGTACCATTCAAACCAAAAGAAGACAGACCTGTTTATTGCAGAGAATGCTTCCAAAATCACAAACCAGAACCACGTGGTGGTAGATTTGGAGGAAGATCTGGAGGTTATGGTGGAAATAGAGGTTCTAGATTTGGTAGAAGAGACGACAGACCACGAGAAATGTTTGATGCAAAATGTGGTGACTGTGGAAATGATTGCCAAGTACCATTCAAACCAAAAGAAGACAGACCTGTTTATTGCAGAGAATGCTTCCAAAATCACAAACAAAGTTAGTAAATTGTTTTGAGTAACTCTCAAAACTCCACGATTTTATCTTAATTATTCAAAATATTTGATTTTAGAAAAATATTGTTTTGATTTTTCTGTTTCTTTCTAGCATTTTGTTATAGTGCTTCTTTTCCCGTTTTTCCGTCTCTAATTTTTATTAATTTGTCAAGACTATAGCTAAATACTACCCCATCTCCCTTTTCACCAGTACTTGCAGTTTTTTGTATGGTGTCCATTATTTTTTGTTCGTCTTCATCTGCACAAAGAATTTCTATTTTTGTTTTAGGAATGTAATCACTAGTTTTATTTCTCCATCCTGAATGAGCTTTGTGTATTCCTGTTATTTGGACTTGGCATGCAGAAAATGTTGAAATTCCCATCTCGGAGAATGCTTTTTGAATTTCATAAAAGGCTAAATTTCTAATTATGGCCTCAACTTTGAACATGTTTGATTTGTTTTCTTGAGAGTGATAAATTGTTTTCTCTACTTTAAATCTTGCATCATTAAAATATATTGTAGTGAATTTTTAATTAGTGAAAAATTATTTTTAAAATTAGCTTAACCTACTAAATTCATTTTAGTAATACCTTACGACTATTTTGAGGCTATTTCTATTATATTGTAATTTCAATATCAAAGAAATTAAAGCAGAAAATATTGATTCTAGATTTGCTCCTAAAGTAATTAATATTCCAAAAATGAAGATAGGCTATGTCATTTGGTGAAGTAGATACACTAAACATGCTATTTGATAAATTGTCTAGCTTGTTTGATGAATCTCAAGGATACTATGAATCATTTTTAGATACTAACAATATGTACAAGAAAGGCCAACTGAGTGACAAAGAATTCTTTCAAAAACTTGGTGATTACACAGTTGCATATTCTGCATTAGAATTTTTAGCAATCAAAGTGATGTTTGAAATGAGAAAATCATTAGGTTCTGGTTCTGGTAATACTCAATCTCCTGGTTTAATGCTTGGAATGGGAAATCCTGAAATGATGGCAAGAGGTATGCAAGGTGGAATGCCTCCAAGAGCAGGAACTGCAGATAATCCAGTTGGTGGAGGTCCACCAGGAATTGTTTCTGCACAAGAAGCGTTTGGAGATGTTGGAACTTTACCATCACCTGATCCATCCTTAATGCCAAGACAAACTGTTTCTCCTAGTGGAAATGGATGTTCTTCATGTGGTGCAGAATTACGACCTAACTCAAAATTCTGTACAAAATGTGGATCTAAAATATAAAATTAAAAAAATTATTTTCTTATTCTTGTGTTGTACCGCATTCAGGACAAAACTTTGCTGTTGCTGAAAGACTAGTACCACATTCTGAACAAAACCTTCCATCTGTTTTTATTTCATTGTAGGCATTTCCAATTACTGCTGAACTTTTAACTGCACCCGATGGTTCGTATTTGTCATCATCAATTAATACAGGTTCAAAGTCTTGTTCTGTCAAAAATGTCATCATTCTTGGTATTCCTTTTCCATCGTTTTTTGGATCTGGAACTGAATCTCCTAACCAAAATGCAAATCTCATTAAAGTTAATTCTGGTGTAGAAAATGCTAGAGTATGTTTTGACATATACTCTTGTGCAGCTTTTTTACCATCAAAAACTTTCATAATGTTAAAACTACTTGTTTATGTATAATGGTTTCTGGATAAAATGGACCGGGAGGGAATCGAACCCTCGACATCCTCGTTGCGAACGAGGCATTATGCCCCTAAACCACCGGCCCTGAAATTACTTCTCAAGTTCTTCTTTTATTCATTGTCTCAGAAAAATTAACTAAAATATGTCATTTAGACTATTGCTGTGACTTCTGGTGTTGACATGCCCCCATACCCTGGATCAATCTTTTGTTTTGGATTTAACGTGGTATCATGGTGGCATGCTTTGTTACATACTGGACAAAATTTTCTATCTAGTACGATACATTGACATATATGATTTTTCACATATGCTTGTGCAGCTTTATTCCACTCTCCAGTCCCATTACAATATACACAAACATTTGTGGAACTTGAATCCATTCCCTTGCAAAAGTCGCATACGTCTTCTTTCATATCTATAACCCTTGTATCTTGTCTTTAAATCAATATATTTGAAGAGATTTGCTATCTTAACGCATAATAGACTGCAAGGCATAAAATTTTCAGATGACGTATGATACTGTGATTACTGATTCACACATTATGCTTCCTCAAGGTATGATCGACAAAAATATCTTAATTGATGAGGGAAAAATAGTTGGATTTACAAATGATATTCCTTCATGTGATCATAAAATTAATGGCAATGGTTTGATTTCTATCCCTGGTTCTATTGACACTCATGTTCATTATGGCGTGTATTCTCCAATTAATGAAGCAGCAAAAACTGAATCTCATGCTGCAGCAATTGGTGGAATAACAACTATGATGAGAATGCTTAGGTTGGAAAATAAATTTTCAAGTTCATTACAAGATCAACTTGATGTTGCATCACAAAACCATTATGTTGATTATACTATCCATGCTTCTATTTTTACTTCAGAACAAATTAGTGAAATGAATTTTTGTGTTGATAAAGGAATTACATCTTTTAAAATTTACATGAATCTTGGAGGTGAAATTGGACATGTGTATATGGATATGCCACCAAATTCATCTCAACTTGTTGCGTCTCAAGTAGATGTTACAAATGATATAGTTGAACAAACTGTAAAAACTGCTGCATCTC
Source organism: Candidatus Nitrosopumilus sp. (assembly GCA_963422575.2). Classification (GTDB taxonomy): domain Archaea; phylum Thermoproteota; class Nitrososphaeria; order Nitrososphaerales; family Nitrosopumilaceae; genus Nitrosopumilus. The sequence continues at coordinate 600,776 of CAXXKU010000001.1, read as the reverse complement.
TTGGTTGTCCTGTACTTGTTCATGCAGAAGATTATGAATCATGTGGTTGTGGAATAAAAACTGCAAGAGAAAAAAAACAAGACGGTTTATCTGCTTGGTCTGAAAGCCGTTCACCAGAATTTGAAGCAAAGGCAATTAAAACTGTCTCAAAATTTGGACGAGATTATGATTGTGTAATTTATTTTGTTCATATTGGATCTGAGAGAGCATTAATGCAAATCGAAGAAGAAAAAAAACTTGGTACAAAAATTTTTGTTGAAACCTGCCCTCATTATTTGACATTATCTTATGAAAAACAACCTGGCTATCTTGCAAAAGTTATGCCTCCAATACGAACAGAAAATGATAACAAGGCAGTTTGGAGTGCACTCTCTAAAAATCTGATTGATACTATTGGTACAGATCATGTTGCAAATCAACTTAAACTAAAATTAGGAGGGGATGATGTTTGGAGTGCACTAGCAGGATTTCCAGGAATTGGAACTTCTCTTCCTTTGCTACTTAATGACGGTGTGAATCAAAATAGAATTACTCTTGCACAATTCGTTTGTTTTACTAGTCAAAATGCTGCTCAAATTTTTGGAATGTACCCGCAAAAAGGGACATTGGAAAAAAATTCTGATGCTGATATCACTATGATAGATTTGAAAAAAGAGAAAAAAGTAACATCTGATCTGTTTGGTGGTTATTCTGACTATATTGTATATGAAGGAAAAAATCTAACTGGTTGGCCAGTTAAGACAATTGTTAGAGGAGAAATAATTGCTGATGATTTTGAAGTAATTGGTAAACTTGGTCATGGTAAATTAGTTGAACGAAAGATTTTGTAAAATTAGTTTATAATTATTTTGCTTTAAAGAACATCAAATTTGCCGTTTGTTTTTGCTCTGTATATAACATCTGGTTTTCTAAGGAAAATACCTGATTCTAAAACTCCTGTTGTTTGCTTTATTTTCTGAGTTAGTGTTTTAGGATTATTTATTGTTCCAAAATCACAATCTAGAATGATATTTCCATTTTCTGTAAAAAATGGATAGCCTCTATCTAAGGAGCGTAATTGTGATTTTCCTCCTAATTTTTGAATAGATTTTGTAACTGAATTTCTAGCAAGTGGATGAATTTCTATTGGAACTGTTCTTGTGAATTTTTTCACAAATTTTGTTTTGTCTGCCATAACTACAACTTTTTTTGCAAGATTAAACAAAATATTTTCTCGTAGTAAAGCTCCTCCTCCGCCTTTGATTACATATCTTTGCACATCAATTTGATCTGCACCATCAAATACAACATCAATTTGTTCTACTTGATCAGCTTCTGCCAACGGAATTCCACCTTTTTCTGCAATTAATTTGATTTGTAATGATGTTGGAACTCCTTTGATGTTGTAATTTTTTAATTTAATTAATTTTGAAAGTGATTTTACAAGTACAGTTGCTGCTCTACCGCTACCTAATCCAATTACAAAATCATCTTTAACAAATTTTAATGCATCATTTGATAATGCAGTGATTGCATCATCATAAGACAATTACTCTACCTCTACCTGATCAAGTTTTGATAGAACCTTTATGATGTCTCCTTTGATTTTATCTAAATCATCTCCATCATCATCAAAGTCATCATCTAATGTTGTTGGTTTTGGAGTTTGTGGCTCTGGAAGTGCTTTGTGTTCTGTAATTTTTGCAACTTCTTTGTTAATATCTGGTTTAGATTCATAGATTGATTCTGGTTTTGGTACTACTGACTGAATAATCTCAATTTTGTCTTCTATTTTTGGTTTTGGTTGTACTATTTCTTTGACAATCTCTTCTTTTGGCTTGATTAACTCCGTTTGAATTACTTTTGGCTTTGGCATTGATTTTGTTTCTGTTTCAAATAATGGGAACTTCGGTTCTTTTCTTGAAACATTTGTTAATGTGGTTAACTCAAATGATTGTCTTGATTTTGTTGGAGGAATTGTGATTGGCTCTATCTTTGATTCTTTTGGTTTTTCAAAACTAAATGTAGTATTTGATGATTTTATTCCTTGTTTTTTAATTTCGGGTTCCTTGGTTTTTGGTGTTTCAACTTTTGTACTAACCATCTTTGATGACAGTTCATACAGACGATCATCTAGTTTTGATAATTTTTGATCCATCAAAGTGATTAGACCATCACCTACTGGACCCAAGTCTGGATGTTTGCTTGCTTGTTCTAATTTTTCTAGTTTAGCTAAAACAATTCCCAATTGATGTTGATATTTTAACAATAATTTGTCTTTTTGAATTTTAGAAAATTCAGAATCTGCTTGGTATAATCGTGAAATTGTTTTAGTGAGTATGTCTTTTTCAATCTTTAATGAACTAACCTGACTTTTGATGTGTGAACTTGCACCAAGACTAAGTAATTGATTTTTGTCTCTTGGTATTTTTCTTACAGCAACAGCTGTAGCTGCACCTGCTAATGAACTAAGAATAAGAACAATTTCTTGCATTTATGTATACCATTTAATCCAGGAATACTTTCTGCGTTTAGCCTTTGGGAATCCACAACTTGCACATTGGTGATGACGTTTGTGGAGTGAGTTTTTACCACACCGTCTACATCTGATGTGAACTTTCTTCTTTGTAAAACCACCCATAGAAGTTGTGCCTTTTGTCATCTCAAATCACCTATTTTTGTGCTGGTGGTGGAGATATCATAACCACATTGTCGCCTCTGACTACAATGCTTCCAAGGCTCTTAGAATCGCCTTCAGTAGGAATCTCCTCTGAAGAATCGAGTAGCAGGTTCATGTGTTGGTCAAAACCTAGTAGATTACCTCTAATTGTTTTGTTTCCTTTGAGCTTTATCAATACAACTTGATCGATACTCTCATCCAATACTTTTACTGCCATATCAACGGACATCTATTTCACTTATTGGTTTTGATATTGAGGGATTATATTAAAATTTCATTGGTGTAACTATGAGCTATGCCCAGTGAGACAAGTTTGACACTTTTTTTCAAGATTTTTCATAATTTCATCTAAAATTGCATTACCTTCCTTCTTTGTAGCTTTTCTTGGGTCACCCCATATTCCATTTTTTGTAGCTTTGGGAAATGATTGATTTGCCAATTTTCCAAGTTTTTTGATTTCTTGTTTTGTCATACCATCTGTAACTAGTCCTTTTTTTGCAAGTTTCATTTTAATTTGTTTTGAAATTGTTAACATTAATGACGTCTCTACAAACCCTGCATGGTCAAATTCTCTTTTCATAAAGTGCCAATATGATAAAGGAAATACTCTGAGTTTGTTTTTTGAGATTTTTTGTACTTTTGTATCTATGTTTTTAATTGCCTTTAGATTCCCATGGTGTCCATTAATTATGAAAATTGTTTTTACATTGTTTTCTGCAAGTGATATGCACAAATCAATTAGAATTGTACGTAAAGTTGATTCTCTTACACTTAGATTGAAAAATGGTGCATGTTCAAATGATACTCCATAATTGATTGTAGGCAGTAAGAGATATCCCTTAGTTTTAGCTAGTTTTTCTGCAACTTTGGTAACAATATCTGAATCTGTTGATATGGGCAAATGCATACCGTGTTGCTCTATTGAACCAATAGGAATTATGGCAGTTTGCTTCTTTTTTTTAATTAGTTTTCTAAGATTAGGATCGAATTGTGTTTTAATATCTGTCATCTAATTCACTTGGATTTTATGTGAACTTTTCTCCAGCGTACTTCAAGTTTATTTTCTAGATGCATTTTTGTTGCCTTGAGTAATGTATCTGCTTCCAATTTTTGTCCTTTTGATTTAATTTTTTCTAGCGTATCATTTGGATCTACTTTGAAAGAGTCTTGGAAAATAATTGGTCCTTGATCTAAATTCTCTGTAACGTAATGAGATGTTACGCCAATAATTTTTGTACCTCTTTCATAAGCTTGTGCATATGCTGATGCGCCTGGAAATGCAGGTAATAATGATGGATGAATATTGATAATTCTATTTGGATATCTCCATACAAAATTAGGACTTAGAATTCTCATGTATCTTGCTAATACAATTAAATCTATTTCATATTTTTTACATATGCCAATAATTTTTGTCTCAGCTTTTTCTTGATTTTTTTCTTCAACTAGTACAAATGGAATTTTCTTCTTTCTTGCTAGTGCTTGTAATGTTTTTTCTGTACCAACTATTACTGAAATTTTTCCTTTGAGTGATTTTACATTGGCAAGAATTGTTTCAAGGCAAAGTGGTTCTTTTGTTACAAATAATGCAATATTTTTCTGAGAATTTGTTTCATGATGTGTACTTACATCCATTTTTTCTTTTTTAGCTAATCTTTGTACTTCTTGATCGAATTTTTTTATATCTATTGTTTTAGAAAATGATACTTCAAGATACATTCCAAAAAGACCTTTGATTACATTTTGATTTACTTTCTCAATGTTTCCTCCTTTTGAAAATGCAAAATTTGTAAATGTAGCAACAATTCCTTCTCTGTCTTTACCAACTACTGTAATTCCAACTACAATTTTTTTCATGACTTGTTTGATGAGAATTTTCTCATTATTAATCATTCACAGAAACCAAACAGATGCGGGAGGTGGGATTTGAACCCACGAACTCCTGAGAGATAGGGTCCTAAGCCCTACGCCTTTGACCGGGCTGGGCGACTCCCGCAACGGAGATGCCATTAAACACAAAGTTAACTGTTGTGAGACGATAGATAAACAACTGAATTTTTAGAGAAATCCTTAGCTCTATTTTATATAATTAAAATTTGTATCAAAAATATGAGTAAAAAAGAAGATTATAGCATTCTAGTTAAGAAAGATGGAAAATTCTTTGTTGGATATTGTTTAGAAATACCACAAGCACGAGGTCAAGGAGATACAAAAGAAGGAGCAGTAACAGATACAAAAAAAGCAATCAAACTATGCAAATCTTATCTTGAAGATAAAAAGAAAGATTTAGCCTCAAAATTAGTTACCGTATCACTTTGAGTCTACCTGTTATTGGATATTTGGAAATACTCAAAGCATTACGAAAAAGAGATTTTTATCCTACTAGACAAACAGGCAGTCACATTATTGTTGAAAATGGAAGTGGATTGTGGGCTTCAGTTCCTAGAAAAAAAGAACTCGGTAAAGGATTATTGTTATCAATAATTTCTGATTGTGGATTAACAAAAAAAGAATTTCTTAAGTTATTGTAATTAATAGAATCAAAAACGATTAGATTAATGGTTTTAGAGTTAATGATAAAAAGATTATTGGTTCTTCAGGCTTGAATTCATTTAATTTCTAGTAATGAGAGTCTAATTCAAAAATATTTTCACAGTTAAAGCAACTGTCGATTACGGCATCTCCGTTATTTGGTAAATCGTCCATGAAAAAAAACTAGGAAAATTCACTCCACTAAGAAAATCAGTTGAGGAGTCTGTTTAGGATTAAAATTACAGCAAATATAATCACTATTTCAGCCAGTCCAAGTTTTCAGATTCTTACCTTGTTTAGCCTGTGCATGAACCTAAGGAGCGGGTTGTTCTTGATTTTCCTAGTAACGTTTTGCATGATCAATCCTAATTCCCGTGTCTGAAAAAGTTTTTGTTCCTGAGTTTCTGGTTGCAACACGGGCATCTTAGGCAGATGTTAAAGTATTTCTTGCATTGTGTGCAGAATCCTGCTTTATGGGTCTTGTCGACGGTCTTTCTGAATACAAAATTGTCAACAATGACAACATGAGAATTTTAACTTAGAATTTGAAGATATGAACTCGTCAGGGTCGCCAAGCAAGGTATGGCGTGAGTCTGAAAAACTCAATTCTGTTAACCTCGGATTCGTGGGTTCAAATCCCACCCCTGACGGGTTAACTACCTTTGAATTATTGATGATAAAAAGATTATTGGTTATTCAGGCTTGAATTAATTTAATTTCTAGTAATGAACTAATTCAACAATTACTTTATTTTGAATAGACTATCCTAGGATGTTGCAGGTTGTTGCTACGGTCTATCAGGTCTTCGCCTATGTGATGTCTTTATTTTGAATAGACTATCCTAGGATGTTGCAGGTTGTTGCTACGGTCTATCAGGTCTTCGCCTATGTGATGTCTTTATTTTGAATAGACTATCCTAGGATGTTGCAGGTGATACCATTGGTGTAATTGCTACATACAATTCCAAACATTATAGAAAATCACAAAATGCTAGTAACTGCAAACTTGATGAAATCCAATAATCCTAACCATGATTATTGTAAGTTTTCATGCCTAGCAAAATTAGTTAGAAATCCTAACAAAATTCTAACAAAATTACTGTAAAATATTGTGTTATACCTAACTAATTCTAACAACTCAAAATCTAACAGTTGTTATACCTAACAACCATCAGGAACCCACGCCTAACTTTCCAAGACTTAGAACTTTGTTATATTTTTTATAATAAAATTAGTTAGAAATTATAATAAAATTAGTTAGATTTCCAAGGCCTAGAACTTTGTTAGCAACTTTTCTAATAAAATTAGTTAGAAATTATAATAAAATTAGTTAGATTTCCAAGGCCTAGAACTTTGTTAGCAACTTTTCTAATAAAATTAGTTAGAAATTATAATAAAATTAGTTAGATTTCCAAGGCCTAGAACTTTGTTAGCAACTTTCCTAGAAATCCTAGCAAGAATCCTAGTAAATTTATCTAGGTTTGCTAGACCTAGGTTCTATCTAGCAATAACTTTCCTAGATTTGCTAGATTTTACCATGGCTAGCATTTTCAATAATCCTAAATTGTATTTTTGGGATTATTTGTAGAAAATCCAATAATCCTAGAATCGACATTTGGGATTATTGTAGATTAGAGACGTAATGAAAATAATCCTAAGCGGTTCTTTTATTGGTCAATGTAAAACAAATTCAGAGTATTGCAGGACAAAGCCATTTCAATCAATGAAAAATCAGAAAGGGATATTCTAATGACAGTCTATGATGATTTGCAGAAAATCAAGAAAAAACTGGAGATTCAAGAAAAGAGATTTGTAACCATTAAGGATTATGAAAGTACAGTTACAGATTATCAAATGTTTGCAGAGTCAGAACTAGGAATCAATTCAGGCACAATAAGGAATCAAGTATCAGTACTAAGAATGTTCTTGGAATCTGTTAATGGTAGCATCACAGAAGATGCAGTTGTTAATTATCTGAGACTTGGGCATAATGGTTTACAAAAATAAAGTCTAAAATCATTCAACAGCAAAGCATTCTTTTTACAATTCTTGGATTCTCTGCACCGACATGCAATTGTAATACGCTGCCAACTGATACGCCAAAACGCAGATCAGCACAGATGATTTCACATTGCATAATCCCCTTACGGGAACTGTTCTGATGCCAAGCGTGTCTTTGAATGTCTCAAAAAGCGGTTCAATTGAGGTTTTTCTATCTGCATACAACTCCTGACCGATCGCAGAGTCGTAAAATTCCACAAGTTTGATTCTTTCTGGGGGCGTACGCGGTTATTGCCTTATCGGAGTGATAACCCCGGATGTTTTTTGCCGTACGAATCATGCAGTTTGGAATCATCGTATGCAGGATCTGCCAAAATATTTCGTATGATTCCTGAAAGTGATTTTATCAATGCATCAAACGTCCTGCCATCACGAATGTTTGCAGTACTGACGCCGGCGGGCAATGGAACAATCAACTTGCCGGTGCTGCAACTCATGTGCAGTTTATACCCGAATATCCGACCCTTTGATTTGGAGAATCCCCGTCTTGCATCCGTATCGATTCCTGAAATTGGCAAACGATTATTTTTCATGTCGTATTTGTGCCATACAGGACCATTTGCTTTTAGCATCGAACTATCCACTGATGCAGACGTATCATCAACCATTTCTTCTGATACGAACAGGTTTCCCATCGTCCCGATGATATCCCCAACGGGCAGGTTCTGAAATCGCCTGCCAATAGTACGTCTGTCTGGGATTCGAGCTAGTCTGCAGACCTTGAACAATTTGTCATCGTTGCATTTGATTGATAAAAAATAACGAAGTGTGTTGTTGCTTGGAATTCTCATCCAAGATTTTATGATGAATAATTGCACCATCAGAACAGTTGAACAGACATACGGTCTGCCAGGTCTGAATATCTCCTCATACAGAGACAATGTTCTGACCAGATACAAAACACCGATAAGAGATGACTCTGACAGAACCCTGCCGGGGATTTTTACATTCATGCTGCAATGAAATGATATTGCAAGGATCCTTGGCTTTTTTCATTTGAATAGTTTGAGAAACTGATTAAAAATTAGGATTAGTTATGCCCAAGTCTCAATTATTTATCTATCGTCTCACGATATATACACACAAATTTATCTATTATTGAGCAATACTATGGCAAAGTTTTTTGGAACAAACGGGATTCGTGGAGTTTTCTCTGAAGACTTTACGTTAGAATTTGTTCACGATATGACTTTAGCTATTGGAACCTATTTTGAGAAAGGACCTGTGCTAATTGGTTTTGACGGAAGGGAGTCAAGTCCGGCAATTTGTAAAGTAGTTAGTTCTGCATTAAACTCTATAGGAATAGATTGTAATGTTGCAGGAATTGTTCCAACCCCATGTCTTGAATTTGCAGTAAAGACTTTGGGATATTCTGGCGGAATAATGATTACTGCTTCTCATAACCCTCCACAATACAATGGAATCAAACCTGCCGCAAAAGACGGTGTTGAGATTTCACGTGAAGATGAATTAATTATTGAAGACATCTATTTGCAAAAAAGATGGATTACCAATCCTGAAAATTGGGGTATTACAGGTAAAGAAGAAAGAGCAATTTCAACATACATTCAAGGCATTATTTCACAGATTGATTCTAAACTAATAAAATCAAAACATTTCAAAGTTGTTTTAGATTTAGGTAATGGAGCCCAAGCAATATCTGCCCCTGATTTTTGTCAAATGATGCAATGTAAAACATTTCTTATTAATGAAAACATAGATGGTAGTTTTCCAGGACGTGGTTCTGAACCTACACCACAAAATCTTTCTGTATTATCAAAAACTGTTGTGGAAAATAATGCTGATGTGGGAATTGCATTTGATGGAGATGGTGATAGAAGTATATTTTGTGATAACAATGGCAATATCTTAACTGGAGACAAGTCTGCACTTGTCCTTACACAAAACATTTTGAAGAAAAATCCAAACTCTCTAGTTGTAACTTGTCTGAATTCTGGTTCTAACATTGAAACCTTATCTGAAAAGTTTGACTCAAAAGTAATTCGTACCAAAGTAGGTAGTGTTGAAGTATCGAGAAAAATGGTTCCAACTAATGCATTGATAGGATTTGAAGAAAATGGTGGATTCATGTATGGAAAACATAATCAGGTTAGAGATGGTTGTATGACTTTGGCATTGATGCTTGATCTTTTGGCAACTTCGGAAAAATCACTTTCTGATGAAATTGATGCCTTACCGCCTTCTTTTACTACAAAAGATAAAGTTTTATGTTCTGCAGAAAATGTTTCAAAATTGATTTTGTCACTAAAAGAAGAATTTCCAAATGCTGATACTATTGATGGCATCAAAATTTCACTTGATTCTAAAAATTGGGTTATGATCAGACCTAGTGGCACAGAACCAATTGTAAGAATTTATGCTGAATCTGAAAGTCAGAAGAAACTTAATGATTTGATGTCTGAACATCTCACAAAAGTCAAGTCCATAATTTCCAGATAACACTTTTAAAACCAAACGAATCGATTGAGAGAATGGAGAATGAACTCCTCGGGTGACGAAATATGGGAAAAGCATATTATGTTAAATTTGAGACGCCAGAAGAACTTGTTAGTCCAATTTTAGAGGCTGTTAGAGTAGCATCTACTAGTGGTAAAGTCAAAAAAGGAACTAATGAGGCAACCAAGGCAATCGAACGTGGTACTAGTAAACTAATTGTTATTGCTGAAGATGTTGAACCTCCAGAGGTAGTGGCACATCTTCCAATCTTATGTGAAGAACAAGGTGCAGCATTTGCATTTGTTCCAAGTAAACAAGAATTAGGTAATTCATTAGGCATTGATATTACATCTGCTGCTGCTGCAATTTTGGATGCTGGTGACGCACAACACATTGTAGACCAAGTTGTATCATCAATTGCTAAAATTAAAGGCGGCAAGACTGATCAATGAGCAGTACAACAACTGATGAAGTAGTTCATTCTGAAATTATTCAAATTGTTGGTAGAACCGGTATTGCTGGGGAAGTAATTCAAGTTAGAGTTAAAGTTCTTTCTGGAAAGGATAAAGGAAGAATCCTTACAAGAAATGTTAAAGGTTCTGTTAGATTGGGAGAAATTCTAATGTTACGAGAAACAGAGAGAGAAGCAAAGAAAATCAAATAGGTGTTTAGATGAGTCTTTTAGTTAAACCATGTAATTTCTGTGCAAGACCTGTTGCAAAAGGTTCTGGTACTATGCTTGCTAAAAATGATGGAACTGTTTTATGGTTCTGCTCTGCAAAATGTAAGAAAAATGCACTAGACCTTAAACGTGATCCAAGAAAACTAAAGTGGACCAAGAAATATGTTAAAGGTGGAATTAGAAAGAAGTAGAATTGACTGAACAAACTTTATTCATTGTAAAACCAGATGCCGTAGCTAGAAATCTAGTTGGAGAAGTGGTTTCAAGATTTGAGAAAAAGGGATTCAAGCTTTTGAAATTACAAATGTTTACTTTTACTCAACAACAAGCTGAAAATTTTTATGGTGTTCACAAAGACAAACCTTTCTTTGGTGAACTAACATCATTTATCACATCAGGACCTGTGGTTGCAGCAATTATTGAAGGAAATAATGCAATTGCTACTACAAGAATTATGGTTGGTGCAACAAAGTCTTTTGAAGCAGAACCTGGTTCTATTCGAGGTGATTTTGGATTAGGATTTAGTGAAAATATTATTCATGCATCAGATTCTCAAGAAAGTTTTGATCACGAATCGAGGGTAGCATTTGAGTGATCTGATTTGCAAATTCGTCAGCCCATAGTGGCAGTTCTTGGTCACGTAGACTCTGGTAAAACATCTCTATTAGATAGAATACGTGGTACTGGAGTTCAAGGTAGAGAAGCAGGTGGAATTACACAGCACATTGGTGCAAGTTTTCTTCCAACTGAAACCATTAAAGAAACATGTGGTCCACTATACAAAAAACTTGAGCAATCAGAAAACAAAGTTCCTGGACTTTTAGTAATTGATACACCTGGACACGAAGTTTTTACTAATCTTCGTTCAAGAGGTGGCTCTGCAGCTGACATTGCAATTTTAGTAGTTGATGTTAATCGTGGATTTCAACCACAAACAAATGAGAGTTTAAAAATTTTACAGAGCAGAAAAGTACCGTTTGTTGTTGCACTAAACAAATGTGATCAAATTTCTGGTTGGAGAAAATCTGAAACTCGATTTATCTCACAAGCAATCAAAGAACAAAATGCATCTATTCAAACTGATTTGGATCAAAAAATCTATGATGTAGTGGGAACTCTATCAATTTTGGGATATCAGTCAGAGGCATTTTATCGCATTAAAGACTTTAAATCAGAAATTGCGATAGTTCCAATATCTGCAAGATCTGGAGTTGGAGTTCCAGAATTACTTAGTGTTTTGGTAGGATTAACTCAACAATATCTTCAAAAAAGACTTGATCAGGAAGAAAAAGAACCACGGGGTATTGTCCTTGAAGTAAAAGATGAAGTTGGATTGGGACAGACTACAAATATTATTCTAATTGATGGTATCATAAAAAAAGAAAATAGCATCGTTGTTGCAAAACGTGATTCAGTTATAGTTGCAAAACCTAAAGCATTACTTTTGCCAAAACCTCTTGATGAGATGCGTGATCCTAGAGATAAATTCAAACCGGTTCCACAAGTAGAAGCTGCAGCTGGGCTCAAAATTGCATCACCTGATCTTGAAGGAGTACTTCCAGGAAGTACTCTTTATGTCGCATCAAATGATGAGGAGATTCAAAAATTTACTAGTCTTATAGAATCTGAGATGAAATCAGTCTTTGTTGATACTGAAACTAATGGTGTTATCCTCAAGTGTGATACTATAGGCTCACTTGAGGCTATAATCGAGATGCTCAAACGCTCACAAGTTTCTGTTGCTAAAACAGACATTGGTCCTGTAAATAGACGAGATATAATTGAAGCAAAGGCAATCAAAGAAAAAAACAGACACTTGGGTGTTGTTTTAGCATTTAATGTAAAGGTATTACCTGATGCAAAAGAAGAATCAGAGATTAGTCACATCAAACTATTTGAGGATAAAGTAATTTACAGTTTAATTGATAACTATAACGCTTGGGTAGAAGAAGATTCTGCAAATGAAGAAGATGCAATGTTTGCAGAGTTGACACCAATTTCAAAATTTAGTTTTCTTAAAGGAATGGTTTTCAGAAACAATAATCCTGCAGTATTTGGAATACGTGTTGATGTTGGTACTCTAAAGCATAAAATTCCATTTATGAATATGGCAGGACGTAAAGTGGGAAATATACATCAACTTCAGCTTGATAAAAAAACTGTATCTTCTGCAAAAGTAGGAGATGAAGTTGCTTGTTCTGTTAAAGATGTTACAATTGGCAGACAAATTTTTGAAGAAGAAGTTTACTATACATTTCCTCCATCACATGAGGCAAAATTGTTACTTAACAAATTCATGCATAAATTAAATCTAGAAGAACAAGAAATTCTAAATGATATTGTTAGAATTCAACGTGAAAAAGAACCAGTTTACGGTTACTAGTTTGAATGCTTTTTACAAATCATATGAATTCCAGGTGCACCAACTGCCCCCATCATCTTGTCTACAATTTGTCCTGCTTTAAACATGATAAATGTTGGAATTGATTGCACTGAAAATCTCATATATATACTCTGATTATTATCGACATTAACTCTTGCAAATTTCACATTTGGATATGTTTTTGATAAACTCTCAAACACTGGATGCATAGATTTGCATGGACCGCACCATTCTGCCCAAAAATCTACTAGTGTTGGATTCTCAGCTGATACTATTTGGTCAAAATTAGATTCATTCAAATCAATTATTTCAGGCTCAACTTTAGGCCCATTTTGTTGTTTGAGCATCTCTTCTAGTTTTCTTTGTTTTATTTTCTCAATTTCTGGATCTTCAGACAATGAGTTTACCGTATTGATTCTATTAAAAAATCTATGTTGAGAAATTAATCTTCTTTTGTAACTATTGGAATTGCCTCAAATCTACGTGATTTGCATATTGGACATTGATCAATGTATTTTGTAAAACTCACAGATGTATATGCGATACCACAATCTCCACAAATTCTAAGATTTCTGCTTAGTTTTCCCATAACTATAATGGAAAAGTTTTATGATTAAAACCTAACTTTTAGCGTCAATTACCAGAATTGCCACCATGGCTTTACTTCTGATTTTCCACCAATTGTACATACTCCATCAACTAGTCTAGTTCCTTCACCACATGTTCCAAACTCTTTTTCTTTTACTTCTTTTGGTTCTTCTAGTCCTACTGCCTCATAAATTGAGGAATATTGAGAATAATTCTTGTCAAACCATTCTTTGTAAGTTGCCTCATTGTTGTATCTGTCCACATAACTTTGTGGATCTGAGTTTGGTTCAACAAATGCAGCTAGTCCTTTTGGTTCTTCTAGTCCTACTGCCTCATAAATTGAGGAATATTGAGAATAATTCTTGTCAAACCATTCTTTGTAAGTTGCCTCATTGTTGTATCTGTCCACATAACTTTGTGGATCTGAGTTTGGTTCAACAAATGCAGCTAGTCCTTTTGGTTCTTCTAGTCCTACTGCCTCATAAATTGAGGAATATTGAGAATAATTCTTGTCAAACCATTCTTTGTAAGTTGCCTCATTGTTGTATCTGTCCACATAACTTTGTGGATCTGAGTTTGGTTCAACAAATGCAGCTAGAATTTCTAATTCTTTGAGTTCAGGTGCTGTTTGCACTGGCTCAGGTGCTGTTTGCACTGGTTCGGGTTTATCGCTTACTGTGATGGTAATTGTTTCTCTAGTTTCAAGTGGTCCTGATTTTACAATAATATCCATGATATATCCCCCAGACTGTGTGTTAGTTGGAGTCCATGAGAATAATCCTGTTTCTTTATCTATTGTAGCACCCACTGGATAATTTTCAAGACTGTATTTTAATTCCTCAATTGTAGAATCAGTAACACTTGCTGTAAATGATAGTTTTTCTGTTTCATCTACTGTTTTATTTCCAATTTTTTTTAACACTAAATCATAATCTGGTAATAATATTGCAATTCCTTTGTTGTATTCTATTTTGATTACTTCAGCATCTTTAAATTTTTCATTTTCAGTAAATACGGTAATTGTGTATGTTCCATTAGATCTGAAAAGAAGATCTGATGTTACTGGTAGAAATGAAAATGTTCCATCTATATCTGTTCTTTGATTTTTAATTACTTTTTCACCATTTGGTCCTTTCATTACTGCAGTTAACATTACTCTATCTGGATCACTGACTGTTCCAGAAATTGTAAATTTTTCATCAATTGCAAATTGAATTTTATCAAGTTCTACTTTATCTACATCTGCATAAGCTGGAATAATCATCAACATTACTATTGAAAATACTGTAATTTCTGCTATTTTTTTAAGCATAATTGTGCTTGTAAAAATCTACTTTTAAAAAACGTGTATAATTTCTTCTTGTTTTTTGCAAAGAATAATTCACTAAATTTACAAATCAAGTAGAAATTTCATAAAAACCCCTTTGTCTTGTCTGATCTCCATCTCATAGAATGTTGGTGCCTTGATTTCTACCTTGAAATTATGTTTATGAAAATCAAGTGATTCTCCATATGCTTTTGCATTAATTTTGTACTCTCCATTTTTTTCTATATCAAATTCAATTCTTTTGATGGCAAATCCTTCTGTAATTAAAATAAATGGTATTTCTTCAAGCCAACTAAACAAAAGATATTGCAAATCTTTTCCTTGTGCTGAAAACGCTTTTTCTTCTTTTTCTTCTACTTTGTCTTGATCTAGTGTTAAATTAATTACTGCATCGGCTGTAACTGAAAATGCCTCTTTGAGATCTTTTGCTGTAACTTCAATTATTGCATCTGTTGCATGATCTAAAAATTTGTAACTCAATTGTACCTCTTGAAAGTATCTAATTATTAATTTAGGTGGTTTTTCCATTTCACTATTTTAGAACATCATCATGGTTGTTTTTGATGAATTTGCATTCCCATTCCGTGTCTGGCCTTGTTTGATCACCAAACTCGTATGGCTGGTCACTATCTTCGCTAAAGTTATTCAACTCATCTCAAAACTGATCATTTAGTGAAATTTTTACGATCATCCTATTCTAACAATTACCGAACATGACTAATTTTCATGCAATTTCAAGAACTAACTGAGACTTGGACATAATGGTTTACAAAAATAAGGTCTAAGATCATTCAACAGCAAAGCATTCTCTTTACAGTTCTTGGATGATTCCCTGCACCAATCATGCATGTAATGCGCTGCCAACTGATACACCAAAACGCAGATCAGCACAGATGATTTCACATTGCATAATCCCCTTACGGGAACTGTTCTGATGCCAAACGTGTCTTTGAATATCTCAAAGAGCGGTTCAATTGAAGTCTTTCTATCCGCATACAACTCCTGACCGATCGCAGAGTCGTAAAATTCCACAAGCTTGATCCTTTCCGGGGGCATACGCGGGTATTGCCTTATCGGAGTAACCAACCTCAGATGTTTTTTGCCGCACGAATCATGCAGTTTGGAATCATCGTATACAGGATCTGCCAAAATATTCTGTATGATTCCTGAAAGTGATTTATCAATGCATCAAACATCCTGCCATCATGAATATTCGCGGTACTGACACCGGCGGACAATGGAACAATCAACTTACCGGCGCTGCAACTCATGTGCAGTTTATACCCGAATATCCAACCCTTTGATTTGGAGAATCCCCATCTTGCATCCGTATCAATTCCTGAAATTGGCAAACGATTATTTTTCATGTCGGATTTGTGCCATACAGGACCATTTGCTTTTAGCATCGAACTATCCACTGATGCAGACGTGTCATCAACCATTCCTTCTGATACGAACAGGTTTCCCATTGTCCCGATGATATCTCCAATGGGCAGGTTCTGAAATCGCCTGTCAATAGTACGCCTGTCTGGGATTTGAGTCAGTCTGCAGACCTTGAACAATTTGTCATCGTTGCATTTGATTGATAAAAAATAATGAAGTGTGTTGTTGCTTGGAATTCTCATCCAAGATTTTATGATGAATAATTGCACCATCAGAATAGTTGAATAGACATACGGTCTGCCATACTCTCTAACATAAGTTCGTCAACCGTCCCCTCGTTGCATGTACTTGATGATATCCAAATTGAATCTGGCAGTTCCGTAATATTTGGAAATCCTGCTCTTCAGATTATTCAGCGATGGCCGATATTGTGAGACCAACAAATCGTATTTTCCCTGTTTCCATACTTCCTCAACTGCGTTAAACTGTGGTGAGCCTTTTGGGAACCAGTCCAATACGACATCATGATTCTCATCAAGATATCTTTGTATCAGTTTTGATTTGTGTTGCGGTGCCCTGTCTGCATACACTAAAATCTTGCCAAACTTTTTGCGTAATTCCTTGGGATAATCCAAAAAGCAGTACTGATCAAATCTGTCATACTGCCTGAATAGCTGTCTGCCATCATGAGCCAATGCCCCAAGGATGATCGTCTTTTGATGATATATTCCCATTTGCCAGAATTACTGGACGCGTTCTTTTCTTTACCCACATCTTTTTTCTGAATATTGAATCTGCAGCAAGGATTGATTCATCCTGTGACAGTATGGTGAATCCTTTTGCCATTTTTGAGGCTATTTTTTCCCGAGATTTTTTTTAAACCAAAGTTTTTCCCGTGCAGTTGCAGAGTTTACGAATCTTTTCTGTGCAACCTTTGATGCGTATCCCCAATTGTGAAGCAGCCTGTACACATGAACCTCATGGTATCTTACTCCTGATTTTTCATAAATGAGATTCATCACCTGCTTTGCGCTCCAACCTGCAGGATTCCCTGCGATCTGTCTTTCCATTGCGACTAGTCTGTCTTTTGGTATCTTTGGCGGTCTTCCTGTTCTTTGTCTGTCATGAAGACCATCCATCCCATGTTCTTTGAACCTGCCCAGCCACTTGTATGGCCAAGAACGCACATGCCCGAGATTCTTTGCAACATGCGAGGCAATCTGATTATCAAAGAAAACTTGCTTTACCAGGAATAACCTCTCTTTTGTTTTGACATCTTTCTCGTTTTTGTATGCCTGAATCAATTCTTGCTCATTCATGGCTTGATGTATGATGTTCTGATCCATATTCTGTTTGGCGTGATAAGTCAGATTAATGGATCATAAAGTTTTGTTAGGAAGTACAGGTCTGAATATCTCCTCATACAGAGACAATGTTCTAACCAGATACAAAACACCAATAAGAAATGACTCTGATAGAATCTTGCCGGGGATTTTTACATTCATGTTGCAATGAAATGATATTGTAAAGATCCTTAGCTTTTTTCATTTGAATAGTTTGAGAAACTGATTAAAAATTAGGATTAGTTATGCCCAAGTCTCATATAATTCGGTTCGATGCGTTGTGGGGAGATTATTCTTTGGTTGGCTCAAAAATGGATTTCACAGGATAGGAATCAGATATGAAAGGAGATGTGAAAACTATCTTGTGTTTGTTAGTATTGCGTCATTTTTGATGTATTGCAGGGTTTTGAGATGAGTTGAATATAACAACAGCATGCTGGGATATATGCCTGATCTCGATCGCAAATACTGATACCGGCTTCCTGGAAATCATCAGGATTTCATCTGATTATTGATCAAAACGGATCATTTGATCCAAAGATCAACCAAACATTTCTCATTTTACGAACAAAAAACACAGGCGCATGATCCGCATCATGCTGTCCATCTCAAGGAAAATGCGCGTGTCATTGTTTTTGCATAAGTCCAAGCAATGCGTTTTCTGTACAACGGCATATTGCATTGCCGATCCTTGGGTAGCACGGGTCAAAAAGCTATGAGGGCATGGCTGGAAGTGGCAACAGAGATTGTAGCTCAGCTGCATCCGAAAACAATTCCCCATCTCACAACTCGAGAGGTGCAGGGAGGAGGACGCGCAGGGGGGAAGGCTCAGCTGCATCCGAAAACAATTCCCCATCTCACAACCCTGCAAAAGGCAGCCGCAAGACTAAGCTATACGCTACTGCATATTGCAATTGGCAGATTCATTGGAATCGTATCGCCAAGCAAGATATTTGCGGGAGCTGTGCAACCGGATTTGAAACCAGACATACGACTCCCTGCCATTCCCGCAGATGAAGTCCCGGGCACGCATTTACAAAAATGCCGGCAGGCTCAGACAGAAAACAGCAGCTTGTCTGCACAGCGGTGATACGGCACCATTGGACATCTCATGACACCAGGCATTTTCCCTAGACTGTTCAATCGGATGAAAAATGCCGTTGCAATGAGGATTATGATACTGGACAAGGGGATGTATTGGAGGGTTTTAGGATGAGTTGTTGGTATCTAGACAGATATTTACACCCGTTAAATTCTTACTTGTTTGGACTCGTTGCACAGTTTGGATAGTGCGAGCGGCTTCGAACCGCTAGGTCGAGGGATCGAAGCCCTCCGAGCCCTCCAGATTACCTTATTAATCAAACAATTTAGGAAATTGTTGAATTGAAAATACCAGCAATCAGAATTGGAATTATACTTTGTGTTATAGGAATGATATGGATTTCAGTTGTTTTTTTGGAAGGAAACAGAGTTACAGAAGAATTTACAATAGAACCATCAAATTCTCACAGCATGAAAGTAAATTTGACAGGGGAAGATATCGGATATTACAAAATTTTCATGCCTGAATTTTCAAGTAATGAATTATTTATACAAGTTTTAGATACCAATAGAAACATAATTTCTGAACAGGGAATACACACAAAAATGTCAGTAGGGTATTTTGACTTTAAGAAAAATGGAGAACATTCAATAAATATTTTAAATATTTCAGAAACCGCAATTAATCTACAAGTTGAATTTGGAAATACAAATTCACAAAATATGATTCCTTCAGGGATTGTAATTTTAGTTGGAACAGTTTTAATTATTATTGCTGCTTATGTGAGATTACAAAATTATAAAATTGAACAACCAGATGAAAATATTTCATAAACTGGTATACATTGAACTGTGTGTCCAAAAGCTAGCACAAAATTAAATGCAAGCCAAGCTGTAAAGAAAATAAATGAAATAATAGAGAATGGAAGTAAAATTCGAAGTCTTGTGTGTTCCCTATTTTTTAATATTAGAAATCCACCTAATGATGCTAAAACTAAACCTAATTCTAATGGTTGGTGAGACCAAGAAATTAAACCATCAATACCATAAAGTTCATGAGATAAAGAATCAGCAAAACCTGAAACAAGTTGAACTGCAGCACCAATAATTACAAACGTAATTCCTGTTTTAAGAGAATTTTTTACATACTTTCTAAATAAAAGTACCAAACCCATAATTGCAGCACAAGAAATCAAAGAAACACCAAAGTAAACTGTAATGTGTTGAATAGTCCAAAATAATTCAGGTTCTTTTAGAAGATGAGATATCGCATCCCAAAACCCACCAGAGACAGTAATTACAGGTCCTAATACAGCAAGAACTGATACAAATGAAACTAGTGTAGTAGTTTGAGTTAATGTAGTGTTTGAAAATCTCTGAATAAGTTTCATTTTTTAGTCTTTATGATAGGGGTATTTGAAATATTGTAAATTTACTAATTTGAAAAATTGGACTTTATGGGTAATTTTTTCAATTAACTATATTAGAACAAATGAATTAGAAAAAGTATGAGTCCTGGAATTGGCCTGATGAAAAGAAGATTAGAAAAAGAAAAAGATGCAATTGCACTTGCAGTATCAGGTATTGCAAAAAAATTTAATGTAAAACCAGAAGATATCAAAACATTAGAAACAAAATACCACAATGATGCAGGAGATTGGTATGTTGCATTAGGGTGGGATGGAAAAAAAGCAATAATTCAGATGGATTCAGTTTTAGGTACGATTACTGAAATTAAAGAAATTTAATTATCAAATAATATTTTGAGAATACATGACTAGAGCAATAATCCTTGGAGGTTCACGAGGCATAGGAAAAGCAATCTCAAAATCATTAAAAGATATCAAAATAGATGTTTTTGCAGCTTCAAAACAAGATATCAACACATCAAATTTGGACAGTGTAAAAAAATTTGTAGAAAAATATGATCAAACAGACATACTAATTCTAAACACAGGGGGTCCTGTTCCAAAACAATTCTCAACCATAACAGAAGAAGATTGGGAATTATACCATAATCAATTATTTCTAGGATTTTGTATCATCTTACAAAAAATGAAAATTAATGATGGAGGATATATTTTTCTGATTAGCTCAAGTGTAATTAAAGAACCAAATGAAAAATTAATAATTTCTTCAGCATATCGTGCAGCATTTAGTGAAGTTTTCAAAATTTTGAGTAAAAAATATGCTGAAAAAAATATCAGTTGTATCAATATTGCACCAGGTCCAATTAACACAGACAGGACACAAGAATTAATAGAAAATATAAAAGAATTTGAAAAAACATTACCCATGAAAAGATTAGGAGAGCCTGAAGAGATTGGGAATTTTGTAAAATCAATTATAGAAAATAAAATAAAATATCTTTCAGGAGTTACAATAAACTTTGATGGTGCTAATTCAAACTATATTTTTTAAAATTATTTTTTAAACTCAACATTTGGCGTATCAGGTTGGCCTGTAATAGCAATAAGTCCACCATCACGTAGTTGCTGTAATAACTGCATTACTTCTTTTTCGACTTGGCTTCTTTGTAGTCCGGTTTGTTGAGCAAATATTTCAACAAGTTCAGTAACTTTACGGTGTCCATCACAAGATTTCCAAAACTCTACAATAGCTTGATTAACCATAAATCCTTGTTCATGCTCATTTGCTAAAACCATAGAACCATCTTCTTGTTTGAGTAGTTTTCCAACACCTTGAGGTAATGCAGTTTCATAATTAATTGGTGCAGGAGTATTCATTCCAGCACCCATGTTTTTAATTTTAATTTTTGCTTCTTCAGACATTTTATCCATTGACCATGGAGGTTCCCATACAATATCTACTATGACATTATTAACACCCGGAACTTTTTTGACATATCTTGTTGCATCTTGAACCAAAGTCTCATGCAGAGGACAACCTTGAGTAGTCATTGTCATTTTGATATTAACATCATTATTTTCTGCCACATCAATTCCATAGATCAATCCCATTTCTACTATGTTAAGAGGAACTTCAGGATCCATACATTGCTTAAGTGAGTCTTCAATTGCTTGTGCAGAAACAGCGCTCATATTGTTAAAAGCAATTTGAAAAACAATAAAAACTTTCTATTAATTAGCTTCAAATAACTTTATTCCATTTTGCTATTATCTAGGTCCTGAGGTAGTTCTAGCCTCAATTTAAACATCAAACTCTAAGAATTGAAATTTTTAAAAACGAAATAAATAATCTAGCGCATCTTATTGATCGTTTTCTTCTAAAATATAGTTAATTGAGACTTGGGCATAACTAATCCTAATTTTTAATCAGTTTCTCAAACTATTCAAATGAAAAAAGCCAAGGATCCTTGCAATATCATTTCATTGCAGCATGAATGTAAAAATCCCCGGCAAGATTCTATCAGAGTCATCTCTCATTGGCGTTTTGTATCTGGTCAGAACATTGTCTCTGTATGAGGAGACATTCAGACCTGGCAGACCGTATGCCTGTTCAACTGTTCTGATGGTGCAATTATTCATCATAAAATCTTGGATGAGAATTCCAAGCAACAACACACTTCATTATTTTTTATCAATCAAATGCAACGATGACAAATTGTTCAAGGTCTGCAGACTGACTCAAATCCCAGACAGGCGTACTATTGACAGGCGATTTCAGAGCCTGCCCGTTGGGGACATCATCGGGACGATGGGAAATCTGTTCGTATCAGAAGGAATGGCTGATGACACGTCTGCATCAGTGGACAGTTCGATGCTAAAAGCAAATGGCCCTGTATGGCACAAATCCGACATGAAGAATAATCGTTTGCCAATTTCAGGAATTGATACGGATGCAAGATGGGGATGATCCTCCAAATCAAAGGGTTGGATATTCGGGTATAAGCTGCACATGAGTTGCAGCGCCGGCAAGTTGATTGTTCCGTTGCCCGCCGGTGCCAGTACTGCAAACATTCGTGATGGCAGGACGTTTGATGCATTGATAAAATCACTTTCAGGAATCATACGAAATATTTTGGCAGATCCTGCATACGATGATTCCAAACCGCATGATTCGTGCGGCAAAAAACATCCGGGGTTGTCACTCCGATAAGGCAATACCGCGTACGCCCCCGGAAAGGATCAAGCTTGTGGAATTTTACGACTCTGCGATCGGTCAGGAGTTGCATGCGGATAGAAGAACCTCAATTGAACCGCTCTTTGAGCCATTCAAAGACGCGTTTGGCATCAGAGCAGTTCCCGTAAGGGGATTATGCAATGTGAAATCATATTTGTGCTGATCTGCGTTTTGGCGTACAGTTGGCAGCGCATTACATGCATGATTGGTGTAGAGAATCATCCAAGAACTGTAAAGAGAATGCCTTGCTGTTGAATGATTTTAGGCTTTATTTTTGTAAACCATTATGCCCAAGTCTCAGTAAAATTGTAAATATTGACAATAATTTCATGTAATGAATCTCAAAAAAAGTTGCTCATAGAGTTCTATTTTTTAAATAAAAATTAAAGCTAGTCTTATTTTTGGGAATTGAGGATCTTCTTTTTATTTGATAAACGCATATACTAGATAGAAAGTTGACACAATGTCCTATTGTTCAAAAATTGGCGATTGTTTACCGGTCTGAGCATATATGCAGGGCTGTGTAGAGATTGATCCGCGCCAGTCAGCTTTCATCTTGTTAATTTGATCAACTCATCCTAAAACCCTCCAATACATCATGATGCATGCCAGATATACAAACCCCAAATAACTCTCACAGTTCTTTTCGCATCTTGCTGCCGTCCTGTGAAACCCTCACTTGAGCCATGCGAAGAACCGTTCCGCGATAAATCTTGTCTTGCCATGATGTTTCTGATTCCTGTTTTGTGCGATTTCCTTTGAGTTCCTTTTGTACGGGATGCAACAGTCAATTCCATGACATCTCAGATAGTCTCTGATGCATTTTGCATCATAGCCCCTATCTGCATATGCAGAAGCAATTGCACGTCCCAAATCATCACCTGCCAGTTCTGAAATGTCTTCCAACACGTCAATGAATTTCGCACTGTCATGCTCATTTGCGGGACTGGTCCCAGCTGAGATCGGCAGTCCCGTCTCATCCGCTGCGACATGAATCCTCGTGCCTGGAATCTTCCTGAATCCGTCATATCCTGCTTCATTGCCCCCTTTTGGCGGCAATTGATGATGAAACAATTGAAATTTTTTGCAGGTCAGTCCTTCCTTCCTTCCTTGCTTGTGTGCGGATTTGATCAGTCTTGACAGAATCCTTTTCCAGATGCCTTTTTGTCGCAGTTCCCGAAACCGCAGATGTGCGGCGGGTTTTGGACCGCACTTGTCTGGCATGTCTGCCCGCCTGCATCCGGTAGCTAACGCAAACAAAACTCCATTGGTTGTCGTCCCATCATCACATCTCGGACGTCCTGTTTTGGCAGGTTCTGGTGATTGCGGTGCAATAGTAGTACTCCATTGGGCATCTGAGATTTCTTTATGAATCATGAAAAATGCTTCAACAATGCTGTTCTTGGATCTGTATTGTCATGAATAATTTACTAGATGATCTGTTTTAGGATAAGTTATAGGTATTGCAGTGATACTTGATGCCTAGTTGGTTTTTAGCAATATTTCCTAGTAAAAGTTACTAGGATTTTACTGGAACAGTGCTAGTCATGGTGATTGCTAGAAAAGAACTGCCAGAGTGTTGCCAGGTTATATCCAGCACTGCAGTAATTCACCAGGAGACAACACATTTAATCACAGCCCATTCTCTTTTTGGTCAGATCGTAACTCTATCAAGTATTGCAAACTAAAAATAATGATAACGGAATTGATGGCAAAACTGAGGGAATTGCTATTACTGGCTTATCATGACATTCAAAAAATAAAAAAGAAGTTGGAAATTGAAGAAGACAGATTCATTGAAATTGGTGATTATGAAAAAGCAGTATCTGATTATGAGGAATACGCCAAAAATGAGTTGGGGATCGTGTCAGGCACAATAAAAAATCATGTGTCTGTTTTGAGAAATTTTTTGGAATCAGTCAACGGCTCAATAAATGAGGATTCGGTAAATGAATACCTTGGTTCAGTGGACGAATCAAGACAGGCCAACAATCTAAAGGCATTAAGGAGATTCCTAAGAAACTCTCAAACTTGGTAACTGGGTTAACGGCATATCGTTCAGGTCACAAAAGACGAAACTGAGAACCCTGAGACTTCCAAGCAATGAGGATTTGAGGAGGTTTTTAGACGAGATAGAAGACCCGCAGATACGGCTAGTATTTCTGATCTGTTTTAATTCTGGACTTGGGATCAACAAAGTGCCGCAGGTCGAACTAGGCAAGATAGATGTTGGGATTAATTGTATAGGTGTTTCTGACGTGCATGAAGGCGGTCCAAAGCACTCCTGGTATGGGTTCCTCACAGAACAGACGCTAAACTTTCTAGGTGACTGCCTTGACAATGGCATGGTTTCCAGTGGCAGGGTGTTTACGGTAACATATGACCAGGTTTATGCGGAATTCAAAAGGGTCAGCGGTGTTACTGGAATCGAGCTGACCCCCAAATCCCTTAGAACCGTATTTGTTGAAAGGTGCATAGATGTCAAAATGGACAAGAACGTGATTGACATCTTTGAGGGCAGAATCCCCAAGGGGGTACAGTCTAAAGTTTATCGCAACTATTCGCCTGAAAGACTAAGGGAGCATTATGACAAGGTTGAACCCTCGCTAATTTTATAGCCTGAACTTATTTTATGGCCTGTGTGGATGTTGGATTTTTAAACATAGACATATCTAATAAGATATGGGATTAACACCTGTTTTTTGTGAACTAAATGAAAATCATATTGTTGTTTATCAACATGATGGAAAAACTCACTCTGATCATGGGATTTACAACATCATTAATGGAAAAATTTGTAGTAAATGTGGAGATCCAAGAATGATTAAAATTCAAGGAGAGTATAAATGTCTAGAATCATACTTGCATGATTCATTAAAAGATGTAGATGGTGTTTTTCAGCTAGGGTATTATTATAAAAAATACTCAACTGCAAAAATAATGGAAAATGATATGCTTAGTAAAGATATTTTGGGTTTAAAAAATAATCCTGATTATGCAATTCCAATTGCAAAAGCTATGTTTTTGTTAATGAAAAATCATTTTCCAGATTTATTAAATATTGATACACTTGTTCCTGTTCCAAACCATTTTGATGATCAATATTCTCATTCTAAAGCTGTTGCACTAGCAAATGAATTATCTAACGAGTATGAAGGGTCAAATAAACACGTAGAAGTAACTCCAGCTCTCCTTAAAATACAAAATTCAAAGACGCATAGGCTATCAAGACCCGAAAGAGAAGAAATTGTCAAAAATATGTTCAAGTTTAATACTGAAACCTCAGTTGTAGGGAAAAGTATATCTTTGGTTGACGATGTACTAACCGCAGGTAATATTAAAGGAAAATGTGCTTCAATATTAAAGGAAAATGGAGCAAAAAAAGTATTGTGCTTTATTGCAGGAAGAACAATTTGAGATGATTTGACATGATGAGTGAAACAGAAGAATTACTTTGGATTGCATCTCAAGAAAAGAAAACAGTTCCTTTTGATATGATTCAATTTGCATGTAAAAATAACATTCCTTTATCACATTTGCTTGGTATGTCTGAATCAGATTTTAAAGAATTAGATCCAAAAATTATCTCCCAATTTATCCAAAATAGAGAAAATTTACCAATCGATTCATGTCAAAAAATATTTGATAATCTTCAAAAAGACAGAATCAATTTAATCCCTTATTGTGATCCATTTTACCCAAAAAATTTACGAGAAATGGAAACAACAAAAATTCCACGTGTATTATATCATCAAGGGGAAAAAATAACAATTCAAAAAGGTATTGCAGTAGTAGGAACTAGAAATGCATCTGCACACGCAATCGAAATCGCAAGAGAATTAGGACGGACGTTACCTTCTCATGGATTTATAATAATTTCAGGTTTAGCTCGAGGCATTGATGCAGCAGTCATGAGAGGTTCTATCAGTGTTGAAGGAAAAGCTATTGCAGTACTTCCTTGGATTCATAATCCTTATCCTCCAGAACATGAAAAATTATTAGAGGAGATAAAAAATAATGGATCTGTAATTAGTGAAAATTATGTTTCTGCAGGTTCAATGGACAAATACAAATTCCTCCAAAGGAATGCAATTATTTCTGCATTGTCCGAAGCTTTGATTGCAGTAGAATCCTCATATTCAGGAGGTACAAGATGGCAAGTAGAGCTTGCGATATCCCAAAAAAAGATAGTCATAGCTATGGAGCCCGAAGAATCGAATTCGTTATCCTATGAAGGATTCCAAAAATTTGTTCAAAAAGGAGCTATACCAGCCAAAAATGTTTCGGAAGTATTAGACATATTCAAAGACAGGATCAAACCACAACAAATACTTGACGATTATAGTGCTGATGACAATTATAATTTTGAAGAAGATGTTAAACCGCTTTTGACACAATAATCTTCTTCAATAAAGATGCAGATGAAATAAAAAACAAGAGTGGATTAAAAAATCTATTGAATCACTTTTGTTTGTTTCTTCATCAGTTCTGTTCTATCTGCATTGATAGTGAACTTTCCTCTACTGGATATTCTACTGTAACTGGTATA
Organism: Candidatus Nitrosopumilus sp.; assembly: GCA_963422575.2. Classification (GTDB taxonomy): domain Archaea; phylum Thermoproteota; class Nitrososphaeria; order Nitrososphaerales; family Nitrosopumilaceae; genus Nitrosopumilus. The sequence goes on along the minus strand of CAXXKU010000001.1, from coordinate 573,668 downwards.
TGTGCACCTGTCTCGATGAAGCACCAAAAAGAATGTGAATAAACAATATAGATTCTTTCATTTTTTCAGAACCCCGAACTGGACGAAATTAAAATTATCGTTCTATCAAGTGAGCCTTTACAATAATTCAACATCTTTTCAATTTCTGATTTATCAGTCCCTACTGTCATCTAGGTCATTATTTTCGGGATATGTTTAGTAGATTAACTTCCAAACAATGGCGATTCCACTCATGTCCAATAGTTTCTTTATGGGTTTGAGGAAATTACTAAACGAACTGGGATTTAGATAATTGCCATCGTCTTTATCTAGTACAGTTCTCTTCTTGAGTTCTTTAGACAATGCCAATAAGATAGACGTTGCCCTATCTGTGTCATTTTTAGAGATATCCACAAATTCTAAGACTCTTTCCTCAAAAGTTCCATGTAATACGTCTTCCAAGTAATCACAAAGCACTTTTCTTAATTTTCTAGTGTAGGATGTTTTGGTTTGTTGTGATCTAAATGAATTATAAAATAATTCCGGTGGACTGTTCTGTAGTTCTAAAATATCATCATTAGTTATCTTCAATGACCTCTATTAAAAGCGGGTCTAAAAAAGGGATTATAATGTAGCGGGTCTAAAGGGATTCGGACCCTTGACAACCGGATTAAAAGTCCGGTGCGCTACCTGGCTGCGCCATAGACCCTCATCAAAAATGTTTTTCGTGTATAATTTAGCCTTTTACAAAATTTTTTGTTGTGACAGAAACTTTTAATCTGGCAATTTGACTCAAACTACTTATGCCCTTGTAGTATAGCCCGGTCTAGAATTCGGCCCTGTCACGGCTGAGACGCGTGTTCAAATCCCGCCGAGGGCGCTCTTAATTCTGTTTAAATCCCTCTTTTTACCTGCACTATTTATTGAAACAGAAAACCTTACAATCAGATAGTTTTTCAGTTTATGACTATGACAAGAGAATCAAAGCCACATACAACTTGATTCAAAAAGAACTAAGCCCAGAAAATAGCGACCTGATCACAAATTATGATATGATAATGATACAAGAACAGATATCAAAAGCAGCTCGACACAAGCATCTTCAAACTCTTTTGAATCTTAGTAGAATGCTAGATAAAAACTGGAATAATGCAACAAAATTTGACATTGCTAATTTAGTTAAAGACGTTGTAGATACTTATGCCGATCCACGTGGTAAGGAAACTCATTCAAGTCATGACCACAAAAAAATATTAAAGATATTTTTTAGATGGCTAAAACTTGGAAGTAGAAGTAAGAATGATGTTGGTGACCCTGTTGAAACAAAACACATCAAAGTAAAAAGAGTTCCAAATTCTCTAACACGTGAAGACCTCTTAACTCCTGATGACAGGAAAAAAATTCTAGATGGTTGTAATGGCAATCCAAGAAATGAGGCGTTGATAGACTGTGTAATAGATGCAGGTCCAAGAGCTGGTGAAATATTAAATCTAAAAATAAAACATGTTTCACAAGACAAGTACGGCTTTACCTTGAAGGTTGATGGTAAGACAGGGCAACGACCGATTAGAATTATTGAAGCTGCTCCAAAATTGGCATTATGGATGACAAATCATCCTTTCAAGAACAACCGTGAAGCCCCATTATGGCCGCAGTTTACAAAAAACAATTATGGTAAACCGCTAACTTATTCTGCTGCACGTCAGGTCTTAGTCAGAGCAGTAGAAAACGCAAAAAGGAAGCATGAAAGATTTGACAAAAAAATTACTTTTACTTTGTTTAGACACAGTGCAGCTACAAAGACAGTTAACTTTATGACACAATCACAAATGACAAAACGGCACGGTTGGGTTGGTGATTCAAAGATGCCTGATAGGTATACCCATATTATAGATTCTGATGTTGATAAGGCAATTCTAAAGCATCATGGAATAGAATTTGATGATAAAGAAAACAAACCAAAGACGCCAAAGATTTGCAATATCTGTGAAATGCCGAATTCGCCAGAATCTAATACTTGTTCCAAGTGTGGCAAGCCTTTAGATCTTAAAACTGCCATGGAATTAGAAGAAAAGGAAAGAGAAGAAAAAGAATCTTTACAAAAACGTATGAAACAACTAGAAAAGAATTCGGAATCTAAAGATGCAGAATTTGAGAAAAGGATTATACTTCCTAACAAAACTTTATGATCTATTAATCTAATTTATCACACCAAACAGAATATGGATCAGAGCATCATACATCAAGCCATGAATGAGCAAGAACTGATTCAGGCATACAAAAATGAGAAGGATGTCAAAACAAAAGAGAGGTTATTTCTGGCAAGGCAGGTTTTCTTTGATAATCAGATTGCCTCGCATGTTGCAAAGAATCTCGGGCATGTGCGTTCTTGGCCATACAAGTGGCCGGGCAGGTTCGAAGAATATGGGATGGACGGTCTTCATGACAGACAAAGAGCAGGAAGACCGCCAAAGATGCCAAAAGAAGACCAGTCGCAATGGAAAGACAGATCGCAGGGAATCCTTCCGGTTGGAGCGCAAAGCAGGTGATGAGTCTCATTTATGAAAAATCAGGAGTAAGATGCCATGAGGTTCACGTGTACAGGCTGCTTCACAATTGGGGATACGCATCAAAGGTTGCACAGAAAAGATTCGTAAACTCTGCAACTGCACGGGAAAAACTCTGGTTTAAAAAAAATCTCAGGAAAAAATAGCCTCAAAAACAGCAAAAGGATTCACCATACTGTCACAGGATGAATCAATCCTTACTGCAGATTCAATATTCAGAAAAAAGATGCGGGCAAAGAGAGGAACGCGCCCAGTAATTCTGGCAAATGGGAATATATCATCAAAAGACGATCATCCTTGTGGCATTGGCTCATGATGGGAGACAGCTATTCAGGCAGTATGACAGATTTGATCAGTACTGCTTTTTGGATTATCTCAAAGAATTACACAAAAAGTTTGGCAAGATTTTAGCTTATGCAGACAGGGCACCGCACGCAAATCAAGACTGATGCAAAAATATCTTGATGAGAATCATGATGTCGTATTGGACTGGTTCCCAAAGGGTTCGCCGCAGTTTAACGCAGTTGAGGAAGAAGTATGGAAACAGGGAAAATACGATTTGTCGGTCTCACAGTATCGGCCATCGCTGAATAATCTGAAGAGCATGATTTCCAAATATCACAGAACTGCCAGATTCAATTTGGATATCATCAAGTACATGCAACGAGGGGACGGTTGACGAACTTATGTTGGAGAGTATAGAATGCTAGAGGAATGTAGGAAAATCTAGTTTTATTCAGTTCAGATATTTTTTTAATTCATCTGGAAATAATTCTTTTAATGCTTTGTACAAATTTTTAAATCTCTTTTACAAAAATGTAGCATTCAATCGGCCTTGTAGAAATCATTCATTTTTGACCCGTTTGTGATCAGTTCTGGCCAATTCTGATCTATCTATCTGAAATGCGGGTTTTACCCCACAATATGAAGTCATTTTACACCAGGATGTGCCGTACAATGCTAAACATTATCAGACGATGCAGGATTCCACGTTACCTGCGTCCCAAATCCAGCCATGCCTGTTCCGTATGGACGAACACATGATTCTCCTGGTGATTCGCCGGTACGAATCCAAGAGTTGCAGAAGGCTTGTCCAGCTGTCAGAGGAATGTGTCGGGATTCGGGAATATCTTGGATTCTCTAAAATTCCTCACTGCGCAACGCTGCAAAAGACAGCTGCAAGATCGGAGGGCAGCCCGCTACACAGGATGTTGCAGGAGTTCATCCCGTACAAAAGAGTCAGGCTGGTTCTGGCAGGAATTGATGGCAGCGGGTTCAGTTGCAGCACTGCGTCATACTACTACACAAAAAGAGCCCGGTTACGCAGAAACTTCCTAAAGATAGTCGTATGTGCAGACATGAATTCTCAGCTGATCTGCGCTGCAATCATACATCATGGCATGCGGCACGGCAATCCTGACTTTATGCCATTGTCGTACAAGACAAACGCGGCTGCTGCCCCGGTCGGTACTGCGTTGGGCGACATGGGTTTTGATGATGAGAGCAATCACGTTGGTGCAAGAAAGACTGGTACGGCTGCTGCAGTCATTCCAACTGGACATGCTGATGTCCCAATACGCAGAACAAGTGGGACTCACAGAAGGGAGGTGAAAAGGAACTTTCCAAGGCAGCTGTATTCTCAGAGAAACAGATCTGAGACAATCTTTTTTGTCGTAAAGGGGGTGATGTCCGGAGACATAACGTCAAGGAATGATACGACTCAGGACAATGAAATATTGTTTAGATTGATTGCATACAATTCTTATCGAGTTGCAAAGTTAGAGCCTGTTGTTTTGGCATGGTTTCTACAAGGCCCATTCAATCATCAAATAAATAAAAAGTGAAATATTCCCAAGCATCCCCTCGATAGTTAACACGAAGAATTACCACCCATCAAGTTAACAGAGCCTTTGGATTAATAGTAATTATTTCATCAATTATGACTGTAACTGTTATTGCAGTTTATAGGGAAGACATCCCAATTTTTACGAAATTTCAAAATGGGATGGATCTTGGATGAAAGTAATACTGGTAATAATATGCAGCTATCATAATTGTGCCAGCTGTAAACAATATGAAATGCTGTACCCTGTTTAGCATATCTTTTTTATACATTCTCTTTGAAACAAAGTAAGACGCTGCAAAGTGCATTGCAAAGTACCCCAGTAAAAGAAACGCAATGTAATACTGCTCCTCAAATACCATATGAAACATGTTGTATGGATTTTTAATCACATCGATAATGATATAACTTGAATAATATACGCTTCCAGCACTTGTTATAAAAATGCCAAAAAACCCTAAAAACTTCCAGTAAAAAAAAGATCTAGTGTGCATGTTTACCATGCACCGTAAAAGAACACAGCAGTTACAGAATACCAAGTAGTACCTACATCATAGTTGGTAAAAGCATGTGAGCCACGCCTATCATCATGATTTGGAACCGATGATAAATGATGTTTAGTAGTTCCATACTGTACATATCCATCTTCCCACTCATGAGGAACAAAACACCAATGCAAGTAGAAAGCACTAGATTCCCAGTTAACATCTACCACATTTGGTTTTACAGTAGCGCTAAACACTCCTTGATTAAAAGTACCACATGCAGAGTAGTTATCATATAATTTCAAGGTGTTTGGCGTTCCATGCTCACGATCATACAAGTGTATTACTGCACCATTTACATCAGAATTGCCAGAACCTCGCTTTACATGATTTGCTTCATCTGTAAACCTTTCATCGATTCCCAGATTCTTGTTTTTTAGGGCATAGGTACCGTCATCATGTATCTTTATTTTGAACGTTTCAGATATTTCAACCACTCCATCAATTGTAGTGACAGTCTTTACTTTGTATGCTGTATCAGATAGCTGCTTTGTCTTTGTCGTAACAGATATTGTTTGTCCATCAATTACTCTTTGTTCAGTATTTTTGCCAGGAGAGGATATCAGCTCTTCAATATAATCAACCATGTCTGGGTCGTATATTGCCTGGGATTGTTTTGCAGCCGATGCCGTATCCATCATGGAAAACGGCAAAATCATTGCGGCAATTAGTGATGCAAACAGTATCGTCTTTGCATTGTATTTTGTCATTAGGATCATAAAGTAATAGTAGTATTTATCGTTGACTCATCTGGGTTCTGTAACATCTTGGAGGCCTAACGACTCTTGATTTTTTGATCTTGTTTTGTGCCCGGATTCAATTGGCAGATGATGATTCTGGATTTCATCTGTCCAAAGTAATTTTAAACTCACATATTCGTAGTTAAAGAGCATCTTAACGCAATTCCATCATTGACAATATCTAACGAGCAAAGACTAAGATCATAAAACCACGTATTACGAAAAGAAAAAACTGAATTAGAAACAACAAAACAGGAACTAGAAGAATTGAAAAAAGACGTGAGAATAATTAAGAGATATGCCAAACTAAGTCCTAAAGAATAATGGTGATTATTCTTTCTCAATGCCAGATAATTTTTTCTTTATTTCTTTAGAAATTTCTGATGATGGTAATTTTTTTCTGATATTCTTTTTTCTTATTTTCAACAGATTTTTATCGTCAGTATAAAGTACGCCATGTTTTGCCATGACAGAAGACATTATTTCCACTAAACCGTCAATTTTTTTATCTATCTTATTCTCTAATTGGCTCTGTATTGAACTCAGATTATTAGACTTTGATAATAACTCTATTCCATCATCAATAAATTTTCTAAGCAATAATGTTATGATTTGTTGTCTATTCATCACACCTATTTTTTTAGCATCTTCTGTTCTTAGAAATGAATCTAATTCATCAATTACCCCTCTTGGTATTCCTACACTAACCCAATCTTCTCTTACCATATGCTTACGTTTTATTTACAATATTTTTAGTTAAGAACGTTTCATTAATCAATTTGACTTGACAGTTAATTTTACCGTTTATTTACCGTAACCTTTAAACAAAGGTGAAACGGTAAATATGACACGTAAAAACGGTTTCGTTAGTGCGTCAATACAAAAAAAATCTTACAGAAAACTATCAAGGTTATCAAAAAAAGAACGTCATACAATTTCTGATGAATTAGACATTATCATCGAGTTTTACGAAAAATCTAAGGTACTGAGAATTAATCAAAAATGAAATCAGGACAAATTATAATCAACAATCATGTTTGTGATGATAATTATGAAAAAACTGTAAAACGTGTTTATGATTGGGATGGTAAACTAGTATCATTTAGCCTATGTGAAACGCATTCTTCAAATCCTATTTTTGATGGATTTGTGTCAGAAACTAAAATCAATGTGGACCCTAAAAATTGACATCCTTTAGGGAATCCTATCTGAATGAGATGCTGGAAGGCAAGCTGTACCTTGAGGATGTGAACGTCAAGAACACGACAGGCACGAGGCCAAGAGACCGAATCATAGAACTAGAGTCGATATTTCCAGTTGATGTCATTGATGATGTGATCCTGAACTTTTCAGTAAAACGCAACCTTACCATAATTACCAGTGATATCGAGTTTGTAATCAAGAACCTGCTGGAATCAAGGAACGTGATATATCAAAACATGCTGCATGTCAGATGCTATCTGACAGTAAAAAAATATGCCAGGTTACCAGGTGTCAAGACAGGCAGATTACAGAAATTAAAAAACCTGATCAGGAACAAGGATAATTCTGTCTACGTTACAGACAGTAAAAAGATACACTCAGTGCTAAAAAACATAGGCCGAATCAATGCCAATGATGCCTTGAAATATTACAAGATTGGTGATTACAATCTAAAAAATACAAAAAAAATCGTCAGCTATTCCAAAAGGAATGATTTCACAGTCATTACAAATTCAAAGCACGTATGCCTAAGGGCGTTATTCAACCAGAAAAAATGTATCTTTGTCGATGAAAAGTTTGTCTTGCATTACCTGGAAGTGGACAGTTTTGAGTTTGAGAATGTAAGGGTGACAAAGCGTGAGCCCTTGAGACGTGACCCAGCCAAACCGCATGATGAATTACAGGACAGCCTCAGATTTATCAGAAATTACATTGACGTAATCAGCAAAAATCTGGACTTTATGGAATGTGAACTGAGAAGAAGAAAGGAAAAGGAAGCCTCTCTTGACGGGGATTCGCTTCATTTTCCAAGACAGCCGCAAGACCAGTTAGGGAGTTGCTACAATTGAACAAGCACAATAACCTACCAATAAAGGAACCTAAAAAATTACGCCTGTGCGGGTATTGCCTAAAAATTAAGGGCAGGTCTGCAAACTTCCAAAAGCCGTATTCCCTTACCTGGCACATCACGCATGAGCACAGGGACGATATCGGAATCATAGAGCCTGCCATGGTTCCACAGTCTGAAACACTGACAAGGGAGATTGAATAGGATTGACTGGAAAAAAATCATTTTACACTTGGTTACAACAATTCATAGAAGACGATAATGCAGTAGGTGACCTAGATAGGGATGCACTGGCCGATAACAGGCATTACGGTGAACTATACGGTGATTCTGGATTCCCTAGACATTCAAAAGACAGGGTGAAGATTAGAGAACACCTTGCAATATCAAGAAACGCTAGCGATAACTGTTTGAAAACATTTGATTCTGTCTTTCCATCATACATAAAATATCTTGAAAATTTGGAGATTGAAAAACAATGACTTCAAAGAAAACTACAAAATCAAAAAAAAAGACAAAGAAGCGAGTGGAAAGGACTTGGTTGTTTGTACAAACAAGAGACACAAGCAACGAGGTTATCTAGCCAAGGATTCAAAGCCATGCCTTGACCACATTGAGCAGAACAAGGCGTTAGGAAAATGCAAGTGGAAAAAATTCAATCCAAAAAAAGACAATCCAGACTATGAAAAGTCAAAGATTGCAGGGGATGACACATCAAAAGACAAGAGGTCAGAATCAAGGATACTGTTTGACCTTGCCATGTCAAACATCAAGAAATTGTACAAACAAGACAATAATCAAGAGGAAGTTTACGCACTTGTTCCGATAAACAACCATACAGAATTTATCAACATGTCCTCAACACGTGCGATAAACTGGCTGTCTGATTTGTATTCCAAAGTAATAAACACCAATGAAATTCATGGCGAGGACTTTTACAGAAAAGTAACACACGCCATAGAATCCGATTGCAAAATGAACACTTCAGACAGAACTAGATTTTACAATAGAATCGCACAGCTAAAAGATTCGGTATGGTATGACCTGGGAACTGACGAACACAATGCAGTAAAAATAACAAAAAAAGGCGTAGAGATAGTAGAGCTTGACATAACATCCCCTTTTTTTGAGAGAACACAGTCAACTCATTCTCAGGTTTTACCAACATTTGAGAATCAGAACGCACTAAGGGAACTGGCCAAGTTATTGAAAATAAAACCAGAAGATACGCTTGTCTTTATGGTTCATGTTGCATGTCTCTTCTTTAGCGAGATACCAATACCGATCATTGTCTTTGATGGAACTGCTGGAAGCATAAAGACGACAACGACGGCAACAATAAAGAGAATTGTAGACCCTAGCGGAATATCAAAACTTGACAATGTTAATGCAATGTCAAAAAAGCCAGACGATTTGATAGTACAGTTAGAGGGCGAATATATGTCAAGTCTCGACAATGTCAGCTATGTAGATCCTGATACTTCGGATATCTTATGCCGAGCCGTGACAGGTGCTACCAATGTAAAAAGAAAACTCTTCAAAAACAAAGAAAGGGTCATGCTAAAGTTCATGAGTAAGATTGTGCTTAACGGCGTGTTACCAACTTTGGAATATCCAGACTTGCAGACTAGAATTTTAAACTATGAAAGATTGACTGTTGATGGATCTAACATGATGTTGGAGTCTGACTTTGAGATAAAACTAAAATTACTAATGCCACAAATACTAGGAAACATATTCACTTTAATTTCAGATTCATTACAGGACTATCCAAGACTCTCAAAGAAGATAAGACCAAAAACAAGAATGGCTGACTTTGAGGTTCGTGGTGAGATAACATCAAGAAGATTAGGATTTGAAAAAATGAGTTTCTAAACAGATACTATGAAAAACTGAAAATTGAGACAATAAAGAGCCAGGATGCCTATCCTATAATTTCAGTGATTCAAGAACTCATGACTGACAGGGACGTTTATGAGAATTCTGCAACAGAACTATACAGCAAGCTCTGTTTTATTTCTGAAAAACAAGGAATTAGCACAAAAGACAAATTCACAAGATTTCCAAAAGGCTCTAACAAATTAGTAGGTCACATCAGGTCCATTGAATCAAATCTAAGAACCTGCGGTTTTGAGATAACCAGATACCATTACACAAAAAGAGACAGTCGATATCCAGTAAATACTTCAATAATTGAAATCTCAAAAAAAGAGAAACAAACGACCCTGACAGAGAGAATGTCAAAAGTACCCTTAGCTCCATTAGCTCCATTAGCTGAGCACAAAAACACTGAAAATCAGGCACAAAACCAGGAAAATAAAGCTAAGGGTACAGCTAAGGGTACTAATGGTTCAAAAACGGTACCCTTAGCTCAAAATGAATATTCTAGGCACAAAAAACCTAATGTTGAGGAAGCTAAGGGAGCTAAGGGTACTTTTGATATTCTATCGGATGAGAAATCAAAGCAAAAAGGACATACAAAAATTATAAGAAATTTAGAGCAAACCAAGCAACAACTTAGAAAATCAGACTTTGAGATTTGGAACAATGGAACTGTAAGATGCAAGTTATGTAATGGTAAGATGGATATTCCAAGTGCCATAAGTCACACCTGCAGTAAGAGGGCTAAACAATGAAGATGGCCTACCGTGATCCCAGGAATCTTAGAAATTCTACAAGGCTTTTGTTAAACGATATCATCAGAATTTTAGAGGACTACAAAAATCAGGGGTACAAGCTAACACTAAGACAGCTATACTATCAGCTAGTATCTTCGGACATTCTGGAAAACAAGGTACAGAATTACGCCAAACTATCAAGAATACTGACCGATGCCAGGCTATGCGGTTTTGTTGACTAGGAAATAATCGAGGACAGGATTAGAATGCCCCAGCGACCCAGCCAGTGGGATTCTATAAATGATATTGTAAGTGCTGCAACTTCCCAGTATAGAAAAGACAGGCATCATTCCCAAGAGAATTATGTTGAGGTTTGGGTAGAAAAAGACGCCCTTTCAGGAATACTAGAACCAATCACAAACAAGTATCATCTTAATCTTATGGTCAATCGTGGTTATTCCTCAATTACTGCAATGTTTAACGCTTCCCAAAGATTTCAAGAACAAACAAACAATAACAAAAACTGTCATATTATCTATCTTGGCGACCATGACCCAAGCGGTCTAGACATGATACGAGACATACAAGACAGAATGTCAACTTTTCAAATTGATAATCTGACAGTTAATCAAATTGCACTAACTGCACAACAAATCAAAAGGTACAATCCACCACCAAACCCAGCTAAAGAAAATGACCCTAGATCAAAGTGGTATGTAGAAAAATTCGGCCATGTTTCATGGGAACTAGACGCATTAAAGCCACAGGTCTTAACCAAATTGCTAGAATCCGAAATTAAAAAATTATTGGATTTAGAATTGTATAATGAGATAATCCAGGAAGAAGATCAAGAGAAAGAACAGCTAGAACAGTTTGTAGAGGGATTAAATCAATGAGTGATATACATAACTGATCCTAAAACAGATCATTTAGTAAATTATTCATGACAATACAGATCTAAGAACAGCATTGTTGAAGCATTTTTCATGATTCATAAAGAAATCTCAGATGCCCAATGGAGTACCATTGCGCCGCAATTACCAAAACCTGCCAAAACAGGACGTCCAAGATGTGATGACAGGACGACAATCAATGGAGTTTTGTTTGTGTTGACTACCGGATGCAGATGGGCAGACATGCCAGACAAGTACGGCTCAAAATCCACTGCACATCTTCGATTCCAAGAGTTACAACAAAAAGGAATATGGAAAAAAATTCTCTCCAAACTAATAAAATCCGCACACAGGCAAGGCAGGATTGACCTCCAAAAAATATTAATTGATTCCTCATCGATTGCTGCCAAAAAAGGGGGGATAAAATAGGATATGATGGATTCAAGAAGATTTTAGGCACAAAAATACATGTTGCCGTGGAGCAAAACGGTTTGCCAATTTCGATTAGAACCAGTTCTGCAAACCAACGTGACAGTACAAAATTCATTGATGTCATGTAAAACATTTCGGAATTTGCAGATAACAGCCTGATGCAGACAACTATCTCTGCATATGCCGATAAGGGGTACGATGCGAAACAAATTAGGAATTATCTCAGATGTTGCGAAATTGACTGTTGCATCCCGTACAAAAAGAACTCAAAGAGCATTGCACAAAACAGGAATCAAAGACGTTATGGCAAGACAAGGTTTGTCGTTGAGAGATTCTTCGCATGGCTCAAGTGTGGCTTTCACAGAACGGCAGTAAGATACGAAAAGAACTGTGATAATTATTTGGGATTTGCATGCCTGGCATCAATCATGATGTATTGGAGGGTTTTAGGATAAGTTGACAATATGGACTTGATTATCTACTTGATCACTTTGAGAGCGGATTTCCCAGGACAATATCAACATTAGAGACTGAAAACAGACAGGTTCAGGTTTACAGCAAAGATGAGGCATTGCGATACTTTGAAAAATCAAATTATGTAGACTGCAGGATATCAGGCTTTGGCTTAACTGAAATCGAACAGGAAAAACCCAACCTGATCTTTGTAGACTTGGATGATAGAACAGCGTTAAACGAGACACTGGCACTGTTTCACAAGGAGATTGAAGGTGTTCCGTTGGTTTTAGATACAGGGAATGGTTATGCAGTAATACAACCCATACAAATAATCTCATTTACAAACACCACGCTAAACCAAAAAAGAATATCTGATATTCCAAAGAAGTTCCTACAGTTTGCAGAAAGACATCTAACTAATGGCAAATGCGATACTGGCAACCATCCTAGCTTGAGGTCATGCATGATCAGGGTGCCATATTCCTATAACAAAAAGTCATTGCTCAGGGGAAAATCAAGGCAGGATTCACAGGTTAGGATTCATTCAGAATGGAACGGTACAAGACCGAACATACAAAATTTGCCATTCTTGGCACACTTGAAGAAACTAGAACAAGAACAGAAAAAAAGACAGAATGGAAACTTTGCCAGTCAAGGCGAGACAGTTTACATTGAAAAGATTCTACAAAACAAGATACATCATGACGGCAAAAAGAGGATTTTCGCCTTGATTCTATGCCCCTATCTGGTCAACGTGAAAAAACTGACTCTGGAGGAATGCGAAAAGATACTAGCTGGTTATTTTGGCAACGACATACCAAAATCAGCAATAACTTACAAACTAAAAGAGGTCTGCAAAAAGGGAATACTGCCATACTCCCTAAGGAAGATGAGGGATAACGACTCTGAACTATACGACATAATTTCTGGTTCGGGGGTTTTGAACAATCTGAATGATCATGAGTAGTTATTGCCGTAACATATGCACCAGGTTCAGAACCACCTACAGGAATGTTGACATAAACAAGAGAATAGGATGCTGCAGAGAGTGCAAGACACACTTTAACATCTGCCTTAGATGTCCGTGCTGTAACCAAAAACTCGGAAAAAAATCTTTTTAGCCACGAGAGGTAAACTTGATCATGGAAGATGATACTGCTTTTGCAATCGCTTCAACGCTTGGGGGAGCCATTGCGGGTTATCTGTTTTGGCGGGCATGGAAATACTTGCAGACCAAAAAACAAATAAAACAAAAACCATAAACCCATTTTCCCCATCTGATTTTCTTATTAGGCCGACTTTATCATTTTGCTTTCATGGGCGATTTACCAAATAAAGGAGATTCTGTAATTGACAGTTGTCTTAACTGTGAAAGTATTTTCGAGGAAGTCCAAAAATTAAATGAATGGATTCTATGTAATCCCGAAGACGGTGGACATGGTTTTCACTTCAAACTTACCAGAAAAGTATGAAGACTTGAGAAAAAATGACAGAGTCACTACCTGAGGCCATAGAGCCTTTTTTTGCTAATCAGGACTTGGGGAAATTCAAGGCAAAAATTACAAGAAAGGATTTTTGGACAAATTGAAAAGGAAACGAAAAGAAACAGAAAGTCAATAGACATCACATTTAATCAAATTCTAAAATTTGTTCAATATGCTCTAAATATTCAGAAGAAGTATACTTTTTGCCTTTAACATTCCCAGACCGAATCAATTCTAATTTATCTTCAATTTCCTGATTAAGTTTTTTGCCTTCTAAATCAGCTTCAAAATTGTTCTCATTAGCATTATTCAACACTTCATCTTTGATTTCACTATTGTAAAATTAGTGAGGATTCGACTTTGTCATAATGCTCCCTTAGCCTTTCAGGCGAATAGTTTCTATAAATTTTAGATTGCACTCCCTTGGGGATTCTTCCCTCAAAGATATCAATCACGTTTTTGTCAAGATTGCAGTCAATGCATCGTTCCACAAAAACCATTCTTAGTGTTTTTGGCGTCAATTCAATTCCTGTAATCTCACTGACCCTTTTGAATTCTGCATAGACCTGATCATAAGTTACGTCAAATATTTTTTCAGAATATCCCCCATCTTCAATGTGAGCTTCCAGATACTCTTTTGTTTGCTCTGTAAAGAACCCATACCACGAGGATTTTGTATCTCCAGTGTGCATATCTGACACATCAACACAATTCAATGAAAAATCAATCTTGTCATATTCTGTCTTCAATACCTCGTTTATTCTCAATCCAGAATTAAAGCAGATAAAAAATATCACCTGAATCTCCAGTGTTTGAATCTCAGAGCAAAATCTAGACAGTTCAGCATTGCTTGCCAGTTTCTGCGTTTTGAGTTTGGTCTTTTCTGTCTTGAACTGTATATCATTAATCCAGTTTCCAAGTTTCAGATAGTCTCTAATGAATCGCCTTAGAGCCTTTAGACTGTTTGACTGTCTTGATGGTTCCAAGGAATCAAAATAATTAACAACTGTATCTTCTGTGATGCTACCATTAACAGATTCCAAGAACATTCTTAGTACTGATACTTGATTCTTTATTGTGCCTGAATTGATTCCTAGTTCTGACTCTGCAAACATTTGATAATCTGTAACTGTACTTTCATAATCCTTAATGGTTACAAATCTCTTTTCTTGAATTTCCAGTTTTTTCTTGATTTTCTGCAAATCATCATAGATTGTTATTAGAATATCCCTGTCTGATTTTTCATTGATTGAAATGGCTTTGTCCTGCAATACTCTGAATTTGTTTTACATTGACCAATAAAAGAACCGCTTAGGATTATTTTCATTACGTCTCTAATCTACAATAATCCCAAATGTTGATTCTAGGATTATTGGATTTTCTACAAATAATCCCAAAAATACAATTTAGGATTATTGTTAGGATTATTGTTAGGATTATTGTTATAATTTCTAACTAATTTTATTATAATTTCTAACTAATTTTATTATAATTTCTAACTAATTTTATTATAATTTCTAACTAATTTTATTATAAAAAATATAATAAAGTTCTAAGTCTTGGAAACTTAGGCGTGGGTTCCTGATGGCTGTTAGGTATAACAACTGTTAGATTTTGAGTTGTTAGAATTAGTTAGGTATAACACAATATTTTACAGTAATTTTGTTAGAATTTTGTTAGGATTTCTAACTAATTTTGCTAGGCATGAAAACTTACAATAATCATGGTTAGGATTATTGGATTTCATCAAGTTTGCAGTTACTAGCATTTTGTGATTTTCTATAATGTTTGGAATTGTATGTAGCAATTACACCAATGGTATCACCTGCAACATCCTAGGATAGTCTATTCAAAATAAAGACATCACATAGGCGAAGACCTGATAGACCGTAGCAACAACCTGCAACATCCTAGGATAGTCTATTCAAAATAAAGTAATTGTTGAATTAGTTCATTACTAGAAATTAAATTAATTCAAGCCTGAATAACCAATAATCTTTTTATCATCAATAATTCAAAGGTAGTTAACCCGTCAGGGGTGGGATTTGAACCCACGAATCCGAGGTTAACAGAATTGAGTTTTTCAGACTCACGCCATACCTTACTTGGCGACCCTGACGAGTTCATATCTTCAAATTCCAAGTTAAAATTCTCATGTTGTCATTGTTGACAATTTTGTATTCAGAAAGACCGTCGACAAGACCCATAAAGCAGGATTCTGCACACAATGCAAGAAATACTTTAACATCTGCCTAAGATGCCCGTGTTGCAACCAGAAACTCAGGAACAAAAACTTTTTCAGACACGGGAATTAGGATTGATCATGCAAAACGTTACTAGGAAAATCAAGAACAACCCGCTCCTTAGGTTCATGCACAGGCTAAACAAGGTAAGAATCTGAAAACTTGGACTGGCTGAAATAGTGATTATATTTGCTGTAATTTTAATCCTAAACAGACTCCTCAACTGATTTTCTTAGTGGAGTGAATTTTCCTAGTTTTTTTTCATGGACGATTTACCAAATAACGGAGATTCTGTAATTGACAGTTGTCTTAACTGTGAAAGCCTGTTTGAAGATCCACAGAAACTAAACGAGTGGATATTATGTGATCCTGATGACCTGGGATGTGGGTTTCATTTCAAACTGACTGCCAACGTGGGAAAACTTGAAAAATGACAGAACCACCGACATAAACAACAACCATTTTTTTTGATAATGTGGATTTGGAGAAATTCAAAAACAGGGATTTCAAAGAAATTTCACGTTAAGCGTATACGTTTGACTGCTGTTAATTCTCTAGGCGCGAATCAATTAGGGATGTGGACAGATCTCACAAATCCCGCCGAGGGCGCCATTATTTCTTCTAAATTTGATTTGAAAATGATTTTTACTCGATCAGAATTGTATCTATCTATTTTAGTGACAAATTCTGAAACGATGAATTATTTTTCTTAGAAGAATATTAAAATTCAGGCAATTTTAGTAAATTTTGATGTCTGAAGATAAAAAAGCATCAAAAGTAGAAGAAAAACCTACTGAAGATCCAGCATCCACAAAACCATCTATTGAAGAAACTGCAAAAGATGATTCCAACAAAGTAGCCGAAGAAGCTAAGGTAGCAGCTGAAGCCGCAGCAAAAGCAGCTGAAGATGCAGAAGCAGCAGCACAAGAAGCTATTGCAAAAGCAGCAGAAGCAAAAGCAGCAGCTGAAACAGCAGCAGAAGCAGAATACAAAGCAATTGCTGATGAAGTAAAATCTGATACTGCTAAAGGACCTGATTATACGTTTAAGCGTCAAGGTGAAGAAATCTTTAGACGAGATATGGGTGAGCCTGAATTTTTCTTAGATAAAAAAGATAGATTCCCACGACCAATTTTATCTGCAGATGAACAAGAATCTCTTACGAGACAAGCTGAGATTCCACAAGATCAAACTCCTGCATATGTTCCTGAACATGTTCTTAGTCCTGAATTTCAGGGCGTTTCAAATTATGAACGCGGTGTTGATTCATTTTTAGAAGAAACTAAACAAAAACTTGAAAATCTAAAAAATAATCCAGAGGCAACTGAAAAAGAAATTCGTGACACTGAACATGAAATTACTTATTTAGAATCATTACATGAAAATTTCTTTATTGGAATGAATGTTTTCCGAACAGCAAAAGGTGGACGTAATAAAATTAAAGCATGAATGGTGATGATATGAGTAAAGTTAGTTTTGATGTTATGAATGCACGTGTTACTTTCAAAAATGTTCCTCTTCATTCATTGTCTAAATTTACTTTCAAAGATGTTATTGCTGCCTCTGAAGCTTTCAAAAAACTTCCTGGTGTTGATGAATGTATAATTATTCAAACAGCAAGTAGAGTTGAAATATTCACTGTAAGTAATGTAGAAACTGAGGATTCCCCTGATGCAAGACGAGCTGAAGGAAAAACTTTGGTATTAAACCAAATTAAAGAAACTTGGATATCTTTGTCTGCATTAGAACAAATTGATATTGATCATTTTGATCAAACTCTTGAAGTGTACAAAGGTGATGATGTTTATTTCCATCTTTTACGTTTAGCGTCTGGCTTGGACTCTGTTGTTGTTGGAAAGCATGAAGTTTATGATGAAATTGTACAGTCATTAGCTAATGCAAAAAATGCAGGCGTATCTGGTAATATGCTCAATAAATTATTTGAAAGTGTTATTAGATTAGCTACTAGAATGAGGGATAGTACTGGAATTGCAAAGGATGTACTTTCACTTGGCGATGTTGCAGTAAAATTAGCAGATGAGAAAGCAGGTCTTGATTCAAAGAAAAAGGTATTACTAATTGGTACTGGTGAGCCTGCAGCTATGGTTGCAAAGACTTTGAATAAGAAAGAAATTACATTTGATGTTACAAGTAGAACCCTTGATAGATCTACAGGATTTACAACCATACTTGGTGGCACTCCTGTTGATTTTAATGATGTATTATCTGGTTTTGACAAATACGATGTTGTCCTTGTTGCAACAACATCTGATTATTTCCTCATTACTTATGATAGAATCAAATTAGTAATGGAAGAAAAAAAGAAAGGTACACTAATTTTAGATTTATCTGATCCTAGAACTGTTGATGAAGGTATCACTGCTCTTCCTGGAATTAAATTATTGTTTAGAGATCAAATAGCAGAAATTTATGAAGAGAGTGTAAAATCTAGAATTGGTAATGTACCGGCAGTTGAAAAAATAATTGCAAAAGAACTTCCAGTTTTATCTGCTCAAATGAAAAAATTAGACACTTAATTTTCTACAACCCTTGTTTTCTTAAGAGAAACTGCATTATGGCTTCTTTTGAGTAATCTATTCCATGTTCATTATCTGTATGTGTTCTGAAATTTTCAATTACTTCTTCCATTTCACCTTCAGCTACAAAATCACATTCAAAACCGTAATCAATACACTTGAGATTTGCCATTACTTTTGCACAAATACTTTCAATATAAAAATCCACAGGTGTATTTTTTCTAGTATTTTATTCCCGATCTATGAAAAGTAACTGTAAATTATTTTTTAATATGATTATCCGTAAGATTCGAATTTAATTCCAAAACTTCCATCAGCTTTCTTTTCATGTTCTGTAACAAAACCTTTTGAACCTACAGATTCTATTACACCATCTATGGTCCCTTGATATCCGCAAATGTAGATTATTGTGTTATCTGGTGTTATTTCTTCTCCTACCATTTCTTCTACTGGTGACAATCCTGTTTTCTTATCTGCTTTGAAGAATGATTCTACCCTGCCTACATGACCAGACCAAGTTCTGTTAAAGAATTCTTTTGGTCTACTAATGGCCGCTCTATATCTGAAATTCCATTGATCTCTTCCTCGTTTTTCACTTTCATCTTCTAAATCAGTTAAAAGTCGTTTATAGGTTAGTTCATCAACATAACTTGCTCCGTGTAAAATAACTATTTCTCTCTTATCATTAGTATCATGGAAATGTTTTGCAAATGCAATAAATGGTGCTAGTCCTGTTCCACCTCCAACACAAATCACTCTTCTGTTATCTTTTTGTCCATTTGATAATCTATCACTAATTTGTAATGCAGATCCTGTAGGATCTCCGAGATATACTTCATCACCAACACTTAGATAGAATAATTCAGTTGTTACGCGACCTGGAAGTGGTTTTCTTACCCATCTAATTACAAATTCAAAATAATCCCTATTTTCTGGATGAGATGCAATTGAATATGCTCTTCTAACTATTTTTTTTTCTGCTGGGATTGGAAGACCAATTGTTAAGAATTGACCTGTTTTGTATTCTGGCATTCCATTCTCTGGAACCAGTCGTATGATGACAAGATCTTCTTTTAGTAGCTCTCTATAGACTACTTTTGCCTTCATTTCAGTTACCATACAGAAGGTTTTTTCGTGACTTTGGATAAATGTATTTCTCTTTCAATCCGCTCCAAAAATTTGATTATTGTTATAAATTATAAAAAATTGCATGCTAAAGACATTCTCAATCAAATGCAGTAACAGTTGTATGGATAGTGTTAATTTTTTAAAACCTGTTTTTGTAGGTAATGTCCTTAAGCTTAATGCAAGAATAAATTATGTTCATAATTCATCGATGGAAATTGAAGTTACAGCAGAATCTGAAGATATTGTAACTGGAATTAAAACTATTACTGGAACTGCTTTTGTTACATTTGTATCACTTGATACTAATGGTAAACCGATACATGCCCCTAAACTATCTGAGACTTGGGCATAATGGTTTACAAAAATAAAGCCTAAAATCATTCAACAGCAAGGCATTCTCTTTACAATTCTTGGATGATTCTCTGCACCAATCATGCATGTAATGCGCTGCCAACTGTACGCCAAAACGCAGATCGACACAAATATGATTTCACATTGCATAATCCCCTTACGGGAACTGCTCTGATGCCAAGCGCGTCTTTGAATGTCTCAAAGAGCGGTTCAATTGAGGTTTTTCTATCCGCATGCAACTCCTGGCCGATCGCAGAGTCGTAAAATTCCACAAGCTTGATCCTTTCCGGGGGCGTACGCGGGCATGTCTTATCGGAGTGACAACCTCAGATGCTTTTTGCCGCACGAATCATGCGGTTTGGAATCATCGTATGCAGGATCTGCCAAAATATTTCGTATGATTCCTGAAAGTGATTCTATCAATGCGTCAAACGTCCTGCCATCATGAATATTTTCAGTACTGACACCGGCGGACAATGGAACAATCAACTTGCCGGCGCTGCAACTCATGTGCAGTTTATGCCCGAATATCCAACCCTTTGATTTGGAGGACTATCCCCATCTTGCATCCGTATCAATTCCTGAAATTGGCAAACGATTATTCTTCATGTCGGATTTGTGCCATACAGGACCATCTGCTTTTAGCATCGAACTGTCCACTGATGCAGACGTGTCATCAGCCATTCCTTCTGATACGAACAGACTTCCCATCGTCCCGATGATGTCCCCAATGGGCAGGTTCTGAAATCGCCTGTCAATAGTACGCCTGTCTGGGATTTGAGTCAGTCTGCAGACCTTGGACAATTTGTCATTGCTGCATTTGACTGATAAAAAATAATGAAGTGTGATGTTGCTTGGAATTCTCATCCGAGATTTTATGATGAATAGTTGCACCATCAGAACAGTTGAACAGGCATACGGTCTGCCAGGTCTGAATATCTCCTCATACAGAGACAATGTTCTAACCAGATACAAAACACCAATAAGAAATGACTCTGATAGAATCTTGCCGGGGATTTTTACATTCATGCTGCAATGAAATGATATTGTAAAGATCCTTAGCTTTTTTCATTTGAATAGTTTGAGAAACTGATTAAAAATTAGGATTAGTTATGCCCAAGTCTCAACTATCTCTTAAAACCGATGAAGATAGAGCCAAATTTGAAGAAGGTAAAATTAGAATGGAAAAACGATTAAAAAATCGTCAAAAGTAATATCCATTTGATTTCTTATGGATCCCTTTAAGAATAATGAAGATTATCCTTAGTTAATGTCTGAACAAGAAAAAAACAACGAGTGGGATTCACTATGGCAAGAGTACACAAAATCTCTTGAAAGCTGGAAATCCCTTTTTGAACAAATTCAGAATGCTAGTAATGATATGCAAGCAAAATTCAACGAAGTTTGGGAAAAGGCTACTATTGAATCAAGTAATGAAACCATGAAATTATTTGGTGAAAATTGGCAAAAAGCTCTCAACGATGCAGGAATGAATTCATTCAAAGATTTTAGTGAAAATTGGCAAAAAGCTCTCAATGATGGTAATAGTTCTGCTTTCAAACAATTTGCTGAGAATTGGCAAAAAACTCTTAGCTTATCTGGGTTAGAACAAATGAATGCTTATGGTGAGATGATGAAAAAATTTGCTGAGACTTGGAGTTCTATGTGGCCAAGATCTCAATAGTTTGTTAAATTGAGAGAAAAACTTCTCTTTTTTTGTTCTTGTACTGCATTAGAAATAATGACTGCTGTTGGTGTGACTAGTTATCTGTTTTATCTTGGGGAGTCCATCTTATCTTTAATTTCGATGGTTGTGTTTGGCAAGCTTATCCTTTTTCATTTCATAATGGAATATTTTAATAGGCAAAAATCAAAACAAGAATTAAAATCTGTTAAAACAGTTAGTATTTTTTGATAGTTGTGGAAAGACTAAAAATATGATTCTTTTCTAATTTTTTTGATGACTGTTACTCAAAATGAATGTTTTATTGAATTATCTAGTTTTGATGATTTGGCTAGATATTCTTGTGCATTTAGGGAATATCCACTTAGAGTTTATTCTCAAGAGTTTGATGGCTCACGTGTTATTTCAAGCAGTTTAACTCTCGCAAACACTTTGTTGATTTTTTATGTACCGATGCAAAAATCCGGACGATATGTATCGTATCAGGTTACTGCTGGAAAAGAAGTATGTGATGTTGTAGATTCTACAAAAGACATCTCAAATTATGCTCCTATCATACATATGGAATCCGATATTTCCTCATTGTCTGTAAAATCTGAAGAATTTTCAGATCAATTTCATCCAATTCAAGTAAAAGATTTGGGTAGTTTGGCACGATTAACATATGATCCTGAATTTCCAGATGAACAAAACCTTACTTTGTATGCCTTTCCACACAAAAAATCTTGGGTTATAGGATATGTTACATCATTACAAATGGATGATGTGTATTATAATTTCAATTATGTTGAACTAGATTCTGAACCTACTAAGCATTTTGTAAAATATCAGGGAAATCATGGACAAGATCCAGAATTTTCTGATAATTTTGATCATGGTTATTCATATTTACCAATCATCAAGATAAAGACTGAATCCCCTCTTTTTGGTTTTTCAGATTAACTCCAGGTTGTTAATTCTTTAATTTTCACTCTAGATTCTTCTACTAATCGTTTCATTACTGATATGTAAATTTCTGATGCATATGCAATTTCAATGCCATTGTGTTCTTCAATGTCTAAAAATGTAGATGCAGTTACCTGATTTTCTCTTATTTTAGGCTCATTTTTTTTGTCTCGTTTATGATTTATACTTTCTAAAAATATTGGTAATTGTCTTTTGATTTCAACATTTAGTTCTTCTTTGGAACGTAGTTTGTCATTACTTAGGCTTACTATAATTTGCTGATTTGGATCATCCTTGTATCTTTCTATTGCTCTAATCATAATTTTAATTTCAGGTAATTTTTGTAATTTATTTTTAAATTGATAAATTTTTTTCATAAAATTTGGATACGGACTTTTATGTTCTTGATTAAATTTTATTGTATACCATTCTGAAAATTTTATTGCATTTTGATCCTTTTTTTCTTTGGATTTTTCACTAAACTTTTCTTGTGAAATTTCTTCTGAAATAAATAATCCGAAATCCCTATTTGCTTCATCAAAAATTCCATTAAAAACATCATTTACAGAATTCATATATTCATTAAAAAAATGCTTTACGTAAAATGGATCAGGTTCGTATTGTTTAATCTGTTTTAGATTAATTTCACAATTTTTTAACGCTTCTTCAATATTCATTGATCTTGGCCAGATTCTAAAGTTGTGTATTTTGATTGTTTCTTTAAACTTGCTGCTAATTCTTTAAAAATTTCATTTACGCTGACATCAACGAAATTTATTGTTGCATTTTCTTTCACGATTTGTTTTTCAAATTTTTCTTTAATTGCAAAAGATACTGATGACCAATGTAAAATTCCTTTTAATTGTTCTTCTACTGTTGTATTAGTTGTTGGAAAATTTGCTGATGAAAAAACAATTCCATTTGTCCATTGCATTGTAGGAATTACTCCTCCTGATGATCTTGTATTGAATGCTATCTGTTTTACCCAATCTTCAAATTTGTATTCAATTACCTCATGAATGATTAATTTTTTCCACGGTTCTACAGAAATTTCCATCTACTCATAATTCTCTAAAACCAATTATAATCCTATTTTTTGAGCCTAATTTGCTTATTTTTACTCACAATTCATTTGATAATGTTGTAATTATCAAATATTTTGAATTAAGATTGCTTCTTTACTAGGAATTAATCATTATTTTTTTATAATGAATAAATGGACTGGTTTCTTAATCTCTGAGGTTCGTTATGATTCTAATCATTTAATTTCTAATGCTGTTCGTCATTATGATGCTGAAACTAGTATTACTAAAGGAACATCTGTAGATCGTTTAACTATTACATCTGATATCAAAAATGGATTATCTTATTCTGCAATTTATAGTGGAAATAATTCTTGGAGAAAAGGTCACAGAATTCAAACTTTTTCAATAGAAGGAAATCCGTATCTTAGAATTGATGGAAATAAAGATCAATTAGATTATTTTGGAAATTTACCTGAAGCTCCAATTATTGAATCTGATTACGTAGAAGAATTAGATCTTGTACCAGAACCAGAACCAGAACCAGAACCAGAACCAGAACCAGAACCAGAACCAGAACCAGAACCAGAACCAGAACCAGAACCAGAACCAGAACCAGAACCAGAACCAGAACCAGAACCAGAACCAGAACCAGAACCAGAACCAGAACCAGAACCAGAACCAGAACCAGAACCAGAACCAGAACCAGAACCAGAACCAGAACCAGAACCAGAACCAGAACCAGAACCAGAACCAGAACCAGAACCAGAACCAGAAATGCCGCCTAGTCCTCGAGGTTCATTACCAAAAGAATCCACAGAAGTCACTACAGAGCAATTAGATCAACTATGATTTACAACAACAAATCAATGAATTAGAAAATATTCTTTCTACTACATTAAATTCATCATCGGAATCTATTTTGGATCAATCTTCTAAATCTGATGAATTGGATGATGAAATTGATAAACTTGATGATATTGATGTAGAACATGAAATTACTCAACCATTACAAAAACAGAATAAAAAATTAGATACTATTGAACAAAAACTCAATGATACATCTGTTTCCAAATCAAATATTTCAGATTCTGATTACCTGAAGCATATTGTGTAAGATGTAAAACTAAACGAAAAATTGAAAGTACTGAAGTAACTATTATAAAAAATGGTAGAGATGCTATTAGAGGAACTTGTTCGGTTTGTCACTGTAAGGTTTTTAGAATTGGAAAATTAAAAAAATAATTTTTAAAAATTACATCTGTCCTGATTGCCATGCTTGATTAAATTTTTTTATTGCTTCTTGATATGCCATGATTGAATCATCACCTGATGTTTTAAGAAATTTTTCCCATTGATCATTAAATTTTTTTATTGATTCAATGTTAGTTTCTTTAAAAATAGTTTCAATCATCTTTGTTTGTTGTTTCATATACTCTGGACCAATTTCCTCCCAAGTACTTTCCCAACTTGAACTAACTTTTTTAAGTAATTCTGCATCTGAATCTACAGCTTTTTGGCATGCATCATGATATGTCATGAGAGTTTCATTTGTGGCTTTTTGCCATTGTGCAAGTGATTCTTTCCATCCATTTAATGCAGAATTGTATTCTTTCCATGCTTTTTCAAATTCTGGCTTTTTTGAGGAAGATTTTACTTGTTTTTTGGGTTTACTTGTTTTTTTTGTTGGTTTCTTTTTAACAACACTTTTTTTCTTAGCAGCCATATGATATTTTAAAAATAGTAGATGTTAAATCTTTCAATTAATTAGGAATTTGAAATATTTTTATCTATTTTTAGTAATATTTTGTTGCTTTGGTAAAATTTGAAAGATATTTTTTATCTTTATTTGTAAATATTTTGTAATGTTCATTGCATAAGTTTCTTGTTTCTCTAAAACTAATTTTTACTGTCTCTATTGCTTTTAATTTGCATTCTGAAATACTACATTGCAATACAGTAAATACTCATCTTTGTTAATAAGACTTTGAAATTATATTATTACCTTCTATTAGATTTTTATCATTGCAGTATCTATGATTATTATGAATGATGATGAAAAAGGAACTCGATTTTTAGAATTAATTGATGAACAAAATAATCTTCAATGGAGTATTGTTTCAAAATTATCTTCCCTGATTAATTCAAAATGGAATTCTATAGAACTACAGAACGAACTTGAAACATTGACTGAAAAACATTCAACGATTACTAAAGAACTTAACAGTCTTGATGAAAATTCTAGTATTTTATAATGCAGAATCTACCATTAATGCAATAAACAATACTGCTAGATATGGACTAGAAAATTTAAACAAGGTCCATGCTGCTTTTTCCATAGGTTTAGATATGACCCAAATTGATAATCCTAACATTAATGCCCCTGATGCAATTGCTGTCCAAAGATACACCTGACCTATCATTTCCTCACCATTTTCAGTTGTTAAGAAAAATGGTGCAATTGAAAATAATACCATTACGACAGTTGAGCCTGCGATAACTCTTGCTGATGTCTTCTCCGATTGAACTGCTGTTAACATTGGAACATTTACTTTGTTATAATCTTCTTTGAAATGTAATGTTAGGGCCCAAATGTGCATTGGAATCCAAATAAACACTAATCCTGCCATTGCAAGACCCATAGTCCATAAATCTGACATGCTTACAGCTACCCATCCGATCATTGGAGGTGAACCGCCACATAATCCTCCTAAAATTATGTTAGTTCTTGAATTTCGTTTTAATGCATATGAATAAACAAGAATATTGTTTGCTAATCCGAATGCAATAAACGTAGTTGCCCACAAACCTTGTTCTAATGTTGTAGTAAATGAAATTCCAAAAGCTAAAACTAATGAAATTCCAGCTAATGCTAGTCCAAAGTTCCTTGCTTTAACTGCTGGATGGATTCTTTTTGATGGAAGGGGTCTCTCTTTTGTTCTCTCCATTATTGCATCTATATCCCTGTCATGATAGTTTGTCAAAGTATTAGCAGCTGCAGATCCTGCTGCAACTGAAAACAACATTAGCATCCATGTTGCCGGTGTAATTTCGATATCATAAATATTTGATGCTGTTAATGCAGCTCCAAATGCAGTAAATACCAGTAAATACCATATTTTTGGTTTTGTTAATTCATAATATACAGCTACACGAGATTCTGACTTTTGTTTCTGCATTATCAGTCACTATCCTTTGATGGCATATATGGCATTGCTTTGGTTCTAGATTTCATTTCAATAAATGACTCTGAAGATTGAATTCCTTCAATTCTTCCGATTCTTTCAGAAACTATTTTGTGCATCTGATCTAGTGATTTTGAATACATGGTTACTAGTATGTCAAATCTACCTGTGACTTCAGCAATTTCTCTAACTCCATCAATTTTGAATAATTCTTCAATTATATGATCTCGTTTTTTTGTATCCATATTAATTCCAGTTACTGCTTTAACATTGTATCCAAGTTCAGCGTCATTTACATCGATTGTAAAACGTTCAATTAACTTTCTTTTGACTAGTCTTTTGATTCTAGAGTACACTACTGATGAATTGACATTGATTTTTTTTGATAAACGTGGAACTGAAATTGCTGCGTCATTGGATAATTCTGATAAGATTTGTACATCTAAATCATCTACTTTTGCCGTTCAAAGCACCCGAGTCGATCTAGATTTATGGTTCTTATAAAGTTATTATTGTAAAAATTGCAAAAAATTCTCTAAATCTTGCCTTTTTTGTATAACATTTCTGCTAACAATACTGCACCTTTTGCTGAACCCATTTTTTTGTTATGTGAAAATAACATGTATTTGAGTCCATGATCAAATAGTTCCTCTTTTTCCACTCTGCCAATAGTTGTAGTCATTCCATCTCCAACAGTTCTTTCCATTCTTGGTTGAGGTCTTGTTGGATCTTCATGAAATGCATAGTATTTTTCAGGAGCAGATGGTAATCCTTCTACAGATATTTCTTTATTTGATTGGTTGTATGTCTCCTTTGCTTTTGCAGGATCTATATCTTCTGTAGTTTCAACAAAAACAGATTCAGTATGTCCATCTATTACTGGAACTCTAGTACAAGTACAACTAATTCTAATATCAGCATCTTCAATTTTCCCATCTACTACTTTTCCTAAGATTTTTCTTGTCTCTAATCTTACTTTTCCTTCTTCTTTTGGAATGAAAGGTAATATGTTATCTGTAATTCCCATTGCAGATACCCCAGATTTACCCCCACCTGAAATTGCTTGCATTGAAGTCATCATGACTTTTTTTGCACCATATTTTTCAAGTAATGGTTTGAGTGTAATAGCTAAACCAGTAGTAGTACAGTTTGGTAATGGTGCTATAAACCCTTTCCAGTTGCGATTTTTCTTTTGAACTTCAAGTAATTCTGTTTGTTCATCATTAATTCCTGGAATTAGAATTGGAACATCTTCTTCGTATCTGTATGCAGAGCTAGTTGAAACTACCGGTAGGTTTGCTGCCATTTTAGTTTCAATATCTCTTGCAGCTTGGGATTCAACTGCTGAAAATACTAGGTCTAATTGTGATGTATCTAACTCATCAATTTTTTTAACAGTCATTGTTTTGATATATTCTGGGATTTCTCCACCTACATCCCACATGATAATTCCCCCCTCATTTCTAATGGCATCAAGATAATTTTTATCTGCAGAGCGCTCCGAAGCTGCAATCTGAGTTACTTCAAACCATGGATGATTATTCAAAGATTGTACAAATTCTTGTCCTACAGAACCTGTTACGCCTATAATTGCAACTCTTTTTTTATCCATAATGTGACAATTGATCGCCTTCAATTAATAATCGTTTTTCAGACTACCAAAAGATACTATATCACCCATTCCTATTTTTTACTGTGAAAATAGAGGTAAAAAATACAGTTGCAACTCATAATCCTGTAATTCATGGTGGTAGATTTTCTGCAGGCAATAAAGATCCGAACATTGTGGATTTTAGCTCAAATATCAGCCCCAATGGAATGCCAAAATCTGTAAAATCTATCTTGAAAGCTAAATTGGATGAAATACAGCATTATCCTGATTTACATTCTAGTGGCTTGATATCTAGTCTCAAAAAATATACTGGAATACATGAATCTAATTTAATTGTTGGAAATGGTGCAATTGAATTAATCTATAATTTTTGTAATTCATTTTTATCTAAAAAACATGTTTTAATTCCTGTGCCTACTTTTGGAGAATATGAATCCGCATCAAAACTTGCTAATTGTAATGTTGTTTTTTTCAAAACAATGAATATTGTTGAAAATCTTGAATCTTTTATCTCTAAAATTCCTGTAAATGGATGTGTTTTTATTTGCAATCCAAATAACCCCACTGGAACCCTTTTACTCAAAAAACAATTAATAAAAATTATTTTAGCAGCTAAACGCAAATTTTCTTTTGTATTTTTAGATGAGTGTTTTATTGAATTAGTTCCAAAATCAAACCAATCTATATTAAATTTAATAAAAAAATATGATAATCTCTTTGTGTTAAGATCACTTACTAAATCATTTGGATTAGCTGGAATTAGAATTGGATATGCTGTAGCTTCAAAACAAATTATAGATATTTTAAAAAGAACAAAAATTCCATGGAATGTTAATGTTTTAGCTCAAGAAGCTGGTGTGGCTGCAATTAAAAATAAATCACATCTAACCAAATCAAAATCTATTATTAAAAAAGAATTTAATTTTCTTAAAAAACAAATTTCTAGTATTCCAAATTTTGAATGCTATGATTCTTCAACTAATTTTATTTTAATTAAAACTAAACAAGATTCTACAAAATTACAACAAAAATTACTAAAACATAAAATTTTGATCAGAGATTGTAAAAGTATACGTGGTTTGAATAATCATTATATTCGAATTGCAATAAAATCACATAAAGATAATCTGAAACTAATTGCTGCATTGGAGGCTGTATCATGAATTCTTTGATGATTCAAGGAACCACTTCTGGTGCAGGTAAAACCACATTGGTTGCAGCATTATGTAGGATATTTTCAAACAAGGGCTATAGCGTAGCACCGTTCAAGTCCCAAAATATGTCAAACTTTGGATATTCTACGCCTGAATTTGAGATTTCTCGTGCTCAGGCAGTTCAGGCAATTGCAGCTAGATGTCCAATCACATCAGATCTCAATCCTATAATGCTCAAACCATTGGGAAATTACTATAGTTTGGTATATCTTAATGGCCAACGTTACAAGAAAATGCATGCAAAAGATTACTATGCAAAATTTGTAAAATCTGTTGGATTCAAGGCAGCAACTGATTCTTTATACAAACTCCAGGAAAATTATGATTTAGTTATTTTAGAAGGTGCAGGATCTCCCGCTGAAATTAATTTACAAAAATATGATATTGCAAATATGCAAATTGCACAAAAAGCTAATGCTTCCGTTTTGTTAGTTACTGATATTGACAAAGGCGGCTCTTTTGCAAGTTTGGTTGGAACCATGAGTTTAATTGAAAAAAAATATTTAAAATTAGTTAAAGGATTTGTATTTAATAAATTTCGAGGAGATATTGATGTACTTAAACCTGGTTTTAGAAAAATAAAACAAATTACAAATGTTCCTGTTTTAGGAACAATTCCAATGATTAAAATGAATTTGCCTGAGGAGGATTCTCTTAATGTAAAACCGAAGAAAATATCTTGGACAAAAAATAATATCCTGAAAATTGATAAAGAATTAGATAATCTTGCCAAACTTGTAAAAAATAATTTAGATATTAAAACAATTGAGAGGATGATGAAATGATTTTTGAATCTATTTTGATTGCCATTTTTGCAATAATGCTAGATTTTATATTTGGTGATCCTAAAAATAAATATCATCCTACTGCTTGGATGGGGATGGTTCTTGCAAAATTAATTCCGATAACAAAAAACCAAAATAGATATGTTGAAAAATTTGGAGGTATTTTTGTAGTTGTAATTGCTGTAGGAATTGTTATTATGTTGCTTTCAATATTGGATATTGGAATTTCATTACTTACAACTGATTGGATAACTGTTATTGTTTCAGTACTAATTGGAATGATTTTGCTGAAAACTACTATTGCAATTCGTGGTATGGAACGTTATGCTTTAGCCGTAATTGATTCTCTAGATGATGGTAATTTAGATTTGGTACGAACTAATTTGTCTATGATTGTTAAGCGAAATACAAAGAATTTAGACAAAAATCACATTATTTCAGGCGTACTTGAGAGTGTTAGTGAAAATACTGTTGATGGTATAACTGGCCCTCTTTTCTATTATGCTTTGTTTGGATTACCTGGGGCATTTTTGTATAGAGTGATTAATACTGCTGATTCAATGGTTGGATACAAAACTGAAATCTTCAAAAATGTGGGATGGTTTGCTGCAACTTGTGATACCGTATTAAATTACATTCCATCTCGACTTACAGCTTTAATGATGATAATTTCTGCTGCTATTTTACAAAATAATTGGAAGGCATCATACAAAATAATGTTACGTGATGGTAGAAAAACTGATAGTCTTAATGCAGGATATCCAATGGCTGCACTTGCAGGCGCACTTGAAACTAAATTTGAAAAATTAAATCATTATAACTTAGGAAATGTTGAATCTACACTAACAAAAGAGCATGTTTTATCTGCAATTGCAATAATGAAACTTAGTTCACTTCTTTTCCTTGGAATGATAACTCTTCCAATAATTACTGTTTTATCATTAGTTGGGTGGTGGATTCATGCTTAAAGAAATTGGCTCTGTTTTTTCTTTTCTAACAATATTCCCATCGTCTAATTCGACTTTAGAAAATATTGCAAAATACATGTATGTTTTTCCTATTGTTGGAATTGTAATTGGGATTTTAATTGGTTCATTTGGTTTTGGTCTATCTTTCTTTTTAGATCCTTTGTTAGTTAGTTTGCTAGTTGTTTCATCTATTGTAATTATCACTGGAATTCATCATGCTGATGGTTTAGCTGATTTTGCTGATGGACTTATGGTGAAAGGAAGTAAAGATAAAAAAATTAAAGCTATGAAAGATCTTTCAACTGGTTCTGCTGGAATAGTTGGAATTGTTTTGTATCTTATTGGATTAATAATCACGATTTCTCTTACTAGTGGATTTGATTTGTTCAAGGCAATTCTGATTAGTGAAATTTTAGCAAAATTTTCAATGGTGTTATTGGCTAGTTTAGGAACTTCGGCATCTTTAGGCTCAAATTCACCTTTTGTGTCAATTATGAAAGATAGGAAAAAACTTGCAGTTGCTTTTATCATCATGCTTATTCCTGTGGCTATAATTGGAGAAACTATTGGATTAGTAATGTTAGGCGTAACTGTAACTTTGACACTCTTTCTTTTAGCTTTGTCCAGTCGTAGTTTTGGTGGAATTACTGGTGATGTTCTTGGCGCTACAAATGAACTTACAAGACTGGCCTCATTGATGGTGTTTGTATCTTTATGATTGGTCTTGTAATGGCTGGTGGTAAAGGTACAAGAATGAATTCTGATAATGAAAAATTATTACTTCATCATAAAAAACCTGTAATATTACAAGTGATTGATTCATTAAAAAACTCTAATTGTTTTTCAAAAATATTTACAATAACTAGTTGTAATTCTCCTAAAACAAAAAAATTTTTACAAGAAAAAAATATTGAAATTCTTGACACACCTGGAAATGGTTATGTGGAAGATCTAAATTTGATTCTCAAAGCTATTGATGATGATATTTTAGTTACTTCTGGTGATTTACCATTATTGGATGTTGATATTATGAAAAAAATTGTTTCTTGTTACAATCCTCAAAATATTTGGACTAGTATTCTTGTTACTGATAAATTATTAACCTCAATTGGAATTAAATCTGATTATTCAATAAATTTTGAAAATCAGATATGTCATTATACTGGAATTTCTTTAATAAACTCAGAAAAAATTCATTCCTTAAATGATGTTGTTGAAAATTATATTATAATTGATGATAAGAGAATTGGATTTAATCTAAATACAAAACAAGATTATGATTTACTCAGCACTGCCTGAAATTTTACCATTGATTTTTGCTTTTGAACCTGTTGCTTCTGCAATAGTATTTCCACATGAATTACATGCAATTGATATTGATGCATGAGAATAAACTACTTGGACTTCTCCACATTCATTACAGTTAACTTTTTGAAATCTACTTGATGGTTTTGGAATTTCAATATGATCTTTTTTCATGCTGCCACCAACTCGAATTTCTTAATTCTAACGCCTAGTTTATTGTATTTCTTTTTACATACAGTACATGTCATAATAGGAGTAACTTTCTTTGTAACTTTGGCTGGTTTTGCTAATTTTGGGAATTTTTGTCCGCCATACCCTTTTTTACGTTCTGCGTGTCTACGTTCACCTCTAGCAGAACCACGTCTTTTTCCAGCCTTGTAAATGGAGACCTTTTGTTCAGTATGTGTTTTACATTTAGCACAATACTTTCTGATCACCTTAGGGATGTTCATATCAACAAAACCTTTTCAGCCGTAATTTAAGCATTGAATCTATAATAGTCATAAAATCCAATCAAAACAGTGACTTCAAGCCTATCTAATTCGATCTCTTCATTGAATTCTGTAGCAATGGGTGATAAGAAAGCTGATCTTGTTTTAAAAAATTGTAGTTTATTGTCAGTCTATACTAGAGAAATTATTCCCAAAATTCAGATTGCAATAACACGTGACAGAATTGCATATGTTGGTCCTGATGCTACACATACACTGGGTCCAAAAACAACTGTTATTGATGTAAAAAACAAGTATGTAAGTCCAGGATTTGCAGATCCTCACTTACATATTGATCAATTTGTTCTGCCATCTGAATTTGTAAAAAAATCACTTCTTTGTGGTGTGACTTCTATTTTTTCTGATCCAATTGATGTTGTTAGTGTTGGAGGTTACAAAGGATTTCGAGAATTTCTTAAACTTGGAGAAGGTTTACCGATGCGAGTTTTTCAAGTTGTACCTGGAGGTCTACCTGTTGATGCAAAATTTAGTAACAGTAAAACTCTCTCATTAATTCAGGAAAAATCTGCAATAAAACATCCCCATGTTCTTGGTTTAGGTGAAGTATTTTCATGGATCAAAGTAACTTTACGTGATCCTAAAACAATGAAGTCTCTTTCAACAATGTTAGAGTGTGACTGTATAATTAATGGACACACTGCTGGTGCAAGTGAAAAAAAACTTAATGCCTATGTTTCATCCGGTGTACTCTCTTGTCATGAACCAATTAATTTTGATCAAGTTTTAGAACGATTACGTCTTGGAATGTGGATAATGATTAGAGAAGGTTCTATACGACGTGATTTGTGTGATATTATCCCACGTGTTTTGTCTCATGGAACATACCTTAATCGTTTAATGTTTTGTTCTGATGGACTTGATCCGTTAGATATGACAAAATATGGTCATATTGATCATTGTGTTAGAGAAGCAGTAAAACTTGGTTTATCTCCTATAGATGCAATTACTATGGCATCTAAAAATAATTTTGATTATTACAATATGGGGAAAGATCTTGGTGGATTAGCTCCTAGTAAATTAGCAGACATTTTAATTTTTGATGATTTGAAATTATTTAAACCCAACAAAGTTTTTGTTGGTGGAAAACTTGTAGTTTCAAATGGAGTTTTTGTTGGTACTATAAAGAAAAAAATCATATCTCCTTGGATCAAAAATACTGTTAAACTAGAAAAATTCTCTCCTGATGATTTTCTTATCAAATCTAAAAAGAAAGACGTTGTTGCAAATACTATATTCATGCAAACTGAAATTATAACTAAGATTGGTTCACGTGAACTTCCTTCAAAAGATGGTTTTGTTTCTGCTTCTTTAGATTCTGATGTATGGAAAGTTGCAGCATTTGACAGAACTCATGGTACCAATCGTCATTCTATTGGGTTTCTTGAAAATTTTGGTTCTGATATTGGTGCTTTTGCTTCAACTTGGAGTTTTCATGAAAATGATATGATTGTACTAGGATCTAATGATTCTGATATGGCAATTGCTTCTAATCATTTAGTCAAAAATCAAGGTGGACTAGTTGTAGTAAAATCTGGCAAAATTCTTGCTTCTTTACCCTTGCCCTTTGCAGGAATTATCTCAACAGATTCTTTTGATAAAGTTTCAAAAAATTTTGAGAAGGTTAATTCTTCTATTGTTGATTTAGGCTGTAAATTTTCTAAACCACACTTGATTCCATTGTTCTTGCCTTTTTTGGCCCTTCCTTCTGTTAGAATTCTTTCAAGTGGAATTGTTGATGTGAAAAAACGAAGTTACATCCATCCGATCAACTAAGTAATGTTAAAAAGGGGGATTTAGCCGATTTAATCTGAATCTTAATGGCATCAATTCAACAAGGACCAAACGGACCTGTTTTAGTTCTCAAAGAGAGTGCTTTACAGCAGAAAGGTAAGGATGCTCAACAAAACAATATTGCTGCAGCCAAATTAGTTGCAGAATTAGTTAAGAGTAGTCTTGGGCCACGTGGTCTTGATAAAATGTTGGTTGATTCTTTAGGTGATGTAACAATTACAAATGATGGGGCCACAATTCTAAAAGAAATTGATGTTCAGCATCCAGCTGCTAAAATGATAGTTGAAATTTCTAAAACTGTTGATAATGAAGTAGGCGATGGTACAACGTCTTCTGTTGTTTTTGGAGGTGCATTATTAGCTAGAGCAGAAGATCTTATCAAAAAAGATGTTCATTCTTCAACTATTGTAGAAGGTTTTCAAACCGCATCTGAAAAAACTCTTGAAATTTATTCACAATTATCTAAAAAAA
Source organism: Candidatus Nitrosopumilus sp. (assembly GCA_963422575.2). GTDB lineage: Archaea > Thermoproteota > Nitrososphaeria > Nitrososphaerales > Nitrosopumilaceae > Nitrosopumilus. The sequence continues at coordinate 538,308 of CAXXKU010000001.1, read as the reverse complement.
TTAAACCAGATGATCGTGAAACACTTCTTAAAATTGCTACAACTAGTATGCAATCAAAATTAATCTCTGAAGATAGTGATACTCTTTCAAAAGTTGTAGTTGATGCAATTCTAAGTGTCGCTACCAAAAAAGGTGATGATTATTTTGTTGATCTTGAAAATATTAAAGTTGAAAAGAAATCAGGTGGATCTATTCAAGATACTCAAATTGTAAAAGGTATTGTTTTGGATAAAGAAATTGTTCATAGTGGAATGCCTACCAAGATTGAAAAAGCACGAATCGCATTAATTAATTCTGCATTAGAAATTGAAAAAACTGAAATGAGTTCTGAAATTAGAATTACTGATCCAACTCAAATGCAGATGTTCTTAGAAGAAGAAAATAGAATGTTGAAAACTATGGTTGACAAATTACATGATGTTGGAGTAAATGTTTTGATTTGCCAAAAAGGTATTGATGATATTGCACAACATTATCTTGCAAAACATGGTATTATGACTGTACGTCGTGTGAAAGAAAGTGACATGATTAAACTTTCTAAAGCTACTGGAGGACGTGTAATTAGTAATCTTGATGATTTATCTGAACAAGATCTTGGTTCTGCTAATTTGGCACAACAGAAAAAAATTGAGTCTGATAAATGGGTCTTCATTGAAGGTTGTAAACATCCTCAATCCGTTACGATGTTAATTCGTGGTGGTTCTCAAAGGGTTATTGATGAAGTTGACCGCTCTATTCATGATTCTCTTATGGTTGTAAAAGACGTAATTGAAAAACCTGAAATTGTTGCAGGTGGAGGTGCACCTGAATCTTTTGCAGCATCGCAACTAAAAGATTGGGCTGATAATTTTGATGGACGAGAACAACTTGCAATTAAAAAATATGCTGAAGCACTAGAGACAATTCCATTAACCATTGCTGAAAATGCTGGAATGGATCCAATTGATACTATGGCTACTCTTAGGGCAAAACAAAATCAAGGTCAAAAATGGACTGGTATTGATGCAAGAAATACAAAGATTGCTGATATGTTGTCTATTGATGTGGTAGAGCCAATTATTGTTAAAGAACAAATTATTAAATCTGCAACTGAAGCTGCATGTATGATACTTCGAATTGACGATGTAATTGCTGTATCTGGTGCTCCTGGTGGAGGCGGTATGCCTCCGATGGGATGAAATTTTAGTTAAACCTTAAGCCTTTTAATTTTCATTAGTTATTGTTGTACAAACTTGGTGTTGATTTAGGTGGTACTAAAACAGAAGCAATTCTGTTAGATGAAAATCTAAATGTTATTGGTAGAAAGAGAATTCCAACACCTCAAAATAGTTATGATGACATTCTTGATACAATCTGCTCTCTTGTTTTAGATCTTTCTATGAGTATTTCAGATTTTTCCCTGGGTGTTTGTACTCCTGGTGCCATTTCTAAACAAAATGGATTGATAAAAAATAGTAATACTCAATGTTTGGTTGGTAAATCATTAAAAGAAGATCTAGAAAAAAAATTATCAAAAAAAATTTCTCTAGAAAATGATGCAAATTGCTTTGCAATGGCTGAATCTAAATTAGGTACAGCCGTAGAATTTGATTTAGTTTTTGGTGCGATCATGGGTACTGGTGTTGGAGGTGGAATTGTAATTAATGATAAATTACATTCTGGTAGAACTAACATTGGAGGGGAATGGGGTCATCATGTTTTACATCGTAATGGCAATTCTTGTTATTGTGGTAAAACTGGTTGTGTTGAAACTTACATCAGTGGTCCTTCTTTGGAAAAACAATGGACTAAATTAACTGGAAAATCTCAACCCCTTTCAGAAATTATCTCTAATTTAGATAGTCATATTGGCCAACAATGGAAAAATGAATTTTTAGAAAATTTTGGATATGGACTTGCTAATGTTATAGATATTTTGGATCCTGATGCAATTGTTCTGGGGGGCGGCCTATCTAATATTGATTTTTTGTATTCTGAGGGTAAAGAATCTGTATATGCTAAGGTTTTTTCTGATTTAGTTGATACCCCAATACTCAAAAACAAATTAGGTGATTCTGGTGGTGTTTTTGGAGCTGCACTTCTCTAGTTATTCTGGACATCCTTCCATTTTTGCAATAAAATAACCATTCGTCATTATCTCAATTTCCATATCTTCTGATACCGATTGTGTGTGGCAAAATTTACATTCATTTGTAGTTATCATAGCTGATTCTTCCCCAATTGTTTTCAACCATTCTTTTGCAAATGAAATTGTCTTTTCTGTGCCGTTTTTATCAGAAACTACGTCAAAATGCATTGTATGTCCATCTTTAGCTTTAACATAAGTATCAAAAACATGAAAATCCATAACACTCACAAATTCCTAAGAATATTTCTCCTTGATTTTTATAATTTTTTCTACAATTTCAATTATGTTTACATCTAATTCTGTACTTACCAAAATTAATCCTGCACCTCCAATAGGAATTGTAACTCGATAAATTTTTTCATATTTTGCTAGTGCAAAAACAGATTTACCAATTTTTTCAGATATTTTTTACGTGTAGACCATCTATAAACAGCATGAGAGGAACTGGTAAGTTAGCGGGGCATGGCTACGCATCTTATTCGTGGTAAGTGTCGAGGCTTTTAGAAACCGCATTTTGAATTATCGTCTTCCACTTGTTATCTCCCTCTATCTTAATCCCTGATCTGTCAGCTGGCGTATCCCCATCCAATCCCTAATGAGGTCTTATGAAATTGTGGTGAATCTGCATGCCCTTGAGTATTGCAGAATCATCTTTCTTGATTCCTCTAACGACTTTTTCTCTTGCTCTTAGAGTGTTTGAGTTGAATGATTCTATTTGGTTATTGTTCATATCGCCTGACAGATGTATGTGTCTATGATGTTGGATTTCTTTATGTAGAAAGTTCTTGGCTTTGTACTGTTCCTTCCAAGCATGATGAAAATTTGCAGCCCCGTCAGAAATTAGTGTGGTTGGAACTTTCCTTGTCTTTTGTTTGGCTTCTTTAAACATTGGAGATACACCATCATTTCCCTTGTGCTCTGACACCATTTGGGAAAGCCAGAATCTAGTCTCTGAATCCAGCATGGCAAAGAGATATTTCCTGTCGCCCTTGATTTTCAGGTATAATTCGTCTGTTCGCCATTGCTCCCCTACTTGTGGCGTTATTTTGTCAAGATACTTTTCCATTAGTGAAACGTACTTCTTTATCCAGTTTTGTATAGTAACATGAGATACCTTGACACCAGTAAGAATCAAGGATTGTTTTACTTTCCTTGATGATTCACCCTTAAAATAGAGATTCATAGCCATTGTGATTTGATCAGGTGTTGCTCTCATTCCCTCAAAGCCTAAGTTAATTGAGAACTTGTGTGTGCAGTCCTTACAACATAATATTTGGATATTACCACTCTTGTTTTTTCGCATGCCACGTTTTACAATGTTTGATGATTTACAGTACTTGCAACAATCAATTACCGCTTCTGAAATTACAACATCATTTTTTACCTTCTGATGAATGTTTAATGAAATCTCTACTGCATGAACATGTTTACAGCAAGTTTTTCTAAAAAATCTATCTTCACAGGAGCAAGACCATCCAAATTCTGTGCCGATAACATCATGTATTGTGTTTTTGCTTTGGCTTTTTACCTCGTAATGAGATTCATTAACTCTTGTAATCTGATCATTTTTTTCTGCTATGTTTTTACCTCTTTCTTTTCTTTGATTCATTTACACTATAACAAGTGTAACAATATATTAAAGTTACACCTAGATCAATGTAATATTTTTATAATGTTTTGTATGACAACTTGTAAATGAGAATAGTTAGAACTATAAAGAAAAACAAATACGTGACATTTAGAGGATATGATCAATCCACAAAAAAACAATATGACATATCATGTGGAAGAGAGGGGAATCCGGAAACCGAGCATAAATACAATGAGCTTGAACAAAACCAGATACGTCAAAAAATACACGAGTATAGAGAAAAACTAAGAGAGTTAACATCAAACTATCTCAAAACAAATGAAAAAAATAACAATGATGCATCTGTAGTTCTTCCTGTAAACAAAATAATCAATGCAGATGCGGGAAAAACAATGCAGAAAATACCCAGTAACAGCATACACATGGCGATAACTTCACCGCCTTACAATGTAGGTCTTGATTATTCTGAACATGGAGACAACATGGATTATGATTCATATCTTGACTGGTTGGAAACTATTTTTCGTGAACTGTATAGAATCCTTGTTGATGGGGGGAGATTTGCACTCAACATTGCACCTACAGGAATAGGTGATTTTAAGCCAATACATCACGACATTTCAGAAAGATTAAGAGATATGAGATTTATTTTCAGAGCTGAAATATTGTGGTATAAACAAAATATCTACAAGAGAACAGCTTGGGGAAGCTGGAAAAGTCCATCAAATCCACACGTGATGCCTTCTTGGGAATATGTTTTTATGTATTCAAAAGGAAACATGAAACTAGATGGAGATTCTAAAAAATCTGACATTACAACAGATGAGTTCAAGCAATTTTCAGATGCTTTTTGGCACATACAGCCTGAAACCAAAAGAAACGGACACCCTGCACCATTTCCCGAAGACTTGATTTATCGCTTGATAAAATATTACACATACAAAAATAACATAATTCTGGATATGTTTGGGGGAACCGGAACTACTGCACTGGTAGCACATAAGACAAAAAGAGAGTTCATCCATATTGATACTTCAAAGGAATATTGCGATATAGCACAAAAAAGGATAATGGAATATGACATAAAAAACAAGAAAAAATCCTCAAAACTTGATCTATACATGAGTGATGATCATTTATTACAGACTGAAAATCCACTTGTGGATAGTGGCAGAAGAAGAGGCAATATCAAGACATCAAGGGAAAAAATCAAAATCCGGAAAAAAACTAGAGCTTAATGTAAGGCAGATACTAAACAGCACACTCAACAAGGAAGACATTACCATAGCTGCATTAAATGAGATAGATACTAAAAAATCCATTATAGAAGACGAACATAAAGAAAAAGTCATTGACTTTATCAAGGTGAGATTTCCTACTGATTGTTCACAGGAATACCGATTAGACTTGCCAGATACGGATCTTGTTGTGTTATATAGAAAAAAGAATCATGAGGGAATTACCATACAGTGGTATGTCTTGGGAATAATAAGTTGCAAGGTGTCATTTCATTCAAGAGAAACAGAATCAACCTTTTGGGCATCTGTACTAAAATATCATTCAATGCGAATGGTAATGGTCACAGAAGACAAAAACCGCTATACAACAAAAACAGAACTTGGAACATGTGAAAAACCTACAGCAGCTAGACGAAGACTGGAGACATTCATGGACAGGGTTTACATCATAAAGCAATATGGGAATGGCAACGCACAAAACAAAATGATGGAAGACATATCATCGTTTTATCCAATATTCGACCAGATGCAAAGTAGGGGATACAGAACACAAGATACCAAAATCTTTGATGATTGTGACACTGAATCACATTGCGGTTACTGCAACAAGGTAAAGCCGTTTGATGATCTGATTTCCGATATTATGATGTGGAAGATGGAACGAACACAGTAATTATCATGAGACACAAGATAACAAAATCATAGAAGTCAGATAAATAAAAGCCTCGACACTTACCACGAAGAAAATTTGTAGCGATGCCTCGCTAACTTACCAGTTCCGTATTTTATCATAGAGTTCTCCATAATCGTACATTCCTACATCTAATTTTTTTAACACATTCTAAAATCTCATTACAAATTTTTTCATATTCCAAATTAATCACTGTGGTTCAATAGTTGCAGGAGGTTTACTTGAAATAGTGTAAGTGACCCATGTCACTTCTTCAATTTCATTTGTTATTCTATTACTCATTTTTTCTAATAGACCGTGTGGTAATCTAGTCCAATCTGCAGTCATTGCATCTATTGAATCCACAACTCGTATCATTACTATGTTGCCATATTTTCGTTCATCACCCACAACACCTACTGCTCTGTCATCACTTACTGCAGCATATGCTTGCCATACTTTGCCATACAAACCAGCCTCCATCAATTCCTCTTCTACGATTTTACTTGCAACTTTGGCAATCTGTAGTTTTGTAGGAGTTACTTCGCCAATTATTCTCACAGCTAATCCTGGACCTGGAAATGGATGTCGCATGAATAATTTTTCTGGAACTTCAAGAATTTTTGCTATCTTTCTTACTTCATCCTTGTAAATTTCTCTTAATGGTTCTAAAATTTCCAAGTTAAGCCAATCTGGTAATCCGCCTACGTTGTGATGAGATTTTATCACTGATGCTGGCCCTTTTGAAACTCCACTTTCAATTACATCTGGATATAATGTACCTTGAGCTAACCATTTGAAAGGACCGTTATTTTCTGCAAATTTAGTAAAAACCTGAACAAATTCCTCCCCTATGATCCTTCTCTTCTCTTCTGGATCTGTTACTCCTTTGAGTTTTTCTAAGAAATTGTTTGATGCATCAACTGATGTAAAATTCACTTTAAAATTATCTTTGAACATTTCTTCAACTTCTTTTTCTTCATTTAATCTTAGTAAACCATTATTTACAAAAACACATTTGAGTCTATTTCCAATTGCTTTGTGAATTAATAATGCTACAACTGTAGAATCTATTCCTCCACTGACTCCGCATAAGACACTTCCTTCTATTTTTGAAATCTTTTCCACTGCTGTATCTATGAAATTTTCCATATCCCAATCTTGTTTTGCTTTACATACTTTCAAAACAAAATTCTTGAGAATTTCAGTACCTTGTTCTGTATGTACTACTTCTGGATGAAATTGAATTCCATAAGTTGATTTATCTTCTGAAACAATTGCTGCAGATTTTGCACTTTCTGTGTGTCCTATTACTTGAAATCCAGGCGGAACCTCTTCTGCTTCATCCCCATGACTCATCCATGCTCTAACTGATTCTCCTATTCCATTTAGGAGATCTTCATTATTGTCAATTGTAAGAAGAGATGATCCATATTCTTTATTTGCTTTTTTTACTTTCCCTCCGTGTTTGTTTACAATTAACTGATGTCCATAACAAATACCAAGTAATGGCAAATCCATTTCAAAAATTTGGTTTTCTGGAACTGGAGCATCTGAATTGTAAACGCTTGATGGACCTCCAGAAAAAATTATTCCTTTTGGATTATGTTTTTTTAATTCTTCATAACTTATGTCATAAGGAACAAGTTCTGCATAAACTGAAAATTCCCTAATCCTTCTACAAATTAAATGACTATACTGTGATCCAAAATCTAAAACCACAATCTTGTCCATATTCATCACTTGTTGATATTTTCAAGCATTCGTGTTAATGACCAGCCTGCTGTGTTGATTAATTCGTTTATCCTTTCTTTTTGTCTATAGTTTTTGATAATAATTTCTCTAATATCTGAACCATTTTTGTTTATGATATAATCTATAATTGATTCTTTTTGGATTTTTCCATTTTCTGCTTCTACAAAATCTTTCTTTTTCATTTCTCCAATAATCCTATCTAGGAAAAATGTCTTTAATGGTGGCGTGTCTGCATTTATCTCAACTCCTTCATCTAAAATTATGGAAACTTTTTCTGGTGTTACATATGCATTGGCAATAATTTTACCATCATTTCCTTGTTTAATTGGAATTGGATTTTCTTCAGGTTTTTTTGACTCATTTCGAATTTCAGGTTTCTTTACTGTTCCTAATTGTGAAGCTTTTGTAAAACTAGAATCTTTCAAAAATAAGTCTAAAATTGTAATATTTTTTTCTAACGCCTCTATTGACTCTTGATGCTTATCAATTTGTTCGATCAAACTTTCTTTCAAGGTAACAATATCCTTTACTTGCTCCTCTGAAAACTTCATAATTTGATTAATGTGAGATGGGTATTAAATGCATTCTAGGTAATTATAATATCCAGTTCTTTGTATGGTATTTTTTTAAATCCCTTTATTGCTTTTGATGTAGTAAATAATTCTGATTTTGTCATAGTAGATAACCATTCTAAAAGTGATTTTCCCTTTTTTAATTTCATTAATTTTATTTTTCTTTCAGATTTTTTTGTGCATGAATATTTTCCAATTCTATTTCCAAAATCCATTCCAAATAAAATAATTTTTCTTGCATTACAATGATCAGCTAAAAAAACTCCTCTGTCTCCATCTGTAAACCCTCCAAAGTTTTGTATTTTACTAAAAGTTTTAGATTGTGTAGTTCCAATACAATTTTTAAATTGTTTAACAAATTCTAGTTTTTCTATATTATCACCATGTGCATGTACGACAAATATGGATTTTGTTTTTGAAATTTTCTCTAATGTTTTTTCATCCCCATCTAAATCTGTAATTATGATGTCTGGAATTATGCCATTTTCAACTAGTGGTTTAATTGAACTATCTGCAGCAATTTTTATTGACTTTCTAAATTTTTTTAATTTTGGAATGGCAATTGATAATGATGGCCCAGAACCTATTACAAAAACAGTTTTTCCTTGTATTAGATTAAGAATTTTTTTATCAGTATCTGATTTTTTTAAAATTGAGTTTAAAACACTAGCTGATTTGTTGTCTTCTCGTTCATCATACTTGAATTCTTTCAAAATTTCTGTGTATTTCTTTCTCCAACCTACTCTCATCATATGACTCAAATTGCATTAGTTTTTGATAAACCATGTGACTAAACTTGGAAATGTAGGCGTAGGTGGGAAAAACCCTGTCCGTATAATGGGAATTATTAACACCAGTCCTGAATCATTTTATAAAAAATCTATCAATACTACTAAAACTCACATTAAAAATAATGTACATCAAATGGAAGATGAAGGTGCAGATTTTATTGATGTAGGAGGCATGTCTACTGCCCCATATTTATCCACGATAGTATCTGAAAAAATTGAATCAGAAAGAATTCTTAATGCAATTAAAATAATTCAAAATGTTTCTAATCTTCCAATATCTGTTGATACGTGCAGGTCTAAAGTTGCTAGAGATGCTTTAGAATGTGGAATTGAAATAATTAATGATATTTCTGGATTAAAATATGATAAAAAAATGCCTGACGTAATTTCAAAATTTTCTCCATCCTTAATTTTATGTGCATATGATTCTAAAACTCTTTTTGGAAATACTGTGATTATGACAAAAAGACTTCTTCGGGAAAGTTTGAAAATTGCATCTAAATCTAATGTTTCTTCTAGTAATATTGTATTAGATCCTGCTATTGGTTTTTTCAGAAAAACAGGTAAAAGTCAATTTTTTACTAAAATTAAGTCTGATTGGGTTAAAAGAGATCTATCTATAATCAAAAATCTAAAGCCTATAAAACAAAATTACCCTCTTTTGATCTCCATTTCAAATAAGTCATTTCTAGGAGAACTTTTAGGAAAACCAAATCCGTCGGATCGATTATTTGGTTCAATATCTGCAGAATCCATATCCATCATGAATGGAGCAGATATTGTTCGTACTCATAATGTTGAAGCAACCAAAGATGCAATAACAATAGTATCAAATTTCTCAAAATAAAACAAAGGCTTATAATCCATCTTTAACTTTCTTAACAAGGTTTCATTGGAATTCAAAGAAGGCTTAACTTTTGACGATGTTCTTCTTGTACCCAAATATTCTGATATCGCCAGTAGGAGCCAAACCGATCTAAGCACTAAATTGTCTCGAAATATTTCAATTAACATTCCATTTGTAAGTGCAAACATGGATACTGTAACTGAATCTTCTATGGCTGTAGCAATGGCTCGTGCAGGCGGTATAGGCACAATTCATCGATTTTTGACTATCCAAGAACAGGCTAATGAAGTTCTCAAAGTAAAGCGTTCAGGAAGTGTAATGATTGAAAATCCGTATTCTATATCTTCTGATAAATCCATTCAAGATGCTTTAGATTATGCAGAAGACAAAGAGATCTCTGGCCTTTTGGTTGTTGATTCTAATTCTAAATTGGTAGGAATAGTGACTGAACGAGATTTACTATTTGCTAATTCCAATGGACACATTCATGATGTTATGACAAAAGATGTAGTTACTGCTAAATCTGGTGTTACATTAGATGAGGCCAAAGAAATTTTACATAAACACAGAATTGAAAAGTTACCAATAGTTGATGATTCTGGACTTATCAAAGGTTTGATTACAAGTAAAGATATTACAAATAATACTGATTTTCCAAATGCTTCTAAAGATAAGAAAGGAAGACCGTTAGTTGGAGCAGCAGTTGGTGTCAAAGGTGATTTCTTAGAAAGAAGTGAATCTCTTTTAGAAGCCGGAGTTGATGTACTTGTTGTTGATATTGCACATGGTCATAGTGAAAATGCAATAACTACAATACGTAATATCAAAAAAGCATTCCCTGATTGTGAATTAATTGCAGGTAATATTGCAACTGCTCAAGGTGCAGAAGATTTGATAAAAGCAGGAGTTGATGCAGTAAAAGTTGGTGTAGGTTCTGGTTCAATTTGTATTACTAGAGTAATTACTGGCTCTGGTGTACCACAACTAACTGCAGTTATGGATTGTGCAAAAATTGGTAATGATCATGGTGTTCCGATAATATCTGATGGTGGTACACGAACTTCTGGTGATGCAACAAAAGCACTTGCTGCAGGAGCTTCATCAGTAATGGTTGGCAGTATGCTTGGAGGTACTGATGAATCCCCTGGTACTGTTTTGACAAAAAATGGAAAACGATTCAAAGTTTATCGTGGTATGGCTTCACTTGCTGCTTCTATAGGTAGAAAATCCAAAGAAACAGGTTCACTTTCATTTGATGATGATCTTAATGACTATGTAGCCGAAGGAGTTGAGGCTATGGTTACTTACAAAGGTACAGTTACTGATATTCTGAAACAACTTACTGGAGGTGTACGTTCTGGCTTAAGTTATTGTGGGGCTCACACTATTACTCAAATGCAAGATAATGCTGAATTTATCAAAATGTCGCGAGCTGGATTTGCAGAAAGTCAACCCCATGATGTTTCTTTAATGTAGTTAGTTTTTTAAACAGTGTTTAGAATTATTGATTTGTGTTAACAAAAAGAACTGTTATTGGATTGATAGTTGGAAGTGCAATTATTGCACTTGGTAGTTATTCTTTACTTGTACAACTTGGACCGACTGTTGATATAACTGAAAATTTTCCCGTAGGTATTGGTAATTCTGTATCACTTACAATTCCTGCACCTGCTAATGCACCTCAATCATTAAAAATTACTGGTGATACTTTTGATCTTAAACTTGCAAGTCCTGGTGAAGGAAAACAAATTCCAAATACTTCGTATAAAAATGAATTAACTTTAGATTGGATTCATGTTGAGGATGGTCCCAGTAAAATCTTAATTCAGAATACTGGTGGTACTGAACTAGAAGTTACAGCAATAACTAAACAAACTCCTAATCCAATTGGATTGACATTTGATCTTATGGTTATAATATCTGGTTTGGTTATAATTGGATTTAGCATGGGATTCACATTAAGAAAACCTAAAGGTTTTTAGCTTAATTTTGCTGAAGGATACGATCCTAAAACTTTCATGAAAATAGTTTCTTGTTTAATTTTATCTAATATTTCTGAAATTTGTGAATTTTCTTCATGTCCTTCGAAATCTACATAGAAATTATATTCCCATGTGTTAGATTTTGTTGGTCTTGATTCTATTTTTGTTAAATTGACATTATCTTTGTGAAAATTTTCTATTATTCTATATAATGAACCTGGTTCATGTTTGATGGAAAAAATAATTGATGTCTTATCATTTCCAGTGTCTGGAGATTTTTCCTTGGATAATACCAGAAATCTAGTGTGGTTGTTGTGATTATTTGCAATATTTTCACTAATTATTGGTATGTTGTAGATGGATGATGCTGTTTTACTTGCAATACATGCACAATTTTTCTTGTTTATTTCTTTGACAATTTTTACACTACCTGCTGTATCGTATGCCGGAATTGTTTTCATGTTATGTTCTTCAATAAATTCTCTACATTGTCCCAAAGCTTGTGGATGTGAATAAACAGTATCTGCTTCATCTAATTTACCAATCCCGATTAAACAATGTTCAATTTTATGATATATTTCTCCTGTTGCATTCAGAGATGTTGAATATAATAGATCATAACTTTCTCCAACACTTCCTTCTAATGAATTCTCAACTGGTAAAATTGTATATTCTGTTTTGTCTGTGATTGTATTCTCTAAAGCTTCAGCAAATGTTGTAAATGGAACTGTTTCAATCTCTTTTTCAAAAAATGCTTTTGCGGCAGCTTCACTGTATGCACCTCGTTCACCTTGGAACGAAACTTGTATCATTTTTTATTCTCTCAAGTTTATGAAATCACTATTGCCAAAGTTTGTTGATAGTTTTCTCTCATCAATCCATGCACACTCTGTACATTTTATGGCATCACGCATTGGAACAACTCTACCACCACACTTTCTACATTTGGTAAATAAAATACCTAAATTTGGTTCACTAATTGTTGCATGAATTGTACCATTAAGGTGATTAAGAATTTTTAATGTTACTATGTCGTTAACTAACGCCACATTTCTTATTCTCATATTTCGTGTTCCACATACACATTCTACTTTTGATGTTGTTGGTTTACCATTAATATAATCAATAGATACGGCAATCATTGATGACATCACTGCTGCAACTGTCCCAATAATCACATCTCCTACTTTTGGAATTGATAAGAGTTTTGGATGTTTTACAGTTGCAGTACGTGTTGTCTTGTCAATATCTTTTTGACCCACAGTTGCTGCTCTGACCATGTCTCCATCATCAAATGTGTTATATCCAGCCTCATATTCTTCAATAGATGCTATTTTATCACCTGGAAAAGCTGCATTTTCAGACATGGTGTGATTTTTGATGTTATGATTATAATTGTTTGTGGTCTGAGAGTTCTTGGCAAATCATATATCTCTAAAAAATATGAAAAAAATCATGAAAGCTCTGGTATATGATGAATATACTGCTGATGATAATTTTTCTAAAACCCTGAAAATTAAAGATATTCCTATTCCAACACCAAAACCAAATGAAGTAGTTTTCAAAGTGAAAGCTGCATCTCTTAACTATGATGATATTTGGGGAATGAGGGGAAAACCTTTAGCAATTCCGTTACCTCATATTTCTGGAACTGATGCTGCAGGTGAAGTTGTTGCAATTGGTAGTGATGTAAGGAACATCAAAGTTGGAGATAGAATAGTTTCTCATGGAAATATGTCTTGTAGAGTTTGTAAAGCATGTACTGATGGACGAGAATATGATTGTAGAAAACGAACTATTTGGGGATTTGAAACTGGTCCCCTTTGGGGCGGGTATTGTGAATTTACACATCTTCCAGAAGTTAACGTTGTAAAAATTCCTGAAGGCGTATCGTATGATGATGCAGCAGCTGCATCAATGACCCTGGTTACATCATGGCATATGTTAGTTGGAAGAGCTAAAATTCACCCTGGACAATTAGTTTTGATTATGGGTGGCGGCTCTGGAGTAGGAAATTATGGAATCCAGATTGCAAAACTTTTTGGATGTACTGTAATTGCAACTGCAAGTCCTGATAAACTAGATAAATTGTTAGGCTTGGGAGCTGATTATGCAATAGATCATAGAGATGATAATTGGCATAAAGAAGTAAGAGCAATTGCCAAAAAACTACCAAAACCTTATGGAGATGTATCTGGAGTTGATGTGATTTTTGAACATATTGGTGGCTCTCATTGGAATAAAGAATTGACTTTGTTAAATTATGGCGGAACAATTGTAACTACAGGTGCTACTACAGGTTATAATGCCAAGACTGATTTACGCCACATTTTTTTTAAAGGTATCAATGTTTTGGGTTCTTCTCAAGGAACTCGAGCTGAATTAGAACAAGGACTCTATTGGATGTCTCAAGGTAAAATACATTCAATCATTGATTCAGTTTATTCTCTTGAGAATGCAGCTGAAGCTCATACTAAGATGCTTAAAGGCAAGGGTCTTTTTGGAAAAATTTTGATGAAACCTAATCTTGATTAATATGGTTGATCCTAGAACAAATTCTATTTTAGATGAAGGAAATAGATTATTTCTTAAAGGAAAACTTCATGAAGCAATTACGTATTATGATGAAATTTTAGATGTTGATCCTAAACATCTTAGTTCATTAAACAATAAAGGATATGCTCTAAGTAAACTCAAAGATTTTGATACTGCTATGAAATGTTATGATGTTGCGTTGGAATTATGCCCAAATGATCTATCTGTGTTAATCAACAAAATTTCTTCTCTTAGGAAACAAGGAAACCTTGATGACGCAATATTGCTTTGTGATAAAATTTTAGAAGATAATCCAAAATATAACATTGCATTATATCATAAAGAGCGAATTTTATTTTCTATGAACGAATTCAAATCTTCTATCTTGTGCTGTGACGAAATACTGCAAGATTATCCTACAAATGGAGATATTCTATTTGACAAGGCATGTAATCTTGCAATGCTCTCAAATTTTGATGATGCCTTGGATATACTTGAACATGCAATCTCTCAAGGAATTCAATACAAAGTTAAAGCAAAAAAGTCTAAATCATTTGAAAAATTATCTACTAATTCTAGATTTCAAAAACTTGTATTGTGATTACAACCAATGTGCAATCTCTAAGTATTCATCAATCTTTTCTTTTCGTAAAATCTTGAGAAGAGCGTTTGCTTGAGGTGTAGACAAAACTGGCTTATCAAACTGATTGTCTGTAGAAATTCTTGGGCATGCTACCTGAACAAAAGCATCAATTCCTTTCAAATTCCTCAACCTATCATTTGTAATGTCTGTTAATCCAAATAATTGAACTTCTTTACCTTCTTTTTCTAATTCTTTTTTAATTTTTAAAGCAAACACTTTGGATAATTGTCCTTCCTTTAATCCTACAATAACTCCAAATGTTTTTGCTTCAGCTGCTTTGTATATTGCAAGAGTAGCTTTCTTTTTTAATTTCTGTGCAAATTCTGTAACTTCTCTAACTTCGTTAAAGTAAGGATCTAAAACATATGTTGGTAAATTAGTAGATAATGCAATTCCTGCTGCATGAAAATTACTTTGTCCAAGAAATACATATGCATCTACTTCTTTTTTTAATTCTGATACAGGATAAAATTCACAACCAAATACTTGACCATCATTTAATTGCCCTTTTCCTTTTCCAATTTTAACTTGAATGCCTTTTTCTGTTAAAATTTTTTCAACTTTATCTGCTTGATGTAAATGTTGGCTGTCTGTAACTAATGAAATTATCTTTCCATGTAATATTTCTGAACATTTTTTTGCAACACTATCAAATTCTACATCGTCAAATGCATCAATTAATACTAAATTTTTTTCTAATGATTCTGTATTTATTGTGTGCCCAATGTTGAATTGAATTTCTGCCCCAAGAACTTTGGAACCATTTGAATTCAAATCGCATGTCCCCCATGTTGTATCTGCTAAAACATAAGCTGGTATTCCAAATTTCTTTGATATTCTAGTAGCAGTTTCTTGAACTTGTGGTAAGATTCCGTCAGGACCATTTAGTGAGACTGATGCTGGATTTTTATCTGTGATTTCTTTGTAAATTCTCTCTTCATCTATTACTATCAATTCAGCTTGGAATGTGACTTTATTAATTTAAATCAACTGAACTAACCAACAACTAAAAATGTCTGATTTGTTAAAATGACTTATGCCTGAAGACGCTATCATCAATATTGGATTTGATGATACTGATTCTCCAAAAGGAATGTGTACCACATTTCTAGCCTACAAAATTGTTGATTTACTTCAAAAACAAAAAACAGAGTTTCTTGATTTTCCAAGACTGATCAGATTTAATCCAAACATTCCATGGAAGACTCGAGGAAATGGGGCAGTTTCTATTCGAATAAAGACCAAACATCCATCAAATGTAAAAAATCAAATTAAAAATCTCGTTTCGAAATATTCTGATACCACAAATGGCGCAAATCCTGGATTAGTCTTTTTTGAAAATGATATTATTCCTTCTGAATTTACTGATTTTAGTAATTTAGCTTTGTGGCAATTAATCAATAGATCTAATGCAAAAAAATTTGCTAAGCAAAATAATCTTGAATTTTTTTATGAAGGAAATGGCCAGGGATTAGTTGGGGCTATTGGTGCAATAGGATATGATTTTAAAGATCATACATTAGAACTTTTGAGTTACCGTAAAAGATCCAAATTTGGAAAAGAAAGAAAACTTTCTACTAATAGTGTAAAAATTATGCAGGAGAAAACTTCCCCACATACATTTAACAGTTTTGATACTAAGAAGGGACGAATTTTAATCACTCCTCATGGACCTGATCCAGTTTTTTATGGTGTTAGAGGAGAAAATGTAGATTCATTAGTTTATGCTACTAAGATTCTAAAAAGCACTGAAAAATTAGATGGGTATATGATCTTTAAATCTAATCAAGGTACTGGCGATCATTTAAAAAATGAATTAGATTCTAAAACTATGAAACCTTATGCATCTGGAAAAATAACTGGAGTTGTATCTAATTCCCCAAAAATTGTTAAAGGCGGTCATGTATTTTTCAAAATTCTTTCTCAAAATAATGAATTTTGGTGTGCTGTTTACAAGCAAACAGGAATTTCTACTGCAGCTTCAGGCTTGCTTAAAGGAGACAAAGTGTGTGTGGGAGGTGGAGTTAGAAAATCTTCAAAAAATTTCCCTAGAGTAATTAATCTTGAGTTTATTCAAATTATTAGTTTAGAGAAAAATCCCTCATTGTCTAATCCTTTTTGTAAAAATTGTAAGAAAACAATGAAATCAAAAGGACGTAATCAAGGGTTTCAATGTATTCGTTGTGGGAAAAAATCTACCAAGAAAACCATTACTAAAGTTCCAAGAAAAATTAAAAAACAACTCTATCTTCCAAAAATCTCTGCTCATAGGCATCTTACAAGACCACAACAACGACTAGGAGTGGCAAACAAGACTGCAAAATTTGATGATTCTCTATTGTGGTTTTGTGTTTATAGAAAATAAGTAGCGGGGAGTAGATTTGAACTACTGAACTGCGGGTTATGAGCCCGCCGGGATGACCTAGCCCTAAATAGTCTGGCTTCCCCACCCCGCTGATACATAAATGAGGATCAGCCGTATATACGCTTTATCAAATCCCTGAAAGTAATTAATAGGATTTCTGGAGATTGTATTTTCATGGATAAAAAAATTCAGATCATTGCAGTTGTAGTTGCTATTGTATTTTCAGTATTTGTTTTAACTTCTCCATCAGATCCTATTCCTTTACCAGAACCTAATTCAAATTCTGAAAATGATTCTGTAACTATTTTAGCTGAAAATCTTGATAAACCTCGTGCAATTGCAGTTTCTGATAATAGAATTTTTGTCACAGAAAAAGATGGGTTCATTCGAGTTATTGAAGATAATAACTTGTTAGAATCCCCATTAGCTGTATTACGCTCTGCTAATGTATTTGATGGCGGATTGTTAGGAATTGCATTACATCCCAATTTTTCAGTTAATCATTACATCTATGTATTTTTAACATATGAACAAGATGGAATTCTATGGAATAAAATTTTACAAATAACTGAATCTGAAAATAAATTACAAGATGCTAAAACTATATTTGACAAAATCCCAGGCTCGTCTTTTACTAATGGTGGATTCATTAAATTTGGACCTGATGAAAAATTGTATGTAGGTACTGGTACTGTTTCTGATTCATCACATCTTCCACAAGATCTTGATTCGTTATCTGGAAAGATTTTGAGATTAAATGATGATGGTACTATTCCTGATGATAATCCTTTTTCTGATTCACCTGTTTATTCATTGGGACATCGAAATCCACAAGGGATGACTTGGGATGATGATGGTAATTTGTTTGTAGCAGAATTTGGACCAGAAAAAAATGATGAAATCAATCTAGTTCAAGCAGGAAAAAATTATGGTTGGCCTGAACAAGAATGTTCTGGAACCTCAAATTTTGAAAGTGCTATTTTATGTTATGATCCTAGCATAGAGCCTGGAGGTATTTTGTTTTATTCTGGAGATAAACTAGATTTTGAATTTCCGTTCATATTGGCCTCTATGAGAGCTGCAAATCTTTACCAATTAGATTTTGAAGAAGGACTAAGTTCTCAAAAATCTATTCTAAGTGGCATTGGTCGTGTTCGTGATGTAGCTCAAGGTCTCGATGGTAGTCTTTATGTCATTACTTCAAATACTGATGGAAAAGGTTTTCCAGATGTAATGGATGATAAGTTATTGAGGATATTGAAATAAAATGCCAGATTCATCAATTTCAAAGCTTTTTGAAAAATCTAGAAAAGAAAGATTAGATATTGTTGCAAATTTTGCAAATCTATCTGATGGCGAATTAAATATTTTACAAAATGATAATGGCGGAATTTTATATGATCAGGCAGATAATATGGTTGAAAATGCAATTGGTACATTTTCCCTTCCGTTAGGAATTGCTACTAATTTTAAGATAAATGGTAAAGATTACATCATTCCAATGGTTATTGAAGAGCCATCCGTAATTGCAGCCGCATCAAAAGGGGCTAAAGATGCACGAATTAAAGGTGGATTTGAAGTTACGGCTAATGAATCATACAGTATTGGACAAATTCAAGTCTTAGATGTCGATATTCCGTTTGCAATTCAACAAATTGCTAATTCTTCTGATGAGCTTTTATCATTGGCAAATTCAAAAAGCAACACATTATCTAAAATGGGAAAAGGCGCAAAAGAAATCTCTTGCAAAGAAATTGATACTCCTTCTGGTAAAATGCTCATAGTTGAACTCTTAATTGATGTTGGAGATGCTATGGGTGCAAATATTACAAATACAATGTGTGAATTTATTTCTCCCTTAATCGAAAAGATTACTAGCGGACGAACTTTACTACGAATACTGTCTAATTATTCAACTCGACGAATTGCAAAAGCAAAAGCTGTTTTTGAAAAAGAAGCAGTAGGCGGCGAAAAAGTTGTCGATAACATTATCTCAGCATTTGAATTTGCAGATAATGATGTTTATCGTGCAGTCACTCATAACAAAGGAATAATGAATGGGACTATCTCTGTAGCAAATGCAGTCGGTCAAGATAGTAGAGCTATTGAGGCTGCTGCAAACGCATATGCTGCAAAATCTGGCGTATATCGTTCTCTAAGTAAATGGAGTAAAGATGGTGACGGTAATCTAGTTGGTACATTAGAAATTCCTCTTTCAGTTGGAATTGTAGGTGGAATTGCTAATGTTCATCCAATTGCCAAAGTTTGCATCAGTATTCTTGGAGTTTCAACTGCTCAAGAACTTGCATGTGTTATGACTGCTACTGGACTAGCTCAAAATTATAGTGCAATTAGAGCTCTTTCTACTGAGGGAATTCAAAAAGGACACATGCGTCTTCATGCAAGAAATTTTGCAGCTGCTGCAGGAGCTAAATCTGAACAAGCAGATACAATTGTGCAAAAAATGATTGAAGAAAAGAATATCTCACTTGATAGGGCCAAAGAATTACTTGAGCAAATTTAAACATCCTATTATATAACTAAAAAGTGAAAAAATTAGAAATGTCTGATGTAAAATTTGCTATTCCTAAAGGCAGTTTGGAAGATGCTACTTTCAAATTATTAGAAAAGTCTTGGACTAAAGTCAATAGAAAAAGTAGAACTTATCGTGTATATCTAGACGATCCTAGCATTATTGTTAAGATGCTTCGTCCACAAGAAATTCCAACTCTAGTTGCAGAAGGATTGTATGATGTAGGTATTACTGGAAAAGACTGGGTAGGTGAAACAAATTCTGATGTTGAGCCTATTTTAGATTTAGAATACGGTAAAATTAGACTAGTAATTGCTTTTCCTGATAAATATCGTTACAAAAATCTTGATGAAATGATTGCAGATTATGGAAAAAAGAAAAAAACACTTCGCATCTCTTCTGAATATCTTACTACCGCGTCTAATTTTCTAAAACAATCAAAATCTTACAAAAAATATTATGGTTCTAAAGGTCCATTAATTGTAACTCCTTGGGTTCGATTAGGTACTAACAGAAATGTACAAATTCATTTATCTTTTGGAGCAACTGAAGCAAAACCTCCAGAAGATGTAGATGCAATAATGGATGTTACTGAAACTGGTACTACACTCAAACAAAATAAATTAAAAATTGTTGATGAGGTTTTAACTTCTACTGCACATTTGATTGTAAATAAAAAATCATTAAAGGATCCAAAAAAACGTGAAAAGATATTTGATATTGTAACTCTCATGCGTGGTGCAGTTCGTGGACGAAAATATTTGCATATTTATCTAAATGTTGAAGAGAAAAACTTGAAAAGACTTCTATCACAGATGCCCTCTCTCAAAAAACCTACTATTAGTCCATTAAGTGAACAAGGATGGTTTGGAGTAAATACAGTCATAAAAAAAGATGAATTTCACAAACTTATTCCTAAACTAAGGAAAATTGCTCAAGGTCTTGTAGTCCATGAACCTAGACAAATATTAGAACTTGAGGAGATCAAACGTGATGAGGAAAATTGATCAGAATAATCAAAGTAACTAATGCTGAAAAGTTTGCATCAAAAATTGTTCCAAATCAGCCTCAAAAAAACATTCCAATAGTTGAAACTATCATAAAGAATGTTAAAAAAAATGGTGATGCCGCACTTAGGAAATATGAAAAAAAGTTTAGTGGTGTGAATATTTCTTCATTACGTGTACCCCCCTCAGAAATAAAAAATGCTTATTCCAAAGTCTCTAAAACTGAAATTAGTGCAATACGTTTAGCAAAAAATAGACTTGAAAAAACAGAATCTATGATTAAATCTATTCTAAAAATTAAAACAATCAACAATGATGGAATCAAAATATCTAAAAAATTTATTCCAATTCAAAGTGTTGGGTGTTATGTTCCAGGTGGATTGGCACAATACCCTAGCTCTGTAATAATGTCTGTTGTTCCAGCTAAAATTGCAGGCGTCAAAAGAATTGTGATAGCATCTCCTCCAAATTCTGATGGAAAAATTGATCCATTAACTATTGTTACTGCAAACATTTGTGGCGCAAATGATATTTACAAAGTAGGAGGTGCACAATCTATTGCAGCATTATCTTATGGCACTAAGACAATTTCTAAAGTTGATAAAATTGTTGGTCCTGGAGGTGCATTTGTTACTACTGCAAAATCAATGATTAGTAATCAAACTGGGATTGACATGTTGGCAGGTCCCACTGAATTAGGGATTATTGCAGATGATTCTGCTGATCCAAAATTTGTTGCACTAGATCTTATCTCACAAGCAGAACACAGTAGTGATACTTTTTGTTATCTGCTTACTACTTCTGAGAAACTTGCAAAATCAGTCAAAACCATCATTTCTGAATTATCTTCTAATATTCAAAGAGCTAATTTTGTAAAATCAAGTTTAAGAAATAATGGATTTATTGCAATTTGTAAAACAAAATCTGATACGATAAAACTTGCAAATATTTTGGCACCTGAACACTTGCAAATAATGACTAAAAATCCTACATCATTTTCATCTAAAATTACTGCCTCTGGACTAATTTTGCTTGGAAATGAGTCTCCTTCAGCTGCTAGTGACTATATTTTAGGCTCAAATCATATCCTTCCTACCAATGGATTTGGAAAAATTCGTGGGTCTCTTTCAGTGTTAGATTTTATTAAAATTGATACTCAGATTACTTGCTCAAAATCTTCGTTAAACAAAGCTTCCAAATACCTTGAAGCTTTAACCAACGCTGAAGGACTTTCTAACCACTATGAAGCAGTTAGAGGTAGATTACAATGAAAAAAAATTGGTTTGATGATAAAATCACAAAATTCTCATCTGTTGGTAGTTATAAAAAACCTGAACTTATCCCTGATTCTGTAAAACTTGATTCAAATGAGAATTATGTTATATCAAAACAATTCCAAAACGATATTATTTCATCAGCAAAAAAAAATTCTGATGTAAGAGAATATCCACTTGGTGGCGTAGAACGATTAATTCAAGTATTATCTAAATTTACTAAAATCCCAATTCCTATGATTGGTGTTGCTAATGGCTCAGATCAAATTTTAGATTTGATTCTTTCTAATTTTGCATCCAAACAAACTAAAATCCTTACATCTAATCCTACTTTTGGATTTTTTGAAGAACGCTGTAAATTATATTCAATTCCATTAATTACCATTCCTTTTTCTAATGATATGAAGTTAAATGTTAAAGATTTTATAAAACAATCTAAAAATGCAGACATACTTTATCTTGATTCGCCAAATAATCCTACAGGATTTCAATTTCCAAAAACTGAATTGCAGAAACTTGTTAAATCTTTTGATGGCCTTGTGATAATTGACGAGGCTTATGGAGAATTTGGAGATTACTCTCTTACAAATACGGTAAAAACCTGTGAGAATCTAATTGTTGTACAAACACTTTCAAAATCGTTTGGTTTGGCAGGATTACGTTTAGGATATTTTGTTGCCAACAAAAAATTTACTGATGTTTTTATGACTGTTTTACAATACCCATACCCATTGAGTACAATTACAATTGAGTCTGGAATTTCTGCTCTTACAAAACCTGATCTTATGCATGGTGCTGTAACTAGTATCACGACTGAGAGAAAAAGAATTATTGAGACCTTGCAGAAATATGATGCCTTTGAAGTCTTTGATTCCAAGGCTAATTTTGTCTTGTTTGATGCCCATGGTGCCTACAAACGAGTTTATTCTGCACTTGCAGAACAGGGAATTTCAATCCGAGAGTTAGGGAAAATAGGAAATCATGAAGGATGTCTTAGAGTAACAATTGGAACAAAAGAAATGAATTCAAAATTTTTATTGGCCATTCGTGATTTATTGGAATGACTTTAATAAAAAAATCTGATGGGATTTACATTGATGATTACTACACCGATGTTCTAAATGATATTGATTCTATAATATTTGATTGTGATGGTGTTTTGATTGATATTACCAAATCTTATGATTTAACAATAATTAAAACTACACAATATATTCTAGAGAATTTCTTGAACCTCAGTGATTTTATTTTTGTAGATTTTAAAATAATTGATGGATTCAAGTCTACAGGCGGATTCAATGATGAAGTTGATTTAACATATGCTGCTATACTTTGTTTATTTGTTGCAAAAAAATTAGAAAAGGATCAGACTAAATTTATTTTTGATGTTATAAAAAACTCTAATTCTACTGGTATTACTTCTGTAGAAAAATATTTAGAAACGCAATTTGATATTTCTGATGTCAAAAAACAATTATCTTATCCTGGTGCTCGTAATCAAAATATTGTTTATCAAATATTTGATCAGCTTTTTTATGGACCTGAATTATATCAAAAACTATTCAAAAATAATTCGAAATTTTCTAATCCCGGTTTAATTGAACAAGATGATGTAATTCTAAGTAATTCTTTACTTGAACAATTACAAAAGAAATTTAATTCTAAAATTGCTATGGTTACAGGCAGAGGAAAAGAATCTGTCAGATATTCTTTAAATGCATTATTAGATAAATTTAACCTGGAAAACTCTGTATTTCTAGAAGATGAATCCCGTGATCTTGCAAAACCTAATCCCAAACCTCTGCTTGATTCTATTAAAGGAATGAATGCTGTTACTACATTGTACGTTGGAGATTCAATGGAGGATTTTATCATGGCAAAAAAAGTCACCACTTTGGGTAGCAAGACGATTTTTTGTGGGATTATAGGTACAAGTAAAAACCCCCAAGAAAAACTTGAACTATTTGAACAAAATGAGGCTATTTTGGTGTTAGATTCGATCAATCTGCTTCCGAAGGTATTAAATTTAGAATAAAGCAGATTACATAACCTGTGATAACTATGAAACCGCGAAAGGCATCCATTAAACGAAGTACTCAAGAAACCAACATTCAAGTTTCCGTCAATCTTGACGGATCCGGAAAAACTAACATAAAAACTGGCATTAATTTTCTTGATCACCTGATTGCATCTTTTGGTAAACACAGCATGATGGATCTTACTGTTGATGCAAAATCAAATGATGGCATTGAACATCACCTTATTGAAGATACTGCAATTTCAATTGGACAAACAATTGATAAAGCATTAAGTTCAAGAAGTGGAATTGTTAGATTTAGTTATGCGTCTGTTCCAATGGATGAATCACTTGCAGAAGCTTCAATTGATTTAGTTAAACGCCCCTTTTGGAAATTAACTTTATCAGTTAAACGAATCAAGATTGAGGGCATATCTAAAGAAGACTTGGAGCATTTCTTCCAATCCTTACTCCAAAATCTGAATAGCTGCATCCACCTTACTGTAAAGTATGGAGATAATGATCACCACAAAGTTGAGGCTGCAATAAAATCATTGGCCGTTGCATTCAGAAATGCATCCACAATAGATAAAAAACAAAAAGGAATTCCAAGCACTAAAGGTTCTATGTAATGGTTAGTGTTGCAATCTTTGATTATGGCGCTGGAAATATTTTCAGCCTAAAAAACTCTCTTGAAAAAGTAGGAGCATCAGTAGATGTAATAGCTAATTTTGATAAACCTAATGGATATTCTGGATTATTACTTCCTGGCGTTGGAAATTTTGATCCTGCCATTCATAGTATACGGAATTTTTCTAAAACCCAATTTCAGGAATTTGTTGGAGATATGCCTGTTCTTGGAATTTGTCTTGGAATGGAAATGTTTTTTGAAAAAAGTGAAGAGGGAAAAGAATCAGGTTTAGGTGTGATGGATGGTGAAGTAGTTGTTCTTCCATCTACAATGAAAGTACCTCATATGGGATGGAATGATTTGGAGATAAAAAAACCTGGGAAACTTTTAGAAGGAGTTGAGAATGGTTCTTGGGTTTATTTTGTTCATTCATATCGAGTCAAACCAAATTCTAATGATATAATCACTGCAGAATCTGATTATGGAATCAAAGTTCCAGCAGTAGTTGAGCAGGATAATTTTTTTGGAACACAATTTCATCCTGAAAAATCTAGTTCAGTAGGAAAGACAATGATAAAAAATTTCTTGAATGTGTGTAAAAAATGAAAATTATTCCTGCTATTGATCTAATGGATGGACAAGTAGTTCGACTTTACAAAGGAGATCCTACACAAAAAACAGTGTATAGTGATTCTCCAATTGAAATTGCAAAAAAATGGGAATCTAATGGTGCTGATATGTTACATATTGTAGATTTAGATGCAACTTTGGGATTGGGATCAAATCTTTCAATAATTAGAGAGATTCTACGAGAAGTTACAATTCCAGTTGAAGTTGCAGGTGGGTTGAGAGATGAATCATTAATTTTAGACGTTGCTAAAATTTCAACTCGAATAGTAATTGGAACCTTAGCCTTTAAAGATAAAGAACTTTTAAAAAAACTACTCTTGTCTTTAGGATCTGAAAAAATTGTGATTTCAGTTGATCACAAAGATGGTGAAATTGTTATACATGGTTGGCAGGATACAACTGGAATTAAATTAATTGATTCAATTAAAGAATTTCTTGAAATGGGATTTACTGAATTTCTACTAACCAATGTAAACCGAGATGGAACTTTGGAAGGACCTGACTTGGAATTTTTAGAACAAGCATGTACTTTACAAAAAACTAATGTTATTGCCAGTGGTGGTATTTCAAGCATTAATGATGTTAAAGATGTATTGAAAAAAAATGCATTTGGTGTTATTCTTGGAAAAGCACTTTATGAAAATAAAATTACAATAGAGGAGACTAAAATTACATGACTTTAACAAAACGAGTTATTCCTTGTCTTGATGTAAAGAATGGCAGAGTTGTAAAAGGGCTTAATTTTGAATCTATAAAGGATGCCGGTGATCCTGTTGAATTAGCTGCAAAATATAGTGATGAAGGTGCAGATGAACTTGTATTTTTAGATATTACTGCATCTGATGAACAAAGAGCTACGATTATAGATTTAGTAAAAAAAGTTGCATCCGTAATTGATATTCCATTTACTGTAGGCGGCGGTGTAAAATCTTTAGACGATGCTAGAAGTATTCTTCTAAATGGTGCTGATAAAGTCGGAATCAATACTGGTGCCATCAAAAATCCATCTGTAATCACTGAACTAATGAAATTATTTGGACGGCAATGTGTTGTAGTTGCAGTCGATGCTAAAAGAAATTATGATATCAAAGAAGACGTAATGATTTTTTCAGACAATGGAAAGAAATTTTGGTTTGAAGTTTTCATTTATGGTGGGAAACAAGGTACTGGAATGGATGTTATTTCATGGGTAAAACAAGCAGAAATTTTGGGTGCAGGCGAAATCCTTCTTACTAGCATTGATAAAGACGGCACTAAAGATGGATATGATATTTTACTAACAAAATCCGTGGTTGATTCTGTACCTGTTCCAGTAATTGCTTCTGGAGGATGCGGTAAACCTGATGATATTGTAAATGTGTTTATGGAATCTAATGTTGATGCTGCACTTGCTGCTTCAATATTTCATTATGAATCCCACGGTGTGACTGGAGTCAAATCTTATCTAAAAAATAAAGAAATTCCTGTAAGATTATAATAGCTAATTTTTGAATTCCAATCATGCAGAAATCTATTGATGATATTGATTTTGAGAAAAGTGGAGGATTAATTCCTATTATAGTTCAGGATGCAAATACAAAAGATGTTCTGACTCTTGCTTATTCTAACAAAGAATCACTTGAACTAACAAAGAAAACTGGAAACTCTTGGTTTTGGAGCCGTTCCCGAAATAAACTATGGATGAAGGGCGAAGAATCAGGCAACGTACAAAAAGTAAAAGAAATTCTTGTTGACTGTGACTCTGATGCAATTATTTATCTTGTTGAACCTTCAGGACCTGCTTGTCACACTGGTGAACAAGTTTGTTTTCATAATGACTTAGAAAAATAACTCAACAAACTGTTCCAGTATTTGTTCCAGGAACAATTTTTTCTGTAATGTTAAAATCCAAACTTGAATAATTTGTTCCTCTAAATACTAATGTCCATTTACCTGTTAGATCATCTATGGAACATATTCCTTTAGTTTTTGATATTTGCGGTTCTATGTAATAATTGAATCCATCTTTTTGTGATGCATCGAATGGAATTGTAAGGTACACCTTGTAATGTGTTGCATTAAGTGGCCTCATTACAGCGATTTCTCCTTTTTCATCATATTGTATGCCTCCAAGCCTTATGAAAATTTTTTCACCTATGGCGTATTCACTTCGATCAATTTGGAATGGTCCTGACGTTATCCACTCTCTTTGTGTTACTGTATATTCTGTCTCATTAGCTATTTTTTGAATATTATCTAGTTTTTCTTGAATCTCTGGATTTTCAACTGGTTGAACTTCTCTATCAAACGGGTCTTCAACTTTTGCAGTTTCTGATTCTTGATTTAATCCGAAAATAATTCCTGCAATAATTATCACAATCCCAGCACCAATAACGCTAATCATTATCCCTTTTTGCATGTAAATGATTTTTTCAAAATCTCTAAAAACCTTACTCATTCTTGAAAACCTGATGCAAAATTGCATTTCTTTAAAATTTTCTTAAAAAATGTGTCCTTTTTGATATATTCAACTAAACATTCATTATATTTTCTATCCTTTAAAATTAAGTGTTACTTAACTTGATATTAGGATTTTTTATGTATGTTGTGAGAGGCAATATGGATCTTGGCTAGAACATCATTAGAATGCAGAGACTGTAAAAAAGAATACGAATCTACTTTCAAGTATATCTGTGATGACTGTTTCGGACCACTTGATGTAAAGTATGATTTTCCAACAGTTACCAAAGACACATTTTATAATCGCGAGCAAACCTATTGGAGATATTTTGAGTTACTTCCAATTGAGAACAAATCAAATATTGTCAGTATTGATGCTGGCATGACACCGTTAACTAAAGCTGAAAATCTAGGAAAATCACTTGGCTTGAATAATCTTTACATCAAAAACGATTCTGTAAATCCGACATTCTCATTTAAAGATAGGCCAGCTGGTGTTGCAATATCTAAAGCAAAAGAGTTTGGCTTGTCTGCAGTTGGATGTGCATCTACTGGTAATTTAGCATCTGCAACTGCTGCACATGCTGCAAAAGGTGGATTTCCATGCCATGTATTTGCTCCAAGCAACATTGAGATGGCAAAAATTACACAAGCGTTATCTTATGGTGCAAATTATGTTGCAGTAGATGGTACATATGATGATGCAAATAGAATTGCTGCGCAAATAGGTGACAGCAAGGGAATTGGAATTGTAAATATTAACATGCGTTCACATTATGTTGAGGGTTCTAAGACTTTGGCATATGAAGTTGCAGAACAACTTGATTGGCAAGTACCTGATCAATTGATAGTTCCAGTGGGAAGTGGCGCAATGCTTAATGCAATTTGTAAAGGGTTTGAAGAATTAGAATCAATTTCATTATTAAATAATGTAACAAACATGCACATGATTGCAGCACAACCACATGGATGTGCACCGATTGTTGATGCATTTAAGAAAAATTCCAAAGAAGTAATCCCAGTTGAAAATCCTGACACTGTAGCAAAAAGTTTGGCAATAGGCGATCCTGGCGATGGTAGATATGTTCTCAAACGATTAGAACAGTATAATGGATTTGCAGAAGAATGCAACAATAAAGAAATTTTAGATGCAATTGTTCTTTTGGCCAAGACTGAGGGAATATTTACTGAGCCTGCCGGAGGTGTTTCTGTATCTATATTACAAAAAATGGTAGAACAGGGCAAAATTGACAAAAATGACAAAATAGTGTGCTATGTAACTGGCAATGGCCTCAAAGCCACTGAATCCATCATGGAAGTTTTACAAAAACCAAAAGTAATGAAAGCAGACGTAACGGAAATATCGGCGGTAGTAAATTAATGGCTGATATAATATTTACAATTCCGTCTGTATTAAACCAAGGAAGCGGTGAAAAAAAAACTGAAATTTCAGCCAATTCTTTACAGGATGCTTTTGCAAAAATATCTGAAATAATGGGAAATGATTTTAAAAGAAGAATACTTGAAGGTGATGGAACCCCTCGTTCATTAATTAATATCTACATTAATGGAAAAAATGCAAAGTTTTCTAGTGGTATGGAAACTGCTCTTAACGATGGTGATGATGTGTACATATTACCTGCGGTTGCAGGCGGTTCAGAAGAATTATCTAAAAAAGAATTAGATAAATTTTCTCGTCAGGTAATGCTTGAAGAAATTGGTTATCAAGGCCAATTAAAATTAAAAAATGCTAAAGTTTGTGTTGTTGGCACTGGTGGTTTAGGACATCCAATTACATCAAGACTAGCCGCAATGGGTATTGGTAATTTAAGAATAGTTGACAGAGATGTAATTGAATTATCTAATTTACATAGGCAAACAATGTTTGATGAGGATGATGTAGGACAAGTTAAAGTTGAGGTTGCCGCAAAAAAACTACAAAAACTAAATCCTGATTGTAAAATAGAAGCACTAGCTATATCAGTTAATGATTATACCGCATTAGAAGTTGTTGAAGGATGTGATGTTGTAGTTGATGCGCTTGATAGTGTTAATGCAAGATATGCATTAAACAAAGCATGCGTGAAATTTGGTACTCCATTTGTTACTGGTGCCGCAGTCGGGGTGTCTGGTCAAATATTTACAATCCTTCCTGGTACTAGTGCATGTTACTATTGCATGTTTCCTGAGTTAGATGAGGATTCCATGCCTACCTGTAGTATTGAAGGCGTACATCCATCAATTTTATCAATTGTAGGTGGAATTGAAGTTGCAGAAACAGTCAAAGTTGTAATGGGCAAGAAACCGAGTTTGTCTGAAAAAATCCTACACGTTGATATTGAAAATCTAGATTTTACCAGTACTCGTACCTTTAGAGCAGAAGAATGTCCTGTTTGTGGTACTGGAAAATCTGAAGAGGCAGTTAAAGAGGAATTACTACTAGAAGAATTATGCGGTAGGAATAGAGGGAAAAGAACTTTTTCTATTACTCCTACTAGTACATTTGATCTTGATGTTGATTCTGTAACTAATGTTGCGAAGACACAAGGTTTTCTAGTAGAAAGTCAAGGAGAATTTGGATTATCTTTACGAACAAATGAATTATCAGTTAGTTTCATGAAGAAAGGTTCTGCAGTTGTAGTTGGACCAAAAGATGAAACTGATGCAATATCTTTGTACAAGAGTCTTCTTGGAAACAAGCCAACTATACAAAACAGCTAATTAAATATCATTGTCTTAATTTTAAATCATGAAAAGTCTTTTTATTTTGTCTTTTGTATTTGCAACTTCATTTGTTGGCTTATCATACGCTCAAACTCAAACTAGTTTAGATGATGGAATTTTCATTAACGTTCAATCAGAATTACGAAATTCTGATGATCAATTAATTACGTATTTAGAATCATCAAAATTTACTGATCTTAATTTATCTGCTCTTTATGATTTTCTAGATTTTGAGACATCCGTTGGAAATGATCCTATTATAACAATCAATGATAAAAAATACCAAATAATTCAAAGAACAAAAGTAATTCCTTTTGATTCAGATGATGTTATTGGAAGCACAAATCTTTCAGATAATTTAGATGGTAAGATAACCCATTTAGCTCGATTTATTCATGATGGCTTTTCTGTAGTTTCTGGTGATTCCTTGAAATCTACTTGGACTTTTGTAAGGTTAATCTGATCTTTTGTTTGATAGCAATGTACCTACACCAATTGCAAAAAATGTTACCACTGGCACAAATCTATATGGTTGATTTGTTTGATCTGTAAATGCTGTTAACAATGGCGCAA
Source organism: Candidatus Nitrosopumilus sp. (assembly GCA_963422575.2). GTDB lineage: Archaea > Thermoproteota > Nitrososphaeria > Nitrososphaerales > Nitrosopumilaceae > Nitrosopumilus. Next base: position 507,363 of record CAXXKU010000001.1, on the reverse strand, counting down.
TAACTAACATTCCTGAAATCAATATCATTAAAGAATCCGCGTGTCTTATTCCTTTTTTTGATGTTATGAATAATCCTACAATTAATGGAAATAAAAATAGTAAAACCAATCCATCAAATCTTAATTGATATGAAAAAGATGCAAAACCCATCCAAAATTCTCTTTCATCAAATTTTTCGTTTGTTATTGGATTCTCTATATTTCCTGATAATGTGACCAATCCTCCAATTACAATCACTGTGCTGGTAGAAATTGTTAAAATAATTTTTTTATTTTTTGAAATATTTGCACTTAAAATAAAATATAATGAAAGTGGTAAGAATGCTATAGTTAGCATTTTTGCAGGAATTGATAAAGTATATGCAAGTGTTGAAAGAGGCCAAAACCTATAGACAAAATATAATGATAATAAATAAAATAAAATCCAGAAATTAGAATAAGTAGCAGAAGTATCATATGATAAAAAAAGATTACTTTGTACTAAAACAACCATTGCAATAATTCCAGCAAATCTTTTCTTTGCAATTAATTTTGTAATGACGTATGTTGCAATTAAAAGACAAATACTTGCAATAAATGGAATTATTTTAAAATTTCCAAATATTTTTTCAGATATTATTAATAAAGTATATTTTGTATGTGGTTCAAATTTTGAATAATTTTGATTTCCAGTGATTGCATCTTCTATAGTAAGTCTACCGTCTCGTATGGATTCTCTTAATCTTTTTTCCATTGGAATGAAATCTCCCCATTTTTCTTCTGTTTGTAATTCTGGAATAGTTCCAATGATATACATAGATAAAACTATTGCAATTATGATAACTGTAGTTTTTTTAGATACTTCAAATTTGAATAATTTTTTAAATGTTTTTAATATTGTTTCAGGTAGTTTATTTTTAAAATATAGAAATATGATGGTAAATACAACTACATTTACAATAATTAATGACTCTGACCACACACCAGTTTCAAATGGATTTACAGATGTGTCTGCAATTCCTGGTATGTGAGGTTCGGACGATATTAGAATAGCTGGTAACACTACTGATGTTAAACTAATTAGCACAATTGTTACAGAAAAAAGAAAAGCTATCCAAGATGATAACTCTCTTTTTAATTGAGTTTTTGACAAATCAAATTGTCTAATAAATTATTAGATATATTTTGTTCTTTATTGGATATGTCGATTCACTAAGATTATTACTTCATACTTTGTTAATTGTGTAGTGGCCTCAGACCTTGTATCTATAATAATTCCAGTTTATAATTCTGAAAAATATTTGAAAGAATGCATAGATTCTATCCTATCTCAAACATATCCTGATATTGAGATAATTGTAGTCGATGACGGTTCTACTGATTCCTCTCTTGACATTCTGAAACAATATTCTGATCAAGTACATATAATTTCTCAGAAAAATAATGGACTTGCCTCTGCATTAAATCTTGGAATCGACACAATGAAAGGTAATTGGTTCAAATGGTTTTCTCCTGACGATAAAATGTATCCATATACAATAAGTTCTTTAGTTGATAAAGCTAAAGATTTTTCTAATGATACAATAATTTATTCAAATTGGAATGTTGTAGATCATTCTGGAAATATTCTTAGAGAATTTACTGAATCTGATTATAATCATCTTTCAAATTTTGATTATTGTGTTAGATTATTGGACGGACAACAAATCAATGTTAATACAACATTGATCCCATCACTTTTACTCAATAAAATTACTATTAGAAAACTTAATGATCCTGTATCCATAGATTATTATCTATTTCTTCATTTAGCAATATTACATAATATAAAATTTCATTTAATATCAAAACCTCTTATCGATTATAGGATTCATTCTAGTCAATTATCTCATCAAAATATTACAAAATCATTAGAAAATACTACTCAAATTAAGGATGAAGTATTATCTTTACTTTCTAAAGAAAAAAAAGAAAGATATGTCAACCAATTAAGAAATTATCAAAAATCAAAATCACCAAAAAAGAAAATTTTAGCATTAGGGTTGCAAATTCTTACAAAAAGCCCTTCTTGGATATCAAATATCGTCATCATGACATACATTTCAAAAATTAGGAGTAATAGGTAACTATTTTTCATATTTGAACTCTAAAAAAACATTTTTTCCATTAGTATCAATAATAATTGTTAATTACAATGGAAAAACTCTTCTAGAAACATGTCTTGATTCTATTTCTAAAATAACATATTCTAATATTGAAATAATTTTAGTTGATAATAATTCCACAGATGATAGCATTGACTTTGTTGAAAAAAAATACCCCTCCTCTACTATTGTAAAATTATCTACTAACAAGGGTTTTGCAGAACCAAATAATGTTGGCGCAAAAATTGCTAAAGGCAAATATTTGCTTTTCTTAAACAATGATACTAAAGTTTTAAAAAATTTTCTTACAGAAATGGTTAACACAATTGAAAAAAATGAAAAAATATCTATCTGTCAAAGCTTACTATTAAAATCTGATGGAAGTGTTGATTCCAGTGGTGATTTTGTTGATAAAATTGGAATAGTATACAATTCTAAAAATCTGATTCAAAAAACTCGAAAAATTTTTAGTGCTAGAGCTGCATCCATGTTGATTAGAAAATCTATTTTTGATAAATTAGGAGGATTTGATGAACAATTTAGATTTTCATTTGAAGATGTTGATCTTTGTTGGAGATCTTGGATATTGGGATATGAATCCATTATAATACCTACATCTGTTGTTTATCATTTAGGCAGCACAACTGTTAATAAATTCCGAAATGAATCGACATTTCATGGAACAAAAAATCAATTATCTATGAAAATAACAAATTTTGAATTTCCATTATCGATTAAAAATATATTTTTATTTTTTGGTATTTATGGGAGTCGAGAAATTAAAATTTGGTTTGATTATAATCTTAAGGGCAAAACGAACATGACTTCTACTAAATTTGAGGATAAAATTGCTGACAAACCTAATTTTATTATAATATTCAAAGCTATTTTTTGGTTAATTAGAAATTATCGTTATTTATTCAAAAAATACCGTACAATTAATTCTCAACGTACAATGAGCACAAAACAACTAAAAGAAATGAATCTGATTAGTGATAATAAACAATAATTTGACTAAAATGACACAATCGTGAATAGGCAATAAATTATGGAAAAAAAACAAATAAAATAATTTTTAGTTTTTATATTTTTCTGGGACTTTATTGGAACATTATATGCTTCATCTACACATGATGAAATTACTTTACCTGATATAACCCCTAAAGCAATTAAAGAATTAGAAATTATTTCAATTGTAGATGCAAATCAAGAAGATACTTTTAGATTATTTACTAATTTAGATGACTATTCAAAAATTTTGCCAAGAAATGTTCTATCAGTTGAAATAGTTAATAAAACAAATAATACAATTTTTGCTAAAGAGCAAATTTCTGAAAGTGGAATTGCAACCACATTGTTTGTAAAACACACTTTTGATCCTTATGTTTCACATATTATAGAAATACTTGATGGTGATGCTAAAAACACTATGATCACACAAACTTTTGAAAACATTGATTCTAAAACAAAAATTTTGACTCATGTTGAATTTAATTTACAATGCATTTTAGTGCCTTTTTCATTTATTCCTCAATCAAATCTTGAATATGCTGCAAACACCATGATTGAAAATTTCATTTTGTATGAATTTCAAAATATGATGAATTTGAAAAAATTGTAGATAATCTCTATAGAGATCTTCTTTTATGTCCTGCTGATGATGAAGCTTTATCTTATTGGGCAACGAAATTAAGAGATAATTCTATTGATAAAAATCAATTAAGAAACGAAATTAAAAAAATCTGATGAATACAAAATAAATTCAGCAGTAAATAATTTAAAATCACAAGAAGAAATTCCTTTACAATCTAAACAAGTAAGATTAAAGAATCATACATTGAAGTTTTAGATAGAGAACCAATCACTTCGGAAATTGAACATTACAAATATCTTATTGATACAGAAGAAATTACAATTGAACAAATTCGTAATGAATTAATTTCTAAATAGTTTCTCTATTTGAAAATTTATTTTAATCTTCGAAGAAATTAAATGCCTTTATTATATTGATCAATCACTTGTTAAGCAATGAAACTCTTGAAAAATATGATCAATATGGAATGTATAAAATATATGACATGTGGCCAGAAATTGCAAGAAATTCATATGATTCGGATGTTGAAACAATACACTTTGATGATATAGATCACATAGTATTTGCTGGTATGGGTGGTTCTGGTGCAATCGGTGATCTGTTTGCTTCTATATTATCAAAAAGTGCTATTCATGTGTCTGTGGTAAAGGGATATTTACTTCCAAAAACTGTCAATGAAAATACTCTGGTTGTCACTACAAGTGTTTCTGGAAATACTGTTGAAACTCTTAATGTATTAGAATCTGCAAATAAATTAGATTGTAAATTAATTGCATTTTCTTCCGGAGGTAAAATGGAGAATTATTGTAATAAAAATAAAATTAATTTTAGAAATATTGAAAAAATCCACTCCCCTAGAGCTTCATTTTGTAAATTTATGTATTCAATATTAAAAATATTATATTCTATACTTCCAATAGAAAAAATTGACATTTTAGAGTCCATCAACGAACTTGATACAATAAAAAAACAAATTTCTTCTCAAAATTTATCTAGTTCAAACCCTGCTATTGAAATTGCAAATTGGGTTTCAGGAATTCCTTTAATTTATTATCCTCGTGGATTAGAATCAGCTGCTACTAGATTCAAATCATCATTACAAGAAAATATAAAATCTCATGCAATAATAGAAGACATAGTAGAAGCATGCCATAATGGTATAGTATCTTGGGAAAAACCTTCTTCTGTACAACCAATCTTACTTCAAGGACACGATGATTATGTCAAAACCAAAGAACGATTTGACATAGTTAAGGAATATTTTGTAGAAAATAACATATCTTTTAAAGAAATAAATTCCGTTTCAGGTAATATATTGACCAAAATTATTTCATTAATTTATCTACTTGATTATGCATCTATTTACAAATCAATTTTATCAAAAACAGATCCAACACCTGTGCGCTCTATTGATTTGATCAAAAAGAAAATTACGTTACATGATGATATTTGAATTATCTTAATTTCTTAAAAAATTTTTTGTTGATGTAATACCAATTACAGTTGGAATCCAAATTGGAAATATTCTAATTAAAAATACTAATGTTGTTGCTACTGGTGTGTCAACATTATTTCTTATGAGTAATCCTATACAGCTTAATTCTCTTACTCCAATTCCTGCTGGTATTGATGATATGGCTCCAAGCAATAATGATACATATGAAACAAATGTTGTAAGTACGATATCAAAACTTAATCCAAATGCTGAAAAAATAAAATATATCATTAATGCGTCAAGAGTCCATGCAATCATTCCTATACCTACACCTTTGAAATTGTTTGAAATGTTAAAAGAGATTGAAAAACATCTTGAGATTGAGAGATCCCGCCAATTTTATTTTTTATGATTGGTATTTTATTTGCAAACGTAATTATGGCGTTAAAGGTTTTCTTCTTTTTGTAATTGCTAATAATGCGATAAAAACTATTAAAAATAATATCTCAAGAATTATACTTTCTTGATTTCCTATTATGATTGTAACAAATAATAAAATAATTCCTACTGATATTAAATCTAATAATCTTTCAACTAAAATAATTGGATAAGTATTTGTTATGGAATATCCATATTTTTTTTAGATATCATGATTTCATTAATTGCCCTGATCCACCTGAAGTTGCAATCATACTTATTCCTGCAAAATAAAGAATTATTCCTTCTTTAATTGTAATGTTTATGTTTAATTTTTTAAAATGATTCTAATCCTATTTTATCTGGTTCTATACCTAAGAATTTTCTATAAAATATTTCTATAGTTTTTTAGCTTCTTCCATTTGATATGCTTAATTTGTGGAAGTTATATGGTTTCGGTTAAAATTTATTTTATTTTGAAAATTTAAAAATACCATACTTGTTAACTTTACGTTTAGATTTTTTATCATCTAATGGAATTGCCCAATGCTCTGCGCTTCTCTCACCCAATAACTCTGCTGCTTTAAATCCCACTCTTTTTGCAATTCCCGTTAAACATGTTGGACTTGCAACCCACCAATTAGAGTCATCTGTGGAATATAGCTCATATGGTTCATAGTAGTACATCATTGGCTCCGTTTCATTAGAAATTGGTCCGGCAACATACATAGCATCCTTTGTGATACTTTGCAAATATTTCATAGACTGAACAATATCTGGCAAGTGGTAGTATAGTCCAAAACAAAAAACATAATCAAATCTTTCAGTTTCCTTAAAGTCGCATAAATTAATTATTCTATGTTCTACATCCAAATTAATAATTTTTTCTGCTGCTTGAAATCCTTCATATTTCATAAAATCTCCACAAACTACTTTTTGTGCTCCTTTATGTGCTGATAAAAATCCAAAAAACCCATCTGCACAACCAATATCTAAAACTGATTTACCATGAAATGATTTCGGAAGATGTTGTGTAATCCATAATTGTTCTGATGGAGTAGTTCTTGTATTTTTATTATGTACTCCATTAAAATTAAAATAATGATACCATGAAGTTTTTCCAATTATGTTTTTTATTGAGTCATTAATCTTACATTCAAACTGTGGCAATTCTTGTTTTGATTCGTTTAGTCTTTTATATTCTATGGATTTTTGTAACTCTCTTCTTACATCTTCAATTTTATATGATTCATGAATTATTTTTTCTGTCCAATGATTCAGACCTTGTTGATCTAGTGTTCTTAGAAGAATGTCTTGATAAAGTTCAGATATTTCTTTTTCAATTTGTTTAGAATCCATTTTATAAAATTAACAAAAATATGTCTCATTTAAGACTGTTTTTAAAATCTTAATTAGTAAATTATTCCTTTTTTGACCTAATTTATTTGGATTCCTTGAACGCATGGAATCCTGCCATAGCTGCGTCCCATGGAAAAACTTCCTTTTTTGACCACCTCTCCCACCTTTCTATGTCTTCTTCTACCATTATCTTTACAATTTTTTTAAATTTCGTTTTTGGTATCCATTTCAATCTCTTTTTTGCCTTAGAATAATCTCCTTGTAATGATGATACGTCTACTGGTCTATAGTATTTTTTATTAGATTTTATCTTTAATTTTGAAATACCTGCAACATTACAGGATTCTTCAACTAATTCTTTTATGGAATGTTCTTCATTAGTTGCTATTACGTAATCATCACTCTTTTTTTGTTGAAGCATTGACCACATAGCTTCTACATACTCTGGTGCATATCCCCAATCTCTCATTGCAGATAAATTTCCCAATTCTAAATTCTTTGATATGCCTAATGAAATCATGGCAACTCCATTAGTAATTTTTCGTGTAACGAATTCTAATCCTCTTAATGGAGATTCATGATTAAACAAAATTCCATTTGTTATGTGCATATTGTGTGCTTCTCTAAACATTTTTCCATACCAATGACCTGCTAATTTAGCAATTGCATAAGGACTGGCAGGTGCAAGTTGTGATGTTTCGTTTTTTATTTTTTCACCACTATTTCCAAACATTTCACTTGAGCCAGCTTGATAAAATTTAATTTTGTCATTAAATTTTTTAATCTCATTTAACATGTTAATGGCTCCTATTCCTGTAACATCTATTGTGTGAATTGGTTGAGTAAATGAGGTTTTAACAAAACTTTGAGCTGCAAGATGATATACCTCACTTGGATCTACGTATTCTAATGTTGATGCAATAGAAAATGAATCTGTGATGTCTGTTGGGATTAATTCTATCTTGTCAAAAATATTAAGATAATGTAATCTCCAAAAATTTGGTGTAGACGTTCTTCGTGTAGTTCCAAAAACTTTGTAGCCTTTTTTTAAAAGAAAATCTGCTAGGTATGACCCATCTTGACCTGTAATTCCAGTAATCAACACATTCGTCATTTTTTTTATTGCCTAGTTCATCGAATGAAAAATAGAATTAAAACATATCGAAGAACAATCAAAGGGATTTATTTGATTAATTTCTTTCTATTGTAGTTGAAAACTATTCTAATTACTGGGCATACGGGTTTTATTGGAAATCACTTGACACATCACTTACAAAAACAATACAATATTATTGGATTATCTAACATCTCTCAAAAAGAATTAAACATTAAACAGATTAGAGGAGATATAAATAAAATTCGTTTCAATCAAATTCCTAAAAATATATCAACAATCATTCATCTTGCAGCTATAAGCGATGTTCAATATTGTCAAAAAAATCCTTCTCAAACATCAATGGTAAATATTTTAGGAACACAAAATATTCTAGAACTTGCAAGAAAAAAAGATTCTAAATTAATTTTTATGAGTACTAGTCATATTTATGGAAAACCAAAAAAATTACCCATACTTGAAACTCATTCAAAAAATCCTACTTCTATATATGCTACAACAAAACTAGCTGGTGAAACTCTTTGTAAAAGTTATTCTGATACATATGGGATAGATGTTGGTATCGCAAGATTATTTTCTGTTTATGGTCCATGTGGACCAAAACATTCTTTGATAAATTCTATAATGACACAAATTAATAATTCTCAAGATTTGAAACTGGGGAATATTACTTCTAAACGTGATTTTGTTTTTATCTCAGATGTGGTTTCAGCTATTGAAAAGATCATTAAAAATAACCGACATTTTGATGCATTTAATATTGGAACTGGAAAAAAGACTTCTGTTTTACAATTATGTAATTTATTAAATAAAATTGCTAGAAAAAAAGTCTCTATCAAATCAGTTAAATCAAAATTACAAAAAAACGATATACCTGAATTAGTTGCAGATATTAAAAAAATTAAAAAATTAGGATGGGCGCCAAAAATTCATCTTAATGATGGCTTAAAAATTACATTTGAATCACACTATAAAAAAAATAAAAATTAAGCCAACAATGAAGAAATACTTTAAATTTTACACAAATTATGGTTAAATGATATTTTGATTCGAATAAACTTTCCAATTAATTATGGTTTTTTTGCAAATGCTACCAGTCTTAATTTAATTTCACGAAAACTATTCTATGAATTGGGGTTGTTGATGAATCAGAAAAAGTCCTTTACAATTGCAGCTACAATGTTAAATGATTGTGGATTAGGTAATGTTAATCAACATTATGATTGTATTGGTGTTTCAAATATGGGCGGATATAAATTTCCAGTAAAATATACCCTAAACAGTACAAATTTAATTATTGGATTAGTTGGAATTGATGAAGTAATTTTAGGAAGAGAGGTATACAAAGCAGAACAAGATTGGTTACAAAATAAACCAATCATTGAGAAAGAATTAGAAAAATGGAGACTTCATTCCAATAAAGTCAAAGCTATACACGTGTCAAATAATTCTGAAAAAGAACAAATGATAAAATATCTTCACATTCCTAAAGAAAAAATTTTTGTTATTCCTTATGGCGTTGATCACACTTTATTCAAACCTTCAAAATCAAAAGGGCAAACAAGAGAACAAATCCTTCAAAAATTTTTAATTCGTAATTCTCAATATCTAATTCATATTAGCGAATCAAATTGGGCAAGAAAAAATATTTTTAGAATATTTGAAGCATTTAAAAAATCTAAAAATTCTGGACTTGAGCATAAATTAATTATTGTTGGAAAAAATGATGATGTTGTTTACAAAACAGCAAAATCTATTCCTGATGTACATGTTTTAGGCTTTGTGCCTGAACATGATTTAATTCAATTACTTCAAGGAGCAGATGCTTTGATAAATCCTTCTTTGCATGAAGGATTTGGATTGCCCATGTTAGAAGCAATGGCGTGTGGTATACCCGTTATTTCTTCAAATTCTTTTTGCACTCCAGAAATTGTTGAGGATGCAGGACTTTTTTCAAATCCTAAAAACATAGATGATATCTGTGCCAATATTCAACGATTAATAAAAGACGAAAATCTTAGAAATGAATTAGGGAGTAATGGTGTTAAACGAGCAAAAAATTTTTCATGGAAAAATACTGCTGAAAAATTATTAGATCTATATGAGCAAACCTCTGAATCCTGTGATTTTGATTTTTATGAATATTATCATAAATCTGCATTAAGAACTTTAGTTACTGTTTGTTTAACAAACCCAAAACTAAAAAAACAAATGATCTCATCAATTATTCATATGGATTTCTCAAAACTTATTGATTGGTCACTAGACAAAGGATTAGATGATAGTACTACTCATGATTTTCTTTTTCCGTTAAAAGATTGGTTAGTTGAAAATCAAAAATTACAAATTAAAAACGAAGCGAGTTTTCTATAAATGTCATTTAGAAGTCTACTTAATCAATTAAAATACTTATACAACACGTCATCTACAATTATCGATGAATTTGGAATAAAATATTTTCTAAATTTCGGGCTTCTTCAATTCAAAAAACAAAAATTAGAATTATTAAAATCCCATGATGAAACTTTTGATGATATTTTATATGATCCAAAAATTGAATCAAAAGATCAATATGCTTTATGGAGGAAAAATCACGAAAATATTTTTTCAGTAGACGATAAACAAAATTTTCCAACATTAAATTTTTCCCCTACCATCCACATTTTTATGATAATTGATAAAAAATCCTCACAAAAATCTATAGAAGAATCAATTGACTCAATCAAAAATCAGAATTATTCATATTGGAAATTATCTGTTTTTACAACTGATTTACAAACTATTAATTTAGTTACAAATTTAGCAACGCCCGATTTTGAAAATAAAATTAATGCACATCTGGTTGAAAATGATGATTTTTTAACAAAATCTACTGATTTTCCTATTGCTGGAGATTATGTTTATTTTCTTACTGGAAATATCAAATTAGAGAAAATTGCACTTTATTATACTGCAAAATCACTAAATTCAGATTCCTTTGATTTGTTATATTCTGATGAAGAAAAATTAGATACAAAAACTAATCAAGCGAAACCTTTTTTCAAACCTGACTGGTCACCATATCTATTTTTTAATTTTAATTATATTGGCAATTCTTTTCTAATATCAAAAAACATTCTTGATAAGATCCGGCCTATCCGTGGACTTGTTAATGGCGATTTTTTTGATTTATTACATAAAGCTGTTGAATTTTCTGATAAGATTCATCACATACCATTAGTTCTATTTCGAGATATTTTGTGTACTCCTGATTTAATCCTACATAAAGATGTGATATCTGAGTCTCTTAAAAGAAAAAAAATTAATGCAACTCCAGAAATTAATCCTGATTTTAATTCAATTAAAGTTAATTATGATCTTAAAGTGAAACCTAAAGTAAGTATTATTATTCCGACAAAAGACAACAAAGATCTACTTTTCAAATGTATTCAAAGCTTAGAATATAATACTAACTATGAAAATTTAGAAATTATAGTAATTAATAACAATAGTCAGAATGATGAAACAAAATCATACCTTTCATCATTACCTTATCTAGTAATAAATTATAATGATGAATTTAATTTTTCAAAAATTAACAATTTAGCAGTTTCAAAATCAACTGGGGATTACTTATTATTCCTAAACGACGATACTGAATCCCTTAATCCTAATTGGTTAAATGAAATGGTAAGTGTTTGTAATCAAAAAGATGTTGGTATAGTTGGTGCAAAATTACTTTATCATGATAATACTATTCAACATGCAGGAATGGTATTTTTAAAAACAGGGTATTTTTTCCATCCCTTTCAAAACAAGCCCTCTAACAATAATGATTTTTTTGGATTTATTAATTCATTAAGAGAAACGTCTTCTGTAACCGGTGCATGCATGTTAATTAAAAAAAATCTTTTTGAAGACATTGGAAAATTTAATGAATTGTTTGATGTTTATTATGGTGATTCTGATCTTTGTTTTAAAACTAGGGAGCATGGATTCAAAGTCATCTATAATCCATATGCAGTATTGCGTCATGATAGTTCCTCCAAAATCAAGGAAATTGCAAAAATCTATATTCCAGTTGAAAATTTTGCTGATTTTAACAAAATTTGGCCTTTAATTAAAAAGGGCGATCCATATTACAATCCTAACCTATCTCTTGATTACAATATTGAATACACTTAACAATACCGCCTAAAAATTTTTAGAAATTTGTATATGTGTTGCCATTTGCATTCATGTGTATTATGATATCTGGTATTGTACATGAAATGTGGCTGATGCGAGGCATAATTTTCAATTTCACCATTTCTGATATTAAGATCAAATACAAAAGTTCCATTTTAGGAATTGTTTGGAGTCTTATTGAACCGCTTTTGATGCTGGGCGTTCTATTTTTTGTTTTTTCCACTCTTTTTAAATTTGAAATCCTGCATTTTCCGATTTATTTATTGTTAGGTTTGATCACATGGAATTTTTTTAAAAATTCAACAACTTCTGCATTATCAAGTTTAGTAAATAGGACCCCTCTTTTAACACAAATCTATTTTCCAAGATCCATTCCTGCCATAAGCAGCTGTTTATCTTCTTCATTAATGTTAATTATTGAATTAGGTGTACTGGGAATTTTTATGATCATTTTAGGATACGTACCGCCTATAACTATTTTATTACTTCCTTTGGTTTTTCTCTTATCTTTTATTTTAGTAGTTGGAATTTCACTTCCACTTTCAGTTTTAAATGTAAAGTACAGGGATATAGAATTTATCTGGGGAGTCATTATTCATGCTGGATTTTTCCTGACTCCTATTTTTTACAGGTTTGATATGCTGCCTGAATATTTACAACAAATCCTTCAATTTGTTCCCACCGTTCAAATTTTAACAATGGCACATCACCTAACTTTGTATGGTGAAATTCCCAGTGTAACCACCATTCTTTATTCTATTTTTGTGACTTTTGTAATTTTTGGAATAGGCTATCTAATATTTAGAAAATTACAAGCAAAAATCGTGGAGGAGTTGTGATATGAATAAAATTTCTTTATCTGTAAATCACGTTTCAAAGAATTTCAGATTATTTCACGAAAAACGTACTACCGTTTACGAAAGCTTGATGGGTTTTTTTAATAGAAAACAGAACTATGAAACATTAAAGGCCCTAGATAATGTATCTTTTCAAGTCAAATCTGGCGAAATGTTTGGCATTATTGGAAGTAACGGTGCAGGAAAAACAACATTACTTCGACTAATTTCTAGAATCATCCAACCTGATGAAGGAAACATTCAAGCTAATGGGAAAGTAATTCCATTGTTAGCACTTGGTTTAGGATTCCATCCTGAATTAACTGCAACTGCTAATATTGTGCAAAGCAGTGTGTTATTTGGAATTAAGAAACATGAAATTATTCCCAAAATTAATGAAATCATTGAATTTGCTGGATTAGAAAAGTTTGCTGATACTAGGATAAAAAATTTTTCTGCTGGAATGCAAATGCGTTTAGCATTTGCTACTGCCGTACAAATCCGTCCAGATATTCTTGTTCTTGATGAAGTATTTGCAGTTGGTGATATTGATTTTCAAGCAAAATGCTATGATGCCATAATGTCATTTAAAAAACAAGGAAAATCAATAATCTTTGTAAGTCATAGTATGGCAGCAATTAGAGAACACTGTGATAACGTTTTATTTCTTAATAAGGGAAAAGTAGAATCTATTGGATCTGCAGATGAGGCGATTAAACTCTATGAAGATTTTATAACATCCCATTCAGGCGAACAAGTAAATGTTTAATCTTCAAATTTTTGTTCTAGAACACTAAAACACATTTATCACATTTGCATTCATGCGTATTATGGTGTTCAATTTTCAGAAATTAAGTATTCCTGAAGTAATTCTTATTGATACCCAATCTTTTTCAGATGACAGGGGATTTTTTTTAGAAAGTTTCAGGGAATCTTCATTCATTTCTAATGGGCTTGAGACAAAATTTGTACAGGATAATTTTTCCCATTCTACAAAAAATGTTTTACGAGGATTACATTATCAAAAAAATCCAAAAGCACAAGCTAAACTGGTAACTGCATTGAGGGGGGAAATTTTTGATGTTGCAGTAGATATTAGAAAAAATTCTCCAACATTTGGCAGATGGGTAGGTGAGATTCTTTCTGAATATAATCGCAAATCACTTTACATTCCAGAAGGGTTTGCTCATGGTTTTTGTGTGTTAAGTGACAATGCGGATGTTCTTTACAAAGTCAATAATGAATATTCTCCAGAGCATGAAAATGGCATTATCTGGAATGATCCCGACATAAACATAAAATGGCCTGTAGATGAACCGATTTTACATGAAAAAGATTCTAAATCAAATACTCTAAAAAACACAAATGATGATTTTGTTTATTCACACTAGAGATAAATAAGAATTTTAAAATTCTAAAATATGAATATTTTGGTTTGTGGCGGTGCTGGGTTTATTGGCAGTGCATTTATTAAGAATCATTTAATAAATAACCATGATTCCAAAGTTACGAATCTTGATCTTTTAATTGTTGGCTCAAATCTTAAAAACTTGAAAAATATTGAAGATAATCTGCGCTATAAATTCATTCAAGGTGATATTAGAAATGAAGATGTAGTTGATAAAATGGTCAAGGATATGGATGTGGTGGTAAACTTTGCAGCAGAATCTCATGTCGATAGAAGTATTGCAAACCCAAAACCATTTCTTGAAACAAACGTATTTGGAACATATGCTATTTTGGAATCAATAAGGAAGTATGATAAAAAATTCATTCACGTGTCTACTGATGAAATATATGGCGATGCGCAAGGAAAATCCTCTTTTGATGAAACTTCTCAAATAAATCCTAGCAATCCATATGCTGCAACAAAGGCAGCAGCAGATAATCTTGTTGCATCATATCATAGAACTTATGGCATTAATTGTATTACAACAAGATGTGCTAATAATTTTGGAGAATGCCAATTTCCTGAAAAATTAATCCCAAAAACTATTATTCGTTCAATCAAAAATCTCAAAGTCCCATTGTATGGTGATGGCATGCATGTTAGAAGTTGGATCTATGTCAATGATCATGTGCAAGCTATAGACGATTTGATTCAAAAAGGGGGATCTGGACAGGTATACAATATCACTGCATATGAAGAAGTTACAAACAAAAACATTGTCGAAAAAATTCTAAATATTTTAGAAAAATCTCATGACATGATTGAATATGTTGGGGACAGGCCTGGGCATGATAAAAGATATTCTATAGATTGTTCAAAAATTGAGAGTCATATAGGATGGAGACCACAACATACGTTTGATGACGCATTGCGCCAAACTGTTGATTGGTATTTGCAGAATCAATCTTGGTGGGAGCCATTGATTGATGAAAATACTTTACACCAACAGCCCTGGACTGTCATGCAATAATGAAGTTTCTGATAACTGGCTCTGCTGGATTAGTGGGATCACAAATAGTAAAAGATCTGGTGCAACAAAATCATGCCGTTTTTTCTTGCTATCATGATGAAGAACCTGCTTATGGCACTCCAATCTTGCTTGATTTAACTGACAATAATAAAGTTGTACAAACATTGCAAAAAATAAAACCTGACAGAATAATCCACCTGGCAGCACTGACAAATGTTGATCTGTGTGAGACCGAAAAAGAACTTGCAACTGAGATTAACGCAAAGGCTACTGAAATTTTGGCAAGGGAAGCGGCAAAACAAAATTCGTTTTTTCTTTATGTCTCTACTGATTATGTTTTTGACGGAGCAGCTGGAATGAAAAAAGAAGATGACTTTCCAACACCCTTGGGATTTTATGGCAAATCAAAATTAGAAGGCGAATTCGCTCTAAATGACTTGGCATCAAGTTGGTGTATTGCAAGAACAAGTGCCCCCTTTGGAATCCATTCCAAAAAGAAAAGCTTTCCATTATGGATTAAAGAAAACTTGGAAACACAAAAAGAAATTTCAGTGGTCACAGATCAATTTACCTCTCCTACATATGTTCCAAATTTATCTAAAATGCTAATAGAGATTGCAATAAGAATGATAACTGGCATAGTTCATTTAGCTGGTGCTACTAGAATATCTAGATTTAGTCTAGCCCAATTAATTGCAGATAAATTAAATCTTGATAAACATCTGCTGATTCCTACAAAAACTGATGATATGAATTGGAAATCACAAAGACCTAAAGACTCTTCCCTTGATGTTTCATTAGCAAATGATCTTCTCAATGAGAAACCACAAAAAATAGAACAAAGTCTTGATTATTTTCTTCAGGAATTAAAATCTAATTAGAGACTTTTTTTGTTTTCTTAAAAATATAATTGATATCACAAAAATTATTGTGACTGCAATAAACTCAAAAAATATCCAGTCAGTACCCCACTAGATGCAATATTTTGCGATATGAATGGAACAAAAATTGGAAACTCGGTACTTTCTGTCAAAAAAATACCAAACGACATATGAGAGAATGCTGCAGCAACTGAAATACTGCCTAATCTCAAATCTTTTCCCCCAATCATCACCATCATCATCATGACGGCTATTGCAATTAATCCAAATGCCAATCAACGTGCCATTCTTGGAATCATTTCTATTCCAAAAAGCTGTATCCAGTGATCAAAGTCCAAAATAATTGGAAATAATCATAATATCTTTTCCAATAAACAAAAAACTTGATAGCATTACAATTTCAGAATATAATTAATCATAATTCAAGCTTATCTGGAATTCCATGCCTAGAAAAATTCAGCTGATTTTATATCCTCATATCTCAGACTCTACAAAAATGAAAGGAATTATTTTACACGGCGGTCATGGAACAAGGCTCAGACCTCTCACTCACACTGGACCAAAGCAATTACTTCCAATAGCAAACAAACCTATGTCCCAATATGCCCTTGAAGATCTAAAAACTGCTGGAGTTTCAGAGATTGGGATTATAATTGGCGATGTATATCCTGAAAAAGTGAAAGAGTACTATGGCGATGGAACTAACTTTGGTGTAAAAATTACTTACATCTATCAAGATTCTCCAAAAGGAATATCCCATGCCATTAAACTATGTGAGGAATTCATTGGAACTGACAGATTTATTGTATATTTGGGGGACAATGTTCTAAGAAAAAACCTGATTGATTACACTAAAAAATTTGAAAATTCTGATTCTGATGCAATGATTTTGCTATGTGAGGTAGATGATCCGCAACGATTCGGAGTTGCAGAATTAGATGAAAATGACCCTGATAAAATAAGAAAGATTATAGAAAAACCAAAAGATCCTCCCTCAAATCTCGCAGTAATTGGAATTTATTTTCTTACCCCTAAAATCTTTGGGATAATTGATAGTCTGAAACCATCATTGAGAGGAGAGCTGGAGATTACTGATGCGCTATTTAGATTGATGAACCAAGGAAACAAAATCGAATATGATACTGTAACTGGTTGGTGGAAAGATACTGGAACTCCTGAAGATATCATTCATGCAAATAGACTAGTTTTAGATTCTATTGGAACTGAAAATCAGTTTCTGATAAACCCTGAAGATAGAATTAAAGGCAAAATCGTTACTGGTAAGAATACGGCAATATCTGAGGATTCTCATATTCAAGAACCTGTAATTATAGGACAGAACTGTAAGGTCGGACCCTCTACAAGATTGGGACCGTATGTCAGTGTTGGGGATAACTCTGATCTGAAAAACTGCACCATTGAAAACTCCATTATCATGAAAAACTGCACCATTGATGCTAAAATTCAGATATCTGACAGTATTATTTCGCATGGATCAGAGATTACGCACTCTGAGATAAAACAACAATTCCTTTTAGGTGAGCGTTCTAAAGTTAAATTGTAATTTCATCTAAAAAACTAACTATTTACATAAAGGTATTTTCTGTATTGATATGATGAAATTTGCCTGCGTTCCTGCATACAATGAGGAGGATACGATATCTGATGTTGTCAAAACTGCCAAAAAGTTTGTGGATAAGGTAATAGTATGCGATGACGGTTCTACTGATAATACACTGAACGTTGCAAAGCTAGCAGGCGCTGAAATTGTTTCACATAAAAAAAATCAAGGGTATGGTGCTGCAATTACCTCATTGTTTGATTACTGCCGAAAACAAGATGCAGATGTTATGATCACTTTGGATGGCGATGGGCAACATGATCCCAATCAAATTCCCATTCTATTAGATACGTTATCTCAACACAGTGTTGATGTTGTTTTGGGATCGAGATTTTTAGGCGCTGAATCTGATGCGCCCGGATATAGAAAACGTGGAATCAAAATTATTACATCTGCTGCCAATTTTGGCGCAGATTTCAAAGTAAGTGATTCCCAATCTGGATTTCGGGCATATTCAAAAAATGCAATAGATTCTATTCATCCCACAGAGGAGGGGATGTCCGTTTCGACCGAAATCCTTCTAAAAACATCCAATAAAGGACTGTCCCTTGCTGAGGTTCCAATTAGTATTTCGTATGATGGCGACACGTCTGGACATAATCCTGTTCCTCATGGGATGTCTGTGTTGATAAACACCCTAAAGTATGTCTCTATTAGACATCCTTTGCCATTTTATGCGTTTCCTGGGATTGCGCTAATTATTGCTGGCATAATTTCTGGTGGAATATTTTTAAATGTATACTTGAATCGCCAAGAAATTTTTTACGGTTCGTTACTTGGATCTGTTGTAATGTTCTTACTTGGCGCAATTCTAATTGTTACTGCAATCATTTTATTCACAATGGCCAATCTGATGCGTGATCGAGCCTAGCTTTTTGATAATTCGTCTACTAGTCTTATTTTAGCAACAAACCCTAATTCTTTTTTTGCTAATGCTGTGTCTGCAACACTGTGTTTAATGTCCCCTGCCTTCATGTCCAAATAATTAATTTCTAATTTTTTTCCAGAGTTTTTAATCATGATTTCAGCCAATTCTTTAATTGACGTTGATTTTCCTGTGCCTACATTGTATGTGTAATTTTTCTTTTCATGATCATTTTTTAATATGCACTGAAATGATTCTGTTACGTCATTAATTGAAACA
The DNA here is from genome assembly GCA_963422575.2 of Candidatus Nitrosopumilus sp. Classification (GTDB taxonomy): domain Archaea; phylum Thermoproteota; class Nitrososphaeria; order Nitrososphaerales; family Nitrosopumilaceae; genus Nitrosopumilus. Next base: position 488,252 of record CAXXKU010000001.1, on the reverse strand, counting down.
AAGTCTCTTGTTTGGCTTCCATCTCCATAAATCTCCAGTGAATTATTCTGTGAAATTTTTTCCATGAATTTTGTTATCACTCCTGCATATTGCTTTGTTTGCCCCTTGCCATAAATATTAAAAATTCTTAAAATTATTGCATCCATGTCATTTTTTTCTGCAAATGATATAATCTTCCCCTCGGCTAATAATTTACTTTCTCCGTAAGGCGATAATGGAATCGTTTGTGATTTTTCTGTAATCATGTCGTTGTTCTTTCCATACACTGCAGCTGATGATGCAAAAATTATTTTTTTAATTTTGTTTTCAACACAGCTTCTCAAAACATTTTCCGTACCCTTTACATTGACATTCATTGTTTCATCTTGATTTTTTATTGATTCTGCAACGCCTATTTTTGCTGCCAAGTGAATTACAACATTTGTTTTCTTGGATGATTCAACCAAAGCCTGATAATCTAAAATATCACCTTTTACAAAGTTCACATTATCCAATAAATCACAAATGTCTGATTTTGAACTACTTGATAGATTGTCATAGATTGTCACCTGGTGTTCCTTTTTCAAAGATTTCACCAAGTGCCTTCCAATGAATCCTGCTCCGCCAGTAACTAGAATTCTCAATAATTTTCAAACGTCTTGAGTGATTATCATGCTTTCTATTGTATTCAAAAACGTCAAAGCGTGATAAAACTTTAAAATAATTTGATATTATTTTAAATAACTGAAAAAATTATATTGCTATAAATGCAAGCTAGCCTCAAAAATATAAAAATTATATTCAGCGATCTAATAATTGCAAGAATACTTGTATAGGCATGAAAAATCTACAAAAACCAAACCACTTGTGGACAATTTGTCCATTAGGCTTAAATACAAACTTTAAGGAGAGTCATCAATAACATGAATAACGAAATAGAACGTAAAATAACTAGTCTTACATTGATGACAATTATGGTTGCCGGCGGTATGACATTTGCAGCTCCAGGTGTAATGCCTGTTGCACATGCAGCCAACGCCAACCTATTTGTTTCCGCAGAAAACTCACAGTTTGATAACTACATGTCAGGACCTCAGGTCATTGAAGTAGTTGTAATTGATTCAGGCATTAACGACACTGATCAGGCAAAAGGTGAACCAGACGTTACAGTAAACGGCAAGCAACTTAGAATGGTTCAAGCCGTAGACGGTAACTGGTACGGTTACTTTGCAGACAGAGATCAAGCAGTATTTGCAGATAAGACATCAGGCGCACCTAGTCAAGGACTTGACTTTGGTGCTTTTTGTACTGCAACAAGTGCCGGTGCATTAATTACTGACTCAACTATAGACTCCGACATTGAGTTCAGTGATACCTCTGGTGTTGCTGTAAGATATCATTCGGATGCCAATAATGCAGTGGATAAACCAGCTGTAGACGATGACTTAGCTACATGTAATGATGCTCCATTTGTTGCTGATACAAACAACATCAACGTTGTTAGAGAACCAAAAGTTCCTAACAGCAATAATGCAGCAAATAGTACTGTAACTGCTGAAGGTCAAATTGGCATCAAAGCCAATTCTTGGCCTTTCATACAGCTCTATGAACTAAACCCAACCGGTAACGTTGTAATTCAGTACAACAAAGGTGGTGGTGCTCAAACAACAACACTCACTTTTGATACTGTTGATCAATTTGCCGGAGCAGAATTAGATAGAACTGTTTACCCACAAGCAGCACAAGTACATGTCACTATCACAGACTCATGGTTGAACATTGACCCAACAGATGAAGACTCTTGGACATTTGGAACAGCTGGTTCTACAGCTAGTGCAAGTTACCAAGTCTTCGATGAAAATGGAGCTGATACAGGTGCTGCCGTTGATGGTGGCATCACTGATGTCTCCGCTTCATATGCCAATCTCATGATTGGAGATAATGGTATTTTGTTGATTGATCCAAACGCTCAAGGTGCTACAAATAATGTATTGACAATTCAGGATAATGATGATTCTAATTTGGATGCTGGTAAGTGTTTACAGGATATAGCTACCTGTACTATTAAAACTAGTACAACTGGTAAACTCCAAGCAGGTACTCAACCAGTTACAATTACAGAACAGGGACCAAAAAGTGGAGTCTTTGGAACATATGACGAATCAGATGTTTCCGTACTCAAAATGACAGATAATGCCGCAAGAGGCACATCTGCCACTATTGATTACAATGATACCCCTGTTACAATCCTGACAGGTTTCAGCACTGGTACAATTGATATTCAACCAATCGACGATGAATGGAGCTCTGGTGAAGAGATTCCAGTCATCATAGTCGATGGTGACGTTAACAAAAACAGTAGAGTAGATGAAGATCTTGAAGTTAAAAATCCTGATGTGGTATCAATCCCAAGTCTTCAGACTGGTGATCCGTTCACATTAGGTGAAGCATCATCTCTTCAAGCTCTGTTCTTTGATTATAACGGACCTGGTATCGACAACGGTGGTGCAACATTAGCTGAAATTCGGGCTCCAACACTTGGAACTTCTATCGATAAGTGGGTAAAGGATACTGACTTTAAAGGAACTGATCCCGATACTATTGGGGAGGCCAAATCTATTAAGGTCCAATCCTTCAGTAAAAGAGCAATAATCGATCCATCTGCCACAACTGGGTATGATGCATTGTTTATTGATACTGGTGCAACCGTACAAGACGTACTTGATTCTACAGGTGATACAAACGATGCTACTAATGATCCCACTAAACTACGTGGATATAATCTTCTAAATGTTGATTTGAGATCATTATCTGAAACAAGCACCTATGACGTGTACTTGGTACACGGCACAATTGCCGCATCAATTACAGATACTAAAGTTGCATCTACTGATGCAATTCCACTAGTAAAGGATGTCGCAGCACAGTCTTTGACATTACTTGCTGATGCTGTTATGAAAAACATCTATGGTGCCGATTCATCTAATGAAATTGGTTTCTTAGTTGTTGATAGCACAGCAGAAGACGGAATTAAAACTGAAGTTGCCACTAAGGAAGCAATTGTTATAGACATCTTCTCATTCGGATTCACTGATGACGGAGTTGAAGCCTCTGAAAGAGTTTCAAACCAAATTATCAGAATTGAAGCAGAAGAAACCGGTGATAACACCAGTACCTTTGAGGGCGCACTGGAATACACCATGGTTAATCAGCTAAACATCCTTGACGACGACACTTACACAGGTCTTTCTCCAATTGGCAGTAGTCCAACTTTCATTGTAATTGAAGATTTGACTGATGAGGACGCACCAAGAGTCAATTATCTTGACTTGGGTAGAGACGGTGTACGTACACAAATCGCTGATCAAGAAGAAGCTCCAAGCCATTCAGGTGTAGTATCATTTGACAATGATAACTATAAAGTCGCAGACACTGTTACAATAACTCTTGAAGATGCAGACCTAAACGTCAATTCTGACTTGATTGATATCTTTACAACCGTATCAAAAACAGGTGATGAGGCCTATGATACAATCGGCAAGGCCGATCAAATCAAAAACTTGTCATTTGGTGACTTGGGACGATTGCTAGATATCACATTTGACGATGAAAGATGGTTAAAGTCTAACCAAACCGGTGATGGTGGCTCAGTCACATGTGGCACAAACCCCGTATCATCGGACGTTCGAGATGGATTGGGCGCAACAGGATTCACTTTGGTTGAAACCGGTACAGATACCGGTGTCTTCGTAGGTGACTTCCAGATTCCAAGCGAATATTGTCAGAGATCAGGCTTTAGTGGTGATAACGGAAAACGCACAACTGTTACAGGTACTGATATTGAAGTAAACTACGTTGATTATAGAGATGCATCAGGTGAAATCATCGAAGTAGGTGATTCTGCAGGCGTTAGAGCCAACACTGGTTCTATCAGTCTTGACAGAACTGTTTACCCTGTTCCATGGGGTCAACTTTCCGACTTTAATGGTGACACTGGCTCTAGTACACCAGACAAGTCCTCCATATTTCCAGTTCATGCCGCTGGCGTGGCTGGAACTATAGACGATGATGCGGAAACTCTGGGCAATGGTGATTTGACAATCCATGTGAGAGTCAATGATCCAGATGCTGACGTTTCTGCCTCGGGTCAGGATACTTTAGCACAAGATGTTGCTGGCAAGGACTACGGACCTGTCAAGATATCTGTCTCTAGAGGTGCTGATGTAGTAGTACTTGCTTATGCAGGTGGTTCTGCAGCAAGTACCGATAAGAGAATCGATGTTGGTGGTGATAACCCAGATGCAACCAGAACTATGGGACCAATAGTAGAAACTGCCCCAGACTCTGGTATCTTCGAATTAGACTTTAACATCAGATATACTGACGGTCCAGCTTCAACTACATGTCCAAAAACTGACGTTTTCGAGAGCCTTTCAGGTTCAACTGGTGAAACAGGTAGATTTGACGCAGCCTCTGCAGATGGTAGCGATTATTGTATCTTACAGGGAGACATTCTAACTGTAGAATACACTGATCCTACTGATGCATCAGGTGATGTCAATACTGTCACTGACTCTGCAACATTCGATCTTAGAAATGGTGTATTGCAGTCTGACAAGTCTGTCTATATCATCGGAAGCGATATGATCTTAACGATCATTGAGCCTGACTGGGACCTTGACAACGACGCAGCAGAAACCTATGATATCAATGTGGTAGAATGGGATTCTGATGCAGCAGCCACTGCCCTTGGCGGTCTTAACGTAGCCGGTATTACCGGCTTGGAATTTGACCCAGAACCATCAGCATTCAGAGAAACAGGTGACTCTACTGGTATCTTCCAGATTGTCCTTGAAATTCCTCAAGAATTGAATAATGATAGCCTTGAAAGAGGTGAGGAAATTGAACTCGAATATACTGATTGGGGACCATCTGGTAGTGACTTTGTTGGACAAGAAGATGAGGATGTTAAACTGACAGTTTTCACATCAAACTTTGGCGCAACTGTTGAACTCGATCAAAAAGTATACACTTGGACTGACAAAGTCTACATTACCGTCGTCGCACCTGACCATAACTTCGATTCTGACCTGATTGATGAGATTGGAGAGAATAATGCAGATCCTGTAAAGGTCTCTACTAGAGGATTCGATCTCGATACATACAAGTTAGTCGAAACAGGTACTGACACAGGCATCTTTACTGGCGAAGTAATACTCACTGGTTTCTTACACGATGCTGACGGTAACAAGAATACAGGTGATGTTAATGGATTTGATACCACCCCAGTAACCGGTGACTCTACCGGTAATGATGCAAGTGGCCGCGGACCAACCGACGGATTCTTGCAATCTGATGAAGATGACGGACTTACAGTATCCTTTGAATTCTCAGAGGATGAAACTGTAGTTGGTTCAGCCTTAATCAGATGGAATATTGGTGAAGTTCAATGGCTTGAAGCAAGTTATCCAGCTAGCGGAACAGGTGTTGTAAGAATTATTGATCCAGATATGAACTTAGATCCAGAATCAGTCGACAACTTCGATGCCGACGTCTGGTCTGACTCCGATGCAGGAGGTATTGATCTTACTGTAACTGAGACTAATGAGGCAACCGGAATCTTCGAGGGAACTGTGTTCTTCACAATCCGAGATGAATCATCTGGTCACAGACTCAGAGTCGCAGAAGGTGACACAGTCACTGCAGAATATGAAGACAATACCTTGCCTGATCCATACACAACTGCAGATGAACTTGATATTACTGCCACTTCGCTAATCGGTACTGTTGTACCACCTCTCGAGAGATTACCAGCTTCTAACTTGAGAACAGTTGATGCATTTGGTAACAGCTTAGATGCTGTTTCCCTTGATCAACAGGTGCAAATCAGTGCTGACTTGGCAAATGGTCAGGATAGAGAGCAAGCATTTGCATACTTGGTACAGATTCAGGATGCTGACGGCGTAACCGTACAATTAGTATGGATTACAGGTGACTTAGATCCTGGTAAATCAATGAGTCCGGCATCGTCATGGATTCCAGCTGAAGCAGGAGCATTTACTGCAACTGCATTCGTTTGGGAGTCTGTTGACAATCCGACGGCATTATCGCCACCAATTAGCATAACTGTCAACGTAAGCTAAAACTAGTTCTAACTACCCTTTTTTCTTTTTTTGAATGCCTCTTAACGAAAGTTATGCACAGTTTTTCCAGAAGTAATATCTAGGAGAACGTTGGCAATTAATTAAAATGAAATTTCGGATTTTGCTTTCTGTTTTGTTTGCATTCTTACTTGTTAACGTTCCTGCCTCTTTTTCTGCAGATTTAACATTGTCAACTGATAGTGAAGTATACTCTAAGGATCAAATTCTTTTTGTTTTTGGTAAGGGAGATCCAAACGGGAGTCTGATACTTAGATTGTCTGCTCCTGATGATACCATTGCAAAGTTTGATCAAATTGCAATTAATTCAGAAGGTTTCTTTCATCATCCACTATTGGTGTGGCCTGAAGAATCTACTGATTTTCCATTTGGAACCTATTCTGTTGAAGCCATCACAGAAGAAGGCTTTTCGCAAAAATTAAACCTAAAATTTACTTTGACTTCTGAACTCGTTGAGGTGCCTGTTGAACGGCAGCTCAATACGCTGGTGTTTGCACCGGAGACTTCTGCAGTTGGCAATTCTGTCCGAATATTTGTCCAAACAACAAGTGACGGGCTTTTAGTTGGAAGTGACCCCATCGAGTTGTTAGGAAATAGCCATGTTCACTTGCCATCTGGCGTTTCTGTCCCTTTGTCTAATTCTTTCCAAACCTTGCATCAGGGGCTGTACTTTGTAGATTATACTCCGATAGAAGAAGGAACCCATGTTTTTCATGTAGTAGCTTTTAGTCAGGGAACTGCCTCTCATGGCTCGTCTGCCACTACTGTTCTAAGTCAAGATTTGGGTGGAATTTCGGAACAAATCCTTACGCTAAACAGTGTCTTGTCTGAAACATCTAAACAGCTAGATACTCTGAAATCTGAAATCGAAGGATTTGATACTACTTTGGAACATGCAAGTACGAAGATTGATGAAAGCACTTCTACCATTGATACATCCGTACAATATATCGGCGAATCTTCTTCCCAACTCAATTCATTACTGTTGCCGATTATAGGCGCTACTGGTTTTATTGTTGCGCTACAAATAGCAATTCTTGCACGAAGAAGATAATTATAATAACTCAAGAATCAAGAACAAACTAATGCCCAAAGTGGCGATTATCTTTTCTATTCTCCTCTTTTCATCCGTACTGACCAATTCATACGCGCTAACTTCTGGTGATGTGATTTTTGATGAAAATTCATCCAATTCACTTAATTTTGATTCGGATCTTGTTAAAATTGATTCTAGTTTTTTCTCTGAGAATAATTTTAAACGTTATTTGGTTTTTGGCACATCCCCACAACATTCTGATTTTTTGGAAAAGAATTCCCTGTATGGCATTAATTCTGATAGCGGATTTTTTTATGTAACTGTACTGTCTGAGAAGAATGCCGCAAGTCTAATTGCACAAGGTTATAGCCTAACTGAAGACTTTCCATTAGACTTTCACTCTGCTGATGAAGCCGTATTTGATGCCTCTAGGATTCCGCAGATTACCCGCTCTGATATTGCACAACAAAATTACAATGTCACAGGCGATGGAACAACTATTGCAATTGTAGACACTGGCGTAGATTTTTCTAATTTGGATATTCGACACTCCCTTGCTAGGGACGAGAACAATCATCCTGTCATGCTTGATCCTGACGGTCAGGGAATTATTTTAACAAATGCGACTTTTTATGCATTTATTGATGATAATGAAATTATTCGAAATTACAGCAAACCAATTCCGTCCCATATGACTTCCTCTGCATATGTTACAAAACAAGGCGTCTTTCTAGATGTGTCCCAGGATGGAAAAGGAAGTGACATTCCGATTTACAATTCTTTTTTTCCACAGCTTGGTTCGTCAATAATTTTTAACGGAACTTTAGCTGACGATATGAAAATTGGAGAAGATAATAGAAATTTTATCAAATCAAAAAGTGGCGAATACCGCGTCGGTGTAATTTATCAAGGTGCCGCCCAAGGGTCTGATGCCAGGATACAAGTTGTACCTGTATTGATGGTCGACTCGGTTGTTCCGGGGGTCTATGATACAGTTATTCCTGATCTTAGTACTTCTTGGAAAGATTATACTAGATTTGATTTAGAAAAAGATCAAAAACCTGACTATGATTTTGATTTTACTGATGAAAAGCCAGTTGTCTTGGGCAGCGGTAATGAATTTCTTGTATATGATTCAAATGGTGATGGGACAAATGATTATAGTGCGGGAACTGTTGGTGCGCAAGTTTTAGATGTTTATGGAGTTATACAGAATAAGACTGCAGAGATTGATGATTCTATTAAGGCAATTAATGGCACGTTATTACCTGCATTAGATCCTGATGGTGAATTTTTTGGATTAATGACTGACTTTATGGGCCATGGTACATCAAGTGCCGCATCAATCACTTCACGTGGTCAGGAAACCTATGATATTTACAACAGCACTCAAAAATTTACTATTACTGGCGTGGCACCTAATGCAAAAATTATTCCAGTTAAGGCATTATGGTTTGGCGATACTGTTTATGGTTGGTTGTGGTCTGCTGGATTTGATAACGAAGAACATGATTGGAAATTTTCTGGAAATCCTAGAGTTGATATAATTTCCAATAGTTGGGGCGTTTCCACCTTCCCTTCTTTCAAATCTTCTCCTGGAACGGACGTTCTTTCCTTAATTCTTAGCGCACTTGCCACTCCTCATTCTCTAGATGATGATTATCCCGGTGTTTTGATGGTTTCAAGTTCCGGAAATTCTGGACACGGTTATGGGACTATTGGGTTGCCTAATGCATCCCCCTTTGGGATTTCAGTCGGCGCAACTACGAATAATGTTTTTGTAGGCTATGGCCCATTTCAGGATCAGCCTAGATTTGGAAATACGACATCCCATTACAATCATGTGGCTGATTTTTCAAGCAGGGGCCCTGGTGCCATTGGTGATCCTAAGCCTGATCTGATGAGTGTGGGCGCGCATGGATTCACGCCATCAAACGTTTTAAAACATGAAAAAGATTCCAAGGCTGAATCTTTTTCTTTATTTGGCGGTACTAGTATGGCCGCCCCTGTTGTATCCGGCAGTGCAGCTCTTTTGATAGAAGAGATGAAGAGACAATTTCAGGACTATGATCCATTTGTGATAAAAAACATTCTCATGTCTACTGCTACTGATTTGCATAATGATCCATTTACTCAGGGCTCAGGCTCGGTTGATGTTTCATCAGCTTTGAATTATGTAAATGGGACTGACGGACTATTCATTGTACACAACGACGCGTCATATGATAACATTAGAAAAATTCTAGATCCTGCAATAAAGAATGCTAATTCTACTGCCATTGGTTTTGAACGATTTCAATTACCTTCTAACCCTGTCCCTATGACTAGCTGGTTTGCAGGACAATTGCTTCCCGGTGAGCGAAGTTCTGCCACTTTTACTCTTTCCAATCCTTCCGATGCTGATATCGTTGTTGACATAGTGCCAAAAAAATTATCCCTGATTGCAAACAGCAAATTTGATGCAGTGACAACTGTACGGCAACAGGATTCAATATTAAATAAATCTGGAGTTTACATTCCAAATTATGTCAAGCTTTCAGATGTAAAAGATCATTCCACTTTGGGTGAATTTTTCGATGACAAAGATCCCATTCCTGATGATTCCTCGTTAATGGTATTGAATGTCAATTTCCCATTCAGTTCATTCATGAATGACACTTCTGATATCTATGCTGATGATATGAGAATTTCTTCTTTGTACCTTTATGATTGGCTTGATAACAACAATGATACAAAAATTACAAGCAATGAATTGTCTTTAGTAAATCGAGCTGGGTCTTGGGGAACTGTTCAAGAACTCCGGGTCACTGATCCAAATGATCAATTTGAGGGAACGCCGTTAGTTGGAGTGTATCCTGTCCCGACAAGGTTTTCTTATTGGTTGGGCGACACAAATATGAATTCTACTTCCATGGATTATACGTTATCTGCAAGTTACTATCAAAAAGAAAAATGGTCCGTACTTTGGCCTGAATCCCAATCGGTAACTGTGCCTGCAAATGATGTTGCAACAGTTGATGTGACATTAATTGCTCCAACTGATTTACAAACTGGAGTTTACCAGGGATTTCTAACTTTTGAAGGCGATGCACATTCAGTTAATGCGCCTGTATCTTTTGTAATAAAGCAACTAGTTGATCAAAATGATTCTGCTGTATTTATTGATGGTAAACAAACTGATGACGTCCTTTATGGTAACGGATACATCAAAGGTGCATTTGATATGGCTAATAGATACATGGCAGGGGATTGGAGACAATTTTATTTTGATGTTCAAAATGAATTGATTAACTCTGCAGCAATTGAGCTTTCATGGGTGTCTGATGATACCAACTTGGCCGTATTTGTAATGAATCCTTCTGGAGAAATTATACAAACAAATGTCCCCTCTGGCGTGTTTGGTGAATTTCTTGGATGGCATTCACTTGATTGGTTGGGCAATTCTTTGTTTAGTCAGGGTGGTGGATTCTTTCCCGTGAAAAACAAAGATGATACATCTACAGTCCTTTATGTCCCAATTAATCAGACTGGTACTTACACTCTTTTGGCACACTCGACACTGTTTGGAGGGAATTCAACCACCGAACCAATTGCTCTTGCAGCTAAATTTACAAATATCTCCTCTGAAATGATTTTACAAGATAATGCATCAGAGCCAAATCCTGAGTCTGAAAATAATGCTTCTGATGATTCTATTTTTGAAAATGATGTGTCTGAAAACAATGCTTCTGGCGGTGTGTCTTTACCAATCTTTGAAACTGATATTGTTTCTGATGATTCGGCTGTAAATTCTCTTACTGCTGACTCTTCATTTAATCTTGGAATAATTATTGGAATTCTTGCAGGAATTGCGATCGGCGTTGTTTGTGTATTTATCCTTAAACAAAAACATGTCAAATAATTGAATAAGGTTTATAAGCAATTTGGCGAGTACGTCAGCTGAATGTCAGAGCTGGGGACAAAGAAATCTGACGGATTATCCCGAAGAGACTTTCTAAAACTGATAGGTGCTACGGGCACAGGATTAGCATTTGCTCCATTTGTCCCATTTGGTAATTTTATGCCAAACCCAAATCAGGCATCTCTTGAAAAAGTACCTGTAATTTTGCCTGATGGCACTCATGCTAATGTCAACACCTATCCGATTAATCATGCTGAAGTAATCACGTATCCTTCTACTGGTGATGCTGCACTTGATGCAGAAGCATTTCGCAAGTGGCAATTCATCAGATTACCTGAAGAATTAGGCGGTGGGAAAACAGACCCGTCTGCATTTAGAGCTTACAGTATGATATGTCTTCATCTTTGGTGTTTGTGGAAATATTGGCCAGATGATGGAAGAAAGAGAGGAGAATGTCCATGTCATGGCAGTATGTATGATCCAATGACTGGAACAGCTTTTGTAGGTCCTGCATCAGTACAAGCTGCTCCATCAAACACTTTACCTCAACTAACTTTAGAGATTGATTCTGATGGCTTTGCGTTTATTATGCCACCAAAGTTTAACGCAAATGATAATGGAGTGATTGGGTATGGCCGTTTCGCTTGAAAGAAGAACAGGATTTGTCGGATTCCTGTACTGGCTTTGGGATGGCATAGATAGAACCATCTTTACCGGAATTAAATTTTCATTTCCTGCTCGTTTTGTAAGTCCTTTTGGATTCTTAGGAATGCTGACATTTATTGTATTTGTTATTTTAGGAATTTCTGGAGCTCTGTTGATGTTTTATTATCAACCTATACTTGATAGAGCTTGGGATAGCGTCAAATTCATCAACGATGACGTTCCATTTGGTTTTCACATTAGAAACATCCACTATCATGGTTCTAATGCAATGGTGCTCTTAGCTGTTCTCCACATGTATTATCAATATTTTAGTGGACGATACAAAATTAGAAATGAAGTATTGTGGATGACTGGTGTCATTCTTGGCGTTGTTACTATTCTTGAAGCGTTTACTGGATATGATGTTATATTTAGTGAAAGAGCCGAACTTGCAATTAGTATTGCGGCGTCGCTTACTACTTCGATTCCTGTTGTGGGGCCGACTATTCGTGACGCGGCGTTGGGCAGTGGGTTCTCAGACTTTGTTCTGAGGTTTTATGCACAACACGTGTTCTTGTTGCCTATTGTCATGTTGGGACTTATGGCGGTACACTTCCCAAGATTTTTGGTGTTTGATGTGCCGATGGTGATGGCAATAGGCGGTGCTATTTTGATTACAGGCGGTGTATTCCCAATTGATATGGGCTTCAAGTTTGAGCCTACAGTTCCTCCCGGGGTAACTGTCCCTGAATGGTACTTGACAGGAATTTATGCATTCATGAGGACTCAATATGACAAATTTGTAACCGGATTGCTGTGGCCGCTATTGTTCATTATGTCCTTCGTGCTAATCCCATTTATTGACAGGTACAAGAAATTCTCTTGGAGAGAGAGGCCAATTATCACTGCATTTGGTATTACTAGCCTGGCTCAGATTATGGTCACAACTTATTGGGGATTCTATATATCACCTGATGTCAAAATACCATTAGTAGAGCGTTTGGTAATTGATCCGATCTTCTTTTACTCTACAATGATATTGTTGGTTCCGCTTGGATTTGGATTTACATATATGATGATCAAGCTTGCAAACGAAGCTGAAAGAAAATCAAAACTTGCAAAAAGCACTGGTCCAAAGAAGGTTGCAACAATTAATCTTTCTGAAAAATGGATTAATTGGGTGCTGGTTGCATTATTGGCATTCCAAGTATTCTTAAACATTGCAGCATACAATGCAGCTTTAACGGGAATGAAGAATATTTCGCTATTCTTCATTGGAATCATTTTGTTGGTGTTTGCTGCATTCTTCCATGTTTACAGATATGCTATGAGTGAACAAAAGAATGCGCCTCCACCTCCACCTGTTCCAGTACTTGAAGAAAAGCCAAAACTAGCTGAACCTGATGCTGCCGTTGAGCCCAGCAAAGTTCCAGAAAGTGATTCTGCACAAGAAGAAAAGCTAGGATCAAAAGAACTGCCTTCAGAAATCCCTACACCAAAAACTCAGGCCGACTTGGGGGTTGGGGTTGACAACAATACAAATCTTGGATCTGGCGATCTTAACAAACCATGATTTCAAAAATTCTAAACAAACTTTATAAGAACTTGAGAGGTTGAAAAAATTATGAGTCCGCCTACTTCCAGTCACGCATATGGTGTGGGAGTAATAGCTGTAATTGTTGGCATGTCTGCTTTTGTTGTATTTTATACTTCATTTTATCTTCCTGAATCTTTAGCAAAACCATCTGTGGCTGATCATATTTTACATCCTGAAGATGATTTCATTATTGAGATTGTCCCGGGCGCTTTAATTGAAGGAAATGATAATTATGTTCCAAACAAACCTACCGTGTTCTTGACCATTGATAACAAAGTAATATGGCAGAATAATGATGACACTGCCCATACTGTAACCCCAGATCACAGACATGCTGATGGATATAGTGGAGACTTTGGTTCTACAGGTGTGCTGAAACCTGGTGATTCATACGAATTTCTTTTCACTGAACCACAAGAAGTTCATTATCACTGTCAACCTCACCCTTGGATGACTGGTCAAATTACTGTTGAAAAAAGCAGATTCTAGTTGGAGTATCTTGCAAAAATTATTTGACTTTCAATTTCTTTATGTTGCTCGATAATTGAAACTCTGAATTTTATCTCATGTTCTTGTTTTGGCTCAAATTCAATTAGTGCTGTAAATTCTGCCTTATTTTCCGTCATTACATCTTTGTTGATAAATAGTCTTGAAACATTTTGGGATATCTTTTTCTCGTTATATGATTTGTAAATAATGTGCTCATTTGAATCTAAAATTTGTGTATTTATCACAACTCCGTCATATCTGCCTGGATATGCGACTTGAATTGCTCCTTTAATCTCTGAATTTGGATGAATATCTGTTGAATTTAATTTGAATTCTAAATCTTTCACAAAAACTTTGTTTCTGGATTGGAATAATAGTTTTGTTAAGCGGGCCCAAAGGGCTTGGAGCCTATCTGCTAGAGGGGCTTAAGTAATCTATCAACTATTCCTAGTTGATAGATAGTAATGCCACAAAAACTAGAGACGCTCCTGACACATGCAGAAAAACTGCCTAAAAATCAATCCGATCTACTATTTGAGTTTAAAATATGCCAAGAAAACCATGATGCCGCCACTAGAAACGTCAAAAATTTCTTTCTAGTGCCCCCCTGTATGGGAGATCCTTTCTGCCAATTCAGCACGTATTGAAATAATATGAGAAAAAACATTCTTTTCTAAAAATTACTATTACCAAGGATGCAGAAAAATTTACAATGTTGAGTTAGAAACGCCATTGGACTTGTCAGTTAGAAAAAAACTAAACATGGAGATGCTGCATGACTAACTGATCCTAAAACAGATCATCTAGTAAATTATTCATGACAATACAGATCCAAGAAAACATTGCTGAAACGTTTTTCATGATTCACAAGGAAATCTCAGATGCCCAATGGAGTACCATTGCGCCGCAATTACCAAAACCTGCCAAAACAGGACGTCCAAGATGTGATGACAGGACAACTGTAAACGGAATGTTGTTTGTCTTAACTACCGGATGCAGATGGGCAGACATGCCAGGCAAGTACGGCTCAAAATCCACTGCACATCTTCGATTCCAAGAGCTACAACAAAAAGGAATATGGAAGAAAATTCTCTCCAAACTAATAAAATCCGCACACAAGCAAGGCAGGATTGACCTCCAAAAAATTTCAATTGGCTCCTCATCGATTGCTGCCAAAAAAGGGGGGATAAAATAGGATATGACGGATTCAAGAAGATTTCAGGCACAAAAATACATGTTGCCGTAGAGCAAAACGGCTTGCCAATTTCGATTAGGACCAGTCCTGCAAACCAACATGACAGCACAAAATTCATTGATGTCATGGAAAACATTTCGGAATTTGCAGATAACAGCCTGATGCAGATGACTATCTCTGCATATGCTGATAAGGGGCACGATGCGAAACAAATTAGGAATTATCTCAGATGTTGCGAAATTGACTGTTGCATCCCGTACAAAAGGAACTCAAAGAGCATTGCACAAAACAGGAATCAAAGACATCATGGCAAGACAAGGTTTGTCGTTGAGAGATTCTTCGCATGGCTCAGGTGTGGCTTTCACAGAACGGCAATCAGATACGAAAAGAACTGTGATAATTATTTGGGATTTGCATGCCTGGCATCAATCATGATGTATTGGAGGGTTTTAGGATGAGTTGGACAAACAACTGGATAAATATACACGCCTATATCCTAAAACCATTTTTTTATTATTAGATATGACCAGTAGCAGCATTCCATGCTCCATGGATGAGTTGAATTTATAATTATCAGCAGACAGAGACATATGCTAATATGACATAAATTTTGTATAGAATTGATCAAATGTCAACAAACAAGATAAAAATAATTATTTATTATGAAATATAACATATAATGGATCGATTACATTGACTATGAAAAAATCTGACTTAATCCTACTACTACTTAATGGAGATAACAAATATCCAATAACAGGAATAACTAGATTTGAAAAATTAGTTTTTTTAACTCAAAAAGAAGTATTAGACAAATCCAATAGTGCAACAATAAAATTTGATTTTGGACCGGATAGATTTGGACCCCTATCAATGGAAATTTATGATGAATTAGATTTTTTGAAATCAGTTGGGATGATAACAGAAGGAAATGGTAAAAAATATGAGATTACAGATAAAGGAGTACGATTTCTTGAGAAAAAAACATTTGGAAGAGTTAACGAAGATATGAGAAAACACATATTCAAAATAAAAGAAATACATGGTAAAGAAGAATTGAATGATCTTCTAAAGCATGTTTACACAAACTATCCTGATTTTACTGTAAAATCAGAAATACTTGGTAAAGTATTAGAACAGTAATGATTTCAAACGAAACTGGTTTTTTCCTAGCATTACTTTTACAACTCATCCTAAAACCCTCCAATACATCATGATTGATGCCAGGCATGCAAATCCCAAATAATTATCACAGTTCTTTTCGTATCTGATTGCCGTTCTGTGAAAGCCACACCTGAGCCATGCGAAGAATCTCTCAACGACAAACCTTGTCTTGCCATGATGTCTTTGATTCCTGTTTTGTGCAATGCTCTTTGAGTTCCTTTTGTACGGGATGCAACAGTCAATTTCGCAACATCTGAGATAATTCCTAATTTGTTTCGCATCGTGCCCCTTATCAGCATATGCAGAGATAGTCATCTGCATCAGGCTGTTATCTGCAAATTCCGAAATGTTTTCCATGACATCAATGAATTTTGTGCTGTCATGTTGGTTTGCAGGACTGGTCCTAATCGAAATTGGCAAGCCGTTTTGCTCTACGGCAACATGTATTTTTGTGCCTGAAATCTTCTTGAATCCGTCATATCCTATTTTATCCCCCCTTTTTTGGCAGCAATCGATGAGGAGCCAATTGAAATTTTTTGGAGGTCAATCCTGCCTTGCTTGTGTGCGGATTTTATTAGTTTGGAGAGAATTTTCTTCCATATTCCTTTTTGTTGTAGCTCTTGGAATCGAAGATGTGCAGTGGATTTTGAGCCGTACTTGCCTGGCATGTCTGCCCATCTGCATCCGGTAGTTAAGACAAACAACATTCCGTTTACAGTTGTCCTGTCATCACATCTTGGACGTCCTGTTTTGGCAGGTTTTGGTAATTGCGGCGCAATGGTACTCCATTGGGCATCTGAGATTTCCTTGTGAATCATGAAAAACGTTTCAGCAATGTTTTCTTGGATCTGTATTGTCATGAATAATTTACTAGATGATCTGTTTTAGGATCAGTTATCAATATTTGTAGGATTTGCAATTGTTTTGTTTAAGATGTTAGATAGTAAACAAGACAAGCTTGATACAGATGCCTCAACTACATATGAACATCTAAGAAAATATGTGTTAGATCCTATCTTAGGAGAAATTTTTGGTAGTAAAAAAGGCAAATACAAACCTAATGAATTCTTCAACACACCAGAAGTGGTCATAAAATTATTTGAATACCGGGGGCAACTATTCAAATTTAACAAAGTTAATGAAATGAAAAAAAGTATTTTAATAATGTTAGATTTATCTTTTAAAACAACTGTAAGTATAGTACTAGTAATTATAATAGCAATAATCATAAATGAGGTTTTTATAAATTCAATTTATAATACATTTGGAATAAGTACACTGCACACAATAATTTTGATTGGTACTGTTTTAGCAATATTGACAACATTTCTTGTTGTTTTTATAAGAAAATTCATGTCCATCAACGCTTCATTTAAGGCACAGATTACAGAACTAAAAGGAGGCCTGCCATGAATATTAAAGAAAAAGATTTGTATCATACTATTGAAAATACAGGTCCTTTTGCAAAAAAACCATTTTACTACGAAGTTCCTATAGGTACCTGGTCCACAAGTAGGAAAAGAATAGACATGGTCACATTAAGAAACAAAAAATTAATTTCGATTGAAGTAAAAATTAACAATTGGAAAAAAGCTCTACAACAGGCTTATGCAAATTTGTATGTGTTCGATTATTCTTATGTAGCTATATGGCATAAAACAATTCCTAACATAGATACAGACATCTTTAAAAATTTAGGCATAGGCATATTGGAAGTGAATGGTTCTTGTGAAGAAATAGTAAGAGCAAAACGATCAAAATTAGTTATTCCTAGATGTAAAAATTATGCAAAAAACAAATGCAAATCAAAAGTAAGTGATGCAAATGACTGAATTAATGATACGTGTTAACATTAGTAGAGAAATGGCATGGTTAGAAACTAGTGATTTACAAAATTATGATTTAATCGTATCAAGTCACATCTTAGAAGGCATGACAAAAAGAATTACATCTATGTGAGACTTGGGCATAATGGTTTACAAAAATAAAGTCTAAGATTATTCAACAGCAAAGCATTCTCTTTACAGTTCTTGGATGATTCTCTGCACCGACATGCAATTGCAATACGCTGCCAACTGTACGCCAAAACGCAGATCAGCACACAAATATGATTTCACATTGCATAATCCCCTTACGGGAACTGTTCTGATGCCAAGCGCGTCTTTGAATGTCTCAAAGAGCGGTTCAATTGAAGTCTTTCTATCCGCATGCAACTCCTGACCGATCGCAGAGTCGTAAAATTCCACAAGCTTGATTCTTTCCGGGGGCGTACGCGGGTATTGCCTTATCGGAGTGACAACCCCAGATGCTTTTTGCCGCACGAATCATGCAGTTTGGAATCATCGTATGCAGGATCTGCTAAAATATTTCGTATGATTCCTGAAAGTGACTTTATCAATGCGTCAAACGTCCTGCCATCACGAATGTTTGCAGTACTGACGCCGGCGGACAACGGAGCAATCAACTTGCCGGCGCTGCAACTCATGTGCAGTTCATGCCCGAATATCCAACCCTTTGATTTGGAGAATCCCCATCTTGCATCCGTATCGATTCCTGAAATTGGCAAACGGTTATTCTTCATGTCGGATTTGTGCCATGCAGGACCATTTGCTTTTGGCAGGGAACTGTCCGCTGATGCAGACGTGTCATCAGCCATTCCTTCTGATACGAACAGATTTCCCATCGTCCCGATGATGTCCCCAACGGGCAGGTTCTGAAATCGCCTGTCAACAGTACGCCTGTCTGGGATTCGAGTCAGTCTGCAGACCTTGGAC
The DNA here is from genome assembly GCA_963422575.2 of Candidatus Nitrosopumilus sp. GTDB lineage: Archaea > Thermoproteota > Nitrososphaeria > Nitrososphaerales > Nitrosopumilaceae > Nitrosopumilus. Next base: position 469,311 of record CAXXKU010000001.1, on the reverse strand, counting down.
AATTTGTCATCGTTGCGTTTGATTGATAAAAAATAATGAAGTGTGCTGTTGCTTGGAATTCTCATCCGAGATTTTATGATGAATGATTGCACCATCAGAACAGTTGAACAGGCATACGGTCTGCCAGGTCTGAATATCTCCCCATGCAGAGATGATGTTCTGACCAGATACAAAACGCCAATGAGAATGACCCTGACAGAACCCTGCCGGGGATTTTTACATTCATGCTGCAATGAAATGATATTGCAAGGATCCTTGGCTTTTTTCATTTGAATAGTTTGAGAAATTGATTAAAAATTAGGATTAGTTATGCCCAAGTCTCAAATATTTCATTAATGTAAACTGTAAGAAAAATTACTTAGTTGTGCAACACAGTAGTAATTATGCTGAGAATATATATTGGTCCAAATGACACTTCTATTACAATAAAGATTGAAACCGAGCATTGTTGCAATAACAAAAATTAGTTTTGATTAAACATTACACGTAACAACTGATCAACTCAATATCCTACCAAAAACAAGGTATCCTTACAGCAGTCTGGCATAATCATCTGTTGTGCACTCACTACAACCCGTCTAAGCAGCGGGCCCAAAGGGCTTCGATCCCTTGACCATTGGATTAGAAGTCCAACACTCTATCCATGCTGAGCTATGGGCCCAAAAACCTAGCAATTAATTACCATTTTAAGGGTTTACAGCCACTTTTTTTGGTACTTTTCTCTTTCCATTTTAAACAGAAATTGTTGCGCATATCCTGCATATGGCCCAAAATGTTTTACAATTTTTTCATGTAGTGTATTGTACTGTTTTTCTGTGATTGATTTTGTATTTAATTGAAATTTTTCAGAATAGTATTTTTCTAAAATTCTAATCATCCATCTGTCTAATGGAAAAGATTCTAACTTGTTTAAAGAAAATAGCATTATGCAATCTGCAACTTTGTTTCCCACTCCTGGAATTTGATTGAGGTTTTCTTTTGCGTCATGATAGTTGAGTTTTTTTAAATATTTGAAATCAATTTTCTCTGAAACAACCATCTTTGATGCCTCTTTGATGAATTTTGCACGATATCCTACCCCACAGCTTGTGATTTCATTTATTGATGCATCTGCAAGTCTTCTTGATTCTGGAAATAAAAAAAATTCTTTATTTTGAAATTCCACTTTAGTTCCAAATTTTTTTGATATATTTTCTAAACTAATTTTGATCTTTTGCATATTGGAGTTTGATGAAACAATAAATGAAACCAAGCATTGAAAAGGTTCCTGTTGAATTATTCTCAAACCTGCATATTTTTTTACGGCATCTTTCACTATTTTATCTTTTGAAATTGATTTGATGATTTTATCCAGATCATCATTTTTTCTAAAAAAATCTGTTTTAAAATTTTGATAAGACTTGATATTTCCATTTTTATTTATGTGCAGTATGTCTTGTCCGTTTATCCCATCCCAATACCCTCCATTTTTCCCCCAGAGAAATACCTGACCGCTATTAATTGAATTTTCTACATCTATTGTATGATTTTTTTGCATCTTAGACAGTCATTTCATCATTAACTGCAGGCGAGTATGTCTCCAAACCGAATTTTTCATGAATTTCTTGAGCAAACATTTCACATGATTCTGAATCTCCATGAACAGTCCATACCTTTGGATTGCCCTCAATCTTTTTGATCATGTCAAACAATTCTTTTCTATCTGCATGTCCTGAGAATTCAAATTGTTTTACTTCAGCTTTAACATTAAGATCCTTGCCTCGAGTTGAAACTGTCCCTGTTTCTAGTAGTTTTTTACCTGGCGTTCCTTCACCTTGATACGAAACTAGTGCAATTCCATTTTTGTTATCAAAAGATAATTGTTGTAAATAATATACTGCATTTCCTCCCACTAACATTCCTGCTGGTGATATCACCACACAAGGTTCGCCCATTGCACGTTTTCTTTCAGCATGTTCCCTTATTGCAGTTGAACTTTTAATTGCCTCTGAGAATACTTTAGGATCTCTCAAATATTCTGGATGTTTAAACATTATCTCGTTTACTTTCAATGCCATCCCATCCATGATGATTTTATGTTTGAAATTTGCACTTCTTAAAATACATGCCATTTCTTGAGAGCGTTCAACTGAAAATGACGGGATAAATAATATTCCTTTCCTATCCATTACTTGATTGGCAAACTCTATAAGCTCTGCTTCCGATTCTTTTCTTGGTTTTTGTTCTGTTTTGGCATAAGTGCTTTCAGTAATTAGTAAATCGATTTCACCTATATCCAAATCCGTCTCTCGCAACATTCTTGAGCCGTTTGTTTTGATGTCCCCCGTATAGAAAAGTCGTTTTTGTCCTGATTCTACTAGTACTGTACTTCCTCCAATCACATGTCCTGATTCTCTTAACTCAAAAGTTGCATTACCTTTAGTAATTTTTTGTTTAAATCCAACTTCTTTAGCATTTTTCATCATATTGTTTACTTCAGGCAGATCAAATGGGTGTGAGTTTTTTTCAATTTTTAGCATATCTTCAATTAGTAATTTTGATAAATCAAAAGTTGGCGGTGTGGCATAAACATCTGTATTTCCACTTACAAATAGAGACGGAACATTTCCTGAATGATCTAAATGCGCATGAGTGATTATTATCGCATCCAAGTCTTTTGGCTTTACATGTAGCGGATATTGAGGAGGTGAGCCTCTTCTTCCAAACAATACCCCATAATCAAGCAAAACCTTTGTTCCATCACAATTGACTAAAAATCCAGATCTGCCTACTTCGTTTGCAGCCCCTAATACTTTAACATCCAAGAATTAAAACTCATTTTAATCTACGTTAAAACCTTCTTAAAGCCGATCCGATCATTATGTCTAATATGGAATCTACAAAAGCTTTAATTAGTGTAAGCTAAGATTCGATCCTCATGGGAAGAAGCTTCCAAGAATGGTTGGGACAACAAGATCAAGCCGTCGTCGCTAAAACACGTGCTGGTGACGAAGCAAACAAACCACTCCTAAACCAACTTAACTGGATTTGGGTTAACAATCTGATGAATCAGAAAGCAGATCTAAATCCATCTTCTGCAGAACTACTTGACTGGGTAACCTCCGGTCAAATAGACGCAATGAGAAAATAAACGTGCACAACACGTTATCTTTTTGTTTTTTAGATTTTTAATCTAGATTTTGCGCATGTTTTTTGATTCGATCAGTTTCATAACAGGGTTATGAATTTCAATCATGGTTTAAATAGTAATCAATGAATAATAGTTTTGTAATGCCAATAGCAATACTTCCAGACATTGATGAACAAAGATGTATCGGATGCGCACTATGTGTAGAGATCTGTACAACTCTTGGTCCAGATGTCCTTAGAGTAAAACCTGTTGAAGGCTGGAAGAGAGGTAAAGCATTTGTTTTCTACCCAGAAAGATGTATTTCTGATGGTGCATGCATCGGTGTATGCCCAACAAAATCAATCTTTTGGATGAGGCCAATGAATTACACTGCTGGACAACCAGTACCTCTTCACAAAAACGGTGTCTTCATCAAAGGTTGGGCAGAAGACGCAGCACTATAAGCTGAATCTTTTAGCACATTCTTTTTTCTTATTTTTAATTAACTAAATGATTTTTTCTTGATTTCTTTTGGTAATGCCTTTACAAAATATTTCAGAAACTCATCTTCTTTATCATAATGAATTTCTGTAAATTTATTATTGCTAAAGAATTCTTTCCATGTTTTTTCAAATACTGAAAACTCTTCTGGATTAAAATCTACTCTGGATGTTTCATGATGCGCTGCTGGAAATACATCTGAAATCTCAATTGGAATTAATCCTAACTGTGGATTATATTGACATATTTGAAATGTTTCAAAATTTCTCAATTTTCTCTCTAGTCCAACATACTGATGGGATAGATATCCTGGCTTTGTGGCGGATTCTTTAGTAATGATGATCTTCTTTTTCTTTGATTTGAATTTTCTAACTATTTTATGATATGACTGAACTTCTGGACGATGTTGGTCTTCTTTACTATACAGGAAAATTGCTTTTTCTTTAAATTTTGGTGTACCTATGCCTAAAAATTCAGAATTTTCAGTCATAACTTCTATCATTTCAAATAATTTAGGATGTGCCCTTGCTTTTTTAATTACGTACTCCCATAACCGTCCCTCATAGATTGCTTGTTTTACCTTATCTACTTCAAGTTTGATTGCATGCAAGTTGTGAATTGCCAATTGGTTGATTTTTTCATTTTCTTCTAATTGACGCAGTTGATCTGGAGTGTATTTTGTGCATATTTCACAATTGCATGGAAATACCGCAATGTCTGATAAATATCTGGTACCATCATCTGTAATGTATCTTAGTTGTTTGGCATAAAGCATGTATGAGGCTGAATCAAACGTGTCACATCCCAACGCTATTGCAAATGGTATTGTCAGGGGATGTCCTGCACCAAAAAGATGCAGCGGTATAGAATGCGGTATCTGTTTTTTTGCAGCAACTATCATTTGTGCCAATAGCCTGTATTCGTATGACTCCATAAATTCAACTGGACTTCCTAATGCCAACATTTTGAAACCAATTTTTACCAAACTTTTTGTTGATCTTCCGACAAGATCAAAGTGTTCTCCTCCTTGAATTGGACCAATCCAAATTTGCCCATTATCTTCACTATTCTCAAGTGTCTGTTTTGAAACTCTTAGAGTGTGTTTTACATATGCTTCTGCTTTTTTAATCGGCATTCCAAATCCTGTTGGGCTGTCAAGTGGAATTGCAAAGTCTGCCAAGATACCTTTTTCAAAGTCTGCCATCTCTGGTGGCAATACTTCAACATCTCCGTATTCTAGAACTTGATATCCTCCAGAATCTGTCATAACTCCTCCTTCAAAATCTATTATCTTGTGAATTCCTTTTTTTATCGCTTTATCCCCATAGTTATTTTTTGTAATGTATGCATTAGTGATGACTAGATCAAAACCAATCTCTCTAATTTTTTTTGACGGTATTGTTTGTTTGACTGGGTGAATTACTGGGACATATGCCGGTGTTTCAATACTTCCATGATTTGTATGGATGACTCCAATTCTTCCAGCCAAATCCGTTTTAGATATTTCAAACAAGTAATTAGGCAACTTGAAAGGTACTATTTAATCAATCAACAAAAAGTTTTTCTAAGTCATTATTTTTTTTAACCAAATCCAGCCAGTCCACTTCCTCGTTACCTTTGCTGTCTAAAATTACAGCCATTACTCTTTCTGTCACTTCTGATATGGTTTTTTTACTGGTATCTATTTGAAATGTTTTCTCCTGAAATTCATTTAATGCATCATGCATAATTATTCCTAACACCTCACTGCCTGTATTTTCTTTTATTTTATGATCCGAATACCTTCTATCTTTGTATACTGTAACTAGATCATATGGATTCCTTCTTAAAACAACTATTACCTTTACTTGGTGCTTCTGTAAAATATATGGCGCTAAGTGACCTACAATAATTTTTTTCTCAATATTTTCTTTCTGGAATATCTCCCTTAGTTTTTCTGTATCTACATCGTTAGTTTCATTATCTTCCTCAAACAATCCTGCATTTTTTGTGATTTTATTAATATCAATTATTCCCAATTCTAATCTTTCAGCAATTTTTTGTGTGATTGTATGTTTACCTACGCCTGGAGTCCCAGTAATTACAATTGACATAATTGAAATCACTTTAAACTAGATTAAACGATTTCTGCAATACTAATAAGTAGAATCACACTTTTGACAATATTGCAAATTGGTTTACTAGGCAAAGCAAATGTTGGAAAATCTACTTTTTTCTATGCAGCTACTGAAACACCAGTTGCATCGGGTAATTTTCCTTTTACAACAATTGAACCAAATGTTGGTGTGGCTTATGTTAAATCTGACTGCGCTTGTAAACATTTTGAAATTAAACATGACAGTGAATTATGTGTTAATGGAGCTAGATTTATTCCGGTCAAATTAATTGATGTTGCTGGATTAGTTCCTGGTGCACATGAAGGGAAGGGCCTGGGCAATCAGTTTCTTGATGATGCACGACAAGCTGAAGTTTTGATACATGTTGTTGATATTGCGGGTGCCACAGACATTCAAGGCCAACCTGTTCCTGTTGGAACCCATGATCCTTTAGAAGATGTTGCGTTTGTTCAAGATGAATTTGATCAATGGTTTGAAGATATTTTAAAACGTGAATGGGATAAAATAACTCGTGAAATAGATCAAAAACGTGCAAAACTTACTGATGGCATTGCAAAAAGATTTTCTGGATTAGGAATTAAAGATTTCCAAGTACAAGAAATTCTTCAAAAATTAGGATTTATGGCCAAAAACCCTAAAGAATGGAAAGATGATGACATTGAAACTTTTGTAAAAGAATTAAGAAAAAATACAAAACCTATGATTATTGCAGCAAATAAAGCAGATCTCTGTAAAGATCTTGACGTGATCAAAAAAATTTCTGACAATACTATTCCGTGTAGTGCTGAAACTGAATTACTTTTACGAAAAGCATCAAAAGCTGGAATCATAAATTATTCTTCTGGTGATAAAGGGTTTACAATTCCTGAAGATAAAGAAGTTCCACCACCTCAACAAAAAGCTCTTGATTTGGCAAAATCCGTATTTTCCAAAATCCCATCCACTGGAATCCAAGAAATTTTAAACACCGCCGTATTTGATTCATTAAAATTCATTGTTGCCTATCCTGTTGAGGATGAAACCAAATTAACTAACAAAGACGGTGTTATTTTGCCAGATGCCAAATTAATTCCCCAAGATTCAACTGCTAAAGATTTAGCAGAATTAATTCATGCTGATATTGCCAAAGGATTCTTACATGCAATTGATTGTAAAACTAAGCAAAGAATTAGTGGTGATCAAAAATTAAAAAACGGCGATGTCATCAAAGTTGTTTCGACCTCAAGCCGTGGATAATATGCTGGGACTTGGAATAGAAAGCACTGCTCACACATTTTCATGTGCTGTAATTAAAAAAAATAGGAATAAAGGAAAAATATTATCTGATATTCGAAAAATTTATCGTCCTGATGAGGGAGAAGGAATTCATCCTCGTGAGGCATCTCGTCACCATATTGAGAACAGTTCTCTTGTTTTGTCTGATTGCCTTAGAGAAGCAAATGTGTCGATTAGGGATTTGGATATTATTTCATATGCTGCTGGCCCTGGTTTGGGGCCATGTTTGCGTGTAGGTGCTGTGGTAGCTAGATCTTTGGCATCTTTTTACAATATTCCAATTTATCCTGTAAATCACGCTATTGGTCATATTGAATTGGGAAAATTACTTACAGGCGCAACCAATCCTTTGGTACTTTTGGTATCTGGTGGGCATACTATGCTTTTGGCATTTCTAAACAAACAATGGAGAGTTTTTGGTGAAACTTTGGATATCACATTAGGCCAACTACTTGATCAATTTGGACGATCAATGGGATTTGCTTCTCCATGCGGAAAAAATATTGAAGAGTTAGCTTCTACATCTTCAAATTATGTTATGCTGCCGTACTCTGTAAAAGGTAACGATGTATCTTTTTCAGGATTATTATCTGCCACAAAATCTGTTGCCAAGAAAAGTAGAATTGATGCATGTTATTCTCTCCAAGAAACCGCTTTTGCAATGATTAGTGAAGCTGTAGAGCGTGCTTTATCATTTACACGTAAAAAGGAATTGATGATCGTTGGGGGCGTTGCAGCCAATAAGAGATTGTCTGAAATGCTTCATGATGTGTGCAAGAGACATGGATGCAAGCTTTTTGTTGTTCCATTAAGATATGCTGGTGATTGCGGAAGTCAGATATGTTGGACTGGTCTTTTAGAATCTCAAGTCAAATCTGGCGTTTCGTTAAAAGATACATTTGTTACTCAATCTTGGAGATTAGATTCTGTTAAAGTAGGTTATTGATTTTTGTTATTACTTATGGATTCATCTATATTTTTAAGCCAATTTTTTGTGTTGAATACTCCAAACTTGAACGTCTGCTCACCGCTATCTGTTTTTGCAACAAAACAAACTTTTTTTATCAACAATCCTTCTTTCCATGTTTTTACTACGTCATTCAACGATACATCCATTATGGTATCCCCCATATGTTTTGAAAAATCCATCATTCTTGCACTCGTTTTATCAAATGCAATTCTCTTATTTGTTAAAGTTAAAATTCCTGAGCCTAAGTTATCTTCATTACAATCTTCTTGTTTTATTCTCTTTTCCCCTTCTTCCATGATTAATTTTTATTGAATTCCTCTGGATATAATGTTAATGAAACTAATGAAAAAAGGGGCCGAGGCTGACTTGTATCAAACAACTTGGCAAAATTCTAAAGCGATTCTTAAAATTAGAAAAATAAAAAATTATCGCAACACTACACTTGATTCAAAGATTCGTAAACAAAGAACAATAAAAGAATCACAAATACTGTCCCAAGTAAAATCATTTGGAATTCCCACTCCTCTTGTTTATTTTGTAAACCTGAAAAATTCATCTATACTAATGCAAGAAATTTCTGGAAAACCAGTTCATGATTTGCCTAATTCTAAAATCGTTGGGTTATCTGATAAAATTGGAAAATTAGTTGGCACATTACATAAAAATGGAATTATGCATGGTGATTTGACAACTTCAAATTTCATTTTATTTCAAAATATTGTCTATTTGATTGATTTTGGATTGTCTCAAAATACAATAAAGCCTGAAGATCATGCAGTTGATTTGAGGTTGATTAAAGAAATATTCGACAGTGCACATGCTGAAATCATGGAAAATGCCTGGAAAAGATTCCTACTTGGTTACAAATCAGTTGTAGGCAATGCCACTTGTGTGAAAATTACAAAATTAGTCTCAGATATAGAAAGCCGTGGCAGGTATGCGACAGTCGTTTGATCTATTTTTTGTATCCTCAAATAATCACAAATATCAAGAAGCAAAAGTAATTTTAGATTCTTTTGGAATAAAACTTGGTTTTTTCAAGTATGCTCTAGAGGAAATGCAATCTAATTCTCTAAAATCTGTTGCATTACAAAAAGCAAAACACGCATTTTCTAAATGTAAAAAACCGATAATTGTTGAGGATGCCGGTATGTTTATTGATTCACTTGATGGATTTCCTGGCCCTTACTCATCCTATGTCTTCAAAACGATTGGAAACAAAGGAGTTCTTAATCTCCTGCATGCTAAACGACAAGCAAAATTTGTTTCTGTTGTCACTTATTGTGATCAAAAAATTTTACAATCCTTTGACGGAAAACTTGATGGAATTATTTCTACATCCCAAAAAGGAGAAGGTTGGGGATATGATCCAATTTTCATTCCAAAGAATACAAAGAAAACATTTGCTGAGTTAACTAGCAAAAATGAACTTTCACATAGATACAAAGCATTAAAGAAATTCTCTAATTGGTATTTGCACAAGTAGGAATCCAACGATCTATAAATCGTTCATTATTTTGTAAAATTGATATTCTTGAAACTATGCTCTCATCCATTATTGAAAATATTTTGCTTTGCTTTGCTATTTGCTCGCTAAATTCTTTTACTTCTTCCATTTCTAGCATATTTTCATGTTCTAATCTATTAGTTGAACGACCTATGTGCATGTAGGATTTTATTTCTATAAAATGTGGACTAGCTTTTTTGAACATTTCAGCAAATACGGGTATCATCTCTTTTTGATCATTATAATTTCTGATTAATGTAATTCTTAGGACCGTTCTTGCATTCAGGTGTTTTAACATATCCAAAGTTTTGTTCCATCTTTCCCATGAATCATCATATTTTGGTTTGTTGATTTTTAAAAATGATTCATAATCTGCAGCGTTAGTTGATAAATACAATTGTGTAGGCAGTGCATCTTCGTCTTGTAATTTTTGAATCATATCTGGTTCTTGTCCATTTGTTACAAGAAAAATTGATTTTGTTGCTTCAAGTGATTTTAGATATTTAATTAATTCCGGTAATTTTGGATACATTGTCGGTTCACCAGAAAGTGAAATTGCATAATGACTAGGCAACAATGATTCATCTAGTCTTTGTTTATCATTTCTTGAATCTCCATAGTATCCATTGATTAGTTTTTTTCTTTCAGCCATTAATTTTGTAAGAACTTGCTCGGGTTCTGCTACTTGCTCTGGTTCCATCTTCATTGAATCATAAAATTCCATTGGTCTCCAACAATACACACAACGATTTTCACAATGCATTCCTGCAGGAGAAAACTCCATACATCTATGAGTCGAAATTCCATAAAACTTGTGTTTGTAACAACTTCCTTCATGCTTGAATGATTTTTTTGTCCAGTGGCATAATTCTACTGTTGAATGATCTGCTACTCCATACTTTGCTTTCTTTAGTTGGTTTGATATTGTTGGTTTGATCTGAATTAAACGATCTTCCTCCTCGACTGTCTCTCCAGAGCAACTCATGAGTTCAGATCTTGTTTTCGTTTACTTAAATTGATCGAGTTTTTTGTCCAACATGTAATTTTCTCTCCAATCTGTTGATATTTTTAGCTAATTCTAGAGTGAGGTTTAATAACTGGATCCTCGAGGTAATTTTAGACATTGAAAAAAATACACACTTTGCCATTCCTATTGTTATTGTTGACTACTCTTACTAGTATGCCTATTAACTACACTTTTGCCGATGATGACTTGGATAATGATGGTATTGAGGATATGAATGATTCATGTCCAAATTTACAAGAAGACTTTGAAGGTGTAATAGATGGCTGTCCATCAAATTTTGTTCCTTGGTATGATGAAGATTACGATGGCATTGAAGATCATATTGACCAATGTCCAAATCTTAAAGAACATTACAACAAGTTCCAAGATGAAGACGGCTGCCCTGACATAACTCCTGATAGTGGAGATGGCGGTTTACCTGACACTGATGGCGATGGTTTTGTAGACTTTGCAGATTTATGTCCGAATCAACCTGAAACGTTTAACGGCGTTTTAGATAGAGACGGTTGTCCTGATGATTTTGGTTCTGGTGATCGTGATAGAGATGGTGTTTTAGATCATGTTGACGAATGTCCACTAAGTGCAGAAACTTACAATAGATTCCAAGACTTGGACGGCTGTCCTGATTCTGTTACTGATTCTAATTTTATAGATACTGATAATGATGGAATTCAAGATGCAGTTGATTCATGTCCAACAGAACCCGAAGTGTACAATGGTTATCTTGACTTGGACGGCTGTCCTGATACAATGCTGGATACTAACTTTAGTGACACTGACGGTGATGGTATTGCAGATCCATTTGATATTTGTCCTACTAATCCTGAAACTTTTAACAGATTTGCAGATTATGATGGTTGTCCTGATGAAAAACCATCCTTTTCTGTAACTCTTGATGACACTGACGGCGACAGAATCTTAGATGTAGATGATGCATGCCCATTAGAACCAGAACGTTACAACGGATTCCAAGACGAAGACGGTTGCCCTGATATTCCTTCTTATATTAGTGATAATGACACTGACGGTGACGGAATTTCAAATAGCGCTGATCAATGCCCGACTGTAATAGAAACTTACAATCAATTTGAAGACGAAGACGGCTGTCCTGACTTTGTTGCAGATAACAAGTCTACTGCTGACACTGACGGTGACGGAATTATAGATAATGTGGATTTATGTCCGAATCAACCTGAAACGTTTAACGGCGTTTTAGATACTGACGGCTGCCCTGATTCCGATTCCCCCCAAGACAGAGACCGAGATGGAATTGCTGATAATTTAGACCAATGTCCTACTGTAAAAGAAACTTACAACAGATATCAAGATGAAGACGGCTGCCCTGACAGCGTTTCTGGATTTTCCATATTTGATTTTGACGGTGACGGAATCTCTGATTTAAGTGATAATTGTCCATTAGAACCAGAAACCGTAAATGGCTATCTTGATCAAGACGGCTGCCCTGATACTGCAGTTTTAGATTTTGACGGTGATGGAATTCGAGATTCCTTAGATAGATGTCCTGATACTGCAGAGACTTGGAATAGATACCAAGATACTGACGGCTGCCCTGATAGTACGTTTGAAACTGATTCTGACTTTGATGGTATTTATGATGATGTAGATCAATGTCCACTTGATAGAGAGAGATACAACGGATTCCAAGATGAAGACGGCTGCCCTGATTATCCTGACTTCCTTACTAGTTTAGATTCTGACTATGATGGAATTCCTGATGATGTGGATGAATGCCCAATTGTTCCTGAAACTTACAACAAGTTCCAAGATACTGACGGCTGCCCTGATACCGTGGCAGATAACAAGGGAACCCCTGATACTGATAATGATGGCATAAATGATTACAATGACCATTGTCCAAACCAACCAGAAACATATAATGGAATTCTTGACTTAGACGGCTGCCCTGATGATTATATCTCTGATCATGATAGAGACAAAGATGGAGTTCCAGATGCAATTGATACATGTCCAACTAGTAAAGAAACTTACAACAAGTTCCAAGATACTGACGGCTGCCCTGATTCTGTTTCAGAATCCTTTGTAGTTGATTCAGATAATGATGGAATTCATGATGTTTATGATGACTGTCCGTTTGTAGCTGAAAATTACAATGGATTTGAAGATACTGACGGCTGCCCTGATATTGACGATGCCCAACCAGATACTGACGGTGATGGAGTTCCAGATGCGATGGATATGTGTCCAGATCAAAGTGAAATTTGGAATAGATATGTTGATCATGACGGCTGTCCTGACATTTTGCCAATTGGAACTGTTACTTATGATAGTGACGCTGACGGTGTAAATGATGAAATTGATTTATGTCCAAATGAGAAAGAATCTTGGAATAAATACAATGATCATGACGGCTGTCCTGACATTGCTCCAGAACAATCCCGATACAAACATGATGTTGATTTAGATAATATCATTAATGAATATGACATGTGTCCATTAGAACCTGAGGATTATGACGGCGATAGAGATACTGACGGCTGTATTGATTAATAGAGGATTTTAAAATGAAAACACAACATCTCTTGGGTTTCTTACTTTTACTTACTTCTACAATTGGCATGTTACCTGGTAGTGTTCATGCTAATGAGGCAAATGACACTGACGGTGATGGCGTTCCCAATAATCTGGATCAATGTCCTCATCTTTTAGAAGATTATGATCCTCAGTATGGCAATAATGTCGACGGCTGTCCTGCTGATTTTGTTCCTTGGTATGATGCAGATTATGATGGCATTCAAGATCATATTGACCAATGCCCTACTGTAAAAGAAACTTACAACAAGTTCCAAGACGAAGACGGCTGTCCTGACATATCGCCAGATGCCACAAAGGGCACTGCTGACACTGACGGCGACGGCTATCCTGATTACTTGGACTTGTGTCCAACTCAAGCTGAAGCGTTTAATGGAATTGATGATAAAGACGGCTGCCCTGATGATGCTTTAATTTTGAAAGATTCTGATCAAGATGGACTTTCTGATATTTTGGATGCATGTCCACTAGAACCTGAAACCTATAATAGATATCTAGACGGTGACGGTTGCCCTGACACTGTCGATTCTACAATGTCTCAATATCAATTCCCAGACACTGACGGCGATGGTATTCAAGACAGATGGGATTCATGTATTGATGAACCTGAAAATTATAATGATTATCTAGACACTGACGGCTGCCCTGATGTGCCTGGTACTAGTTCTATTGAGGCACCAGATTCTGATTATGACAGCATTCCTGATTCTGTTGATGAATGCCCATTAGATCGTGAAAACTTTAACAAATTTGAAGATGAAGACGGCTGTCCTGATGTATTACGATTACAAATAACTGGTGATGCTGACGGTGATGGCATTCAAGATCATAGAGACTCTTGTCCATTTAGTCCTGAAACTTACAACAAGTTCCAAGATGAGGACGGCTGCCCTGATTTAGTTGCAGACAACAAATTTTATGCTGACACTGACGGTGACGGCTTTATTGATAATCTGGATTTGTGTCCGACACAAGCTGAAGTGTTTAACGGATTCCAAGATACTGACGGCTGTCCTGACAGTGTTGGTTATGAATATGATTCCGACTTTGATGGTATTGTTGACATCTTTGATGCATGTCCGCTAGAACCTGAAACTTACAACAAGTTCCAAGATGAGGACGGTTGCCCTGACACTGCAGATATTATGACTCCTCAATATCAATTCCCAGACACTGACGGCGATGGTATTCAAGACAGATGGGATTCGTGTATTGATGAACCTGAAAATTATAATGATTATCTAGACACTGACGGTTGCCCTGATATTGAGGGTACTACAGCAGGTGATATTTCTGATGTAGATTATGATGGTCTTGCAGATCATTTAGATAATTGTCCAACAGTTGCAGAACGTTACAACGGATTCCAAGATGAGGACGGTTGCCCTGATAGTGTTGATTATCAAACAATTGGTGATACTGACGGTGACGGCATCTTTGATAATATAGATGATTGTCCTTTAGCTAAAGAAATTTACAACAAATTCCAAGATATGGATGGCTGTCCTGATTATCAATATGATAACAAACTTACTGCTGATACTGACGGTGATGGCATTCCTGATAATTTAGATCTGTGTCCGACACAACCTGAAACTTATAATGGATTCCAAGATACTGACGGCTGTCCTGACCGTTTTTACTCTTCACTTGATTCCGACTTTGATGGTATTGTTGACATCTTTGATGCATGTCCGCTAGAGCCTGAAACTTACAACAAGTTCCAAGATGAGGACGGTTGCCCTGACACTGTCGATTCTACAATGTCTCAATATCAATTCCCAGACACTGACGGCGATGGTATTCAAGACAGATGGGATTCGTGTATTGATGAACCTGAAAATTATAATGATTATCTAGACACTGACGGCTGCCCTGACGTGCCTGGTGCAGAATCAACTGTACCTGTTTATGCTGATTCTGACAGTGATGGATTCCCTGATTCTACTGATTCTTGCCCGACGAATCCTGAAACCTGGAATAAATATTTGGACACTGACGGCTGTCCTGACACTGCTCCAGAACAACAGAGATTTGTCCATGATGATGATTTAGATGGCATCATTAATGATGAGGATCTGTGTCCTCTAGATCCTGAAGATTATGATGGTAATCAAGATCATGACGGCTGTCCTGATCCGTAAATTTACTTTTCCTGATTTCTAAAAGAATCTATTTAACGTGAGACTTAATAAATACTTGATAATAGTGGTGTCATATAGAATGAAAACACAACATCTCTTAGGTTTCTTACTTTTACTTACTTCTACAATTGGTATGTTGCCTGGTAGTGTTCATGCTAATGAGGCAAATGACACTGACGGCGATGGAGTGCCTAATTCACTTGATTTTTGTCCTCATCTTTTAGAAGATTATGATCCTCAGTATGGCAATAATGTCGACGGCTGTCCTGCTGATTTTGTTCCTTGGTATGATGCAGATTATGATGGCATTCAAGATCATATTGACCAATGCCCTACTGTAAAAGAAACTTACAACAAGTTCCAAGACGAAGACGGCTGTCCTGACATATCGCCAGATGCCACAAAGGGCACTGCTGACACTGACGGTGACGGTTATCCTGATTACTTGGACTTGTGTCCAACTCAAGCTGAAGTGTTTAATGGAATTGATGATAAAGACGGCTGTCCTGATGATGCTTTAATTTTGAAAGATTCTGATCAAGATGGACTTTCTGATATTTTGGATGCATGTCCACTAGAACCTGAAACCTA
Source organism: Candidatus Nitrosopumilus sp. (assembly GCA_963422575.2). Taxonomy (GTDB): domain Archaea; phylum Thermoproteota; class Nitrososphaeria; order Nitrososphaerales; family Nitrosopumilaceae; genus Nitrosopumilus. The sequence goes on along the minus strand of CAXXKU010000001.1, from coordinate 453,499 downwards.
TAATAGATATCAAGACGAAGACGGCTGCCCTGATATTATTGACAGTGGTGATTCTGAATATGTCTTTCCTGACACCGACGGTGACGGAGTAGATGATAGATGGGATCAATGTCTAAACGAACCAGAAAACTACAATGATGTTTTGGATTGGGATGGTTGTATTGATGTGTCTGGTGTTTCTTCTGATGGCTTAGTTGATTCTGATTATGATACTATTCCTGATTCTGTTGATGAATGCCCATTAGAACGCGAAAACTTTAACAAGTTCCAAGACGAAGACGGCTGTCCTGACGTTGTTGATTACCAATCAATTGCTGACATTGACGGTGATGGAATTTTAGATCAATTTGATTCATGTCCTTATGCTAGAGAAACCTATAATTTCTATCAAGATGGTGACGGCTGTCCTGATTTAGTTGCAGACAATAATCTTACAGCTGACACTGATCGTGATAGAATAGTTGATAATTTAGATCTGTGTCCAACACAGCCTGAAACTTACAATGGATTCCAAGACACTGACGGCTGTCCTGACAGTTATGATCCCTCACTTGATTCTGATTTAGATGGCATTTTGAATACATTTGATGCATGTCCACTAGAACCTGAGACCTATAATAAATTCAAAGATGGTGACGGCTGTCCTGATGCAACTACATCAGTTGTCTCTTCTTACATCTTCCCTGACACCGACGGCGACGGAGTAGATGATAGGTGGGATGCATGTATTGATGAACCTGAAAACTATAATGATTATTTAGATACTGACGGCTGTCCTGATGTTGCTGGTTTTTCAAAATCTGCATTACCTGACGCTGATTATGATTTGATACCTGATGTGTCTGATGATTGTCCCACAATTGCTGAACGACATAATGGATTCCAAGATGAAGACGGCTGTCCTGACACTTTAGCTTATGATTCATTTGGGGATTCTGATTTTGATGGAATTACTGATGATATGGACAAATGTCCTAATGTTCGAGAAACTTACAATAGACTCCAAGACGAAGACGGCTGTCCTGATCTAATACCTGATAACAAATTTGCTGCTGACACCGACGGTGATGGCATTTCTGATAACTTAGATCTGTGTCCAACCCAGGCTGAAACATTTAATGGATTCCAAGATAAAGACGGCTGTCCTGACCGATCCATTTTGTCTGCTGACACTGATTTGGATGGAATCTCTGATACTTCTGATGCATGTCCACTAGAACCTGAAACTTACAATTTCTATCAAGACGAAGACGGCTGTCCAGATGCAACTGGTTCTGTTATTTCATCTTACAGCTTTAATGACACCGACGGCGACGGAGTAGATGATAGATGGGATTCCTGTCTTGATTTACAAGAAACACTTAACGGATACTTGGACTGGGACGGCTGTCCTGATGTGTTAGCAGCTGAATCCACAATTCCTACAAGAATTGATTCTGACGATGATGGATACTATGATGAAATTGATTCTTGCCCGACGAATCCTGAAACCTGGAATAAATACAATGATCATGACGGCTGTCCTGACACTGCTCCAGAACAACAGAGATTTGTCCATGATGATGATTTAGATGGCATCATTAATGATGAGGATCTGTGTCCTCTAGATCCTGAAGATTATGATGGTAATCAAGATCATGACGGCTGTCCTGATAGCTAGTTTGATTTTATTTCCATCTTTTTGATATGTAACTGATCCTAAAACAGATCATTTAGTAAATTATTCATGACAATGCAGATCCAAGAACAGCATTGTTGAAACGTTTTTCATGATTCACAAGGAAATCCCAGATGCTCAATGGAGTACCATTGCACCGCAATTACCAAAACCTGCCAAAACAGGACGTCCAAGATGTGATGACAGGACAACTGTAAACGGAATATTGTTTGTGTTGACTACCGGATGCAGATGGGCAGACATGCCAGACAAGTACGGTTCAAAATCCACTGCACATCTTCGATTCCAAGAGTTACAACAAAAAGGAATATGGAAAAAAATTCTCTCCAAACTAATAAAATCCGCACACAAGCAAGGCAGGATTGACCTCCAAAAAATATCAATTGATTCCTCATCGATTGCTGCCAAAAAAGGGGGGGGGGGATAAAATAGGATATGACGGATTCAAGAAGATTTTAGGCACAAAAATACATGTTGCCGTAGAACAAAACGGTTTACCAATTTCGATTAGAACCAGTCCTGCAAATCAACATGACAGTACAAAATTCATTGATGTTATGGAAAACATTTCGGAATTTGCAGATAACAGCCTGATGCAGACAACTATCTCTGCATACGCTGATAAGGGGTACGATGCGAAACAAATTAGGAATTATCTCAGATGTTGCGAAATTGACTGTTGCATTCCATACAAAAAGAACTCAAAGAGCATTGCACAAAATAGGAATCAAAGACATTATGGCAAGACAAGGTTTGTCGTTGAGAGATTCTTCGCATGGCTCAAGTGTGGCTTTCACAGAACGGCAATCAGATACGAAAAGAACTGTGATAATTATTTGGGATTTGTATACCTGGCATCAATCATGATGTATTGGAGGGTTTTAGGATAAGTTGTTTATTTCCATCTTTTTGATATGATAAATATAGTCAAACTGTAAAATTATCTTATGCTTCCAAAATTCTCTAGTAGGGCATTTTTAGCACCTATGGCAGGAGTAAGTGATCCTGCACTCCGACTCCAGTGTAAACAAATGGGCGCTGGACTTGTTGTCACTGAATTTACTAGTATTCACAGTATTATCGCAAAAGCAAAACAACTAGAAGAACAAACTAAAACAATTCAAGAATTTATTGAATATTCTGAACAAGAACGACCTCTTTCAGTTCAGTTATTTGGTTCTGATTTGTCTGCACTTGAACAAGCTGCAAAAATTGTGGAACCTTATTTTGATATTATTGATTACAATATGGGCTGTCCTGCCCCTCACATTACGCAACAAATGGCAGGCGGTGCCCTATTGCAAGAAGTCAATCTAACTCAACAAATTTTTAGCACTTTGGTCAATGCTGTAAAAAAGCCTGTAACACTAAAAATTCGTTCCGGTGTAACTGATGCTAGCAAATTCCTCTTTAGAGAAATAACTGAAATTGCAGAAGATGAAGGAATACAAATGATTACTTTTCATCCGAGAACCGTCAGTCAAGGCTATTCTGGACAGGCTGATTGGAGCATGATTAAAGAACTAAAAGAAATATCTGGAATTCCGATTGTTGGCAATGGTGATATCACTACACCTGAAGATGCTAAATCTATGATTGATGAAACCAATTGTGATTATGTTATGATTGGTCGTGGTGCCATGGGCAACCCATTTTTGTTTGAACAGACTAATGATTATCTTAAAACAAATTCTTACAAAGAATATTCTTTTACTGACAAACTAGATTCTTTTTTTGACTATTTGCATCTTACATCAAAATACAAAATTAAATTTGCTAACATCAAAAGCCAAGCAATGAGATTCACAAAAGGTATGAACGGTGGTTCGAAATTACGTTCTAAAATTACTCTTTCAAACAATACTGAAGAACTTGAAAAACTTATGCGTGTTGCATATACATCATCTTGAAAATTTATAAATTTTTAATATTTTTCCTTACATTTGCTCATATTTTTATCTAAATTAATATAGAATTTTTAAGTAAATTGGACTATTCTTATATATTCCAACATGTCATTTTATGTATGAAGATAGGAGATGAATCATAATTGGCAACAGCTTATGTTCTGATAAACTGTGAATTAGGTTCTGAGGAAGCAGTAATTTCAGAACTAAAATCCATTGAAGGCGTTGTTGAAGTACACGGTACCTTTGGCGCATATGATATTCTCGCTAAAGTGGAATCAGGCCAAGTAGAAGCATTACGCGAAACCATAACTTGGAAAATTAGAAAAATTCCCAAAATTCGTTCAACTTTGACCTTGATGGGAATTGAAGGACAACAATAATTCTTCAAAACTCTTTTGCTTTTATACTTAGATTGTAATACAAGTCATCCCTTCAAACACATGTCCTCCAAAAGGATAATGCTGATTATTCCCAAAGGAATTGAAACTATTTCACTCATCTCATCTAGCATACTACATAATTGAGACTTGGGCATAATGGTTTACAAAAATAAAGTCTAAAATCATTCAACAGCAAAGCATTCTCTTTACAATTCTTGGATTCTCTGCACCAATCATGCAATTGTAATACGCTGCCAACTGATACACCAAAACGCAGATCAGCACAGATGATTTCACATTGCATAATCCCCTTACGGGAACTGCTCTGATGCCAAGCGCGTCTTTGAATATCTCAAAGAGCGGCTCAATTGAGGTTTTTCTATCCGCATACAACTCCTGACCAATCGCAGAATTATAAAATTCCACAAGCTTGATCCTTTCCGGGGGCGTGCGCGGGTATTGCCTTATCGGAGTAACCAACCTCAGATGCTTTTTGCCGCACGAATCATGCAGTTTGGAATCATCGTATGCAGGATCTGCCAAAATATTTCGTATGATTCCTGAAAGTGATTTTATCAATGCATCAAACATCTTGCCATCACGAATATTTGCGGTACTGACACCGGCGGGCAACGGAACAATCAACTTGCCGGCGCTGCAACTCATGTGCAGTTCATGCCCGAATATCCAACCCTTTGATTTGGAGGATCATCCCCATCTTGCATCCGTATCGATTCCTGAAATTGGCAAACGATTATTCTTCATGTCGGATTTGTGCCATACAGGACCATTTGCTTTTAGCATCGAACTGTCCACTGATGCAGATGTGTCATCAACCATTCCTTCTGATACGAACAGGTTTCCCATCATCCCGATGATATCCCCAATGGGCAGGTTCTGAAATCGCCTGTCAATAGTACGCCTGTCTGGGATTCGAGTCAGTCTGCAGACCTTGAACAATTTGTCATTGCTGCATTTGATTGATAAAAAATAATGAAGTGTGCTGTTGCTTGGAATTCTCATCCAAGATTTTATGATGAATAATTGCACCATCAGATAGTTGAATAGACATACGGTCTGCCAGGTCTGAATATCTCCTCATACAGAGACAATGTTCTAACCAGATACAAAACACCGATAAGAGATGACTCTGATAGAATCTTGCCGGGGATTTTTACATTCATGCTGCAATGAAATGATATTGTAAGGATCCTTGGCTTTTTTCATTTGAATAGTTTGAGAAACTGATTAAAAATTAGGATTAGTTATGCCCAAGTCTCACATAATTAAGAATTAAAAATTAGGGTTTTTAGGGCTACATAGGAATCATCAGGATTTCGCCTGGTTATCGATCAAGCCAGTTCATCCTGACCAATGAGCAGCCTCCAATCATTGCATTTCATGAACAAAAAATACAGGCACATGATCTGGCACCATGCTGCCCGTCTTGAAAATGCGCGTGTAGTTATCTTTGCATGACAAATCCGGGCATACGTTTTCCGTGCGCCGGCATACTGTGTTGCCAGTCCTTGGACAGTATGAGTCAAAAGGCTGTGATGGCATGGTTGAATGACTGGAAGCGGCAACGTAGGTTGTAACCCAACTGCTCTGCAAGCAATCCCCCTTTTTACAATCCATTGAGGGCAATCTGTATATAATGATCAGCATGAGTGCAAAATTACAAGAATGCTATAATTTGAAAATTTTTGATCCCAAACTTTAATATCATCAATTATTGATAAACAACTGATCCCAAAACCAACCATTCAGACAATTTCTGATGATCATCCGGATCCATTCATTGCCAAATACAATACATCTTCATGAAATTTCAAGAAATGACAGATTCGCAACAGAATACAGTTGCACCACATCTGCCAAAACCCGCAGCAACTGGAAGGCCAAGAAGTGACGACAGAACCGCAGTAAACGCAGTCATGTCTGTGCTGATTACAGGCTGCAGGCGGGTTGGCCTGCCTGCAAGGTACGGTTCCAAATCATCGGCGCACAGAAGGTTCCAGGATCCGCAGAAAAAAGGGGTTTGGAAAAAAATTCTGTCCGAACCAATCAAAACAGCACGCAGGCAAGGCAAGATCAGCCTGAAAAAAATATCCGCTGACTCCTCATCAGCACGCAACAAAAAAGGGGCAACGTGACGGGATATGACGGATTCAGGAAGATTTCAGGCACAAAAATACATGTTGCCGTAGATGGCAGCGGTTTGCCAGTATCTGTCATAACGAGTCCTGCAAATGAGCACGACAGTACAAGATTCATCGATACCGTGGAAAATATTTCAGAGTATTTGGATGGATCCATGGCAGAGGAAACTTCGACAGTCTGTGCAGGCAGGGGATACTATGCAAGATACATCAGGAATTATTGCAGATGTCATTCCATTGGATGCTACATTCCCTACAAGAAAAATTCCAAATTCACTGTGCCAGGGAACCGGCAAAATGTCTGCAACAAGACAGGGTTTGCCGTCGAGGGATTCCTTGCTTGGCTCAGATGCGGGTTCAGAAGGACTGCGATAAGATACGAAAGGAACTGTGAGAACTGTCTTGGGTCAGTTTACTTGGCATGTATTATGATGTACTGGAAAGTATTGGGATGAGTTATATGCTTATTATGAAAGTATGAGAAATAAGAACATGAAAAACATTACAAACAAAACAAAGACAATATTGTTTGCCTCTTTGATTGCTGCAATGATTTGTCCCTTTAGTACGATGGATTTTGCAGAAGCTCAGACAGACAAGAAAAACCCGAGAGACAAAACAGTAGAGAGAACCCTTGAAAAAGATGAACGTAAAAAGGTCTTAAATAAATTGAATGCACTTGGTGCTGAAGAAAAAGTTTTGAAGGAAAAAGCTAAATCTGAAAAACGCCAAGATGAAAAACAAAAGATCGACAAACGACTCGATGAAATCAAGGTTGAGGCAGAAAGCATAGATCGTGAAAATCGCAATAAAGATATTCCACAAAGACAACTATCCAAACTCCTCAAACAACAAGAGAAATTTGAAGCAAGATTGTTGAATTCTGATGTGATGCAATATGTCACTTCAGTTGGAATTGATATAACTAGTAAAGAAATCCAAATTGGAATTAATCAAAATCTAGTCAACGATACCAATATTGATTCAGTAATTAATCAGTTAGACACGATTATGCCAAAAAAAGCCAACTGGCATACGGTATATTCTGATGTTGCATCGACTTTAAGCTGTACCCAAAAAGAATGTACTCCCCTTATTGGTGGAAATTACATCAGAGTAGCTAGTGAACCACCTTGCACTTTTGGATTCCAAGCTAAGAAAGGTTCAATATGGGGTTGGATAACAGCAGGCCATTGTGCTGATGGATTAGTCAATTCTAGTGTTAAAGACTTTTCAAATCACAATATTGGAACTGTAAAAGCTGAGAAAATGTATTGGGGTACTTATTGTGACTGTGCATGGATTGAAGCAAGTTCATCTTTGACAAACAATGAAGTCTATGACGTACCTTCTACACATATTGTTAAAAGAACAACTCAAGCCTCCCAACAACAAAATGACTACATTATGGGCTCTGGACAAGCAGGTGGAATTCACTTTGGCCAAGTATCAGCAATTAATGTGTCTGTGTTAAATTCACTAGAAGGAGAATATCATAAGGGATTAGTCAGAACTACTGCACCACTTACACATGGAGATAGTGGGGGACCAGTTGTTGAAAAGAATGACAGATCAGATCTTTATGGCATAAGTACAACACATGACTGGTGGGGTACTTATCATACACCAATCGACAACATCACATCTCAAATGGGTGTCACAGTAGTTCTTAACTAGAACTCTTTTTTTATTTTTGAGAAATGATTGTTAAATATCATAGTATTATATTATAATAATACATCATGAAATCAAATCATATTCTAATTTTGATTGGCGTCTCAGTTGTTGTATTTTTAATTTTATTATTCATTGTTACTCCTGTATATTTGCGTACTCTTGATAATGACTTGCCTATCATAAATTATTATTGTATTGTGGGATTCAAACCCAATGCATTTGGTGCATGGAAATCCCATGAAACTGAAACTCATGTTATCGACATGGATACTTGTAAATGGATGACATTGGAGGATAATAAAAAATGGCATCTAGAGAGAGGTCCTCCTCAGATTGAAGTCGGTAGAGAGGGAGCACTTCTAAATGACACTGTCACTCCATGAGAACTGTTCTTTTCTTTCCAACTATCAAATATTATAATTTGGCGATTATCAATTATTCACCACTAACACATAATCAAGCAATAATGAGAAAGCATCCTCATCTCTGTTATCCAACTCATCTCAAAACCCTGCAATACATCAAAAATGATGCAATACTAACAAATGCAAGATAGTTTTCACATCTCTTTTCATATCTGGCTCTTGTTCTGTGAAATCCGTTTTTGAGCCAACCAAAGAATCTCTCCACAACGTATCGAACTGAATTATATTTTTTGTGCGGTTTATTCTCTGATGATTTGCTATTCTTTCTAAACGGAATACATGCAATTAGATTTCTATTTTTCAAATAGTTTCTAATGGTTGTACTGTCATATCCCTTGTCAGCATAAACTGAAATAATTTGCTTGATGGTACCATCATCATAATCTATAAACTCTGAAATGTTTTCCATGACATCTACAAACTTTGTACTGTCATGAACATTTGCAGGACTCGTTACGATTGATACTGGCAAACCGTTGCCATCTACGGCAACGTGAATCTTTGTGCCTGAAATCTTCTTGAATCCGTCATATCCTGTTATGTTGCCCCCTTTTTGGCAGGGATTGTTGAGGAATCAACGGATATCATCTTTTGCAGGTTGATTTTTCCTTGCCTATGAGCTGTTCTGATTAAACCAGACAGAATCTTCTTCCAGATTCCTTTTTGCTGCGTTTATTGCGGTTCGGTCATCTGCTCTGGGTCTTCCTGTTTTGGCAGGTTTTGGAAGATATGGTACAGCTGCATTCCATTGTGAGTCTGCCAGTTCTTGAAATTTCATGAAGATGTGTTGCATTTGGCAATGAATGGAAATTTGTTTTTCAAAAATTTATTGTTTGTATCTCACAATTATTTTCTCTTACCACCATTTGCGACCTAAAGCAAATAATGTCATTGAATACACTGAATATACAACACTTTCACATATAGCTTTAAAATAATTATACGGATTGAATTCATATTCTTGCACCATTAATTCCATTTGAGGATATTGTTTCAATATGGATTCTATATTTTCAATTTCATTTTCAATTTCTAATTGTATTGTGTCACCCATTTTCTTTTCACTTAATTGATTAATGTAATGCAAACAATCTAACAAAATCTTTGAAATAGACATCAGTTTTTCAAAATCAGATTTACCAAGATTATTTTTTTCATGTGATTTCAAAGATTTTTTAATAATTCTCAAAGTTCCTTTCGTTATTGTTAATATAGTTCTTGGAGATGCTTGATTAAAAGCTGGACTTGAATATAGACTCTTTACATTTCGTAACAACATGTTAAATTTTCTATTTTCAGATAATCTTTCAAATTTCTCTTTATCAAAAATATCTTTGACCTTAACTCGCTTAATTTTAGATACTTGTAATGTAATTTTTTCAAAGTCTTTATGGAGTTTGAATATCTCTTTTTGATTATTGTCCTTGATTAATTCAATAATATTTTTGATTCCAATATCTTTTGCTTGCTTGATTTTTGAAGTTGGTAACGAATCTGGATTTATTGTAACATAACTTGATTGTAACTTTGGTTGCACTTTACTTGGGATCTGAATTAATTGATATTTTGTTTGACGAGTAGGCTCTAACACTTCTGTTGAAAATGGCATAAATCTGATCTGTGGAGGAATAATTGAAAGAATATTTTGAATTAATTTGTCGTCCATAGTTTTTACTATCAACTCATCTCAAAACCCTGCAATACATCAAGAATGACGCAATACTGACAAACGCAGGACAGTTTTCACATCTCCTTTCACATCTGATTCCTGTCCTGTGAAATCCGTTTTTGAGCCAGCCAAAGAATAATCCCTCCGCAACGCATCGAACCGAATTATATTTCTTGTGCGATTTGTTCTCTCCGATGACTTGCCATTCTTTCTAAGTGGAATACGTGCAATTGAATTTCTATTTTTCAAATAGCTTCTAATGGCAGTACTGCCATATCCTCCCCTGTCAGCATAAACTGAGGCAATCTGTTTGATGGTGCCATCATCATCCATAAATTCCGAAATGTCTTCCATGACATCTGCAAACTTTGCACTGTCATGAACGTTTGCAGGACTGGTCCTGATTGAGATTGGAAACCCGTTCTGCCCTACGGCAACGTGAATCCTTGCGCCTGAAATCCTCCTGAATCCGCCATATCCTGTTACGCTGCCCCCTTTTTTTTGGCAGGGATTGTAGAGGAGTCAGCGGATGTCATCTTTTGCAGACTGACTTTCCTTGCTTGTGAGCTGTTCTGGTTAAACCGGATAGGATCCTCTTCCAGACTCCTTTTTGCTGCCAAGAGTCTGGTCTTCTGTCTGCAGTAGAGTCATCGCCATATTTTGTTGGCATCTCGCTCCGCCTGCATCCGGATATCAAGACGCAGATGATTGTTCCGTTGATGGTTCTTCTGTTGATGGTTCTTCTGTCATCGTCTCTTGGTCTGCCCGTCTTGGCAGGTTTTGGAATGTGTGGCTTTATCATGTCCCGTTGTTTGTCAGTCAGTCAATTCTTGAAATTGCATGAAAATTAGTCATGTTCGGCAATTGTTAGATCAGGATGATCGTAAAAATTTCACTAAATGATCAGTTTTGAGATGAGTTGGATATAGAATATCAAACTACACATGATTATTTTTGTGAACAAAAAGAAGATTTAGAAATACAAGATGTACTGTTACATGCAGTTTTTGCTGCAAATTATTCAAAAAATAAAATGGAATTATTGATAGCTATTGTTTTTTATGTAAAACATAAAGATAAGATGGATATTCTTCAATTAAGAAAAAAAGCATCAGAGTTAGGAATATCTAAAATTTGGATAGATATTGAAGCCTACATACGCAGAAAACAATTGAAAAATACAGATCTATTTTTACCGTGGAATGAATTTCTATCCAAAGCAAAATTATATGATATACCAATTGAAAAATACACATTACCAAAACCTAGTAATTTATTATTTCGAGAAATTAGTGATGAACTACAAGAATCAAAAACAATATACCTATTTGGTGGTGAAAATATGAGAATGAAATCATTAAAAGATAGTACAAAAGATTGTGACATAGTAGTAGAAAATAAAAGTGATTTTGATAATTTAGCAGAAATTCTTACCAATATGGGATATGAAAGAAGACTCAAAACAAATTATTCAGATGAAGATATAAGAATAAAACCAGATGATATTTTTGAGCATGAACAGAAAAGTAGGATAGATCTGTTCACATCTACAATTATGCAAGATCTATCTGAGACTTGGGCATAACTAATCCTAATTTTTAATCAGTTTCTCAAACTATTCAAATGAAAAAAGCCAAGGATCCTTGCAATATCATTTCATTGCAGCATGAATGTAAAAATCCCCGGCAAGATTCTATCAGAGTCATTTCTTATCGGTGTTTTGTATCTGGTCAGAACATTGTCTCTGTATGAGGAGATATTCAGACCTGGCAGACCGTATGTCTGTTCAACTGTTCTGATGGTGCAATTATTCATCATAAAATCTCGGATGAGAATTCCAAGCAACAGCACACTTCATTATTTTTTATCAATCAAATGCAACGATGACAAATTGTCCAAGGTCTGCAGAGTGACTCAAATCCCAGACAGACGTACTATTGACAGGCGATTTCAGAACCTGCCCGTTGGGGACATCATCGGGACGATGGGAAATCTGTTCGTATCAGAAGGAATGGCTGATGACACGTCTGCATCAGTGGACAGTTCGATGCTAAAAGCAAATGGCCCTGTATGGCACAAATCCGACATGAAGAATAATCGTTTGCCAATTTCAGGAATTGATACGGATGCAAGATGGGGATAATCCTCCAAATCAAAGGGTTGGATATTCGGGTATAATCTGCACATGAGTTGTAGCGCCGGCAAGTTGATTGTTCCATTGTCCGCCGGTGTCAGTACCGCGAATATTCATGATGGCAGGACGTTTGATGCATTGATAGAATCACTTTCAGGAATCATACGAAATATTTTGGTAGATCCTGTATACGATGATTCCAAACTGCATGATTCGTGCGGCAAAAAGCATCTGAGGTTGGTTACTCCGATAAGGCAATACCCGCGTACGCCCCCGGAAAGGATCAAGCTTGTGGAATTTTACGACTCTGCGATCGGTCAGGAGTTGTATGCGGATAGAAAGACTTCAATTGAACCGCTCTTTGAGATATTCAAAGACGCGCTTGGCATCAGAACAGTTCCCGTAAAGGGATTATGCAATGTGAAATCATCTGTGCTGATCTGCGTTTTGGCGTATCAGTTGGCAGCGCATTGCAATTGCATGATTGGTGCAGAGAATCCAAGAATTGTAAAGAGAATGCTTTGCTGTTGAATTATTTTAGACCTTATTTTTGTAAACCATTATGCCCAAGTCTCAAATACTTCATTAGTGTAAACTGTAAGAAAAATTACTTAGTTGTGCAACACAGTATTGCAGATTATATCTTTAGAAATCCTGCAAAAATGTTCATGGACTTTTTATCGTCGCTATATATCCCAACTTGCCATATCTTCTGATTTTGTTTTTTGCGTTTTTTTAAAAACGTTTTCTCATCATCTGAGGCTCTGATCTGCATGCCTTGATCCATCTTGTCCATAAGATAAATGGAGTGTAGATGTTACTTTTGACATTCCGAGCATTTTTTTCTTCCAAGCGGAACCAAATTGGTGGGGGTACTTGCGATTGAATTCGATGGCCCAATCGGATGTCATGTGTGGCTCCTTGCAGGAGCCCATTTGCTCATCACTTTTGTCATTATAATTATTAAAGTAGGCATGTATTAAGGTTATCTATCGGTGTCAGTGGGTTGTTGGTGTTGCAACCACTGTGATTGGAGTAGTACATATTAAAGTCATTCTAATACCCTCCAATAGATCATGATGCATGCGATGTATACAAATCCCAGATAGTTGAGACTTGGGCATAACTAATTCTAATTTGAGTCAATTCTCAAATTATTCAAATGGAAAAAACTAAGGATCCTTACAATGTTATTTCATCGCAACATGATACTCTGTCGAACAAATCATTTCCAACTGATTTCTAATTTCATTCCCTCAAGCACTTGCAAACAGATTGTACAGTTGCACTTTTAATTCCAGTTCCTTTATCACGTGTTTTTTCTTGTGCGCCATGACATACTCGCCAGACATTCTCTTGAGTGCTGAGAACACACATTCAACAACCCATCTGTCCCCATAGCTTACGCTGCGCTTCCACGACTCGTAATTAAAAATTTGAGCCGGAACTGATTTCTTTCCAGGATGACGTTTTGTTTTGATTGATGATGTCTTTCTAACTTTGATTGCAGAGATCGCTTCTGTGTCGTGATACAAATATGAGAAATTGTTCTCCGAGTCATATGCGCCATCAGCTAGAACTTTTATCACATTTCCTTTCTGAGATGATGCCTGTGCTACCAGTCCAGGCAGATGTGCGGCATCATGGGAAATGATCATCAGTTATTTTCAGTGAAGGAATCTTTTTTGATTTCACATCAGCACCAGCATGAATTTTCAAGAATCCGCGCCTCATGTGCAATCTCTATCTCATCCACTCACCCCTGTTTGCAACCCTGATTCTAGTACTGTCTATTGCCAGAATGATTTCATTATCAGAATCATTTGCAGAATCATCGATTGTAATGTCAAGCCTGTTTACCCGTTTGCGGATTGATGTGAAATCAGGAACAGACGGAATTCTACTGCAATATGCGCGAATCATTCCTTCAGTTTGCCTGAACGGCAATCCAAAGCATGCTCTGGCGTGACCCAATAATTTCATGAACGAATCATGATAGTCAAACTTTCTGCCTCTTTTGTTGTGATTCATGACCTCTAGTTCTTTATGCCAGCTGTCAATAACATCAAATGACATTATGATCTCGCCTCTTCTGACTAGTTTCTCATTGTATTGACTCCAATTAATCATGAAAATAATCAGAATGTGAGATCCAAAGCTGTTACCATGAAATAAAGTTGATCAGATTGTTATTTGTTCGACAAAGTACAACATGAACGTAAAAATCCCCGGCAAGATTTTATCTGAACCATTCCTTATCGGTGTTTTGTCTTTGGTGGGAATGCTGTCTTTGTATGAGGACGCAGCCAGACCTGGCAGGCCATGCCCATTCGCCCGTTCTGATGCCCCAGATGTTCATCATAAAATCATGGATGGGACTTCCAGGCAACAACACATCTCATCATGTCTTCTTTCGACTAGGGACATGGATGACAAATTGCTCAAGGCTTGCAGGCTGACTCTGATTCCAAACAGAAGAACCGCTGACAGGCGGTTACGTGTTCTGCCAGTTGGCGATATGATGAATAATATGGGAAACCTGCATGTCTCCGAGAAACCAGTCGATGACGCATCTGCGTCAGCTGGCAGTTCGATGCCAAAAGCAGACTGTCCAGTATGGCACAGACCAGAGACGAGGAACAATCATTTGCCCACCTCAGGAACTGATGCTGATGCCAGGCGGGGTTTCCCCAAGCCAAAGAGCCCCTGGGTGTTCGTGTACAGACTGGACATGAGTTGTAGCACTGGCAAACCGGCTATTCCGCTGCCTGCATATGTCTCAACTGCTAATGTCTCTGGCGGCAAAACGTATTGCGGAATCGCCGAACCGCCTGCGGACTACCTGCCTCGGATGTTTTATGTGATCCGGCATGCATGATGACAAACCGCTGCATCGGTTTGGCGATAAAGGACGCTTGAGGCTGATTGCCCTGATAAAACGATACCAGCGTTGCCACGCCAGAAAGAATCGGGCCTGCGGAGTCTTACAATCCCGCAACGGGACGGGATTTGCATTCGCGGAGAAGGGCTTCAACCGAACCATTGTTTGAAACATTCAAAGACACGCTCGACATTAGAACGTGCATGCGAGGGGGCTTGACGGCGTGAAACCATTTGTACCGGTCTGCGTGCCGGCGTATCGACTTGCGGCATGTCACAGCTGCATAACAAAAGCAGGGAATCCGGGAATTGTAAAGAGGGTGACGTGCTGCCACCCCGGACGTATGAGCTGCCACTTGACGAGATAAGGGAATCCGGGAATTGTAAAGAGGGTGACGTGCTGCCACAGGGAGAGGTGCTGAGAATTATTTTTGCAATCGACTATGCCCGGGTCTCAGCTATCTGGGATTTGCGTGCATGGCACGCACCATGGTATGTTGGAGGGTGCAGGATGAGTTGCAGGTAAAACAGTGGCAATCTCCAGAAAAGCCATATTCTACAAAAGCTTGCTGTATAATTGTGATGTTGATCTTTAATTTAATAAAAGAAAATGATTAGAGGGCTTCTGAACCCGTCTTTTTAGATGCTATGTTTAAAGCGCTTTCAACATTTACTATGGTTATAATGCCATCTCCGCCTTTTCCTGTAAAAGCTGCATCTGCAATTGCTGTAGATACTTGTTCTACTATACTATCATCTACAACTGTACTAATGGTTGCGACTTTGTTGTATTCTGCAGTAATTGTACCTGTTCCTCTACCTGATCTAATTTCTTGTCTTGCTCCCGATCCTCTGCCATTACCTTCTAGAACGGTAAATCCTCCTACAAGATCATTAATTGCATCAGATACTGGACCTATTTTGTTTCCTTGAATAGTTGCTTCAATTCGTTTCATTTTCATTTCTTTTTTACTATTGTTTAAAAGAGATCATATGTTTTTATCATGATTTTATGATACTATTGGTTCTTTGGTTATTTCATAATCCTTTGTCCTTTTTAATCTCCAAAAAAAAGAGAATTATGAAAAGTGACGAAAAAAGATCTCATAGACTCAATTATCTTTTAAAGTGTTATTTGACTAATCCTCAAGAAAGCATTCTTTATCAAAGAGCAAAACAGATGGGTGTATCTGATTCTACTGCTAAAGACTATATTCGAACTGTGATAATACAGGCCCAAAAAGTATGCTCTTCTTAGACTTCTAGGATTATTTTATAAAAATATTAGATCTTTTTTACTTCAAAAGAATTTCTTAATAATCTTAAACAAGGTATTCATAAATAATCAATAAGTGAGAAAATACACATGACTGATCCATTGCTTGATGACGTAAAGGCTCTTTTAGACAAGGATTTTGGTGATGATAGAATTCTCAAGCAAATATGTAGAGCTTGTGAAAACGATGAGGTCATTAGTAATTATGAAAGAAATTATGTTGAAAAATTAGCAGAAAAGCATCTTGGTAGAAAACCAGAAGCTATTCCAGCCCCTGTTGAAGAACCCTCGACAGTACCTGATGTTGTTATTCCAGAAACCCAAACTGTTCAAAATATTCAAACATTACAATCTGTAACATCAAATGTACGTTCTTCTAAAATTAAAAATCCTAAGGTAATTTTGGGAATTATTTTGGTTGTAATTGTTGCATCTGCAGTTGGATATGCCGGTGCTACTGACCTATTTTCATTTACACCTACTATTTCAGATACACTGTATGTTCAAATTGATTCGTCATCTTATGCACAAAAAGATCTTATTTCAATTAATGGCGAATCAAATATTTCTGGAACTGTAACCTTGTCTATTTCAAATCAAAGTAATGATCTTGTTTGGACAGAACAGGTTTCTGTAAAGAGTAATGGTTCTTATTCTACATTGGCTATTGCAGGTGGTCCTGGATGGGAAACTTCTGGTAAATACACCATTACAGCAGAAAATGGGGAAGAGACAAGATCAGACACTTTTTCATTTACTGCATAATCTTTTCAAATCCTTTCCAATGCGCATCTACGATATCCCTTAGTTTCTCTACACTGATTTCTTCCATTAACTGATCCTAAAACAGATCATTTGGTAAATTATTCATGACAATGCAGATCCAAGAAAACATTGTTGAAGCATTTTTCATGGTTCATAAAGAAATCTCAGATGCTCAATGGAGTGCTACCATTGCACCGCAATCACCAGAACCTGCCAAAACAGGACGTCCGAGATGTGATGACAGGACAACAATCAACGGAGTTTTGTTTGTGTCAACTACCGGATGCAGATGGGCAGACATGCCAGACAACTACGGCTCAAAATCCACTGCACACCTGCGGTTTCAGGAACTGCGACAAAAGGGCATCTGGAAAAGGATCCTGCCAAGATTGATCAAATCCGCACACAAGCAAGCAAGGAAGGAAAGATTGACCTGCAAAAAATTTCAATTGATTCCTCATCGATTGCTACCAAAAAGGGGGCAACGTAACAGGATATGACGGATTCAGGAAGATTTCAGGCACAAAGATTCATGTCGCAGTGGATAAGATGGGACTGCCGATCTCAGTTAGGACCAGTCACGCAAATGGGCATGACAGTGCGAAATTCATTGACGTGTTGGAAGACATTTCAGAACTGGGAGGTGATGATTTGGGACGTGCAGTTGTCTCTGCATATGCAGACAAGGGCTATGATGCAAAATACATCGGAGACTATCTGAGATATCATGGAATCAGCTGCCGCATCCCGTACAAAAGAAACTCAAAGAAAAGTGCACAAAACAGGAATCAGAAACATCATGGCAAGACAAGGTTTGTCGTGGAACGGTTCCTTGCATGGCCAAGTGCGGGTTTCACAGAACAGCAGTAGGATACGAAAGGAACTGTGAGAATTATTTGGGGTTTGCATGTCTGGCATGCATCATGATGTACTGGAGGGTTTTAGGATGAGTTGGATATGTTTTTGATTTCATTTCTTTCATTGTAATCTCTAGGTATGTTTGTGGAAATATTTTTTGAAATTATTCTTGGTTTTGATTCTTCTTTAACTTTAACAGATCTTAACACTTTTTTTGAAAATGTATTCCAATCCCCAATCTCTTCTATTATGTCATCTAGTCTCAATAACCTTGGAAGTATTTGCTGAAATTCTTCATCGGAAATCTTTAATTCTTCCAATAAACTTTTTTCATAAATTCCAACAGAATTTTTTCGAATTAGTCTTAACGACTCTGAAATTAATCTATTAATTTTATCTATATCTAATTCTATTACGTCTTTTCTTTCATTCTGTTTACCTTCTTTTGATTCTCTTAGTTTTTCTTTGTAAATTTTATTCCTAGGATTTTTCCTGACTTTGTAATTACAACAATTGCAATACACACCATCAGAATCTTTGGTTGCAGGCAAGCCATTTTTTGTGTGTGCCCCCTTGAAACCTATGAATATTTCACATATCTGACAACGCATTTGTCCTGCTTCGTATCGTTTTCCGTCAAGAGGCCTTTTAGCTTTGAATTGTTTACATATTCCTTTACAGGTTCCGCTTTGTTTTTTACGGCTCTTTTTTGGATTTAAGGAGTCTAGACCTTTCTTTTTCTTCTCTAATTCCCCAAGTTCGGCTTTGATCTTTTCTGCCTGTTCAATTAAAGTGTCTTTTTTCTTTATCATTTTCATTTTATTTTCTCTTGTTTGTTATGTTAGAATTTGTTCCTCCTTAATGTCTTCATTTTCTTCATAAATTAACCGTGTGTTATTTTGTATTTTTTTACCCTTAGTTGTATTCTCTATCCTGCTGATTGTTTCTTGAATTTCATTAACTTTTTTCTTGCAAATATGACTTTCAGATATTTTAACACTATGTTCTATTTGATCTTTTTCCAATTCCGATATTTTTTTAGATAAAATATTTTTGGAATGTTCTTTTAATTCTTCATTCTTTTTTGAGATAAAGTCTGTGAATTTACTAAATCCTTTTCCCTTATAGACTTCTTTTTCTCTTTCAAATTTTATTTGTTATTCTAACTCTCTTTGTTTTTCTCGAAGTTTTGATACATAATCATCAATTTCATTTAATTTTTTCTGATATTGATTTTGCTGTTCCTTTAAACTCTCCATTTCATCTGAATTTTGCATTGTGTTTTCGTTGAAATTTAATTGTTCTTTAACGCTAATTTCTTTATGTTTTTCATAGTATTCTTGCAGTTTTTTCCATGGATGGATATTGCCAACTCATCCTAAAACTAAAAAACAGTAAAATACAGTTCAAATTTTCAAACTCATCTCCAGTCGTAAGGATATCTAAATTGTAATGGAAATCTGGGTTTTGGGATGAGTTTTGCAATCACTTCTTCGTTGTCGAATCTCTATCTCTTTTTCAATTGATTTGTCACTATCCCCATCCACTTTTTTCCATAATTCATAATTTTCTTTACTTTTACCAATTCCATTTAATACAAAAAAAGTCTAGCTTTATCTTTGTAAATTAAGTAATAATTTGGATTTGTTTCTATTGTATTTTCATAAAATGCTGTGTTTCCTAGCATCAAATAACCCCCAGCATTCCTTGATTGTCTGAATTTGTTTTGATTTCATTGTTGCATCGCAATCATTTTATCATACAGACTTTTATCCTCAATTCATGAACCATGTTTTTTCTTTTGTGCGATGCGACATGCCCGCCAGACATTCTTCTGAATGCAGAAGATACTGACTCTGCAATCCGCCTGTCACCATGGCTTGCAGCTCCCTTCCACAGATCCAAACCGTGCAACTGTGCCAAGACAGATCTTCTTTTTGGATGACAGCCAGTGTCAGCTGACGAATTCCTTCCAGCCTTGATTCCTGGAATGATATTTTCATGATACAGATATGAAAAACCGTCCTTTGTGCCATGCGCGTCATCAGCCAGAGTCTTAGATGCCGTGCCAGATTGTCTTGATTGCTCAAACCAAGGGTATGAAACGTTTTGAATCATGTGATTTGTCATCTGTAATTTCAGGACATGTTATCTGCCTTGATTTTGCATCTCCCGCCGCATGAATCCTGGGGAATCCCCTTCTCCTCTGCCATTTCTGTCTCATCGCCTCTGTCTGCATCTCTAATCCCAAGTCTCGCCAAATGCTGAATCTGACGGTGCCCAGATAAATCCCGCCTTATCAAAAGTCAACATCACTCCAGCAAGGTAAAAGTGATATCCAACATTATCAAATGCATCGATTCCAGATCCATAATCGCAATCGAAGCGTATCGGTGTTTTGCCAGTGATTGGAGTTTTGGTGCGAATTGAATAGTCGTCAGAATAATACCAAATACCGTCTGCATATATGATGGATTTTGTCGGGTCATGAAACTGATCATAGGATAAGGTATGCCTGATTCTTGTGGATGCCTCCGCGCCGTTTCTTAACGTGATCAGATTTTCAATTGTCACCTCCAAAGTGCCACGTCGATTGATGTGACCGGAAACGCAGAGTGAAATCAGTTGCATCTTCATTGGATGTTTTTTATCTCCATCCTTACTTTAATCCCATGGTGGGCAGTGGGCCCGATGAGATTCGAACTCATGACCTTTCGATTATCAGTCGAACGCTCCAGCCAAGCTGAGCTACGAGCCCACGAACAAATCTCTAGGCTTGACTCATTTAAGTCTAATTTTCTTTCCACTTGATTGAGCATCCAATTGACGGGTCAAAATCTTTTTCAATTTTTTCATCAGCTATCAATCTCTCCATGTTGAGGATCATTGTCTTTTCTGTTGCCTCATCACCTGGTTTCATAGCATTGTCTATTTTTCCATGAAAAACTAGTTGCTTTTGTGCATTAAACAAGAATGGATCTGGAGTACACGTTGCACCATATTTTTTTGCAATTTCTTGTGTTTCATCTACTAGATAATCAAATCCAAACCCTTTCTCTTTTGCTGTTTGTTTCATCGCCTCAAAACTATCTTCTGGATAATCTGTAGAATCATTACTATTGATTCCTATGATTGCAATCTCTTTACCGAATTTTTCATATAGTTCGTTAAGTGCATCTACTTTAGCTTTGACATATGGACAATGATTACACATGAAAATTATCAAAATTCCTTTGTAGTTACTATAATCATTTAGAGAATGTTTTTTATCATCAATTCCTAATAATTCAAAATCTGGTGCAGTGTCTTCTGCCTTTAATTTAATCTGTGATTCTAAAAGTACCATGGAGAGACGATCTTGTTTTCAAATAAAATCTTTGCCAAGAAGACAACAATTAAAATCCACACATTGACCATTCTTTACGTGGGCCGGTAGTATAGCCTGGTAGTATACCCGCCTTGCACGCGGGGGGTCACGGATTCAAATTCCGTCCGGTCCACTCCAAAGTACTCCGATCTGCGCTGGATTTCAGACTGCCGGATGGATTTAAATAGGATAAGTTTACGTTTTTTTTCATGGCAAGTGCAGTAGATGGATGGCCCGTATTTATTCCACTCATTGTAGGTTTAGCTCCAGGATTAATTTACTGGCTAGCAATTACCGCAAAGAGAGGTTAAAATTTACATCTCTTTTTATTATATTTTTATTATTTCCTAGTGTAAACTAGGTTAAACGTTGTTACCTTTCTTGTTCACTATATGTTATGTTATACGAAATTAATCCCTTTTCTCAAAGACATTAACATGAAGAGAATCATTTTGAGTGTATCTTTAATTTTAGTTTTGATACCCTTCTCTCAAGCATTCTCTCAAGAATATTCTGATAATGCACCAACTCTCTCTGTATCACTTAGTAATGATACTCCATTTGTCTATCGGGATTCAGAAGGATACACTGTCGTAGTTGGCATGGTTGAAAATAATGCTCCTTTAA
The DNA here is from genome assembly GCA_963422575.2 of Candidatus Nitrosopumilus sp. Lineage (GTDB taxonomy): Archaea > Thermoproteota > Nitrososphaeria > Nitrososphaerales > Nitrosopumilaceae > Nitrosopumilus. The sequence continues at coordinate 431,691 of CAXXKU010000001.1, read as the reverse complement.
CCCCTGTAACTAATGTTAGAATCCAAGTAAACTTTTTTGATGAATTTACTTCTGCTCCATTAGAAGTTGTGGGAGGTAACACCATTCTTGAAGTAATTCCATCTGATGGTACGTCTCCATATGCAATACGTTCCCAAACCCCTAACCCTCTCATCACTGAAGCATCTGTTTCTCTTTTAGGATTTGATTCTTCAATAGGAAAACAAAAAGGACTTACAGTCTATTCTAGTAATGTTATTTTAGATAATTCATTCAAATTTTCAGGGGTTTTGAAAAATAGTGGCGCCCCAAGTTCTAACACAAATGTTTATCTTGCTTTTTATGATGGTTTTGAACCTCCTAGAATTCTTGGCATTTCTACAATTGAACTTGGTGATGTAGAATCAAATGCTGAGGTTTCTTTTGATCTTGATGAGATAATAAATGTAGAATCAAAAGGATTTTTGTTATTTGCTGAATCTAATATTTTTTATTCAGATGTCATTGATGTTGAAATTCCTATCCCTCAATCTTTAACAAAGTTAGTACGGATTTCTGATGTTGCTATAACTGATGTTAAGGGAAACAAAATTTCTGAATTGCCAGTTGATTCTACCGTATACATAGAAAGCAAAACTTGGATACAATTTGCCGCTGATCAAAATACTAATGAAACTCCTTACACATATTATGTTCAAATCAAAAATTCTGAAACAGGTGCAGTTGAATATCTGGCAAAATATGATGGACGATTCATTGGATCTGGCACCCAACTACAAACCATGGATTGGATTCCTGAAAATAAAGGACTCTTTTTTATTGAAACATTCGTCTGGGATAGAAGTCATATCCCAATTGCTGATAAGGGCCCCTTTATCTTAATTTTCGTAAATTAATAGCAACTTATCCTAAAACCCTCCAATACATCATGATTGATGCCAGGTATGCAAATCCCAAACAACTATCACAGTTCTTTTCGTATCTGACTGCCGTTCTGTGAAAACCGCATTTGAGCCATGCGAAGAATCGTTCCACGACAAACCTTGTCTTGCCATAACGTCTTTGATTCCTGTTTTGTGCAATGCTCTTTGAGTTCTTCTTGTACGGGATGCAACAGTCAATTTCGCAACATCTGAGATAATTCCTAATTTGTTTCGCATCGTACCCCTTATCGGCATATGCAGAGATAGTTGTCTGCATCAGGCCGTCATCTGCAAATTCCGAAATGTTTTCCATGACATCAATGAATTTTGTGCTGTCATGTTGGTTTGCAGGACTGGTCCTAATCGAAATTGGCAAGCCGTTTTGCTCTACGGCAACATGTATTTTTGTGCCTGAAATCTTCTTGAATCCGTCATATCCTATTTTATCCCCCCTTTTTTGGCAGCAATCGATGAGGAGCCAATTGAAATTTTTTGGAGGTCAATCCTGCCTTGCCTGTGTGCGGATTTTATTAGTTTGGAGAGAATTTTCTTCCATATTCCTTTTTGTTGTAGCTCTTGGAATCGAAGATGTGCAGTGGATTTTGAGCCGTACCTGTCTGGCATGTCTGCCCATCTGCATCCGGTAGTCAACACAAACAATATTCCGTTGATTGTCGTCCTGTCATCACATCTTGGACGTCCTGTTTTGGCAGGTTTTGGTAATTGCGGTGCAATGGTACTCCATTGGGCATCTGAGATTTCTTTATGAATCATGAAAAATGCTTCAACAATGTTATTCTTAGATCTGTATTGTCATGAATAATTTACTAAATGATCTGTTTTAGGATCAGTTATAGATTTATTTTCAAAGACTTCTATGTATCTACATGCATCAATTCTCTCTTGTTGCTATGGGCGGTACTTTTGATATTGTTCACAGGGGTCATCTAATTTTACTTTCAAACGCTTTTGATATTTCTGACAAGGTCATTATTGGTTTAACTAGTGATGCACTTGCTGCAAAAAAAGGTAAAATCCCTACCAACAACTATGATCAACGAATGAACAATTTATCAAAAATTATTTCTAAACAATTTCCACATTCCTCTTTTCAAATTAGTAAATTAGATAGTGATTTTGGCCCTGCAGTATTGGAGAAAGATGTTGAGGCTTTAGTTGTTAGTGATGAAACTAGTAATCAAGGAAAAATACTAAATGATTTAAGATCAGACAAAAAATTATCTCCTGTTGAGATTATCACTGTTCCCATGTTTTTAGCACAAGATGGTACTAGAGTGTCTACTACTAGAATTAAAAATTCTGAAATTGATATCGAAGGAAACTTGTTATCAATTGACAAGTAGCTTGTAGAACTTTGAGTAATTGTAATAAAACACTATTTCTGGATTGGGCTTTATGACGATCATCAATCATATGATGAAGCAAATAGATGCTGATGTATCTAATCTTAAGCAAGGACTACACCCACAGAATCTCTCATTTTGGTATGATAAAATTATCAAAGAAACTATTGAAATGGCCCCTCCTTGGCTTCAAGATAAAATCAAAGTTCATCAAGATCCTATACTTACAATGAAATTTAATTTAGATATTTCAAAACGTGCGGTTAGATATTTTATGGTCGTAGTTGATAACAACTTGGATGATATGCCGTATTCTACAAAACTCTATTTTCTTAAAGTTCAAGAAGTAATGTCTACTGAAATGGATAAATCTCTAGTCTAGTGCTTTTTTTCTTCTAGGCACAAAATCTAGCTCTAACTATCTATATCCGATACTTCTGAGTTTCTAGTATAATGAAATTCTACAAATCCAAGAGTTTTGGTGGAAAAAACTCTGGAAGATATTCTAAACGAGACAATGATACGTTTCGTTCTTTTAGAAATTCTAGAGATGACAGAAGAGGAGAACCTACAACTGTAACCTGTGCTGATTGTAATGTTGAATGTCAAATCCCTTTTGTTCCAAGAACTGACAAACCTGTTTACTGTAGTGATTGTTTTAGAAAAAATAAACCTGATAGTTCTAGTAATGATAGATACTCTAGAGATGACAGAAATTCAAGATCATCTTATGATAAAGAATCTCGTAAAGATAACTCTAGATCTAGAAACTCAAAAAATGATAAATTTCTCAAAAAAAGAGAAAGTTTCCTCTCAAATGGTTCAGACAAATTTTATGCTACTATAAAGGAAAAATTGTTTGAAATTTTAGGCGGAAAAACTTGTGCTAGTTGTGGATTTAAAGATGAACGAGCTTTAGGAATTAGTCCAATATCTGATGATATCTCTTATGATACTAACGGCCGTGGCGGTGAAGCCTCTTCTTGGGGTAAATACATTTCATCACCTGATCTTGCTAGAGAAGAATTAAAGGTACTTTGCCTAAATTGTCACGAAATTAGACAACCTATATCAAAACCAAAAGAAAATACCTCGAAATCTAAATCAAAAAAGAGTAAATATCTTCCTAGATGATCTTTGTAATCATTCCTGATAATTGATGTTCTTTCCAAAAATTATTTCATGGCATCTTCATGATTGATTCCTCAACAGTATTTCAGGGTCTATGAGCATTTCGTTTGTTGTCTTTTTGACACAATATGCATCAGATGGCGTCTCCATCCCATCCGAGTCTAATGCACCATGCACTCTGACGTGATTGCACCGGTGCATGAATTCGTCGGCGGACTCAAAGTATTTTATCTTGCACTAAAGGATGTCCCAGGACTTTTCTAGCCTGCCGTTTGTCTGTGGATGTCTTATCCTTGTGTGAGAATGTTTTGCATGATTTCTCGTTAACTGCTTCTCAAAGTCTGCTGGCTTGTTATGATCAGACGGTTTGACATTTGATGCAAACTGTTTTCCGTTATCAGGCAGCACAGAAGCTGGCCTTCCGTGTAGTTTTGTTGCATCAATGGCACCGCAGAGGAATTAACAGTTGCTGCTTTATCATGCACGCCATAGCCGTGATAAACCGTGAAGCGTCATCCTCAAATGCAATCAGCTGCCTTCCTGCCCAGCGTGAATCACGTATCGCATGCCAGTCAGTATGCCACAATGAGTTTGAGTATTCGCGTTCGCATCTGATCCGTTTTCTTCTCATCTTCTTTCGCGGCTGTCCTGCTGAGAGTCCCTCATCTGGCATGATTCTGTGAATGCGATTGCGGCTTATCTTGGTATCGTGCAACTTGAGCATGATTTTCTCAAGGTACGGTGCATTCGTATGAAATTTTTCCCGGACTTGCCTGACTGGTTCTATTTCATGACTGGTGATCGGCTTTCTTGGCCGTCCTGGCGTTTTGAGTGCAGGAATCTTGCTTGTCGCTTTGTATTGAGAATGCGCTTGCTGCCCTCCTCGTGCGGTTATCTTCAATACACTTGCAATCTCAGAATTCCTGACTTTACCATCTCTTGATTTTACTAACCGCCTGATCTTCTTCTCGTCTAGCTTTGCCATTGGCATGCCATGATATCTCCGCATACGATAGTATGGCCGCAATGCACGCTCAGTTAAGGGATGAAATAATTTCCGGAAAAGAGAATTCCTGATAATTGATTAACACTTTAATTATGACAATTTTGAACCTAAGGCATGAACAGTGACTTTAAAGCATTAGGACTTTCTATGATTGCCATGGTTGGTATAGTTGGAATATATGCTATCTTTACCCTTTAGCTCTTATTCCTTTACAATTTCTACTTCTTGTTCTGTAATCTTTGTTGAAACTAGCTTGTGCTCTTTATCTATTACTGATTGAATAAAATCTACAAATCTTTCTATATTCGTTTCATCTTGAAGTACAATACTATGGACTGATTTGTCTTTCAATGAAATGACCACTTCGTTTTTTATAACATTCAATACTGCTGTGATGTATGTCTCTTTTCCATCTTTTATGAATATGAGGCTAGATAGTTTTTGAGCCTCATATTTATCATCACATATTACATTGATTCTCATTTATTTTCAAAAAGAAATTGTTCTATCTGGTTTTTTGCTTTTTCTCTATTTTCTTGATGAGTTACAAGAAACTCGTTAATTTTTTCAATTAGAATTGCTTTTAATTCTCCTGAAAGCAATTTTCCAGATTTGTAATCTTCATAAATTGCTTTTAATTTCTTATCACTTGGTTCAAAAAATATTCTGAGATATTGATAAGATACATCAACGTCTGGATTACCTCCTAGTTTTCTATGTTGTTCAGTGTCTGGCTGTCCTCCTGAAAATGCATACTTGTTAATTTTCTTTTCTACTACACTTGGAGAATCTGTTGTGTATATTGTACTTTTTTCATCTGATGCTGACATTTTTCCTCCTAATCCTTCTAATGCCGGAATCATTATATTGTGAATTAATGCAGGTTTTTGCTTTCCAAGTTTTGGTGCAATATCTCTTGTTAGTCTAAAATGAGGATCTTGATCTACCCCTAGTGGAATTAACACTGGTTTATCTTCAATAAAACATGGCGCAGATTGTAATGATGTGTAAAAAATCATACCTAGGTTTGTTTCGTTTGTAAATCCAAATGTTGCTTTTGTGTTTGAAAAATTAATTTTTTTTGCTACTTGAGCTGCAATTGGATATAGTGTTTGAATATTTCTAGTATTGATGATGATTTTTGTTTTTTCTGGTTTGAAACCTAATGCAATAAAATCTAGTGCATTTTCATATGCAAATTTACTTGTTTCCTCTAATGTTAAATTAGGTTTTGAATAAAATTTTTCATCGTCTGTAAGTTGAAAGTACATATTAACATCAAGTTTTTCTTGTAGCCATTTTGCAAACATCCATGGTACCAAATGCCCGATATGGGTGTGCCCTGATGGCCCTCTTCCAGTATATAGAAAGAATTTGTTGCCTTTTTCATACTCGTCTAGGATTCTATCCATTTCCCTGTGGGAGAAAAAAATACCTCTTCTAAGCATAAAATGCTCTTCTCCTGTGTTTTTTCTGATTCTATCGAGTAATTCTGAAGAAATTTTTTCAGTTCCAAATTTTTTGATTAATTTATCATAGTCAATATCACCTTCAACATGCCATGGAGTTACAATAAAGTCATCAGCTGACATTCATCTTGAATTAGGTTAAGGTTTAAAAAGTCTTTTTCGGATTCTTTGCTATTGTCGCAAGTTTTTCATGATATTGAAAAAAAAATTATTCTCTCTCTAAAAGATAATCCAAAACAAACTCCTGAAACCTTGGAAAAATCTACTCAACTCTCACCTGATCAAATTCGTAGAGGTGTTGAATGGCTCAAATTGAAAGATTTGGCAATCGTTAGTGAAACTAAAACAAATATGCTCAGTTTAGGTAAAAATGGACTTGAATCGTTTCAAAAGGGATTGCCTGAAAGACGATTACTTGATTTATTGAAAACAGGTCCTAAAAAATTATCTGAACTTCAAAAAGAACTTGGGTCTGTTTTTGGGCCTTCTATGGGATTAGCTCGAAAAAATAACTGGGTCGAGGCTTCTTCTGATGAAATATCTGTCAAAAATTTACCTGATAATCTTCCAGGTGAAAAAACCCTAAATCTAATTGGAGATTCAAAGTTATCTCAAGATAAACTTGATAATGATGATCTATCAACACTTTTGAAAAGACCTGATTTTATTATCCGAGATACTATTAAAACTAGAGAAATTGTTTTATCTAACTCTGCAAAATCTATAAAACTTTCGGATTCTACTGGTGAAATTGATGTTGAAGCAAAAGTTCCAGAAGTTTTTGTTGCAAGAACTCATCCGTTAAAAGATACTATTGATGAAATTCGAGAAATATTTGTCACACTTGGTTTCTCTGAAATTCTTGGCAACATGACTCAATCTAGCTTTTGGAATTTTGATTCTTTATTTACTCCTCAAGATCATCCTGCAAGGGAATTACAAGATACGTTTTATCTGGATAAAATCAATGCCAAAAAAATTGGAACGCCTGAACAAATTAGAAATGTTTCCCAATCCCACAAAAATAATTGGAGATATCAATGGGATATTAACGAAGCAAGAAAAATGGTCCTAAGAACTCATACTACTTGTGTAACTATCAAACATTTGGCTGAAAATAAACCTGATGAGGCACGAATTTTTTCCCTAGGTCGTGTATTTCGTAATGAAAAAGTTAGTTACAAACATCTTGTAGAGTTTAATCAAATTGAAGGCGTTGTTGTTGGAAAAGATGCATCTTTGAGGAATTTAATGGGCATACAACGAGAATTTTATAAAAAAATTGGAATTACAAAAATAAAGTTTTGGCCCACTTTTTTCCCATACACTGAACCGTCTCTCCAAACTATGGTTTATAATGAAAAATTAGGAAAGTGGATTGAATTATTTGGTATGGGTATTTTTAGACCTGAAGTAACAAAACCTCTTGGCATCACAAAGCCTGTTTTAGCATGGGGTGGAGGTATTGAACGAATCGCAATGCTAAAATATGATCTAGATGATGTACGTGAATTTTACAACAATAATCTTGGTTGGTTACGGGGTGCAACAAAGTGCCAGTAATTGAATTATCCTACTCTGGACTTCAAAAATTAGTTGGCAAAGTTACCAAAAAACAAATTTCTGACTCCTTACCATTTCTTGGATTAGACATAGAATCTGAAAATAAAGATCTTGTTAGAATTGAATATAGTCCAAATAGACCTGACTATTCAACTGATTTTGGAATTGCACTTGGTTTGCAAGGATTACTTGGTGTTAAAACAGGTACAGTAAAACTTGATGTAAAAAAATCCAACCGATATTCTATTTCTGTAAATTCCAAAGTATCTAAAATTCGCCCTTTTGTTACTGGTATTATTGCAAAAAATGGAAAAATTGATGATAAAACAATCAAACAATTGATGACCATGCAAGAGAATCTTCATTTTGGTGTAGGAAGGAAAAGAAAAAAGTCCTCTATTGGAATTCATGATTTAGATAAAATTTCATTTCCTTTAGTTTACACTACTGCTAATAGAAATCATAAATTTATTCCGTTGAATTCTACCAAAGAAATTACAATTTCTGAAATACTTACAGATACTGATGTTGGAAAAAATTATGGTTCCTTACTTGGACAGTCTTCTCAGGTACCTGTAATTTTGGATGAAAATCAAAATACTGTGTCATTTCCTCCAATAATTAATGCTGCAGTAACTACTGTTACTGCCAAAACAAAAAATCTCTTCGTTGAGGTAACTGGAATCAACAAAGAAGATGCTGAAGATATGCTTTCAGTAGTTGCAGTTATTTTACAAACTGCTGGCTTTACTTTGGAATCTGTAAAAATATCTGGTGGAAAAAATACTTCACCTAAACTTGAACAAAAGAAAATTACTGTTGATTCTTCGTTGATTAATCAAACTCTTGGTTTGAATCTTAATGCTTCAAAAATCATTTCATCTTTGAAAAAATCTAGATTAGATGCATATTCTAAAGGGACGAATATCATTTGCTTAATTCCCGCATATAGATTTGATATTTTTGGACCAATGGATTTAGTTGAAGAAGTTGCCTTAGGTTATGGAATTCAAAATCTTGAACCTGTATTGCCCCCTTCTCAAACTATTGGTAAGACAAATCCCATATCTCTTCAATTAAAATCTCTAGATAAAATTATGATTGGACTTGGATATCTTGAGGCATTGAATTCAAGTTTAACTAGTAAACTAGTATTATGTGAACTGACTAATAGAGATACAAAAAAAATCCTTTCTGTCCTTGATTCTAAAAGTCAAGAACATGCTATTTTACGTGATTCCATACTTCCTGGTTTGTTAGAAAATCTTTCTAGAAATATTCACGAATCCTATCCTCAAAAAATGTTTGAAACTGGTACTGTTTTTGCTACTGCAAGTCCTATATCTGAAAAAATTAATTTTTCTGGAATTAGTGCACACAAAGACACTAATTTTACTGAAATAAAATCCATATTACAATCTGCATTAAAAATTGGGTTTGGAGTCAATATCGAAACTAAAACTACTGCCTATCCTATTTTTGAAGAAGGTCATTGTGCATCAGTCATTTTTAATGGTAAATACATTGGAATGATTGGTAAAATTAATTCCAAAATTATTGAAAATTACAAAATACGTGTACCTGTAGTTGGATTTGAGATCTCTCTTTCTGATTCAATTCTTAAAAAATAACAATTAGCATATTTCAAAAACTTAATCTATAAAATAATAATTCCTAAATGGTTTTTAGTAGGAGTAATCATAATTAAACGCCCAAGAGCAGGCATGCAGACGGATTAGGATGATGATGATCGTTATGATTCCAATGATTTCTAATTCACCCAGGCATGCTACATTATGGGCAGCCCCGGTTTCAGAACGCGAGGAGGCGTATGGCTATGTACCAATGATTTTGTGCGAGTCAGAACCGGGGAACATTATTTATTTTTCAAAACCATTAAACATCCATGATATCTTAGAAAATTGAAATGGTAAACTGGAGATAAAACACATCATGGCAAGAGTTAACCGTCCCCAGACAAACGGCAAGCTCGAAAGATTTCACGGTGAGATTCAGAGAAAACAGAGATGGTTTGGTACCATTGATGAGCTGGTCCTCTGGCATAATCACATCAAACCACATATGTCCAACTCGTCTCAAAACCCTGCAATACATCAAAAATGACGCAATACCAACAAACGCAGGACAGTTTTCACATCTCCTTTCGTATCTGATTCCTGTCCTGTGAAATCCGTTTTTGAGCCAACCAAAGAATAATCCCTCCGCAACGCATCGAACCGAATTATATTTTTTGTGCGATTTGTTCTCCGATGACTTGCCACTCTTTCTAAGTGGAATACGTGCAATTGGATTTCTATTTTTCAAATAGCTTCTAATGGCCGTACTGTCATATCCCTTGTCCGCATAAACTGAGGCAATCTGTTTGATGGTGCCATCATCATCCATAAACTCTGAAATGCTTTCCATGACATCTGCAAACTTTGCACTGTCATGAACATTTGCAGGACTGGTCCTGATTGAGATTGGAAATCCGTTCTGCCCTACGGCAACGTGAATCCTTGTGCCTGAAATCTTCTTGAATCCGTCATATCCTGTTACGCTGCCCCTTTTTGGCAGGGATTGTCGGGGAGTCAGCGGATATCATCTTTTGCAGGCTGATTTTTCCTTGCTTGTGAGCTGTTTTGGTTAAACCCGATAGGATCCTCTTCCAGACTCCTTTTTGCTGCCAGGAGTCTGGTCTTCTGTCTGCAGTAGAGTCATCGCCATATTTTGTTGGCATCTCGCTCCGCCTGCATCCGGATGTCAAGACGCAGATGATTGCTCCGTTGATGATTCTTCTGCCATCGTCTCTTGGCCTGCCCGTCTTGGCAGGTTTTGGAATGTGTGGCTTTATCATGTCCCATTGTTTGTCAGTTAGTTCCTGAAATTGCATGAAAATTAGTCATGTTCGGTAATTGTTAGATCAGGATGATCGTAAAAATTTCACTAAATGATCAGTTTTGAGATGAGTTGTTAAACATTTTAAAGATCATATTCAACAGTAAGTGATGGCTATTGGTTCAGAAATCGAATGGACAGAAGCTACATGGAATCCCACCAGCGGATGCACAAAAATTTCTCCAGGATGTAAAAACTGCTATGCAGAAACCCTAACAAAAAGATTGAAGGCGATGGGACAGCAAAAATACAAAAAGGGATTTCAATACATAGAACACCCATCAGATGTCGAATTACCATTAACATGGAAGAAGCCAAAAAAGATTTTTGTAAACAGCATGTCGGATTTATTTCATGAAAAATCCACGTTTGAATTTACAGGAAAATGTTTCTCAACTATGATTCAAGCGGATCGTCATGATTATCAAATTCTCACCAAACGTCCAAAAAGAATGGCAGAGTTTTCAGAATTATTTTTCAAATATTTTGGTCACAAGATTCCAAACTTTATGTGGATGGGAACCAGCATTGAAAGCAGAAATTACGTCTCAAGAATCAATGATTTACACAAGGTAAAATGCCATACAAGATTCATCAGTTTCGAACCGTTACTAGATTCAGTAGGAAAAGTAAACTTACGAGGAATAGATTGGGCAATTATCGGGGGAGAAAGCGGTCATCACTATCGTCCAGTGGAAAAGAAATGGATTGAAGAAATCATAGAACAATGCAAAGACCAAGGGGTTGCAGTATTTTTCAAACAATGGGGAGGATTCAGACCCAAAGCAGGAGGGAGAACAGTCAATGGGAGCAAATACAGTGAATACCCAGAAATTAAAAAAAGAAATTCATTGAAAAAAATTCATTTTGATGAAAAAGCATTTGCAGAGATATGTTTGATGCATGAAGTTCAAAAGAGAAAAGAGAAACGAATTACAGCTACCCGATAATCAGAGGCCCCGAATTGAACATAGGGGCAAATATCCCGAGTTTGGAACAGTGTAAAAATCTTCTACCTGTCAAGGATCGGGACATACCCGCTCCTCTAATGGTCTTTGTATTATCTAGCCTTTCTTTGGCAAAATCAAAGCATTCACTAATCATTTCAAATCCAAGATGGTTTCTACCCATTTCTTTACTAACCACGGCAACTTGACCTGAACCGCAAAAATACCCCATCATAATACCATAGTCTAGTCGGATCCATTCTCTATTTTAAATTTTCAGATATGGTCTGAGACCATTGTAAAATATCTTCGATTTTCTCAGAGGTCAAGTCAGAAACAATTTTTGATTTTTTAGATACCTTGCCACAAAGGGCCAATTTCATCTGTTTACCAGATTTTTCTTTTATGGAGTTTATAGAATCTGCAAAAAAGTTTAGACCCTCATCGGTTTGAGAAAATACAACTACGACTAAAATGCCGGGCTTTTGTTTCCATATCCTACCAATTAATTTTTGAAAATCAAGATCAAAAAGTACATTGATTGCAGATGACATATCACCCAAATGAGAAACCTTCCAACCATCAGAATGATAGACGGCAGTGGCTACCTCAGAAGCTAGTCGACTTTGGGCATCAGATGCTATGACAACTATGTTCTTTTTCGGATCAGAAACAACTTGGGTCTGGTTAAAAATCTGAAGAGAGTTTGAAATGGTATTCATTAGTAGGTTGAGTTCAGATGTTCCAATTTTACCATCATCATATAATTTCTGCACATGATTAATGGACGGAAAAATTGCTTCTAGTATCAACCGATTTGCAGTTCCACCAGAATGTAAGCAATTACGAATTAGAGAGTAGACTTTGTCTTCAGTGCCTTTAACTAGATGCTCAAGATATTGTGGTGCTACTTTGAAATAATCATCAGGGAAACTAAATGATTCTTGTCCAGGTTCTAAAAACCACAAAGTAACATTTCCAATATTTTTTTGTCTGAGTAATCCTTCTGCTGCAAAAACTTTGAGATACTTTGACATTGTGATTCGGTTGATTTCGATTTTTTCAGAAATCTCGACACCAGACATTCCAGATACTGTATCAACTAAAATTGAAATTAATTTTTCTCTAATCTCTTCAGTGGAGTAGCCTTTTCCCATAGTGATCTTGGACTATGGTATTCTATAAAGACTAATTTTCATTTAAAATCAGTAGGCGTTATTTTAGGATAAAACATTATATACTTCAGTACTGTATAGTACGGTAAGGGAAAGTAAATTGCCAAAAGCCGGATTCAAATCAATCACTGTTTCAGAAACCGTTTATGATAAATTCCACGAAGTTTATCAAAAGAGTAAAGACGACCTAACAATGAAAGGTGTCAATAGTTTTGCCGGTTATGTAACTTACATGTTAGAGGAGATGATGCAAAAGGATAAGACCTTTGCAAGGTATGTTCCAAAGATTGAAAAAATTTCAGTAGATGATGATCGTGTTGTTCTAAAAGATAATATCAAAAATAGAATAGCAGAAGTTGCAATTCAAAAAGGTGAATTGTTTTGTCAGCTCTGTGACGAAAAAGATTGTGTTCACGTTGGTTTTGTATTCTCATTACCAGATGTTTACGAAGTTCTAAACGCTAGGGGAATCAAAAATCCAAGATAGGTGGAGGAGGTGGGATTTGAACCCACGAACTCCTGAGAGACAGGATCACCCATTATTTGATCTTAAGTCCTGCATGTCCAAAAGCACAATGTGCTTACTTTGGCCAGGCTTGATTACTCCTCCAAAAGGATAAAAATCTGAGTGAAATTTAACAGTTTAGAGGAAATTTGCCTAGAATGAAGAATTATAAGGATTTTCTACAGGGTGAATTTGTGCTTCGGTAGCTCAGTCTGGTAGAGCGTTACATTGGTAATGTAAAGGTCACGGGTTCAGATCCCGTTCGAAGCTTCTAATAATTTTTAATCAATAATTCAAAGTGGCCAGTTCTCTTTTTAGAGTTTGAATTGATGGAGCGGTTTGCTCGAATTTGGCTTGCTTTCCAGGGTTTAATTGAGAACATGTCTGCAACTTCTTTGGAATTGGAATTAGACAAAAGAACCTTGCATCCTTTGGAATCTAAATTCTTGCAAAGTTCTGCTAACCTACTAAGATCATCATACGTAAAATCTTTGTTTGTGTAATTGGTGAAATTAGCAGTTTCACTAACTGGCTGATATGGAGGATCAAAATATACAAGATCGCCTTTTTTGGCATCTCTGAGGACTGCCTCAAAATCTCTGCATTTGATAGACACCTTACTTGATGCTAAGATGTGGCTTACAGAACGAAGATTGTCTTCATTTACAATATTTGGATTGGCATATTTCCCTAATGGGACATTGAATTTTCCCTTACTGTTAACTCGGTATAATCCGTTAAAACAGGTCCTGTTCAAAAATAGCAATCTAGATGTCTTTTCAATCTGGCTTCTAGGATTACTTTCTCTTACAGAGTAATAGTAGGATTTGGAATCTTTTTGATAAATTTTTTCATGGTTTTTCAAAGAAGTGATTAACGCTTCTACCCTATCTCTAATCGTAGTATAAGATAATACAAGATCAGAGTTCAAATCAGAGATGCTACATTTTTGTCCATGGCGTTCAGTTAACATGTGGAAAAATAGTGCACCACCTCCCAAGAAGGGTTCAAAATAAGTACCAAAAGTTCTAGGTAAGTTTTCATTTAGGATTGGAATTAATTGTCGTTTACCTCCGGCCCATTTCACAAAGGGTTTTGGAATGACAGTTGAAATTTGACTATGGACTTGTTTCAATAATCAGTATCACATAATTCATTATCAGATCCTAAGGTGAAATTATTTGATCTTGAACTAACTTTTTTCTAGTCACAAAATAGGTTAAATACAAATTTTGTAAATAGACAAATTTTCTAAAAAATTGTTTTTCAAAATGTAGAGAATACCCTAAGAGGAGATAATAAAAGGAAAAGGTTGGATTTTTAGTCCCACTTTGACCAAGCGGCCATCCATCTGTATGTCCAAGTGTTCAGTTTACAACCTAAGGCTGCAAATGTACATGCCAATACTGCACCTGCACCTGCACCGAGAGCAACTGGGCTGTTATAGAACTTGCCTACTTGCGGTTCTATCGGTGTCATGTATGGTGGTAATGTTGGTCTTGGATACTTGAATGCCGTTTCAAGCGGGTCTGCTACTGTTATCAGGTTTACCATGTTGAATAATGGTAATGACATTCCTACTAGTACGCCGCCGAACAGTATCAAGGAGTGCTTGTTCTTCTTTGTTGCCCAGTAAACCAAGTCCAACAGCATTGCTGATGGTAGCCAAACTGGAGTTACAATGAAGTCATATGGATATCCAAGTGAAAACCATGCACCTTTTGCTATCCATGTGTATACTGTCATAATAAGAGCGTAGTACGTCGCTGTACCTGGAACACCTGTAAATGTTAGGTAATATGTTGCACCTACTACAAGCATCAACGTCTGTGATATTGAAAATACCGTGAACGAAGTCCAAGCCCAGTCGGTGTAGAAGATGTAGTCACCTGCGTTAATTGTTAACAGTGTAGAGTTAACTGCAACTACTACTATGAATAAGTAGTGTGTACATCGTCTTAACCAGACCATATCCAGTAGAATAATGGGTCAGTATATAAAATTTTAGAGTCTGATGAAGATCGTTATTATAAAATCAAATTAAAACAGAAAACCATGCAGTTAGGCGTTTTAAATTAAAATGAAAAAGAAATGGTATCTGAAGGGCATACCTTCTGATTACCAACCAACATACAGTGATACGAATAACACGAATGCTACTGAAGCAGCAATACTGCCACCAACTATACCATTGCTGTTTTTATTGGAACCTTCTTCCATGACTTTAACACAGAAGATGTAACCGATTGCCTCAATGATTGCAAGTACGATGAATGCAAAGTGACCACTTGCTGTTGGGTATGCCCATGGATAATAGAAATATCCTGCTGCAGTACCACCAAAAGTTGCCAACAAAGCTGCCCAGTATGAAATAGTAATCATACCAGTCATGTTTTCAACACGTTTTCCAATCATTCGTTCTACATCAGCGCTTGATGAACCACCAGCACCGCCAGAACCGAATCCTTTAGGAAGAGTCATTATGGAATTTATCTAATTCAGAATACTTTTAAGTCTTTCTTAAAATAGGAACTGGTAAGTTAACGAGGCATGGCTATAAATTTTCTTCTTGGAAAGTGTCGGGGTTTTTAAAACTAGCAAATTATATGAAGATTTGGGAACTTGGGCTTAATTTGAAAATAATATCAACTCATCTCAAAACCCTGCAATACATCAAAAATGACGCAATACCAACAAACGCAGGACAGTTTTCACATCTCCTTTCGTATCTGATTCCTGTCCTGTGAAATCCATTTTTGAGCCAACCAAAGAATAATTCCTCCGCAACGCATCGAACCGAATCATATTTTTTGTGCGATTTGTTCTCCGATGACTTGCCATTCCTTCTAAACGGAATACGTGCAATTGGATTTCTATTTTTCAAATAGCTTCTAATGGCCGTACTGTCATATCCTCCCTTGTCAGCATAAACTGAGGCAATCTGTTTGATGGTGCCATCATCATCCATAAACTCTGAAATGTTTTTCATGACATCTGCAGACTTTGTACTGCCATGAACATTTGCAGGACTGGTCCTGATTGAGATTGGAAACCCGTTCTGCCCTACGGCAACGTGAATCCTTGCGCCTGAAATCCTCCTGAATCCGCCATATCCTGTTACGCTGCCCCCTTTTTGGCAGGGATTGTTGAGGAGTCAACGGATATCATCTTTTGCAGGCTGGTTTTTCCTTGCTTATGAGCTGTTTTGATTAAACCGGATAGGATCCTCTTCCAGACTCCTTTTTGCTGCCAAGAGTTCAGTCTTCTGTCTGCAGTAGAATCATCACCATATTTTGTTGGCATCTCGCTCCACCTGCATCCGGATATCGAGACGCAGATGATTGAGACTTGGGCATAACTAATCCTAATTTTTAATCAGTTTCTCAAACTATTCAAATGAAAAAAGCCAAGGATCCTTGCAATGTCATTTCATTGCAGCATGAATGTAAAAATCCCCGGCAGGGTTCTGTCAGGGTCATTCTCATCGGCGTTTTGTATCTGGTCAGAACATTGTCTCTGCATGGGGAGGTATTCAGACCTGGCAGGCCGTATGCCTGTTCAACTGTTCTGATGGTGCAATCATTCATCATAAAATCTCGGATGAGAATTCCAGGTAACAGCACACTTCATTATTTTTTATCAATCAAATGCAACGATGACAGATTGTCCAAGGTCTGCAGACTGACTCAAATCCCAGACAGGCGTACTATTGGCAGGCGATTTCAGAACCTGCCCGTTGGGGACATCATCGGGGCGATGGGAAGCCTGTTCGTATCAGAAGGAATGGCTGATGACACGTCTGCATCAGCGGACAGTTCGATGCTAAAAGCAAATGGCCCTGCATGGCACAAATCCGACATGAAGAATAATCGTTTGCCAATTTCAGGGACTGATACGGATGCAAGATGGGGATAGTCCTCCAAATCAAAGGGTCGGTTATTCGGGCATGAACTGCACATGGGTTGCAGCGCCGGCAAGTTGATTGCTCCGTTGCCCGCCGGCGTCTGTGCTGCAAACATTATGATGGCAGGACGTTTGATGCATTGACAAAGTCACTTTCAGGAATCATACGAAATATTTTGGCAGATCCTGCATACGATGATTCCGAACTGCATGATTCGTGCGGCAAAAAGCATCCGGGGTTGTCACTCCGATAAGACATACCC
The DNA here is from genome assembly GCA_963422575.2 of Candidatus Nitrosopumilus sp. Lineage (GTDB taxonomy): Archaea > Thermoproteota > Nitrososphaeria > Nitrososphaerales > Nitrosopumilaceae > Nitrosopumilus. The sequence continues at coordinate 414,565 of CAXXKU010000001.1, read as the reverse complement.
GCGCACGCCCCCGGAAAGGATCAAGATTGTGGAATTTTACGACTCTGCGATCGGTCAGGAGTTGCATGCGGATAGAAAAACCTCAATTGAACCGCTCTTTGAGACATTCAAAGACGCGCTTGGCATCAGAGCAGTTCCCGTAAAGGATTATGCAATGTGAAATCATCTGTGTATTGATCTGCGTCTTGGCGTACAGTTGGCAGCGTATTGCAATTGCATGATTGGTGCAGAGAATCATCCAAGAATTGTAAAGAGAATGCCTTGCTGTTGAATAATCTTAGACTTTATTTTTGTAAACCATTATGCCCAAGTCTCAGATGATTGTTCCGTTGATGATTCTTCTGTCATCATCTCTTGGTCTGCCCGTCTTGGCAGGTTTTGGAATGTGTGGCTTTATCATGTCCCATTGTTTGTTTGTTTGTCAGTCAATTCTTGAAATTGCATGAAAATTAGTCATGTTCGGCAATTGTTAGATCAGGATGATCGTAAAAACTTCACTAAATGATCAGTTTTGAGATGAGTTGGATGCAAAATACATCAGGAATTATTGCAGATGTCATTCCATTGGATGCCGCATTCCTTACAAGAAAAATTCTAAATTCACTGTGCCAGGGAATCGGCAAAATATCTGCAACAAGACAGGATTTGTTGTCGAGAGATTCTTTGCTTGGCTCAAATGAGGGTTCAGAAGGACTGCGATAAGATACGAAAGGAACTGTGAGGACTATCTTGGGCTAGTTTACTTGGCATGTATTATGATGTACTGGAGAGTATTGAGATGAGTTGATAATGACAGAGATGAGGGTGCTTTCTCATTATTGTTAGATTGTGTGTTGGTGGCGAATAATGGATAATCACCAAAATAATAAAAGAGAAAAAATTGTGCTATTGCACATTTTGTCTATGGAATTGATCTGCTGTACAATTTGCCTTCTAAAGCCATCTTGTACATTTCTGCAACATATGGGTTCTCACCTGGGGTTTCTGCACCAAGTTCTACGAGTCGAGCATATACTCTGACTACGTATGCAAGTGCACCCATGAAAGCCACAACGACTCCCATGTTAAACATCCAGTGGTTTGGAACCGCAAATATTTCCTCTACAAACCAAAAGTGCCACATCTCATTGACTCCAATTGTAAACATAGTTGCTAAGTAACCAAGAATGGTCATCTTCAAACCTGTGTTCATTGAATTATTTGGACCTCTAAGAACTGGAACTTTTCTATCATAGATTGCTGCTGCTCCCCATCCAAGTGGTAATGCGATGAAGTGGGAGTATAGCCACCAGTGTGCTGGTGTAAATGCACTATCTCTGATAGAAGTCTGGTGTAGTGAACCATCAACGAAGTTATCTACTTCGACTGATGCTGCAGTGGATCCCATAGCAATAACGATGAGCCAGATTTTCTTTAGTCTCTGAATCTCAACTTCTTTTGGGATTAATGCGGGCATTTGTGCCATGTAAGTATTCATGTAAGTTAGTGATATAAAGTAAGAGTTTTTGAAATGGACTAATTTCATAGAAATTTTTCAAGTTTTTCACAAGATTCTATAAATAATTAATCCCAAATAGAATTATATCAAAGAATTATAACATTTTTTTTCAAATTTTATTGTTAAACATTGATGATAAACAATAAAATAAGTATCGATCCTCGCTGTCAAGGTAAAACATATAACGACGTATATTATCTTTCACAATATTAGGGATAACTATGGTCGAAAAAAAGATTTTCGTATTAGGACTAGCTGTTGTACTAGCACTAGGAACATTAGGTTTCAACTGGGTTGAGTCTATCGTTCCAACTGCAGATGCACACGGTGTCCAAGCACAACTCCAGAGTCGTTTCATCAGAATTGAAGATGAAACCTTTAACAGACAATCCCTACAAACTGGCGAAACCTTGACACTTCAAGGAACTCTAGTCAGTCTTGTAGAAAGAGACCTTAGAGGATGGGCTTCCATTTTCTCAGAGTCAACCAATGCAGGTAACAGATGGGAAATGTTAGCAAGAGACCCACCAGGAAACGTCTTTGACATTCCAGGAAACTCTGTCATTGATTATTCATTATCTGCAAAAGCACTTGAAGCAGGTGTATATCACGTACATACACAACTCAATGTTGCTCAAGTAGGTCCAGGACTTGGTCCAGGTCAAACAGTTGTCGTTGAAGGAGAACCAATTATCAAACCAATTCCATATACCAACATCGCATATCAATCAATCATCATTGGTGTCGGTTATGTAATCACGTTTGCAACACGACCCTGGCAAGTAATCTAAACAACCCCCCCACCTTTTCATTTTATAGCTAACTCTTACGATTATCGTAAGAAATCAAATCTTATCTTCTAGAAAATAATAATAAAAAATATGCTAAGTTTCAAGATAATCAAATTAGATATTTTTCAGAGTTATTTTTTTGGAGAAGTTGAATTTCGTTCAGATGTATTCAAAGTAAACATACAAAATCAGAGAAGAGGCAAAGTTATCAAATTACCTTTTGAGATAAAACCAAAAAATGAGAAAACAGTTACCAGAATTACAGGACCTAATGATTTGTTTGTAGAAGATTATCTTCCATACAAAGGACAATCAGAATGGTTAGAAATTGACTCTGATGAGATAACGTACTTTCTAGCAGATCACCAAGACCAATTAGACATAATTGAGATAATGGTCGATTAAGAGAAAAGACTTTAAAGAATCTGATCAAAGTCATCACATTATGAAATGGCCAGGTGCTACAGATCCTTACAAAAGAAACAAGACAATAAAATTTCTCATCATAAGCGCCATAATAGGTGCCAGTGCGGTATTACTTACGACTGTAATAGTAAATCCCACAATAGCCAGTCAACCACACAATGCTTGTATCGAGAATATGAACACTCCTTGGAAAATATCATTTACATTTGAAATGATTAAAGACAATCAGAAAGCTGAAGTTCAACCAAATATAGGAATCACAGAAGGAGGGTGTCAAAGGGCAATATACACACTTTCTAATGATGGTACAGTATATGCAGAATGGGTAGAAAACCCCAATTTTGAGATAGGTCATTTCCTATACATTTCAGGATTTAAGTATAGAGACATGGAAGAATCAAAAACCGAAGTTTATGTAAATGATAAATTATCTACAAATGGTCTTAAAACCCCAATACAAGATGGTTATCACTACAAAGCAGTGTTTGTATCAAAAGATTATGATACATCAAAAGATACAGATTTCTTACCTGAAAATTAGTACTTGTAAACTATGTAAAAAACCACGTTTTATCAAAACATGAAATTGGTACAGAATACAACTATGTGAGACTTGGGCATAATGGTTTACAAAAATAAGGTCTAAAATAATTCAACAGCAAAGCATTCTCTTTACAATTCTTGGGTTCTCTGCACCAATCATGCATGTAATGCGCTGCCAACTGTACGCCAAAACGCAGATCGACACAGATGATTTCACACTGCATAATCCCCTTACGGGAACTGCTCTGATGCCAAGCGCGTCTTTGAATGTCTCAAAGAGCGGTTCGATTGAGGTTTTTCTATCCGCATGCAACTCCTGACCGATCGCAGAGTCGTAAAATTCCACAAGCTTGATCCTTTCCGGGGGCGTACGCGGGTATACTTATCGGAGTGACAACCCCGGATGCTTTTTGCCGCACGAATCATGCAGTTTGGAATCATCGTATGCAGGATCTGCCAAAATATTTCGTATGATTCCTGAAAGTGATTCTATCAATGCGTCAAACGTCCTGCCATCACGAATGTTTGCGGTACTGGCACCGGCGGGCAACGGAACAATCAACTTGCCGGCGCTGCAACCCATGTGCAGTTCATGCCCGAATATCCGACCCTTTGATTTGGAGGATCATCCCCATCTTGCATCCGTATCAGTCCCTGAAATTGGCAAACGATTATTCTTCATGTCGGATTTGTGCCATACAGGACCATTTGCTTTTAGTAGGGAACTGTCCGCTGATGCAGACGTATCGTCAGCCATTCCTTCTGATGCGAACAGGTTTCCCATCGTCCCGACGATGTCCCCAACGGGCAGGTTCTGAAATTGCCTGTCAACAGTACGCCTGTCTGGGATTCGAGTCACTCTGCAGACCTTGAAGAATTTGTCATCGTTGCATTTGATTGATAAAAAATAATGTAGTGTGCTGTTACCTGAATTCTCATCCGAGATTTTATGATGAATAGTTGCACCGTCAGAACAGTTGAACAGGCATACTGTCTGCCAGGTCTGAATGTCTCCCCATGCAGAGATAATGTTCTAACCAGATACAAAACGCCAATGAGAATGACTCTGACAGAACCCTGCCGGGGGATTTTTACATTCATGCAGCAATGAAATGACATTGCAAGGATCCTTGGCTTTTTTCATTTGAATAGTTTGAGAAACTGATTAAAAATTAGGATTAGTTATGCCCAAGTCTCAACTAGGATATTCTAAAAATAATGAAAAGAAGAAAGGAAGTAATTTTACCAGTATTTTCCGTTGTCTGGAATAAGACCAATACCTTCTCTTTCGAAGTGTCTGTCTAATTCATCGACCCATCTCTCACGGTTGTCTTTGTAAGCCCATCCGTGGACACGTAACCAGAATGAGATAATTCCAAGAAGGAATATTGTGAACATAATGGTTCCGAAGATGTAAATCATTACATCATAAAATAATGGATCATAGTTTGGCCCTAATTGCCCTGTAATTGATGACAGGGTATTTAGGAAAATTCCTACGATAGGAGTCATTGTATATTTTGGCTCTATTTGTGCGATATATACATTTCCTTTATTTTCAAAAAGTACGAGATCAGTATACACTAAGAGAGGATAATAAAATAAGAGAAAAGTGAGGTTTATCCTCTACCCATTGCTGCGTATTTACCAGATCTTCCTCTGATGAAGAATGCTCCTGCAATACCACCAAATACGGCACCTGCAATAGCTGCTGCACCAAATACACCACCTGCATCAAGATATGGAGTTCCTGAACCAGATGCGGGATTTGCTTCAGCAGATTCGATTCTTCGTCTTTGAAGTTCAAGTGCTTCTTCTAGCGTATATTTGCCAGTTTCACCTTCACCGCCAACGTTACCCATGTATTGTGCAAATGCAATTGCATTTTCTGCATAGTAACCCATGGTGAATACTACAGCTACTAGAGATGCTGTTAAGAGTATTTTTTTATTCATACCTTTTACCTGTTCGATTTGATGATAAGTACTTATTTAAAACTTTATTCTGAACCTCAAATTTTGGAATTATGTACGAGATCAGTATAAGTAACGTTTAATTCGGTTCTTTAATCAGCCAAATCATGGGACGAATGCACACACACAGACATGGGAAATCACACTCCATTAGACCAGCTACATTACGTGCACCTTCTTGGATAACACTTAGTCCTAAAGAGATTGAAGAATTAGTGATAAAATATTCCAAAGATGGATTGACCCCTAGTCAAATTGGAATTAAACTAAGAGATCAACATTCAATTCCACTAATCAAACCAATTACCAAAAAAAGCATGGGTAAGATTCTTGAAGAAAATGATTTGAAAGCAGAGATGCCTGAAGATCTTGAAAACATGGTCAAAAAAGCAGTAGGTCTCCAAAAACACCTTAAAGCAAACAAAGGAGATAACAGAAATGTTAGATCTTTAGAACTAATAGAAGCAAAGGTTCACAGACTATCTGTTTATTACAAAAAAATCGATAGAATTCCTGAAAACTGGAAATATAAATCCGTGGTTGCTCAATTAGAGTAATGACAAAATCACTTGACGAGTCACTTTCGTTTTTCAGAGATAAGATATCAGATTGTATAAAATCAAAAAAATCAATTTCTGTTACGACTCATATTGATTGTGACGGACTCACATCAGGCAGCATCATTACCAAAGCTCTAATCAGGGCAGGGGCTAAATGTACAGTAAGAACATCAAAAGAATTTAGTAAAAATGTAACAGAATCATTCAAAACAGATTCAAGAGATTTTCACATAGTAACAGATCTAGGTGGAGGTTTTGCAAAAACACTAGATGAAACGTTGAATGATAACTGGGTTGTTTTAGATCATCATCAAATTCCAGATGAAGAATTAGATAATCAAAATGTCATCAATTCATGGAAATATGGAATTGATGGGGGGGTAGATATCTGTGCAGGAGGAATGGCATATCTAGCATCAATGGCACTTGATGAAAAGAACTCAGATTTATCAGCAATTGCAGTGGTTTCAGCATTAGGAGATAGGCAAGACCAAGGAGAAAGAAAATCATTCGCAGGGAAAAATTTTGAAATTGTAAGCACTGCAAAAGAACAAGGATTGGTAGACACTGACTTGGATCTATTACTAGTAGGAAGAGAGACAAGACCACTTCCAGATGCATTGGCATTTACGTCGCAGCCATTCATAGAAGGACTAACATGGAATAGAGACACTTGTCTGTCACTTCTAAATTCATCTGGAATTGAATTAAAAGATGAAGGAAGATGGAGAGTTCCAGCAGAGCTAAATGAGGAAGAAAAAAGACAAGTAATTGAGGCAATTACCAAATTTACTGCTGGAAAAAATGCTACTGAAATAATGTCAGAATTAATTGGATATACATACACATTTCCAAGAGAAGACAAAAGAAGTTTCTTACGAGATGGAAGAGAATTTTCAACAATGCTAAATTCATGTGGAAGAATTAGTCGCTCAGGAGTTGGAATGGCAATATGTATGGGAGACAGAAACAAAATCCTAAGAGAAGGAGAAACAATCCTAACAGATTATAGAAAAATGATTAGAGAATACATGAATATTTTATCAAATGAAAGATGGAGAATTTCAGAGAGTGAAACTTGTGTTATGGTAAATGGAGAAGACATAGTACCAGAAACAATGACTGGAACCATTTCATCATTAATTGCTGGATCACCAAAAAATGCAGGAAAAATTGTAATTCTGAGAACCAAAGGAGAAGAAAATACTATAAAATTCTCATCTAGGAAATCATTTAGTTGTAAGTCAGATATCAATCTCAGTGAATTAATGAGAACAGGCGCTGAGAAATTTGACGGGATAGGCGGAGGTCACAATGCTGCTGCAGGAGCTAAAATAACTAAAGACAAATTGGATGAATTTCTCAGTTATTTGGAAGTAAATGCCATTAACGTGCCAAGTTCAAGTAGTCCTCAATAACATATCACAAGAGAAAGCAGATACTGTCAAAAAAGCATTAGAACCAGATAATGTAAATTTTCCAGAAGGATTGAGTCTTTTTGTTGAAAATATTGATAACAAACTAGTTTTTAATTTTGAAAGTAAGGAAAACATGAAACAACTAATTGGAACGATAGATGAAGTATTAGAACATGTTCAAATGGCATTAAAGGTGATAGAGTGATGTTAGATCCAAAATCAATTAAAGAAAATCCACAAGTGATTCGAGACATGCTAAAGGCAAGATCAGTAGATTTTGATTTAGATGCATTAATAGAATCTGATCAAAAAAGACGTGAATTCATTCTAAAAACAGATGAGTTACGTAAAAAGAAAAATCAAGTAGCATTAGAGATTGCTCAAAAAAAGAAAAACGGTGATGATGCATCATCAATTCTAGCAGAGATGAAAGAGGTTTCAGCTGAACTTACAAAATTAGGAACAGAGCAAGAAAAGATTGAAAATACATATTCTAGACTAGCACTAACAATTCCAAACAACATTCACAAATCAGTACCAATCGGAAAAGACGAAAGTGCTAACAAAGAGATCAAAAAATGGGGAGAAATTCCAAATTTTGATTTTAAAATAAATGATCATATCGATATCTCAGAGAATTTGGATTTGGTAGATTTGGAGAGAGCTGCAAAAGTAGCAGGTGCCAGATTTTATTATTTGAAAAATGATCTAGTAAGATTAAATCATTCATTAATCCATTATGCATTGGATTTTTTATCAAAAAAAGAATATTCTTTGGTACAGCCACCTTACCTGATTAATCGAGAATCAATGGACGGAGCAGTGATTGCAGATGATTTTGAAGAAGCAATCTACAAAGTAGAAGATGAAGATCTGTACATGATAGGAACATCAGAACACGCCATGGCAGCTATGCATTCCAAGGAAATCATTGAAGGAAAAGATCTTCCGTTAAGATATGCAGGGGTTAGTCCATGCTTTAGAAAAGAAGCAGGAGCTCATGGAAGAGACCAAAAAGGAATTTTTAGAGTTCATCAATTTGATAAAATAGAACAATTTGTTTTTACAAGACCTGAGGATTCTTGGAATGAACACGAAAGAATGTTATCTGTTGCAGAAGAATTTTATCAACAGTTAGAAATTCCACATAGAACAGTATTATTATCATCTGGAGATATGGGAAAAATTTCTGCTAAAACATACGATATTGAGGCATGGATGGCAGGGCAAAAAGCATATCGTGAAATTGTTTCTTGTTCAAATTGTTTAGATTATCAAGCAAGAAGATTAAAAATTAGATTTAGAGATAAAACAAATGAAGACACACAATATCTTCATACTCTCAATAGTACGTTGATTGCAACTAGTAGAATCCTAGTATCAATTATGGAAAATTTCCAAACCAAAGATGGACACGTTAGAATTCCACAAGTTTTACAGAGTTACATGGGAAATCAGAAAGAGATCTAGTAACATACCCTTATATTTTGGGTTTAAAGGTCGATAATAATTGGCACGTAGAAAAGGTCGAGTAAAAGACAAGTGGAGAGAAAAACGTTGGGTTACAGTAAATGCTCCAGACTCATTTAACAACGTACCAATTGCATATGTTCCAATTACAGATGATGAAAATGCATCAGGTAGAGTTTTGGAAGTTACACTTTACGACATTCTAAAAGGAGAACCTTCACAGCACCAATACAAGATCTATTTTCAGATTGACAAAGTTGATGGAGATAAAGCATCAAGTATTTTTAAAAGATATGAATATTCAAAAGAATTTTTGCGTAGTTTAGTTAGGCGAGGTTCATCAAAAATTAATTTCATCATAGATGTTAAAACAAAAGATGGGTATATTTTCAGAATTAAAATACTCGCTTTAACTCACAGGCAATTAAATACATCAAGAAAACATGCTCTAAGATTAATTGCAAGAGATGTCATTAACAAAACAATTCCAGAAATGACAATTGAACAATTTGTTCAAGCTACTTGTTACAGTAAAATTAATTCGGATATCATGGCAGCATTCAAAAAAGTGATCAGAGTAAGACATGTAGGTCTTGAGAAAGTAAAACTCATCAGAACTGCGGATAAAGAAACAGTACTATTAGAAGCATAGATAATTAGCATAATTTTTTTACAATCATGCTGGATAAACAACTGATCCCAAAACCAGCCATTTAGACAATTTCTGATGATCATCCGGATCCATTCATTACCAAATACAATGCATCTTCATGAAATTTCAAGAAGTGACAGGCCCGCAATGGAATACAATTGCGCCACATCTGCCAAAACCTGCAACAACTGGAGGGCCAAGAAGTGACGACAGAACCGCAATAAACGCAGTCATGTCTGTGCTGATTGCAGGCTGCAGGTGGGTTGGCCTGCCTGCAAGGTACGGTTAAGTCATCGGCGCACAGAAGGTTCCAGGATCCGCAGAAAAAAGGGGTTTGGAAGAAGATTCTGTCCGAACTAATCAAAACAGCACACAGGCACGACAGAGCCAACCTGAAAAAAATATCAGCTGGCTCCTCATCAGCACACGACAAAAAAGGGGCAGCGTGACAGGACATGGCGGATTCAAGAGGATTTCAGGCGCAAAAATACATGTTGCTGCAGATGGCAGCGGTCTGCCAGTATCTGCAATAACGAGTCCTGCAAATGAGCATGACGGTACGAAATTCATCGATGTGCTTGAAAACATTTCAGAGTATCTGGATGGATCCATGGCAGGGGAAATTTCAACAGTCTGTGCAGACAGGGGATATGATGCAAAATACATCAGGAATTGTTGCAGATGTCATTCCATTGGATGCCGCATTCCCTACAAGAAAAATTCTAAATTCACTGTGCCAGGGAATCGGCAAAATATCTGCAGCAAGACAGGATTTGCTGTCGAGAGATTCCTTGCTTGGCTCAAATGCGGGTTCAGAAGGACTGCGATAAGATACGAAGGGAACTGTGAGAACCATCTTGGGCTATACTTCCTAACAAAACTCTATGATCCATTAATCTGACTTATCACACCAAACAGAATATGGATCAGAACATCATACATCAAGCCATGAATGAGCAAGAACTGATTCAGGCATACAAAAGCGAGAAGGATGCCAAAACAAAAGATAGGTTATTTCTGGCAAGGCAGGCCTTCTCTGATAATCAGGCTGCCTCGCATGCTGCAAAGAATCTCGGGCATGTGCGTTCTTGGCCATACAAGTGGCCGGGCAGGTTCGAAGAACATGGGATGGACGGTCCTCATGACAGACAAAGAACAGGAAGACCGCCAAAGATACCAAAAGAAGGCTAGTCGCAATGGAAAGACAGATCGCAGGGAATCCTGCAGGTTGGAGCGCAAAGCAGGTGATGAGTCTCATTTATGAAAAATCAGGAGCAGGATGCCATGAGGTCCACGTGATAGGCTGCTTCACAATTGGGGATACGCATCAAAGGTTGCACAGAAAAGGTTTGCAAGCCCTGCGACTGCACGGGAAAAACTCTGGTTTAAAAAAAATCTCAGGAAAAAATAGCCTCAAAAACAGCAAAAGGATTCGCCATACTGTCACAGGATGAATCAATCCTTGCTGCAGATTCAATATTCAGAAAAAAGATGCGGGCAAAGAGAGGAACGCGTCCAGTAATTCTGGTAAATGGTAATATATCCAACTCATCTCAAAACTGATCATTTAGTGAAATTTTTACGATCATCCTGATCTAACAATTGCCGAACATGACTAATTTTCATGCAATTTCAAGAACTAACTGACAAACAATGGAACATGATAAAGCCACACATTCCAAAACCTGCCAAGACGGGCAGACCAAGAGACGATGACAGAAGAATCATCAACGGAATAATCTACGTCTTGATATCCGGATGCAGGCGGAGCGAGATGCCAACAAAATATGGTGATGATTCTACTGCAAACAGAAGACTGAACTCTTGGCAGCAAAAAGGAGTCTGGAAGAGGATCCTATCCGGTTTAACCAAAACAGCTCATAAGCAAGGAAAAATCAATCTGCAAAAGATGATATCCGTTGACTCCTCGACAATCCCTGCTAAAAAAGGGGCAGCGTAACAGGATATGACGGATTCAAGAGGATTTCAGGCACAAGGATTCACGTTGCCGTAGGGCAGAACGGATTTCCAATCTCAATCAGGACCAGTCCTGCAAATGTTCATGACAGTACAAAGTTTGTAGATGTCATGGAAAGCATTTCAGAGTTTATGGATGATGATGGCACCATCAAACAGATTGCCTCAGTTTATGCTGACAAGGGATATGACAGTACGGCCATTAGAGGCTATTTGAAAAATAGAAATCTAATTGCATGTATTCCGTTTAGAAAGAATGGCAAATCATCGGAGAACAAATCGCACAAAAAATATGATTCGGTTCGATACGTTGCGGAGGGATTCTTTGGTTGGCTCAAAAATGGATTTCACAGGACAAGAATCAGATATGAAAGGAGATGTGAAAACTATCTTGCGTTTGTCAGTATTGCGTCATTTTTGATGTATTGCAGGGTTTTGAGATGAGTTGATCATCAAAAGACGATCATCTTTGGGGCATTGGCTCATGATGGCAGACAGCTATTCAGGCAGTATGACAGATTTGATCAGTACCGTTTTTTGGATTATCCCAAGGAATTACGCAAAAAGTTTGGCAAGATTTTAGTCTATGCGGACAGGGCACCACACACAAATCAAGACTGATGCAAAAATATCTTGATGGGAATCATGATGTCGTATTGGACTGGTTCCCAAAGGATTCGCCGCAGTTTAATGCAGTTGAGGAAGAAGAAGTAGTACGGAAACAGGGAAAATACGATTTGTCGGTCTCACAATATCGGCCATCGCTGAATAATCTGAAGAGCAGAATTTCCAAATATTACGGAACTGCCAGATTCAATTTGGATATCATCAAGCACATGCGACGAGGGGACGGTTGACGAACTTATGTTAGAGAGTATAGTTCACTTGGCATGTATTATGATGTACTGGAGAGTATTGGGATGAGTTGCATATTAAATAATATTTTACTTTAAATTCATGGCAATAACACCTAATTTAAAAAATTATTGATCATAGATCATTAGATTCTTTTCTTCTAACAATGAATGCAAGTTATGTACTGAACGATATACATCTGATTCTTTTTTAGCACCAGTACAAACAAGTTTTCCTGATGCAAATAACAATATCACAGTCTTTGGGTCTAACATTCTATGAATAAGACCTGGAAATTGTTCTGGTTCATACATACTTCTTGGTAATGTTCTTGCTGCTTTTTCCAAGTGTATTTTTCCACCAAGATTAATTGCAGCTACTATATTTTGAATTGTAATCACTGCATCTTTCTTTATTTTGATTTTACCTTTTCTTAATTTTTGAACTACTGTGTTTACTGCCTTAATTGACATCTCTTCTGATTTGGCTCCAGTACATACCATTTTACCTGTTCTGAAAATCAATGTTGCAGTTCTAGGAGTTTTTAATCTGAATACGAGTCCTGGAAATTGTTCTGGGTGGTATTCTGTATCTGGAAATTTTTTTGTAATTTCATTTAGATCAATTTTTTGGTCTACTGATGCAGATGCAACTACATTTTCAACACTGACAATAGGTTTAGTTTGAGGCATAACGAGGGACTTTAAATACTCCCTTTATATATACTAGACATAATTTTCTGCTAGTTTAGATTATCTAATGGTGTCCAATCCACTGATAGCGATATTCCTCATCAATAATATCTGACACTATCTCCTTGTTTTTGATTTTTGTTTTAGGTATGTTTACTTCAAAAAAACCTAATCGTCCTTTACATGAAATTGGAACTCTAAATGATTTTACATTTTTTAACATGAATCCAAAGGTTTTTGTTTTAAATTTTTTTGAAGCTAGATGTAACTTTTGATCTGATCGTATTTCCTTGAATGAATCATATTTTTTTACTTTATAAATTTCAGCTTTTCCTATTATTGCACCTGTGACAAATTTCTTCTTAATTTTTAATCTTTTACAATCATCTGCTCTTATCTTTAATGGGGCATGAATTAAAAATTCTCCACGAAAATTTGTATTCCAACTTCTTAGTTCTATAATTTTTTTACCTGAAATTATTAAATCAGCAAATGGTTGAGATACTGAAAGACATTTCAAAATTATTATTCAGTGGCTGCTTTGATGTATTGGCCCGGATTTTTACCTTGTCCTTCTGGCAAATTGGTTATTCCGCCATTCAAACTTTCAGTTACTATGCCTTTACTTGCAAGCACCTGAGCAGTCATCAATGATGTGTTTCCAGCCATACAAATTAGCAATGATTTGCCTTTGGCTCCATCTAGATCTTCGTTAAGTTCTTCTGGAATCTGTTGTGTTGATAACAATTCATTAATGGTGCTGGCCTTTGGTATTGCAATCTTTTCTTTATCGACTCCTAGAGATTTAGCAATCATTTCAATTCCTTCTTCTTTTGGAGTGTATGAGGTGTGAACCCATATTATTTTATCATACTCTTGTACACCTGATGATGCTTCATCTAATGAAACTTGAATACGTTGATTATTTGACATTGCTTCCAGATTTTTCCTGTATTTCTCTATACCGTCAGCAACTACAACTATAAATTTTCCTTTATCTCCATCACTTACCATTTCTAATATGGAATATAGCGCAAGTGCTGTGCTTTCCCCAATATTGTGACCTTTACCTACAAAGAATTTGAGTAAATGTTTTGCTTGTCCAAAATCTACTTCATGTTCTGCTGCATATGCCTCTGGATTATACAATTTCAGTCCGTCAGCTTTGGCCTTTGTTCTAATTCCTGCTACCTCTTGACCTGGAACTGGAAATACTACGTGTATTGCCTTTTTTCCATATTTTTCACTCATGTATCTGCTCAATCCTCCTGATGTGCCACCAGTTCCAAAGGCACACATTATTCTATAGTCTTCTAGCGAATCTGTATTTTCTTGTAATTGCTGTTCAATTTCAACTGCTGTAATTGTTTGATGAGCGTTAATGTTTAATTCATTATCGTATTGTTCTGGACAAAAACATCCATAAATTTTTGCAAGTAATTTTGCCAAATTGATAATGTCTTGTGCGGCTAGTAATGTTTCAATTTCAGAAATTGAATTGTCATAAATTGTAGGATCAAAACCCAATTCTGTTAATTGAGAGCGAATATTACCTGCAGTGACTTTTGCTTTTAGTGCATCAGCATCACTATCTTTCATTCCTGATGCAGGACAAATATCCATATCTAAATCCATTATGCGAATATTTTCATTTCTTAATTCTTTGAATACCCCTTCTTGTAATTTTCTTGAAACAAGTGAAATTACAGTCAATCCAAGTTTTGACATTTGCCCAAGTGCAATTCCAAAATTACCTGATGTTGCCTCTATAATCATTTGATTACTTTTCATCTTTCCTGTTTTAATGGCATCATGCATAATGTGGATTGCAGGTCTGACTTTGATTGATCCTGTTAACAAATTAGCATCAAATTTTCCATAAACTTTCAAATCCAAATCTGAAATGTCAAGTTTGTAAAGACTTTTTGCACATTCTTTAAGATCACCTGTAAGATCAACTAGCGGTGTTGCATTGACTACTTTACCTTCTTCTAAATGTGGTATTTTATTCCAAATTTCTTGTTCAAATTTTTCAAGTAATGGTTTATCAATATCATTTTCTGACATGTTTTTCTCTAATTCGCACCTATTTTTTGCTCATATAAAATATCCTGATTAACATGCCTGAGATTTGGTCATTCTAAAATACTCATGACTTTATTTGGAATGTCATTTAATCTGCTTACTGCCATAGTTTTTTCATATCCTAAATGTTTTAGATTATTTGCAATAGTGGTTGCCCTTATTGTATTTGGACCCAAGCCTAAAGCAACCATATTGATATCTAATCCTTTGAGTATCTTGGTCATATTTCTAACTGCATCTGGATCTGATGGTTCCCCATCTGTCAATGTCAAAAATATATCTGGTCTTTTTGATTGCAAAATTGGAAGCATCTTACCATAAACTTCTGCTAGTGGTGTAGATCCATTGGCAACAATTTGTGCTAACCGTTTTGCTGTGATGTTATTCCATTTGATATTTTCTGGTTTTATTGACCAACATACCATTGATCTATTTTGTGTACTGAATGCATATACTGCAAATTTCACTTTAAGAAATGATAACACTTCACATAGAGCCAGAGTTGCTTTTTTGTATTCAATTGCATCTGATGCAATACTTGAAGAATGATCTAGTAAAATTACAATTTTAGTTTTAATTGACTTTTTAATATCTGTAAAAAATGGCTCATTTCCTTCTATGTAATTCTCTTCATCAAATTCTTCTCCTGATCTTAAATGTTGTTCCTTCCAACTTGATTTCCATTCTTTAAATTTTATTTTTAATCCGTTGATTAATCTTATATCATAAATCACTGTTTCATCCACATTTTTTGTAGCTGGAACTTGAATCCCTATAGTTTCTGGCATTAATCCTTTGTTCTCACTTTTTTTGTTTTCTTCAAGTAATACTTTGTATTCTTCATAAACATCATCTCCTTGTAATATTACTGCAGAGTCAACTTTTCCAAAATCACTTTCTTTGTTTTTTGAAACTATTTTTAGAATTTTTAACAATTCTTCTTCTGACAATGGCATTCCAGCTTTCATGAATGGTAATGATATCGGTATTGTGAGAAGTGAATCTATATCTAATATTTTTATGATTTCACTTACATTTTTTTCAAGTCCATCTGTATCTTGATTTTCTTTAATTGATTTGGATACTGCTTTTTTTGCAAAGATAGTTGCCTTTTTTATTTTCTCAAAATAACTAGCTTGAATCTCTCCTTTTATTGCATCAAACATGAAATATTGATAAAACGCCTCTATAATTCTTGCTTTTCCATAAACTGTGTGCAGTTGTGGCCTTGCAACAAGCATGTATGCGTAATTAAATATAATTTCATTATTCATTCCCTTCCAAATTTGTTTGCCTAATTGCTCTATTCTCTGTGTCTCCATCATATTGAGAATAAACCCAAATGCATGATCATTGCTGAGAATTTTTTTGCAATGTTTTATCCTCATTGCTTCATACCATAATGTTGTTCTAAATTGTCTATATTTTTGAAAGTTGTTACCTGCCATTTTCTCTAACGGTGTTAGAATAATTTTGTTCTCTTTTAGTCTGGTTTTTGTTTCAACCTTGTCTGATATTTCTATAATTATATTGTCTCTTTCTGACCATCTTCTTGCTAAAAATGTGGCAATCTCTACTAATGATTCAGTTTGAAGTTGGATTGCTTGCATTTAGTTACCAAACATAGACGTGATGATGTCACTGACTTTTTGATATTCTATATTTCCCCACTGTGTGTATACGTTTCCAAAAACAAAATTTGCTGCCTCTTTTGGGGACATTTCTTTATCTAATAATTTTCCAAATGCAATAGTTTCTCTTAAACTAGGTGAATAAAATAATTCCTCAACAGCTGCAGCTTGTCTTAATGTATTTGCCAGTTTTATTGCTTGAATAATTTCTGCATCATGTTTTCCTGAAACATGTTTTTTTACAATTTCTAATTCTATATTTTCTGGAGGATATTCTAGTCTTATTCGTATTGGAAATCTACTTAGTATTTGTGGTGGAAGTTCTTTTGTTCCACTATGTGTTAATGGGTTTATAGTTGCAATTACAAACCAATCCTCTTTTGCTTTGATTACTTCACCTGCTGATTCTTTTAATACAATTTGACGTCTGTCATCTAATGCCTCATCTAATCTTAGTAGCACATCTGCTTCAGCTGCATTGATTTCATCTAGATAT
Organism: Candidatus Nitrosopumilus sp.; assembly: GCA_963422575.2. Lineage (GTDB taxonomy): Archaea > Thermoproteota > Nitrososphaeria > Nitrososphaerales > Nitrosopumilaceae > Nitrosopumilus. The sequence goes on along the minus strand of CAXXKU010000001.1, from coordinate 397,498 downwards.
AATATGTCTCCTGTTTTCATTGATTTTGTCAAAAGACCTTCATCAAAATTTACAGTTCCATCTGTCAGTGTCTTTGTACCAATTAGATGACTCTCTCTAGTTCTGAGGCTAAAATTCATTGATTCTAGGTTTACATCCTTATTTTTTGCAAAATCTCTAACCAATGATGTTTTTCCAGTTCCTTTTGGGCCTATGATTAATACAAAAAGACCTGCTTCATACGCCTTGTTTATAATTTGAATTGAATTATTCCAATCTAGATATTGTGTTTCTTCCAAAGTCTTTTTTCATTGACTTCAACGATATTTAATATTAGATCTAAGAATCAAATGATTCTATTTTTGTAAATGCTTCTTCTAGTCTTTGATGTAGTGTTTTGTTCCAGTCATCAAATCCTGATGGATCTTTTGGATAATTGTTATAATGTTCAACTAACCATTGGTTTTCTTTAGAAGTATATCCGAGTCCTTCTGCAACTGTTTTATTCATTGCACCTCTAATTATCATTCCAATTTTTTCTAATCCTGAAAAGTCTGGATGTTCGCCCTTACTAATTGATTCAGCATCTAGTTTGCCCAAAAAGTGTTTCATCCCATAACTAATTTGCTCATTGGTCATTTGTTGAATTAATCGTCTAAAGAGTTCAAGACCTGCAGTTTTGTATCCGTACTCTTTAATGTAATCTAAATTGTATTGCCACAATCCTGCTTCAGAAACATCATTTGCTTCTAATGCTTGAGCTACATTATTTCCTAGAATTGTACCTGCTATCAAAGCTGGTCCTATACCTCCTGCATCTATTGGTTTTGGCATCCATGCTGAATCCCCCACCATCATATAACCCCCAGATACCATACAATCATTCTGTCTTCTAACTGAAACTTGGAATACTCCAGAATTGTTATTGATATCTTGAGGTTCTTCTGATAATTTTGCATTTTTAATTGCTGTATTTCTGTAAAGATATTCTTTCATTAAAGATTCAACATTATCCTTCTTGCCTAATCTTTTGTTTCTTTTATCTAAAAGAGATTTTTCAACTCCTAAACCAATGTTAACTTTGGTTTCTCCCTTAGGAAATACCCAGCCATATCCACCTGGTGCAATATCTTGATCTAAGTGGATAATACAATAATCTGGATCAAATTCAGCTAGATCTTTTTGACCTTTTTCAAAATGCATGATATATCTTCCAGTAGATTCTAAATCACGCCTATCGATTCTTTTTTCTACTTTGATAGAATTTTTGAGTCCATTTCTAAGCATGGATGTAACTCCTGTGGCATCAATTACAATTTTTGATGTTTTTTTGAATGGTTGTTTTGTTTTATTATCTACTCCTTGTACTCCAACTGCTTGCTGGCCTTCATAGATTAAACCTGTTAGATTAATTTCATATTCAAATTCAATTCCCATTTTTTTACATCTTTCATTTTGAATTTCTGGTAATTTTTGACGATTTAACATAAATCCATCTCCATCAAATGGAATTGAAGTTTCTTTATCTGGTGAAAATGCCATGACTCCTTTTACGTCATGTTCAATTTCAGGTCTAGTCCATTCAACTTTGATTCTCTCTGACATAAAATCAACTGCTTCTTTTGAGCATGCATCACCACATACCCAACCTGCTAATGATTTTCGACCTGATAGAAATTCTGTATTTCTATCAACAACTAGGATTTTCAAGTTTTGTTTTGAATAATGTGAAATAGCTTGTGCTGTAATAGTTCCAGCAAGACCTCCTCCTGCAATTATAACATCATAATCTGCCACGATAATCAAGTTCGTCTATCCGTATTTAAAATAATACCATGACGACATTTGAAACTCTACTAAAACTACTGATCTATTCAAAAATGGGGTCGGTTCGTCGCGGCATCCTCACTGCTTTCGCTCAGACTGGAGCGGCTGTTATTTCCTCATTCCCAGATTGATTTACCCTGTTATTCCTATTTAATCTAGTTGGCAATTTGAAAAATTTCTGTAAATGTTTTGATGGGCCTTGTAGAAACCATGCCAAAACAACAGACTCTGACTTTGCAACTCGATAAGAATTGCATGCAATCAATCCAAGCAATATCTCATTGTCCTGAGCGAGTGGCATCATTCCTTGACGTTATGTCTCCGGACATCATCCCCTTTACGACAAAAAAGGTTGTCTCAGATCTGTTTCTCTGAGAATACAGCTGCCCTGGAAAGTTCCTCTTCATCTCCCTTCTGTGAGTCCCACCTGTTCTGCGTATTGGGACATCAGCATGTCCAGTTGGAATGACTGCAGCAGCCGTACCAGTCTTTCTTGCGCCAACGTGATTGCTCTCATCATCAAAACCCATGTCGCCCAACACAGTATCGACCGGGGCAACAGCTGCGCTTGTCTTGTACAGCAATGGCAGAAAGTCAGGATTGCCGTGCCGCATGCCATGATGTATAATTGCAGCGCAGATCAGCTGAGAATTCATGTCTGCACATACGGCCATCTTTAGGAAGTTTCTGCGTAACCGGGCTCTTTTTGTGTAGTATGACGCAGTACTGTAGCTGAACCCGCTGCCATCAATTCCTGCCAGAACCAGCCTGACTCTTTTGTACGGGATGAACTCCTGCAACATCCTGTGTAGCAGGCTACCCTCCAATCTTGCAGCTGCCTTTTGCAGCGTTGCGTAGTGAGGAATTTTAGAGAATCCGAGATATTCCCGAATCCCGACACATTCCTCTGACAGCTGGACAAGCCTTCTGCAACTCTTGGACTCGTACTGGCGAATCACCAGTAGAATCATGTGTGTGCGTCCATACAGAACAGGCATGATCGGATTTGGGACGCAGGTAACGTGGAATCCTGCATCGTCTGATGATGTTTAGCATTGTACGGCACATCCCGGTGTAAAATGACTTCATATTGTGGGGTAAAACCCGCATTTCAGATAGATAGATCAGAATTGGCCAGAACTGATCACAAACGGGTCAAAAATGAATGATTTCTACAAGGCCGTTTTGATGGTATCTTTTTTGTTGTATATTGGAGTGTGAATTTTTAATTTTATTGTATCTTTTTCTCTTACTGTGATGTTTCTTTGATTAATTCTTGTTTATCTAGTCTCATATGAAATCTAGAGTCTACAGTTCGCTCTTCAATCTCTTCAGTTAATTGAGACTTGGGCATAACTAATCCTAATTTTTAATCAGTTTCTCAAACTATTCAAATGAAAAAAGCCAAGGATCCTTGCAATGTCATTTCATTGCAGCATGAACGTAAAAATCCCCAGCAAGATTCTATCAGAGTCATTCTCATTGGCGTTTTGTATCTGGTTAGAACATTATCTCTGCATGGGGAGATATTCAGACCTGGCAGACCGTATGCCTGTTCAACTATCTGATGGTGCAATTATTCATCATAAAATCTCAGATGAGAATTCAGGTAACAACACACTTCATTATTTTTTATCAATCAAATGCAACGATGACAAATTGTTCAAGGTCTGCAGACTAGCTCAAATCCCAGACAGACGTACTATTAACAGGCGATTTCAGAACCTGCCCATTGGGGATATCGTTGGAACAATGGGGAATCTGTTCGTATCAGAAGGAATGGCTGATGATACGTCTGCATCAGTGGATAGTTCTCTACTAAAAGCAGATGGCCCTGTATGGCACAAATCCGACATGAAAAATAATCGTTTGCCAATTTCAGGAACTGATACGGATGCAAGAGGGGGATGATCCTCCAAATCAAAGGGTCGGATATTCGGGTATAAACTGCACATGGGTTGCAGTACCGGTAAGTTGATTGTTTCATTGTCCGCCGGTGCCAGTACTGCAAATATTATGATGGCAGGACGTTTGATGCATTGATAGAATCACTTTCAGGAATCATACGAAATATTTTAGCAGATCCTGCATACGATGATTCCAAACTGCATGATTCGTGCGGCAAAAAACATCTGAGGTTGTCACTCCGATAAGACATACCCGCGTACGCCCCCAGAAAGAATCAAACTTGTGGAATTTTACAACTCATATACTCTCTAACATAAGTTCGTCAACCGTCCCCTCGTCGCATGTACTTGATGATATCCAAATTGAATCTGGCAGTTCTGTAATATTTGGAAATCCTGCTCTTCAGACTATTCAGCGATGGCCGATATTGTGAGACCTACAAATCGTATTTTCCCTGTTTCCATACTTCCCCAACTGCGTTAAACTGCGGCGAACCCTTTGGGAACCAGTCCAATACGACATCATGGTTCCCATCAAGATATTTTTGCATCAGTCTTGATCTGTGTTGCGGTGCCCTGTCCGCATAGACTAAAATCTTGCCAAACTTTTTGCGTAATTCCTTGGGATAATCCAAAAAGCAGTACTGATCAAATCTGTCATACTGCCTGAAGATCTGTCTGCCATCATGAGCCAATGCCCCAAGGATGATCGTCTTTTGATGATATATTACCATTTACCAGAATTACTGGACGCGTTCCTCTCTTTGCCCGCATCTTTTTTCTGAATATTGAATCTGCAGCAAGGATTGATTCATCCTGTGACAGTATGGCGAATCCTTTTGCTGTTTTTGAGGCTATTTTTTCCTGAGATTTTTTTTAAACCAGAGTTTTTCCCGTGCAGTCGCAGGGCTTGCAAACCTTTTCTGTGCAACCTTTGATGCGTATCCCCAATTGTGAAGCAGCCTATCACGTGGACCTCATGGCATCCTGCTCCTGATTTTTCATAAATGAGACTCATCACCTGCTTTGCGCTCCAACCTGCAGGATTCCCTGCGATCTGTCTTTCCATTGCGACTAGCCTTCTTTTGGTATCTTTGGCGGTCTTCCTGTTCTTTGTCTGTCATGAGGACCGTCCATCCCATGTTCTTCGAACCTGCCCGGCCACTTGTATGGCCAAGAACGCACATGCCCGAGATTCTTTGCAGCATGCGAGGCAGCCTGATTATCAGAGAAGGCCTGCCTTGCCAGAAATAACCTATCTTTTGTTTTGGCATCCTTCTCGCTTTTGTATGCCTGAATCAGTTCTTGCTCATTCATGGCTTGATGTATGATGTTCTGATCCATATTCTGTTTGGTGTGATAAGTCAGATTAATGGATCATAAAGTTTTGTTAGGAAGCATACGTCATTGTTATTCATCAGTCTCATCCTCTGAACCTAATTGATTTTTGATTCGTTTAACTGCAATCTCTTTTGCAAGCTGACTGATTAGTTGAACCTGTTTTGAATCCAGATTAAGTTTGTACATTATTGCCTTACCTGATCGTCTGGTTCTTGTTATGAGAGATTCAGATTCAAGAGTTCGTATTTCATTCAGAGCAGTTTTAAATGATATTCCAGAATATCTCGCAATATCTGAAATCGAATAGTCATAATCATCAAACACAATTAGAAAATCCAGAATCTTTGATCTGGAACATGGAAATGTATCTTCTAATGGTCCAAGTTCCAGAACTTTTCGATCAGGTTCTATGATTGTTTTAGATACTGTTTCAGACATCAATGTTATTTGTAACATTTCCATGTATTTATTATTTACTTAGTTCCTTAATATTATATAGTTAATTTCATAATACTAATATAATTGTTATGTATTTAGTTACATAATGACATTGGATTCAGTATCGAAAAAAATCCTCACGAAAATGTTACTGCACAATGTGTGTGGTGGAAAGCATCATGGACTAGATGATTTGAAGCGCGGATTTCCATCTCATGTTAAAGGTGATGTGGAAAAATCAATAAAGAAATTGGTGAAAATGAATTTGATTTTGAAACACCCTACAGGATATGGATTTCAGTATTCGTTAAATCATGACAAAATAGTGGAGATTGAAAAAATAATGTGATTCAGCAATATTTCACGCATAAAATGAACAAAATCGATAAAAATGACATCATGATAATTCAAAGTGTGATACAGGCAACCACCCTAGCTTGAGATCATGCATGATCAGGGTGCCTTATTCATACAACAAAAAGTCATTGCTCAAAGGAAAATCAAGACAGGATTCGTAGGTTAGTATTCATTCAGAATGAAACGGCATTAGGCTAAGCATACAAAACTTGCCATTTCTGGCACACTTGCAGAAGACAGAACAAGAGCAAAGACAGAACAGAAACTTTACCAATCAGGGCAAGATAGTTTACATTGAAAAAATACTGCAAAACAAAATCACATACTTCCTAACAAAACTTTATGATCTATTAATCTAATTTATCACACCAAACAGAACATGGATCAGAACATCTAACTCATCTCAAAACTGATCATTTAGTGAAGTTTTTACGATCATCCGGATCTAACAATTGCCGAACATGACTAATTTTCATGCAATTTCAGGAATTGACTGACAGACAAACAACGGGACATGATAAAGCCACACATTCCAAAACCTGCCAAGACGGGCAGGCCAAGAGACGATGACAGAAGAACCATCAACGGAACAATCATCTGCGTCTTGATATCCGGATGCAGGCGGAGCGAGATGCCAACAAAATACGGTGATGATTCTACTGCAGACAGAAGACTGAACTCCTGGCAGCAAAAAGGAGTCTGGAAGAGGATCCTATCCGGTTTAACCAAAACAGCTCATAAGCAAGGAAAAACCAGCCTGCAAAAGATGATATCCGCTGACTCCCCAACAATCCCTGCAAAAAAGGGGGCAGCGTAACAGGATATGACGGATTCAGGAGGATTTCAGGCGCAAGGATTCACGTTGCCGTAGGGCAGAACGGATTTCCAATCTCAATCAGGACCAGTCCTGCAAATGTTCATGGCAGTACAAAGTCTGCAGATGTCATGAAAAACATTTCAGAGTTTATGGATGACGATGGCACCATCAAACAGATTGCCTCAGTCTATGCTGACAAGGGAGGATATGACAGTACGGCCATTGGAAGCTATTTGAAAAATAGAAATCCAATTGCACGTATTCCGTTTAGAAGGAATGGCAAGTCATCGGAGAACAAATCGCACAAAAAATATGATTCGGTTCGATGCGTTGCGGAGGGATTATTCTTTGGTTGGCTCAAAAATGGATTTCACAGGACAGGAATCAGATATGAAAGGAGATGTGAAAACTATCTTGCGTTTGTTGGTATTGCGTCATTTTTGATGTATTGCAGGGTTTTGAGATGAGTTGCATATACAGATGGATTGCTCAATATTCAAAACTTGGCTCTGAGTATGTCGAAAAGATTGTTCCAAGAGTTGGGGATTGGATAAGAGCTGATGAGGCATTTATCAGGGTCAATGGAAACATGAATTACCTGTTTAGTACGATGGATGATGAGACCCGATTTTGGTTGATTGGTGAGATGGCAGATACTAAATTTCAGCATCAAGCAGACAAGATATTGGTATCTACGGTAAACATGACACAAAAGACCCCATTCTTTCCCGAGATTTTTTTTAAACCAGAGTTTTTCCCGTGCAGTCGCAGGGCTTGCAAACCTTTTCTGTGCAACCCTTGATGCGTATCCCCAATTGCGAAGCAGCCTGTACACGTGAACCTTATGGTATCTTGCTCCTGATTTTTCATAAATGAGATTCATCACCTGCTTTGCGCTCCAACCTGCAGGATTCCCTGCGATCTGTCTTTCCATTGCGACTAGCCTTCTTTTGGTATCTTTGGCGGTCTTCCTGTTCTTTGTCTGTCATGAGGACCGTCCATCCCATGTTCTTCGAACCTGCCCGGCCACTTGTATGGCCAAGAACGCACATGCCCGAGATTCTTTGCAGCATGCGAGGCAGCCTGATTATCAGAGAAGGCCTGCCTTGCCAGAAATAACCTCTCTTTTGTTTTGGCATCTTTCTCGTTTTTGTATGCCTGAATCAGTTCTTGCTCATTCATGGCTTGATGTATGATGTTCTGATCCATATTCTGTTTGGTGTGATAAGTCAGATTAATGGATCATAAAGTTTTGTTAGGAAGTATAGGGTATTTATCACAGATGGACTTCCAGCTTATGCCAGTGCATCAAAAAGAGTGTTTGGCAAGAATACATATCATTCAAAGAATGTCCATCTTAGAGAGCAGATGAATAACCAACTCATCCTAAAACTCTCCAATACATCATGATGCATGCCAGATATACAAACCCCAAATAATTCTCACAGTTCTTTTCGCATCTTACTGCCGTCATGTGAAACCCACACTTGAGCCATGCAAAGAATCGTTCCACGACAAATCCTGTTTTGCCATAATGTTTTTTATTCCTGTTTTGTGCGGTTTTCTTTGAGTTCTTTTTGTGCGGGATGCAACAGTCAATTCCATGACGTCTCAGATAGTCTCTGATGTATTTTGCATCATAGCCCTTATCTGCATATGCAGAGACAGCTGCACGTCCCAAATCATCATCTGCCAGTTCTGAAATGTCTTCCAGCACGTCAATGAATTTCGCACTGTTATGCTCATTTGCGGGACTGGTCCTGATTGAGATCGGCAGTCCCGTCTCATCCGCTGCGACATGAATCTTCGTGCCTAGAATCTTCCTGAATCAGTCATATCCTGTTTCATTGCCCCCTTTTTGGCAGCAATTGATGATGAATCAATTGAAATTTTTTGCAGGTCAGTCCTTCCTTCCTTGCTTGTGTGCGGATTTGATCAGTCCTGACAGAATCCTCTTCCAGATGCCTTTTTGCCGCAGTTCCCGAAACCGCAGATGTGCGGCGGGTTTTGGGCCGCACTTGTCTGGCATGTCTGCCCGTCTGCATCCGGTAGCTAACGCAAACAAAACCCCATTGGTTGTCGTCCTGTCATCACGTCTCGGACGTCCTGTTTTGGCAGGTTCTGGTGATTGCGGTGCAATAGTAGTACTCCATTGAGCATCTGAGATTTCTTTATGAATCATGAAAAATGTTTCAACAATGTTATTATTCTTAGATCTGTATTATCATGAATAATTTACTAAATGATCTGTTTTAGGATCAGTTATTGATAAGTTGGGTTGATACAATGATCAGTGAGAAAGTTTTTTCAAGCAAAAGTCACGCTGTAGAATATTCATTGCATCACACAAGAAAAACTCATCCTCTGCTGGAATAAGTATAAATCATAGGCGTTCCAGAACCCATCAATGAATAAATTTACAGTTACCGTTATGATAACACTGGTTTTGAGCCTTAGCATTGTGCCAGCTATCATGCCAGCACAGGCCGAGGAACTTAACAAAAAACAGATAGAGAATCTGTTGGAAAGAACCTATGAGATTCGTGTCTTGCTTGAAGATGAAAAAGAAAGACTCGAGGAAAGAGGTCTAGATACATCCAACAGACTCGACAGACTTGAGGGAAAATATGCTGAAAAGGTTAAGCTTCTAAATGAGAACGGTTACATTACAACCGAACAATTAGAGGATGATCCACTAAAGTATGATCTTGAATCACAAAGAGAAATAGCAGAGATAGAGGTCGAGAGAGCCATAGAGCGAGGAATCACACTCGACTGTGAATGTGATAACGTACTTTATGTCGACACTGGTTACTTTGGTAAACAGTGGTATTGGTTCTGGAACTACTATCCGTCCGACACAGGTTATGACGCACTAAACTTTATCGGTGACAGTACCACAATAGAGGCACACTTGGAAGATGACTATGATTCTTTCAAGCCAGTCATAAGAGTTCAGTTGTTAGTTGACGGAAATGCAACATTCTCATATGATTACACATATGTGGGAAACCAAGTTGACGGTCATTCCGGATCAGCAAGTGCAACAAGCACAAGCACTCAGGTATACACAATAGGTGAACTATCAAACGTTGAAGCTGGAGACTATACAAGAACTAACTTTACCGTGTTGAGTTTATCCCCATAACTTCTTTTTTTAAAATGTTTGACTTTTTCAGAAAAGCACACAAACCCTTGAAGGGAAATAAAACATATCCAAACAACTTTGTCGGAACAGTGGGCATAACGATACGTTATGACAATGAATACAATCTTGTAGTACGAAGTCATTTTTTGGGATTTGGTAAAAAGATTCCAAGAGGAAAAGAGAGTGAGGATATCATACTGAAAATATTTGACATGTACGACTTTTTGGAAAAGCGAAACGAGACACACCCAAAAGATTCATTTGTCGTCAAGGGCCAAAAAAAGAAATAATGTTTGTAGATTACACACTTTAATTACTGCTCAGTTTGCAGTATTAGACAATTAAAAAAGCACGGTAAACGATGCAAGGAATGTAACGGATTACTGCGTTCCAACAGAAGAAAAAGGTAGATTCATATTATCAACCCATCCTAAAACCCTCCAGTACATCATGATGCATGCCAGATATACAAACCCCAAATAATTGAGACTTGGGCATAATGATTTACAAAAATAAGGTCTAAAATAATTCAACAGCAAAGCATTCTCTTTACAATTCTTGGATGATTCTCTGCACCAATCATGCAATTGTAATACGCTGCCAACTGATACACCAAAACGCAGATCAGCACAGATGATTTCACATTGCATAATCCCTTTACGGGAACTGTTCTGATGCCAAGCGCGTCTTTGAATATCTCAAAGAGCGGTTCAATTGAGGTCTTTCTATCCGCATACAGCTCCTGACCGATCGCAGAGTCGTAAAATTCCACAAGCTTGATTCTTTCCGGGGGCGTACGCGGGCATGTCTTATCGGAGTGACAACCCCGGATGCTTTTTGCCGCACGAATCATGCAGTTTGGAATCATCGTATGCAGGATCTGCTAAAATATTTCGTATGATTCCTGAAAGTGATTCTATCAATGCATCAAACGTCCTGCCATCACGAATGTTTGCGGTACTGACACTAGCGGGCAACGGAGCAATCAACTTACCGGCGCCGCAACTCATGTGCAGTTCATACCCGAATATCCAACCCCTTGATTTGGAGGACTATCCCCATCTTGCATCCGTATCAGTCCCTGAAATTGGCAAACGATTATTTTTCATGTCGGATTTGTGCCATACAGGACCATTTGCTTTTGGCAGAGAGATATCCACTGATGCAGACGTGTCATAGCCATTCCTTCTGATACGAACAGGCTTCCCATCGTCCCGATGATATCCCCAATGGGCAGGTTCTGAAATTGCCTGTCAACAGTACGCCTGTCTGGGATTTGAGCTAGTCTGCAGACCTTGAACAATTTGTCATCGTTGCGTTTGATTGATAAAAAATAATGAAGTGTGCTGTTGCTTGGAATTCTCATCCGAGATTTTATGATGAATAATTGCACCATCAGAACAGTTGAACAGGCATACGGTCTGCCAGGTCTGAATATCTCCTCATACAGAGACAATGTTCTAACCAGATACAAAACACCGATAAGAAATGACTCTGATAGAACCTTGCCGGGGATTTTTACATTCATGCTGCAATGAAATGATATTGCAAGGATCCTTGGCTTTTTTCGTTTGAATAGTTTGAGAAACTGATTAAAAATTAGGATTAGTTATGCCCAAGTCTCAATTATTTGGGATTTGTATATCTGGCATGCATCATGATGTATTGGAGAGTTTTAGGATGAGTTGATCGCCTTCAAATGACAGCAAGACGGATGAAAACAATTCGACATCCTTGACATAGTGCGGGTCGGCCCTTAGCTTTTTGAGATCCATGTCACCGTAATAGTCGACCGTTGCAAAAATCATGGATACGTGCGGTTCTATACTCTCTAACATAAGTTCGTCAACCGTCCCCCCGTTGCATGTACTTGATGATATCCAAATTGAATCTGGCAGTTCCGTAATATTTGGAAATCCTGCTCTTCAGACTATTCAGCGATGGCCGATATTGTGAGACCTACAAATCGTATTTTCCCTGTTTCCATACTTCCCCAACTGCGTTAAACTGCGGCGAGCCCTTTGGGAACCAGTCCAATACGACATCATGGTTCCCATCAAGATATTTTTGTATCAGTCTTGATCTGTGCTGCGGTGCCCTGTCCGCATAGACTAAAATCTTGCCAAACTTTTTGCGTAATTCTTTGAGATAATCCAAAAAGCAGTACTGATCAAATCTGTCATACTGCCTGAATAGCTGTCTCCCATCATGAGTTAATGCCCCAAAGATGATCGTCTTTTGATGATTGCCGTTTACCAGAATTACTGGACGCGTTCCTCTCTTTGCCCGCATCTTTTTTCTGAATATTGAATCTGTAGCAAGGATTGATTCATCCTGTGACAGTATGGTGAATCCTTTTGCTGTTTTTGAGGCTATTTTTTCCTGAGATTTTTTTTAAACCAGAGTTTTTCCCGTGCAGTTGCAGGGTTTACGAATCTTTTCTGTGCAACCTTTGATGCGTATCCCCAATTGCGAAGCAGCCTGTACACGTGAACCTCATGGTATCTTGCTCCTGATTTTTCATAAATGAGATTCATCACCTGCTTTGCGCTCCAACCTGCAGGATTCCCTGCGATCTGTCTTTCCATTGCGACTAGCCTTCTTTTGGTATCTTTGGCGGTCTTCCTGTTCTTTGTCTGTCATGAGGACCGTCCATCCCATGTTCTTCGAACCTGCCCGGCCACTTGTATGGCCAAGAACGCACATGCCCGAGATTCTTTGCAACATGCGAGGCAGTCTGATTATCAAAGAAAACCTGTCTTACCAGAAATAACCTCTCTTTTGTTTTGATATCCTTCTCGTTTTTGTATGCCTGAATCAGTTCTTGCTCATTCATGGCTTGATGTATGATGTTCTGATCCATATTCTGTTTGGTGTGATAAGTCAGATTAATGGATCATAAAGTTTTGTTAGGAAGTATGGTATGCTATCTTAAAAATTTCTCAAAACTGACTGTAATCGGTTTATTGATATAGTCGATTTGTTTAATTGCTGTATGGCAACAGCTTATGTTTTAATAAACTGTGAACTGGGTTCTGAAGAGGCTATTATTCAGCAACTAAAGGGCTTGGAAGGCGTGAAGGAAGTTCATGGAACTTTTGGCGCATATGATATTTTGGCCAAGATTGAGTCTGATACTGTAGAAAAGCTTAGAGAGACTATTACTTGGAAGATTAGAAAAATTGAAAAAATTCGTTCAACCCTTACCCTCATGGGTATTGAGGGCCAAACATAATCATTCTTTTTTCTTGTTATGATTTTACATTTTATTTTTGTCATAAAAGAAGGAGATCGTGAAAAACGGCAATTTGAGTTTGAATATATTAAAAAAATGAGCCAATTTTACAAAACATGGATTAAAGAAAAATTTGGAAAAGATTACGACGTTCAATGTGATGAGTTAATTACAACTCCTAGAAGTGTTTTACAAAAATTAGATACTCATACACTTCTTCGTGATCATAATCAAAGAGGAAAAGAAATTTATCACTTTTACTTAACACACTTCAAACCATTATGGACTGATTGTACGTGTGAAGGATATTATGCTGAAAATTTCGGAATGGTATTTTGGCAACCTCCTGAAGAATCTCATGATACATTATTTCTTGCCGAGAAAAATTGTACTACTGTATCTCATGAGCTGCTCCATGAATTATTGCGACTTTTTGGACATGAAAAATTCCATCAAGAAGTTCATGATGTTTGGACAAAACATCTCTTTGAACAATTAGAATTTGAACAATATGGTGATGATTTTCAAAAAACTACCGACAAGCCTATGTTTTTAACAATGGATACTTCACAATTGAGTTTATAAAATAATTTTTTAAATTAACATTTTGTAACAGAATAAATATTATTTTCAAAGTTTGCTGTTTTAAAATCTAATCTGTTTTCTGGATCGTTGGTTCTTGATTTACTCAAATTTTCCAATTCAACTAATGCATCCCCTCTAAAACCTACTGAAGATCCGTAAATTGCATCTGCCAACATTGTTCCATGGTCTCCTTTTTTAATATCGTCTACCATTTCATAAAATCTATTGGTCTCTTTTTTGTTAACTGGATTTCCTGTTGCTTTGTTATATGCAACTGCAATGTACATTCCATTATTTTTTACTGCGACTGGAATTTTATGATTTTTACAAGTCGCGCCTGGAATTGTTTCGTTGACTAATACTTCACATTTGTGATACATACTTGAGACATATGCAAAGAACCTATACTGTGCAAACTTTCCTGCATCATCCTCTTCACAACCGACAAAAACTTTGTGCAGTAATTCTAATGCTGCATCATTCATACTTTGTAATCTGTCATCAATTCTACCTCTTTCAAGAAGTTCAGATTTACATTCTTTAGCTACTAATACTAGTATGAAATCCGGTAAATTGTAATTTTTAAGAGCTGCTACAAATGCGCCTGCCTGTGACATGCCAAATTTTGGAAAACCCTTATTGACCATATTCCCACCTTGATTTGGAAAATTTGTAACTCTTCAGCACTTAGTTACAAAACCGCTTTTCGCTTATAATTGTTGAGAATTTAATGCCCATTTCAATCAATTTTTACGTCTTTAGATTGTAAAAATTAAATTCAGGATAACTTTGTTGCATCATATGGAAATCAGCACTACTGAACTTGTTTCCAGAGTTTACCTAAAATTAAAAGAAAATATTGTAAACTATCGTAATGTGGTTGGAAGACCTCTTACGCTTGCTGAGAAAATTTTATCTGGCCATTTTCATGCTATTGATGATACAGTTTTTGCTGGTGGTAAAGACTATGTTTTTCTTAGACCAGACAGAGTTGCATTACAAGATGTTACTGGCCAAATGGTGATGCTTCAGTTTATGCAAGCTGATCTTAAACAAACTGCACTACCTACAACTGTTCATTGTGATCATCTAATTCGAGCTGAGGTTCAGGGCGATATTGACATGAAAGTCTCTCTTGATGAAAATAGTGAAGTTTTCAAATTCTTGCAATCTGCTTCTGCAAAATATGGATGTGGTTTTTGGAAACCAGGTGCAGGAATTATTCATCAAGTAGTTCTTGAAAATTATGCGTTTCCTGGAGGGCTGATGATTGGTACTGATTCTCACACACCTAATGCTGGTGGTTTAGGAATGATTGCAATTGGTGTTGGGGGATTAGATGCAGCTGAAACAATGGCCGGATTGCCATGGGAATTACTGTATCCTAAAAAAATTGGCGTCAAATTAACTGGAGAATTAAATGGGTGGACTGCTCCTAAAGACATCATTCTAAAAGTTGCAGATGAATTAACAGTTTCTGGAGGAACTAATTCAATTGTTGAGTACTTTGGTTCTGGAACAAAATCAATTAGTTGTACGGGTAAGGCAACAATTGCAAATATGGGGGCTGAAATTGGTGCCACC
This sequence comes from Candidatus Nitrosopumilus sp., assembly GCA_963422575.2. Taxonomy (GTDB): domain Archaea; phylum Thermoproteota; class Nitrososphaeria; order Nitrososphaerales; family Nitrosopumilaceae; genus Nitrosopumilus. The sequence continues at coordinate 382,280 of CAXXKU010000001.1, read as the reverse complement.
TGTTCAATTTTTCCATATGATGAACGAATGGAAACTTATCTGAAATATGCAAACAGAAATGAAATAGCAGAATTGGCAAATCAAAATATTGAATCTCTTGTAGCAGATCCTGAAGTTGAATCAAATCCTGAAAATTTCTTTGACAGAGTAATTGAAATTAACCTTTCAACCTTGGAACCCCACATTGTTGGACCTCATACTCCTGATTTAGCAAGAACTATTTCTGAATTAGCTGATGATGTTGTGTCTGAAGATTACTCTGATCCAATCTCTGTTGCGTTAATTGGAAGTTGTACTAATTCATCTTATGAAGATATGTCTAGGGCAGCTAGTATAGCTGAACAAGCAAAAGCAAAGGGAATCAAATCGAAAATTCCACTTTTAGTTACTCCTGGTTCTGAACAAATACGAGGAACTATTGAGCGAGATGGGCAAATGGGTTCACTAAAAGATATTGGTGCAACCGTTTTGGCAAACGCTTGTGGACCTTGTATTGGTCAATGGAATAGGCCTGAACTTGAAGAAAACCAAAAAAATTCTATCGTTACCACGTTTAATCGAAATTTTCCTGGACGAAATGATGGAAAACGAAGTACTTTGAATTTCATTGGCAGTCCTGAAATGATTATTGCATTATCCTTGGGAGGAAAACTTTCTTTTAATCCATTACAAGATGAGTTAGCTGCATCTGATGGAACAAAGTTTAAACTTGAACCTCCAAAACCTGCGCCAGAAGTTCCTCGAGAAGGATTTATGAGGCCAGAAGGAATTTTTGTTGCGCCTCCTTCAAATTCAGATGACGTTGAAATTATGATTGATCCTGCAAGTAAAAGATTACAACGTTTAGAGCCATTTGAAAAATGGAATGGCCAAGATTTTGAAGAAATGCCAATTATGGTAAAAGCTAAGGGCAAATGTACTACTGATCATATTTCCCCTGCAGGTGCATGGTTATCTCTTAGGGGACACTTGGATAATCTTAGTGATAATATGTTATTGGGAGCAGTTAATGCATTTAATGATAAAGTCGGTCAGGGCAAAAACATTTTAAATAATCAATTAGAATCATTTTCAAAAATTGCAAGACAATACAAGGAGAAACAGATGAGATGGACAATAATTGGCGATAATAATTATGGCGAAGGCAGTAGTAGGGAACATGCTGCAATGACTCCTAGGTATTTGGGATGTGCTGCAGTAATCACAAAGAGTTTAGCAAGAATTCATGAAACTAATTTGAAGAAACAAGGAATTTTGGCATTGACCTTTAGTGACACTGATGATTATGATAAGATTCTTGAAGACGATAAAATTAGTTTATTGAATTTAAATGAGTTAGAACCACACAAACATGTAAAATGTATTATTTTACATGTTGATGGAACTAAAGATGAGATTATGCTAAATCATTCATACAACAAATCCCAAATCGAATGGTTTAAAGCTGGTTCTGCACTAAACGTTTTGAGAAATAATTGATAAAATTGTTAACGTGGGGCCGACCGGAACTGATCTCTTGGAGTATATGGGTTCATGTGATTTTAATGAGCGTAAATTAAGCGTACCCCCATCGGGTTTTGTCATATTGGTCAAACACCCACTACTTTTGTTTATTACTAAATTCTTGATTTTCTAAAATATCTGATTTTCAATGTCGGGGGCGAGTTTTGTTAAATTAGTTTGATGCCGCTCCAACATTGTCCATAAATGGTTCAAGCCTTTACAGAATTGAATCTGAAATTAGCAAGTCTAGATATTTTTGATAATTCTAAGCAATTATGATGTTTTAACATTGTTTTTCTTTTGGCATTTTAAGCATATTTCTTGCTCTATAATTCTGCATTCTTTACATTTTGAAAAAACCTGTAGTAAATTCCCACAATTTCTGCATGATTCACCAGGCAATTAAAGTTCCTCCTGTTTTTTCTTCCTATACTCTCTAACATAAGTTCGTCAACCGTCCCCTCGTCGCATGTACTTGATTATATCCAAATTGAATCTGGCAGTTCTGCAATGTTTGGAAATTCTGCTCTTCAGATTATTCAGCGATGGCCGATATTGTGAGACCTACAAATCGTATTTTCCCTGTTTTCATACTACTTCTTCCTCAACTGCATTAAACTGCAGCGAACCCTTTGGGAACCAGTCCAATACGACATCATGGTTCCCATCAAGATATTTTTGCATCAGTCTTGATTTGCGTTGCGGTGCCCTGTCTGCATAAGCTAAAATCTTGCCAAACTTTTTGCGTAATTCCTTGGGATAATCCAAAAAGCAGTACTGATCAAATCTGTCATACTGCCTGAAGAGCTGTCTCCCATCATGAGCCAATGCCCCAAAGATGATCGTCTTTTGATGATATATTCCCATTTGCCAGAATTGCTGGACGCGTTCCTCTCTTTGCCCGCATCTTTTTTCTGAATATTGAATCTGCAGCAAGGATTGATTCATCCTGTGACAGTATGGTGAATCCTTTTGCTATTTTTGAGGCTATTTTTTCCTGAGATTTTTTTAAAACCAGAGTTTTTCCCGTGCAGTCGCAGGGTTTGCAAACCTTTTCTGTGCAACCTTTGATGCGTATCCTCAATTGCGAAGCAGATGTACACGTGAACCTCATGGTATCCTGCTCCTGATTTCTCATAAATGAGACTCATCACCTGCTTTGCGCTCCAACCGGAAGGATTCCCTGCGATCTGTCTTTCCATTGCGACTAGCCTTCTTTTGGCATCTTTGGCGGCCTTCCTGCTCTTTGTCTGTCATGAAGACCGTCCATCCCATGTTCTTCGAACCTGTCCGGCCACTTGTATGGCCAAGAACGTAGCACATGCCCGAGATTCTTTGCAACATGCGAGGCAGTCTGATTATCAGAGAAGACCTGCCTTACCAGAAATAACCTCTCTTTTGTTTTGGCATCCTTCTCGTTTTTGTATGCCTGAATCAGTTCTTGCTCATTCATGGCTTGATGTATGATGTTCTGATCCGTACTCTGTTTGGCGTGATAAATCAGATTAATGGATCATGAAGTTTTGTTAGGAAGTATAACTGACAAACAAACAATGGGACATGATAAAGCCACACATTCCAAAACCTGCCAAGACGGGCAGGCCAAGAGACGATGACAGAAGAATCATCAAAGGAACAATCATCTGCGTCTTGATATCCGGATGTAGGCGGAGCGAGATGCCAACAAAATATGGTGATGATTCTGCTGCAGACAGAAGACCAGACTCTTGGCAGCAAAAAGGAGCCTGGAGAGGATCCTGTCCGGTTTAACCAGAACAGCTCACAAGCAAGGAAAAACCAGCATGCAAAAGATGATATCCGCTGACTCCTCGACAATCCCTGCCAAAAAGGGGGCAGCGTAACAGGATATGATGGATTCAGGAAGATTTCAGGCGCAAGGATTCACGTTGCCGTAGGGCAGAACGGATTTCCAATCTCAATCAGGACCAGTCCTGCAAATGTTCATGACAGTACAAAGTCTGCAGATGTCATGGAAAACACTTCAGAGTTTATGGATGATGATGGCACCATCAAACAGATTGCCTCAGTTTATGCTGACAAGGGAGGATATGACAGCACGGCCATTAGAGACTATTTGAAAAATAGAAATCCAATTGCACGTATTCCACTTAGAAAGAATGGCAAGTCATCGGAGAACAAATCGCACAAAAAATATGATTCGGTTCGATGCGCTGCGGAGGGATTATTCTTTGGCTGGCTCAAAAACGGATTTCACAGGACAGGAATCAGATACGAAAAGAGATGTGAAAACTGTCCTGCGTTTGTCAGTATTGCGTCATTTTTGATGTATTGCAGGGTTTTGAGATGAGTTGCACATATTACACATCGCAATATGACCTAAAACTATTTTCAGAGATAATGACAGAAAACAAGAATACAATAATGATTCATGACAAAACAGAATATCCGAGAATAACAGTGAAACTGCATGGTGGTGGCATAACACCAAGAGACAGAATATTTGGGAAAAAGATAAAGACAAAGGAGCAAAAACTCACAAAGATTAACCAGTTCATCGTGGCAGAAATTGATGCCAAGCTTGGGGCTTTTGGAATCATACCCAAAGAACTAGAAGATTCTATTGTATCATCCCATTATTTCCTGTTTGATTTGAACACTGCCAAGGTGTTGCCAGAATACTTTGATTATGTGATTAGACGTGGCTCATATGCTGAAATGATACAACCATATGTGAAGGGAACAACCAACTATGCCTTAATAAGACCAAAACACATCCTAAAACTTGAAATTCCATTGCCCACATTATCTGAACAAAAGAAGATGCTGCAAACAATCAATGACAAGAACAAACACTTGACGGAGCTAGAAAAAGCCAAAGAAAAAGCAGTCAAGGATATTCAAGGAATAGTGGATGATTTGTTCCAAGAGAAATAACTATTTACCTACACTTTCCAAGTAGAATTATCTACCATAAACTTGCTAGTTTCTTACACCACCTACTTGAAATTTCTGAAAAGCCCCGACAGTTAACACGAATAAGATTTGTAGGTATGCCCGCTAAGTTAACAGAACCGTATTGTCAATACAAATAAAACAAATGGAACAGTCCATGCAAATTGTTCTATCATAAGAGGTTCCAAAAAAGGCAAAATCATTTTCAAAATCCCTGCGGGAGTGATATCTATGTTAAATCTTATCAGAATTCCTAGAGTCCTTGAACAACAGCAGAAGGGATTAATCCTACAGACTTGGCCATGAAATATCAGGGATTTCATACTTTATGAACAGATAGTTGGAATTAATTAGAATCTAGAATGTCACGATAATTTTGAACTGTTTCATTATTTTACGTATACATGTTTACATATTCTTTTATATCTTATAAATATATGGGTAATTTTATTATCAAAAAATCATATTTCTTTATATATTACTGTGATATAATGATAATAAAATGAATATTACAACTATACAAATAATCAAAGAGGTCGCAAGAGGCACAAATGAACCAAGTGCCCTAAGAGAGATCATAGGAATAAAAGAATGGCAATTAAATTCACAACTAAAAGATCTTAATCAAGCAGGCATACTGCAAAAAGAAAATAATGAAATAAAATTCTTAGACGGATTAAAGCCTGCTACATTAAGAGAATTATCTGGCAAGTATAATTTAGAAAATATTCTTCGCGGTGCAAATGAAACAGTTTTTTCATACATGGTAGATGATGCAGTAACGATAAACGACATAACACAGAAAACGGGCTTGTCACAATCTACAGTGTATAGAGCAATATCAGATTTAGAAGCAATAGGAGCAATTAACAGAAAAGGAGATTTGTTTCAAGTAAAGGGAACAGAACCACAGCTTACCATGTTAGCAAACATACTGAAAACTGAGAGAACAAACATGTATGATACAAACGCAGAAATCACATACAATGATTCTGAAAAAACACTAAAGAAAGTTTTACGTGGAAAAATGACAGAAGGAGAACTAACTGCATTTTCATTGTTTACAGAATATGGAATAGAATATCATACAAACAACGATTATTACATAAAACAAGATGAACCGCTAACTATTCAACAGGTGTTAATGCATGCAGTATTTGACGCACAGAGAAATAGGGATAGAATTGCATTAACAATGGCAATGGTATTTTACTTGAAACATAGAAGTAAAATGGATGTTCTAGAATTACGAATAATTGCAGAATCATTTAAAATAATTAATGTTTGGTTAGATATTGAAAATTATATCAGAAGTAATGACTTGAAGAATCCAGAATATTTCTTACCAAAAGAAGAATTTATTGAAAAAGCAAATTTGTATGATATTTCATCAGACATGTACACACTTCCCGAAGCATATCCTAAATTATTTCAAGAGATTGGCAAAAAATTGCAAATGCCAATTACTGCATGTTTGATAGGGGGGGAAAATATGAGAATGAAGGGGTTAAAACCTAGAACAAAAGATCTTGATATGGTAGTAGAAAATGCCGAAGAATTCTATGCACTTGTAAGTGTATTGACAGAAATAGGATATGAGCCAAAAAGCAAAGTAGAGTATTCAAAAGAAGATCTTCGAATATTCCCATCAACTACAATGATGCATCCTAGTAGAAGCACGATTGATTTGTATACAAAGAAAATTCTAAGAACATTATCATTATCTGAAAGTATGGTTCGGCGCGCAGATATTGCAGATTTTGATAAATTGAGGCTAAAAATTCTCAAAAATGAAGACATTTTGGTACTAAAGGCAGTAACAAGCAGAGAAGGGGAGGTCCAAGACATGTTTGCACTTGCGTCATTAAATTACGTAGGAGAGGGACAATTCAGACAAAAAGAATTTGATTGGAATATGGTGTGGGGAGAAATTATGAATCAAGAAAAAATTGATGAAACTAAATCATTTACGGAGACCATACAGAACAGCTTAGAATACTTGCGTGATCAATATGGAATTACTCCACCATTTAGAAATAAACTCCAACGCTTTGTATTAGACCAAAACATAAGAAAATTACTTAGAGAAGGCAAAATACTTCTAGTAGACATTGTTGAATGGCTCATCGATGATGATAATTCAGAACAGACAATTCGAAATAGAATAGACGCACTCGTAAAAAATGAAATAGTGAAAAAGGAATACACAGACAAAGAAATACTAGTATCCTTAGTTCAAACTCCAATTTATCCTGCAATAGATTTGAAAATAACTCCTGAAAGCATAGAAGAATACCTAATATGGAAATTCCCTACAAGAGAACAAGCTAGTGCAGGAAAATACAGAATCTTGGCAGATGAACTTAATTCCTTAAATTTTAATGCAATAGGGGAATTAGATGCAAAAATCAATACTGCCATTAGAAATATGAAAGAATACGAGAAAACATATCATAAAAAATTGAAATTAACACAGATAGGTGCAGTAAGAGTCAGCATTGGCTTAACAATACCAAATATTGCCAAAAAAGGGATGCCGAATTACTACATTAGCAACATTGAAAACTTCGCGGTGGCATGCCAAGATAGGACAATACTATGAGTGCTAAAGAACAACTTGATCAAATCCTGCCACAGACAGGAAAAGAGCTTAAAGGCAGAAACTATGTTGCGATACTAGGGTTATCTGGTGTTGGAAAAACAGTATTGGTGACACTTCTAAGTAATGCATTAGATCATCATTTCTTAGGCGTACATCCAGATATTACAGCAAATATTTCATCAGGGAAACCATTCCTTGAAAAATGTGAGAATAGCATGTTAGACGGAGAATTTCCTCCCAGAACACAGCCACTAAAACGTGATGAAATAGTCATAGAAATGGATAGAAAAGGAGTTACAGGAACACCAACAAAAATAAGATTCCCAGACATTTCAGGAGAAGATTTTGAGAGCATGATGTTAGGTGGGGAGATAGAAGGAGCAGACAGGGTGCTCAAAGTTTTTGATATGTCAAAAGCAAAAGGGAAATCTCATGGAGATATGAGCTATGTAGTCTATGCAGACATGTATTTGATTTTGCTAGACTGTAAAAAGTTAGAACAATGGCCAAAAATGGCTAGAAATCATGCAATGGTATTACAAACAATACGTGATTTCAAAGGACAGATAGATGAAACAAGAAAAGGAAAAACAGAAACGCCAATTGGAATTATTTTAACAAAATCAGACATGTTACCCGATTCTGATCAAGACACATCAGAATTGTTAAAAACACACATGAAACCATTTATGAATACAATAGATTCCGTACACAAAGGAGGCGTTGAATTCTTCAAATGTTTTGTAGATGTCCAAAGAAATACAGATAACGAGATACCAGATCCAGAAAATTTGAAAGTAAAAGTTCCTCTAACATATAGTCATGATGAATACGTGCGATTGTTGCAGTGGATTCACGAAAATATTTCTGGATAGGACATGCCAAATTGTGAACATTTTATTTATACTGCAGGTAAGGTTGGTGACAGAGAAGGCTACCAAGTAATTGCTAAGAGTTCAGGAATTACAGAAAAACAAACAGAAGAATTACGCGAGTATATGTATCCCTTAGGCATTACCGTTGAAAAATTTACAAAGTCAAAATCATTATTGGTACTAAGAGGCATAGTGGCATATAGCATCATAAAAAATATCGGAATTGGTTATGATGGAAGACGTGGCACTTTATACAATCACACATTCATTATCAAAAAAAAGGATTTTGAGCAATTAAATTATGATTCAAGAATATTTGATCAGTACTTTATTGAAGACGATTCCATTAGAGGAGAATTAGAAAGCCTAGAAATAGATCCTCAGGAATTCAAGATAGATTTAGGCATCATTAATTCTTCATTAGGCAAAAATGAGCAGAAAATGTTCTTGTATGGGTTATTAAAGAAAAACAAAATAAGCATAGTCTCCAGAGAGATAGAATTGATTCAAAATGTGTTGATGTCACTACCTCCACAATATCGCCTAATCCCATTTTCAACCTTGGTAATTGAACCTGAAAAACAATACAAATACAGCATAATGCAGATTCCTGAGGAAATCAAACCAAAAATTGACAAGAATTTCTTGATAGTTGAACCAAATTCAAAAAGTGTTGTGAGAAATAAAATGGCATTAGAGGAAATAACAGAGCCATTTATTGAAGCAATTCGAAGTTCAAATGAAGAAAAATTAGAATTCATCTTAAATGATTTCCAAAAAGCATCTAAGAGAGTTACAGAAGTAAAGCGTATAAAATTAAAAGAGATTTTTGAAGAAGCGTACTTTGAGAGTTCTATGGAGACAGGTCGTGTAGGACAGTTAAAAGAGAAAATAATTAAACTGTGCACAAGTAGAAAATTTAATCAAGCATCACCCAAGGTAAGAGTTTCAATTGTCAAAAAACTTCGAAAAACAATTAAAAAGTCTCTAAAACAAAAAAGCAAAACAAGTAACGGTATAGGCAAAAGAGACAAAGAACAATTTTTAGGAATCATAAAAGTATTATTAGACACATTGCATTTTACTCGAGATCGCGGCAACAAGACAGTTTCTCCATCAATGCTGAATGAAATATCATTAGAAATAAACAAACTAGAACAGATGTTAAACGAGTTTTCAATAGCTGACCCACAAGAATACACATACAATCCGTTACTAGTTGCCAAGGTTCTTTCGAACAAGCAGTTCAATATGGACAAGCATGGTGTAGATTATGGTTTGGAAGATAATTTATTAAAAAACAATGTCTAGGACAAATTCTAAAAAAATAGAAATTATTTGTAAAACGGTATATTTCAGATAAACCTGACATCCAATAACGAAGTTATTTGTTGATGAATGCATGTCAATACCTTATCCGTATTCTGTGAGACATTTTCTCAAAAAGCGATTCACACACCCACAAGAAGTCACAGAAATTCTTCATCCTGGGATATGTGATGAAAAGATATTGAGATATGCGATAAAATCAAAAAGCACTATTGCCACAATGGATGGGGAATTTGTTGTAAATATTTTAAAATAAATGAAATGTTATTATACTTCCTAACAAAACTCTATGATCCATTAACCTGATTTATCACGCCAAACAGAATACGGATCAGAGCATCATACATCAAGCCATGAATGAGCAAGAACTGATTCCGGCATACAAAAGCGAGAAGGATGCCAAAACAAAAGAGAGGTTATTTCTGGTAAAGCAGGTCTTCTTTGATAATCAGATTGCCTCTCATGTTGCAAAGAATCTCGGGCATGTGCGTTCTTGGCCATACAAGTGGCCGGGCAGGTTCGAAGAACATGGGATGGACGGTCCTCATGACAGACAAAGGACAGGAAGACCGCCAAAGATACCAAAAGAAGGCTAGTCGCAATGGAAAGACAGATCGCAGGGAATCCTGCAGGTTGGAGCGCAAAGCAGGTGATGAGTCTCATTTATGAAAAATCAGGAGCAAGATACCATGAGGTTCACGTGTACATCTGCTTCGCAATTGGGGATACGCATCAAAGGTTGCACAGAAAAGATTCGTAAACCCTGCAACTGCGCAGGAAAAACTCTGGTTTAAAAAAAATCTCAGGAAAAAATAGCCTCAAAAACAGCAAAAGGATTCACCATACTGTCACAGGATGAATCAATCCTTGCTGCAGATTCGATATTCAGAAAAAAGATGCGGGCAAAGAGAGGAACGCGCCCAGTAATTCTGGCAAATGGGAATAACATCAAAAGACGATCATCCTTGGGGCATTGGCTCATGATGGCAGACAGCTATTCGGGCAGTATGACAGATTTGATCAGTACTGCTTTTTGGATTATCCCAAGGAATTACGCAAAAAGTTTGGCAAGATTTCAGTCTATGCAGACAGGGCACCGTACGCAAATCAAGACCGATGCAAAAATATCTTGATGAGAATCATGATGTCGTATTGGACTGGTTCCCAAAGGGTTCGCCGCAGTTTAATGCAGTTGAGGAAGAAGTATGGAAACAGGGAAAATACGATTTGTTGGTCTCACAATATCAGCCATCGCTGAATAATCTGAAGAGCAGGATTTCCAAACATTGCAGAACTGCCAGATTCAATTTGGATATCATCAAGTACATGCAACGGGGGGACGGTTGACGAACTTATGTTAGAGAGTATAGATCAGAATTGGCCAGACCTGATCACAAACGGGTCAAAAATGAATGATTTCTACAAGGCCGATAATCATTAAATACCAGTAATCAAAAAAACTGGCAAGTGAGGAGAAAAAATGAGTTCAAAAATAATGATGCCAATTGCAGTAGCCATTTCGGTAATAGTTACAGCAGGCATAATGTATGCAATTAATTTTGATCAACAATCAGAAGTTTTTGTCAACTCTACACCAGAAATAGGATATGTGGATAAATCAGTATCAGAGTTCTTTGAGGGAACAAATGAGATTAAACAAATATCATCACAAGAAGATCTAAAGGACATACTTGAAACATCAGCATTACTAGGAGGAAATTTTTACGATAATAGAGCACCTGCTTTAGGAAACATAGTAGCCAACGAATCAATGGAGATGGATTTTTCATCTGTACGCGAAGCAGGTCCAGCTATGGCAGTTAGGGAGTCAGGAGGATCAGACTATTCAACTACAAATGTTCAAGTCACAAATGTGGATGAACCAGACTATTTGAAAAACGATTCAAAATATGTCTATATTGTATCAAACAATACGCTTTCAATAATTGATGCATATCCAGCAGAATCTGCAAAACTAATTCTCAAAATTGCACTTGATGTAGAATCACAATATATTCAAAATATGTTCCTAAATGAAGACAGACTAGTAATATTTTACAATGGACAAAGCGATGATGAAATAATACCACAATTTGATTTCATTCCACGTCGTTCATACAGTCCAGTCACACATGCATTAATTGTTGATGTTTCAGATAAGGAAAAACCAACTATTCTCAAAGACTATTCCATAGATGGCCACTTTAGAGATGCACGAATGATTGGAGATTATGCATATTTTGTAACAAATAGCCATATCAACTATGACTATCCTAGACTTCCAGTCATCTTAGAGGATGCAGTTCCAGTAATGACACCTAGTGCATTTTATTTTGATAGTGTAGAGCAGTTATCAAATTTTAACACATTAACTGCAATTGACATATTTGGAGATACAATAAACTCAGAGACATTCCTTATGGGGTACTCTGGAACATTTTATGTATCTGAAGATAATTTCTATTTGACTTATCAACAAAGGACGCCATTTGGATTTTATGAGAATTCATCACAAAATAGATTTTTTGATGTTGTAGTGCCACTACTACCTAACAGCATTCAAGATGAGATTAAAATGATTCAAGAAGATTCTTCAATGAATTCAACCACACAATGGCTAAAGATTTCAGAATTAATGCAAAGTGCATACAATGACATGAATAAAAAGGAAAAGGAAAAATTATTTGAAACAATAAGAAGTGCATTAGATGAATATGACTCAAAAATTCAAGAAGAGGCTAGAAAAACAATAATTCATAAAATATCAATTGATGAAGATAAAATAGAATATGTTGCAAAAGGTTCAGTTCCAGGTAGGTTACTAAATCAATTCTCTATGGATCAAAGTGGAGACAGATTCAGAGTTGCAGCAACTACTGAATACTACACACAATATAAAGGAACAATTCGTGCAAATGCAGTTTATGTTTTAGATGAACAACTAAACACAATTGGAGAATTAGAAGACATTGCACCAAATGAAAGCATCTTCTCAGCAAGATTCATGGGAGATAGGTTATACCTAGTTACATTCCAACAAATTGACCCATTCTTTGTAATTGATTTATCATCAGATACGCCTAAAATTTTAGGAGAGTTGAAAATTCCAGGATTTTCAAATTATTTGCATTCATTTGATGAAGACCATGTTATTGGAATAGGCAGAGATACAAAACAAGTTGATAACAGCAGAGTCCAACAACTGGGAATCAAAATTGCATTGTTTAACGTTGCAGATGTGAATAATCCAAAAGTCGCAGATGACATCGTCATAGGAGACGGATCTACGCAATCAGATGCACTGCACAATCACAAGGCGTTTTTCTTTGATAAAACAAGAGGAATACTCTCAATTCCAATAAGTGGGGAGTCAGAAAGTCTAGAACAAGAGATAAACTCCAAAATGACTGCACCAGAGTATAGTCGCTGGCATGGATTCTATGTGTTGAATCTAGATGCGTCAAGTGGATTTAATCTAAAAGGAACAGTAGCTCACCTAGATAATGATTCAAGATACTATGGAATGGGCGATGCAAGAACATTCTACATTGATGATGTTTTGTATACAGCATCTGAAGAGCATCTAAGGATGAATTCATTTGATGACTTGGATGAAATCAATTCGATAAAACTTGAAAACACTGGCAAGTTTATAGAACACATGAAAGAAGACACCATGCGTTAAACTAATCTTTGATTTATATTCAATAAAACCACAATAGATTTGTGGAAATAATTCCCAAAGCAGGAATAGTAGTTGGGACTATATCTGTATGTGTTTTCTTACCACTTTGGGCAACTGTAACAATTGCAGAAAATGAGTTTTTGTTTGCCAAGGTGTTCTTTGATAAAAATTTACATCTTGAAAAGATGGAGCAGGCAGAATCATACAAAGTGATGTTAGAAAGATATCCTGATGCAGTAATTACATCAAGAACTCATGCAATGCATGGAAGTGATATTGAGATGATAGCATGTGGTGGCGATAATAGTCAAAACGGATTAAGAGTTGATATTCATTATAATCAAATGGGCAATTATCTTCACGAGAATGCCAGATGTCATATCAGAGAATCAGGGGATCGTAAAAACATTGGAACCATGCCACCCGAAATACCAGAGGGCTCTCCAATACCAAAATCCATGCTTACAAATGGAGATGCACTAGATGGGCTTGTTCCAGAATTTGTCAAGCATACAAACTGTATAGAACTAAAAGCAGAACCAGAAGAAATGGGACTATTAGAGGCAGATTATCATATTGCCATACCAGAAAACACTGGTGTGCCCGGATGTCAAGAGAATTTATCACGTTTTGAACCGTATTCATTGAAGATTAAGACAGGGGATGTAGCATCATTTAGAAACTTTGATTCTGAATTTCATACAGATACTAGCGTAAGTCCAGAGTTTGGTCCAACTGGGGAATTTGATTCTGAATTAATGGAGGAGGGAGATCAATTTTTGCGCAAATTTACAGGAGCTGATCAATGTAATTATTTTTGTATGGTCCATCCTTGGCAAACAGGTAAAATAACAGTTCATGAAAAATAAAATCAAAACATCAGTATCAATAACAATGAAAGGAACTCTCCTTAGTCTTATAGTATTGTCACTAATTCCAATATCATTTGCTCAAGAATATCCAGAGCTTGGGGTAAAAGTTGAAGTTGTAGCTGATAATCTAACAGTTCCATGGAGTATTGATTGGGTTTCAGATAAAACAATTCTATTTACTGAAAGAAATGGCCGTCTTAGAATAATTCAAGATGGAGAACTGTTAGAAAAGCCTCTGCTGTCTCTTGGAGTGAGAGGAGTTGAAGGGGGCATGTTAGGAGTTGCAGTGGATCCAGATCATTCTGAAAATCATTTTGTTTATCTATACTATACATACAATGAACTTTTGTCTACTTCAAACAAACTTGTAAGATATCAACTAACAGACGGCACATTAACTGAAGATAAAATACTGATTGATGGGATTCCAGGAGGCCCATTTCATGATGGGGGAAGAATTCAATTCGGTCCAGATGAAAAACTTTACGTTACAACAGGGGATGCGGGAAATCCAGATTTGTCTCAAGATTTAGATTCACTAGGAGGTAAAATTCTAAGAATTAACTCAGATGGAACAATACCAGATGACAACCCGTGGGAGTCATCATCAGTGTATTCGATAGGACATAGAAATCCACAAGGAATTGACTGGGACAGTGCAGGAAATTTGATTGCAACCGAACACGGTCCATCAGGATGGAGAGGAAGCGGTCATGATGAAATTAATTTGATTATTCCAGGTGCAAATTATGGGTGGCCAGATATCATCGGAGATGAAGAAGCAACGGGCATGGAAAATCCAATTTTACATACAGGGGAGGATGCATGGGCACCATCAGGTGCAGAATTTTACGACGGGGATAAAATCGCCCAATGGAGTGAAAAATACTTTGTCGCAACGCTTCGCGGAAGCCATTTGCACATGATTGAATTTGACATACAAGATGGCTCTGTAATCTCTCATGAAAAACTATTCCAAGATGAATTTGGCAGAATAAGAGATGTACAAACAGGACCTGATGGATTTTTATATATTTTGACAAGTAATCAAGATGGACGAGGAATTCCAAAAGCAAATGATGATAAAATTCTTCGAATTATTCCAACAGACGACACTACAAATGGATTTGCAACAGAACCAAGTCCTGAAGACTTTCTAGAGTCAGGAAAATCCACAGAAATGTTTTATGAGTATGCTAGTTTGGGTTTTGTGGCAATTGTTATCGGGTTTTTCATAATAAAAAAATGGAAAGCAAGAAACGAAAATTAAGATTCTAGGAATCATTACGGCAATAATTGTATTTTTTGTTTGGTTTGGTCCATTTCAGACAAACATGGAAAATGAAATAACATTCGCAGGGATTTCCATTCCAACGTTTTGGGCAGGCGGATTTACTCCTAGTGCCACTATTGTTACTTGGGCAGCTGCGTTTTTTCTGTAATGTCATGGATTTTGCTAGATTGGGCAGATCATAGAAAGTCAATTCTTCGTAATAGCATTACAAGTGCATTATTGGGGTTAATTGCAACAACGCCTATTTCAGGAATAGCAGGATCCCATGCTGGCAGTGATTTTAGGGATAAGTATAGGCTCTAGTTTATTTGCATTTGAATTTTGGAGAAAGAAGAAATAATTTTTTTACGATCATCTCTCAAAACAGATCTCTTATAATCTATCAACGTCATAGGACATAACATGGAATAATATGAAATCACTTGTGTCAAGCAAGATTTCTTTGGGAACATAACTCATGTAGAAGTTAATGGATTAGAACTTCGTTCTGAAACAATTGTGCATTGGTTATTAAACAAAAGATACAATTTCTACACCTGCAAAGGCGAGCAAAAAATGTATGTTTATCCCAAAAAGAGTTTGTTTTACAACGGGTTTTTAACAACAGATCCACATAGTGGTCAAGCAAACAATCTAGAGTTTTTGTGTAGTTGTTAACATTCTTTTTTTGTTTATCATGTATTATAGTCACAAAACAGGTAAAAAATTAAAAATAATTAGAGCATGTATTTTTTCATTTTCAAACCACAGAATGTTTCTAACTAAAATGTCTGCATTGGACATATGAACAGACGTTTTGGCATGGTAATTGCCGCTTTGGGAGTCATAGTCACCTTTGCAGCAATAATTGGATCTCCTGCATTAGGTAGTTTTGATGCTATGAGATAATGAGCACCATAAATTTAATTTTTTAACAAATCAAAATACAGATCATACTAGATGAACTATGGTAGATACTCCTCGTCTATCAATTTCAACATCATTTTCAACTTCACTAAGAGTTACTGTAAATGAAACAACGTCACGAGATTTGGCATTTTCTGCATGTAATTTCAAATGAATATCCATCATCTCAAATGATTCAGAAGGTAAACCAGATTCATCCAAATAAGCTCCACAAGTAGATTCTATTCGGAATCTATCATCTTTGAAATGAAAACCAAGTTTTATTTTTCTTCCCTCACGTCCATGACCTTTGACATTAACATCAATAACACCGGGATTAGTTTCAGTGTAACCAGATTTGTGATTCACAAAAACTCCAATTTCAAGAGGTTTACCAGCAGTAGATTCTGCCATTTTTTGAATTCCATCATTCATTACAACATCTACTGCTTTGATAGACTGGGCAACTTTAGCTATCCATTCATTTGTTCGGGTCATAGTGAAGCAGATGCCTGCACGTCTTCGTTTATCCTCATCCCCAGGTAATTTGTAATAATCAACCCAAGTCTCATAATCATGAGAAATATCTTCAATAAAATCAATGCAGGTTCGCTTGTATTCATCAACATTAGTGGCTCTCTCAGATGCATCACCAGTTCGCATACCATCATAATCCATAGGCATTGCCATATTCATGCTAAATCCAAGTTCTAAAAAAACCAATCCAGCTAAAAATTAATGATTATAATAGGAATTTTATCAAGAGTTGGTAATGATATTCTCAGAATTAGTCTTAGATTTACAGAATCAATTAAAGAAAGATTTGGCACAAATCACATTTCTCTTAAAGAAAAACTCAGGTATGGGATATTCAAGAATAGTTGAAATTGGAAAAGAGGTAGGTAAAAAATACAACATCAAACTAATTGTAAATTTTCCAAAAGAGGGAAGAATTGAAGAATTTGAAATGTATGGGAAAAGAGATTTGAGTTTAATTGTAGATTATGAACGAAAAAGATTTCCAATAGACAGAGAGATAATCAAAGCAAAAGCAAAAGAGATTCTAGGAGATGTTCAAACTGAAGATGCATACATGTATGAAAATAAAGAAGGAGTTAGAGTATTTACCAAAGATTGGAAGATTGACATCCTGCCTCATTCAGTGCACATTTGGACAGAGTTTGATGAAAAAATGACCAAATTCTGTGATTGGTTAATGGAAAATGCTTACCAGATGAAAAAAGCGGAATAAATTTAGAGATTTTCAAGTTCTTCAAGCAGTTCTTTAGCTTCATAATTTTTTGGTTGTAATTTTAAAATAGATTTACAACAATCAACAGCTTCATCTTTTTGTTCCAAAGCTAAATGAACATTGGTTTTAAGAGTAAGCGTTTCAACGTCATTTTTATCTAATTGATAAGATTTTTCAAAATAAGGTAATGCCTTTTTTGCATCCTCAACAATAAAGTAAACACTGCCCATAATGAACATAAAATCATTATCATCAGAAAACTTGGGTTCTAAACTTTTGCCAAGTTCAATTGCCTCAACATATTCGCCATCTTTGATTAATTTTTTTAGTTGACGTTTTGGGTATTTGAAAAATCCTACCATTTCTACTTCATTGAATTATGAAAGATTTTAGCAATTTGAATGTAGATAATATTAAGAAGGAATGCTCATTATGCCTTCTTTGATTAAGAATTGAATTCCTTGAACAAAGGAACCATCATCAATTGCACCTTCTGCCCACCATCCAGCATTATTTTTAATCCAAGACGGGATTTCATTACTACCAGCACTAGTTCCTTGAGAGGTAGGAGGAATTTGCACAATTCCTTCTTTGATTAAGAATTGAATTCCTTGAACAAAGGAACCATCATCAATTGCACCTTCTGCCCACCATCCAGCATTATTTTTAATCCAAGACGGGATTTCAGTAGAGGTTTCAATTACAGGAGTAGTGACAGGAACAGAACTTTCATCACCTGCAAATATTGGAATGTTAACAATTAGAAAATCATCAGCAGTAGGAGGAACTATGCCTTCAGGAGCTAATCCATAAACCCATATCACATAATTTGCAGTGCCAGGGTCTTCCTTTACAATCATATCAAGTATGTATTGTCCAGATGGGGAATAAAGGAATTGTCTGCCCTCTTCTTCTGCAATTGATCTTTCACGATACATGTTATCATCTACAACCCAAACATCAAACTGAACTTGATTCAAAAATTCAGTATCGCTGAATTTATTAAGGAATTTGATGAGAAATTTCATCTCACACCCTTGAATTGGATCTTCTGGGCCATAGAACAAGTGTATTTGATAATCAAAATTGTTTGTAGGTTTTTTGATACTAATGTCTCGTTCAAAATTTGTATCGCAATAATCTGCCAATTCATAACCCGGAGTAGAAATAATTCCTCCAAATGGACTTTCTTGTACATTTTCTCTGTATTCTCTTAATTCAAAATTATACTCAGGTGGAGGGATTCCTGATGAAACATGGGTAAAAGTATGAGCCTTTACAGGAAATGGGAAATCATCTACAATCCAAACTCTACTTGTAGCACCACCAGTCTTCCAAGTTATCTGAACAGAGTCCTCCCAAGTTCCTGCCGGAACTGTAACATCTTCAATTAATGTTGGAAGAATTTGTTCGCCACCAATGTTTGCAATTTTACCCCAAGATACAGCAGAAAAGTCCTTTGGTCCCTCCTTTCCACCTGAACTTCCATCAGATGTTGCAAAGGCAGACAACCAAACCACAGATGACTTGAATGCACCACGATAAACACCTAAATCTTCACTGCCGCCAGTTGGTTCAGGCGCAATCTTTCCTAATTCCATTTCACCTACAGTAATTTTACCACCATCATAAACAACAACTTCTGCCAACCATTTAGTCTCACTTCCAACTTGTTTGTCACCTTTAATCCACATGTCTAAATCAAACTCGGTACATTCTTTGTAATCTACATGACACATTCTATAAGAAAAGAAATCACCCTGTTTGAGACCTTCACCAGCATACCAAGACCCTTCTTTATCTACACCTCCAGATTGAGTCTGAGCAGACACAGATGAGAACATCAGTGAACCTAAAAGTAAAGATGAAACAATCGTAAACATCAGAAGAGAACCTTTCAAATCTATTAAAAAATGGTGAAACTGATAGTTAAACGTTATTCAAATATGTGAGACTTGGGCATAACTAATCCTAATTTTTAATCAATTTCTCAAACTATTCAAATGAAAAAAGCCAAGGATCCTTACAATCAACTCATCTCAAAACCCTGCAATACATCAAAAATGACGCGATACTGACAAACGCAGGACAGTTTTCACATCTCCTTTCATATCTGATTCCTGTCCTGTGAAATCCGTTTTTGAGCCAGCCAAAGAATAATCCCTCCGCAGCGCATCGAACCGAATTATATTTTTTGTGCGATTTGTTCTCCGATGACTTGCCATTCTTTCTAAGTGGAATACGTGCAATTGGATTTCTATTTTTCAAATAGCTTCTAATGGCCGTACTGCCATATCCTCCCTTGTCAGCATAAACTGAGGCAATCTGTTTGATGGCGCCATCATCCATAAATTCCGAAATGTTTTCCATGACATCTGCAGACTTTGTACTGTCATGAACATTTGCAGGACTGGTCCTGATTGAGATTGGAAATCCGTTCTGCCCTACGGCAACGTGAATCCTTGCGCCTGAAATCTTCCTGAATCCGTCATATCCTGTTACGCTGCCCCCTTTTTGGCGGGGATTGTCGAGGAGTCAACTGATATCATCTTTTGCAGGCTGGTTTTTCCTTGCTTGTGAGCTGTTTTGATTAAACCGGATAGGATCCTCTTCCAGACTCCTTTTTGCTGCCAAGAGTTCAGTCTTCTGTCTGCAGTAGAATCATCACCATGTTTTGTTGGCATCTCGCTCCGCCTGCATCCGGATGTCAAGACGCAGATGATTGTTCCGTTGGTGATTCTTCTGTCATCATCTCTTGGTCTGCCCGTCTTGGCAGGTTTTGGAATGTGTGGCTTTATCATGCCCCATTGTTTGTCTGTCAGTCAGTTCTTGAAATTGCATGAAAATTAGCCATGTTCGGTAATTATTAGATCAGGATGATCGTAAAAATTTCACCAAGTGATCAGTTTTGAGATGAGTTGATAGTATTTCAGATTTAGACATGAAATTCAATTCTAGGAAGATGTGTATTTCGTGCCATTCGTCGAAGACGTCACACAACCCCGCATTATGAAGTCTACCGACACTTTCCAAGAAGAATCATCTACCGTAAAGTTACCCGTTCCCTTATTCAAATAAGCAAATATAGAGGAAAATTTACAGAAATTTTAGAAATGTGTGAGTGCTCTAAAGTTCACTTGTATGAAGTGGAATTCAAGCTAGATGGAATGACGGTAGTTCCGACTCACAAAAATTGTGGATTCGCATTAGATGAAAAACAAGCTGACAAATTCCAAAAAGAACTAGTAAAATCTTGGGGATTTGAAGAAGAAGAAGATTAGAACGGCCTTGTAGAAACCATGCCAAAACAACAGACTCTAACCTTGTAACTCGATAAGAATTGCATGCAATCAATCCAAGCAATATCTCATTGTCCTGAGCGAGTGGCATCATTCCTTGACGTCATGTCTCCGGACATCATCCCCTTTACGACAAAAAAGGTTGTCTCAGATCTGTTTCTCTGAGAACACAGCTGCCTTGGAAAGTTCCTTTTCATCTCCCTTCTGTGAGTCCCACTTGTTCTGCGTATTGGAACATCAGCATGTCCAGTTGGAATGACTGCGGCAGCCGTACCAGTCTTTCTTGCACCAACGTGGTTGTTCTCATTATCAAAACCCATATCGCCTAACACAGTATCGACCGGGGCAACAGCTGCGCTTGTCTTGTACGACAATGGCAGAAAGTCAGGATTGCCGTGCTGCATGCCATGATGTATGATTGCAGTGCTGATCAGCTGAGAATTCATGTCTGCACATACGACTATCTTTAGGAAGTTTCTGCGTAACCGGGCTCTTTTTGTGTAGTAGTATGACGCAGTGCTGTAGCTGAACCCGCTGCCATCAATTCCTGCCAGAACCAGCCTGACTCTTTTGTACGGGATGAACTCCTGCAACATCCTGTGTAGCAGGCTGCCCTCCAATCTTGCAGCTGCCTTTTGCAACGTTGCGCAGTGAGGAATTTTAGAGAATCCGAGATATTCCCGAATCCCGACACATTCCTCTGACAGCTGGACAAGCCTTCTGTGACTCTTGGATTCGTACTGGCGAATCACCAGTAGAATCATGTGTGCGTCCATACGGAACAGGCATGATTGGATTTGGGATGCAGGTAACGTGGAATCCTGCATCGTCTGATAATGTTTAGCATTGTACGGCACTCCTGGTGTAAAATGACTTCATATTGTGGGGTAAAACCCGCATTTCAGATAGATCAGAATTGGCCAGAACTGATCACAAACGGGTCAAAAATGAATGATTTCTACAAGGCCGATTAGAACACGGTCAAAAAATAAAAAATTAGTATTGGACTAATCCAATTACATATCTTTGGTTGCTTCTTTACAAACGTCTGTACTGCATTTGCAATCAGCACTGCATATACAATGACTTTGCATTGCACAATCACATGAGTAATCTGGATCGCCGCTATCAGCTTCGCATCCACATGCTTGATCTACCATGCTAGAATAGTGATTCTACTTGTTTTAAAAGGTTAGTACAAGAGATTAGAAATTATCTCTTGAAATCATCTCAAGTATAGCATTACATGATTTTTGAACAAGTGTAGACTGTTGTAAAAGTAAACTAGAATCAGCCTCAATATCAAAAGCAATCTTCAAGATATGAATAAGATCGGGATTTTTATTCAAAGTATCTTTGATTTTAATAAAATTAGTTTTGTTAATGTAGCCCAAATAGAAATAACAATCAGAAAGCATCGAATTTTTTACAAAAAAATCATGCTTATGTTGGATAATTTGGGAATGATTGTTTTTCTCAACAATATCAGAGAAACCAATTGTTGACTTTAGCATGCGTTCAAGTAGAGTCGGGGTTGCTCTTTCAATTCCCACCGTCTGAGTAGCAATGGAGATATGCTCATTAATTGTGCTTTTGTTTAACTTTCTAAGTAAATCAAGTGTATGAGACGAACTTGGATTTTTAGAATTAATAGAAGATATTGCGTCAGCTAAATAATAAGAAGCGCATTTTTGCCAACATGGTGCAAATACATCAGAGTTTTGAATTGATTCATTTGTTTTTTGGCAACAAAACATGGATTCAATCAAGCAATTCTTTGCAAAATCAATAAAAAGAGAAGAGCGTTTTTTATCAATTTTGGCAAGGAGCATTTTTAATTCCCAGGAATCATCTTGGATTATCTGTAATTGGTCATATTGTAACAACTTTTTTGATTGAGTTTCAGATAATGATGCATGATGAATAATAACAAATTCATCTTCAGATTGAATAATTTTTTTAGATTCTGATTTTTCATCAAATACAACAAGGTCATAACTACAAGAATCAAAATGATGATCAAATATCCTACATCCCCCCAAACCCACTGGAAAATCAGAAAATCCTTGCTCTTCAACAATTTTTTTTATTTTCATGTAACTTGGTAATTGCAGATTTTCTATAAAGGAACTAACTTACAAAATTTTACCAATTCATGCAAAGTCAAAACATTTCCTTTAAATTGAGATGGGATTTGTTTTTTATCAAGCTCCTATAGTGTAGTCCGGTTAAGCATTTTGGCTTCTCAAGCCAAAGACTCGGGTTCAAATCCCGATGGGAGCATTACGCATCTGGTTTAATACTCTGTCATTTCTATTATATGCTGGATGTCAAAACAGCAGATTTCAAGCCCAAAACAAAATGAGATTAGATCATACAATTATGACCGAATAATCA
Organism: Candidatus Nitrosopumilus sp.; assembly: GCA_963422575.2. GTDB lineage: Archaea > Thermoproteota > Nitrososphaeria > Nitrososphaerales > Nitrosopumilaceae > Nitrosopumilus. The sequence goes on along the minus strand of CAXXKU010000001.1, from coordinate 359,353 downwards.
CCAGAACATTTGCTCTGATGCAAAAAGACCTGAGTGAGGAGAATTTTCTATTAATCAAAAAATTTGACAGAGTCTTGGTAAACGAGTCACTTTCAGATGCAAGACGCTCAAAGATTCTTGGTACGTTGCTTAGCCTATCAAGAATGCTAAACAAAGACTGGAATGATACAAACAGAGAAAACATTGAAGAATTAATTAGTGTATAATTTTAACAAGAAATTCAGCAAGAGTGGACAGGAGACAAATACAACATCAGATCACAAAAAAATTCTAAAGAATTTTTATCGATGGATGAAGTTTGATTCAAGGGACCAAAAATCAGTAGGGGATCCTCCTGAAACCATTTGGATTAAAACAAAGAAACCCAAAGAAAATCTCACAGCAGACATGTCAATCACAGAAGCTGAAAATAACTCATTGCTAAAAGCATGCGGATACTGTGTTGCACAACTAAGTGAGACTTGGGCATAACTGATCCTAATTTTTAATCAGTTTCTCAAACTATTCAAATGAAAAAAGCCAAGGATCCTTGCAATATTATTTCATTGCAGCATGAATGTAAAAATCCCCGGCAGGGTTCTGTCAGAGCCATTCTCATTGGCGTTTTGTATTTGGTTAGAACATTATCTCTGCATGGGGAGATATTCAGACCTGGCAGACCGTATGCCTGTTCAACTATCTAATGGTGCAATCATTCATCATAAAATCTCAGATGAGAATTCAGGTAACAGCACACTTCATTATTTTTTATCAATCAAATGCAACGATGACAAATTGTTCAAGGTCTGCAGAGTGACTCAAATCCCAGACAGGCGTACTGTTGACAGGCGATTTCAGAACCTGCCCGTTGGGGACATCGTCGGGACGATGGGAAACCTGTTCGCATCAGAAGGAATGGCTGACGATACGTCTGCATCAGCGGACAGTTCCCTGCTAAAAGCAAATGGTCCTGTATGGCACAAATCCGACATGAAGAATAATCGTTTGCCCATTTCAGGAATCGATACGGATGCAAGATGGGGATGATCCTCCAAATCAAAGGGTTGGATATTCGGGCATGAACTGCGCATGAGTTGCAGCGCCGGCAAGTTGATTGCTCCGTTGCCCGCCGGTGCCAGTACTGCGAATATTCATGATGGCAGGACGTCTGATGCATTGATAAAATCACTTTCAGGAATCATACGAAATATTTTGGCAGATCCTGCATACGATGATTCCAAACCGCATGATTCGTGCGGCAAAAAACATCCGGGGTTGTCACTCCGATAAGACATGCCCGCGTACGCCCCCGGAAAGGATCAAGCTTCTGGAATTTTACGACTCTGCGATCGGTCAGGAGTTGCATGCGGATAGAAAGACCTCAATTGAACCGCTCCTTGAGACATTCAAAGACGCGCTTGGCATCAGTGCAGTTCCCGTAAGGGGATCATGCAATGTGAAATCATATTTGTGCTGATCTGCGTTTTGGCGCATCAGTTGGCAGCGTACTACATGCATGTCGGTGCAGGGAATCATCCAAGAATTGTAAAGAGAATGCTTTGCTGTTGAATTATTTTAGACTTTATTTTTGTAAACCATTATGCCCAAGTCTCATATTAACTAATATCTTACTTTAAATTCATGGTAACAACCTATTGTTTGATTCCTTTGGATTCCAAAATTTATCCCATCTAGATTGTTTCTTTCCGTATTTGGAAAATTCATATTCTTTACAATTCATTCGACTTTCTACAATTTTATGCCAATATCTTCCGTGTTCTATTTTTTCAATTGGTCCTCTTGCATGATTATCAAAGTAATGTCCACAGATACATTTCTCACTCATAAAGTTATATCAAAAAACAAAAGTAATAACTTTAGCAATTAAGACTAACTTCTATTGTAACTCTTTTCTCTTTGGCTCTTTCTTCTCCTGGATACTTTAATTGAGAAATTTTTTCATTCAATTTTTCATCTGTAACTAGTCTTGCTTTTCCTATCAAGACATCGTCTTTGTATCTTATTTTGACTTCGGGATTTGTTATGGCATTTTTGAACCAGTCTCCATCTGGTTTGTGTCTTGAAAAGTAAATTTTTCCATTATGGCTTACTGCTCGAAGCATAACTGAATGTTCCTTGCCTGTTTTTCTACCCTTTGTAGTTAGTATTGGTCTGAACAGTTTTTCCTCGATCTCCATGCGTGATTTTTCTCCCTGTCAAGTAATTTAACCCCATTGATAGAAATTTCTGATATTTGATGTGATAAGCAAATCTGATCATCCGAGCCCATGTCCGTAAAATTAGAAGGAATGCCTACAAATCTGGCCACAGCTGATTCTTTTACTGGAAAAAAAGTCATAGATCGAGAGGGAATTGAACATGGTAAAGTCAAACATATCCACATTAATCAGGACACATTGACTGTATCTGGCGTAACTATAAGCCACGGATTCAATAAGAGATTTTTCCTTTCAGAAGATTACATAGACAAATTTTCTGAGGAAACATTACTTCTCAGCAGACCTCCTGTTAGAGTTGGGGTTTCAGTTGTAGATATTGATCGACATAAAATTGGTAAAGTAAAACGATTACATCGAAGTCCTGATACCAATGAGTTAGAATCAATAGAAATCAGCGATGGTTTTATGCATTCAAAAATTCTGTCCAAATCCGATATTTGGGGAATTGGTGAAAAAGTCATTTTAAGAATGACCAAAGAAGAATTCAAAAATATTGAATGATTTCTTTCAAACTTCTTTTTTCAAAATAATATTTTTTAATTATTCTGATTTTTTAGCACATACTGTGCAAATAGAAGATCCTTCTTGAATTGTTATCTCTACATTTGATGAATGACATTTTTGACATAATCCTTTCATGATGTATGTTGTAGAATGACTCTTTAAATTTTTTATGCGGATCTATGTCGATCCTTAGTAATTTATAATTGAACTATGCGATCAAAGTATTGAATTCTGTTGAAACCAAATCTCTTACAAAATCTTTTGGAGATGTAATTGCAGTTAATGATGTTTCTTTTTCAGTAAAAAATGGAGAAATATTTGGATTTTTGGGACCTAATGGTGCTGGAAAAAGCACTGCTATGATGATTCTAACTACTTTATTAAAACCCACTTCAGGACAAGCATTGATTTCTGAATTTGATGTAATGTCCAATCCAAAACAAGTTAGAGAAAATATTGGATATGTTCAGCAAGAGACTGCTGTTGATGAATATCTTACAGGCCGAGAAAATCTTTTACTTCAAGCAAAATTAAATCATATTCCAAAAAACGATGTAGGGAAAAGAATTGATGATGTTCTAGAATTAATTGAATTATCTGATAAACAACATGAGCCTGTTGTCACTTATTCTGGAGGTATGAGAAAGAGGTTAGATATCGCTGGTGGTTTGTTACATAGACCCAAAGTATTGTTTCTTGACGAGCCTACAGTTGGGTTGGATATTCAAACTCGCAGGAAAATTTGGAAGTATATCAAAAAAATTCATAATGAATTTGAGATGACCATATTTTTATCAACTCACTATATGGAGGAGGCTGATCAGTTATGTGATAGAATTGGCATAATTGATGATGGAAAAATTCAGGTAATTGATTCTCCTGAAAACATGAAAAACGCTCTTGGAAATGAGGTCATTTCTATTGTTGTAGATGATAATAATCATGATCCTTTCATATCTACTCTTGAAAAAATTGAACATGTGGAAAAAATTAACCAAGATGAATCAAAGATTATTCTTTTTGCATCAAATGGAACTGAAGTGATTCCAAAAGTTTTTCAAATCTCATCAGATCTTGGAATTAAAATTAATTCAATATCTCTTACTCAACCGACACTTGATGATGCGTTTCTATCTTACACCGGACACGAGATTAGAGATGATGATTCTAATTTTAATCAAAAACGTGAACATGCAAAGATGAAGAGGCTGCGTGGATGAGTACTATAATTTATGACACCTATACGATTTTTTGGAGAGAACTAAAAAGATACAAAAAATCTCGAAGTGGTGTTTTAATTCGATTAATTCAACCCGCAATTTGGATAATTGTAGTTGGAAATATTTTTTCAGGAACTCAACCTTTGATACAATCAGTTGGTTTTGACGGTGAATATATTGAATTTATGACACCTGGTGTGATTATCCTTACTGCAATTTTTACTAGTATTTTTGGTGGTGTCAATACATTGTGGGATAGAAGATATGGCTTTATGAATAAAGCATTAACGTCCCCAATCTCTCGTTCTGCCGTTGCTCTTGGAAAAATGTCTGCAATTTCTTTAATTGCATCTTTGCAAGCTAGTTTGATCATTGGAATTGCTTTAGCTATTGGTGTAACGTTTCCAAATCCAATTATGATTGCACCAATTATGGCAATTGTCATTTTATTCTCATTGGGTTTTTCTGGAATTTCTGTAATGGTTGCAGCTACTGCAAAGTCTCAGGAAACTTTTTGGGGAATAATCAATTTCCTTGGAATGCCATTGTTTATGTTGAGTCCTGCATTATTTCCATTAGAACTACTGCCAAATTGGCTTGCAGTAATTGCTAAACTAAATCCTGTTACCTATACCGTACTGTTGGTAAGAGAATTGATGACTGGTGTATCCGAGGGTGGAATTTCCATACTACTTAGTCTTGGTGTGATCTTTGTATTTGTGATTGTCATGGTTGGCCTTGCCAGCTATGTCTTTACGCGTGAAGTAAACAAGCCATTCTGACATAAAATTGACAAAAAATCTAACATTTGTTAACTCTGCCAAACTTTGTAAAATTTTGAAATGACTATCTGTTGAACAAGATTATCTTTGGTGTTATGATATTTTCTGCAACTTTGTTAGCTAGCTCTTTTACTCCTTATTCATCAGCTATTGGAGATTATGATTTTCTTTCAGAATGGGGGGGATTTGGAATTAACGTCGATGGTTATTTTTCATATCCTGAATTTATTGCAGTAGATGATGATGGAAATTCATATGTTAGTGATTTGGGAAATAAACGCATTCAAAAATTTTCTAGTAATGGAGAATACATTTCTCAATGGGGAGGAAGTGGAAAATTACCTGGAAAATTCCATTATCCTTCTGGAATTGCAATAAATGGTGATTTTGCTTATGTTGCAGATCATGATTTACATAAAATTCAAAAATTTTATCTTAATGGAACCTTTGTTGATCAGTGGGGTAGTAAAGGAATTCGTGATGGGGAATTCAAATATCCAAATGGAATTGCAACAACTGATGAATTTGTTTATGTTGTAGACACTGGTAATCAAAGAATTCAAAAATTCACATCTAACGGTGAATTCATTTTATCATTTGGTTCAAGCGGAATGGATCCTGGCCAATTTTTGACTGTTACAGGAATTAATGTTGATGACGAAGGAAACGTCTATGTTACTGATAAAGGAAATCGTAAAATTGAAAAATTTGATTCCGATGGTTCTTTGATAAAATCTCTTTCTTTCTATGGGCTAAACTATGTTTTTGCTCCTAAAGGAATTGAAATTGATTCAGATGGAGGAATTTTTGTTGTAAACTCTGATAATAATAGAATTTTGTATTTAGAACAAAATGATGATCTTAATCTAAATGCGTTTGATATGCTTGGCCCATATCGTCAAACATTTGTATCTCCTACTGATATTGCATTAGGAGTTAATGGAGAATTATTAATTGTAGATTCTGCAGCACATAAAATCCATAAATTTGAAACCCCATTTTATGTGGAACCTCAAGATATAGTTGAAGTTGTAGAGCCTGAAATTATTGAAGAGGATTTCTCAAGAGATGAGACTGATCCTACTATTAGGGCTCCAATTGATTTAGCATTAGATGCAACTGGTCTGTTTACCCCTGTATCAATTGGAGATGCTGTAGCAGCTGATGTTGATAGTGGAGTTAAAGCCATTTTGAATAATGCACCTGAGGTATTTCCATTAGGAGTAAACAAAGTTACTTGGATTGCATTTGATTATGCTGGTAATACTTCAGAAGCATCTCAAATTATCACAATTAACGCCTGTGGTAGTGATCGTTCTGAGTATAATCTGATTATGGGTACTATTGAGGATGATTTCCTTCAAGGTACTTCTGCACATGACTTGATCTTTGGATTAGGTGGCAGTGACATTATCCATGGTGCTGATGGAGATGATTGCATTTTTGCAGGTGATGGCAATGACATTGTCTATGGAAATAATGGTGATGATACTATTTTTGCTGATCCCGGTGATGATGTAATCAAAGGGCAATCTGGTGTTGATACAATTCATGGTAATTTGGGATTAGATGTAATTGATGGTGGTTCAGAACGTGATGTTTGTTATGATTTTGATGATTCTGATGCTGATATAATTATTGATTGTGAAGCACAAGTGTAATTTTTAACAAGGTAATGCCCCCTTAGTTGGGCCAAATAACAAGAGATATTTTTAAATTGCTCATGCCTGAGTTGTGCCTGATACTGATCCTGTCAAACTGGCAAGTAGTGTGACGAAAAGCAGGGTCTATTTTCGACACAAAAGATGGAAGGAAAACGGATTTGCCCGCGATGTCAGTGCAGAAACATCAATCTTACTGCCAACAGATACCGATGTAAAAAATGCAGGTACAAGTTTGATGATTTTACTGGAACATGTCTTGGAAAAATTAGAATCCCTCCAAATGCAATTGCGCATCTTCTCTACCTGTTCTCACTTGGTGTTCCAGCATACAGAATACGGTTCTACACAGACATCAGTCTCAAAACAATAGAGCATGCATTCAGGGTATTTCGAGAGGCAATCTATGACTCATCAATGGCTAATCCAAGGCTGTCTGGTCGACTGGAACCAGACGAGGCAATGTTTGGCGGCCATCGCAAGGGAAGGCGTGGATGGGGAGCCGAAGGCAAGACGCTGGTGTTTGGAATATGCAAGAGAAACGGACAAGTAATGACATTTCCAGTGCATGACAGGAAATGCGATACATTGATGGAACTGATCAAAAGGCGCACCAGAAAAGGATCGTCATACTACACTGATGATTACACTGCATATGCGTCTCTGATAACGAGGGGGAAGCACAAGGTCGTATCTCATGGAAGAGACGAGTATGCCCGGGATGATGATCAATTAACGGAATGGGGGGGGGGTTTTGGAGTTATGCAAAAACTTGGATGTGCCATACAGAGGGGCTCCCAAGCAGTACTTTCATCTGTATCTTAAGGAAATTGAGTTTAGGTTCAACAACAGGGGTAGGAATGTCTTTGAAATGTTGGCAAAAATGCTTGTAAAACCTTGGCCCAACTAAGGGGGTATTACCTTTAGCAAAACTACTTTCTTAAAAATATGTTTTACTATATAGAAACATGTTTGTCGTCTATTTCTATATTACATACATGAAGAATGATGTTATGGGTTATAGGAAAAATCTTCTTTTCAATATTTAATGACTATGAAAAATGCAAAAAACATTGTATTGTTAGGATTCATTGCCATTATTGCAATTATGTCATTTGATTTTTCTTCAGTACACGCAGAAGAAAGTAGAGAATACAAAATGGTAGGTGATGTAATTCCTGTCTTGACTTTTACTTTTAGGGATGGTGTTGAAACACATGAATTTCCTGTTTTTAATATGGGTGAAAATTTTGTTAGTAATTCTGGTGTCTCATTTTCAGTAAAAGGCACAGTCACTAATTCTCCATTGTTACACAAAGCAATGGATGACGCATATACTTATCGACATTCTAATGCTGTATTTGATCATCATTTCAAATATTTTGATGTTGATGCAGATTTTGTAAAAGCAGGCAAATCTGTCTATTCTTTAGATTACAATAATTGTAGGGTAGATGACTATCAAATTGAAACACTTGATTCCAATCATTATGGGAGCTATTTTAAAGAAGTTGGATTTGCTATTGTAGATCAAATAGACTTTGTATGTAGTGGAGTTTCACATGTTGATGATGACTCTAGTGTGCCTAATTCTTTTACAGATTATGGCGCATCTGGGTTCAAGTTTGCTAATAATGTGGCAACATCTGTAACATTCTCTTTTGCTAATGGTGTAGAGAAAATTGATTTTCCTATATTTAATCTAGTTTCTGCTTATGCTGAGTCTGCTACAAATGTAGCTGCAGAATTTTCAGTAGAAGGAATTTTAGATTATTATCCATTATTACAAAATGCTATAGATGACTCAAGGGCAATCTCCGGACTTTCTTCTCAACCTAATTCTGATTTTGATGCCTTGGTAGAATTTAACAATGGCGAATCTACTTTGAGAGGTTTTGATTTTACGGATTGTCGTATATCTGATGCAAAAGTAGCAACTCAGACAGATAAAGAAGAGGGATTTACAGGAAAGAGTGGATTTGCTGTAGTTAATCAGTTGACATTCACATGTTATGGAATTTCTGCATTAAACATGTATTATGATGAACTTTATGGAGATGCTCCTATTTGGAAAACATCTTCTATACACAATGAATATGTAGAACCCATTCAGAACACTGATCAAGGTTTGAGTGCTGTTACAACATTTCATTTTGTTGACGGTGTAGAAACAATAGAGTTTTCTATGTTTAAACAAAGTGAAGTACTTGCTGCAGATGAATTTACACGCAAGGGCACCTATCCTACTTTGGAATTAAGAGGAATTATCGGGGACTATCCAATGCTGTATGATTTTGTTGATGAGAATCTTGCAATTAATGGAATAATTGGCACTCAAGGACGAGTTCTAGCTGATATTGCTGTTGATTTGGTATCTGGTAATGAAATAATTCGTACTCTGGATTATTCTAATTGTAGACCGACTAATTATGTTGTATCTACTGATGCACATAGTGAAGAAAGTTATGTCAAAAATAAGTTTGCAGTAGAAAATGTTTTTGACTTTGAATGTCAAGGATATCATCCAAGTAATCCTGCATATGATGCAATGAATAACAATATTGAAAAAGCAAACACAACAAGCTCCGGTGATCTTAGAATTACTGATAGTTGGGGACCTGGATTTACTTCACAGTAATCTCTCTCTCTTTGTTTTTCTTAAATCTATTATAATTTGATTTTTTTATGCCTAAACTATTCCTTCTCATGTCTGATTTGTGGATAATACTTTGGTTTTTATTTCAGCAATTTTTTTTGAAATGTTCAGATGGATATTTTACAACTAATACAAGCTAATCTTCTTACCCCGATAATTCTATTTTTCCTCTTTGGAATTATTGCAGCTAGAATAAAATCTGATTTGAGAATACCTGAGGCAATTTCTGAATTCTTACCAATCTATCTTCTTGCAGCAATTGGCCTTCATGGTGGAATAGAGATGAGAAATACTGGATTTGAAAATATGTTAATTCCAATGTTAGTTGCAATTGGATTGTCTTTATTATTTACATTAAACCACTATCAAATTTTACGAAGATTAGGTAAATTCAATCTGTTTGATTCTTATGCATTAGCATCTACATATGGAGCTGTAGGTGCAGTGCATTTCTCTGTTGGTTTATCATTTTTGAAAAACCAAGGTGTGACTTCTGAAGGATATATTGCAGCAATTCTTGCAGTGTTAGAACCTCTTGCTTTCGTTCTAGCAATATTTATGACAAATATGGCAGTATCAAAACAGATCAAAGCAAAGAAACAATCTGTTGCAGGTGATGACTCTGCGGAGATAGATGTTGGATTAAATCAAACTAAAACAAAAATCTCAAAAGTATTACATGAATCCATTACTGGAAAAGCAATTGTAATTCTCCTTGGTAGTATCGTGATTGGATATATTATTGGTGAGGAAGGTTTTGAATCCATCAAAATTGTATTTGATGACATGTTTACTGGAGCCATAGTAATTTTCATGATTGAAATGGGCATAATTGCTGGCCAAAGACTCGGTGACATCAAAAAAGTTGGTATTTTCCTCACTTCATTTGCAATATTCGTACCTTTATTCAATGGAACAATTGGTGTTCTGGTTTCAACTGCACTGGGATTGAGCATAGGAGGTGCAGTCATGTTTGGATTGTTGATGGCTAGTGCTTCATTTATTGCAGCACCTGCAGTTTTACGTCATGCAATTCCTCAAGCAAAACCAAGTCTATACATAACATCGGCCTTGGGAATAACCTTTCCATTCAATATTATTGTCACATTACCAATCTTGTTTACAATATCTACAATTGTTCATACTGGGGAAGGAGCGATAGACTTATTCAATTTGATAACTGAGGGATTCTTGTGAAATTATACAACGTTAAACTACTTACAATCGCTTGTGAGATTTTAGCACAAGAAAATATTATCGAGATTCTCAAAAAACATGACACCACTGGATATACAACATATGAAGTTAATGGGAGTGGAGCACGTGGAATTCGTGGGCAAGGATTAAAAACTGAAAAAAATGTCAAAGTTGAAGTAATTATGCGTGAGGAAAAACTACATGATGTTGTGGAGGAAATTTCTCGTACATTATTTGCAAACTTTGCAATTGTTCTTTATGTTAGCGATGTTGGTGTAGTTAGAACTGAAAAATTTTAACAGCAATTATTCTCTGAACACAAAACTGGTATTTTCTTACTTGTCTTTGTAACATTTGAAATTAATTCCGATAGTTGGTTGTTTGATATGGTGTACATTACTTTTTTTCCTTCATCCCTTGATTTTACAATGCCACATTTTTTCAATGTCTTGAGATGATGCGATACTAGCGGTTGATCTTTTTTTAATTCTTCAACAAAATCCTTGACACACAATTCATTATTTTTTTGTAATAATTCTAAAATCTCAAATCTCGTTTCATCACATATGCATTTTAATAGATTGATCCCATTCATATCAATTTAGATTTATATGAACTGATATTTATATAATAACATGAATGATTCTGATAATATCCTATTTGTATGCGTAGAAAACGCTGGTAGGAGCCAAATGGCTGAGGCCTTTTTTAGAAAATACGCCTCAGAAAAGTTTAATGTTATTAGTGCTGGAACCGCCCCTTTATCTCAACTTAACCCTCTAGTTGTAAAGGTAATGAATGAGATTGGAATTGATCTTTATGATCAAAAACCAAAATTGTTATCTAATTCTATGATTGAGCATTCTTTTAGAACTGTCAACATGGGATGTATGGATAAAGAATCTTGTCCTGCATTATTTGTAAAAGACGTAATTGATTGGAATGTGTCTGATCCTAAAAACAAATCTCTAGATGATGTTAGAAAAATTCGTGATGAGATCAAAAATAATGTTTTGAATTTGATTAAATCTTTTGAGTAAAACTGATGACTTATTCCAATTTACAAATTTTTACTGTAGAGTTAATTGGAACTTTTATTCTTGTAATATTTGCTACTGGTTCAATTGTTTATGATGCTGAAGTCTTTGATGGCGAATTAGGCATTCCATTTGCCGCACTTGCACCATTCATTGCATTACTAATTGGTGTATATTCTTTTGGAAAAATATCCCTAGCTCATTTTAATCCAGCTGTAACTATTGGATATTACATTACAGGACACATTACAAAAATTCAAATTGTATATTATTTTGCAGCTGAGATAATTGGTGCACTGTTAGGTTCATTGTTTGTTTTACAATTTATTGGAGATAAAGCAAATCTTGGTGCAAACACTCCTAATTTTGATTTTTCAATATTGTTGATATTTCCAGTTGAAGTTTTAGCTTCTGCAATGCTTATGGGTGTGATTTTTTATGTTGTGTATACAAAAGGTTTGAGAGGTTTTAGTGGAGTAGCTATTGGCGGTATAGTTGGACTCGACATCTTGTTTTTGGCATTTATCTCCGGGGCATCAATGAATCCTGCTCGAGCACTTGCACCTGCATTACTTTCTGGGGTTTTTGATAATTTGTGGCTATACTGGACTGCTCCGTTTGTTGGTACAATTATTGCAGCATTTCTACTCCGAGGCAAATTTCATGCCCAAAGAACCTCAAATCATGTCTGATGTGAGAGATACAATCGTAACTTGGTTGGCTGGAGGAACCTGACCTCTTTTTTATTTCAATTGATGAGGATGTGTGATAGATATTGTTTTATTCTTCTCTTAACATAATAAAATATGAATCAATGTCTTACTGGAATTGTAGTTGATGATGAGCAAAGTATTGTAGAAACAGTGTCTAAATTTCTAAATCTTAGTAGATTTACAATTATTGGCAGTGCATACAATGGATGTGAAGCTTCTCATTTATGTGAAAAACGTGTTCATGATTTTGTTGTATTAGATCTCAAGATGCCAAAATATGATGGCGTACATGCACAACTCATCTCAAAACTGATCACTTAGTGAAGTTTTTACGATCATCCTGATCTAACAATTACCGAGCATGGCTAATTTTCATGCAATTTCAGGAATTGACTGACAAACAAACAATGGGGCATGATAAAGCCACACATTCCAAAACCTGCCAAGACGGGCAGACCAAGAGACGATGACAGAAGAATCACCAACGGAGCAATCATCTGCGTCTTGATATCCGGATGCAGGCGGAGCGAGATGCCAACAAAATACGGTGATGACTCTACTGCAGACAGAAGACTGAACTCCTGGCAGCAAAAAAGAGTCTGGAAGAGGATCCTATCCGGTTTAATCAGAACAGTCCACAGGCAAGGAAAGATCAGCCTGCAGAAGATGATATCCGCTGACTCCCCGACAATCCCTGCCAAAAAGGGGGCAGCGTAACAGGACATGGCGGATTCAAGAGGATTTCAGGCGCAAGGATCCACGTTGCCGTAGGGCAAAACTGATTTCCAATCTCAATCAGGACCAGTCCTGCAAACGTTCATGACAGTACAAAGTCTGCAGATGTCATGGAAAGCATTTCGGAATTTATGGATGATGATGGCACCATCAAACAGATTGCCTCAGTTTATGCTGACAGGGGAGGATATGACAGTACGGCCATTAGAAGCTATTTGAAAAATAGAAATCTAATTGCATGTATTCCGTTTAGAAGGAATGGCAAGCCATCGGAGAACAAATCGCACAAAAAATATAATTCGGCTCGATGCGTTGCGGAGGGATTATTCTTTGGTTGGCTCAAAAATGGATTTCACGGAACAGGAATCAGATATGAAAGGAGATGTGAAAACTGTCCTGCGTTTGTCAGTATTGCGTCATTTTTGATGTATTGAAGGGTTTTGAGATGAGTTGGAGATATAATAAAAATTGAAATTGCGGATACAGGTCATGGTATTCCAGAAGATAAAATTGAAACTGTATTTGAACCATTATACACTACTAAATTGAAAGGCGCAGGACTTGGATTGGCTAATTGTAAGGAGATAATTGAATCTCATAATGGAAAAATATATGCTAAAAACTAGTTTGTAGCTTAATTCCAAACAATTAACGTGGCATTCTCGTTTCATCTTCCACATGCCAAATCACAAAACTCAAAATCACGCATCCAAAAACCTGTTGTACAGCAGCGCTTTGAGTCCTGCCTCCACGCATTGCGCATCAAATCTCCTGGAGTGCATCTTCTCGCCTAGCACCCGCTTTAGTGCAGAATACGCAATCTCGACTATCCATCTTTTTCCCGCATCCTTGAGCCTCTTCCATTCATCAAAACCGTGCTTGCTGACATGCAAAATCTCCTTTCTTCTCAGTTTGGATTTTGCTATGTGCGGCACGGCGTTTTTCTTTATTCTGATTGCAGGAACTGCCTTGCTTGTCTCGCAGCACTCGAAATTATTCTGATCGTCGTATGCCTTGTCTGCGTGAGCGGATTTTATCACGGTGCAGTGTCTCTTTGCATCCTCAAACAAGGGAACAGACTGTTTCGTATCAGAACCGTTCCCGCGTGCTATCCTGTAGGATACGATCTTTTTTGATTTCAGATCAACTGATGCGCGCAGTCTGGCATATTCGCGTCTCTGCTTCTTCCATTTGTGCTCCAGACAGGTTCCGTTGTTTGTGACGGACAGTCCCGAAGAGTCAAAGGCCAAACCAACGGCATCCTCCAGATTCGGATTGCTAATTTCCGGCCGCAGCCGTAGTATCCTTCTTCTGGTTTGCGTGAAATGAATCTCAGGGATCCTCACAACCTCAGAGAGTCCCCTACATACTCCCTGAACCGTTCTGTATGTGGTACCAAACCCGATATACAGTCCCGTAAGAAGACCGATTTGTGAGTCCGTGCATCTGTATGGGGCACCGATTTTATTTCTGCTCGTTTTTTCCAATTCCTGTCTTTGTTTTTTCAAAAAGGATACGTCTATCAGGCAAGTTCCTCTGCTAATGAGGGATTCATTGTATTGTTTCCATGATTTGTTAGCTGGCATGAATTATGTCGGTATGTGCCAAGCTAAAAGAGTTACGCTACAATCTAGCTAAAAACAACTCACCCAATGCACTATTTTTGTTATTGAATTATCTAAAGATTCAGAAAAATAACCATCAAACCTGTTTGTAAAAGCCTGATAAATCGTGCCTGAAAAAGAAAAATTTGATAATTGAAATATCTTAAGTAATATTTTGACGTAACATATGTGATGGATTTTGAAAATCTCTTAAAGAGAATAATGGATTCTGACATCAACATCCGCCACAGTATCATAACTGATACAGCAGGAAACGTACTTGCCACAAATCATCGTGAAGGAATTACCAACTATCTATCCCCTGAAGAAACTGCAGATTCTCTCAAACGAGCTGCAACTGCATGGAAAGGAAGAAAAGAATTGAGTCCCAAAATAGGAAATGGATTGTATGCAATAGCAGCATTTGAAAAGATCACAAGAATGACTTTTCCTCTGGATGAAAACAATCTAATCTTTGTCAGTTTGGGTTCTGATACAGTACGAAAAGATCTACGAGAAGGTGGGCAAAAACAAATTGTAGAACATGTATTGAACATACTAAGTCGAGATCCTACCAAAGCATGAAAACAAAAATAACGATTAGATTAAATCTAATCTTTCTTGTTTTTTTTAAACTAAATATTCTATACTTAAGATCATATGATATTTTTTATATTTTTTCATGATTGGAATGTTTTAAGTAATATTTTGACATACTCTATGTGATGAATTTTATCACAAAAAAGGTCTTAGATTTTCAATACAAAAAATTAGCTGACTCTGAAAAGAGACTAAATCAACATTTAGAAAAAAAGAAATCTTTGATTACTTCAAACCCTGATTCGAAAAATGAGATTGAAAAAATTGAAAAATATATTGGAATTTGGAATAAAAATATTCTAAAGATAAAAAAAGAAATCAAAAAAATAGAAGATAAAGAATCTTAGATTTTAAATTATACAATAAATTTAATTTTGTATCTGATAATCCCTTTTAATCCCAATATTACGAATAATTTGGGTTAAAAATGACTAGAAGGCCATAAACTCATTTTTCTTCTTTCAATTAGGAATCTGATTTTAGAACATATTCTTTACATGAGCATTTAGTGCATGCAATATTTGATTTCAATTCCCCAGATGACATTGAGGTTCCTGCCAAAAAATCTCCATCTCCAGAACGTTCTAACAAAAGTTGATGATCTTCTTTTGAATGTGAACAGTTTTTACAATCATCATCTGTTGTCATATTTATTTTGTATTTGTAAAACCCTTATTTGTATATGTCAAAACTAACATTCTTGAATCTATTCTAATTCGTATTCCACTCATCCTAAAACCCTCCAATACATCATGATGCATGCCAGATATGCAAACCCCAAATAATTCTCACAGTTCTTTTCGTATCCTACTGCCGTCCTGTGAAACCCTCACTTGAGCCATGCGAAGAACCGTTCCGCGATAAATCTTGTCTTGCCATGATGTTTCTGATTCCTGTTTTGTGCAATTTTCGTTGAGTTCCTTTTGTACGGGATGCAACAGTCAATTCCATGACATCTCAGATAGTCTCTGATGCATTTTGCATCATAACCCCTATTTGCATATGCAGAAGCAATTGCACGTCCCAAATCATCACCTGCTAGTTCTGAAATGTCTTCCAACACGTCAATGAATTTCGCACTGTCATGCTCATTTGCGGGACTGGTCCTAGCTGAGATCGGCAGTCCCGTCTTATCCGCTGCGACGTGAATCCTCGTGCCTGGAATCTTCCTGAATTCGTCATATCCTGCTTCATTGCCCCCTTTTTGGTAGCAATTGATGATGAACCAGCTGATATCTTTTGCAGGTTGATCCTGTATTGCCTGTGGGCTGTTCTGATCAGGCCGGATGGAACCTTCTTCCAGACTCCTTTTTTCTGCAACTCTTGAAATCGCCTGCGAGCCGATGATCTGGAACCGTGCTGGACAGGCAGGTCAACCCGCCTGCGGCCTGTAACCAGTACGAACATGACTGCGTTTGCTGCAATCCTGCCGTCATTTCTCGGCCTTCCAGTCGTTGCAGGTTTTGGCAGATGTGGTGCAATTGCATTCCACTGTGAATTTATTAGTTCTTGAAATTTCATGAAAACGTATCGGATTTGGCAACGAATGGATCCAGATGATCATCAGAATTTGTCCAAATGGTTGGTTTTGGGGATCAGTTGTTGGTAATGCCTGTTCCTCCATTACTGGCACAAAAAATTGGTGAACATGCCTGCAACACTATTTTTCTTAAAAAATCAATTCCCTGTTTTGAATGTTCAAAAGAACCAATTTCCTTTCTGATTCACTTGTATTGTAAATTTACTCAAATTAGCAACAGAAACAAACTTGCTGGTATCAACACTGCCTCTTTTTCAACTCTTAATTCGTTTTTTGTGATTATGATTCCTCTGTTTGTCTTTGTGGCTTTTTTAAAATCAATCAATCCATACAAATCATCTTTCTTAATTCGATTTTGATACTTGACTTCGATTGGAATTAGTGAATCGTTGTCTCTAATCACAAAATCTACTTCTCTTAAATTCTTGCTTTTCCAATAAAACACTGAAGATTCATAAGAAAACCCCGTCTTCTTTGATGCCATGTGAAACGCCATTCGGATACAATGATCTGCTACCACTTGTTCCACAATCTTACTCTTAATTTCAGGATTATCTAGTGATTTTACGCTCAATTTGTATGGGTCTTTTTGAGATATGTGGCCATTTAACGCATGCATGAAAAATGAATCACTAAAGAATATCTTCTTCAAACCATCAAATTTTGGTTTGTCTTCTGAAGAATTGTATCTGTAAAAGATGGACAGAACAAACATCCCTGATAATGTTTTGACATATTCTTCTACTGTGTGATGACTGCCTATGTCTGAATTTTCTTTTAATGAGCCCCATGACGTGGGAGTTGTAATGGACTTGATTATGTTTGGCAAAAGCTGTACCATATACGACGTATCTTTATCTGCACGTCGTAAATCTCCGGTTATCGCATCTACATAAATTTGATACACCGAATCTCGTATGAACCCATTTTTCAAAAATTCGTTTATTGCGGCAGGAACTCCTCCTGTAAGAAGATAACTCTCAAAATATTTGTCCAACTCGTTTTGAAACGCAGAAAGCTCTAGCAATTTTTCATCCATAGTTCCATCTGCCAATCCTCTGATGACTGAAAAACGATTTTTGGCTGAAAGTAAACATCTGCTGAGAATTTCTTTTTCCATTTGTTTATCTACTGTTGGTACGAATTCTCCGAATTTCATCGGAGGCAATATCTTGTCTAGCGTTTCGTTTGTTGGAATTCCTCTTCTCCCTGGTAAAAGCTCAGTGGCATGTCTTAGATCAATTGAATGAGAACCTGTTGCAATAACTGTACAGTTTTCTAGTTTTCCTTGGTCTTTTAATTTTTTAATTGCTTTTTGCCAATCTTTGATATTTGATATCTCGTCCAAGTACATGAAATGCTGTTTGTCTTTATCGTGTTTGGTGCGATTGAAATATTCGTTAATTACGTTGACTACGTCCCGTGGACTGCTTTCTAATTCAAATGAATAATACATCACATTCCATTTTGGTACTCTTTTGAGAACCTGTTCAATTTCTAATTTCACAAGCGTTGTCTTTCCAACTTGTCTTGGTCCACGTAATGAATAGACATAATCTTCTGCTTCGAACGTTTGACGTAATCTTGGATTCCACTTCAACTCTGAATCATTCCATGAACGGATCTCCGGGTCGGATTTGATTGCGTCTTCATCCTTCCACCATGGGTTGTATTCTAGTAATTCACTTGCAGACATGCTAAATTAACTGCCAGATTCTTTATAAATAATATTGTGACGACTGCCAGTTTATTTATATATTAAATTAAATTCATTGCCAATTTCTAACCTAATAGTTCCATCTTGGGAATCAACATGGTGAAAATTCCATGTCTCCTGTGTCGTTTGTAATTATTGGCACCAAGATGATGTGGATTTATTTTGTAGGCTCTACAGGCTAAATTATTAATCTTCATAACTTAATTCGCAAATATTACTGTAAGACTTTGGCGATCATATCGAGTATCAAATCTGAATAACGCAGTTTCAATTCATTTTCACCACCAGAACGATCTTTTAGAGTTTCTCCGCGTTTTTGAAATTCTTCAGAAAGTTTGGCAACTAGTTTCTTTTTTGTTTTCCCATCTTCTGCATCAAAATAAAGAAATTTCCCATTACTGTTTGGACAGATTCTGGTCGGGGTTTCTGGTTTTGGGACAGGTTCGAAGAAGATCTGTAGCGTGGGCCTTGATTGTTTAACAGAACCTGAATCGTATTTAAATATGCCATATTATCATCAACTTATCCTAAAACCCTCCAATACATTATGATTGATGTCAGGTATACAAATCCCAAATAATTGAGACTTGGGCATAATGGTTTACAAAAATAAGGTCTAAAATAATTCAACAGCAAGGCATTCTCTTTACAGTTCTTGGGTTCTCTGCACCAATCATGCAATTGTAATACGCTGCCAACTGATACACCAAAACGCAGATCAGCACAGATGATTTCACATTGCATGATCCCCTTACGGGAACTGTTCTGATGCCAAGCGCGTCTTTGAATGTCTCAAAGAGCGGTTCAATTGAGGTCTTTCTATCCGCATGCAACTCCTGACCGATCGCAGAGTCGTAAAATTCCACAAGCTTGATTCTTTCCGGGGGCGTACGCGGGTATGTCTTATCGGAGTAACCAACCTCAGATGCTTTTTGCCGCACGAATCATGCAGTTTGGAATCATCGTATGCAGGATCTGCTAAAATATTTCGTATGATTCCTGAAAGTGATTTTACCAATGCATCAAACGTCCTGCCATCATGAATGTTTGCAGTACTGACACCGGCGGACAATGGAACAATCAACTTGCCGGCGCTGCAACTCATGTGCAGTTCATGCCCGAATATCCAACCCTTTGATTTGGAGGATCATCCCCATCTTGCATCCGTATCGATTCCTGAAATTGGCAAACGATTATTTTTCATGTCGGATTTGTGCCATACAGGACCATTTGCTTTTAGCAGGGAACTGTCCGCTGATGCAGACGTGTCATCAGCCATTCCTTCTGATACGAACAGGTTTCCCATCGTCCCGACGATGTCCCCAACGGGCAGGTTCTGAAATCGCCTGTCAACAGTACGCCTGTCTGGGATTCGAGTCAGTCTGCAGACCTTGAACAATTTGTCATCGTTGCATTTGACTGATAAAAAATAATGAAGTGTGCTGTTGCTTGGAATTCTCATCTGAGATTTTATGATGAATAGTTGCACCATCAGATAGTTGAACAGGCATACGGTCTGCCAGGTCTGAATATCTCCCCATGCAGAGATAATGTTCTAACCAGATACAAAACACCGATAAGAAATGACTCTGACAGAACCCTGCCGGGGATTTTTACATTCATGCTGCAATGAAATGATATTGCAAGGATCCTTGGCTTTTTTCATTTGAATAGTTTGAGAAACTGATTAAAAATTAGGATCAGTTATGCCCAAGTCTCAGATATGTCGGAGAATTCTCTTCCCCTAAGACTTCCTCGATTGTTCCCTGCAGTTGTCTGTATGCAGTGCCAATTGCATTTCGGAGCAATGCCATCATCATCACAAGGCATGCATCTGAATAGGCAAATGGCGCTCCAACCTTATTCTTATTTGGCTGCCCAATGCCTCTAGGCATTATCGTGTCATCAAGATGTAATGCATGGTATTTTCCACGTGAGATGTACTTTCTGTCATCATACTTTTTCTCAGACACATGATGTCCCTAACTTTTCAGATCCAAATCTTTTTTGGTTGTATCTTGAGCCTAGATGAAATGATTGGGAAACAAAGTTCAAAGTTGTAAATCATTATCTACGTGAGGCTCTAAAGAAATCGTAGTAAATCATATCTGAAACCATCTTTTAATCACAATATTACGAATAATAATAACTAAAATCTCTCTTTGGTATTGTCTAATTCTAAGAAATTATTCAACGATTCAAAAAAGGTAATTCCCTCAGGTGTTGTTAGCCCTGTTAGGTATTTTGAACCGTATCCTTTCTTTACCAAAAAAGCTAATGGTGCACATATTTGGGATGCAGATAACAATCGTTACATTGATTTTTGTAATGGTTATGGGGCACTGCTCTTAGGACATAGGAGAAAAGAGATCATTAACGCTGTGTCAAACCAACTCTCTAAAGGTACTCTGTATTGTACTCCAACTGAATCTGAATTAGAACTATCAAAATTAATCATTGGAAATTTCCCATCAATTGACAAAGTACGATTAATGAATACTGGCGGTGAGGCTACAATGACTGCAATAAGACTAGCTCGTGGATTTACAAAAAAGAAAAAAATAATAAAATTTGAAGGATGTTATCATGGTGCACACGATTCTGTTTTAGTACAAGCTGGTTCTGGTTCTGCACATAATGGGATTTCAGCATCTGATGGAGGATTAGATGAAGTATCAAAAAATACTTTGGTTGCAAAGTATAATGATATTGAAGATTTTAAAAAAATAATTAAAAAAAATAAAGACATTGCAGGAGTTATTGTAGAACCAATCCTAGCTAACATGGGATTAATTTTACCTGAAAATAATTTTCTCTCTGATTTGAGAAAAATTACCAAAGAAAATAAAATTCCATTAATCTTTGATGAAGTAGTTACAGGATTCAGAGTAGCACCTGGTGGTGCACAAGAACACTTTGGAATTAAACCTGACATTACTACAATGGCAAAAGCTCTCAGCAATGGATTTACAATATCTGCAGTTGGAGGCAAAAAAGAGATAATGGATTTACTTTCCCCTGGAGGTAAAGTCTATCAAGCAAGTACTTTTGCTGGTAACCCAATTGCAGTTAGTGCGGCAATTGCATCAATTAAGACTGTAAATCGCCTCAAAAACAAACTATATTCTAAACTAGAAAAACTCAATCTCTTGTTTTCTACTGCTTTAGACGATATTACAACTGACATGAGAATTCCTCATCAAATTAATTTTACAGCATCTATGTTCCAGATTTTCTTCACAAACAAACCTGTAATTGATTATCAAACCTCAAAGAATGCAAATGCCAAGAAATTCCAAAAAATGTTCCAAGTTTTATTAAAAAAAGGTATATTCATTGCACCATCCCAGTTTGAAGTTGTTTTTCTGTCTTATGCTCATACTGAAAATGATCTCAACAAAACACTTGATGCATATCATGCTGCACTAAAATCGGTGAAAAATTGAAGTACATAGTAGGATCTCGTGGAAGTAAATTATCTCTGGCCCAAACAAATTGGGTTATCTCTGAATTAAAAAAAGCAAGTCCTGATTCAGAATATGAAATAAAACCAATAACGACAAAAGGTGATACTGACACTAGACCATTATTTGCAATTGATCAAAAAGGGATTTTTGAAAAAGAAATTGATAGAGCAGTTGCACAAAAAGAGATAGATTTTGCAGTACATAGTCTTAAAGACGTTCCATCTGAATTAGATGATGATTTAGTTATTGCATCAATTCCAAAACGAGAGATAGTAAATGATGTCTTTATCTCTGCAGATGGCATTTCACTTGATGATATTAAACCAGATTCTGTAATTGGAACTAGTTCACTTCGTAGAGCTGTTCAAGTATCACGTAAAAGACAAGATGTAACAGTAAAACCAATCCGAGGAAACATTGAAACTAGAATAAACAAAGTATATGGGGAAAACTATGATGCTATAGTTTTAGCACAAGCTGGAATTACAAGATTGGGAGTTGATGTAAACTTTACTTCGTTATCTGTTGATGATTTTTCTCCATCTCCTGGGCAAGGTGCAATTGCAATAGTTGCAAGAATTGATGATGCTCAAACAATTTCAATGCTTCAAAAAATTGAAGATATTGATTCACGACTAGAGATTGAGGCAGAGCGTGCCTTGTCTGACTATGTTGATTCTGGATGCAGATTCCCACTTGGGGCATATGCCAAATCTGATAATTCCCAAATGACTCTAACTGTTTTTGCATTTTCAGTTGATGGAAAACAGTCACTTCAAGTTAGCAAAACTGGAGACAAATCAGATCCTGTTGCACTTGGTAAACTAGTGGGAGAAGAATTACGCAAGAAAGGTGTAAATGATCTTGCATTAAATTGGAGAGAAAAAGTGGAGGAATGGAATAAGTCATGATTGGAAAAGTATACCTTGTTGGAGCAGGACCTGGAGATTCTAAATTAATTACATTACGTGCAGTTGAGTTGCTCAAAAAAGCAGATGTCGTACTTTATGATAGATTGGTAAGCAAAAAAATTATCTCAATGATTCCAAAAAAGACTGAAAAAATCTATGTTGGACGTGCAGTTGGTGATGATACAACTCATCAAAATGCTACAAATGATTTGATGGTAGAATGTGCAAAATCTAAAGAAAATGTTGTTAGGCTAAAAGGCGGTGATCCAATTATTTTTGGACGTGGTGGAGAAGAAGCAGAGTTTCTCAAAGAAAATAAAGTAAAATATGAAATTGTTCCCGGAATTACTTCTGGAATTGGTTCTGCCACGTATGCTGGAATTCCTTTAACTCATAGAAAACATGCATCATCAGTAGTCTTTGTCACAGGTCATGAGGATCCTGAAAAGAAACAAGAGATTGTAAAATGGAAAAGACTTGCGAAGTCAGTTGATACTATAGTGATTATGATGGGGCTATCCCGCATTGATGTTATTTGTAAACAACTTGTTGCTGGTGGCATGGATAAAAAAACTCCAGTAGCTGTAATTCAAAATGGAACTACTCCTAAACAAAAAATGATTAAAGGCACTGTTACTAATATTGCTAAAAAAATCAAAGAAAATAAGATCACACCTCCTACAAATATTATAATTGGCAATGTCGTTGACTTATCTGATACTATTAGGTGGAAATAATGCTTGATGGAAAAACTATCGCAATCACTCGCTCAAAAGATGATGCTACAGAGTTTATTTCACTATCTGAGAAAAATAATGCAAAACCATTGCCATTACCTACAATAGAACTAGTTAGTAAGGGTGAGAAGATAGTTGATGAATTTTTAGAGTCGATCCAAGCCTATAATCCTGATTATTCTGTTTTTATGAGTTCTAAAGCAGTAAAGTTACTATTTGATACTGCAAAAAAGGTTGGAAAATTAGATAAATTACAACTGGCAGTTGCAAATACTATCGTAATGTCAGTTGGTCCAAAAACTACTGTTGCTTTAGAAAATGAAGGAATCAAGGTAAATCATCAACCAACTACATATTCTTCAGTTGGGGTTGGTGAGGAATTCACAAAAATTCATGCAGTTGGAAAAAAAGTAATTGTTCCTCGTAGTGGCGCTTCAACCCCGTTTCTTAAAGAATTACTAAACAAGATTGGAATTGATGTATTTGAAATTCATCTGTATGATGTATGTGCATTTAGAGATACAACTCAGTGGAATGAATTTAGAGAATTATTCTCCCAAAACAAAGTTGATGGCATTGTGTTTACCAGTGCATCATCTGTCCGTGGATTTTTTGAAATAATGCTCAAAGATTATGATGAATCTGCATTATTAGATAATTTTGCAAAATTGTCTATAGTCTCTATTGGGCCCTTTACATCTGATGAGTTGAAAAAACTCAAAGTCAAAAATACTGTGGCTGAAGTTCACACAGTTGCTGGTGCATTTGATGCTCTGAAAACTGTTCTAACTGTTGTATAATCTCTAAAATTTAGCTCTAGCTATTTAGCTGTGCCTATTTTTCCTCATGTATTTATAATATAACGGGGTTATCTCGTTCATGGCAACTGAAAACTTTGATATGGATTATTCAAAATATGATTTTAAAGACTCTACAGAAATGTATGTTCACCTTAGCAAGAAAGGCCTGACTAAGGACACTGTTATTGAAATTAGTAAAATGAAAAATGAACCACAATGGATGCTTGATTTCAGACTTCGTTCTTTTGAAATCTTTATGCAAAAACCAATGCCAATGTGGGGAGGAGATCTCCGTACTATCGATTTCCAAAATATCTATTATTATGCAAAAGCATCTGACAAGACAGAAAAAAATTGGGATGATGTTCCAGAAAATGTCAAAAACACTTTTGACAAATTAGGGATTCCTGAAGCTGAAAAGAAATTCTTGGCAGGTGTTGGTGCACAGTATGAATCTGAAGTAGTATACCACAGTCTAAGAGAAGATTTGGCAAAACAGGGAGTCTTGTTTTTAGATACTGATCAAGCTTTGATAGATCATCCAGAGATATTCAAAAAATACTTTGGTAAAATTATTCCTCCAGAGGATAACAAATTTGCAGCACTAAACAGTGCAGTATGGAGTGGTGGTTCATTCATCTATGTTCCAAAAGATGTTCATATTGATATGCCACTACAAGCATACTTTAGAATTAACGCAGAAAACATCGGTCAATTTGAAAGAACATTGATCATTGTAGATGAAGGTGCAGAAGTACACTACATTGAAGGTTGTACTGCTCCTGTCTATTCTTCAGAATCACTACACTCTGCAGTTGTAGAACTAGTTGCACACAAAGATGCAAAACTACGATACACTACAATCCAAAACTGGAGTAACGATGTTTACAATCTTGTAACAAAACGTGCTTATGCATATGAAGGTGCAACAGTAGAATGGATTGATGGAAACATTGGAAGTAAGCTAACAATGAAGTATCCTGGAGTTTATCTTATGGGTGAGCGTGCCTATGGAGAGACACTATCTATTGCATTTGCAGGTAAAGGACAACACCAAGATACAGGTGCAAAAATGGTGCATCTTGCTCCAAATACAACTTCTAAAGTTACATCAAAATCTGTAAGCAGATTGGATGGACGTTCTACATACAGAGGAATGCTTAATGTGGCAAAAGGTGCTACAAATGTAAAATCCACTGTTAGATGCGATGCCTTACTATTAGATGATACATCAAAGACTGATACTTATCCATACATGGAAATCAATCAAGAAGATGCAACAATTACCCACGAAGCAACTGTTGGAAAAATTGGCGATGAACAAATTTTCTATCTTATGAGTAGGGGATTTGATGAAGAAGAAGCACTATCCCTAATCGTTAATGGTTTCATGGAGCCATTCACAAAAGAATTGCCAATGGAGTATGCTGTTGAATTAAACAGACTCATCAAACTAGAGATGGATGACTCGGTGGGATAGCGTCCCAATATTATTTTGATTAATCATGTATCAAGAAATTCTTTCCAAACTTAACACTAGTCATATTGATGAAATATCCTCATCAGGAAATGAACCAGATTGGCTCAAGGATTACAGAAAAAATTCCTTGTCTGTTTATGATAGTCTGCCAATTGAAATGTCTCCACTTTACAGCAAATACACTGATGCAAAAAAAATGGATCCTGAAAAAGTTTCACTTTCAACTTCAACGACAGAAACAATTCCTGTTTTTCTCAAAAAAAGATTGGGTGAATTGGAAAATGAAGTTTGTATTATTCAAATTGGAACTAACATTTACAAAATTAATTTACCTGATGAACTAAAGTCAAAAGGACTTGTAATCTCATCAATCTCTGATGCGATTCAAAACAATTCCGAATTAGTAAAAAAAGCATTAGAGGCGTCAAACTCTAAAGATGATAAATTCACAGCACTAAATAATGCAGCCTTTAACTCAGGCGTGTTTATTCATATTCCACGCAATCTTATTTTAGATAAAGCAATTCACTTTTTGACATGTCTTTCTGAGGATGGACATTCTACTATTTCTAGAAATATCATCTTTGCAGATGAAAGTAGTAAAACAACTGTCGTTCAAGAATTATACTCTCCAAACACTGATGCGCAACAAGCATATCTTGAATTGTTAAACACAAATCTTGCAGCAAATGCACAACTTGATGTTACTACGCTACAGATGTTGGATCAGAATGCTGTAGCGTTTTCAACAAGACGAACTGATTTGGCACAAGATGCAAAAGTAAATTGGTATTCGGGATTGTTTGGTTCTATGCTATCTAGATACAAGATTGATTATTTCCTTAATGGTGCTGGTGCATCCTCAAATGACTCTGAGGTAATCTTTGGGAACAATGAACAATCCTTTGACATTCAAACTAACGTAAATCATGAAAGTCCAGCTACTGAAGGCAGGGTGGTTGAAAAATCAATTCTTCGAAATAAATCAAAATCCCTTTTCAAAGGAATGATCAGAATCAAAGAAAATGCGGCAAAATCAAATTCATTTTTGTCTGGTCGTTCTATTCTTTTAGATAAAGATGCAAAGTCTGATGCAATTCCTGGATTAGAAATTTTCACTAATGATGTAAAGGCCACTCACTCTGCATCTGTTGCACAAATTGATGAGGAACAAGTATTCTATCTAAAAAGTAGATGTCTCAGTCATGAAGAAGCTGAGAGAACTATTGTTGAAGGATTCTTAGAACCACTGTCACGAAAAATGTCTTATCAAGTTCGTGCATGGATTGCATATCTTATTGAATCAAAATGGGATAATGAAGAACTCACAATTAACACTGATGAAGAATTGGCAAAGTTTGTTGAAATTGAAGAGACACGTTACAATGAAGACTCTGAGATTGAACAACATTACAAGTATCGGTGATTTTTGTGCCTGAATGGGTCAAAGCCTGTGACTTGGAGCAGGTCAAAGAAGGCCAACTTTTTGGATTTGTACATGATGACAAGAAACTCCTTTTGGCTAATCTAAAGGGGGAAATACACGCAACTGACTTGATTTGTACTCATGCTGATGCTGATCTTTCTACTGGTTTTCTAAGTGAAGAAGGTGTACGTTGTCCGTTACATCTCTCTGTTTTCAATTTAGAGAATGGTACTCCACAAAATCTTCCTGCTGAAACACCTCTCAAAGTATACAATGTTAAAATAGACTACAACAAGATTTACGTCGAGGTTTAAGATATGCAAAGTACAGAATCAACTTTTGAAAATTTAAGAAAAGATTTCCCAATACTTGCAAGAAAAGTTAGAGATAACAAGCCACTTGTATATTTGGATAATGCATCAACTACACAAAAACCAAATCAAGTAATCGATGCAATCACCGATTATTATCAGAATCATAATGCTAATATTCACAGAGCAGTTTATGCACTAGCTGAAGAGGCAACTGAAGCATATGAAGCAGCAAGAGATAAGATTGCAAACTTTGTAAATATTAAAAATCGCCAAGAAATTATTTTTGTTAGAGGCACTACTGAGGCAATCAATCTAGTTGCATATGCATGGGGTAGGCCACACATCAATGAGGGTGACGTTATTGTGACTACTGAATACGAACATCATAGCAACATTGTACCATGGCAATTGCTAACTCAAGAGAAGAAAGCAAAACTAGAATATATTGGAATGGATGATAATGGCGAATTAATTTTAGATGATCTTGACAAACATCTTGCAACCGGCAAAGTCAAACTTGTAACATTTAGTTTAATGTCAAATGTTCTCGGAACACTTACTGATGCTGAAAAAATTATTGCAAAATGTAAGGTTGTAGGTGTTCCAACTCTAATTGATGGTGCACAGGCAGTACCTCACATGAAAGTAGATCTTGAAAAATTAGGATGTGACTTTTTTGCATTTTCTGGGCATAAAATGTTGGGACCCACTGGAATTGGTATCCTGTGGGTCAGAAAATCAGTACTGGAAACTATGAGTCCATTTCATGGCGGTGGTGATATGATTAGAGAAGTTCACAAGTACGAAACTACTTGGAATGATTTACCTTACAAGTTTGAAGCAGGCACTCCGAATATTGCAGATGTAGTTGGGTTTGGTGCTGCAATTGACTATCTCACTAAAATTGGAATGGGTAATGTAAGAGAACATGAGATTGAATTGACAAAATATGCTATAGAAAAATTTTCTCAAGTTAAAGGACTTCATATCTATGGTACTAAGGACATTTCAAAACGTGGTGGTGTTATATCATTTAATTTTGCAGATGTACATCCACATGACGTAGCTCAAATTATTGATGAGGACGGAATTGCAGTTCGTTCTGGTCATCATTGTGCTCAAGTGTTAATGGAGAGACTAAATGTTGCTGCAACATCAAGGGCTAGCTTTTATCTTTATAATACTAAAGAAGATGTAGACGCATTGATTAATTCGTTAAATACTGTGGCAAAGGTGTTTAAACTATGAGCAGTAACGCTGACATTTATCATGAGATGATTGTTGATTATTCAAGAAATCCAATTAACTATGGAGAGATTGAAGATCATGATGTAACTTTTCATGATTCTAATCCGTTATGTGGTGACAGTATTGATATTGACATGAAAATTGATGATGACAAAATTACTGACATTAAATTCCATGGAAAAGGATGTGCAATTTGTATGGCATGCTCTTCTGTTTTAACTGAAATAACAAAAGGAAAAAGTATTGACGATGCACGAAATATTGAAAAAAATGACATTCTAAGTGAATTAGGTCTTGAACACCTACAAGCCGTCAGAATAAAATGTGCTTTACTTTCTTTGAAAGTACTCAAATCTGCTCTTTATACCTACATTGGAGAGCGTCTGAAAGATTCTCAAGATGTAGACAAATTAAAAGAAGAGGCAGCAAATCTGTACTAGTATGAGTGATTTTACTCCTACTGTTCCAATTGCATTACAAATTAGAAAAATAATTTTTGACAACTTTAACGATGTTGATGGGAAATTTACAAATGATGATATTTTCAAAACCTTGCAAGAAAATAATGACATTGATCCTTCTTGGATAATTGATGATGTAGAATCTTTCTTCAATGATCTATGTGATTCTGGTCTTGCTAGAAATATTGCACAGAATTTTACCACAATGTGGCTAAAACTCTTTGATCCTCTTGAAGAACTTCATTGTAATGCTTGTAATGGTGACATTTACCTTGGAGCATCTGAAGAAAGAGTTTGTCCTAACCCCTCTTGTAAATCTTCTATTTAGATTTGTATTTTATTGCAGTATCTTCAAGCGATTTGATCATTGGTAGTTTTTCACCTGTAAGATAAAGGACTAATGCGCCCCCTGCAGTACTGATGTGGTTAATTTTATCTGCTAATCCTTGTTGTTTTAATGCCGTTGTCAGATGACCTCCACTCACAATTGTTGTTGCCATAGAATTTGCAACTGAGTTGAGTAATGCTTTTGTTCCGTAACTGAAACTTTTTTTTTCAAAAAACCCTGCAGGTCCGCTGATAAATACAGTTCCAGCACCTGAAATTAATTTTGAATAATACTCTATTGTCTTTGGACCTAAATCAAATATTTTGTCACCTTTGCCCATTTCTCTAACATCCATCTCTACTCTTTCACCATCTTTGTCAATTGCAACATCTACTGGTGTTGTAAAAACATCTGGATATTCTCCAATTAAAGAGTGAGCCTTTGCCACTACTTCTTCTTCTCTTTTTATTCCAAGTGAAGCTTTGATTCGAGCTTGTGCACGCATAAACACATTCCCAATTAATCCTGTTAGAAGAACATGGTCTGCACGACCATTTTGAATCAATAATTTAATTGCCTCTAGCCTGTCTGGTACCTTTGAGCCCCCAAGTACAATTACATGAGGTGCTTTAGCCACAGTCATTATTTCATCTAGGTTTCTGACTTCTCTTTCTACAATTCTTCCTGCACATGCAGGTAACACTTGCGGAAATCCAATTATTGATGGATGTGATCTATGTGCACTTGGAAATGAATCTAATACACAAAGATCAAATAATTTCGATAATCGACTAACCATAATTGTTTTTGCAGCATTTTCTGGTGTAAATTCATAATTTTCTTCAGCACATAAACGAAGATTATCTAATAGTAGAATGTCCCCATTTTCCAAATTTTTAATTGCATTTTGTGCAGCTTCTCCAATTACATCTTCTACATATTTTATTTTTTTATTCATTAATTTTTCAAGAACTTCTGCGTGTTTGTCCATTCCCGTATATTCGTTATTTCCAACTCTTCCTTGGTGTGATGCTACAACCACTTTGGCCTCCTCTAATGACTTTAAAGTTTCAATAGCTTCTTCAATTCTTTTAGTACCTGAAATTTCCATTGTTTCTGGATCTATTGGGCAATTCATGTCAACTCTCAAAAAAACTGTCTTACCTTTTAGATCAAAATCATCTAATGTGAGTACCTTCACACCTTTTCTATTATGCACTTGGTTAAATCCTTTGAGCCGATCAGAATTATTTTTCTAAATCCTGTTTCCAAACCGTGACTCTTGAAATTTCTATATTAACAAAAATTAAAAGATACTTGATTGAGGTTTAATTAATTGCAAAATTGGCTTTTTGATATTAGGTCTCGTTCATTTGTATTAATGACAATTTTATTTTTAATTTTTAGTGCTTTAGTGTATTTTGACATTACTGATGGTTTTGACCAGAGTGTTGTTTTATTTTTCTCTGAAAAGGTTGGAAATCCTACACTTGATCTTTTCATGCAATATGTCACAGAAAGTGGTGATGTTTTCAATATGTTGATGTTTGGAATTTTGATATTATTGATTCCAAAAACTCGTAGAGTTGGAATTACTCTTATGATTCTAATTGTGATCTCAACTTTGCTTACAGGCTACATCAAATGTGGAATTGATAGAGACAGACCCGATTTTGAATATGTAGGCATGCCATTTCCTGTAGATATCAGTCAGGATACCTTTGCATTATTCTGTGAAGGTGGATTTGATGCCTCATATCCTTCTGGTCATGCAGCTAGGGCTATGATATTTGCAATAATTTTTGGATTTGCTTTATCTGATAGATTCCCGCGTGGTGCATACTTGCTGTTTCTTTATCCCGTAATGATCTCAATTAGTAGAATCTATGTTTTACAACATTACCCCATGGATGTTATTGGTGGAACTGTCATTGGAATAATGCTTGCTGGAGTTATGGCACAGAGAACAAAACTCTATAGTATTTTTAATAAATCAAAAACCTAGTTCAGTCAAAATAGTATTGCTGATCAAAACTATTGCATAGTGTTCTGCATCGTGATGATATGTCCAATATCTAACATCTCTAATTTCATTTTTTTGTCTTAGCCCATGTGTTACTCCTGTTGTAACAGTGTGCCCAATTCTTTTTGCAATTTTTGATTCTTTTGGCATTAACACTTTGAATCCTTCTTTTTTGCCATCAAATCCCTGATTTACCATATCTTCAACTGCATTTTGAGCATCTTTCTCATTTTTTAGATCATATATTTTTGAGATTGGCAAATCTTTTGGATGAAATTCCATGATTCTTTGATTAATATTTTTTAAATAATGGTTTTGGCGATCAATATTTAGTTAATTTTCTTCACTGGTAAGTCAAATCCTGATTATATTAACAACTTAACCGACTCTTTTGTTCTGATTGAATTATTGGAATCCCTAGAAAAACTAGTAGTTCAACTACGTCAAAAGAAACAAGAAGCAACTAAATTAAAAAATAAAGCTGAAAAACAACTCAAAGAAGTGCGTTCTGCTGAAAGACGTTCTGCTTCTGGTCTTAATTCTGTAGATCGAAAAATAGAATCTGAACGTGAGGATGCATCTGATGTTTCTATGGTTCTTACTCAAAAAAACTCTCAATTGGAAAGCATTGAAAGATTAGTGGCAGCAGCTCAAGATAGATTAGTACGAGATAAAGAACTAGTTGAGCAAACTGAACAAGAAATTGAGTTTTCTGAAAATCCTGAAGAAAAACAAAATGCTGAGGCTAGGTTGCGCTCATTAAATGACCATATTCAAGAATTGGCATCTGAAATCAAAAATAGACAAAAAACTGCTAAAAAGATTTCAGGTGATGTTGAAAATTATTCTGGTATAAAATCTAAAATTACTACAAAAATACAAAAACAAACAAAATCAAAACCATCTTTACGTGAAACAATGACAACAAGTCATAAAGCTGCTGAAAAATTTGTTAAAGAATTAGAAAGACGAACTAAAGCAGAAGAATCTGCTAAAAAAGCATTAGATAAGGTATCTGTAAAACTTGAAGAATTATTGGCAAAAAAACGTAAAGCTGCTAAGAAAACCAGCAAAGAAAAAACCGGCAAAAAAGAAAACCAGCAAAGAAAAAACCGGCAAAAAAGAAAACCAGCAAAGAAAAAACCGGCAAAAAAGAAAACCAGCAAAGAAAAAACCGGCAAAAAAGAAAACCAGCAAAGAAAAAAACCGGCAAAAAAGAAAACCAGCAAAGAAAAAACCGGCAAAGAAAAAAGTAGCTAAAAGAAAACCAGCAAAAAAATCTAGATGATGATTTTATCTATATGTGATTTTGTAACATTAAAGTGAGTGTTGTTTTGTTGTTTTTATTATGAATAAACGTGGTCCAGTAATTACTATCCTTGGAATTCTTTTAACTGTAATTTCACTTTCTATTGTTTCTTTTCTAATTCCTTCTTCTTTTTCTGACACCGCTGATTTTTCTATTCCTTCTTTGTTGGGGGATGCATTTGATGAAATTTCTAATCAGATTCAAATCATGCCTGATGACTCTGCATATGTTTCTTTTAGTCTATCTTCCTCAGATATCCTTCTTTTGTGGGGTGTTCAGATTCTTGATTATGCACCTGGAGACAAAATATCTGTAAATATTTCAAATATTTTTGGAGATGATTATGGTGAATTTATTCAAGATGAAACTATTTCTTTTAATATTTTAGAAATTAATCAATCCGACACATTAAATTTTGAAATTACAAATCTTGGGACTAGAAATATTGATGTAATTGCAATGTTTTCTGAAGATCCTGAAAATTCAGATGCATTTTCTAGTTCTACTTCCCCTATTGCAACTATGATTATTCCATTAGCTATTTCTGGAATTTTATTAATTTTAGGAATTATAATTTTGATAGTTGGTGTAATTGTAATCCTAGTAGATTTGAAAAATAATCAAAATGATAAAAGAAATCATTGAGGATTAATTTCCATTTGACCAAATTTACCTTTTGTTAGGGAAACTTCACCTTTGAATTCGTTAGTGTAGCCATTTGTAATGACAACTACGTCTCCAACATTTACTGCTTTGATATCATCTCCCCACAATGTTAATTTCATTTGATCATCGTCTGTTTCACCGTCAGCTATTACTGCATCGCAGACATCAACTGTTCCTCCACTTTTGAGATTTACAGTTCTTGAGTCTCCTTTACTTTTAACCTCGGCTTTTGCATTAACCCCACTTCGCATTTTTTTTGCTTGTGAAATTGGTATGAATTCTGCCATATTTTTGCATCAAATTAGCACGATTATAAGCTTTGTTAAAAAATCTATAAAATAATAGATCATTTTTGTAATTTAGCTAAAATAGTAATTGAGAAATATCAGTCCTTATTCATTCTCATTGCAGAGGTATCGAAGCCCGGTCAACCGAGAGGGACTCAAGATCCACAAAATTGGAAATCCCTTCTCTCAGGAGTTCGTGGGTTCGAATCCCACCCTCTGCATTATTTTTATTATTAAAATCGTATATTTTAGAAGTCTTTTAAAAAATCAAGCAATCATTACTTTGACTTTTGTTACTGAGTGTTGAGAAATTTGTTTATGTATCTCTGCTAAATTTTCGTCTTTAAATGATAGATTACATCTAAAACATTTCCAAACTACAGCATACACGTGTTAGTTTAGGTGTAAATTGCTTATAAAGATATTGTATGATTGATCCAATTTATTACAATACCTGATCATTGTTTTGAAAAACATGTAATTTTTTTACTTTTTTAGATTATAATGCTGTTTTCTCATGACTGGTAACTAATCCAAGGGTTTAGAAACAAAAAAAGTCACAGAATTTTGGTTTGAATCTGGATATTTTTGAAATTTTTGGAGAGTATTCGTATCTTGGGATATTTTTAGTTTTGATTGGTGTTAATGCTGCACCTATTTTGATGCCGCCAAGCTGGATTATCTTGACATCGTTTTATCTCCTTGATCCTACTTTGAATGTGGTACTTCTTGCTATGGTAGGAGCTACTGGAGCAACCTTGGGTAGATTTCTATTAAAAAAAATTAGCGGCTTATTTCGAAAATTTGTTGGAAAAGAACAAAAATCCCATCTTGATACAATTGGAGATTATCTCAATAAGAAAAGACATGGTTATGTGATTGCATCTTTTCTGTTTGGTGCGACCCCCTTGCCAAGTAATATGTTGTTTATCACTTATGGATTAATGCGTGCCAAAAGTGTTGGAATCTATGTGGGATTTTGGTTTGGTAGAACTGTTTCTTATATAATTATGATTTATTTTGGTAATGCAGTTTTGACGCCCTTTTTAGACATATTTGAAGACCGTCTTACTGGAATTTTATTAATTGATGGTGCAGGAATAGGTTTGATTGTTCTTTTTGCATCAATAAACTGGACAGTTTTAATTACACAGAGAAAAATAAAATTTGTCAAACCAAAAATTTGGAGATTCTAAATGAGTATAATTGATTCCTTGAAAAATGAAGTAGAGAGAAAAATTTCAAATGATTCTGCACATGATTTTGAACATGTTATGAGAGTATACAATAATGCTAAAAAAATATGTAAAAAAGAAAAAACAAATGAAAAACTAGTTCTAAGTACTGCCTTATTACATGATATTGTGTCCTATCCAAAATCTGATAAACGTTCAAAATTGTCTTCTTTGGAGAGTGCAAAAAAATCAAAACAAATCTTAAAAAAATATGATTTTACATCCAATGAAATCACTATAATTTCAGATGCAATACGTGATCATAGTTTCTCTCAAAAAAAGACTCCTAAAACAATTGAAGGTAAAATACTTCAAGATGCAGATAGATTGGATGCATTAGGTGCTATAGGTATTGCTAGAGTTTTTGCAACTGGCGGGTCACTCAAACGACCGTTTTACAATATTGATGATCCTTTTTGTAAAAAGAGAATTCCTGATGATAAAACCTGGACTGTTGATCATTTTTTTCAGAAATTACTCAAACTAGAATCTCTAATGAATACAAAATCTGGAAAAGCAGAAGCAAAAAGACGCACTAGAGTGTTAAAGGAATTTTTAAATCAGTTAAAGCAAGAAATTTAGCCATAATCTACGTATCTATCATATCTTTTCTCAACTTCTTTATTTTCACCTGATTTTATTTTCTCATATTCACTATTTTTTCTCATTTTGATATACTTGAGAATGTCTGTGAATTCTTCTTGTTTTGGATACACATCAAAAACTGGTTCTGCCAGTCGTAGATATTCTAATGTTTTCTCTCTATATTCTTCTCTTGTAGGTTTTTTGACTCCTTTCATTCTAAACCATACTACTGCCCAACTTGAACCAATTACGTGCGGAAGTAGATCAAATGCTTTTTCAATCTCAAATCTTTCGTCGTTTCTCATGATTCTTGAAGAAATCTTGAAGCTGATTTTGCAAAATATGTTACTATCATATCTGCTCCTGCTCTTTTTATTGAATGAAGAATCTCTAAAGTAATATCTTTTTCATCTACATATCCTAATTGTGATGCAGCTTTTACTAATGCATATTCTCCAGATACACTATATGCTGATACTGGGACATTGAATTTTTTTCTTGTTTCTGCAATTAAATCTAAATAAGATAGTGCTGGTTTTATCATTACAATGTCTACTCCTTCGTTGATATCTGTTTCAACTTCCATCATTGTTTCTCTAGCATTTGTATAGGGAACTTGGTATGTTTTTCTGTCTCCAAATTTTGGCGCACATTCTGCAGCCTCTCTAAATGGCGAATAAAAATTTGAACGATGTTTAGCTGAATGCGACATTATTGAAATATCTGTAAATCCTTCCTCATCAAGTGCTTTTCTTATTGCAGCAACTTGACCATCCATCATTGCAGATGGTGATACTGTATCTGCTCCTGCTTTTGCTTGACTTACTGCAATCTTTGCTAATGTATCTAAACTTATATCATTGTCTATCTTATTTCCTTGAATAATCCCACAATGACCTGTAGATGTAAATTGACATAGACATACATCTGCCATTATTACAATTTTCTCTCCAAAATTCTCTCTAATTTTTGATATTGCTTTTTGAACAATTCCGTTATCATCAAATGCTGAAGTTCCTGCTTCGTCTTTTTGAGATGGAATTCCAAATATCATTATTGCGGGAATTCCCAAATCAATAATTTTTCCTACTTCATCATTTACATCAGATAATGGCAATCTTTCAATTTCTGACATTGATTCTACTTTGACTCTTTCTTTTAGATCTTCTTGAACAAATACAGGACAAATGAAATCTTTTGGAGAAAGCGTTGTCTGTTGCACTAATTCTCTCATTTTATCTGATGTCCTTAATCTACGGAGACGTCTAGTGGGAAATGACATGTATGAAATCTCTTTGGGTAAAATATAATCCTAGTCTGCCTGATTCTGTTTTTTATAGTCAAATAATTTGCTTGCAAGCTCCACTACATCAGGTTTACCCTGTTCTGATGCTTTTCTGATGTTATTCATTGGTGTTGAAACAATGCTCTCTACAACTGCTTTTGTTAATTCCTCGATAATCTTGATTTTTTCCTCATCTTTCTCATCAAGCATTTGTAATGCTTTTTGTAATTCTTTTGCTCTTAAATTTTCTATATTTTTGAATACATCTTTTACAAGCGGTTCTGCATCTAGTCTTTTCATTGAGGCTTCTAATACAGACACTTCCTCATTAATTATATTTTCAACGGTTTTGACCTTGTTTTGTCTGGCATTCATGTTCTTTTCAACCATTTCTGCAATCTGATCTAAATTCATTAGTTTGACACCGCCAATATTTGCAACTTTTTCATCAACTGTTCTTGGATTTGATAAATCTAGAATCATCATTCCTTTACTTTTATTCTTCATAGCTTCTGTCATCCGTTCATTTGTTACAAGAAAATACGG
This sequence comes from Candidatus Nitrosopumilus sp., assembly GCA_963422575.2. GTDB lineage: Archaea > Thermoproteota > Nitrososphaeria > Nitrososphaerales > Nitrosopumilaceae > Nitrosopumilus. Next base: position 322,060 of record CAXXKU010000001.1, on the reverse strand, counting down.
TGCTGTAGTTGCCACAAATAATACATCATAATTATCAAATCCTGAAAGAACTTGTTCAAATCTTACTGGACTTCCTCCCATTGTTTCACAAAATGTTTCTGATCTTCCTATAGTTCTACTTGTAACGTCAAATGCATACCCGCGCCTTTGTAATGATTTTGCTACTAGTGTTGATACTTCCCCAGTTCCAATTAACAAAGTCTTTTTTGTTTTTAATTCATCAATATTTTCTTCTGCAAGCTTTACTGCCATGGATCCAACTGATATTCCCCCTGCACCAATTCCACTGGAATTCCTGATTCTAGTACCCATTCTAATTGCCTTATCAAATAATGTGTTAAGGTGCTGACCTGATGCTTTTATCTCTCTGGCTGAAGTTATAGAATTTTTTATTTGTCCTAAAATTTGTTCTTCACCTAATACCATCGAATCTAATCCTGATGTTAATTTCAATAAATGATGTAATGCTTCTTGATTTTCAACACATTCTATGTTTTCATCAAATGCATCCTTGTCAATTCCTGCAATTGATGTCCATGTTTTTTTGATTTTATCTAAATCATGTTTTTTTGATTTTCCAAATAATTCAATTCTGTTGCATGTCTGAATAATTACACATTCATCTAATCCTGAATATTTTTTGAATTGCTCATATGCATTTTCTATATCTTTTATCGTAAATTGTTCTAAAATGTGAATTGGTGAGTTACGAAAAGTAACACGTGCATTGATAATATTTTGATTCATTTCCAATTCCTCAATATTTTGATTGCTCGCCTTTCAGCCTTTTTCATCTGACCGTCTTTTATTAACTGATCAATCTCATTATCAGTCATGATACTACGAAGACACTCTTTTCTTTGAGATTGTGTGGGGATAGTTTCTTTTGCAATCTCTCTTGCGATCTTTTGAATTTTAATTTGAGCAATATCTTCTTTGGTGACTATTTTCTTGAAAGTCTCTTCTGATTTATTTTTGAGTTTTTTTGACATGGCTGGACTTTTACCTCCTGTAAAGATTGCAATTTGAATCATATTTTCAAAATCGATTATTGCTGGATTTGCAAAATCACTTTCTTCTGGATTATCTGAACTATACACAATAATTTTTTTTCTTTTTGCTACATTGATTATTTTTTGATTTAATTTTTTATTATCCGTAGTTGTAATTACTATGTCTGGTTTTAATTCTAAAATAAATTTTGTATTTTGAATTTTTTGTTTTTTTAATTTAATTTTTTTTGATTTAACTAGTTTATTGATTGATGTATTTATTGAATCGCTAATTACTAGTATTTCACAATCTTGTTTTAGCACAGAATTGATTCTTTTTTGTGCTTCATTTCCGCCCCCTATGATTATCACTATTTTATCTTGAAGATTTAGATCAACTATCATCGATCAAAAGAATTTCAAATTCTATTTATGTATTAAAATCACTACGTAAAATCCTAGCTACATTTTTAATTGAATTGCCAAGTTATTGACTTAATGTCTTCTATGGATGATTCAGATAAAGAACTCCTCAATGAAATCCAATGGACTTTTCCTCTTGTAACAAGACCATTTGATGCTATTGCAAAAAAATTTGATACTACTCCTGAACTCATCAAAGAACGCCTAAACCATCTTAAAGAGATTGGCGTTTTAAGACAACTGAGTGCAATTTTTGATACTAGAAAATTGGGCTATACAAGTTCTCTAGTTGCAATGGAAATTGAAGATGATAAATTAGAATATGTTGCAAGTCAAATTAATCGTCATCCTGGTGTTAGTCATAATTATGAACGAGATCATCAGTTTAATCTATGGTTTACATTAGCTGTTCCGCCTGGTTCTGATTTAGAAGAGGAACTCAAAAAATTCAATGTTCTTAAGGGAATTAAAAAAGTAAGAATGCTTCCAACACTCCAGTTATTCAAAATTGGCGTTAAATTGGATATGGTTGATGATAAAAAACATGATGTTGCACCAACAGAAGAGAAAAAAGAAATTAAAAATATAAAATTTGAACCTACTGAATCTGATAAAGACTTTATCCGTGAATTACAAAAAGATATGGAGATAATTGATGAACCTTTTATCAAAGCTGCAAATAATCTTGCGATTACTGAAGACGAACTCTTTGAACAAATGAAACATTATGAGGAAATTGGCGTAATGAGAAGATTTGCTGCTATTTTACGACACAGACAAGTTGGATTTACTGCTAATGGTATGATTGTTTGGAAAGTTCCTGAAGATAAAATTTCATCAGTTGGAGAAACATTGGGTTCATTTCCTCAGGTAAGCCATTGTTATGAGCGCCCTACATATGATGACTGGCCTTATAATGTATTTTCAATGATTCATTGTAAAACTCATGATGAAGCAAATGAAATGGCAAAAACTATACAAGATCAGATTCATGTCGATGATTATAAAATTCTCTTCAGCTCTAGGGAATTCAAAAAAACCCGTGTTGAATATTTCGTAGAAAATTCGTTTACTTTAGAAGAAACTATTCCTGTTTCTTAGAATTCATTTTCATCATGCCCTACGACATGAATTGTACAAAAATATTGATCATTCATGTTACAATAGTATAGAGAATCACTACCACATTCATTACATGGTGGTTTCTCATCTTGCATTGATAATTTAGTGTGGTATACTTTACTTCTACTCGTAATGTTTGAATTTTTATAAATTCTCGTTAGATTTGTGTAATATTCTAATTCTCCTTGATTTAATGGTGTTTGGTTTTCAATTTTTTTAATAATTGTGTTCCATTTTTTGTACTTGCCAATTTTTGCAAGCTTCATTTTCTCTATAACTTCTATTGTCTTTTCTGAGTCTATTGTATTATTCATTTATCGATTAGTTTGCTTGTAGTGTTGCCTTTAATTCATAGGAAGGCCATGTATTGTATAATTCTTCAATCTCTTTCATATCTGATGCTGAAATGTATTGTCCTTTTGTCATTTCAACATAATTGACAATTTCTTCCTCACTTACAACTGTTGGGAATACTGACGCAAATCCTTTTTTTGTCATGATGAATTTCATTGCTAATTCTGTTATTGTTAATCCGCTTCTTTCTGCAATTGGTCTTAACTGCTCAACTTTTTGTAACGATGCTTTAATCCATTCACCTTTTCTAACTGATCTGTGATCTTTTTCATCAATTTTTGTATCTGCATTTACTTTTCCTGTTAAAATCCCTGATGCTTCTGGTACTCTAACTAAAATTCCAACGTTTTTCTCTTCTGCTTTTCTCATTAGTTCATTTCCAGGTGTTTGCTCTAAAATATTGTAAACTGTTTGAACTGCACTAACATTTGGTTTGTCCATTGCTTCTAGTCCTTCTTGTGTCCATCCTATTGCTGGACCTAATGCAACTTGATATGTCTTGATAGATTCATCTTTTACAAAACTATTAAGTACATTGAAAATTGAATCATTTCTAATATGTTCTAGCTTTGGATTGTGTAATCCATACATATCCAAATGATCTGTTTGTAATCTCTCTAAACTATCTCTTAATGCCTTTCTTGTAAAATCTTCATCAAATTTTTGTGGTAGTTCACTGTGTCCAATCTGTTCTATCTCTGAAAAGTCATACCCATATTTTGTAGAGAGCACTACTTCGTTTCTCATATCTTTGAAAACTTCACCAATTAGTCTTTCACTTTTTCCTTTACCGTACATGTCACCTGTTTCAAAAAAGTTGATTCCCAGATCATATGCTTTTTTGAGTATTCTTTTTGCTTCATCTTCTTCAATTTTCTTTCCCCACCAATCAAGTGCAATAGACCATGCACCAAATCCTAGTTCTGATACTTTGATGTCTGTTTTTCCTAGTTTATTGTAATTCAATTTTTTATTTCCTCTAGTTTTGAGTTTATTTTTTCATATTTCAAAACTATTTTCTGATTTAAAATTTCATCATTTATGTTTATCCAAGATTTGCACATGTGATGTCTGGATTTTAAGAGCAATCTTTCTTTATTGTGATATTTATCCTAAACTGGATATTAGTGGCACAACATCTTTTTTCACACATACAATCATTGGAATGTCGTTTTTGACATATGTTGATACCTGTGTTTCTCTCAAATCCATGATAAGATCTTGAAAGTCTCTGATATCATCCACTTCAAATGCCAACATGAAATCTTCATCGTGTATGCCAAAAGAATATGTGGTGTTTAGTACAACTTGTGGGTATTTTTTACTAACTGTGATATGTTCATCCATTATTTCTTGACGTTTTTCTTTTGGTAAGAGATACCATTCTCTTGTTTTTGTAAATGGATATATTATAACATGCTTTTTTGGTTCATTTCCTGTGATAAACCCAAGTTCTTTTTGTTCTTGTATGTATAACGAAGGTCGTGTACATGACAAATATGTCATAGATGGAATGATGTATTTTCCAAATACTGTTTTGTATATTTTTTCAATAACTGTTTGAATTTCTTCTACTGTTTGTGCTGCAAACCAAAATAAGAAATCAGCATCATCTCTTAAACCTAAATTTGAATATGATCTGAACATTATTCCTGAATTATTAATTACATTTTCAACTTCTTTTGCAGATTCTTCTTTTGCTAAATCTGCCATCCATCTCCATTTAGGATCTACTTTGAAAAATGAGAAATTAAAATAATATTGATTGTTATTTTCTGACATACTTTTTCACATTTTACAACCCTATTTAAACAAAAAACTAGATTCTCTATTATTTTCGCATGTGATTTATGACCTGATTTTATTTGTACTAGTGAAGATGATACTTTGAAATGTTTTGATAATTTTTTAATTATCTCTTTATTTGTCTCTCCTTTGGTTGGTTTTGATTTTATTCCTATTGTGATTTTATTTTCTTTTATTTCTAAAAATTCTTTAGAAAATTCTACACAAACTTTGTAAGTCGATGGTTTTTTTGGAAAAATGTTCTGTTTAAATTTGATTAGGCAGTTTGTTCTAAAACCCAATCATAACCTTCTGCTTCTAGTTTGTCTGCAAGTGATGCGTCACCTGTTTTTAGTACTTGACCTTTTGCAAATACGTGGACAAAGTCTAGTTTATCTAAGAATTTTAGAATTCTAGCATAGTGAGTGATTACAATTACAGTTGCGTCTTTTCCTGAAACTTGACTAATTGCTTTTGCTACTGCTTGAACTGCATCTATATCCAAACCAGAGTCTGGTTCATCTAAAATTGAAATTTTTGGTTTTAGTACTGCCATCTGTAAAACTTCTGCACGTTTTTTCTCTCCTCCTGAAAATCCTTCATTAAGATATCTTGAAAGGAATTCTTCTCCGAGTCCTACTTTTTCTAAATTCCCTTTAAGATATTTTTGAAATTCTCTTACTGTGATGAATACTTCCCTATCATCTCCTTCTAGTGCCTTACTTAGAGAGTTGTAAGCTGTTCTAAGGAAATGAGAAAAACCTACTCCCGAAACTTCTGTTGGGTATTGAAATCCTAAAAATAATCCTTTCTTTGCTCTCTCATCTGCTGTTAAATCTAAAATGCTTTCATCATCTAGCAAAATATCTCCTTTTGTAACTTCATATTTTGGATGTGCAAGTAATGTGTAAGCTAGCGTACTTTTACCAGAACCGTTTGGTCCCATAATTGCATGTACTTCTCCAGGACCTGTTTTTAGATTGACTCCTTTGAGAATTTCTTTACCTTCTCTTGTTACATGAAGATCTTTAATCTCAAGTACTGCCATGTTGCGTTTTGTTTTGTTTCTATATATAATACCGACGAAATTTAGCTAATCCTAACAGGATTTTCTAATAATAAAATGAAAAGAGGGGAGGGGGGTGTGTTAGTATTTGGCCAGAGATGGTCTCAAAGTAATTTTGAGTTTATATCTTGTTAGAATCTCTTTACATCTATTTCTGATAGTGACTTCTGTAACTCCTGCAACACTTGATACGTCTCTTTGGAGTACGTTTTGTTCAAGTAATACTGATGCCACATACAGATATGCCGCTGCAATTCCATTTGGAGCTTTTCCATCTGCAATGCTACTGTCTTTTGTTTTTTCTGCAATTTCCAAGGCCAGTCTTTCAACTCTTACCTCAGTTTGTGTCATATTTGCTATCTTTGAGATGTATTTGTCCATAGTAACTACTGGAGCTACTAATTGCCCCATTTCCATTACCATGGTTCTATAGTATCTAGCTGCAAGTTTTGTTTTTGATTTTACATCTTTTGGTGGACATATTTCCCGACAAATTTCTTCTAATGATCTAACTACATCACATTGTTTGCATGCTATGTAAATTGTAGCAGCCGTCATGCTTACTACTGATTTTCCCTTCACATCTACATGGCCATCCAAGTTTCTGTATATCATAGAAGCAGTTTCCAACACATTTTTTGAAAGGTTAAGACCGTTACATGTTTCGCCCATTTTTGATAAAACATTTGCAAGTCTTCTTTCTTTTGGTGATGAAATTCTTACTCTTTGTTGCCATTTTCTGAGACTGTGCATTTGATTTGCAACTTCACGATTAATTGTTTTACCGCTGAAGTCTTTTGCACTAATTGAAATCTCAGTTGTTATTCCCAAATCATGTTGAGAATATGTTGTTTGTCCGGTTGCTCTTGCTAGCTTCATTTTGTCTTCAAGATTCGAACTTATTGTTTCTGGACCACAATCTGGAATCTGATCAGCGACGACAACGCCACAACCAGAACAGATCACTTCACCATTCTGCATGTCATCAACTAGTGTTGATTTACATTCAGGACAGTTTTGGTTTTCTAGTATGTTCATTTTTTTCTTCTCCTAAATTTTTTTGGTGTATTTGCAGAAGATTGATCAGATGCGAAAACACTTTTGCCAATGTATTTTTTGATATTATTTGTTAATGGAGCAGCTGATGCAAACGGTCTTTTTACTGGACCAATCAGTTCCATTACTTTTGCAACTCTAGTTCCTTTTTCGTCACAGAGTATGTGTCCTTCAGCTAATTCTTTGGATAGCTGAATGATTACCCTGCCGCTACCGGCTAGGTGCCTTATTTCGCCTACCTCCTGCAATTAAAAACACTAATCATGACATTGTTATCATAGACTTCTGTCAATTTTACTTTAGCTAAGAGCTAGATTTGATTTTATTTTGATTGTTTGGACCTTTTTGCAACTAGTTTTTCAGAAATTTTGTTAAGAATTATTGTCTTAGAAGATCCTTTTGGCAGTATTACATACCCTGACCTTACAAACGGCCTTCTAGGAAATCTTACTTTGTCATTTGATTCTGTAACTTCAAACCCTGCCAATTTTGTAGCATCTGTTAATTCTTTTAGTGATGGATCAAAAACACATTTTTCTAATCCTAATCTTCGACCTTTAGATTTTTTTAAATTCTTGTTGAAATAATCCAACCAGATTACTACATGTTCATAATCTTTCATTTTATTCTTTTAATAAAACTGCGTTAACGATTCCGTTTTGTCCTGGTTTGGAAACTACTTTACATTTACCTTCTTGTGTTTCTAGTATTGCACCTTTTGTAATAATGCCACGTCTTTTGTAATCATTGTTTGTAGCATTATCTAAAACTTTGAGAATTTTTGTTTTATTTACTTTTGATTCACCTGTTGCCAAGTTGACAAAATCAATAGTTTTCAAAGCTGTTTTTCTGTTATTTCCACGAACTCTTCTTGTTATTGTTATTTGAGCTCCATTGATAGCTTCATTTGGATATCTATCTGTTTCATACTTTCGTCTAATTCTAAGTGGATGTCTTCTTCCTCCAGTAGTTTTACTGGTTGACAAATTCTCTACGGATTTTCTCACAAAAACTTGACTGAATTACTCTAATTTATACAAAACGCAAAAAATTAGCCTTGAACTAAAGAACCCATTTAATTTAGTTCTGTAACCATTTGAGGTGTTTGATTTGTATGATTCATACTTGCAGTTTTCCTCACTTTGGAGAATAACCTTTGTTTAAGATTCTCAACATCTCCTTGAATTCCAAAATATTTTTGGAATTTTTCTGTTGTTGTGTAAATTTTTAGTCTACCTACATTTTGATGATTAATGAAATCTAATTGTCTCAGTTCTTTTAGATGTGCATAAACTCCCGATCCTCTTGTTTCTACAAGTTGTTTTCCTGATATTGGTTGCATGTATGCAATGTAAGATAATGTCTTTAGTGTTGCATTTGGAAGAATTGGTTTTGATGCATATCGTTTTACTGTGGCACTGTATTCTGGTTTTAATTGAAAAACATATGTGCTATCTGGAAGTATTACTACTTCAAGTGCTTTGAATGAAGTTTTTGTTTTTTTCATGATACTGCTGAGTATTTCGGATGTCTTTGTTCTTGATTCTGTGCCTGAGGCCCTGATTAAATCCTCTATTCTAAGTGGTCTGCCTGCTGAATAAAGCGCTGCCTCAATTCTTGCTGTTGCTTCATCTATATTTTCAATTCTTGCCAAATTTTTCTCCTAATTTGTCAACTCTTCTTTTACTGCCATGATTTTGATGTCATCCTCAATTTGTTCCAAGTCTACTTTCTGGTCTCTTGCTAAAAATAATACTGCAAAGAAGCATCTGATTGAATCTACTTCATCAAGTTCTGCTATTATGTCTTGTAATAATCCAAATCCTGTTGCTGATATTTTTTTCATTATCAAGCCTTCATATTTTCCAATGATGCTTTCAAGCGAAATAAAATATTCCTGAAAATCTGGTGCTACAATTGGTTCTATTTCTAATTGTTTGTTTCTTCTTGATTGTGGATTTGCAATTGTTCCAATAAGATTTTGAAGTAATCCTAACAAATCATCTAGTGATACTGGATATGTTGATTCATGTCTGTATGGCATGTCAATTAATTCTATATCTACATCTGTTCTTTGATGCATTGGTTTTTTCTCCATTGCTGCTTTTTGTAGTGCAAAAATACTCTCTACTTTCATTCTGTAAATTAATGATGATGATAGTGCTGCCATCCCTGCAACTTTAAGATCTTTTTTACCTGTTTTTTCTAGAATTTTTATTAATAAATTCAAAATCTGAATTAAATCAATCTCCCAAACATCTTTTTTGGCAACTGATGATGGACTAAATAGAATATTTACTGGTTCTTGAGAAATGCCGTTGGGAGTTTGTGTTTCACTCACATGAGAACTCCCTTTTTATTCAATAATATCTAATGGCTCTATTTTTTTCTCACTTCCAGTCAACTCTTATATTGTTAAGCCAGAAAATTTACTTATGAAATCTGCTAGACTTTTAGGTCCTAATGAACCACTTACAGTATCTGAATCTGATACTCCAAAACCTCAAGGATCTCAGGTTTTAGTTAAAGTCAAATCTGTAGGTGTCTGTCATAGTGATTTACACTTGTGGGAGGGAGGGTATGATCTAGGTGATGGACAATTTATGAAAGTCATTGATAGAGGTGTCAAATACCCTGTAACTCCAGGACATGAAATTGTTGGGACTGTTGAGGATATTGGTGATAGTGTTTCTAATATTGCCAAGGGTGATGAAGTTTTAGTTTTTCCTTGGATAGGATGTGGTGAATGTCCTGCATGTAAAGTTGGTAATGAAAATCTATGTGATGCCCCAAGATCTATGGGTGTTTTCCAAGACGGTGGCTATTCTGATTATGCATTAATTCCAAATTCTAAATATTTAGCAAAACTAGATGGTGTTGATCCTGATGCTGCAACTTCTCTTGCATGTTCTGGACTCACTGCATATACTGCCATCAAAAAATCAAATGAAAATTCCCCTGAATTCCTTGTAATTGTTGGTGCTGGTGGACTAGGTTTGATGGGTGTTCAAATTGCAAAGGTCATAACTGGCGCTAAAATTATTTGTGTAGATTTAGATGATAAAAAATTAGAAACTGCCAAAGAAATGGGAGCTCATTACACAATAAACTCTAAAGATCCTGAAACTAGTCAAAAGATTCTTTCATTATGTAATGATAAAGGAGCAGATAGTGTAGTTGATTTTGTTAATGCTCCACCTACTGCCAAATTAGATTTATCGATATTAAGAAAACGAGGCAATCTTGTTCTTGTAGGTTTGTTTGGTGGTTCTATTGAATTATCTTTAGTAACAATTCCGTTAAAGTCTATTGTCATTCAAGGTGCATATACTGGAAATTATGATGACATGGTTGAACTTTTATCTCTTGCAAGAAAAGGAACAATTAATCCAGTTATTTCAAAAAGATATTCTTTATCTGAAGCTAATACTGCTTTGGAAGATCTTAAAGCACGTAAAATAATTGGACGTGCAGTGATTAATCCATAATATGTCTGTTCATTCTTCTAAAATCCAACCTTCTTCTAAAATTTGTTGATCTTCATCTTCCCCTACTTTTGTTGCAAATCTCCAAATGAATGATGCATCAGTATTCATTTTCTCCTTAATCTTCAAAAGTGATTCTGTTTCCGAGTTTAGATTTTGATCTGCATCTCCACATTCTTTACAAAACTTACATTTTCCATCAAGTGTAATTGGGGTTATTTCAATAAGTGGATATGTCATACATGCAAGTGGTCTATCTTTGTAAATTTTACATGGAAATCCACCATGTGGCGATTTGTTTTTAGTTTTTGTATCTAAGAAAGGACAAGTATTTCCATTTTTTTCAATTCCCATCATTTGATATGCTAAAATTTTTGTTGAAATAGAATTTCTGTTATCTGAAACCCCAATTCTTGGTACGATGTTAATTTTTAATCCGTTTGTTTCTGCCAGTTTTTCTAATCTTTGTTTTTCTTCTGGAAGTATGAGCACTCCTATTTTTCCAAATTTTTTACTAGGATAATATTCTCTTTCAATACAACATTGAGCGCATTCTTCTACACATCTGAATTCCATAGTTCAATTTTTACTATAATGAATAAAATCTCTTGTGTATGACCAAATTGAATAATTTCTAGTCTTCAAAAACCCTACCAGTTATATGCTCATAACACAAATAATCTTCATGGGTAAGCGCCAAGTAAAAAATGAAAGTGCTCTAAAAGAAATTCGTCTTCCTGAAGAAGGTGAACTTTTTGGTAGAGTATTGAAGATGCTTGGAGGTGAAAATGTCATGATAAAATGTGATGACAATGTTACCAGACGTGGTAGAATTAGAGGAAAATTAAAGAGACGAGTATGGATTCGAGATAATGACATTGTAATTATTGCACCTTGGGATTTTAATGAAAACGAACGTGGCGACATTGTTTGGAGATTCACCCTTCCTCAGGTAGAATGGTTAAAGGCAAATAACCACATTCCAAAAGATTTCTAGTTTGGTATTTGTGAATGCCGTTTTGATGTCTTAGTTAATATAGTCAGTAAGTTTTTGAAAAGCAAATGGAACAAGGTACCGTAAAATGGTTCAACCGAACTAAAGGCTTTGGTTTTATTGAAAGAGAAGGTGGAGACGATCTGTTTGTTCACAAATCAGATGTTGACGGATTCATCAACGAAGGCGATAAGGTCGAGTTTGAAGTAGGTGAAGGCCAAAAAGGCCCAGCAGCTCAAAAAGTCAAAAAAACAGAATAGACAATGAATTTTTAATTTAAGATTTCATCTTTGTTTTCTTAATCCAGTCTATCTTTTTATTATTTTTACAATTATTTTTTTATTTACTAGAAAAGTTGTGATCCCGCGGGGCGGAGTTGAACCACCGACAACCCGGTTTCTGTATGCCTGATATGCTGTTTTTCGGTCAGCCATCTAAAGCCAACAACTACAGCCGGAAGCTCTACCAGGCTGAGCTACCACGGGACAAGAGAAACAAAGATTACTGCTATTAAAAAACTATTGTAGATGATTGTTCATTTTTGATCGTTTCATTCACTATAGGCATAAATACTCTCAAAATTTGTTGATGAGTTATGTCTGAACTCGAACTGTCTTATTCTGGGTACGTTTGTGCCCCTTACTTGCATACTCATGAGTCAGTTGAGATCAAGGAATCTTGGATTAAATCAAAGAATATTGAACAATTGTTTTTTGTTACAGGTACATTTTCTAGTGAAAGTAAACCATATTTTTCTGATTCTACAAATCATTATCTTCTAGCTAAGTTCAAAGATAGTTCTCAAATATCTGCTGATCTTTCTAAACACAATCAAGATAAGACATCTTTCATGTTTAACATAAGAGATGATCTCTTTCAAAGAGAGGTTCAAGGAGATACTAATTTTGTTTCTGTGTATTATCTTGAGTATGGTGAAGATATTGATAATCAAGAAATTGCAAATTTGTTACTAAAAAAAGATAAAGTTGAGAAAGCTGGATTGGGAAATTTGACTACGTATTGTTTAACTCCTTCAAAATTCACGTTTCCATATTCTGAAAATATTGTAGTTATTGAAGTTGCCAGTGAAAAGAGTCATCAGAGTGTAAAGAAGTATTGTGAACAAACGCGACGTGACGCAAACAGAAAAGGACTAACAATGACTAATTTGATGAGTCTTTCAATTCTTGATCAACTAAAGTAGAAAAGTTAAATATTCGACTAAAAACTGTTTTTCATGAGTAAACCTTCTGATCTTGGTTCTTTGAAAATTGGATCTTACATTCTATTGCCTCATTCAGATCAACCAAGTGGCGAACCATGCAGAATTGTTGAATATGATACATCAAAACCAGGAAAACACGGTGCTGCAAAAGCAAGAATTGTTGGAGAAGGAATCTTTGATGGTCAAAAAAGACCTCATGTGGGGCCCGTCAGCATGCAAATTCATGTTCCTATGATTAACAAGAAAGTGGGACAAATTATCTCAATTAATGGCGGTACTATCCAAGTAATGGATTCTGAAACTTTTGAAACAATTGATGTTAACTTGATTGATGATGAAGTTAAAGGAAAATTAGAGAATGGGCAAAATGTGGAGTATTGGGTAGTAATGGACAAAACCAAAATCATGAGAGTCAAAAACTAAGAATCTTAGTTTTGTACAAAATTATTTAAAAACATTTTTCATACATATGCCTAAAATAACGCCTACTGAGAATTAGTACGGATGCTGATGATTATCGGAAAAGCCGTCTGATTTTATGATGACGATTATGAGTATTGAAGCATCCTTTTTGAATAAACTTAATTTGTCGGGTTAAGCATTTTTTAGATTATGAAACTTGCTTCTCTTTTTTCAGGTGGAAAAGATAGTACATTTGCAATTCATCTTGCCCAAAAACAAGGACATGAAATCAAATGCCTTGTAAGTATTTTCCCAAAATCTGACGAAAGTCATTTGTTACATCATCCTAATATGAAATGGACAAAATTACAATCTGAATCTATGAAAATCCCCCAATTGATCATTTCTTCTAATTCTGATCAAACTGATGATGAATTACTCTTAATTGAAAAATTACTACAAGACGCAAAAGATCAATTCCAAATTGATGGATTGGTTCACGGTGGAATAAAGAGTAATTTTCAAAAAGAAAAATTTGAAAACATTTGTTCTAAACTAAATTTAGTTGTATTTGCCCCTTTGTGGAATTTAGATTCTGACTCCTACATGAATGATTTGATTGATTCAAAATTTAATTTTATCATGACTACTGTATCTTCTGATGGATTGGATGATTCTTGGTTGGGGAAAATAATTTTGAAATCTGATATAGATTCATTGAAACATCTTTCTGAAAAATTTGGTTTTAATTTAAATTTTGAAGGTGGCGAGGCAGAAACATTTGTGATTGATTGCCCTCTCTTTGTAAATTCGATCAAAGTTAATCAGTCTGAAAAAATATGGGATGGTTATAGGGGAAGGTTTGAAATAGTGGATGCGGAGTTAGATTACAATGCTTGATGGGCTTAAAGATGGATTAGGCGCTGCAATCAAAAAGATTGTAAAATCTTCAGGCATAGATGAGGAATTAATCAAAGATCTCTCAAAAGATGTTCAAAGGGCACTAATTCAAGCTGATGTTAAAGTTCAATTAATTCTTGACATTACTCAAAGATTAGAAGATCGTGCTCTAAATGAAACACCTCCTCCTGGTCTTTCACGCAAAGATCATATTGTGAAAATTCTTTATGCTGAACTCTCAAAACTATTGGGAAATGAATCTGATTTTGACTTTAAACCTGGAAAACAAAACAAAATAATTCTTTTAGGTATTCAAGGTAGTGGAAAAACTACAGTTACATCGAAACTTGCAAAATTTTTGACTAGACAAGGATACAAAGTTGGAGTTGTGGGTGCTGATACATACAGACCTGGAGCTCTAGTTCAACTCAAAACAATGTGTGAAAAATCAAATGTTGAAGTATATGGAGAAGAAAATAACAAAGATTCTCCAAGTATTGTAAAAAATGGATTAAAACATTTTGAATCTCAACCATTAGAAGTCATTTTAATTGATACTGCAGGACGTCATAAAGAAGAGCAAGATTTACTTGAAGAGATGAATCGAATTAACAAAGTCGCTGATCCTGATTTAGCATTACTTGTAATTGATGGAACTATAGGACAACAATGTTACAATCAAGCAGAAGCATTTCACAAAACTATTCCTGTAGGAGGTGTGATTGTTACAAAATTAGATAGTTCTGCAAAAGGTGGAGGTGCACTTGCTGCATCTGCAGCTACTGGTGCTCAGATTATGTATATTGGAACTGGTGAGAGAATTGATGATTTAGAAAAATTTTCCCCAACACGATTTGTTGGGCGCTTACTTGGAATGGGTGATGTTCAAGCAATTTTAGATTTAGCAAAACGATTAGAAGATGAAGGTGATGATGTACGAATGAAAAGAATTTCTAGTGGAAAGATGAACATGGATGATTTCTTTTATCAATTAGAAGAAGTTACTAAGATGGGTTCCTTGAAAGGCCTTCTTGATAACATGCCTGGTTTTTCTGGAATGGTAAAAGGTGATCAACTAAATCAGATGGAAGGCAGAATGTCAAAATGGAGATACATTATTCAAAGTATGAATCAAGATGAGAAAGAAGATCCTAGCATTCTTAACAAATCAAGAATTCAACGAATTGCAAGAGGCTCTGGTTGGCCTGAAAGTGAAGTTAAAGAATTAATTAAAAATTATGGTAATTCTAAGAATGTTATGAAGGCCTCTAAAGGCCGTCAAATGCAAGGCGCTCTTAGAAAAATGGGATTGGGTTAATCTTATCTGTTATTTTTTCACCTAACATGTCTGATTATCAAAAAATTATTCCTATAGCAGATCAAATTCTAAAAAAATATTCTCTTTGTGATCAATGTCTGGGTAGGTTATTCTCAAAACAATTACGTCTTTCATCAAACAAACTTCTTGGTAAAAAATTACATAAAAATTTGATTTCTACTCCACAATGTTATATTTGTAAAAATCTATTTGATAATCTAAATCATTTTTTAAAATTATTACTTGATTCTTCTATGGATTATTCGTTTTTGACATTTAGTATAGGAGCTATGATCAAACCTTCTATTGTTGATAGAGATGATTTTATTCGTTCAAAATACAAATTACAAGGAGTAGACGGAATCAAAACTGATATAACAAAAGAATTGAGTAAATTATTTTCTAAAAAGACCAAAAAAACCCTTGATTTCTTAGATCCTGATGTTACTTTTACAGTAAATTTGAAAGATGAATCTTGTTTGTTACGCTCAAAATCAATTACATTTTCTGGGAGGTATATCAAAACTATGAGAAATGTATCTCAAAAGCAAAAACCTTGTACAAATTGTTCTGGCAAAGGATGTAGAATTTGTGATTTTCATGGAATTTCTGAATTTACTAGTGTTGAGGGCATTATCTCAAAATTCTTTTTTGAAAAATATGGCGGAACTACTGCAAAATTTACATGGATTGGAGGTGAAGACAAATCTAGTTTAGTTTTAGGAACTGGTAGGCCTTTTTTTATTAAGATCAAAAATCCTAATAAAAGAAATTCAAAATTATCCTCCATAAAATTTGATTTTCTCCAACTAACTCATCTTAAACCTGTTTCTGAATCTCCTAAAACCCCACTCAAATTCAATTCTTTAATCAAAATGAAAATTTCTACAGATTCTAAAATTAGTTCTAATGATCTGAAAAAATTAAAAGATCTCCAAAAACAACCAATAGTAGTCTATGATAAATCTGGTAAACGTTCTGAGAAAAAAGTTTTATCTGTAAAATATACAAAAAATTCAGATCATGATTTTACACTGTTTTTAAGAACTGAGGGTGGTTTGCCAGTTAAACGGTTTATGGGAAGTGATGATGTTTCTCCTGGACTTTCTTCTGTTCTAAACGCTTCATGTGAATGCAATGAATTTGATTTTCTTGATATTGAAGTATAATGATAACAATTAACTAGCACTTCTTATCGTAAAATAACATGCCAATGAGAAAAAAGGGCAAACATCTAAGAAATGCTGATCAAAGAGCTGAAATGCGTAGAAGAAAGAAAGCCAAATCTGGAAAACCTAGATCCTAATCAAATCAACCTTTTTACATTCAAAATTGTCGAGAGGAAATATTGGATCCGTTAGTACGTTTGAAAGATGCCCATTCTAAAGGAATAATCCCTGACAATGTGTTTGATCTTGCTGTAAGACGTTTTCCAATCACAGTAGATGGAATTAACAGAATTGAAAAAGCATCTGGTATACGTTACCCAATTGCTTATGTGGAACCTTCTCTTGTAATTTCTTCCCCTGATCCAAATTCTTATGAATATGGTATTTTATTTGCGAGAACCATTCCTATTGTATTTGAAGAAAAATTTCAGGTTGTAATTCAAATTTCTGCTCCTTTAGTTGCTTATGGTCTCAAAGGAACAATTCATGCAATTTTGGCACACGAGTTTTTACACTTTCTGGAATTAATTAGAAAAATTTCCAAGATGGAACTTTTGTCTGATGAAGTATCTGGGAATCTATTTGAAAACGTTTACAGCGATGAAACAAGGTTGTTTGAACCAAGAGCTGTCTTTAAAGATCGTACTTTATTAAATCACATAACAAAAAGATTCCCTGCAGGATTTCGTGATTTTAAACTAGAAGAAAAAGTCATCAAATTTTGGGCTGACAAAAATCTCCCCAAATCTAATATTTCTCTAGATGCTAATACTGTCAAATTATCTACTGACTCTCTTTCTAAGATTAAATTAGATCCTGCATTTCTTTCAAAGATTGAACAATTAGAAATAAAGAGTTCTAAAATACATAAGAAAAAATTATACTGAGTTACTATATTCTAAAAATTACGATTTAGTTTATTTTATTGATTAAATTCTGTTAATCCACATTTTCCACAAGTGTGTCTACCTTTATGTTCTGACATGAATACTCCTTTTCCACATCTTGAACAGATTTTTTTAATTCTTGTTACTTTATCTCCATCTACTTTGAAGTATTTGTAAACATTAGGGCTAGAACCTTTTTTGCCTGCCATTATTCAGATTTCTCCTCTGCTTCTGGTTCTTCTGGTTTATCTTCTGGTTTATCTTCTGTTTTAGCTTCAATCTTTTCTGCTTCTGGTTCCTCTGCAGGTGTTTCTACTGCTTCAGCTTCTTTTTCTACTGCTTCAGCAATCTTTGCTTTTGTTTTTTCTAATCTTGAGAAAATTGTTGGATTGACTTGTTTTTTTGCCAATCCTTCATCATCATAAACATAGAATGTTCCTGTAACTGTTGATTTGCCTACTTGTGTTTTTAATCTCACTGGAATCACAACTTTGCCATCTAGTTTGAATTCCTTAGTAATCATATCTACTGCTTCGAGTTTTTTGAGTTTGCCTCCAAGTCCTGCAAAATTACATGTTAATTCTCTTCTATCTAAGAATGTATTGTCTACGTCTGTGATCGTCTCAATGATGGACATGTATCCAAAATCCTTTGGATATTTCATATAAACCTTGATTGGGATTTCAGAAGAAATTTAAGAAATTCCAGTTCAATATTGACATGGAACGATATTTACTTCATTATAAAAATGAAAAATACACTCCTGAAAACTCTCGTGAAGTAGTTTATTGGGCAAGAGATCTTGCATCTGAGATGAATGTGTCTGTAAGATTAGCCCGAATAGCTAGAAAATTTGTAGAATTTGATGTTGCAGTTGAAAAAGAAGATCTTGATACACTTCTTGAAAAATTATCTCCTATTGGAACTATAGATAACATTAGACATGTTGTTGAGGAACATATTGAAAAAGATCAAGGAGTTAAGGATGGGATTTTTTATTTTAATAATGAGAGATTTTGGGAATGCCATGAAGCATTCGAAGGCGTTTGGAATCAGAGTTTTGGTAGAGAAAAAGAAATGGTTCAGGGAATTATCCTAGTGGCTGTTGCGTTTGCCCATGCCCAAGAAAATGATCACAGTATAGGTATTGGAATGCTAAGCAGAGCTTTAGACAAGTTAGGTGCCTCTCCTTCTATGTATCATTCAATTGATGTTGATAGGATTAGAAACAAAGCCGTAGAAATGCAACAAGAAAATAAATTAACTATTTTTGAGATTTAATTAATTCTAAAGATTTTGCAACTACTTCTGCACCTTGCAGTAATCCTATACTTCCTTTTTTTGCCTGCTCTTCAGTCATTCTAGTTGTCCCATCATTTTTGATGAAATCTCCTGAAACTAACACTGGTACAGGATCATCACTATGTCCTTTATTAATACATGGTGTAGAATGATCAGCTGAAATAATAATTGCAACTTTACTTGAATCAATGTTTTCCACAAGCGTTTTAAAGAATCTTTGATCAATTTCTTCTATATTTTTCATCTTACCTATTGCATCTCCGTCGTGACCAAATTCATCCGGTCCTTTCAAATGAACATATATTGCATTTTGAGTCTCCATTGCTTTTACTGCTACTCTTGCTTTTTCTTCATAATCTGTTAATCCACCAGCTTCAAATGCTTTCATTCTAAGAACCTCAGAAATACCAAGCTCTACTGGCATGTCTACTATGCATGAAAAATTCATAGCATATTTTTCATTAATTGTCTCCACTTCTGGATACTTGTTTCCTGCATCTCTAAGTAAAATACAACTAAGTTGTTTTTTATTTTGCTTCCCTCTGTTTTTGTTAATTCGAGCTTCTTTCATAATTTTGATTGATTGTTCTGAAAATTCATTTACTATGTCTGCAGTAAATTTTGAATCATCATTTTCTTCTAACGGCAAACATTTTTCAATTTTTAAGAAATCACTTACTGCTTTTGCAACTCCCATTCCGCCAATATTGCTATAAGCAGGATCTGTGTTTGTAATTCTTGATGATAGTTTACGTGAATTTACTCTAATTCTTACTGTTACTCTGTGCCCTATTGTTGGTGAAACTTCTACTGATGCATCTGGATGTGAAAATTTTAATTTTTCTTCAATTTCTTTTGCAATCCCATCTGCATCTTCTTTTTCAATATGTCTTCCAGCTCTTCTATCTATGATTACTTCATCTTCGTTTAATGTGGAGTAATTTCCTCTTAATGCTAAATCTCCATCTTTAAAATCAATACCAATTCCTATGGCCTCAATTACTCCTCTTCCAACATATTCTGCGTGATTGAATTTGTATCCTAGCATGTTAAACACGGCAATATCTGATTCAGGTGCTATTCCTTTTCCTACTGAAATCACTTCCCCAATTGACCCATTACTGGCAATTTTATCTAAAATTGGTGTATTTGCAGCCTCTAGTGGTGTTTTTCCGTCCAAATCTGGATGTGGTAAATCCCCAACCCCGTCTAACAGAACGTAAATCATGTGAACATCAGAATTATCCATGATATCCTCTGTTTATGGCAGTCTTGTTGCTCTCCTTTAAAGTTTGCATAAAAATATGCGATCAAAAAAACATGAAATAAACATATTTCTTGTAATTTCTAATTTTTAAAAAAATATTTTTTTAATGAAAGTATTATTTTCCTATTTTTTAAAAATTTATCGTAAATTATTTTTTATTTTGATTTTAATTGGATCTTAGTAAACGTTTTAACAGACATTTAATTCCAGTAACAATTATGGGAGATATGCGCAAAGACTATGTTTCTGAGCGTTTTATGATTGTCTCAAAAAAAGATGATAAAGTTATTGATCCAAAAAAATCCCCATTTGCACCTGGAAATGAATCTATGACTAATCCTTCTGTTTTGTCTCTTGTTGCAAAAGAAGGAATGCTACAACGTCTTCAAGATAATGAAGATGAATATGTAGAAGGTTGGTCAATTCGAGTTTTTGAAAGTAAAAATCCTATTGTTTCAATTGACACTGAGAATTCTTACAGTGACAGACCATTCTACAGTGAACCTGCATACGGTTATCATTACATTGTAGTTGCATCTCCTAACCAAAAAGATACTTTTGCAACAATTGATTCTGAACAATGGTCAAATGTTTTAGTTGTTGTTCAAGATAGACTGAGATGGCTTTATACTCAAAAAGGTGTCACTTATGTTTCCATTTATGCTGATCAAGGTGAATTATCTGGAAGCAATAATCCTCATCCTCACCTTAATGTTCTAACCTTTTCTACAATTCCACCAATCATTGAAGAAGAGGCAGAAGCTTCTCACAAAATTCTAAATGAAAAAGGCGTTTGCCCTATGTGTCAGACAGTAAATGAGGAAATTGGCGGTCCGAGGCAAGTTCTTCAAACTGAGGGTTTTATCGCATTTTGCCCATGGTCCCCCTCTTATCCTTATGAATTTTGGATTTCTCCTAAAAAGCACACTACTAGTTTTTCTAAAATCACTCAAAAAGATATTAATGATTTGTCACTAATTTTACGTGCTACTTTGGGAGGATTATCAAAAACCGTCAAAAATGTTTCCTATAATTTAGTATTCCATCTTTCACCTGAAAAGAAAAACAGCAGACAAATTCATTGGCATATTGAAATTTATCCAATTACTAAACAATGGTCTGGATTAGAACGCGGCTATGGTATTTTCTTAAATGATGTCTCTCCTGAACAAGCTGCAGAGAAATTAGGTGCAGCATGTAGGAAAGAATTGGCTAACTTAGTTGGAATCATTTAGTTCTTTTTGAATAGTTTATTTATCAACCGAACCCTGTGAAATTCATGGCAATTGAAAAATGGCTTGCAATTACTAGTGTTGGTTTATTTGCAATGTTTGCAGGTGAAATGTTTTCAGTTTACAATTTTATGGCTAATCCCCCTGATGATTTTGAATTTATAGATGTCTTTGTTGCAGATCCAAAAATAATTCAATTTGTTTCAATTGGTGTTGCCCCAGCTGGAGTCTTAGCTGCAGTTGTTTTTATTATGTCAAAACGATATGGTTCAAAACCAATTGGTGGGTTGATTGTAATTGGCGGAATAATTTTGTTGATGGGAATGGCAATTTGTTACTCAATGATAGGTAAAATTGATGACAAATACATGACTGACGCAGTACGATATGTTCCACTTTTGTTTATGGGATTGTCTGTTCCTACAATTGGTGTTGGTGCATATTTGTTTAAGATTAGAAAGGCACGTCCCAAAAAAGAATATTTCTAGTTGTGATCATATCTTAATTCATTTGCAATTTGCTTAAACCCAAATTTTTCATAAAATGGCTTTACTTCATCTGTACAATCTAAAATTGTCTTGTAGCAGCCTCTCTCTTTTGCAATTTCTAGAACCTGTTTGATAATTTTTTCCCCTATTTTTTGACCTTGAAATTTTTTATCTATGGATACATCTTCAATATGACCTGCTAATCCCCCATTATGGATGAATTTTGGTTCTATGATGAGTGTTGTAGTTCCAATTATTTTTTTATCTAGTTCTGCGACTATTATTAGATGATCTGGATTTGAATTAATTTTCTCAAATATCTCTTCAGCTTTACTTTTTTCAATACTGCTTGTTTGTCTCAATGCATCTAACGTAGTTAGAAATCCATTTTCTATGTCTTCTTTTCGTAATTCTCTGATTATTATTTCACTCATTGTGATTTCAGATTTTACCTAATTTTTCAATGTGATCTTGATATGCTTTTTTGTAAGATGCTTTGTTGCCAATATCTGTAAATTCTTTTTTTGTAATGAAACTATTTACCGTTTTTTTCTTTTTCATTGCTTTTTTTATGACATCATCCATTCCATATGGTTTGTTTTTTGGAATCAAATTCATGACTTCTGATTCCATTACATAACATCCCATGTTGACATTAGCTTTAATCTCTGGTTTTTCATTCCAACTTACTACTTTTCCAGTTTTTGAAGTTTCAATTACCCCGTATGGTAAATTTGTTTTATACTCATTAAGACTCATTGTCACAAATGCTTTTTTCTTGGAATGTTGTTTTATCATACTTCTTAAACTAAAATCAAAAATAGAATCTCCATACATGCAAACAAAAGTATCATCGACAAATTCTTCTGCAGTTTTTAATTGACCTGCAGTAGCTAATGGTTTATTTGATATCGCATATTCAATATCTACTCCAAATCTTTTACCATCTTCAAAATAATCTTCTATGGTTTTTCTAAGATAACTGACACACAAAACAACAGACTTGACACCATTCTTTTTTGTCCATTCAATCAAGCGTTCTAAAATTGGTTTTTCACCTAACGGTAGCATTGGTTTTGGGAGAAATGTTGTGTATGGTTGAAGCCTTGTACCTAATCCTCCTGCTAGAATTACTGCCTTCACAAATTCTCTTTGCTATGTGACTATTTATGTCCAAGGATGATTTTACTCATTCTGTCTTAGATTATTTTTAAGATTTTTTTTAAAATATTTTCAGGTGTATATCCAAAAAGTATGATCATTGGTTCTTTTCCAAAATCTCCTTTATGATAAATGACATCTGGTACTGTTGTTGATTTTTTTATTGCATTTTTTATTCCCCATTCTATAGTTGATCCTTTATTTTTTACAGATTCTGGTTCTTGATTTCTATCATAACTTGAAACAATTAATTTTAATTTCTTAATTTTTGATATTGTTGATTGTTGATATTTTAGATTTATTGCAGAACGAATTTTTGGGAATTTTTTATTTACTGTTAGCAATGCTGTAGCTACGTGTTTTGAACCTCCATATGTCAAATCACCTGTAACCGTTACTTTATTTCCAGTATTGACAATTCTTCCAGAAATTCCTAAAACGTCTTTTGTTGATTTTGGTTTTTGTTTAGAATATACAAAATTTGTCTGACATTCTGGAATATTTTTGTGAATGTTTTTAATTTCAGTAACTTTGTTAATCGCGTATGATAATTCTGAATTGATATTGTCTTGTTCTTGAATGTCTGTAATTACTATTCCTTTTCCGATCTTTTTTGCATTTTCTATTGAATTATACGTAAATTGTTTGGCAAATTTTACAGATTCTCTGATGCTTTTGTTATTTGCTAATGAAAAAATTATTGCCGCTGAGTGGATACATCCACTACCGTGGTTAATTTTAGAGATTCCCTTCCCTGAAATAAAATATCTGCTGTTTTTTTCTTGAACAAGATCTGTTATTTGGTCATTTTTTGTTTTTATTCCTGTAATTACAACATTTTTTGCTCCCATTTCTTGTATTCTTTTTGCAATTTTTTCTAGTGTGTTCTTTGCATTTATTTTGGTTTTTGTTAAAATTTCAGCCTCAAATTCATTTGGAGTAATTACTGTTGCCAAAGGAATTATGAATTTTTGAAAATCTTTGATTGCTGATTTTTTTATCAACATCCCATCTGTAGTTGATGTAATTACCGGATCAACTACTATTGGTATTTTTAATTTTTTTAATTGCTGATGTATGATTTTGATAATTTCTGAATTGTAAACCATTCCAATTTTTATCCCATCTATTTTAAAATCTGATAATACTAATTCTAATTGATTTTTTAAAATTTTTTTTGATACTGGCTCAACAATTCCAAATTGTGATGTATTTTGACCTGTGACTGCAGTTACTATAGTTAAACAATGTACATTCAATGACGAAAATGTTTTGACGTCGCTTTGAATTCCTGCCCCTGATGAAGGATCAGAACCTCCAATTGAAAGTAAATTCATAATATTTCCATGCTATGTATGTTAATTTGTTTTTCTTTCAAATCTTTATACATTTAATTTTATTTTCATGATCTGTTTTATACTTCTGTTACTTGATTGGATATTATGACCAAAATTCCTATGGTTGATGATTCAATTCCTGAAGAATTAAAATTTACGACCTGTTCACTTCCAATGCAATACCAAACAAAAAAAGATGGGAAGTTTTTATAGCAATGTTTCAAATGTGGAAGACAATACCTTGTATCTCAAAACACTGATGATGATATAGAGGAAAG
Source organism: Candidatus Nitrosopumilus sp. (assembly GCA_963422575.2). Taxonomy (GTDB): domain Archaea; phylum Thermoproteota; class Nitrososphaeria; order Nitrososphaerales; family Nitrosopumilaceae; genus Nitrosopumilus. The sequence continues at coordinate 297,817 of CAXXKU010000001.1, read as the reverse complement.
CTGGAGTCCTCCAAGATAAAATGTCTGAGATAGACTTGTTAAAATCTGAAAACCAAAAGCTTCGTAGTTACATTTCGCTAGTTTTAGCTGAAATGGAACTAAAACAAAGATCTTATGAAATCAAACAAAACTTTGGTGATTCTCCTGATTCTAAGCGTATTATTGTGCCTATTTTGGATAGAATATCTGGAATTAATCCCGAAAGGGATTCTTTAGAAAAAGACTTGGATCTAAATTAACTGAATTTTCAAGAGGATGCTTGAGTTACGCAATCAAAAGAACAAAACTCATCTTTCATACTGTAAAACTCTCTACCGCAATGCATGCATTCTCTGATAGTTTTCATACTCTCTTTTGCTAATTATGGCATATAAGATCGATCAATTTTGTTAATATATCAATACACTTTTTTGCAATCAAGATCTTTTGTAATTTTCACGATTGTTTAAATCAGGTAAATGCATAGATTGTATTATGGCCACTCAAATGACTGCTGCACGACGAGGTGTTGCTACTGATGAAATGAAACAAGTGGCCAAAGATGAAGATGTTTCACTTGATTGGTTAATTCCAAAAATTGCTAGTGGGTCTATAATTATTCCAAGTAACAATGCTAGACCTCAAGAAATCCATAATGTTGGAATTGGCAAAGGTCTCAAAACTAAAGTAAACGTCAACATTGGAACTTCTACTCTTAATGTGAACTTGGATGAAGAAATTGAAAAAGCTAAAGTTGCAGTAAAGTACCATGCTGATACTATGATGGATCTAAGTGATGGTGGAGATGTTAAAAAAATAAGACAGACGCTTTTAGATGTTGCACCAATAACTTTTGGTACTGTTCCAATTTATGAGGCATATAATTATGGCGTAGAGGTACACAAAAATCCTCTAAACCTTACTGAAGACGATTATCTTAATGCATTTGAAAACAATGCAAAAGATGGAGTTGATTATACTACTATTCATTGTGGTATTACAAAAGATATTGCAAAAAGAATTCTTAAAGTTCAACGATATGGCGGTGTAGTAAGTAAAGGTGGTACTGTAACTGCTGCTTGGATGTTAAAACATGATAAAGAAAATCCATATTTGACTCATTATGACTATTTAGTTGAAATTGCCAAAAAATATGATGTCACATTTAGCCTTGGAGATGCACTTCGCCCTGGCTCTATTTTAGATTCTCATGATGAATTACAAGTTCAAGAAATGATTAACATTTCTCAGTTAACAAAACGTGCACATGAACAAGACATTCAAGTAATGGTGGAAGGTCCTGGCCATGTTCCATTAAATGAAGTTGCTGCAAATGTAAGATTAGCTAAATCTCTTATTGGCGATGTTCCCTATTATGTTCTAGGTCCTTTGGTAACTGATGTTGCATCTGGGCATGATCATATTGCAAGTGCAATTGGCGCTGCAGTTTCAGCTAGTGAGGGTGTTGATCTATTGTGTTATCTCACTCCTTCTGAACATCTTGCTTTACCTAATGCAGAAGAAGTGAAGGCAGGATTAATTGCATATAGAATTGCAGCGCATGCAGGTGATCTTGTAAAAATTCGAGACAAGGCTATAAAATGGGATATGGAGATGACTGAAGCTCGAAGAACTCTGGATTGGGAAAAACAACTTGCTTTATCCATTGATCCTGAAGAAGCAGCTAAAATTCACAGCAGAACTGGACAACATCCAGGTAATAATGTTCCATGTACTATGTGTGGTGGTGCATGTGTGTATATGATGTTGCCTCAACAAAAAAAATACGATAAAGAAAACGAAAGTTTACAACAAATTGAATAATACTTTTTGAAGACTAGGAACTGTTTCATATTTTTCTAGTTCTTCTAATTTAATCCACTTGAATTCTGAATTCTCCCAATTGAGTTTAATTGTTGCATCTTTTGTTTCAAATAAAAATGGAAATATTTCCCATTCATGATTTTCATATTGTGGTGAATTAACTCTCATTTCTTCTGCTGCTTTTATCAATGTGATTTTTTCTTCTGGTATCCCAACTTCTTCAAAAATTTCAATTTTTGCTCTTTTTAGTGGCTCTTCATCTTTTTCTATAATTCCACTAACTCCTGCCCACAACCCTTTCATTGATTTTACTTTATCACTTCTTTTTAGGATCAGTAATTTGTAGTTGTCTCTAATGAATGATGTGACTATTTTTGTTGAGCGCATATCTGCTATTTTTCAACAGATTTTACCATTTTTGTTAATTTTTTGTATGATTCTTCAATGTCTGTATGCTTGGCTAGCCTTTCTTGGCATTCTTTGATGTATCTTATGACCTCTTCTGTCTTTGATTCTTGTACGGATGTAAGTAATCTTCCTATATCTTTCCATAACTCTTCTGCTACTCTTCTTATTTCTGGATTTGCAATAATGGTCTCAATTAGTTCTGGAGATTCTGTCATAATACTTTCAGCTAGGGTTTTTTGCACTCTGAATGTAGTACCTGACATTTTTTCGGTTAACAACATCTTTTCATCTTTTGAGATAATATTTGCAAATACCAAATTCATCAAATGAGTTAGTCCTAAAATCACTGCAATTTTCTTATCATGTTCTACTGCATCAATTGTAACAAAATTTGCCCCCTCAAACAATTCTTTTGTAACTGTTAGTTCTTTTTTCGCATCTTTAATTGGAACTGAAATTATATTTTGACCTTTGATAGTTTTTATTCCTGGGCCAAACATTGGATGAATACAAATTGGATTTATTTTAACTGGCATTTTTAATAATGATGATACTACTTTGGATTTTTGAGATGAAATTTCTATAAGATATGTTCCTCTTTTCATCTCCTTTGCAATTAACCTGATAATTTCTGGCGTTCGTCTTGTTGGTGTACACAAAACCACATAATCTGCATTTAGAATTCCTCCTACTAGTGAATCTGACACTGTGATATCTTTTCCTGTTACTTTGTTTTCTGAGTCATGACCTGTTACCTCAAAACCTTTACTTGCAAAATACTTTGCAAACCATTGGCCCATTTGACCTCCGGCACCTACAACAGTAATTTTCTTCTTCATTATTTATCACTCATGATATCACTCAGTATATTCATTCCTTCAATTAGTATTTTTTCGTCCTGACATGCAGAAATTCTAATGAAATTTTTATAATCTCCAAACCCTTCTCCTGGTGCCACTGCCAGTCCTTTCTCAAGTGCACTATTTGCAAATTGAACTCCGTCAAACCCTTCTTGATTAACTCGTGCAAAAATGTACATAGCTCCATCTGGAACAACAAAATCTAGTCCCATATCGCCTACTTTTTGTGACAACACATCTAGTCTGCTTTGCACTGTATTAGTATTGTTGGATGTGTCATCTTCTAGTGCTTTCATGGCTACATATTGAATTGGCTCTGATACATTTGTCAGACATAATGCCTCTAGTTTTGCCATTTTTTCAATGATTTTTTCGTCTCCGATTCCATATCCTATTCTAAATCCTGTCATTGCATGGGATTTTGAGAATGATTGTGTGACAATACTTTTTTCATAATTATAACTCAGAACACTCTTCCAATTACTTTTTGCATATTGTGAATAAATCTCATCGCTTAATACGTAAAGATCATTTTTTCTGGCAAGATCAATTATGCTATCTTGTAATTTTTCTGGCAAAATTTTTCCTGTTGGATTGTTTGGATAATTGAGTATGATCATTTTTGTGTTTGAATTAATTGCGTTTTCTATTTGCTGTATTGATGGCTCCCATTTTTCTTCAAGTGTTGTTTTGATTGTTCTTACTTTAATTCCTGCATTTAATGCACAATCTTTGTAAGCTGGCCATGCTGGTTCTATTACAATCATTTCATCCCCTGGATTCAAAAGTGTCGTAATTGCAGTAAAAATTGAAAATCTTGCACCTGGGCTAACTATTATGTTGTTTTGTGTAATATTTGTATCAAATTTCTTCGATACATGCTTTACAATTTCCTCTCTGAATATTGGCATCCCTTTTGCTTGACCATATTTTAAAAATCCTTTATCAAATACCTCTTCTAATGCATTTTTTACAATTTGTGGTGGTGAAAAATCTGGTTCCCCTACTTCCATATGGATAATTTTTTTTCCTTGCTCTTCTAATTCCTTAGCTTTTAGAAAAATTGATAGATGTGTTTGTTTATTATTTGATTGAACTTTTATTGATTCATTTAATAAGAAATTTAAAAATTTTGTAGCAATTGTTTCATCTAATCCTAAATCTTTACATAATGTGATCACTTTACTTCGTAAATTATCTTCACGTAATTCATCTGTGACTACTTTTCCAATATTTTTTTTAACCTCTCCTATCTCTTTGGCAATGTCTGTTCTTGTTTTTAGAAGTTTTATCATTTCTAGTGTTACTTCATCCATTCTGTTTCGAAGAATGTTAATGTCTGACATTTTCTTACAAAACAGGTTTGATTGCTCCTGTAAGGAGTGCATGATCTGCTATAGTTAATGCTACAAGTGAATCTACTACTGGTGGTGCTCTTGGAACTACACAAGGATCGTGTCTTCCTTTAACTTGGAGAATGGTCTCTTTTTTGGTTTTGATATCTACTGTTTTTTGTTTTTGATAAATTGATGATGCTGGTTTGAATGCAATTCTCATAGTTATTGGCATTCCATTTGAAATACCTCCAAGAATGCCTCCTGAATTATTTGTTTCAGTTATTATTTTTCCTTTTTTTGTTGTATACAAGTCATTATTTTCTGAACCATGTAATTCTGAACCTCTAAATCCTGAACCAAACTCTACTCCTTTTACAGATGGTATTGAAAACATTGCTTTACTCAAATCTGATTCCAATGAATTAAAAATTGGTTCTCCTAATCCTACAGGAATATTTGTTGTAATTGATTCTATTACACCTCCTAATGAGTCTCCTTTTTTACGAGCGCCTAAAATTTTCTCTCTCATTATTTTTGCAGTTTTAGTTTCTGGACATCTTACTTCATTTTTATAAATTGAACTAGTCATTTTTTCATTAAATTCTCTTTCCATTTTTATTTTACCAATTTGTGTTACGTAAGAATTTGTTTCAATTCCTAATGTTACTTTGAGTAATTTACGTGCAATTGCACCTCCCATGACATGAGTTGCAGTTAATCTTCCAGAAAATCTTCCTCCTCCCCTGTAATCATTTTGATAATTGTATTTTATCATAGCTGGATAATCTGAATGTCCAGGTCTTAGTTTTGTTTTCAAGTTTTCATAATCTTTTGATTTTTGATCACTATTCCAAATCACCATTGTGATTGGAGCACCTGTGGTATGTCCTTTAAAAACTCCTGATATAATTTCTACAACATCTCCTTCTTTTCTTTGTGTTGAAATCAAATTTTGTCCTGGCTTTCTTTGATCTAACCTTTTTTGAATTTCTTTTTCACTAATTTCTAATCCTGCAGGGCATCCGTCTAATACTGCACCGATAGATTTTCCATGACTTTCTCCAAAACTTGTTAAAACAAGACGCTGACCAATAGAATTTCCCGGCAACATATTCTCAAAGTTAAATGATGCTTATAATTCCTCATTCTGAATTATACTTGCTTCCAATTTTGATAATTGAGTATTTTTGATAGTTATTCGTATATTATTATTAATTATAATTTTATCCATAAAAATATGTAATAGTTATAATATATTCTTAAATATCATAATAACGTATGCAAAACTCATCCCAAAACCCAGATTTCCATTACAATTCAGATATCCTTACGACTGGAGAGGAGTTTGAAAATTTGAACTGCATTTTACTGTTTTTTAGTTTTAGGATGAGTTGACAATATATGAGAAAACATGCAATTTTTAACAAATAATTTGCGCGGCTCTGCAAAAATGACATGTTATCTTCGCAAAAGCGTTGTTGGGCGAGGAGAACGCTTTTCACTCTATACAGGGTTCGCACCTCTTTCCTCTTTTAGTTAGTTTTTTAAAATTTCTTTATTGAATCTGAATATCTGCTCCGAGACGATTCATCTCTTCTATGAAATTCGGATATGACACTTTGACTGATTCTGGATCTGTAACTGTGCATTCTCCAACATATATTCCCGCTATACAAAATGCCATGAATAACCTATGATCGTTTTCAGAATTTAATTCTGCACTGTTTAATTTATCTGGTGCTTCTAAAATCAAACCGTCTTCTTTTTCTTGAATTCTAACTCCAAGTTTTACAAGTTCTCTTGAAATAATTGCAATTCTATCTGTTTCTTTTAGTCTTGCATGTTTTACATTAATTATTTCAATTGGATTTGATGTGTTTAATGCCAGTATTGCAAGTGGTGGAAGCAAGTCTGGTGAGTTACTTAAATCAAATATTCCCCCTTTTAATTTTTCAGGCGTTTTAATTTTAATTTCATCGTCATCAAGAATTACTGTAACTCCTAACTGTTCTAGGATGTCAATGAATGCTTCATCACCTTGTGGTAAATTTCCCACATCTCCTTTAATTGAAATTTCGTCTCCACTAAGTACTGTAGCTGATAACAATAATGCTAAACTTGAAAAATCAATTGGCACTGTAAATGTTGCACTCTTGTATATTTGTGGAGTGATGTTGTATTTTTTGTATGGAATTAATGTTTGTACAGTCACCCCAAATTTTCTCATTGTAGCAATTGTTGCATCAAGATATGGTTTTGAAACCAGATTTCCTTCTATGGACAAGTTGATCCCTTTTTCTGTTAATGGTGCACTAATTAATAATGCTGATATGAATTGACTAGAAAAATTCCCTGCAATTTTTACATCCCCTCCTAAAATTTTTCCTTTGATTTTGATAGGTGGCCTTCCGTTATTTGAGCTACATTGCGCACCAATACTTGTTAATGCATCTAAAAGAGGCTGCATTGGTCTTTTTTGTAAACTTGAATCTCCTGTTAGGTTGATCTCTTGAGAAAATAAACTAGCAATGCCTGATGCAATCCTAATTGTAGTACCTGAGTTTTCTGTGTTAATTTTAGGCACATTTGTGCCTAATTTTATAGAGTTTTTGACAATAATTGACGAATTTTCTGTTTTTATTGACGCACCAAATTTTTTACATGTGTCAATTGTAGCAGCTGTATCTGCTGAAAGTAACATGTTGTCTACTCTGCTGTTTTCCCCTGCAAGCGATGCAAGGAAAATTGCTCTATGTGTATAACTTTTGTTTGATGGACAAACAACTTGTCCTGTGATTTTAGATTTTTTAACTTTACATTTCATGAACTTCAGCCTTTTTGTTGCTAATTTTTGAAACAATTACATTTCCTTCTAATGTTGCAAAAACTTTTTTGATAGCTGTCTCGTTTTCTTTTTTAGTTATTGCTGCAATGGATGGGCCATTTCCAGACATTGATGCACCTAATGCCCCTTTTTCAATTAATGTTGTAATTATTTTAGAATCTGAATTTAAGATAGATGCAGTTGCTAATCCATTAATTATCATTGCTTCCCAATAATTTGTTTTTTTAGCCAAATTCCATGCATTATCAAACACAGATGATAGAATTTTTAGATTTTTTAAACTACCTCTTTTTCTATTTTTTGGAATAAAAATTATTGCAATTAAATTAGTTGGGCCTTTTTGAAATTGAATTCTTTTTTTCTTTGCATTATCTGTTACATTAAATCCCCCATAGTAGCATGAACATGCATCATCATATGCACCAGTAATACTTACTTTGGATTCAATTGATGCATCTACTCCTGCTAGCAAGATTTGTTGATCTGTTAATTTTGGTTTGAAGATATTTGCACATGCTAATGCTACAGCTGATGAAATGGCACTGGAACTTTTCAGTCCATATCCTGTTGGAATTTCTGAATCTAATTTGATTGCAATTTTGTTTTTTTCTAAATCTTTTTTTGAAACAATTTTTTCAACTGTTTTGTTGATTAAGCGTGAACTGAGACTTTTGTTTTCAGGTTCTATTGTAATTCCTTTACCTTTACTAGTCTCTATGGCCGCTTCAACTTTTAATGCGATTCCTAGTGTCGCTCCTTTTTGATTTGCAATTGCATTTACTAGGGACACTGCTCCATGGACTGTAGCCTTTGCCTTTGCCATCAAAATCCTCCTAGCAATGCTTTTTTCATGGCATTATAAGGTGCTTCTATACCGTTCCAAATCTCAAAAGCTCGTACTGCTTGCCCTAATAGCATCTCATATCCAAAAATAATGACGGCCCCTGCATCTTTTGCCTTTTTAAGAAAATCTGTATTCATTGGCATGTATACAATATCATATACGATTGTTTTTTCATTGATTCCATTTAATGATATTGGACTCGGTTCATTTTTCAATCCTATTGATGTTGCATTAACAATAATGTCATAATCTTTTGTAGAATCGCTTACCTCGTTAATGCTGATTATTTTTGTATCTAATCCAATTTTTTTTGCAAATTCTGAAAGTTCTTTTGCTTTTTCTAAAGTTCTATTTACAATGGTTATGCTTTTTGCTTTTTCTTTTGCAAATCCTGCAACTATTGCCCTTGCTGCACCTCCTGCACCTAACAATAATACTTTGGTGTTTACAATGGATAATTCTTTTTTCTTAAATGGTTCTAAGAAACCATCCATGTCTGTATTGTATCCTTTTAGAATTCCTTCTTTGTTTGTTATGGTATTAACTGCACCAATCAAACTACATGCCTCATCTGTTTTGTCAAGATATTTCATCATCTCTACTTTGTGAGGAACTGTTACATTGAATCCGTCAATTTTTATTTTTTTAAGCCCTTCAATTCCTTCCTCCAATTCTCCTTTGGGAATCCTATATGCAATGTATGAACAGTCTAATTCTAATTCTCTAAATGCCGCGCTGTGAATATTTGGAGATAATGAATGATCAATTGGATCTCCAATAACTGCAAATCTTTTCTCCATCTTCTTTTTCTGAGTTATATGATTGATTTAAACTCTCAAATTTTATTCTGTTATTTTTTTAAATTGTGATTTTTTTCACTTCATCCACGCTAAATTGACCTGGCGCCACAGCTTTTTCTAGTGAGACGTATGTGTATGGACTACCTAAATACAGGCATAAAATTCTGGACATTCTCCCCAAATCACCCATTGTAAATGCTATTAAATTGATTTTTCCTTTTTTGCTGAATAATTCTAACATCCTTGTAGCATCGTTAGTTGATTTTGCAGTACTAACAATTTTGACATTGGATGAAAATTTACTCATTTGATTTATTTTCTTTTTTAATTCTACAGAACTTGGAGTTTTTTTAAAATCATGCCATGATACAAGTAATTCTGTTTTAGTTGATTTTAGATACTTTGTTAATGATGAACTTTTCTTCAATGTATTAAATTCAACATCTAGTAAAAATGGATTGTATTCTGCAATTAATTTTATAACTGCAATTCTTTCTTTTTCATTTCCTTGGAATTGCCCTCCTTCAGTTTTTGGTCTTAGTGTACATACAATTCTATTTAGATCTTTTTTGATCATCTCTAATGCTTCTGGAATTTGTTCAATTTTTAAAAAATCAAATCTAACTTCAACATAATCTGATTTTTTTAGTGCAATTTTTAATACTTGCTTTATTTTGTTTGGCGTTTTTTCTGCAATTGATACACAAGTTTTGTATTTCATTTTTCCAGTATGTATTCATCTGAAACTTCCATTCCAAAATGTCTTCCAGTTGCAGGTTTTGAATGAACCATTACAGCATCTCCTTTTTTTAGATGTGTAACTGACACTAGTTGTCCATTTGATTTTACAAATCGAATTGTTTCTGCATCTTGTGCTATGATTCCGCCTATTTCTCCTCCTGCTGATGCTTTTATCATTAGCATTGGTCTTCGTTCAATTTTTGATCTTCCGACTGTTGCTCTTCTTGCCTTTCCTTTTGAATTTAAAATCAAAACTTCAGAACCTGTTTCTACTTCTGATAGATAGTTTGTTGTACCGTCTGGTGATAATGTGTAACAGTGTACTGCTCCTGCATTTACTCTAAATGGCCTTGGGGATGTAAATGATGACCCTACTGACTCATTATGAACTAAAAACAAAAAGTTTGATCTACTTCCAATTAGCATTCCTTCTCCTTTGTGAAGCATTGATGCTGTATCTACACAAACTCTTTCTCCATCTCCTACTTCTTTTATGTCGATAATTTTTGCAGGTTTCATCTCAAAACTCCTTGTTCCCAAATACACCATTGCTTCTCGAACTTCATTAATTGATGATGTGCTGAAAATGACTCCGTCTACTCCTACTTCTAAAATTGAAAACATTTTTCTTACTTCTTCAGGTGTTCTTGCAATTGCAAAAATTTTGGTATGTATTTTGTGAAGTTTTGCAATGATGTTTTCTAATGGTATAATTTTCCAATCTTTTACTTCTATAATTACAAAATCTAATCCTTTTTTTGCAATAGATAAAACGTCTTCTATATCTGAGTTTGATAGTACTTCAAATTTCCTTCCACTTTTCTTGCCCTTTGGTTTTGTTACCACTTCTTTTTCTAATACTACATAGTTTGCAGCACTTGAAGGAAAGACTGTCTGTAGTTTCGTCTTCTTTTTACCTAATTTTTTAGGATCTAAATACACTGTTTTAATTTCTTCTTCTTCTAGTTGAGGAATGAACTTGCTTAATTGTGCCTGAGTACCTTTAGGTGAAATTATTAATTCTCTTGTTTTACTCAATTTTTTTCATTGCTTCCTTTGCTGTGCCTTTTCTAAAAATGATTTCAGCTAAAGCTTCTACCATTTTTTCAGGTGTTTTATGTGCAAAGATGTTTCTACCATATGTGACACCTTTAGCTCCTGCTGTCATGGCATCTTCTGTCATTTGAAGGATATCTAAATCTGTTTTTGCTTTAGGTCCTCCAGCAATAACAATTGGTACTGGTGTACTCTTTACAATTTTTGAAAATGAATCAACGTCTCCTGTGTACAGTGTCTTGACAATATCTGCACCACATTCTGCCCCAATCCTTGCAACATGTGCAACAGTTTCCGGATCATGTGGGTTTTTGATATTTTCTCCTCTTGGATACATCATTGCTAAAAGTGGCATTCCCCATTTGTGACACTGATCAGCAGTCATTCCTAATTGTTCTAACATCTCAGGTTCTTCTTTTCCTCCAATGTTGATGTGCAATGAAACTCCATCTGCTCCCATAGCTGATGCTTCTTTGACTGTACCAGTTAACATTTTGCGGTTTGGTGATAATGATAATGCTGTACTACTTGAAAAATGAACTAAAACTCCAACTTTGGTTGGTTTTGGCATTGCTTTGAGAATTCCTTTGTTGATGATCACACTTGTGAGTCCATGTCCTTCACACTTGTAAATTGTATTTGCCGGATTTTCAAGACCTTCAATAGGCCCATTTGAAATACCGTGATCCATTGGAATGCATAACATTCTTCCTTTTCTGAGAATTCGATCAAGCCTAATCTGATTACCTGATACCATGATTTGATCTGATTTTTGTACCCTACTTAAAAATAACGTGATCTGAGGCTCACCTTATCTGCCTGAGACGTCGTGTTGTATCCCAAAATTAGTTCGTCCCTTATCTGACATCGCATTCTTCTCCCGTCTGCTCATCAATAACTCTTGTCCCTTTCTCTGGCATCTTTCTTGCATATGCCTTTGCAGGAGTTTCCAGGTTGTCCCAGTCAAGTGACATGTGCGGTTTGATGTGATTATACCAGCGGACCAGCTCATCAATGGTACCAAACCATTTCTGTTTTCTCTGAATCTCACCGTGAAATCTTTCGAGCTTGCCGTTTGTCTGGGGACGGTTAACTCTTGCCATGATGTGTTTTATTTCTAATTTTACCAGTTCCTGCTCAAACTGCGATGCTCCTTTTCTCTTGTATTCAGATTGGTTTGCGTAAAACTGGGAGCCATGGTCAGTCAAGATGGATGCAGGCCTGCCGTGCCTTGCAATTGCTTCTTGTAACACTGCAAGTGCGTTATCCGTTGTTGTTGCCTCTGCAAACACTCCATGAGAAACGATGAATCCTGATGCGTCATCCTGGTAACACAGAAACCATCTTCCATCGCCTAGCTGCTTCCAGTCAGTATGCCACATGGAGTTTGAATGTGTCCTCTCGTATCAAACCCGTTTTCGTCTTCTCATCTTCTTTGGCTGGGCCTCTGCCAATCCCTCATCTCTCATAATTTTGTGTATTGTATTGTGAGGTATGTGTGTTCCAGTGGTGTCAATTGTCTTCTCCAAGAACACTGCAGAACGCCTGGACTTTTCAAATGTCGACTGGACGGTTTGCACCGTCTCTTCTGTGATTGTTCTCTTTGGCCTTCCAGGCCTGCCTGGAATTGGAACTGCTCCTGTCTTACGATGCCGTGAGCAGAGTTTCTGCACCTAGCGAACAGATATCTTCACGGATGAGACTGCATCTGCATTCTTGGCACCGTCCTCTTTTGACCTGATTGCCCATGATATCTGGATTGGATCTGACTTTTGCATAATCCTGTGATTCTTTCCTCTTTTCCAAACATATCTTGACTTTAGTCTGGAAACGATGGGGTGAACTAATTTGAGGATAATAGGCTGCCTGAGGCGTCGTTCATGATTGATAAGCCTTCAGCTTCCTATTTTTAGATAAGGTACAGTTTACAAAAAGATCAAATAATAGTCTGAGCATTTACAAGGATCTTGTCTCCTTCATTATTCCAACAACTTATTGAAAAAGAATCATGATATCTGCAGATTAAGGATAGAATTTCTACTAGTACACGACCTATTGATCAAATATCTATTAAAGAGAATAATTAAATTGTGTTCCGGTAGGTTCTAAACGAATGCAAAAATTAGACCTAATTCAATTTGGCTGTGTTGTCTTTATCACTGCACTAGCTTTGTTTGCATTTGGAATGTTCTTGTTTTTAGTTGTGTTTAATTCCTCAGAGATAAGTGAAGAGAAAAGCGAGCAGGTGAGAAAAGAGATTTTAGAAACACAAAGTGTGCTTACATTCAAGGATGCTTTTTCAGAATACCGAGAAGAATTTGAAGATGAACATAATGGCCTAAAGTATACTCTTCAGGCACAAAACGCAAAGACTGGGAACATTCTGTCTTTGTTTGTGCATTATTACCAACATGGCATTCCATTCCAGTCAGACCGTAGTGAAATGCGTGAAAGTCTTAGCTGTAAACCAAATGATGACAAGGTAGTTTATGACAACAGAAGGTCATTTTATGGATATCCTCATGCCATGAAGAACTTGTTCATAGATGAAACAATTCTTAACTCTACTTGTCTTGATGATGACTGGAAGCCAATAGCAGTTGTTCTAGAAGAAAATACTAGATAAGATGTGAAAAATAATCCTTGTTTCCATCTCTCTTTAGTTTGAGAACATCATTAATCAAACCAATTAATTTTTGATCTATGTCTGGATCTCCATACCCCATAATTTTTTTGAGTTTATTTATTAAAAAAACCTGTCTGTGAGCTCCCGGCTCTCAAAATTTAGGTAATGTGACCTGTATGTGACCTGTATGTGACCTGTATGTGACCTTTTTTAAAAATGGCATGAATCTTTGAACTCGTTTTTCTCAAAAATTGCGCACAAACACCCATTTGGTTTAATTCTTTTTTTCGACATTATTTCTATCAAGGATTAAATAGAAATTCCAAAGGATGAAAATCACTTGAGTCAGACAACTGAGCAAATACAAAAAAGCGATATCAAAGATATTTTGGAAAACTCCCTTAATGGTAAAAGACCTGGTCCTGAAGATACTTTGAGATTGTTGGAATCTGACGATGTTCATTTAATGGGTCTTGTTTCATGTCATCTGACAAGAAAACAATTTGGAAAAAAAGCATCTTTTGTAAATAATATTATTTTGAATTATACTAACGTCTGTATTACTGATTGCAAGTTTTGTGCGTTTTATAGATCTCCTGGTGCTGATGATTCTTACACTTTAACTCTTGATGAAATTGAGACTAGAGTCAAAACCTCTTGGGAGATGTTTAAGATTCGTCAAGTTTTGATTCAGGGGGGACACAATCCAAACTTGAAGATTGAATATTATGAAGATGCATTTAAGATGATTAGAGAAAAATTCCCATCTGTCGGTGTTCATGGATTATCTACATCTGAAATAGATATGATTGCAAGAGTTGAAAAATCCTCTACCAAGGAAATTTTGTCTAGATTAAAAGATGCTGGGTTACAATCAATTCCTGGTGCAGGATCTGAAATTTTAACTGATTCAGTTAAAGAAATTATCAGTCCAAAGAAAATCTCCAGTGATGATTGGATTAGAATCATGGATGATGCTCATTCTATTGGAATTTCAGGTTCTGCAACAATGATGTATGGTCATGTAGAAAACAATAATGACATTGTTGAACATTTTTCTAAAATTGTAAAACTTCAAGAAAAAACTAGAGGCTTTATGGCATTTATTCCATGGAATTTTGAACCAAATAACACTTTGATGCATGAAGAAGGCATTGTAGAGTATGGAACTGGCGGTATCCAACTTTTGAAAATGATTGCAATTTCTAGACTAGTTCTTGATGGATTAATCCCTCACATTCAATCCTCTTGGCTAACTAATGGTGTTGGCATGGCTCAACTTGCCTTGCAATATGGTGCTGATGACTTTGGTGGAACTCTGATTGGAGAAGAGGTTGTTTCATGTACTGGTGCCCGTTCAACTGAACTTACTGACAAAACAATAATGGATGCCATACATCAAATTGGTTATCAGGCAGAAGAGCGAGATAATTTTTACAATCCTATTTCTGTATTATAGACCATAACTTGACCATTTAGAATCGACTAGGTCTTTTGTCTTCTCATCTGCTTTGACTTGTTGTTGAATTTCTCTCTCATATCCTTCTTCTTTTGTTTTTTGAGTTGCATCAATTCCCATTTTTGATCCCAAATTGACTAGTGGTGATGCAGGGTCTAAAGTATCAGTTGGTGTGTTGTTGATAATTACTGTATCTCTTGCTGCGTCTGCTCTTGTAGTAATTGCCCAAATCACATCATTCATGTCATGAACGTTAATGTCCTCATCTACTACAACAAACATCTTTGTTAGTGACAATTGCCCCATTCCCCACAAACCCATCATCACTTTTTTTGCTTGACCTGGGTATCTTTTCTTAATTGAGATTGTTGCAAATCCTTGGAACCATCCTGCTGCTGGCATACTGAAATCTACTACCTCTGGATGGAACATTTGGATTAATGGTAAAAATGACTGTTCGATAACCTTTCCAATATATGCGTCCTCAAGAATTGGTTTTCCTACAACTGTTGTAACATAGATGGGATTTTTCCTTCTCATTATTCCTGTTAATGTAAAAGTTGGGTATGGCTCTACTGGAGTGTAATATCCTGTATGGTCTCCAAATGGTCCTTCATCTCTGATGTCTTCTGGGTCTACATATCCTTCCAAAACAATTTCTGCATTTGCTGGAACATCCAAATCAATTGTTTTACATTTTACTGTTTTGATTCCTTCTTTTCTTGTAATTCCTGCAAACAAGTACTTGTCTAATCCTTCTGGCACTGGTGCAATTGATGAAAATATTGTAGCAGGTTCTCCTCCAATAATTATGGCAGCTGGGATTTTCTCTCCCTTATCTTTTGAAATATCCCCGTGATGTGCTCCTCTCTTGTGTTTCTGCCAATGCATCAACGCATGTTTGTTATCAATTATTTGTATTCTGTAAACTCCTAAATTCCTTGTACCTGTTTCTGGATGTTTTGTTGCAACAAGTCCTAGTGTGATGAATCTACCTGCATCATCTGGCCATGATTTTAAAATTGGAATATCTTCAAATGATGCATCACTTGATGTTATCTCTGTTACAGGCCCACTTGTTTCTGCTTTAGGAAATGATGCAGTCATCTTTGAGAGTTCTGGAAGTTTTTTTATTTTATTTAGTAATCCTGACGGAACATCCATCTTTGTCATATCTGCAATACGTTGCCCAATTTCAGTAAAGTCTGTCATTTCAAGTCCTAACTCTAATCTTTTCATAGAGCCAAATGTGTTTCCTAACACTGGCATATCGTATCGCCTTACATTTTCAAAAAGAATTGCAGGTCCATTAGAATACATCTCTCTTCTCATAATCTCTGCAATCTCTAAATCTGAATCCACTTCAGTTTTGACTCTCTTTAATTCCCCATTTTTTTCAAGTTCCACGATGAGTTCTTGAATGTCTTCTATTGGCACAATAATTCTGGAGTTGGTTCAAGTATAAGCTTAACTGGATTTATTCTAAATTCAATGTTTTGATTGTCCTTTAGATTATTCACATTGGCGGCAATTCGGTTTTTTTATCATGACCGCCAGATCCAAACTTGCAGTAAAAGCATAATTCTGATTCCATATACTTTAGTTGTTCAACTTGAATTGCGCCAAGTTTTAGGGCAATCTTTGTTAGAATTTTATATTTTAGTGGCATTGCAGGGATCACCTCATCCATGTATACCCTGTAGTGATCAGGGCAAAACTTGAGTGTGACTTTTGTTGGCTCTTTTCCTTTTTGGTTTACTTGCTTTGTAAAATTTATCTGCTCTCTGATGTATTCGTGCTTTGGACATGGGCAATTTCTTCCTCCTGGATGTTTGTATGCTGGGGTATTCTTCCAATCAAACTCGGGAAATTCTTTCTCAAAATCATCCATTAAGACTGTTATGTCATTTGTGCATATAAAACTTGATCAAAATTGACTATGATGATAACCCAAATGTACATAAACCCCAGATTGTCCATCCAGATTAATGGCAGCTGCTAAGAAGAAAACTAAAAAAGATCTTGAAGACAAGATTGCCGAATTAGAAGCAAAACTAACGAAACTTTCTACTCAGCTAGCATCAAAACCCGCTGAAGTAAAAGAATCTCCAAAACCAGCAGAAGCTCCAAAACCTGCTGAAAAACCTGCTGCAACAACAAAACCAAAAGGTACTCTACCAAAAGGATTTGATAAACCCGCAGAAGCTCCTAAACCAGCTGAGACAAAACCAGCTGAGACAAAACCAGCTGAGACAAAACCTGCTGAGACAAAACCAGCTGAGGTAAAACCTGCTGAAAAACCTGCTGCAACAACAAAACCAAAAGGTACTCTACCAAAAGGATTTGATAAACCCGCAGATGCTCCAAAACCACAGGATGCTCCTAAACCAGCTGAGACTACAACAGAACCACCAGCAACAGTTCAAGCAGCATTAGAGAATGCATACTATGATGCTCCAATGACTGATTTCCATCAGTATAGAGCAAAGGTCACAGGTTACACTCCAGCACCTAACAGATACTTTGTTAGATTGACTGCACCTGTAGGAACAGTTCCAACAACAAATTGGAATGATCAAAAAGCAAGTGTTACTGGTTATACACAACCATCAAACCAATACTTTGCAACAAGACCTAGATTGGCATATCATCCTGCTGATAAAAAATTTGGAAGTTTTAGTGGTGTTAACATGACAGTTGAAGGTGTTACTGCAAAAGCACAAACACAACAAGCACCTCCACCAAAACCTAAACGTGGTACTCTTCCAAAAGGTTTCTAATTCAATTACGTCCTTTATTTTCTATTTTTAATAGCAATGTTCTTCTTTGATCATGTTCTATTCTTTACGTGTCTCCAAAAATCAAATGCCCTAATTGTCAGCAAAATGAATGGCTTGCAAATAATGAGTTAAACTATCTTCCAGAAGTTGTTCGTAGAGATGATGGAAAATATGCTGCAAGTGTTGATAATGGCGTGCATGTCAGATTATGGAGATGTAATAATTGCATGTATGTTATGCAATTTTGGGAACCTGACTGATTTTTGCTTTGGATCATTTTAGAATCTGATTTACTAACTAATGAAATTTTTACAATTAATCATTTGGTTTTATGAATTAATTTGATCCCAATTATAGCATTAATCAAAATGTAAATACATTATGTTTAGTAGTGTTCAATAAATAACACCTTGATTATATTTCCTCTATCTATGGAAATAAAACCCGAAGAATTACTAACTTCTGAGAAAACTCCTTTTGAGAGATTTAAAATTGGATTTAAAACTGATGCAGCTCAAGAAGATTCTACAAAAAAACTGAGAAAGGTTCTATGTGAATTTCTCAGACCTATTTTGAGAGGTGATCCAGCTCTTATAGAAGAAGAATTATCTAGAGAAGTAAAAAAAACTGCTGGAGCTAAATGCTCTTATCCTATTTCTGATTTTGAAGTTCGAATTGAAGAATTTGTTGCAAAATCACAAGCTAATCACAAATGGGCTGAGTCTGTAATTCTTACTTTGGTGCAAAAACTCAAAGAAAGAAGTGAACTACCTTCTACTAATAACGAGTATCTTTCCAAAGGAGCTGTGTGAGAAATTACTATACTCCTATCCAAAAATTACTTGAAATGAATGGTCAACTTATCCTAAAACCCTCCAATACATCATGATTGATGCCAGGCATGCAAATCCCAAACAATTATCACAGTTCTTTTCGTATCTGATTGCCGTTCTGTGAAAGCCACACTTGAGCCATGCGAAGAATCTCTCAACGACAAATCTTGTCTTGCCATGATGTCTTTGATTCCTGTTTTGTGCAATGATCTTTGAGTTCCTTTTGTACGGGATGCAACAGTCAATTTCGCAGCATCTGAGATAATTCCTAATTTGTTTCGCATCGTACCCCCTATCAGCATATGCAGAGACAGTTGTCTGCATCAGGCTGTCATCTGCAAATTCCGAAATGTTTTCCATGACATCAATGAATTTTGTGCTGTCATGTTGGTTTGCAGGACTGGTTCTAATCGAAATTGACAAGCCGTTTTGCTCTACGGCAACATGTATTTTTGCGCCTGAAATCCTCTTGAATCCGTCATATCCTATTTTATCCCCCCTTTTTTGGCAGCAATCGATGAGGAGTCAATTGATATTTTTTGGAGGTCAATCCTGCCTTGCCTGCGTGCGGATTTTATTAGTTTGGAGAGAATTTTCTTCCATATTCCTTTTTGTTGTAGCTCTTGGAATCGAAGATGTGCAGCGGGTTTTGAGCCGTACCTGTCTGGCATGTCTGCCCATCTGCATCCGGTAGTCAAGACAAACAATATTCCGTTTACAGTTGTCCTGTCATCACATCTTGGACGTCCTGTTTTGGCAGGTCTTGGTAATTGCGGCGCAATGGTACTCCATTGGGCATCTGAGATTTCTTTATGAATCATGAAAAACGTTTCAACAATGCTGTTCTTGGATCTGTATTGTCATGAATAATTTACTAAATGATCTGTTTTAGGATCAGTTAAAAATCCAGATTGAGATAATTGAATAAAATTTTGCTAAAACAACTGCAATGATAGCACAGTAACTGATAGGGGTAGGAGACATCACAGGGGGAATAATAACCCCTGCAGATAACAACAAAGGAGCACAATCTGTTTTGCTATTCAATTTGTCACGTAGTGGAAATTTTGTAATGGTCTGCATCATTGGAAGCCCTGAAAAAGGGCTACAGGCTTGACTTTGCCATACGCAAGTGGAAATTTTGTAATGGTCTGCATCATTGGAAGCCCTGAAAAAGGGCTACAGGCTTGACTTTGCCATACGCAAGTGGAAATTTTGTAATGGTCTGCATCATTGGAAGCTGTTTTTCTTTTTCCTGTAGGTATTCAGACAATATGTAAAGACATGATAAAATCATAATGAGAATGCCAGGAATCATAAATCCAAAGTAAAAATCTAAAGGAATTACAATCATACCAACAATATGAATTGATTTTCGTTTAACCTCTTGACATAAAGTTTCCTTGAAATCAATCATATTCTTTTCCTCTGGATAAGATAGTCATAAAGTATCCTTTTCTTAGACATCAATTATTACAGTTCCAGATACAGAGTTGTAATGATTTGGAGCTTTAATTGAGACAAGATGGTATATGGACCCGACCGGATTCGAACCGGTGACCTAACGCTCCGCAAGCGTTCGCACTATCCAAGCTATGCAACGAGTCCGAAAAGTTTGGTGAATTTAGGCTTAATTTGGATTGCGATTAATTGGATTGAGCAAAAATGTAAGGTGTTTCATCAGACTCATGAAAAGTCCAAGCAGTTGGCAAAGAAATGGTTTGGATAAATTTTAGATTATTCTTTTCAATTAATGTGCCCCAACCAGCCTCATTTTTTGGATCTGGAGCATATTTTTGAGAGTAAGTACCTGCAAAAACCCAACTAAAACTAACATCAGAAATTGATTTTATTTTTTCCAAAACACCAGATGCCAATTCGATTCCACCCATTTGTGCAAGACCGCCAATAAAGAAAGCTGGACGTGTCAAATTTAAAGAAGAATAATCAAATGCAACTGCATCAGAACAAGAAGGATGAAAATCAAAAATTTCAATTAAGGGTTTTTGTAAATCAACTAACATGTCGTCAATTTCTATGCTGTATGATTCTAAACTCAGAATTTTAGCACAAAATGCAATGCGACCATCACCTGAACCAATATCAATTACTTCAGAACATCCAAGATTTTTTGCAAGTAGAACTCCAATATATGCAGACATCATCCATGTCGGAGAAAAAGGAGCATGACTTGAACCATGCTGAATACTGTTTAACCAATATTTGTTAATGTCGCCCTCATAAACAACACAAGGAGCATTCCCAATAGTTTTCTCAAAGAAATTGTAGTAAATAGGATTCTTTGTTGCAAATTGATGCAATAATTCTAAATGTGATTCGTCTATTGGAAATAATTCAGAGCTTGATACAGGAATTACTTCTTGGATTTGACTTTGGCCATCATAAATTTTTGCAAATTCTTTTTTGAGGTTAATTAGATTTTTTGCAATCTCGTCAATCATCAGATAGCCCTTTATCATATTGTTCAACAAATTCTTTGGTACTCATTAGCTCACGTAGTTTATCATATGATGCTGCATCATTTTTAATCTCATCAGCAGATTTTTGCAAATTTGTTTGGGTTTTCAGAGAATCAACAGAAGCAGATATCAAGTCAGACAACTGTTCCAAAAGTTTTGGATGCAAAACTGAATGAAATTTTGTAGAAATCAGTGTTTCAGCATCACTGATGAGTGTTTGACAGTCATTTTCAGGCTCAGATCGTTTGAGTACATGTATCAAAGAAGTGACATTTAGAACTTGATGATAAACGGAGACAATCTGAGAAATAGAAGGTTTTGAGGCATCTGCAAGAATATCATCTAGTTGAATTTTTAATTTTTTAGATTCGGATTCAAGCATAGTAATCATAGGTGAATCATCTAATCCCATAGGGCAGATTCTATTGTTCTAATTTTTATCCCTTGCTGAGAATTGTCTGTTTTTTTAGCAGATAATTCAAAATATCGTCAAAGAAATCATCAGTGATTAAATCAAGTTCCAACCAAGATCGAACTGTAAATAGCCAAATCAGGCCAAGAAGGATCCAAACTGTTACTTACAACAGTAAACTCATCAATGATTTTACCTGAAATGTCTTTAAAATAACAAGTTGCATTGTTTTCATTTGTATCAATATTGAATGTACAAAAAAGTGCACCATAATTCGCACCATTGTCACTTGTGTAATAGCCTGCCCACCAAGGATTTTTTTCCAAGTCATCTTCTGCATTACGAATACTTTTGCCACCAAGACCATTTATAAAAACAAACGCAGTATCAGGACCTGCCTATAAAAGATCAGGGCTATCGGAATGAATATCTTGAGATTTAACATTAGATAGAGTCAAAGTACGAGAATAGCTATGCTCATGGCCTGTCGCAATTATTGCTCCACCTTTTCTGCATTCATCATATACTGCCCATCCAGTTTCATTTTCTTTTCCACCAACTTGCGTCAATCTCATATTCTTGTGCCAAGAACAGATAATACTCCAAATAGAATTATTTTCAGAAAGTTCTTCTTGGATATATTCAGCATGATCACTTCCCATAGTCCCAGAACCAGATAAAATAAACAACTCATCTCAAAACTGATCATTTAGTGAAGTTTTTACGATCATCCTGATCTAATAATTACCGAACATGACTAATTTTCATGCAATTTCAGGAATTGACTGACAAACAAACAATGGGACATGATAAAGCCACACATTCCAAAACCTGCCAAGACAGGCAGACCAAGAGATGATGACAGAAGAACCATCAGCGGAACAATCATCTGCGTCTTGATATCCGGATGCAGGCGGAGCGAGATGCCAACAAAATACGGTGATGATTCTACTGCAAACAGAAGACTGAACTCTTGGCAGCAAAAAGGAGTCTGGAAGAGGATCCTATCCGGTTTAATCAAAACAGCTCATAAGCAAGGAAAAATCAGCCTGCAAAAGATGATATCCGTTGACTCCTCGACAATCCCTGCTAAAAAGGGGGCAGCGTAACAGGATATGACGGATTCAAGAGGATTTCAGGCACAAGGATTCACGTTGCCGTAGGGCAGAACGGATTTCCAATCTCAATCAGGACCAGTCCTGCAAATGTTCATGACAGTGCAAAGTTTGCAGATGTCATGGAAAGCATTTCAGAGTTTATGGATGATGATGGCACCATCAAACAGATTGCCTCAGTTTATGCGGACAAGGGATATGACAGTACGGCCATTAGAAACTATTTGAAAAATAGAAATCCAATTGCACGTATCCCACTTAGAAAGAATGGCAAATCATCGGAGAACAAATCGCACAAAAAATATAATTCGGTTCGATACGTTGCGGAGGGATTCTTTGGTTGGCTCAAAAACGGATTTCACAGGACAGGAATCAGATATGAAAGGAGATGTGAAAACTGTCCTGCGTTTGTCAGTATTGCGTCATTTTTGATGTATTGCAGGGTTTTGAGATGAGTTGAAAGAACAATCCACCATACAAACAACTTGATTGAATACCTAGATCTCCAGAGCACTGAGCATTAGGAATTTTATCCAATCTGTTTTGTAATTTTTCTTGATATCCATCCCATGATTTTACATCATGATTTCCAACTGATGCAAAATAAGGAAAATCATTGCCCAAAGTACTAGTAATTTGTTCATCCCACAAATCAGGATCATCCAAGTAATCAAAATCCCCTTGATGCAGAACCATGTCAGTATTTTCAGATTCAATTAATCTCAAAACAGATACAGCATTCTCATTTACACCTTGATCTCCAATAAATGCAACTTTGATAGATGTAATTTCTTGAGCACCAATCGTGTTAACTCCAGTAAAAATTAGAATACAAGAAACCATCACGACAAGAAAGTATGCTTTCATCACAGTGTACTAATTTTGTATTTTGAAATAAACGTATGAAACTATGCTTCTTTTTCTGCTTGATTGGTATAAACATAATTCATAATCAATCCAGCAATAATTCCACCTAGAATTGGAGCTGCCCAGTATAACCCATGGAATTCCCAGAATCCAGAAATCAATGCAGGACCAAATGTTCGTGCAGGGTTTACTGATGCACCAGTTAAGGGTACAGCAATCAAGTGAATTAGGAAGACCATGCCACCAATTGTAAATCCATGCCATCCAGGAGATGCTTTTTTATGAACAGCAGTCATAAAGATTACAGTTACCAAGAAGAATGTCAAAATTGCCTCTATTGCAAACCCAGAACCAATGCTATTGTTGATTAAGTCACTAGGTCCACCTTGAGTTGCAAAGTTGACTTTTGCTCCAAGTTCTGGTAAAATAGTCCAAAGAGTAGCAGCTGCTGCCACTGCACCAATTAATTGTGAAATAATATAACCAATTCCATCTACAATACCAATTTTTCTTGTAATCATCATTGGAATTGTAACTGCGGGATTAATGTGAGCACCAGATACATGACCAAATGCATAAACCATCAAAGCAATTGCACCACCGTGTCCAAGAGAGATGAATAGTACAGATTGTGTAGTTAATTCTTCACCAAATGCAGAAACTGCTAAAATTACTGAAAGAGGGCCAAAGAAAACTAAACCATAAGTTGCTATTGCTTCAGCAAGATATGCTCTTGGATTAACCATCAAGCAAAGGCCCATTCAGTTACCATATAAAAGATTCGAACTAGGAAGAAGATCAAACAATCTCAAAAAGTAATTAATTACAGGATAAGTGTATGAGATCACATGATTGCTGAAGGCGACACAGTTCCAAAATTTGCAATAAATGATGCTAATGGAGACAAAGTAAAATCAACTGATTTTAAAGGCAAAAAACACGCAATTTACTTTTATCCAAAAGATTTCACTCCAGGATGTACAACAGAAGCTGATGAATTTTCAAGAGATTATAAAAAATTTCAAAAAGAAGGAATTGAGATTATCGGAGTAAGTCCAGATGATGTAGATTCTCATAAAAAATTCTGCGATAAAATGGGAATAAAATTTCCATTATTAGCAGATGTGGATAAAGAAGTCTCAAAGATGTTTGGTGTTTGGGGTAAGAAGAAATTCATGGGAAGAGAATACATGGGAGTTATGAGAAGCACATTTTTAGTAAACGAAAAAGGCAAGATCTTCAAAATTTATCCAAAAGTAAAACCTGCAGGACATTCAAAAGAAGTTCTAAATGATTTTCAAAATATAAATCAAAAATAAGAAAAAGTGGCAGATAGATTAGAAGCCTTTTGGAAGTGTTCCTCTAGAAGCTTTTTTCTCTTCAGGTTTTGGCTCTTCAGGTTTTGGCTCAAATCCTTTTGGAAGAGTACCACGTGATTGTGTTGCACGAGCTTTTGCTTCAGCTTCAAGAAGTTCTTGGAAAGCTTTTTCATCGTCTATTCTTTGTTGTTCAAGTCTTTGCAAGTAATCTGCTTCATAATCTGCTAGTTTTTCTTCTCTAGATTTTCCTTCACCACCACCATCATAGCTGGATTGTTGTGGAGGAGGTGCTTGTTGTGTTTGTTCCATACCTTTTGGAAGAGTACCACGTTTAGGTTTTGGTGGTTCTGGTGGAGATGCTTGTTGTGTTTGTGCTTTTGCAGTAACACCTTCAACTGTCATGTTAACACCACTAAAACTTCCAAATTTTTTATCAGCAGGATGATATGCCAATCTAGGTCTTGTTGCAAAGTATTGGTTTGATGGTTGTGTATAACCAGTAACACTTGCTTTTTGATCATTCCAATTTGTTGTTGGAACTGTTCCTACAGGTGCAGTCAATCTAACAAAGTATCTGTTAGGTGCTGGAGTGTAACCTGTGACCTTTGCTCTATACTGATGGAAATCAGTCATTGGAGCATCATAGTATGCATTCTCTAATGCTGCTTGAACTGTTGCTGGTGGTTCTGTTGTAGTCTCAGCTGGTTTAGGAGCATCCTGTGGTTTTGGAGCATCTGCGGGTTTATCAAATCCTTTTGGTAGAGTACCTTTTGGTTTTGTTGTTGCAGCAGGTTTTTCAGCAGGTTTTACCTCAGCTGGTTTTGTCTCAGCAGGTTTTACCTCAGCTGGTTTTGTCTCAGCTGGTTTAGGAGCTGGTTTTGCTTCTAGCTGAGTAGAAAGTTTCGTTAGTTTTGCTTCTAATTCGGCAATCTTGTCTTCAAGATTTTTTTTTGTACTTGCTTTACGTTTTGCTACCATTCCTTACACTAAATATCACATTGTTTATTTAGATTATGGTGATTATTGATCACTTTTTTACACACTGTAGTTAAAATTTGAAAAAATATTCGTTAAAATGATCGTATTTATTGTAATTATTTACTTACTATTTCTTGTTTGCTTTTGATACTGTAGGCCTCTCAATAGGCTTATTCCAGTATGGAGATTTGCATTTAGGACATGTGCCAGGAATCTCTACTTTATCATTTTTAATTCTAGGCCCCCATCTTTTTTTCCCTCTTTGCACCTAGTACAAAATAATTTGTTTATCGTTAGCTTGTCTACCAAATCATTCATTTTTTCCATTCCTCTCTAATATTGATAGTGATTTAGAATTTAAGATCATTTCATTGCTCCCATCTGTCTTTTGAAAATGTCAGATTTTAGCTTGTTAAACTCGTATTGTTCACTTTCATCTAAAATAGTATCACGATCAAGCCATTTCAGATTTTCATCATTATCTGGATTGATTTTCTCCAATCCATAGTATTTTTTTACACAAAACATGCACATCTTGTAATATTGCCTAGCTAATGGGGCATCATGACTCACACATGAAAGATACATCATAGCCTCAAAATCAGAACACATCTTTGAATCAAACAAGTTTACAGCTTCGGCCAACCTGTAGAGTTTTGCCTGTTCCAAAGTGGATTTCGGAAAATCGCCCCACTTGTTAGGAAAAACAAACGGAGCTTGCAGGGCATACCAAAAGGTATCATAGAAAATCTTCTCTTCTCTTTTCATGAAAATCAACTCAGAAATCATAGATGAACCTCAATCAAGAGGAATCAATTACCTCAGATTCTTCTATTTGATAATGAAAATCATCATCACCAGATTCTTTCCAACTATCTTCGTATGGTGCTAACTGAATTGCTTTTTTTTCTGCTTCTTCTTGTGTTACAGCTTTAATTTCCATAGTGGAATTTGAAACTTCAAGATTTGCCCGAGATACTAGAATCTCAAATGTAGGCATTAGTCTAATCCCTCTCTTAATGCATCATTGAGAACTTTAGAAAAGCTGCATGATGCAGAAGTTTCTTCGATTTGTTTTGCTTGTCGAATTCTGAGTTTTTTTTCCAAAACATCATCTAAGACGATGGTAACGTGTTTTGATTTGGTGGATTTCATGAGCTTGCACCTTTGACTAGCTCATGACCTTGGGATTTCAGGTGTCCAACCCAAGTTTTTGTAAAACTTTTCAAACTTTTTAGAAGTTTTGGACTGTATATACTTCCTAACAAAACTTTATGATCCATTAATCTGACTTATCACGCCAAACAGAATACGGATCAGAACATCATACATCAAGCCATGAATGAGCAAGAATTGATTCAGGCATACAAAAACGAGAAAGATGTCAAAACAAAAGAGAGGTTATTCCTGATAAGGCAGGTTTTCTTTGATAATCAGATTGCCTCGCATGTTGCAAAGAATCTCGGGCATGTGCGTTCTTGGCCATACAAGTGGCTGGGCAGGTTCAAAGAACATGGGATGGATGGTCTTCATGACAGACAAAGAACAGGAAGACCGCCAAAGATACCAAAAGACAGACTAGTCGCAATGGAAAGACAGATCGCAGGGAATCCTGCAGGTTGGAGCGCAAAGCAGGTGATGAATCTCATTTATGAAAAATCAGGAGTAAGATACCATGAGGTTCATGTGTACAGGCTGCTTCACAATTGGGGATACGCATCAAAGGTTGCACAGAAAAGATTCGTAAACTCTGCAACTGCACGGGAAAAACTCTGGTTTAAAAAAAATCTCGGGAAAAAATAGCCTCAAAAATGGCAAAAGGATTCACCATACTGTCACAGGATGAATCAATCCTTGCTGCAGATTCAATATTCAGAAAAAAGATGTGGGTAAAGAAAGGAACGCGCCCAGTAATTCTGGTAAATGGGAATCATCAAAAGACGATCATCCTTGGGGCATTGGCTCATGATGGCAGACAGCTCTTCAGGCAGTATGACAGATTTGATCAGTACTGCTTTTTGGATTATCCCAAGGAATTACGCAAAAAGTTTGGCAAGATTTTAGTGTATGCAGACAGGGCACCGCAACACAGATCAAGACTGATACAAAAATATCTTGATGAGAATCATGATGTCGTATTGGACTGGTTCCCAAAGGGTTCGCCGCAGTTTAACGCAGTTGAGGAAGAAGTAGTATGGAAACAGGGAAAATACGATTTGTTGGTCTCGCAATATCGGCCATCGCTGAATAATCTGAAGAGCAGGATTTCCAAACATTGCAGGACTGCCAGATTCAATTTGGATATCATCAAGTACATGCAACGAGGGGACGGTTAACGAACTTATGTTAGAGAGTATACGTCTGTCTGGGATTTGAGTCAATCTGCAGACCTTGAACAATTTGTCATCGTTGCGTTTGATTGATAAAAAATAATGAAGTGTGCTGTTGCTTGGAATTCTCATCCGAGATTTTATGATGAATAATTGCGCCATCAGATAGTTGAACAGGCATACGGTCTGCCAGGTCTGAATATCTCCCCATGCAGAGACAATGTTCTGACCAGATACAAAACGCCAATGAGAATGACTCTGACAGAACCCTGCCGGGGGATTTTTACGTTCATGCTGCAATGAAATGACATTGCAAGGATTCTTGGCTTTTTTCATTTGAATAGTTTGGGAAACTGATTAAAAATTAGGATTAGTTATGCCCAAGTCTCAAATAATTATCTGAAAGATAATCTTCATCTATTTTTTTAATTTCATAAATGCCTTCAACATCAACTCCTAAATTGCAATCGTACACGTATTGCACTAATTTATCTCCATTAATTAGAATGATTTTTGATTCAATGCCATTTACAAAAGCATGTACATCATTTGAAAAATCAGAAGTCATGAATATTCCTTTTTTTGATTTTTTAGACATCAATGCGCCGGCAAAATCCCTTACTTGGTGAATTGGTATGGTTCCCTTCCATCTTTTTGCCTGAAAATGGATCTCACCAAATCCTAGCTTGTCTTCTTTAACCACTACATCAATTCCGCCATCATCCCCTGTCCTACCTAGTACTCTGATCTATTCCATATCCCATTTTACGAATCAACTCAAGAACAGGTGACCCAAAAAATTCAGGCGTATTTTCATTAATTGTTCCAAGTAACTCTGTCTCAACATTTCTTCTAATTGTTTTTTGTCCTGAAATAATCATAACTTCTGGAGGACTTTAGAAATTGCGATAGTTTCTTCTTGTGAGCGTTCTTTACGTTTTTGAATCATTTTGTTGTAAAACTCTTGGTATTTTGGAATTGTATGCAGGAATTTTCGATCCAGATGAGGCGGATTTTGCTCTAGTGTTTTTTACCTTCATCTGTTATTGACACTGTTGCATTTTCTCTATTGGCTAGGCCTGTTTTTTTCATATCAAATGCAGCCCAACCACCTCTATTTTCAAATAATGTTTGTCCACCGCTTGGTTTCATTTGGTCACGTTCCTCTGACGTTAATTCAAACTCACCAGCAAGAATTTTAGCCAGTTCACTTCCATGGGATTTCTTACCGTCTTTGTATAATTTCAATATTGGAAGCGTTAATTTTCAGCATTGTGGAATTATGAAATGTGAATATGTCTTGTTTAAAGGAATGATGCTCCGTGCATCTACCAGCATTCTCAAACAGTACCAGAAAGAGTACTGTGACGAGAACCACGAGGCACTAAAACAGAAGAAGAGGGAAATACGCAAGAAGACCCGACATCGTTGCATGCCGCGCAAAATGCAATCAGGGTACGGAAAAGAGGGAAACGGTAGTTGTAGGGAATGCGGCAGAATTGCAGAGACTGGTGCGGGCTACGCAAAAAGCGACGGGCTGGCAGAAAAGGGGGCGACTAGAAATGGCATCCGTGCTAAGCAATGTCTTTGCTGGGATCCATTTATATTGAAGTTGGAATCCAACTCGTATGCGCATTGAAATTATTTAATCATACTGCAGGCAAAAGACCCGCAAGCTCCTCCCATGGCCTTACTTCCGGGGGGGGGGGAGAAGTAGTGGTGCAAAGTCCAGAGCCCTTGCATCCGTATTTCTCGGTATAATTCTTTTAAGCTCTACAGTTCTAATGGTCGCGCCGCCGACTGAGGCGTATGGGGCTCATGGTCCCCGTCAGTATAAGGCGACATTTTCATTAAGTAAAGCAACACCAGGCAACGGAGAGGTAATGTTGGAATGGGAAAAGCCAGTCCTCCCAGCGGGAATAACATTCGTGAATTATATTCTAGCTCACGACAACGCCGAACAATCCGGCCGGATCACTCATTCTATTTCCAACATTGACACAACCTCATACCTATGGAAAGATCTGGATAACGACAAGGAGTATAAATTCTATCTACATATAGTGACGGAGAAACACGGGTTTACTTTCCCTGGTGCTGCCCTTACGGCAACGCCTTTTGACCCCAATGCGCAACCGCCAGGACAGCCGACACTCATCGATTACACCATATCTCTTAGGGCCGACCCAAAATCTGAGTTCATTAATTTCGAACTAAGATGGGCTCCACCAACCACAGGAGGCCCTGTCGAGAGGTATAAGGTAGAATACAAAAAAGGAACAATGGAAGACGTAATAGCCGACTGGGGTAGCCGCAAGGTTGTAATCACCGGCACTTCTGCAGAAATCAAAAAACTGTCAAAAAACGAAAAATACGCCTTCAGGGTAACTGCAACAAACGCTCATGGCGATGGAGACCCGGCTGTAACCAACGTAGACATGGCCAAACCGACCCCCCTACCAACAAAACCGGGAGCACCTAAGAACCTGCAGATAGAAAAAGATGGCAACAACTACATACTCTCATGGGAAAAGCCTGATGACGACGGAGGGTTTACCATTACCAAATACTACCCAGAACACCGCAAGGCAGGTGATGATGACTGGGTCAAAATAGCCGGCCGCTCACAGACAGAATTCGGATTAACATCCATGGGCAACGGTGACGGCTATTCCTTCAGGGTCGTAGCAGAAAACGTGGCAGGCAAGGGTGATTATTCTGACGTCCTGGACAAGGCACCGCCAATAATTACGCTGAATGGTGACAAGCTGATCTATGTAAAACAGGGTGGTTCCTATGCACCTCCGGGATATACGGCGACCGATGACATGGACTCTACCGTTGCTGTGACCGTTACGGGCACGGTGAATACCGCAGTCATTGGATCAACCACCATCACTTACACAGCGACAGACAGTGCCGGAAACACGGCCACTGAGACTAGGACCGTCAAGGTCGCAGGAAAACCTGACACCATAGGCGACCTATCGGCCGCGCCGGGCGACTCTGAGGTCACGCTGACGTGGACGGCTCCGGGTGACGGGGGATCCCCCATAACGGGATACGAGGTGCACCACAAGATCAAGGGTGCATCCGACTGGGGGAATACCGAGACGACCGCGGACATCACGTACACCGTGGAAGGACTGACAAACGGCGAGACGTACGAGTTTGCCGTAGCCGTCGGCACCGAGCTCTTCAGTCTGAACTTTAACGATCTTTCAGTTCCGATTGAGGCCACGCCACACATCCCCCCCAGTGCGCCCACTGGCCTAACCCTGACCTCCGGCGCCACGCAGGTTGAACTGAGTTGGAATGTGCCTACGTCTTTGGGTGACCCGCCCATTACAGACTATGTGATAGAGTACAAACGTGGCACTGGTGACTGGACTACCTTTGATGACGGTGTCAGTGACGCCACGACTACGACAGTCACCCCGCTTGTGAAGGGCCAAGAGTATTCTTTCCGCGTGGCTGCGACAGGCGGCGCAGGTACCGGTCCTCATTCCGATATAAAAACGGCAATACCCAGAACCGTTCCGGCCGCACCGACGGGACTTTTTGCAACCTCTAGCCCCGCAGGGGCAATGCTGCAATGGGCTGCGCCTGCTGACACAGGCGGCGTACCCATTACCGGATATGTCATAGGGTATGCCATTGATGATGATGATGACGATGATACGTCGCCTTTGGAGACACGTGATACGGGCAGTACGGATACGATGGCCGCATTTGGTGACCTGCTAAACGGCCGTGATTACGTCTTTCATGTAAGGGCAGTAAACCAGGCAGGTACAGGCCCTGTCTCAGATACTGTCACCGCAACTATTCCTGCCTCCGAACCCTACAAGGTTGAAAATCTCGTTGCAAGTGCAAGTGACGTGCAAGACTCTGTCACATTGAGCTGGGATGCGCCTGTACATGACGGCGGGGAGGCCATATCTGATTATATTGTAGAATATTCGGCCGACTCTGGCAGTACGTGGACCACGTTTGCTGACGGCGTAAAAACCGACACCTCTGTCGTCATACCGGACCTTGATACCGGGGTAAGTTACAATTTCAAGGTCAGTGCCACAAACAGCATCGGCCAGGGCCTCCCATCTGATGTTATCACCTTTACGCCGCAGGCTGATACCGCCGATACTGCTGCTACAGCTGCGGCACTTCAGGCACCTGTTATCACGGTTACAAACACCGTCACTCCTGATGGTACAATCGAGGTCGACTCTGACAGCATCATACTTACCGGTACCATAACTCCTGCAGGCGAGCTGGTACTGAGGGACTCTGAGCTAAACTATGTCAGGCACATACTCCCCGCCGGAAACGCTGACACCACCTCATGGAGACAGGCAATCAGTGGCCTGCAGCCAGGTAACAACACATACCACCTGGAAGCCAGGGCAGCTGATGACAGCTCGGTCAGAAGTGACCCAGTTGAGATTACAATACGCGCAGACCCGCCACAGGTTCCAGCTATCACTGTCACTGCTGCTGATGGCACTGATACCGTCACTCCGGGCGGTACAATCGAGGTCGACTCTGACAGCATCATACTTACCGGTACCATAACTCCTGCAGGCGAGCTGGTACTGAGGGATTCAGATATGAACTATGTCAGGCACATACTCCCGGCAGGAAACACGGCTGTTACTGACTGGAGACAGGCAATCGGCGGCCTGCAGCCAGGAGACAACACATTCCACCTGGAAGCCAGGGCAGCTGATGACAGCTCGGTCAGAAGTGACCCATTTGAGATTGTAATAAGATCAAATCTGCCATAGCCGTTTTGCCTAGGGGCAGTAGTCAGTGATTACGGCCATATCTCAAAAAAGGCCAAAACGACGTGGATGCCGCAGATCTTACAGTCGATGCAACTGGTTACGCATTCCCCAAGGGTCTTGGTGAACTGAAGCGGAGGGTCATGTATTGTTCGTCGTGCAGCTAGCTGTTAGGCAAGAAGACAAATTTTGTTTTTATTGATATCAACTCCTTTTTTTAATACATTCTTGAATTCAAACCCCAACTCACGGAAGACATTGGAATAACTCTTGTTTGAGGAAATAACATGATGAGCCTCGTCTATTACCGCCATTGAAGCGTATTTGCCTAACTCTGGTAAGGAACCCTTGCCATCATTTTGATAAATTTTGTAAAGAGATTGAATAGAGGCAGTTATGACACCGTTTAACTCATGAATTTCCCCCGCTTCATGAATTTCACCTGACGATTCAGAATACTGATATAAAATATCACGAATATTTTTGGGGTTATCCCCGTAAATAGGTAGTTTGTAGCTTAATTCCAAACAATTAACGTGGCATTCTCGTTTCATCTTCCACATGCCAAATCACAAAACTCAAAATCACGCATCCAAAAACCTGTTGTACAGCAGCACTTTGAGTCCTGCCTCCACGCATTGCGCATCAAACCTCCTGGAGCGCAGCTTCTCGCCTAGCACTCGCTTTAGCGCAGAATACGCAATCTCGACTATCCATCTTTTTCCCGCATCCTTGAGCCCCTTCCATTCATCAAAACCGCGCCTGCTGACATGCAAAATCCCCTTTCTTCTCAGTTCGGACTTTGTTATGTGCGGCACGGCGTTTTTCCTTATTCTGATTGCAGGAACTGTCTTGCTTGTCTCGCAGCACTCGAAATTATTCTGATCGTCATATGCCTTGCCTGCGTGAGCGGATTTTATCACGGTGCAGTGTCTCTTTGCATCCTCAAACAAGGGAACAAACCGTTTCGTATCAGAACCGTTCCCGTGCGTTGTCCTGTAGGATACGATCTTTTTTGATTTCAGATCAGATGATACGTGCAGTCTGGCATATTCGCGTCCCTGCCTCTTCCATTTGTGCTCCAGACAGGTTCCGTTGTTTGTGACGGACAGTCCTGAAGAGTCAAAGGCCAAACCAACGGCATCCTCCGGATTCGGATTGCTAATTTCCGGCCGCAGCTGTAGTATTCTTCTTCTGATTTGCGTGAAATGAATCTCAGGGATCCTCACGACCTCGGAGAGTTCCCTACATACTCCCTGAACCGTTCTGTAGGCGGTGCCAAACCCGATATGCGGTCACGTAAGAAGACCGATTTGCGAGTCCGTGCATCTGTATGGGGCACCGATTTTATTTCTGCTCGTTTTTTCCAATTCCTGTCTTTGTTTTTTCAAAAAAGATACGTCTATCAGGCAAGTTCCTCTGCTAATGAGGGATTCATTGTATTGTTTCCATGATTTGTTAGCTGGCATGAATTATGTCGGTATGTGCCAAGCTAAAAGAGTTGCGCTACAATCTACACTATGTGTGCTTTTCATATTCTTGTATTGTCCTTTTGTAGACATTTTCTTTTTTGGTATGTCCTTCCAGTTTCCTCCTGGTGGAACACATTGAAATCTTTTGATGACCGTATCATTACTTGCCGTAACAATATGATTTTTTACAATGTTAGATCTGTTGCGTAGTTCTTTTTGTAAATTAGTATTTGCCGCATGCCTGTATTTGTTTGAATTGGATGTCTTCCCTCCGGAACGTATTGCTGGCAAGTCTGATAATGCATCCCATACTGTAACGTGTTCATTTGATTTAATTTTTCCATGTGTAGGTTTTGGAGGCGTAATTTTATTTGAATTTTTACTCCCGACTACAAAAACACGCTTTCTCTTTTGTGGCACGCCGTAATCAACAGCATTTAGAATCCAATATTCAGTATTTGCATATCCTAAAGATTGAAAATTCCGTATGATTCGATCCATGACTTTTCCATTTTGCATAGAGAGTATGCCTGGAACGTTTTCCAGAACAAATGAGAACGGCTTTGTTCGCCTTACCATCTCAAAAAAATCAAGAGCAAGTCTGTTCAACGGATTTGGCCGCCGTTCGTGTTTTCTTGTTTGCATGAGAGAATCCCTGACAGGGGGCCCCACCAATGACTATATCCAGATTTGAAAGACCCGCAGTATTTTCAATTGCTTTTTCTATGTCTTTTTTTATTTTTTCAGAAACAAGACTTCCCAATACAAAATTGGTATTTTTGTGATTATTTGTGTATGTGAGAGATACATTTTCGTCTGCGTCATTGGCAACTGCAACAAAGAATTTGGCATTGTTGTATTTTACACCCATGAATCCCTCAGACAAACCGCCCGGGCCCGAACACAATTCCAATCCATTGAATATTTTTGGCATGTATCGGCAGCAGCAGCACATTATAAAAGGATCCTGCTATAGATGCATGAACAATCAAACCAAAAAGATTAAAATGATTTGTTCTTTAAGACAAAGTATGAAACTGCAGACAATATTTTGGAAAGAAGATGATGTGTATGTGATAAAAGAGGTAGCCACAGGTGTGATCACGCAAGGCAATACAATTGAAGAGGTAATGACAAATATCAAAGAGGCAGTAAGCCTTTATTTGGAGGAGATGCCAGATGCAAAAGAATCCATCCAAAACATGGACATGATAGGTGCATTAAGTGTCGAAATTCCCTAAATTTGCAGGAAGCAAGATAGTAAAGATTCTTGTAGATAAATTTGATTTTCAAGTCTCACGTCAGAGAGGAAGCCATATTGTTTTGTATAAATTTGTAAAGGGTAGAAAAATAGTCACAATAATTCCATTGCACAAAGAGGTAAAGGTTGGGACTATTTTTGGTATTTTGTCTCTTGCGCAAATCAAAAAAGAAGATTTTTTGAAAAGATTATGATGAAAATATTCTCAGAACCAAATTATCCAAAGATCACCAAAATGCACCAGCAGGGTTCCATACTGACAATTTTCTAATAACCATACATCAAAATTACCAAGTCCAGTTTGGAGAAGATCTGTATC
This sequence comes from Candidatus Nitrosopumilus sp., assembly GCA_963422575.2. GTDB lineage: Archaea > Thermoproteota > Nitrososphaeria > Nitrososphaerales > Nitrosopumilaceae > Nitrosopumilus. The sequence continues at coordinate 262,088 of CAXXKU010000001.1, read as the reverse complement.
TCATGACTTATGTATTAGATCATCATAATGCACCAGAACCAAAATCCGAGTCGCTTTTTGTTTTCTTTCCGAATTTGATCTCATTTGCTTACGCTTTAGGCATGGTGTATAATACATACAAGTACAGCTCAATACTATACCTGTTGCGTAATTATATTTAGGCACGGATCTTTTTGCGCAGTTTTTCAAACTAATCTCAAAATTCAGGCTTTTAGGCGCAGATTTTACGAGAATGCAGAATTTGGGAAAGAGTCATTCCGATTACGCAACAGGTCTACTAAATGCTTATGTAACTCATCTTAAAACCCTACAATACATCAAAAATGATGCAATGTTAACTAACCCAAGATAGTTTTCTGCCACTCATTCATATCTGATTGCCGTTCTTCTGAATCCATTTTTAAGCCAAGCAAGGAATCGTTCTGCAACATATCGAATTGGATTGTATTTTTTGTATGATTTATTTTTTGCTGTAGCATTACTATACTCTATTATCCTCAAATTAGTTCACCCCATCGTTTCCAGACTAAAGTCAAGATATGTTTGGAAAAGAGGAAAGAATCACAGGATTATGCAAAAGTCAGATCCAATCCAGATATCATGGGCAATTAGGTCAAAAGAGGACGGTGCCAAGAATGCAAATGCAGCCTCATCCATGAAGATATCTGTTCACTGGGTGCAAAAACTCTGCTCACGGCATCGTAAGACAGGAGCAGTTCCAGTTCCAGGCAGGCCTGGAAGGCCAAAGAGAATAATCACAGAAGAGACGGTGCAAACCGTCCAGTCGACATTTGAAAAGTCCAGGCGTTCTGCAGTGTTCTTGGAGAAGACAATTGACACCACTGGAACACACATACCTCACAATACAATACACAAAATTATGAGAGATGAGGGATTGGCAGTCAGAAATGGAATGCTTGGCTCACTAGGCATTTTTCACAATACACAAAATTATGAGAGATGAGGGATTGGCAGAGGCCCAGCCAAAGAAGATGAGAAGACGAAAACGGGTTCGATACGAGAGGACGTATTCAAACTCCATGTGGCATACTGACTGGAAGCAGCTAGGCGATGGAAGATGGTTTCTGTGTTACCAGGATGACGCATCAGGATTCATCGTTTCTCATGGAGTGTTTGCAGAGGCAACAACAACGGATAACGCACTTGCAGTGTTACAAGAAGCAATTGCAAGGCACGGCAGGCCTGCATCCATCTTGACTGACCATGGCTCCCAGTTTTACGCAAACCAATCCGAATACAAGAGAAAAGGAGCATCGCAGTTTGAGCAGGAACTGGTAAAATTAGAAATAAAACACATCATGGCAAGAGTTAACCGTCCCCAGACAAACGGCAAGCTCGAAAGATTTCACGGTGAGATTCAGAGAAAACAGAAATGGTTTGGTACCATTGATGAGCTGGTCCGCTGGTATAATCACATCAAACCGCACATGTCACTTGACTGGGACAACCTGGAAACTCCTGCAAAGGCATATGCAAGAAAGATGCCAGAGAAAGGGACAAGAGTTATTGATGAGCAGACGGGAGAAGAATGCGATGTCAGATAAGGGACGAACTAATTTTGGGATACAACAGTAGCATTACTATACTCTCTAACATAAGTTCGTCAACCGTCCCCTCGTTGCATGTACTTGATGATATCCAAATTGAATCTGGCAGTTCTGTAATATTTGGAAATCCTGCTCTTCAGATTATTCAGCGATGGCCGATATTGTGAGACCGACAAATCGTATTTTCCCTGTTTCCATACTTCTTCAACTGCGTTAAACCGTGGCGAACCCTTTGGGAACCAGTCCAATACGACATCATGGTTCTCATCAAGATATTTTTGTATCCGTCTTGATTTGTGTTGCGGTGCCCTGTCTGCATACACTAAAATCTTGCCAAACTTTTTGCGTAATTCTTTGAGATAATCCAAAAAGCAGTACTGATCAAATCTGTCATACTGCCTGAATAGCTGTCTGCCATCATGAGCCAATGCCCCAAGGATGATCGTCTTTTGATGATTCCCATTTACCAGAATTGCTGGACGCGTTCCTCTCTTTGCCCGCATCTTTTTTCTGAATATTGAATCTGCAGTAAGGATTGATTCATCCTGTGACAGTATGGTGAATCCTTTTGCTATTTTTGAGGCTATTTTTTCCTGAGATTTTTTTTAAACCAGAGTTTTTCCTGTGCAGTTGCAGAGCTTGCAAACCTTTTCTGTGCGACCTTTGATGCGTATCCCCAATTGTGAAGCAGTCTGTACACATGAACCTCATGGTATCTTACTCCTGATTTTTCATAAATGAGATTCATCACCTGCTTTGCGCTCCAACCTGCAGGATTCCCTGCGATCTGTCTTTCTATTGCGACTGGTCTGTCTTTTGGTATCTTTGGCGGTCTTCCTGTTCTTTGTCTGTCATGAAGACCATCCATCCCATGTTCTTTGAACCTGCCCAGCCACTTGTATGGCCAAGAACGCACATGCCCGAGATTCTTTGCAACATGCGAGGCAGTCTGATTATCAGAGAAGACTTGCTTTATCAGGAATAACCTCTCTTTTGTTTTGACATCTTTCTCGTTTTTGTATGCCTGAATCAATTCTTGCTCATTCATGGCTTGATGTATGATGTTCTGATCCATATTCTATTTGGTGTGATAAATTAGATCAATAGATCATAAAGTTTTGTTAGGAAGTATAAGCTAAAATCTTGCCAAACTTTTTGTGTGATCCTTTGAGATAATCCAAAAAGCAGGGACTCGGGATACGTCTTCTCAAAGCAGTGAATTATCATCATCGCGGTGGTGGTCTTTCCGGAACCCGAAGGCGCGACAAGGACCGTGTTCTTGTTCATCCTGTTTTGCGGGTTCCATCGGAACGGATGCCCGGTCTTGTTGTTGACGCCGATCAGAAATCCGCCATCCTCGTCAAGTTCCGAGGTATGAAACGGGATCAGTGCGGCAAACGTGCTTCTGATCACCAGAAACGGATAGCCAATGGTTCCGTCAAGCAGTGATTTTTGCACGTGGCTTGACGTGTGCAACGAGAACCTGGACCGAGTCTTCTGCTCGAATGACCTCTGCCTCTTTTGCAGCCCGTCAAGGCTGTCGGAAAGTATCGACACGCTGATCTTGATCAGAAACAGTCCCTCGTTATCGCTTCTTTTCAGGACCAGCTCGCGCATTGCCATGATGTCATCGGCATCTGCAAGATCCGATGTCGATGCGGCAGAGAGTTCGGATGACTTGTGGTTGTTGATTACCGACTTGCGCTTGTCATCGGGAATCGGACACACGTGAAGCCTTAGCGCGTCTGACATGCTGTACATGTGATAGAACCATCCTGACTGTATCTCGCTTGGCATTGCGGTAAGCGCGTATGTCTTGCAGTACAGACCGTCCTTCAGAATCACATGGCCTGGCGCCTCGCCCCGAATCTCCCACCTTCTCGTAGGGGTTGACTCGTATCTGATGTCAGACGAGTCAAGCATTGCCGCCGCATCCTCGGCGGTGTTCAGAATCACCCTGTCAAACACGCATCTCCTCATCGACTTGTGAAACATCAGATCATCGTAGTCCTTTATCATCTCAAGCGAGAACGGCCTCTGCAACCCGTTGATAAAGTCGATGAATCTCGTGACAAGCACGTCCTGCTCGGATATTTCGGCAACGGACGGCTCTTGCGAGGAATAGAAAAAGTTCTGCGGCTTTAGAAGATAGGAGTTTATTTTCTCCTCCTTGGCGGTCTTCACGAAAGTATGATGATAATTTTGCATAAAAGGGGAAAATCCGATTTGAGGATCCGCATCTCGTGCCAGACGGCCATCGGATCACGGCCTTGCAACGGAATAGCGATTTTTTGCCATAATCATGCAGCATAGCCGAAATATTGCGCTGGTACATTGGCGTTTCTAGGCATACTTGTCAGCTTTTCTATTTTTTCATGTTTTGTTATCACTGACATGTTTTCAACCTGATCGCATTGCAGATATTAATTGCTGATATTTTAAAAATCCCTACAGCAAAGTAATTTTGATATTGAGAATTGAAATTACGGTTCTGTTGGGTCTTCGGTTGTTTTGAGGCTGTTGGATGTCGGTTGATGATTTAATTTCATTTGAGTGTCATGGATAAACTCTTTTTTCTTATTCTAGAGTCAGAATACTAATTTAGAGTGCTATCTTAGCTTAAATAGTAGCTTGTATAGCGGTGCTGTAATAACATGAATAACAAAATAAAGAAAACGCAAACAATATTGTTTGCTTCTTTGATTGCAGCACTTGCTATTCCCTTGTCTGGAATGGGTTTTGCTGGTGCAGACAAAGCAATCAAACAAAAAGATATTGACGATAGATTTGCACAAGTATCTGATCTATACAGTGATGCAACACTTGCCTATGTTAACGGCATTATTAGCAGTGATGGTGAAAAACAAAAATCCAGAACCGCAGATAATGGTCTTGAAGTTGAAGAAACCAACAATGTTACCGACCTAGGTGAAAACAAGTACAAAGTAAAAACCACAGTAAATGTTACTGATAAAAGCGGTGAGAGTGAAACATCATACGTGGTCTATTTTGTTACTGAAAAACGAGATGGCTCACTATATGTACATGTGCCTGATGCAAAACCCTCTGACAAATCTACTGCCAAAGACCATAATGGATTAGAATTCATTATTAAACCAGAACAGATGTTCCCAATTCCTGTTGCCGATGCAACTGTCGGAACCAAGAAATTCATAATGGAAGTAACCAAAATAATCAACAATAATTTTGTTGATGGTAGCGATACTTTTGCAGTGAATTGTGGCCTATATGGAACAATTGCATCAATGTATGGTGCAGCTGATGCAACTACCATTGGAAACTATTGGAGATCCGTAAGTGCCAATGTTGCAGGAGCATGGACTTACTATGATTGGTGTATTATACCAAATATCTATTCTGGAGTAGACTTTGAAATGGGCGGTTCTAGTTACAATGATCATCAATGGGAGATTGGCCCGACATTCCCTGGGTGGGGTGCGACAGGCGGCTTACAATTCCCTTGGGATAGCCTTCACTGGAGAACTAACGTCTACTACGGGATATGATCAATTTTGATTTCATTTTTCTTTTTTTAATATGAATCGAAAAAATATTTTGATAATCATGGGATTTTTGGCATTGATATCTTTACTTGCAATTACATCTATCAGTCTACAAAATTTACAAAACGATTTCAGACTGTTTAATAGCTATGTTGGATACATATTTCATATTTTATCTGTAAAAAATTTTCAAGACAATCAAGGCCAAGGGCAATTTGATGTGGCAGAATTAGTTGTTGGAAATGAAGAAGGATTTTGCGAATCAGTAGAAGGATTTTGGGCCGAAGATACACGAGAATGCTTAAACATCACAGAAAGATATTGTAGAATGATTACAGGTAGTATGACAATTGATGAAGAAACTGGCAAATTGGGCAACTGCGTTCTCAAATAAATATGATATTTGTGGCCTTGTAGAAACCATGCCAAAACAACAGGCTCTGACTTTGCAATTCGATAAGAATTGCATGCAATCAATCCAAGCAATATTTCATTGTCCTGAGCGAGTGGTGTCATTCCTTGACGTTATGTCTCCGGGCATCACCCCCTTTACGACAAAAAAGATTGTCTCAGATCTGTTTCTCTGAGAATACAGCTGCCTTGGAGAGTTCCTTTTCATCTCCCTTCTGTGAGTTCCACTTGTTCTGCGTATTGGGACATCCGCATATCCAGTTGGAATGATTGCAGCAGCCGTACCAGTCTTTCTTGCACCAACGTGGTTGCTCTCATCATCAAAACCCATGTCGCCCAACGCAGTATCGACCGGGGCAACAGCTGCGCTTGTCTTGTACGACAATGGCAGAAAGTCAGGATTGCCGTGCTGCATGCCATGATGTATGATTGCAGCGCAGATCAGCTGAGAATTCATGTCTGCACATACGGCTATCTTTAGGAAGTTTCTGCGTAACCGGGCTCTTTTTGTGTAGTAATGTGACGCAGTACTGTAGCTGAACCCGCTGCCATCAATTCCTGCCAGAACCAGCCTGACTCTTTTGTACGGGATGAACTCCTGCAACATCCTGTGTAGCAGGCTGCCCTCCAATCTTGCAGATGCCTTTTGCAGTGTTGTGTAGTGAGGAATTTTAGAGAATCCAAGATATTCCCGAATCCCGACACATTCCTCTGACAGCTGGACAAGCCTTCTGCAACTCTTGGATTCGTACCGGCGAATCACCAGTAGAACCATGTGCGTCCATACGGAACAGGCATGGTTGGATTTGGGACGCAGGTAACGTGGAATCCTGCATCGTCTGATAATGTTTAGCATTGTACGGCACATCTTGGTGTAAAATGACTTCATATTGTGGGGTAAAACCTAGTTTGTAGCTTAATTCCAAACAATTAACGTGGCATTCTCGTTTCATCTTCCACATGCCAAATCACAAAACTCAAAATCACGCATCCAAAAACCTGTTGTACAGCAGCACTTTGAGTCCTGCCTCCACGCATTGCGCATCAAACCTCCTGGAGCGCAGCTTCTCGCCTAGCACTCGCTTTAGCGCAGAATACGCAATCTCGACTATCCGTCTTTTTCCCGCATCCTTGAGCCTCTTCCATTCATCAAGACCGCGCCTGCTGACATGCAAAATCCCCTTTCTTCTCAGTTCGGACTTTGTTATGTGCGGCACGGCGTTTTTCCTTATTCTGATTGCAGGAACTGCCTTGCTTGTCTCGCAGCACTCGAAATTATTCTGATCGTCATATGCCTTGTCTGCGTGAGCGGATTTTATCACGGTGCAGTGTCTCTTTGCATCCTCAAACAAGGGAACAAACCGTTTCGTATCAGAACCGTTCCCGTGTGTTATCCTGTAGGATGCGATCTTTTCTGATTTCAGATCAACTGATGCGCGCAGTCTGGCATATTCGCGTCTCTGCTTCTTCCATTTGTGCTCCAGACAGGTTCCGTTGTTTGTGACGGACAGTCCCGAAGAGCCAGAGGCCAAACCAACGGCATCCTCCGGATTCGGATTGCTAATTTCCGGCCGCAGCCGCAGCATTCTTCTGATTTGCGTGAAATGAATCTCAGGGATCCTCACGACCTCTGAGAGTCCCCTGCATACTCCCTGAACCGTTCTGTAGGCGGTGCCAAACCCGATACAGTCCCGTAAGAAGACCGATTTGCGAGTCCGTGCATTTGTATGGGGCACCGATTTTATTTCTGCTCGTTTTTTCCAATTCCTGTCTTTGTTTTTTCAAAAAAGATACGTCTATCAGGCAAGTTCCTCTGCTAACGAGGGATTCATTGTATTGTTTCCATGATTTGTTAGCTGGCATGAATTATGTCGGTATGTACCAAGCTAAAAGAGTTACGCTACAATCTAGGTAAAACCCGCATTTCAGATAGATCAGAATTGGCTAGAACTGATCACAAACGGATCAAAAATGAATGATTTCTACAAGGCCCATTCAAACGTCTCTTTGGCGAGCATGTCATGGCACACAAATATTCTAACATGGTAAAGGAATTGGAATTAAAAGTGGCGTTGTATAATTTGTTTGCAAGTATATGATTAAACAAATATTTCATTAGTGTAAACTGTAAGAAAAATTACTTAGTTGTGCAACACAGTAGTGTATTCTAAAGGCTGTAGATGATGAAAACTGTCCTCAATGCTCCAAACTCTTCAAACTATATGACATTGAGAAAAAAATACCAATTCCTATGATGATCACTGTTAATTCCAATAGCAATTCTTTTACCATTGCCTGATGAATTCATCTGATTTCAAAATTCAAATTGACCCTTAAATTATTATCAAAACTTTCAATTTGCGTCCGTTTTTGCCCCCAAAAATAATGGCTGAATCCCTGTGGAGTTGAATCTGTTTAGAATTTATACAAAAAGGAAAAACAAAATTTGTGCAAAACAACCCAGATCCTTCTGAAATCCTTCCCTCTGAATGGTTATTGATAAATCGATTCCTACGTGAATTAAAACAAATTGACTCTCAATGCGTGTCTGTTTATTACCCATATGGCAGGGGACAGGAAACAATATCATTACTGCAAGAAACAAAGAGAAGTGAATCATTAGAAAAAATAGAATCAAAAATTGAAAAAAGAATCACAGAGCTCAAAGAAGATCCACCATCTGCAGGAAAATTCACAAAAACTCTTTGTATTTTTGGCTGGATGAAAAATGGCAAAGTAAACATTAAAGAAATTGGAACCTCAAAAAAATTACCATATGTCTATATGGTAAGTAAAAGACCGTTTGTCAAACCATTTCGTGACATTGTAAAAATTCATCATGATGTTTTATTGATAACACTTGATCAAAAAACTGCAAGAATACAGAAATTTCATGGAAGTCAAATTATACAAGAATCTAAACTACGGATTGATCTGCAGGGAAGGCATAGAAAAGGAGGACAAAGTCAGGGAAGATTCCTAAGGGCAAGACAGACAAAAATTCACGTGTTCTTTAAAAAAGTTGCAAACAAAGCTAGAATGATGGATTCAAATTCTGAATTGATTTTATTAGGCGGGGTTGGACCTGCAAAAACTGAATTTTATGATGAGCTTAATTCCGAACTGACAAAAAAATGTAGATTTGTTGAAAATTTGTCCTTTTCCACTTCCCAAAGAGGCATTGAAAAGAAAATAATTCATCACTTGTATCAACACAGAAGAAAATACGTTGCAGAAATTGTTGAAAAATATGAGAGCCTAGTCAAAGAGGGATTGACAGCTAAAAGAAATGATGTGATTTACAAGGCCTTGCAGATGGGAGCAGTTGATACGCTAATTGTCTCTACAAATTATTACTCTAATCCCAAATTCAAAAATATAATAAAAATGCTGGAGATTGCAAGAAACACTTCATCTAAAATTGAATTTGCTACATCTCAAAAAATAATCAAAAAACTGGAAATTAATGATTCAGTTTTAGCAATACTCCGATATAGGATAAAGTAAATCAATAACGATTCAAATCCTTAGATCTTAGTCTTATTTTTTAAACATAATCCAGATCCTAGATCCTACAAAAATTCCTACAGTAAGAACTGTCAATAATGGAACAATAATTTGCCCTTCTTCCATTCTAGTTGTGAATTCTATGCTTAAACTAATTCTGTGATTTTATTTTTACTGGTGCTAAAAAGTTGAACTCTTTACCTGGCTGTTTGTATAATAATAGGTTAGAAAATGAAAACTAGAAACAAAATTATCATCATTGTATTAATTTTAACAACTATTCCTTTTGGCGTGCATCAGTATTTGATCAACTCATCTCAAAACTGATCACTTAGTGAAGTTTTTACGATCATCCTGATCTAGCAATTACCGAGCATGACTAATTTTGATGCAATTTCAGGAATGACTGACAGACAAACAATGGGACATGATAAAGCCACACATTCCAAAACCTGCCAAGACGGGCAGACCAAGAGACGATGGCAGAAGAATCATCAACGGAGCAATCATCTACGTCTTGATATCCGGATGCAGGTGGAGCGAGATGCCAACAAAATATGGTGATGATTCTACTGCAGACAGAAGACCAGACTCCTGGCAGCAAAAAGGAGTCTGGAAGAGGATCCTATCCGGTTTAACCAAAACAGCCCACAGGCAAGGAAAAACCAGCCTGCAAAAGATGATATCAGTTGACTCCTCGACAATCCCCGCCAAAAAGGAGGCAGCGTAACAGGATACGACGGATTCAGGAAGATTTCAGGCGCAAGGATTCACGTTGCCGTAGGGCAGAACGGATTTCCAATCTCAGTCAGGACCAGCCCTGCAAATGTTCATGACAGTACAAAGTCTGCAGATGTCATGGAAGACATTTCGGAATTTATGGATGATGGCGCCATCAAACAGATTGCCTCAGTTTATGCTGACAGGGGATATGACAGTACGGCCATTAGAGGCTATTTGAAAAATAGAAATCCAATTGCACGTATTCCACTTAGAAAGAATGGCAAGTCATCGGAGAACAAATCGCACAAAAAATATAATTCGGTTCGATGCGTTGTGGGGAGATTATTCTTTGGTTGGCTCAAAAATGGATTTCACAGGATAGGAATCAGATATGAAAGGAGATGTGAAAACTGTCCTGCGTTTGTTAGTATTGCGTCATTTTTGATGTATTGCAGGGTTTTGAGATGAGTTGAAGATAATGAGATGTATTTTCTCCTAATGATACTACGCTGTTCAATCTTAGGACGTCTTTATACTGGTTTGACCAGCGCCCATATCAATCAGAATTCTACGTCAGAGTTATAATTGAGACTTGGGCATATACTTCCTAACAAAACTTTATGATCTATTGATCTAATTTATCACGCCAAACAGAATACGGATCAGAACATCATACATCAAGCCATGAATGAGCAAGAATTGATTCAGGCATACAAAAACGAGAAAGATGTCAAAACAAAAGAGAGGTTATTCCTGATAAGGCAGGTTTTCTTTGATAATCAGATTGCCTCGCATGTTGCAAAGAATCTCGGGCATGTGCGTTCTTGGCCATACAAGTGGCTGGGCAGGTTCAAAGAACATGGGATGGATGGTCTTCATGACAGACAAAGGACAGGAAGACCGCCAAAGATACCAAAAGACAGACCAGTCGCAATGGAAAGACAGATCGCAGGGAATCCTGCAGGTTGGAGCGCAAAGCAGGTGATGAGTCTCATTTATGAAAAATCAGGAGTAAGATACCATGAGGTTCATGCGTACGGGCTGCTTCACAATTGGGGATACGCATCAAAGGTCGCACAGAAAAGGTTTGCAAACCCTGCGACTGCACGGGGAAAACTCTGGTTTAAAAAAAATCTCGGGAAAAAATAGCCTCAAAAACAGCAAAAGGATTCACCATACTGTCACAGGATGAATCAATCCTTGCTGCAGATTCAATATTCAGAAAAAAGATGTGGGTAAAGAAAAGAACGCTCCCAGTAATTCTGGTAAATGGGAATATATCATCAAAAGACGATCATCTTTGGGGCATTGGCTCATGATGGCAGACAGCTATTCAGGCAGTATGACAGATTTGATCAGTACTGCTTTTTGGATTATCCCAAGGAATTACGCAAAAAGTTTGGCAAGATTTTAGTGTATGCAGACAGGGCACCGCAGCACAGATCAAGACTGATACAAAGATATCTTGATGAGAATCATGATGTCGTATTGGACTGGTTCCCAAAGGGTTCGCCGCAGTTTAACGCAGTTGAGGAAGTATGGAAACAGGGAAAATACGATTTGTTGGTCTCGCAATATCGGCCATCGCTGAATAATCTGAAGAGCAGGATTTCCAAACATTGCAGGACTGCCAGATTCAATTTGGATATCATCAAGTACATGCGACGAGGGGACGGTTGACGAACTTATGTTAGAGAGTATATCCGCATGCAACTCCTGACCGATCGCAGAGTCGTAAAATTCCACAAGCTTGATCCTTTCCGGGGGCGTACGCGGGCATTGCCTTATCGGAGTAACCAACCTCAGATGCTTTTTGCCGCACGAATCATGCAGTTTGGAATCATCGTATGCAGGATCTGCCAAAATATTTCGTATGATTCCTGAAAGTGATTCTATCAATGCATCAAACGTCCTGCCATCACGAATATTCGCGGTACTGACGCCGGCGGGCAACGGAACAATCAACTTGCCGGCGCTGCAACTCATGTGCAGTTCATGCCCGAATATCCAACCCTTTGATTTGGAGGATCATCCCCATCTTGCATCCGTATCAGTCCCTGAAATTGGCAAACGATTATTTTTCATGTCGGATTTGTGCCATGCAGGACCATCTGCTTTTGGCAGAGAACTGTCCACTGATGCAGACGTGTCATCAGCCATTCCTTCTGATGCGAACAGGCTTCCCATCGTCCCGACGATGTCCCCAATGGGCAGGTTCTGAAATCGCCTGTCAATAGTACGCCTGTCTGGGATTCGAGTCAATCTGCAGACCTTGAACAATTTGTCATCGTTGCATTTGATTGATAAAAAATAATGAAGTGTGCTGTTGCCTGGAATTCTCATCCGAGATTTTATGATGAATAATTGCACCATCAGAACAGTTGAACAGGCATACGGTCTGCCAGGTCTGAATACCTCCCCATGCAGAGACAATGTTCTGACCAGATACAAAACGCCAATGAGAGATGACCCTGACAGAACCCTGCCGGGGATTTTTACATTCATGCTGCAATGAAATGACATTGCAAGGATCCTTGGCTTTTTTCATTTGAATAGTTTGAGAAACTGATTAAAAATTAGGATTAGTTATGCCCAAGTCTCACATAGTTATAAGAAATGAATAAATCACTTTTAAAGACTAGATATTTGAACTAAACAGAAAATTCCCCTTAAGAGATTTAATCAAAATCAAGTGCAAAGTTTGGACATTATTCTCTAAAGTATTAGCTGTTGTCAGTGTCAAACTCATCTTGTAAATCCCGCTCAAGGATTAAATTAATTCTAAATTTTGTTTTTGATTGTTTATTAAAATTCCCGACGTTCGCGTGGGATCACGTAGTAAATAAAGAATTGATTGATATTCTCTATATGGACATTAATAGCACTAATTATGTACTGTATATGGGTCATATAATATGGTAATATTGATCCCTATAGAGATCATATATAAATACTAGATTAAATAATTTACATTGAAAACGAATGTCTGATAATAACATAAGTGATACAGAAATTCTAAAAATTCTTTATTCTCATAATCCATGGTGGTCTAATAGACCAATCCCCGCATCAAAACTAAAAGATTTCAAAAGAAGAGACTATTACAAAATAATTCAACAATTAGAATCTGATGTAATTTTGGCAATGATTGGGGCTAGAAGAGTTGGTAAAACAACATTGCTTTATCAACTAATTGAAGAATTACTAGACAGAATTAATTCAAAAAATATTTTATTCGTAAATCTTGATGATCCTTATCTTCGTATTTCATTAGAAAATTTAGATAAAATTTTCACAGTGTATTCTACTAATATCTTAAAAAAATCATTTGAATCTTCTAATGAAACAATTTACATAATTTTAGATGAAATTCAGAGTCTTAAAAATTGGCAAAATGCTCTCAAGAGATGGTTTGATTTGGGTTATAAAATAAAATTCATTGTTACTGGTTCATCTAGTACTGGTATCTTAGAAGGTTCATCTGAAAGTTTAGTTGGTAGAATAAAACACCAAATTGTTTTACCAATGAAATTTTTAGAATATATGCGATTTAAAGAACAAAATGATTTGGAACAATTAGTTGATTCTGCAAATAGAAGACTAAGAGAATCATTAAAAAATTCTGTAGTGCAAAGAAATCCAAGCATTTTTTTTGATGAATTAGATAATTCATCCAAACTTCTTTTACCTCATGAAAGTGAACTCCATGTTTATTTGCAAGAGTATTTGATTAAGGGCGGTTATCCACAAAATGTTGCAATTGATGATTTAGTGGTATGTGGCGATAATCTAAAACAATACTTGCAACTAACATTATACAAAGATATTATGAAAATAAGTCAGGTACGTGAACCAAAGGCTTTGGAATATTTGTTTTTAATAATTGCAAAAGAATCCTCACAAATATTCAACAGAACAAATGTATCTCAAACTTTAGGTGTAAAACGTAGTACAACATTAAACACCTACATTAATTTACTAAAAACAGCTTATCTTGTTTCGGAGGCAGAATATTACTCAAAAGGAGCAATAAAAAGAGCTAGAAAAGAAACCAAGGCATATGTAAATGATGTAGGAATTAGAAATGTTTCAGCCTCGGTATTTGATGAACAAGTATTGGTTAATGGTACTGAACTTGGTAAAATAGTAGAAACTGTGACTGCAGATCATACAAAACGACTCAAATTCAACTTAGAACATCTTAATGCAGACATCTTTTATTGGAGTGATGGTCATGAGGTAGATTTAGTAATTGAATTATTTCAAGTTCCACTTCCTATTGAGGTAAAATATAGGGATAATGTAAACTCAAATGATCTGAAAGGATTAAAAAAATTCAAAGAAAGGTTTGATCCTCCAGTTATGATTGTAATCACTAAAAATCAACTTGAGTTACATGAAGAGAAAGTCTATGTTCCATTGTGGTTGTATTTGTTAATGTGCTAATTTCATAACTAATTCCATTCAGAGTGTTAAATTGATTTTGTAAATTCTGCTCAAGGATCAGTTTTCATAAATCACTGGTTCATAGAGGCATGTCAGATACATAATGTCCACAAATTAAACATGATTTTAAATGAAATTTACCTGATTTTGCTCTTGTCTCCCATATACTCTCTAACATAAGTTCGTCAACCGTCCCCTCGTTGCATGTACTTGATGATATCCAAATTGAATCTGGCAGTCCTGTAATATTTGGAAATCCTGCTCTTCAGATTATTCAGCGATGGCCGATACTGTGAGACCAACAAATCGTATTTTCCCTGTTTCCATACTTCTTCCTCAACTGCGTTAAACTGTGGTGAGCCCTTTGGGAACCAGTCCAATACGACATCATGATTCCCATCAAGATATTTTTGCATCAGTCTTGATTTGCGTGTGGTGCCCTGTCTGCATACACTAAAATCTTGCCAAACTTTTTGCGTAATTCCTTGGGATAATCCAAAAAGCAGTACTGATCAAATCTGTCATACTGCCTGAATAGCTGTCTGCCATCATGAGCCAATGCCCCAAAGATGATCGTCTTTTGATGATATATTCCCATTTACCAGAATTACTGGGCGCGTTCTTTTCTTTACCCACATCTTTTTTCTGAATATTGAATCTGCAGTAAGGATTGATTCATCCTGTGACAGTATGGTGAATCCTTTTGCCATTTTTGAGGCTATTTTTTCCCGAGATTTTTTTTAAACCAGAGTTTTTCCCGTGCAGTCGCAGGGTTTACGAATCTTTTCTGTGCAACCCTTGATGCGCATCCCCAATTGCGAAGCAGCCTGTACACATGAACCTCATGGTATCTTACTCCTGATTTTTCATAAATGAGATTCATCACCTGCTTTGCGCTCCAACCGGAAGGATTCCCTGCGATCTGTCTTTCTATTGCGACTGGTCTGTCTTTTGGTATCTTTGGCGGTCTTCCTGTCCTTTGTCTGTCATGAAGACCGTACATCCCATGTTCTTTGAACCTGCCCGGCCACTTGTATGGCCAAGAACGCACATGCCCGAGATTCTTTGCAACATGCGAGGCAGTCTGATTATCAAAGAAAACCTGCTTTACCAGGAATAACCTCTCTTTTGTTTTGACATCCTTCTCGCTTTTGTATGCCTGAATCAGTTCTTGCTCATTCATGGCTTGATGTATGATGTTATGATCCGTATTCTGTTTGGCGTGATAAATTAGATCAATAGATCATAAAGTTTTGTTAGGAAGTATAGAAAAACCTCAATTGAACCGCTCTTTGAGACATTCAAAGACGCGCTTGGCATCAGAACAGTTCCCGTAAGGGGATCATGCAATGTGAAATCATCTGTGTGCTGATCTGCGTTTTGGCGTATCAGTTGGCAGCGTATTACATGCATGATTGGTGCAGGGAATCATCCAAGAATTGTAAAGAGAATGCCTTGCTGTTGAATGATTTTAGACTTTATTTTTGTAAACCATTATGCCCAAGTCTCAATTATTTCATATTTCTTTTGTGTGTTTTGCAGTTCTTTTGATAGTAATTCTGATAATTGTTTAATTTCTGATGATAGTAAGTGCTTGTCTTCGTCTTTATCTGATGTGGCATATTTTGAAATAACATCTACAGCTTGAAGCTCGGTTTCACTTCCCATATCTAGACAGAATATCATTAATAGAATCTAACTATAAGTGTTTAAGCTAATTTGAGCTAGATTGATAGTTTGGAATGTTGGCGATCAGAATAATTATTGAATGGTTTATATCATATTTGGAGTTTTTGGCACAGTAATAACCTGAATCACAAAACAATAATGGCATTACTTGCCATTGTATTGATCAGTACCGTTGGGATGGGATCAGCTTATGCTGTCACATCAGCAGGTACATGGAATACATACGAAACTAACACACAGCGATACCTGAATTGTGGTACAAACTTGACTGATAGTAAGGATTATTCTTGTGCAGAGTATCAGAAGAGATACAACACTGTAAACATATTGGCTAAAAGTGCCACTGGCGGTCCAGGAGTTGTAGTGGAATCTAATGCAAGAGTCAACGCAGATCAGTCAGGATGGCGTAGTACAATAGGCGCTGCACCTGAAATTACCACATACAAAAATAATGTGACATTCACATCAGTATGGGACTTGGAAGGTGATATTTATGAGGAGAATTCAGAGAGATCAACGTCTTATTTGAATTACGGACACCAAGTTTGGAAAAAAACATGGTTTGGCTGGAGTGATGTTAGTACCGTAAAATGTGTCAATCTTGCGTATGATAATGTGGATGGTAAGAAAACCGTACAGTGTACGATAAATAATTCAGGTACCAATACATACAGAATATCAGGCGTAGTTGATGCAATAGTATCTCAAACATGGCCTAATGCAGGGATCTCATACGTTGATTTCTACACTGGGAACAATCATGCAAAACTACTTAGTTTAAAAATCAGTTAAACTTTTAATCCTCTCTTTTTTTGTTTAATGATGATAATGATACTGCTTTTTGGAATAGTTACAATGGTTGGTTGGGCTTGGATGGTTTTACCTGAGTTAAACGTAATCCCACAAACAGAGTATGACTTTGTTGGCTGGTCAATATTTGTAATTGGCGGGTTCTTTGTGGTTTATAGTTATTTGAAAAAACCTAGAAAAATTGAAAATAAAATAATTTAACGATGGATTGTTGCATCCATATCATTTTTTTGTAGAATACTTGCTGAAGATGGATGTGTTCATAGAATCACCAGGATTCATACAACTCATCCTAAAACCCTCCAATACATCATGACGCATGCCAGATATACAAACCCCAAATAATTCTCACAGTTCTTTTCGTATCTTACTGCTGTTCTGTGAAACCCGCACTTGGGCCATGCGAAGAATCGTTCCACGACAAACCCTGTCTTGCCATGATGCTTTTGGTTCTTGTTTTGTGCGATTTTCTTTGAGTTTCTTTTGTACGGGATGCGGCAGTCAGTTCCATGGCATCTCAGATAGTCTCTGATGTATTTTGCATCATAGCCCTTACCTACACATGCAGAGACAATTGCACGTCCCAAATCATCATCTGCCAGTTCTGAGATGTCTTCCAACACGTCAATGAGTTTGACACTGCCGTGCTTGTTTGCAGGACTGGTTCCAATTGACCTTGACAGGCCGTTTGATTCCACTGCAACGTGAATCCTTGTGCCTGGAATCTTCTTGAAACCGTCATATCCTATTTTGTAGTCCCTTTTTTGGTGGCAATCGACGAGGAATCAGCGAGGGCTTTGGAAGATGATTCTCTACTACGTGGTAAAAAGAGGGTTTTAAGATGAGTTACAAGTGATTGTTATGGTTATTGAAACAAGTCTCAAAATTATAGAGCAAGAAGACGTAGTGGTAATACGAGGTTTGGAATTTCCAAATATTGTTGTAGAAGGAAAAGACGAATTAGAAGCAACAGAAAATTTCAAAAAAGCATTTGAGTAGTTTTTGACTGTCAGAAACAAGATTGAGATTGAACTATACCCTCTTGCAAAAAATGAAAAAATACAATCGTTACAAATGGAATTTCTAGCAAATGAGTGATAACCATGCTTGGTTCTGTTTCAAATGAGTATTACCAAAAAAAAAAGAATATGAATTCGTGGATGAAAACGATGATCATATTTCATTTTACAAAACCGATGAACCTATAGCGGTCTTGGAAAAACGTCATAGATTTCACCCTTTAACTGTAGAAGTAATTCTGGGCAGATTATCACTCTCATTAAAAGAATTTAAATCTCTTTTACAAAAATGTAACATTCAATCATCAAATAAATAAAAAGTGAAGTATTCCCAAGCATCCCCTCGACAGTTAACACAAAGAATTACCACCCATCAAGTTAACAGAACCAAGTCAACGATAAATACCACTATTCCTTTATGATCCTAATGACAAAATACGACGCAAAGACGATGCTGTTTGCATCATTAATTGCTGCAATGATTTTACCGTTTTCCATGATGGATGCGGCATCTGCTACAAAACAATCCTAGGCAATATACGATCCAGACATGGTTGGTTATATTGAAGAGATGATATCCTCTCCCGGTAAAAATACTGAGCAAAAGGTAATTGATGGGCAAACAATATCTGTTACAACAAAGACAAAACATCTATCCGATACAGCATACAAGGTAAAGACTGTCACCACAATTGATGTAGTTGCAATATCTGAAACGTTCAAAATAAAGATACATGATGACGGTACCTACACGCTAAAGAACAAGAATCTTGAAATCGATGAAAGGTTTACAGATGAAGCAAATCATGTAAAGCGGGGTTCTGGCAATTCTGATGGTGCAGGCGCAGTAATATCTTTGTATGATAGTAAACGTGGAACCGAAAAGGCCAGACCGTACCAAGTTCATTAAGCAAAAATATCTTTGAATGATAGTAAACGTGGAACCCCAAACACCTTGAAACTATATGATCAACTCATCCCAAAACCCCCCAATGCGTCATGACACGTGCAATATCTGCCAACCCGGGATGATTCCCGGCAACCCTGCAGTGTTTCTGTTTCCCATATGCATTCGGACATGTTTTGCGCCATATCCCTACAGGCTACACAAAAAGCGACGGGTTGGCAGCAAAGGAGACGGCTAAAAACGACATCTGTGTTAGTCAATGTTTTTGCCGGCATTCATTTATATTGCAATTAAAATACATCCCGTATATATATTGAAATTATTTAATCGTTCTGCAAGCAGCATGCTCGGAAGCTCCTCCCATGGTCTTACTCGGGGGGGGGGGACAAAGTCCAAGGCCATCGCATCCGTATTCCTTGGGATAATCCTTCTAACCTCGACTGTTCTTATGGTGGCTCCGCCAACTCAGGCCTTTGCCGCCGCTATTACCACCCTTGACATCTCCAGTCACGTTACAAATCCAACCCTGATCACAAATGACGGCCAGCTCTTCTATGTATATGATCATGCAGATGCCAGTGTGTCTGCCTTTGATACAGACGGCACCGAAGATAACTCCAAGGACTTTGATACTGTCGATTCTCCTAATGTCGGTGCCGATACCCGTTTTTACATTAAAATGACATACGACAACGGGTACTTTCTCTTCGTTCAAACAGCACCTGGTCATGATGATGGCAACATAGTGGCCTTCAGGGCCAACGGCGATGAGGTGTTCGGAGATGACATTCCTTCAAAGTATACCGTTGACTATGTGACTTCCAAGCAAAGTAGTGGTATTGTAACATCCTTTGGCGGGCACGATTACACGCTTGATGAGGTTGCAAAGACGGTCAGTGTCACCGTCACTCCTGCATCAGTTCCTGCAGCACCAACGGGACTTGTTGCACCTTCAAGCCCTGCAGGCGTGATGCTGCAATGGGATGCCCCTGGTAATACCGGAGGATCTCCAATTACAGGATATGTGATAGAGTATGCAGTTGACGACGGTACGTCACCTTGGGTGACCCGTGCTACTGACACCGCAGATACAACAGCCGCATTTGGCGACCTGTTAAACGGCCGTGATTACGTCTTTCGTGTAAAGGCGGCAAACTCGGTAGGTACAGGGCCGGTCTCTGATACTGTCACCGCAACTATTCCGGCCTCTGCACCCTACAGGGTTGAAAACCTCGTTGCAGAGGCAGGAAATGTACAGGGCTCTGTCGCATTGAGTTGGGATGCACCTGTCCATGACGGCGGGAAGGCAATATCTGACTATGTTATAAAATACTCATCCGGTTCCGGCAGCACGTGGGACATATTTTCTGACGGCGTAAAAACCGACACCTCTGCAGTCATACCGGACCTTGATATCGGGGTAAGTTACAGTTTCAAGGTCACTGCTGAAAACAGTATCGGAGAGGGTCCCCCATCTGATGTTGTCACCTTTGCACCGCAGGAAACTACGGACCCGACAGTCACCCTGCTTGGCCCAAACCCGTACTATATCCAAGTAAATAATGACTATGTTGAGCATGGAGTTGAGGCAGCTGACAACCTTGATGATAATCCCAAAGTCCAGACTGTTCTAAGAGGCCTTGACACTGCAAGTGCCGGCTCATACTTTGTGACATATGTCGTAACTGATTCTGCAGGAAACACGGCATCAGTGACACGTGACGTGCACGTGTACGAGCCTGTCATATATGAAAGCACCGAGTCTGCCGGGGCTCATGGCTATGGCAGTCAAGGCGATAGGCCTTCCGAGCACATTATAAGCTCAGTCAGGTACGGTACCAATCCTGCATCAGAGCAGGCATCAGCGGGAGTCTTTACACTTCCGCCAAAATACGAGTTTGTTACGGTAACTGCAACAGGCAGGGTCGCAGACCACAACGAAGACGTTGACGGAGCGTCTCCTGCCGATGACATAAGATCCGTAAGGGCCTACCAGTTTGTCAACAGTGATGCCGATCTGGTGCATGTCGGAACCTTTGATATTGATGAGATTTTCGGCTCCTTTGAGGTTCCGCTAAAAGGTGACGGCAGGGGACTTGATGCCGGCACGCACAAGTTCAGGATATACGCATGGGTGACGACCAATCCAGAGGGCTATGCGGGCGCATATTACGACTTTACGATTACCATAAACAATGACAATGCTGCTGCCGATTCTGTCACCGATGCCGACAGCGCACCTGTTGACGGTGATGAGCCTGCCGACACCACGGCCCCGGCAGGCGAGCTGGTCCTGAGGGCTCCGGACAGCGGCGGCTATCTTTTGACGGACAGATACGTGGTGGCCCATGTTGACGATACTGATAGCATCGGCGACATTGCCGTACGCGGTACGGGGCCCACTTCAGCTGATGCTGCCAGACTGACGGTTCATGATGAAAACAAAGCATACATGCGTGATGTGGCGCTGGACTCTGGCGGATGGCATGTGACAATTCCCGCTGCCAGCCTGTCACCTGGCGACAACAAGTTCTTTCTGCGTAATACGGCAGCCAGTGACGGCACAAAAAGCTGGGCCAGTTTTCATATCATCATTGTAGAAAGGCCGCAAGATGCCGTTCAATCTGCCGCCGTAAGCGTATCGCCTTCTGATGGCGCCGCCGTTATCAAATCAAAGGTAGAGAGCGCACCTAGCGGTGCCGTGGTAACGTTTGAAGACGGCACATACGACAGCATTGGAACGGTGAAAATCACAAAGCCGCTGACATTAAAGTCCTCAACCGGCGACCAGTCCGACTCTGATGCAAGGTTCACACGCAACATCACGTTTGACATAAGGTCAGACGATGTCAGGGTTGCCGGCCTAAAGTTTGTCGGCGTGACCTCGGAGGCTCCTGTCAAAGTATCCTATGTTACCGCAAGTGACGTTGTCATCGAAAAAAATCTCTTTGACGGCATGTCAAAATACGGCGTCTACAGGTACAATAATCCAAACGGCGACACCTTTTCACTGGACAAAGGCACATACGCAGAGAGGATGACTGTCGACCAAAACGTCTTCAGAGACATCGGATTTCAGGGCATGAGCAGTGCGGAAAGGACCGCCGTTACGGATGACAAGACCATTCCTGCAGGAAGCAAGGTCGGCATCGCCATAAAGGTTGACGGCGTCAGGGATTCCGTCATATCCGGCAATAATATTGACAAGAGTACGGGATCCGGCATACTGCTAAACTTTGCAGAGGATGTGACTGTCAAGGGCAACACAATAAGCAATGTCATAGCAGACGGCATCAAGGTCGACCGTTCCGCGTCAGGAATCGTCATTTATGACAACCAGATAACAAAATCAGCGTATGCCGACAGGTTCACCGACGATGACACGACGGCCAAGCCAATCGATTCCGCACATGCGGCAATTGCAATACTAAAGGCCGATGACGCAACAGTCAGGGACAATGTCATAGGGGATTCCAAAACCGGCATACTGTTCTGCAAGGGGACCTGCGATGAGAATTACGAGCCAATTCCGGAGAGTGATTCCAGATCATACAGCGAGGGCCCGTCAACCGGCCATGTGACTAGAAATATTCTTAAAGATATTGGGATGCAGTATATAGTCAACGCACAGCCTGATGAAAGACTGCCCGCACAGCTGAACTACTTTGATGTAGCAGATCCGGGTGCCAAGATAACGGGTAAAGTGTATTACGGACCATGGTACGCCGATGAGGGCCTGACGACATTGTCGACAACCGGCGCCGCCCAGACCTCAAATGCAAGGGCATTCTCAAGCAGCACGTGCTCCATTAGCTTGGAGCATAGCCCGATGACCTTCTCCAACACGATCTACGGGCAAAACTCAGATCCTCAGACACAGAACGTCTCCAATACGGGATCAAGTGACCTTACAGGAATAATGTTGGAGAGTACCGGCTGGAAAAAGGCTGACGGAACAGTTCTCCCGACAGTCCATACGGACGTAAGGGACACAGCCAGTAACACTTACCAGAAGCTTTCAAGCACAGATACAGCGAGTTTTGACACCACTCTTGGTGCAAGCTCTGCTGACAGGCTGTCCCTGGAGTTCGTGATGGATCTGAGGGACGCAACCACCGGACCTGCTGAAGAGCTGACTGAGACCGTAGTGTACCTGGCATCGTGCAGCTAGAAACGAGCCTCAAAAAACCCGTTTTTTTATCCTGTTTTCACTCATCCTCCTCCTTGTTCCCGCATTCCCTGCCTTTGCCCAGGTTGGGTATGATCCGGGCTCCCTTCCTTGCAAAGGCCCTCAGAGTCCAGCCTGGCAGCACCCTGTACGTATACTGATGCCTGTCCGTTCTGGGTTTCAACTTGCAAAGGCCCTCAGAGTCCAGCCTGGCAGCACCTGCACGTTTGTGCGGGTTGTGCAGAATATGTATTTGCTTTTCCGTGCTTGTCTGCTGTTTGCTGGCAGCACCTGCACGTTTGTGCGGGTTGTGCAGATCACTCAGTTCCCACCCGTTATCGATGAATTCCGAATACTGGCAGCACCTGCACGTTTGTGCGGGTTGTGCAGATGGGAGACCCAGACCATGACGCTCGTAACGCTTACAGCTGGCAGCACCTGCACGTTTGTGCGGGTTGTGCAGAAGCACCACTTAGTTCTTCTGAACCAGTAGACATCACACTGGCAGCACCTGCACGTTTGTGCGGGTTGTGCAGAACCTGTCTTCTGATTCCTTGGGCGTATCAGTTGAGGTGTCAGGCGACGGCGCCCCGTACGTCACACTGGACAATCCGAACCCTGCCATCCCCCCAAAAGGCTCCGTTTCAGTCACCCTTGCAGTAGCCACTACGGAGTCAGGCACATTTGATGCGACAATAGTTGCAAGACCTGCAAACCCAGAAAGCCAGGCAGTGGGTGTGTTTCACAGCTTTTCCATAATCTCATCATCTTCCTCACAACAAAACGGGGGCCTGGATGACACGTCCAATCCTGATACTGCACCGTCCCATGAGGGCAGGGCAAGCATTCCTGAAAAGGCAGCTGAACCCTCTGACGGCACCTCTGACGGCTCGTCATCAGGCAGGTCCGGAGGCGGCAGTAGCGGAAGAACAGGTGTCGGGCCATCAAGCTCATCTGATGCCGTCTACCTCAAGGAGGTATCCGGGGGGAGTCTGGCAAAAGACTCTGTCTGATGCGATAAAATCAGCCCACAAATCTGGCAAGCTGAATTTGCAAAAGATTTCAGCTGACTCATCATGATCATTTTATTGAACAGATTCTACAACGTCATGCAGGCAAAAGATATGTAACTGATCCTAAAACAGATCATTTAGTAAATTATTCATGACAATACAGATCTAAGAACAGCATTGTTGAAACATTTTTCATGATTCACAAGGAAATCTCAGATGCTCAATGGAGTACCATTGCACCGCAATTACCAAAACCTGCCAAAACAGGACGTCCAAGATGTGATGACAGGACGACAATCAACGGAGTTTTGTTTGCGTTAGCTACCGGATGCAGATGGGCAGACATGCCAGACAAGTACGGTTCAAAATCCACTGCACATTTTCGATTCCAAGAGTTACAACAAAAAGGAATATGGAAGAAAATTCTCTCCAAACTAATAAAATCCGCACACAAGCAAGGTAGGATTGACCTCCAAAAAATTTCAATTGATTCCTCATCGATTGCTGCCAAAAAGGGGGCAATGAAACAGAATATGACGGATTCAAGAAGATTCTAGGCACGAAGATTCATGTCGCAGTGGATAAGACGGGACTGTTGATCTCAGTTAGGACCAGTCCCGCAAATGAGCATGACAGTACGAAATTCATTGACGTGTTGGAAGACATTTCAGAACTGGCAGGTGATGATTTGGGACGTGCGATTGCTTCTGCATATGCAGATAAGGGCCATGATGCAAAATACATCAGAGACTATCTGAGATGTCATGGAGTTGACTGTTGCATCCCGTACAAAAAGAGCTCAAAGAAAATTGCACAAAACAGGAATCAAAAACATTACGGCAAGACAAGGTTTGTAGTGGAACGGTTCCTTGCATGGCCCAAGTGCGGGTTTCACAGAACAGCAGCAGTAAGATGCGAAAAGAACTGCGAGAATTATTTGGGGTTGTATATTTGGCATGCATTATGATGTATTGGAGAGTTTTAGGATGAGTTGATGATGCAAAACGTATCTGAATGCATCTGGGAAACAGAAGCACTGCATGCTGCATCTCATGCAAGACTAATTCTGGGCTCATGTTGCAAGATAACGTGCAGAACAACTGCAACAAAACACGGTATGCTGCAGACGGATTCTCTGCATGGCTGAGGCGCGGATTCAGAAGAACTGCAAAAGATATGGGAGGGCTGCCGGGAATTATCCCGGGTTGGCAGATATTGCATGTGTCACGGTGTATTGGGGAGTTTTGGGATGAGTTGGATAACTACTCTGCATGCGGTACTTTTAACCAGGGTGTGTTTAGTGCTACTGTAAAACCAAAAGTGACAGATGTCAACTGGGAGGCTAGTTCTTTTTATTTCCATTGGTGTCTTTTACCCTATGAGTGGGAAGATGGATACCTAAAGTATGGAACTGTCAAGCATCAATTAACATCAGACCCAAATCATGATGACAGACGTGGCTCACATGCCTTTACCAATACGCATGGTGGAACTACTTGGTATTCAGTATCTGCGATGTTCTTCTATGATGCATGGTAAAATCATGCCCTCTTTGCCTTTTTTTTATTGGAAACTTTTAGGATTTTTTGGCATTTTCATAACAACTGCTGGAAGCGTGTACTATTCAAGTTACATTATTCTTAATGTGATCAGGCGGCCCTACAACATGTTTCACGCGGTCTTTGAGGAGCAGTATTATGGTGCCTTTTTACTGTTGGGATACTTTGCAATACACTTTGCATTGTTTTATTTTGTTTCAAAGAGAATGCACAAAAAAGATATGCTAAACAGGGCACAACACTGTATCTTGTTTTTCATGGGAGCACTACTTGTCTTTTCATATTATTTATTGGCTTTTACCGGGTCTGATCTGCCAAGGTTGATTTGACCTGGACTGGAAAAAGACAAAACCCATAATATCTGCAGATAAGGCATATGACAAGGTCTCTCCGTCTTTTTTTTCAAACCTGAAAAAAATATCAAGCGAGCCAAGACCAGAAGACAATCTTTTCAATCACATATTAAAATCAAAAACCAACAGCAGTGTCAACCCTTATGATCTGAACAACCTGACTGCAATGAGCTGTCCTGCAATGGGCATGCTTCAAAGCACGGACCACGGATTGCCTGATAGAATGCCGACAAATTTGCCCAAGAGAAACATTGTGCTGTTCATGATGCCTCGATCTGCACATGACGACTCTTTTGCAGACTCATTTATCAGACAATTATAACTGAGACTTGGGCATAACTAATCCTAATTTTTAATCAGTTTCTCAAACTATTCAAACGAAAAAAGCCAAGGATCCTTACAATATCATTTCATTGCAGCATGAACGTAAAAATCCCCGGCAAGATTCTGTCAGAGTCATTCTCATTGGTGTCTTGTATCTGGTCAGAACATCATCTCTGCATGGGGAGATATTCAGACCTGGCAGACCGTATGCCTGTTCAACTATCTGACGGTGCAATCATTCATCATAAAATCTCAGATGAGAATTCAGGTAACAGCACACTTCATTGTTTTTTATCAGTCAAATGCAGCGATGACAGATTGTCCAAGGTCTGCAGACTGACTCAAATCCCAGACAGGCGTACTATTGGCAGGCGATTTCAGAACCTGCCCGTTGGGGACATCATCGGGACGATGGGAAACCTGTTCGTATCAGAAGGAATGACTGATGACACGTCTGCATCAGCGGACAGTTCTCTGCCAAAAGCAGATGGTCCTGTATGGCACAAATCCGACATGAAGAATAATCGTTTGCCAATTTCAGGGACTGATACGGATGCAAGATGGGGATGATCCTCCAAATCAAGGGGTCGGATATTCGGGCATGAACTGCGCATGGGTTGCAGCGCCGGCAAGTTGATTGTTCCGTTGCCCGCCGGCGTCAGTACCGCGAATATTCGTGATGGCAGGACGTTTGATGCATTGATAGAATCACTTTCAGGAATCATACGAAATATTTTGGCAGATCCTGCATACGATGATTCCAAACTGCATGATTCGTGCGGCAAAAAGCATCTGAGGTTGGTTACTCCGATAAGGCAATGCCCGCGTACGCCCCCGGAAAGAATCAAGCTTGTGGAATTTTACGACTCTGCGATCGGTCAGGAGTTGCATGCGGATAGAAAGACCTCAATTGAACCGCTCCTTGAGACATTCAAAGACGCGCTTGGCATCAGAACAGTTCCCGTAAGGGGATCATGCATACTTCCTAACAAAACTTTATGATCCATTAATCTGACTTATCACACCAAACAGAATACGGATCAGAACATCATACATCAAGCCATGAATGAGCAAGAACTGATTCAGGCATACAAAAGCGAGAAGGATGTCAAAACAAAAGAAAGGTTATTCCTGGTAAAGCAAGTTTTCTTTGATAATCAGACTGCCTCGCATGTTGCAAAGAATCTCGGGCATGTGCTTTCTTGGCCATACAAGTGGCTGGGCAGGTTCAAAGAACATGGGATGGATGGTCTTCATGACAGACAAAGGACAGGAAGACCGCCAAAGATACCAAAAGACAGACCAGTCGCAATGGAAAGACAGATCGCAGGGAATCCTGCAGGTTGGAGCGCAAAGCAGGTGATGAATCTCATTTATGAAAAATCAGGAGTAAGATACCATGAGGTTCATGCGTACGGGCTGCTTCACAATTGGGGATACGCATCAAGGGTTGCACAGAAAAGATTTGCAAGCTCTGCAACTGCACGGGAAAAACTCTGGTTTAAAAAAAATCTCGGGAAAAAATAGCCTCAAAAACAGCAAGAGGATTCACCATACTGTCACAGGATGAATCAATCCTTGCTGCAGATTCAATATTCAGAAAAAAGATGTGGGTAAAGAAAAGAACGCGCCCAGTAATTCTGGTAAATGGGAATATATCATCAAAAGACGATCATCTCTGGGGCATTGGCTCATGATGGCAGACAGCTCTTCAGGCAGTATGACAGATTTGATCAGTACTGCTTTTTGGATTATCTCAAAGAATTACGCAAAAAGTTTGGCAAGATTTTAGTGTATGCAGACAGGGCACCGCAGCACAGATCAAGACTGATACAAAGATATCTTGATGAGAATCATGATGTCGTATTGGACTGGTTCCCAAAGGGTTCGCCGCAGTTTAACGCAGTTGAGGAAGTATGGAAACAGGGAAAATACGATTTGTTGGTCTCGCAATATCGGCCATCGCTGAATAATCTGAAGATCAGGATTTCCAAACATTGCAGGACTGCCAGATTCAATTTGGATATCATCAAGTACATGCGACGAGGGGACGGTTGACGAACTTATGTTAGAGAGTATATGCAGACAGGGCACCGCAGCACAGATCAAGACTGATACAAAGATATCTTGATGAGAATCATGATGTCGTATTGGACTGGTTCCCAAAGGGTTCGCCGCAGTTTAACGCAGTTGAGGAAGTATGGAAACAGGGAAAATACGATTTGTTGGTCTCGCAATATCGGCCATCGCTGAATAATCTGAAGAGCAGGATTTCCAAATATTACAGGACTGCCAGATTCAATTTGGATATCATCAAGTACATGCGACGAGGGGACGGTTGACGAACTTATGTTAGATAGTACAATGTGAAATCATCTGTGTGCTGATCTGCGTTTTGGCGTATCAGTTGGCAGCGTATTACATGCATGTCGGTGCAGAGAATCATCCAAGAATTGTAAAGAGAATGCTTTGCTGTTGAATGATTTTAGACTTTATTTTTGTAAACCATTATGCCCAAGTCTCAAATAATTAGATTAGCAGCAAAAAAACTAAACGATTTTAGGCAGTACAAAGACCCTTCTGTAATTTCATCAAGATTAAAGCGCATTTACAAAATTTCCACAACGCAAGCAGAGACACAGTGACTAAAAGAAGCAACAAAGATCTAGCAGATGTCATCTTCATAGAATCAAGGCAAATCATTCAGAGATAGATTTTATCAATAAGAAGAAAGTAAATCATTAAAGAAATGCAAAAATGCCCACTATGTCAAACAGAGTATAATGATGTAACCAAAGTATGCCCATTGATACATTGTTCTAATTGCGGTTCATTAAAAGTACAAACTTACAAAAAAAGGAGATTTCAAACATCAAAAGCAAAACAAAATTTTGTTTTTATTTTACCTCCTTTGGGATTTTTTATACTAGTTTACGGTTATCTTTTTGTACAAGGAGAGTTAGTTTCATTTCTGAGTATTGTTACAGTATATTCTGCATTTTTTTTGGGAGTTTTAGCTAAAATTACAATAAAAAATATTAATTGTAAAGAATGTAATGCAGAAAATTTTCCTTTCATAAGTAATGTAAGCATAGATTCAGCAAAACACATCAAAGAAGTGGATAATGAAAAAGATGTAACAAAAAAAATTGCCAAAATGGTTTTAGAAGGATTAACAAAAGAACAAAAAGAACACAATAAAAAAGATATAACAATAAGGGTTATCGGGGCAATTTCACTCATAACAATTGCAGCACTTGGGACATTTTTTGTAAATCCTGATGACATCATATTGGGAGAAATTATAGAGATGGTAAAATCATTTCAATAAATAGAAAAAAGAGGATTCCTAAAATCTTGGAATTGCTCTAGATTTTGCAGTTACTGCTACGATGCTTATGGTTGCAACAGCTAGTATCGTCATTGCAATTGTACCAAATTCTGGAACAACATTTGAGAATGCCACTTCTTCACCGATTGGCCCTGTCTTAGGATCATCAATGCCATAACCTTGGAATGTGATTGTGATGTCTACTGGTTCAGAAGAACTAAGTGGTGCTGTTGTGTACATGCCTTTTCCATCGTGATGATGTGCTGCTTCATCGTTTAGTACTTCTTCACCGTCTTGTGTAACCATTATGTCGTGGTTAACGTGTTCTGAATCTTCAAATTCAATGGAGATTTCCATCATTTCGCCTGAAGTTGGTGTAGAAGCCCAAATTGAAACCATTGTACCATCAGATAACATTCCAGTTACAGTTGCATCACCTTCTGGATGCATCATCATACCGTCATCGTCACCGTGGTCATCTTCAACTAGGATCACCCCATCAATCCAAGGATGAATCATTGAAAAATAGTCATATTTTCCAGATTCTTCAAATTTGAATGTGAAAGAATTTCCAGGTCCAATAATACCAGAATCAAAGATGCCATCATGACCATCTACAACATTTCCACTAGTGATGACAGTTCCCGTAGTATTATTTGTCCAAATCACTTCACTGCCAACATCAACTGATATTTCAGAAGATAACAAACAGGTGTTAGCATTCTCACAACCAACAACATTGGCTTCAGGAGTAATTGATACATCAACTTGCGGATGATCTGCAAACACAGCATTACTAGTAACACTAAGCATGACTGCAAACATTACCAACTCATCCTAAAACTAAAAAACAGTAAAATACAGTTCAAATTTTCAAACTCATCTCCAGTCGTAAGGATATCTGAATTGTAATGGAAATCTGGGTTTTGGGATGAGTTTTACCAATAAGATTAGTTTGGGTTTCATTTAAAATTAATTAGATTTTTTATAATTATTGATTCTGGCACATCTTGCAATTGTACCAAAGTTGTTTTTAGAATAAAATTGCAACAGGTTTGTGAGAGATAGACTTTAGCCTTCATCAGTTTATTTTTCAAATTTTTTATCAATAATTTAAGAAAAAAATAAAAGATGGGAAACGGGTAAAAGATTGCTCCTATGTTTCTCACCTAACTATGGCCTGGCAATTATTTTACATTATAATATATAAAAACAAAATTGGCACACTCTTGTTTTGTACCATATTATTAATATCAACCTTACAAGAAAAATAAATTCTGAGCCAAATAATTTTAAAAAACAAGGAACAGATGAAAATGAAATTTCTGAGTGTTTATTGTAACAGTTGCGATAAAATTATGGGCAAATATAATTCCAAATTTTTTTCACATGAAT
This sequence comes from Candidatus Nitrosopumilus sp., assembly GCA_963422575.2. Taxonomy (GTDB): domain Archaea; phylum Thermoproteota; class Nitrososphaeria; order Nitrososphaerales; family Nitrosopumilaceae; genus Nitrosopumilus. The sequence continues at coordinate 231,341 of CAXXKU010000001.1, read as the reverse complement.
AAATTATGGACATAATTAAGAAATTACATTCAAAGCATATCAAAAATGGACATACAGTTTGGTTCAAGAGTAAAACCAAGGGGTCGACTTGCCCCCTCAGCCCCCAGGTCACAAGACCTGACGAACAACTAGCATTACAAAATCAGTATGAAAATACAAAAAAACAATCGAGCCTAAAACCCAGGAAACGTAGAACTAGAAAACACAGAATCAAAGAAGAGTTTTCCCGCAGTAATTAGAATTACAACAGATATCAGAATTTGCAAATATCTTTCTTTGATATCAATTGATAATCTTGCTCCAACCAACCCACCTGCAAAAGATCCAATTGCCAAAAACCCTGCCTGAGTAAAATCAGGATGTCCCAACAAACTATGAACAATAACGCCAGATAGAGAAGAAAATAACAAAATCAGTTGAGAGGTAGGAACTGCTCTTTTCATTGCCATGCCCATGCCAACTACCATCAAAGGAACAAAAACAGTGCCGCCGCCTATTCCAAAGAAGGCAGAGATAATTCCTGCAAAAAAGCTTGCACCAATTGCAAAAACAATCATTTGCTTTGATAAATTTTTTTCTTTAGCCTCTAGTTTTTTTCTTAAGAATATGTAAGCTGCAGAAGCAGTCAGAACAAGACCAAATAAAATTTTAAAAACATCAGGTGCCACATCAGTTGAAACAACAGCACCCAAAATGACTCCAGGAATTGAAAGCAATCCAAGTTTCAAACCTAATGAAAAATCCATTCCTTTTTGTTTGGAATAAGACAAGATGGTAGATGCAACAGCATTGCTTAGTGCAGCAAAAAGGCCATTACTTGCAGCAACTGTTGGAGAAAATCCCAAAAATGTCAATACAGGGACCACTGCAATTCCGCCTCCAAGTCCAATCATAGAACCCAATACTCCTGCAGCAAATCCCAAGACAATTAGCCAAAGTTGATCAATCATTGTAATCGTCAATCAAAGAATTTTGTCGCATATTAGACTACTTTGCTATAATTAATGTCCACAAGTAAGAACTCCCAGTAGAAGTAATTTCCAAAGTTAGTTGTTTTTGGGCCAAACCACCAATCTTTGATTTGAGAGCACTTTTAGAAGAATCGCCATACTGTTGTTTTGCAGCATCAAGCCATGCAGACACAGACTCAAATCCTCCTGGTTTTTTCTCATTCCAACAATCACACACAAGGATTTCAATCATTGTTTGAAAAACAAAATCAATTTCAGTATTTTTAGAATCTAATGAGGGTGTCTCAATTATTGCCAAAGCCATAGTAGGAGATATGGGATTTCCACCCATGTTTAGATTACCCAAAGCCCTACCTTCAGAGTCCATTAGTGCAGTTGTAATACAATATGGGACAGATTTCTGAACATTAGAATTATCAAAAAAGGCACAATATTGGCTAACGGTATCATCAGAAATTGTAGTAGGTGAAGACATAGAAATTCCTTCAGCTATGAAGATTTTTTGCATGTCGTCTATATTGGCATAAATAAAATCAATTTTTGGCACAGAATCATCTTGGGATTTAGATTCAGAAGAAAACACAATGACAGGTATTGCAACAATAATTATCAGAATAGGGATGAAGATTTTCTTATTCATTAAAATTATTTTAAAAATATTCCAAGATAAGGTTTTGCAATTCTAGATTGAGATTATACTTAATACGGAATCCATTGTGATGTTATTTTGTTCAACAAATCCGGATGTAACTTCAAGAACATAAAGTGCTTCAGCATCAGGCACAATACTCTGACAAGTAGCAATTTCTAATGCGGATTTACATGGAGGTATATCTTGTTCTATGTGAACTATTTTACCGTCTTTATCAAACCACATCATATCAAGTGAAAATTGCATGTTTAGCATCCAAAGTGAATGAGTGCCAGGTTGATCAAATACAAAGATCATTCCTTTATCATAAGGTAATTGATCTTGGAACATTAATCCACGAACTTGTCTTGGTTTAGTATCAGCTATTTGTACTTCAAGTGGAATATCATCAATCTTAATTGTTCCTTGTGGAAATTCAACTGATTCTAGTTTACTTTCACTTGGAAGAGACAACATACCAACAACTCCAATAATAACTGCAGCAATAGAAATTGGAATTAATGCTTGAGCTCGTGTTGTCATGAATTGATTTGTCTCAATCCTTTTAAAAACTAAGAGCGTTACATTACAGAACTTTTAAAATCATTAATTGATGAAACTGTACTTTTTGCCTCATGCCCAATATCATGAATTGTGGCACTGTTGTATTTTTTGTCAAGATATCGCCCTGCCACTATCATAGGGCCGCCTATGGCACAAGTAACTCCTGTTGGTTCAGGAACCCATAGCATCAAAAAACCAATTTTTTGAAGTTTTTTACCAGGAGCAGATGCTTTTTGTAATGCACCCAAAGAACGAGCAGTATGAGAACCATCCATTTTAGCTACATCAGCATACAAATTTGCCCTACGTTTGGCAGAATCAGAGAATCTTCTCAATTTATCTAGCCGTTCCTTTAGGGGGTCTGTCATAGTATATGATTCAGAAAAAAATAGTTAAGATTCAAAGATCAATATAGGTCACACCCAAGTCAACAAAGAGTAACCAAGGCTAAGGGACACCCAATTATACTAGATTTAATTTAGATACAAAGATCAGATGAAACCTAAAAACTCCAAAAGGCTAGATTCTATAAAAGCTGCCCATCAATCAGAAAGAACCAATTCAAGTACTAGAATGGAGGACTATTTGGAAATAATATCAGAACTAGTAGAATTAAAGGGATATGCAACAACACTTGATATTTCAAGATACATGAATGTTAGTGCACCAAGTGTAACTAAGATGCTTCAAAGATTAGATGAGAATGGATTTTTAGAATATGAAAAATATCATGGAATTAATCTCACCAAAAAAGGCCTACAGATAGCTGAAGGAATAAGACAAAAGCATAGAATTTTACTAGAGTTTTTTGAGATTTTAGGGATTGGGTATAACACTGCAAATGAAGATACAGAAGGAATAGAACATCACCTAAATCCAAAAACAATAAAACAATTAAGAAAATTCATAACATTTCTTAAAGCAAATCCCAAAATAATTGAAAATTTTAAAAATCTTTGAGAAATAGTTGAATGTTATTTTGGGATGATGCAAGTTGCATAAGATTTCGTGCAGTATCAGAACGTTTTGGAATTTTTATTTGGCCTTTTTTACCAATTCGTACTGATGCCACATATTGATCATCAACATAAACATCAGCATGCATTGACGTGTATTCTTTACTTACAGTTAGCAATAACGCAGTCTTTGATTCAGAAAAACTAAATGGTAAATCATGAGAAGTTAACGATGTGGTTTCAGAATCTTTTGCAACTACATCAATGTGAACTTGAAGAAATTTTTCAATATCATTAATGTTGGAGCCTCCTCTTCCAATGATAGATGGAATACATTGCTCATTTACCAATACTTTAACCCGATTGTCGGTTAAAATTTCAACTTGCACTTGAGGATCATATCTTTTGAAAGTCTCTTTTATTTTATCTTCAGCAATTTTTTCAATTCCAACTTTTTGGGTTTTTTTTGAAACAGGAACAATAACATTTTCTTCTCCAAAAGTGTAGATTTCATGCTCTAAATCATTGTCTTCAAAATTTCTAATCTCAATTACAGGTCTTGCCAAATCAGATTCAGTCATTCCGGTAGGCACTTTTACTTTTAGTTCTAAATCGTAGATTTTCTCAATTCTGCCGTCTTTAATAAACACTACAATATCCAAAACATTTGGAATAATTCCAAGTTCAATTTTGCCAATAAACCGCTGAATTGCATCAAGAGGAGAATTTGCATGTACAACACCCACCATTCCAACTCCAGTTAGACGTAGATCAGCAAATGTTCTAAAATCTTCTCGTCGTCGTACCTCATCAAAAATGGTGTAATCAGGACGAACCAGTAATAAAATATCAGCAGTATTATCAAAACTTCCATCAAGTTTACTGTACTGAGTAATTCCAGAATCTACTTGTAAATCACGTGGAGATTCAAATGTCTTAACAATTTTCCCACGATTATGATAAAAATTTGCAAGACCTGATGCCAAAGTACTTTTCCCAGAACCAGGGGCGCCAGAAATTATAATACCTTCAGATCTATCAGAAAAACGTTCCATTAATTTTTCAGAAACATCATAATCCTCAAGAGATAATTTTACAATAGGATGAACAATGGTAATCTCAACAGATTCAGAAAACGGTGGATTAGTGATAGATATACGATAATCACCATGTTGAACTACAGATGCACCGTTCTTTGAGATTTCAAGAGTGTTAGAATCAGAAATATTCACAGCATCTAGAATTTGAGATGAAACCAGATCCAAATAATCCTTTGAAAGAATCACATCACCAATAGGAATCAGTGAAAAAGTTCCAGGCTTTCCTCGTTTTGCCAAAGGTAGTTGGTTTTCTTTGAGATGCACACTCATAGTTTCAGAATCAAAAAATTTGAGGAATTCAAGATTTTCATCTCTCAGAATAGGTGCAATGAATTTAGAATCAATTCCTTCTGCTTGTGCAACTAAGTGTTGGACATTGTCTGATGTGTAAAGAATAGCAGAGTTTGATTTTGCAACATCTTTTATGATGGCATCAATTCTACCTTTTCCAGCCATCTTGACATCATCAGATGTAGGATGAATGCCAGTAGTGGTAATTTGTAATCTAAAATCATTAGACAGTTTTTTGAGTTTTTGTATATTGTCTAGCCCAGAAAATCCTTGTTTCCGTTTTTGAGATGCCTGAGACTGTAATTCATCGATAACTGCAAGTGGAATTATAATTTCAGAATCCACCATAGAGCCAGAATTTATCTCTGCAAGAATGCTTCCATTAACAATTACACTAGTATCAACTACAATTTTTTCCAATAGGCATTACCTCAAAAATGAAAACATAAAAATCATCACATTAGTTTGAGATAAAATCCAGTTATATATTATGACTAGAATCTACTTTGAAAAGCTTGTAGAGGGCATCGGGCTTCCTTGATAAACAACAATTACAGTGTAAACACCATGGTAATTCTTCTTCAACATCTGATTCAATTGCAATACAGTCAGAGGTATCGCAACTATACACAGACGCATCACTTGTCAAAGTATCACCTAGCGTAAAGACCACATTTCCAATAAGGCCACCATTAAATGTTGCAGACAAAGTATACGTACCCTCAATCCAAGATTCAACAAGCATTGTATCAAATGAGCCATCCTTAGACACTATAGTAGTAAGTAATTCAGTGTCACCATCAGGACGTAGTTCTACATCAACAATACCGTGAGAGGGGCAGGAGCCACTTTGATCATTTCCCACGACAGATACAACAAGTGCACCATCAGTTTGAGCAGCCACATCAGCACTTACATTATTGACATTAGTCGAAGTGGCAGAATTTTCAGCCTCTTCTGCTTGCTGTGCCACTCCAGAAAATACCATGACAGTTAGTCAGAATGAATTAAGGATTAACCAAAAAATAATCAAAACAGCTTAAAGAATTCAAACAGAATTAGCTAAAATCACTCACTATCACAATGAAACCAAGTTTTTGAAAATAAAATTATGAGCACACAAGAATCAGGCATAAACGATGATCACAATAAAGAATTCTATTCAAACTGTACAGCATACTTTGAATTGCTTCGAAAAAAAGGCAAATCAGATTTTGCATTTGAGGATGAATATTATTTCACAATGCCTGCAATTTCAAGATAAGAATAGATACTAACTAATCTAAAAAGAACAAGAGGTTAGAAAGTGAGTCAAAAGTTAGATGCAATAAAACAAGATGTGATAAAATGTACAAAATGCGATCTATGTAAAACTAGAACTAATTCAGTACCAGGTAAGGGTAATTTTCAGTCAGATGTAATCTTTGTAGGAGAGGCCCCAGGTAGAAACGAGGATGAAAATGGAGAACCATTTGTAGGAGCATCTGGAAAAAAACTGTCTGTAGCATTAGAGAATGCGGGGATAACACGAGATGAAATATACATTACAAATATCATAAAATGCAGACCGCCAGAAAACAGAATTCCAAAAACCATAGAAAGAGACACATGTAAAGAATATCTCAAAGAAGAAATTTCAATTATCAAACCCAAAATAATTTGTATTTTGGGAAATACAGCATTTAATTCACTATTAGGAGGATCAGAGATTACAAAATTTAGAGGTAAAACAGTACGAAAAGAAAACAGTTGTATTTTCTTACAATTCATCCCGCTGCAACTATATACAATCAAGGATTAATCGATGTGTTGAAAAATGACATTGTAAAATTGTTTGATTTAATCACAGAATTAAAAAACGGCAAAGAGATCAACATAGACATTGAATATGCTGCCTAGAGAATTTTACAAACAAGATACAGTTATTGTTGCAAAAAATCTTCTAGGAAAAAAGATCATAAGAAAAATAGGAAAACAAGAATTATCAGGAATAATTACTGAAACTGAAGCATATAGACATAATGATGATGCTGCAAGTCATGCATTTAGAAAAATCACAGAGAGAAATAAGGTAATGTTTGGAGAAGTAGGAATTGCTTATGTGTATTTTACTTATGGAATGCATTATTGCTTTAATGTGGTAGCAAGGCAACAAAAAATTATAGCAGGAGCAGTTCTGATTCGAGCAATTATGCCTGAAAAAGGAATCAAAACAATGCAGAAAAACAGAAAAATGCAAGACTTGAAAAACCTAACAAATGGTCCTGCAAAACTAGCTCAAGCATTAGATATAACCAAAAAACACTACGGAGAAGATTTGACAAATAATTCGACTCTATTTATCACAAAAGGAATAGAAAAGCCAGGTAAAATTTTTGTATCAAATAGAGTAGGAATTAAAGATGCAACGGACAAATTGTGGAATTTTAAAATAAAAATTTAATCTTTATTATTTTCATCCAATGTCCAGGGTGCAAGTTTTCCGAGAATTCTTTGCCAATCTAATCGTAAAAGCAAGACTACAACAGCAGTCATCATGGCACCAAAAATAATTATTCCAATATATACAGGAGTTGCATCATCTATGTTTTCTAAAAATGGTTCTACCAGAGAAAAACCAAGATAATGAGAAATAAAAACAATAGAATAACTAAGGACGATTTTTCCAGTAAAAGTGGCAATAAAGAATCGCTTTGGATTATACTTTGCAAGACCTAATGGAACATACACTAAATCATCTGGTATTGGAGTAGCAGCAGCAAAAAAGGCGGCAACCGCGCCATATCGTTTCACTAGACGTTCAAACGGTCTTATTCTTTTTCTAGTTTTTTCATTAATAATTCTTCTGCCCCCATAACTTACATAGAAGATAATCTGTTTTGCAGCAGTTGCAGTAACTGCAGATAACAGTGCTAAAATGTGTAAATCAAACTGATTGCCAACTGACATTGTAGCAAGTAACAAGAATCCAGGCAACGGTACAAAGGGGACAAGAGAGCCAAAGAAATTAACTAGGGCTAAACTAAGATAACCTACTTCCGGAGCAAATGAAAACAGAACAGCAGAATCCACAAGTCAAACTGTTTTCAGGCATTATTTAATTAAAACTGGATTATTCATTTACAACATCATCATTAAAATATCATCTTTTTATCAGACTAATCAAATGGAAAAAGACGATTATCAAAAAATTTGTGATTCCATAGGCACCATAAGCCCATTTATTCGATTTGTAGGCGTAATTGGCGAAAGTGGGGAATTACTAGCATATACAAGAAGAACAGACATGATTCCACTTTTAGATGCCAAAAATACAAAATATCAATTCTCACACATTGCAATGAAGACGGATTTGGAAGGATTTTTTGATAAAAATCTAGGGGAGATAGAATTTGTCTGGGAAGAAAGAAAGAAAGTTCAAACAATATCTTTTGCAATTAAAAAATTAAGAGTATGGATATCAATTGATAAAAAAGTAGTCAGATCAGAGATGTTAAGAACTATTGATTCTTGTCTTCCAATAGTCAAAGAATTTTCTCAAGCATAGAAATTGAAATGTCCTTATTGTGAAATTGACTTGGATTCACTGAGTATGACATATGGGTTAAAGCACGTTTTAGAGCATAAAAAAGAAAATCAAAATTAGATTTTTGTAGTACTATGTATTGTAAAAGATATGGAAGAACCAGACGAAATTCAAAAATTAATTGACGAGATTGGTTTTAGAAAATCAAATTCTAAAGATTATCAAAAAATGAGCGTTGAGGAAATAAGTAAAGAGCTAAGATATGTGATGAAGTTTGAACAAGAATCATTTAAAAAAATTGAAGAGTTTGAAAAGACGCAACAAAATCCAGATTTAACAAAAATATGCAGAAATGATTTGTAGAAATGTAACTCAAAGAGAAATTACATAAATTCAAGAAATTTATTTAAAAAAAAATAGATGCAGAATATCTTAATTCAAAATAAATTATTTGAGACTTGGGCATAACTAATCCTAATTTTTAATCAGTTTCTCAAACTATTCAAACGAAAAAAGCCAAGGATTCTTGCAATGTCATTTCATTGCAGCATGAACGTAAAAATCCCCGGCAGGGTTCTGTCAGAGTCATTTCTTATCGGTGTTTTGTATCTGGTCAGAACATTGTCTCTGTATGAAGAGATATTCAGACCTGGCAGACCGTATGCCTGTTCAACTGTTCTGATGGTGCAATCATTCATCATAAAATCTCGGATGAGAATTCCAAGCAACAGCACACTTCATTATTTTTTATCAATCAAATGCAACGATGACAAATTGTCCAAGGTCTGCAGACTGACTCGAATCCCAGACAGGCGTACTGTTGACAGGCGATTTCAGAACCTGCCCGTTGGGGACATCATCGGGACGATGGGAAACCTGTTCGTATCAGAAGGAATGGTTGATGACACGTCTGCATCAGCGGATAGTTCTCTGCCAAAAGCAAATGGTCCTGCATGGCACAAATCCGACATGAAAAATAATCGTTTGCCAATTTCAGGGACTGATACGGATGCAAGATGGGGATAATCCTCCAAATCAAAGGGTTGGATATTCGGGCATGAACTGCACATGAGTTGCAGCGCCGGCAAGTTGATTGCTCCGTTGCCCGCTAGTGTCAGTGTTGCAAACATTCGTGATGGCAGGACGTTTGATGCATTGATAAAATCACTTTCAGGAATCATACAGAATATTTTGGCAGATCCTGCATACGATGATTCCAAACTGCATGATTCATGCGGCAAAAAGCATCTGAGGTTGATTACTCCGATAAGGCAATACCCGCGTACGCCCCCAGAAAGGATCAAGCTTGTGGAATTTTACGACTCTGCGATCGGTCAGGAGTTGTATGCGGATAGAAAGACCTCAATTGAACCGCTCTTTGAGACATTCAAAGACACGCTTGGCATCAGAACAGTTCCCGTAAAGGGATTATGCAATGTGAAATCATCATCTGTGCTGATCTGCGTTTTGGCGTATCAGTTGGCAACGTATTGCATGCATGATTGGTGCAGAGAATCCAAGAATTGTAAAGAGAATGTCTTGCTGTTGAATGATCTTAGACCTTATTTTTGTAAACCATTATGCCCAAGTCTCAATTATTTGTCTTCATAGAGCCAACATCGTACATATCCAGTTTCAGTTTTAAATTTAGGGGGAAGTTGTTTGCATTTTTCAATAGCTAAAGGACAACGTTCGATAAAACGACATTCAGTTGGAGTGTCAAGTAGACTTGGAGGAATGCCTTTGATGTATTTTGGAGTGCCACCTTTTAGGGTAGGAATGGATTCTAAAAGGCCTTGAGTGTATGGGTGTTTTGGGTTTTTGTAGATATCCTCAGATGAACCAAATTCTACCATTTGACCACCATACATAATGCCAATTTTATCAGCAATTTCAGATAAAACTGCCAAATCATGCGTAATTAGCATAAAAGACATTCCATCTTTTTTGAGAGTCTTTAGCAAGTTTACAATTTGAGCTTGAATCAAAACATCTAATGCAGTAGTTGGCTCATCAGCAATTACAAATTTTGGTTTAAGAAGTAAGGCCATAGCAATTACTACTCTTTGTTTCATCCCGCCACTTAGTTCGTGAGGATATTTTTTTAACACATGTTCATCCAAACTAACAGAGTTCATTGCATCTAAGACAGCATGTTTAAAATCGCCATTAAAGTCATGTTGTTTTAGAATTTCAGTGAATTGATAATCAATAGTAAAAACAGGATCCAGTGCATTCATGGCACCCTGAAAAATCATAGAGATTTTTTTCCATCTAAATTTTTTATCAAAATCAGATTCAGACATATCTAAAAGAGATTCACCATCAAAGAGAATCTCACCTTCAGTTCTGCCACCAGAAAGCATTCTAATGAGAGACAATCCCAAAGTGCTTTTTCCACATGCACTCTCACCTGCAATTCCTATGGACTTGCCATCATTCAAATCAAAATCTACATCATCAACTGCATAAACTGGACCATTAGAAGAGGCATATCTGGATGTTAGTCCATTTATTTTTAGAAAAGTCATATGTTTCATAGATCCATACTAGAATTTCTGTTTTGCACTAAGGGATATAAACAACAATATCAGAATGATAAAAGTCGATTTAAATGAAACTTCCAATTTGTGGTTTTGATGCAAAAAACGCCGTTCTTTGCCCTCAATGTGAAAACAAAGTAGAGACAGGAGAACTCACTAAAGCTGACGTTGATGCATCCATCATTTTAGCAAAAATTGCAAAGACAAACAACGTGATCGAAGATTTTACACTATGCTCCTGTAAGGAATTTGAGGGAAATTTTGTCTTGTCATTGGCAAAAAAAGACATAATGAAAATAAGACAAAGTCGCACACTATACAGAACATTACAAGGCCAATTCAAGGGCAAAATATGGCTCATAGAAGCTGATGAGACAGACAAAAAATTCATAGAAGACATGTTCTTTCCAACTAAAATTTTATCAATTAACTCAGTTTGGGCTCCGGGAGGAGATCAAAAAACAAAAGCAGTGGTATCAGGCAAATGGACTCCAAAATTTCCAATAGATACTGAAAAAGTTGTACAAGTTGTAAAAAATGCCCGAAACCTTGACATTGAGATAGAATTCGAGGATAAAAGGTAGAGAAAATGGTTTTTGTAAAAACTCACGATGTTGCAGAGTTGACATCAGAATTAATTGGAAAACAAGTAACGCTTGGGGGATGGATTGAAGACCTTAGAAAATTGGGAAAGATGTCATTTATCACATTACGTGATGTATCTGGAATATCCCAAGTTATTGTCAAAGGAGAACTAAATGACAACCTAGGAGAAATTAATCGTCAAAGCGTCGTAAGCATTAAAGGAATAGTACAAGAAACCAAAGCAAGGGATTTTGCTTTTGAAGTAAAAGCAGATGAAATAGAGATTTTAGGAAAAGCAATTCATCCATTACCAGTAGATCCTATCGGTAGATTAGAAAGCAACATAGACACAAGATTAAATCACCGTGCACTAGATATGAGAAATCAAAAAACAGCATCAATTTTCAAATTAAGACATTATGTATTACAATCGCTTCGTAAAACATTAGCAGAAAAAAAATTCATAGAAATTACTACTCCAAAAATTATCGGCAGTGCAAGTGAAGGAGGTGCAGATTTATTTTCATTAGACTATTTTGGAAAGACTGCATATTTGGCACAAAGCCCACAACTGTACAAAGAACAAATGACAATTGGACTAGAAAGGGTATTTGAGATTTCAAACTTTTACAGAGCAGAGAATTCACATACAGGAAGACACTTGAGTGAATTTACCAGTATCGACATTGAAGCTGCATTTATGGATTACAATGATGTCATGGATGTTTTAGAATCACTAGTAATGGACGTATACAAATTTGCGGCTGAAAATTGTAAAAAAGAACAAGAAGTAACAGAGCATACAATAGAAGTCCCATCATCACCATTTGAGAGAATTACATACAATCAATGTATTGAAGAACTAAAACAAACAGGTGAAAAAGTAGAGTTTGGAGATGACTTACTTGATTCACATCTCAGAATTATCGGAAAAAACCATCCAGGATTTTACTTTTTGACTGATTGGCCAATGAAGTTAAAACCATTTTACATTAGAGAAAAAGATGAAGATGCGACATTATCGCGTTCTTTTGACTTACAGTACGGATATCTGGAACTATCATCTGGAGGAACTAGATTGCACAATCCAGACATGCTAAAAACAAGATTAAAAGAGCAAGACTTGGATCCTGCTCAGTTTACAGACCATCTAAAGACATTTGATTGGGGAATGCCGCCACATTCGGGATGGGGGATGGGGTTAGACAGATTGATGACCGCACTCATTGGAATCGACAATGTTCGTGAAGTGGTGTTATACCCAAGAGATCCAGATAGGCTATTCCCATAGACACACAAAAGCCTAAAAATAAATTTCGTGATACTAGTCATGGCATTTCCATTAGATGCGATAAAAGCATGTCCCAAATGTGGTTGTGATTACTGCAAGCTAAAAACTAGTCCTGCTTGTGGACATGACTTGTCTTAATCAAAAATTCAGATTTTTATTGAGATAAAGACAGAACAAATCATGATCAAAGAAGAAAATGCAAAAAAAGTTGTAGAAGTTATTGGGAACAATTTGATTGGCGTATCACATGATTCAAACAGTTTTCAAAGATTACCAGACTCATTTTGGGGGTATTTTGCAAGAGGTCATGATAAAAAAGGAACATTTGGAGTAATTGTGACATATTCTGAAGACGGAAAGGATGTAGATGAACTAATCAAAATGTATGAAGAATGGGCAGCAAAAAATAAACCAAAAGAATCAGAATAACTATTTAGTTTCTTTCAAAAGTTTACGGTATCCTTGGCACTCTTTACAGATGGGTTTGCCTTTGTATTTTGGGTTACCATCACTAATTTTTAGAGTACCTTCAACAAGATTACAAATGCAACATTTTGCCATTTGAGAACTAGCAATACTTGTAATTAATAAAAATTAGGATTTAATTAGAATACACCAGAATGCTTTTGAAACAGACGCATCTCAATAATTCATGTTTGAAAAAGAAGGCAGAATAGAAGAGTTGAGAATGAAATCTGGAAGATGTAAAAAATGTCCGGATTGTAAAAAGCACTCATGTATTATAGAATCATGTCAATGTGATTGTCATAGAGATTTTGCAAAATCAGACAAACCAAAAATTTCCAGACAGAATGTTACAAAAAAACAACGCCAAGAACAGAGGGTTAATTTTTAGATATTATCAGTAATTTGTTTTGTAAATTCAGAGGTAGTTTTATCGCCACCAATATCTTTAGTTTTGATACCAGATTTCACTAAATCAAAGATGGTGGATTCCAATTTTTGTCCCATTTCAAAACATTTAGGATCATTGTGTTTTGTACCAAGCCAATCAAACATCATTTTGATTGAAAGTAAGAAGGAGGAAGGATTTGCAATATTTTGCCCTGCAATATCAAATGCAGCACCATGAACTGGTTCAAACAATGCAAAAGCATCACCAATATTGGCAGCAGGTGCCATTCCCAACCCACCTACAACTTGGGAAGATTCATCAGATAAAATATCGCCAAAAAGATTGGTAGTCACTACAACATCAAATTGTTCTGGTTGGCGAATTAAATTCATAGCACATGCATCAACATACATCTGTTCAAATGCGATATCGGGATAATCTTTGGAAACATCAGTACAAGCTTTTGCAAACAAACCATCTGTAACACGCATAACATTTGATTTATGAACACAGGTAACTTTCTTCATAGAATCACGTTGTTTTGCAGATTCAAATGCATATTTTGCAACTCGTTTTGATGCAACCTCAGAAATTATTCTCAAGGCAACTGCAGAATTTCCCAAACTAAATTCCTTACCAGTGTAAAGGTCTTCAGTATTCTCACGAACTATTACCATGTCAATGTCATCACGTAATGCAGGCATATGTGGGTAGGATTTAGCAGGTCTAATGTTAGCATAAAGATCAAGCATTCGTCTCAACACCACTATGACATCAGCTGCACTTTCACCAACAGGCGCTTTCAAACACACATCAGATCGTTTAATGGCATCAACGGTTTCATCAGGAAGTGCTTTTCCAGTTTGCTCAAGTGCTTTATCTCCAGCAGACAATGTTGTAATGCCAAATTTGAAATCAAATTTATCATTAATTGTGTTTAATACAGAAATTGCAGAGTCAGACAATTCAGGACCGATTCCATCGCCAGTAATTAATGAGATTTTATACATGATAATGCACTACAACAAAGGGAATTTTAGGATTTAGCTTACCTGTTTTTCTTTTTAAGCATCTTTTTGAGCATGATTCGATTAATTCCATCAATTACAGATTGAACACTTGTTGTAACGATATCTTCACCAACAGATTTTGCAGAAACGCTGTTTCCTTGTGCATCCTCGACACTAATTGTCACGGCACATAATGCAGTAGAGCCACCAGAGATAGACGCCAAACTATAGTCTTTAATTCTTAATTCTGAAATCTTTCCAGTAATTTTCTGAATAGCATTTAATGCAGCATCAACTGGACCAACACCATAATCAGTTCCGATAAAATCCTTACCGCCTATGTTTAATTTTACAAATGCGTATGGCATAGTTCCAATGCCAGTAGATACTGAAAATCCAGTTAACTGGACAATTCTTTGAATTCCTTTCTCACCTAAAGTATCACTTGCAATAGAAAGCAACTCAACATCTGTGATTAATTCACCTTGATCACCCAAAACTTTGACTTTGTCAAGAATTTGTTGTGATTGTTCATCAGTTGGCTTTATACCATATTCGGCAAGCATTGCATTCATTCCATGCAATCCAGCATGTTTTCCAACTTGAAGCCATCTCTTCCTGCCAACTAATTCAGGACTAATTGGCTCGTATGTAAGGGGATTGCTCAAAACACCATGAGTGTGAATTCCAGATTCGTGACCAAATGCATTATCGCCTACAATTGCCTTGTTAGGTTGAACTTGAATTCCTACAATTTTTGAAACAAATCTAGATGTGTCATAAATTAATTCAGAGTTGATGTTAGTTTCATACTTTTGTTCGTGCTGCAAGCATTGCAACGCCATAGAAAATTCTTCTAGTGATGCATTTCCTGCACGCTCTCCAATACCATTAATTGTAACATGTGCACATTGAGCACCTGCACGAATTCCAGATAAAGCATTTGCAACTGCCAAACCAAAATCATTGTGACAGTGAACACTTACTGGAAGTTTTGTTGCATCAATTGCATCTCGTGTAATTTCTGTAATATATTCAGGAGTAGAATACCCTACGGTATCAGGGATGTCAATTCTGTCAGCTCCTGCTTTTGCAACTTCGCCAAATACTTTTTTCAAGAATTCTCTATCAGTTCTAGTAGCATCTTCAGCTGAAAATTCTACTTGTAATCCATGAGATTTACCATATTCTACTGCATCAATTGCTTTCTCAAGTGCCTGATCTCTAGTCATTTGGAGTTTATGTTCCAAGTGGATATCAGAGGTAGCAATGAATGTATGAACATAATTTAATCCAGCATTAATTGCAGCATCAATATCTTTTTTGATAGTTCTAGTCAATCCTGCAATTTCACAAGATAGTCCTGCACTGGCAATCATCTTGACTGCTTTTAATTCACCTTCAGAAATTACCGGAAATCCAGCTTCAATTGCATCAACTCCAAGTGTGTCAAGTTTCTTAGCAATGGATAATTTTTGATCTGGAGATAATGAAATCCCAGGAGTTTGTTCTCCATCTCTTAACGTGGTATCAAAAATTCTAACATTCATGCCCCGCTCCTTTGCAAAGCAGCAACGCCAGTTCTTGCAACATCAATAATTCCAAAGGGTTTTGCCAATTCTTCAAATGCTTTGATTTGATCAGGTGTGGCAGTCAACTCTACCATAAGAGAGTCTTTCTTCACATCATGTACCTTACCGCCACATGCATTTGCCAATTTGTTAATCTCCATACTATCGCTAGCATTACGTAGGTTTATCTTAAAAATACTAAGCTCTCGATAAACTGTTTTGTGCTCATCTAAATGCTTAACCTCTACAGTATCGATCATTTTGTCGAGTTGTTTTACGATTTGTATTACTCGTTTTTCATCTTCAATAGTAGTAATAGTAATTCTTGAATAATCAGGATTATCAGTCACACCTACTGAAATACTCTCAATATTGAAATTCCTTGCTCTGAAAAGATGAGTTATCTTAAACAAAATTCCCGGTTTGTTTTCAACTAAAATAGAGAGAATCGCCCACATCATTAATCACTACGATGGCAAGATCATATCCGAAAGCGAAGTTCCAGGTGCAACAAATGGCAATACGTCTTCTTCAGGGTCAATTGGAATATCAATGACTGTTGCAACATCACTGCTTAGGGCAGTTTTGACAGCTTTGTCAAGTTCATCCATTGATTGTGCTCGAAGTCCTTGTGCACCATATGATTCAGCTAATTTAACATAATCAGGACAATGCTGTTGATCTACTCCGATCATCCGTCTATCATAGAAAGTTCTTTGCCATTGAGCTACCATTCCCAATGAAGAATTATTCAAAACAAAAACAATTACTGGAATATCTTCTAAAACTGCAGTTGCAAGAGAATTTTCAGTCATACTAAAGCTCCCATCGCCTGCAATATCTACAACTGGAACGTCAGGTCTTGCAACTTTGGCACCAATAGATGCAGGAAATCCCCAACCCATAGTGCCAAGTCCAGTGGAACTAAAGAAAGTGCCAGGCTGAATTACGTCATAAAATAATGATGCCCACATCTGATGTTGTCCTACTTCGGTAGTTATGACCGACTCTTTTGGCAATAACTCCCTAAGTTTTCTTAAAATTTTTGCAGAACCCATTTCACCTGGATGTATTTTCAAATTTTCTTTCCAATACGCTTTAGTTTCTTTAACGTGTTTAATCCAAGTAGTATCTTCAGTTTTTTTAATGGCTCTTTGCAAAAGTAATTTTACCATAATTCTAAGGGACGCACGTACATCCCCAACTACTGCAATCTGAGCATTTTGGTTTTTGCCAATCTCAGCTGGGTCAACATCCATATGAATAATTTTCAATCTTTTCTCAAAAGCCTCAAAAGTTCCAACAGACCTGTCAGAGAATCTAGTGCCTATTGCCAACACACAGTCAGCTTCAGCCATCATTTTGTTTGCTTCAGCATGTCCGTGCATTCCAATTGGGCCTAATGACAATGGGTGAGTTTCAGGAAATGCCCCCTTTCCTTTGAAAGTAGTAACTACTGGAAGCATAAGAGTTTCAGCAATAGATTGTAATTCAGCAAAGGCAGATGAAATTATAGTTCCGCCACCAGCTAATATAATCGGTTTTTCAGAACCAAGTAACATATCAATTGCTTTTTCAACTGCAACAATATCAGGATCAGTCCAAGGATGATAACCTTGAATTTTAAATTCATCTGGAAATGTCATGTCTGCTTTACCTGTTTGAACATCTTTTGGGATGTCAATTAACACAGGTCCAGGTCGGCCAGTTTCTGCAATGTAAAATCCTTTTCTTACAACTTCAGGAACTTCTGCAGAAGTTCTTGGTTGAAATGCATATTTTACAACAGGATTTGCCATTCCAATAATATCACTTTCTTGAAATGCATCACGCCCAATCATATCGACAGATACTTGACCAGTTACAGCAATCATAGGAGAAGAGTCAGCTTGTGCAGTTGCAATGCCAGTTAAGATATTGGTAGCGCCGGGTCCAGATGTTGCAAAACAAACACCAGGTTTTCTACTAATTCGACCAAAACCATCAGCCATATGAGATGCAGATTGCTCATGTCTTGTCAAAATATGTCTAATATCACATCTGGCAAACTCATCATACATTGGAAGATTTGCGCCTCCCGGTAAACCAAATACTTGTTTGGCGCCTTCTTTTTCCATGGCTGTCATCAAAGCCTTTGCACCTGTCATAGTTTCCATTTTATTCATCAAATTTCTCTCCATAATTTTAATCTAGTAAAGTCACGTGGTTACGAAACTTTAGTTTAGAACCTCCAGTAGTAAAAATTGCAAGGAATCTACTGGGGTCGGCATAGTACCTAAAAACACTAGATTGTTTATAAAATTAATGGACAAAATAGCCAGAATTAAGTAGAATCATCCATAATTTACAGAAGACTTAAACTGACAATTTTCATATTTGAGATGACTGTTTTTGTCAGATAATGAAGAAATTATAAAAATTATTGAAACGTTATTTCAAGTAGGAATAACAAAAGAACTAGAAGCATTAAAAGGCATCCACCTAAATGATTCCAGATTTTCAAGTTTTAGTGATTTACCGCCATATGATCTAAAAGATTATCAAACTACCATAGAACTAGAAGAATTACGATTTGTAAGTATTTCAGATTATGCCTATGAGATAAAAAATCCAAAAATTAGCATATTTGGAGACACTGTAATTGTGGCATTAGAATTAATTCAAAAAGGAATGCTAGTAGACAATAAAGCATTCACAGGGAAACACATGACAATTAATGGACGTGCAACATTTGTGTTAGTAAAACAGCCAACATGGAAAATTGCACATATTCATTTATCAAAGATAGAAAAATAATCTATTTTTTAGATTGATTAGGTTTGTTCTTTGGTTTGTTTTGATTAGGTTTGTTTCTTGAGTCTTCATTAGCCAATTTTTTGTATAAACTGTATGCTTGATCAACATTTGAACTTCCATGAACAATTGCTTTGACTGCTTTAATCATAGCAACAGGATGTTCGGATTGCCATACATTTCGCCCAATATCAACTCCAATAGCACCTGCTTTGACAGAATTGTAAGTCAATTGTAAGGCATCATGTTCTGGAATTTTCTTCCCGCCTGCAACAATAATTGGTACAGGGCACGATTGAACGACTTTTTCAAAATTATCACAATAGTATGTTTTGACAATATGAGCTCCTTGTTCGGCTGCGACCCTACATGCCAAAGAGAGATATCTTGCATCTTTACCTAATTCTTTTCCAACTGCTGTCACAGCTAAAACAGGAATTCCATACTTTTCTGCCTCATTTACTAATTTTCCAAGATTACCGATTGTTTGATATTCATATTTTGAACCAACAAAGATAGACATTGCAACTGCACTAACATTGAGTCTTAGTGCATCTTCAATTGAAACCGTAATGTCTTCTTGAGATAAATCCTCACCAATAATACTAGAACCTCCAGACACTCTCAACACCATAGGAGTGTCAGTGCTTGCAGGAACAGAAGTTCGTTGAACGCCTCGTGTAACCATTAAAGAGTCACAATGTTTCAAAAGAGGTTCAATTACTTGTCTAGGCTGTTCTAATTTTTCAGTAGGTCCAAGAAAATACCCATGATCTACTGCCAGCATTAATGCACGATTGTCAGATTTAATGATACGAGACAGTCTATTTTTTAATCCCCAATCCACAACTCTTCGATTTTGAAAGAATAGAAATACCTTTCTTAAGCCTTTCTTATTTTGTTATAATTATTTTCATTGCATTATCGCCACTATGTGCATGATCAAATGCCTTTTGAGAATCATCGATAGGATAAGTATGAGTGATTAGTTGCCTAACATCTATTTGGGAAGACTCAATGAGATGTAGTGCTTCCTTGGTGTCATTATCAGATGCAGCATAACTAGTAACAAGAGTTATTTCTTTAGAATAGAATTTACTCATATCTAAATCTAATTTTGCTCCTTTTGAAGGAACACCAAACATCATCACAGAGCCGCCTTTTCTCACCATATCAATTGCATCCTCAAGTGCTTTGAGACTACTTGTAGCAACAATAGCGACATCCGCCCCCATACCATCAGTAAGATCTAGAATCTTTTGTTTTCTATTTTCATCCATAGAATTAATTGATTCAGTTATGTTGAATTTTTTTGCAAAATCTAACCTAAAATCATTTACATCAAAGCAAAAAATTTTAGAAAATTTCATTGCATGTGCTAACATCACATGCATCATTCCAGTCGAGCCTACACCAAAAATTGCAGCAGAATCATTTTCGTGATAAGAATATTTTGTCCATGCCCTAACACAACATGCCAATGGCTCAATCATTGCGGCCTCCTCAAAGCTTAGAGCATCAGATATTTTTAAAACGCCACCATGAGAAACGTTCCATGCAGGTACAACATACTCTTCAGATAATCCACAAGGCGAAAGATTAGTTTCATAATATTTTTGACACATTGTCTCATTACCGTGATTACAGAAATGACAGTCATAACAAGGAACATGGTGATGTGTGAATACTCTATCACCTTTTTTGAATTCAGTCACATCAGTACCAACATCCAAAACTACGCCAGCAGGTTCATGTCCCAAACGCATAGATGGTTGACCATACTGGCCAAAAACTTTTTCCAAATCAGAACCACAAATTCCACAAGCATGCATCTGTACTAGAATTTCACCAGAATTCAAGATTGGTTTGTCAGTATCATCAACAGAGATGACGGATGGTTCTTTAACAGATGCAGTTTTCATCGTAAAACATTAAAGAATTGGGTATAAGTAGATTAAAAGAACTAGACACCAAGAATCTTTTTCAGCATTACTCTGTAATCAACTTCAGTTTTATCACTTCCAGTTGCAGGTAATGCAAAAACTAGAGTAGATCTTTCAGCTCGTAATGCAGTTAATTCATCATTAATTGCTGCTGTAATATCATCACTAACAAGAACTAACCCCACATCAGAGTCATCAGTTAACTTTCTAATATCATCCAAGGCCTTTTGAGGAGTTTCAGAAATAATACCAGGAACACCTGCCAATTGGAAACTAGTTACAAACGATTTGCTACCAACAGTGAAGATTTTCACAGTTAGGATTTTTGAGTGTTCTAATTTAACCCTTTTTGGAAGGGATTAGATCAGGAAAGATTGATTTAGTTAGAAAAATCAGAGGATTCATGGCAGAAATTGATACTCAAAAAGAGGTATATCTTTTCCTTCATGGAAGAATGGATCTAAAAGAAAAAGCAACAAATGCACTTACTGCAAAAGGATTTGCAGGAGACAAAATCACCATGGCATTACCAAATAAAGTTGGAAATGTAGGGGATTACATGGCAATGTTATGGATGCCACCAAACCCAGATCATATCAAAATTCAACGAATTACAAAAGTTGAAGAAGTAGAGCCAGAAGGAATGATTGGTCTTTGGAAAGGTGTTTCAAAAGATGATATTGAAACTATACAGTTAGAGTGAGATCAACTAAATCCGGCACCAAAATTATTACCTTTTTCTAACAAATCACCTGAATCAGTACTTTTTAGTTTTCTAAACAACAGAGTCTCATAAACTAATTTCATTGCCTGATCATCATCAAGATCACAATCTTGCTTAATCTGATTTTTGTATTTTTCCAATTTTGCAACATCTTGCTCATCAGGAGAAAGATTATCATGAATCATAAGATTGGCAATTTTTTCAATTTCAGAATTTTGTTGACTATCATCCATGTTTTTTTATAAAATTTCTAGTTATTAACATGTTCGAATAACAAGAATTACAAATCAGAAAGAAGGCCTGAAAGAAAATCAGAGAACTCATCATCAGAAAAAATAACTTTTTCAATATTGTCTTCTCGTTTTGCAAGTTCGGCAGAGTCTAAGTGATAACAGGTTGTTTTACCATTTAGTTTACCAAAATAAAATCCAGCGCAAGAGCAATAATTACCATCAGGATCAATCCAATGTTCTTCTCCCTTTCCAACAACAGTCCAAATTTGTCGTTGACTGGGCTCAAAAACATGTAATTTTACACGTTTTTCAGAAACAATAGATTCAATTCTATCAAAATCTTTGGTCATAAGGATTTAATCAGATATCTGCAGTATAACTTTGATGTTACAAACTAGAATCATGCCATCAAAACCAGCATTAGTTTTAGAAGGTAAGAGGAAAAATCTCATAGTAACAGATGTGCACATAGGATTTGAAAATAAAATGGCATCAAATGAGATTTTCCTAGGTAAGAATTCAACAATAAATGAAACAATTCAAGAGTTATCAGAAATAATAGATGACGAAAAACCAGACTCGGTGATTCTGTTAGGAGACATAAAATCAAGTGTAAAAAGCATCTCAAAAAGTGAATGGGATGAAGTGCCATTATTTTTTGAAAAAATTAAACAAAAATCTGATGTAGTACTCATTCCTGGAAATCATGATGCAAATATTCAGAGACTAGTACCAGATGACATTACAATGATTAGTTCAGCTGGAATGGTAGAAGAAAATGTATTATTTACGCATGGACACACAATGCCTTCAGAGAATTTTTCACATGTGGATAAAATTGTCATGGGACATGTCCACCCAGTATTTTTTCAAGAAGATTCTGTAATGAACGGACAGAGAGTATGGGTTTCATTAAAAATAGACAAACAAAAAATATTTCCATCAAGTTCAGGAGAACTAGAGATCACCATAATTCCATCATTTAACAAGTATTTTTATGCAACACAAAAACGAGCTTACAAAAAATCCATTTCTCCAATAATTAAGAGAATAAAAGAAATTACATCTGCAAAAATTGTTTCATTAGAGGGAGCAATACTAGGAAACGAATCAATAATTAAACAAGTTTTGTAATATTAACACAAATTAATTATATTCATCGTATGGTTCAATTGGGTTTTTTGTAGTTTTATTATCTTTAAGCCATTCCAAAGTTTTTACAAAGGAATCTGACAACTCAATAGTAGTCAAAACAGGAATTCCCAATTCCAATGATTTACGCCTTATTTGATATTCATCATCTAACATTCCAACATATTTTTCCAATGTAGAAGTACTTGGGATATTTATGATAAAATCAATTTTACGTTCATAAAGAAGATCAGATATGTTTGGTTTTCTCTCAGGCTCTGAAATTTTATGAACAATTTCTATTTGTCCAATTTTCTCTTCAAAAAATTCAGCAGTGTGTTCAGTTGCCAATATTTTGAATCCAAGATGTTTTAGTTTGGCAATAGATGCAACAAGTTTTTCCTTATTCTGAGCACCGCCAACAGTTACCAAAGCAGTTCCAGTATTTGGCAAATTATAGCCAACAGAGGCCAAACCTTTTGCCAGAGCATCATAAAAGCTGTCACCAAAACATGCAGCCTCACCAGTAGATTGCATTTCAACGCCTAAAGCAATATCGGCACCCTCAAGTTGCATGAATGAAAACTGCGGAACTTTGATGCCATAATTATGGATTTTTTGCCATTTATTTTCAGGAATTTCAGGCAGAGGTTTATCCAAAATAGCCTTTGATGCAAGAGAAATCAAATTAGTTTTAACCAATTTTGAGACAAAAGGCATGGAACGGGATGCACGGATGTTCAACTCAATTACATAGACATGATCATCATGGACCAAAAATTGCAGATTAAACGGACCTTTGACATCAAAGGTCAATGCAATCTTTTTTGTATATTCATTAATGGTTTCAATAATTTTGTTACTTAGACGCCATGGAGGAATTACCATCATGGCATCACCAGAATGTACACCTGCACTATCAATGTGTTCAACTATTGCGCCAATTATCACTTGTTTTCCATTACTAATTCCATCAACATCTACTTCAAGAGAATTTAACATAAATTTGGATATTACAACAGGATGATCTGGAGATACATCAGTTGCCTCTTTAACATAAGTTTTTAATTCTTCTTGGGACCATACAACTTTCATTGCAGCTCCAGATAAAACATAAGAGGGTCTAACAATTACAGGAAACCCAACTTCTTGTGCAAATGATTTTGCCTCATTAAGATTTGAAAACGCTTGCCAACGTGGTTGCTGTATGTGGAGTTTATCAAGTTCTGCACTAAACTTTGAACGGTCTTCTGCTCTATCAACATCATGTGCACTAGTTCCCAAAATATTCACATCATGTTGTGCAAGACCAAGGGTTAGATTGTTTGCAGTTTGACCACCAACACAAGTAATGATGCCCTTTGGATTTTCAAATTCCGTAATATCCAAAATTCTTTCTTGAGTTAATTCCTCAAAATATAATCTAGTACAAATATCATAATCAGTAGAGACAGTCTCAGGATTGCAATTAACTACTGAAACATTTTTTTCGCCATTTGCCTGCAATCCCCAAACCATGTTAACAGTACCCCAATCAAACTCCACACTACTTCCAATTCGGTAAGGTCCTGCACCAATCACAACAACTCCTTTCTCGTCTTTAGGTACAATCACATCATTTGTATTTCCGCCATAAGTCATGTAGAGATAATTTGTTACTGCAGGCCATTCAGCAGCAAGCGTGTCAATTTGTTTTACAGATGGAACTACACCTAATTTCTTGCGTAAAATACGAATTTCGTCAGGAGTAGTATCTCTAGCACGAGCAATTTGTTTATCTGCGAAACCTAGTTTTTTTGCCTCCCAAAGAAGAGACTCATCAAGTTCTGATTCCTTTAATTTTTCTTCAATATTTACAATATTTTTTATTTTTTCTATAAACCAAGGATCAACTGTAGATAATTTGTAAATCCTCTCAACAGATATTCCCATTTTAAGTGCAATAGCAACATGATACAAAATTTGATCATCATGATGAGATAGTTTATACTCAATTTCTTCTTCAGTGTATTTTTTTCCGTTTACACGATTCAAAACTAGTCCATCATTTCCAATATCCAACATTCGAATTGCTTTTTGGAATGATTCTTCAAACGTTCTACCAACTGCCATGACTTCTCCAACTGATTTCATAGTGGGTCCGAGTCGTCGATTTACTAGATCAAACTTTCCAAAATCCCATCGTGGGTGTTTACATACAATATAATCAAGGGATGGTTCAAAGCAAGCAGTGGTACTTTTAGTAATTCTGTTTACGAGTTCTGATAAATTATAACCTAATCCAATCTTTGCAGACATGTATGCCAACGGATAACCAGTGGCTTTACTTGCAAGTGCAGAAGAACGGGAAAGTCTAGGATTAATTTCGATTGCAACATATTTGTCAGAATCAGGTGCAAGGGCATATTGAATATTACATTCACCAACAATTCCAACATGTTTTGTTGCACGCAATGCAGCAGAACGTAACATGTGATATTCATGATTGTCAATTGTTTGAGAAGGGGCAACTACAATGTTATCACCAGTGTGAGCTTTCATGGAAAGTATATTTTCCATATTGCATACAATTACATTATTGCCATCATAATCTTGCATTACCTCATATTCAATTTGTTTCCAATGACCAATGTATTCTTCAACTAACACTTGGCCAACAAGGCTGGCCTTTAGGCCTCGTTCAACAATTTCATGGAGTTCAATTTCATTATGTGCTATCCCTCCACCTCGACCACCTAAAGTATAGGCAACTCGAATAATTACAGGATAGGATAATTCTTCGGCTGCTTTTTTTGCATCATCAAAATTAGTGACAGTCTTGCTTTTCAACACAGGTACGCCTGATCCGTCCATAGAATCCTTGAAGAGCTGTCTATCCTCAGTTTTTTGAATTCCAGCAATCTGAGTACCAAGCACACTAACACCATATTTTTTGAGAATTCCAGATTCATCCAAATTGACACCGCAATTTAGAGCAGTTTGTCCTCCATATGCAAGCATAATTCCATCAGGCCTTTCTTTTTCAATGATGGATTCTACATATTCAGCATTTACTGGAAGAAGATACACTTGGTCTGCAAATCTAGTATCAGTCTGAATAGTAGCAATATTTGGATTGATTAAAACACTGTTTAATCCATCTTCGTGTATTGCTTTAAGACACTGACTTCCAGAATAATCAAACTCACCAGCTTCACCGATTTTAATTGCTCCACTTCCCAGTACAAGAATTTTCTTTAATGATTCATTCTTTGGCAATTAATTTTCCTCCATAAGGTGTTTGAGTTCTTCAAAAACAAACTTGCAATCAAACGGACCTGGTGCAGCTTCTGGATGAAATTGCACTGCAACACAGTTTTGTTTTTTATGTTTTATTCCTTCAACTGTTTTGTCATCTGCATTTGTAAACCATAATTTGAAATCCGATTTTTCAATAGATTCAGGAGTTATTCCATATCCATGATTTTGACTTGTAACATACACTTGGTTATTTTCTAAATTAATACAAGGTTTGTTTTGTCCACGGTGCCCATACTTTAGTTTGTAAGTTTCAGTGTTTCCTGCAATGCCAATTATTTGCGCACCCAAACAAATACCAAGTGTAGGAATATTATTTTCAATTAATTTTTTAGCAGTATCAATTGTGTTGGGACATTTTTGTGGATCACCAGGACCGCTACTAAGTACAACACCTTCTGGATTATAAGACATTATTTTTTCATAAGACGTATTCCAAGGTACCAAAATTGCTTTGTAACCAAGCTCACGAACATTTCTTAAAATTGCATTTTTAGCACCAGTATCAATTACAACAACAGATTTAGCCCCCTTTCCAAATACTTGTTCTTCTTTAGTTGATACTACGCCCATAAATTGTTCAGAATCATAATGCTTTGCAGATTCAAGTTGTTTTTTGATGGATTTGACATCAATTTCAACATCAGAAACAACAAGTGCTGCCATCATAACGCCACCAGTTCGAAGTTTCTTTGTTAGTTCTCTAGTGTCAATTCCTGAGATTCCAGGTATTTTTTCATTATTCATCCATTCATCTAAAGTCATTGAAAGATTCCAATGACTTGCAGTTAGAGACAATTCATGAACTACTAATCCACGGGTTTGTATTCTATCAGACTCAAAAAATCTTGAAATCCCATCATCATCCTTAACAGATGGATCGGGAACACCATAATTCCCAACAAGCGGATAGGTTAGTGTGAGAATTTGACCATTGTAGGATGGATCTGTAAGTGCTTCAGTATAGCCAACCATTCCAGTATTAAACACAATTTCACCAAAAACAGTTGTGGAATAACCAAAGCCTTCACCATCAAGAACAGTGCCATCATCAAAAATCAACTTTCCAAACTTTTTTGCGTGGTTTGATTTCTTTGTAGTAATTGTGACCCTCGTAAAGTCCGCGTCATTATGAATTTAAGTTTTACGAGATTTATCCCATTGAATCAAAAAACAAGAAATTCAATGGATCTAACAAATATCATCAAAAAATTCATGTCATATAATTTACAATGTAGGAATAATTGTATCAAGAATTTTTTTATGCCTGATAAATGAGTGAGATGTTTTGTTGGTATTCAGCAATTGCATCTAGGGGGATAACGTTTCTGCTTTTGCTGATTTTGATTCAATGCGATCTAAAAGATCAGCAACTAATAGTAGTTTAAGGTGATTGTAAACCTGTTGCCACCAACTATTTTTGAGTAATTATTGGGAAAGACAATCAATCTGATTGAGCTTAACTGATCCTAAAACAGATCATTTAGTAAATTATTCATGACAATACAGATCTAAGAACAGCATTGTTGAAACATTTTTCATGATTCATAAAGAAATCTCAGATGCCCAATGGAGTACCATTGCACCGCAATTACCAAAACCTGCCAAAACAGGACGTCCAAGATGTGATGACAGGACGACAATCAACGGAGTTTTGTTTGTCTTAACTACCGGATGCAGATGGGCAGACATGCCAGACAAGTACGGCTCAAAATCCACTGCACATCTTCGATTCCAAGAGTTACAACAAAAAGGAATATGGAAGAAAATTCTCTCCAAACTAATAAAATCCGCACACAGGCAAGGCAGGATTGACCTCCAAAAGATATCAATTAACTCCTCGTCGATTGCCGCCAAAAAAGGGGGGATAAAATAGGATGTGACGGATTCAAGAGGATTTCAGGCACGAAGATTCGTGTCGCAGTGGATAAGACGGGACTGCTGATCTCAGCTGGGACCAGTCCCGCAAACGAGCATGACAGTACGAAATTCATTGACGTGCTGGAAGACATTTCAGAACTGGCAGGTGATGATTTGGGACGTGCGATTGCTTCTGCATACGCAGATAGGGGTTATGATGCAAAATACATCAGAGACTATCTGAGATGTCATGGAATCAGCTGCCGCATCCCGTACAAAAAGAGCTCAAAGAAAATTGCACAAAACAGGAATCAAAAGCATCATGGCAAGACAAGGTTTGTCGTGGAACGGTTCTTCGCATGGCTCAAGTGTGGGTTTCACAGAACAGCAGTAAGATACGAAAAGAACTGTGAGAATTATTTGGGGTTTGCATATCTGGCATGCGTCATGATGTATTGGAGGGTTTTAGTATGAGTTGTCCATTCCAAGTATCAGGTGCTTTTACAATAGTCCGATCAGGTATTTCTACCGCTATGTTTGGTAGTTCTGTATTTTTTAAAATAAAAATTCAAATTGAATAAAACAATACAAGAAGTTATTTGAAAAATAACTAGTATAAATAACTCATTAATTTAATTTGTTCTTCAGTAGTAATGGCATTTTTGTTTGTCAAGATTTCTAATAATTCTTTAAAGAGTGCTTTTTGTTCAGAAGACATTCCACCGGATGGTCCTTTTTCTCCTGGCGGACCTGGCGGACCTCTTGGACCTGCAGGACCGACTGGACCTTGTCCTCCGACTGGACCTTGTTCACCAATAGAGCCAATTGGACCAATTGGACCACGTTCACCTTGTGGGCCTTGAATTCCTTGCGGACCTTGCGGACCTTTTTCTCCGGGTGGACCAGTTACACCACGTTCGCCCTGAGATCCTTGCGGACCTTGCGGACCTTTTTCTCCATTAGGACCTGGTAAACCAGAGGGACCTTTTTCTCCAATTGGGCCCACAGTGCCTTTTTCTCCTTTTTCTCCTTGTGGTCCAGGAACACCTGTTAATCCTTTAGATCCTGCTGGACCTTGCGGACCTTGCGGACCTTTTTCTCCAATTGGACCTTCAGGACCTTTGTTTCCTTTTTCTCCAATTGGACCGGGCGGACCAACTGAACCTTTGTCACCGGACGGACCTGTAGTGCCTGTTAATCCTTTATCGCCAATTGGACCGGGCGGACCTAGAGGACCTTTGTCACCGGGCGGACCTAGAGGACCTTTGTCACCGGGCGGACCAGGAGTTCCTTGAATTCCTTTTTCTCCTTGAACCCCAGCTTGACCTGTTGGTCCTTTTAATCCTGCAGGACCAGGAGGTCCGGTTAATCCTTTATCGCCAGATGGTCCTTGTTGACCTTTGTCTCCTTTTTCTCCAGGAGAGCCTTTTAATCCATATGGGCCTTTATCGCCAGGAGAACCTGTTGGTCCTTTTTCTCCGGGTGGCCCAACTGGACCTTTTAATCCATATGGGCCTTTATCGCCAACTGGACCTGTTGGTCCTTTATCGCCTTTATCTCCAGGAGGACCAGTTACTCCTTTATCGCCTTTATCGCCTCTATCTCCAGTAATTCCTCTATCTCCAGTAATTCCTCTATCTCCTGCAATTCCTTTGTCACCGGGCGGACCTTTGTCACCAGTTGAACCTTTGTCACCGGGCGGACCAGGAGGACCTAAAGGACCTTTAGTTCCGGGCGGACCTTGTTGTCCGGACGGACCTAGAGGACCTTTGTCACCGGGCGGACCAGGAGGACCAGTTGAACCTTTACTTCCCTGTACACCAACACTTTGAGTTGTAGTTTTAGGAGTTGGTTTTGCAACACGTTTTGGTTTAGGTGTTTCAGAAATTGTTTCAGAAGTTTGCGGTTTAAAAGACGATGTTGATTTTGTCAGAGGAACGTCAAAAACAGAATGTAAAGAAGAAAACAGATCAGTTACAACAATCCAAATTTTATCTAGTTGTCCTATAGACGAAGGAAGTGGGTTTTCTGGAGAACCGATTGTTTCAAAAAATACCCCATCCTTTACTCTTAAATGAAAATTACCACGCCATAGTGAAGAATATTGTTTAGTTCTGATTTCATCGTCTGAAGGTTTACTATCAGTTATGGCAATTTGAGCTTCATAAACACCTGATTGTTTAAATGGTGCCTGTCCTTGAATTTCTAATCGTGACTGAGATGACACAATCGTTTGTTTATATTTCAAGTATTTCTGTATTTAGATCGCATGATTAGATCAAAGTGGCAAAATAAACATATCAGGCTCATTAAAATGGTATTTAACTAGAGAAAATCGCATTTTGAGCTAGTGAAAAAGATATTTAGTAAAAAATCAGAGGAGGAGGAGAAACCTGAACCAGAAAAGAAGGTTACAGATGAAACAAGCCTAGTAGATTCAGATTACAACCGTAAAAAATTATTCAAAAAAGGAATCAATTTGATGGCAGATGAGAAATTAGAAGAGGCCATCACATATTTTGAGCAAGCGTTAAGAATCGACCCAACCAATATTGAGACATTAATGAAATTAGGTTATGCTAGATTTCATCTTGATGAACATGCTGAAGCACTAAAAGTATATGATAAAATTTTAGACATAGATGTTGCAAATCCAGAAGCTTGGAACCTTAAGGGGCTAGTACACTATGAACAAAAAAATTGGGCAAAAGCATTAGATGCAGCTGAAAAAGCAATTGAATCAGATGAAACGTATGGAATGGCATGGTACAACAAAGCATGTTTCTTATCATTACTTAATCAAGTACCAGAAGCATTAGAATCATTGAAACGTTCAATTGAAATCGATGTTAAAAATGCAAGAAGATCAATTAGAGATAAAGATTTTAGAAATGTGAGAATTGAAGAAGGTTTCAAAAGAATTGAAGAAGTAGTTGTTTTAGAATCAGTAAGACAAGGATATCATACGCTTGGTGCAATTGTATGGACAACATTCCTAGATAAAGTTGATGCAGAAAATGCATTAAAGAAATTATTAGAAAAAGGATTAATCGTACAAAATGAAAAACGTGAAGGATTAAGTAAAATTCCAATATATGATCTTGCACCAAATGTTGCAGAAAAAATAGGTAAAGAGAAAAAAGGATTATTTGGAATTACAAGAAAGACACTACCTAAACCAGTAAAGAATTTGAAAGAACTAAGTCAAGCAATTCAATTAGCAAAAGAATCCATTGAAGACGGAGATGTAGGAAAAACAATGACTGCATTTGAAGAATTCATAGATCCTGCAAAATCAGGGGAACAAATGATTGAGAATTTCTTTGATGAACATAGAGAAATCAGATTATGGAAAATTAGGCTACAAGATAAAGGAGAAGAATACTTGGTAGAAAACAAAGAAAAGATGATGGTGTTATTTGATAATGTTGAAGTTACAATTACTAAAAAACTCAGAAATGAGATTTCTTAGTTATTCAGCAGACAGATCCCAATAACTGGCGTCTTCTTGTTTTACAGTAGGCTTTTGAAGATTTTTCCATTCCTTAAATGAGCGAACGTATAACTTGGCATTTGGCAAATCTGCAGATTTTAGTGCGTAATAAGCCAAACCAGAGAGGGTTCCCACGCTACCACAATATGTAATAATTTCAGAGTTACCAGTTACGCCTCGGTTTTCAAGTAAACGTCTCATATCATCTTTGGAACGTAAGATTTTGTCCTTTGATGCAAGTGTTCTGTAAGGCAGACTAATTGCACCAGGAATATGCTGCTCAAGGTAATTCAAACGTTCACGATTATCAATCAAGATAACATCATCTTTCTCTTTTGCACTATCCAAATAATCAGAAGTAGCCAAAATATTTGATTGTAAATTCATAGAATGTTCTTTACTTTGAATTTCAGGTATTTGCGAATCATTTTCCAATCCAAGAGATTTCCAATTACTGTAAGTAGTTTCAAGCAGAGTCACATCAGAATGTCCAAGATATTCCAAAGTCCAAGCTACTCTTGATGCCAATGCACCAAATGTATCATCATAAACAACAACAGGAGTTTCATCATCAATTCCCATAGAGTTGACAAGTTTTAAAACACGATCAGGACTATCATCAGACAAAAGAGTAGCCAATGGTAAATTTACAGATGTGGGAATATGATCTTGTTTGTAATCATCTTCTCGTCTAACATCAATTACTCGTACACTTTTGTCTCTTATTTCTGAACGCAGAGAATCAATATCAGTTGTTATTTTATTTGAATCTGTCAAGCAGCACATTCACCCTTTCCAGTTTTAGTATGATAACTAGTATCACTACCATAATCAAGATAAAAGTCAGGGTCTTCTTCTTTTGTAGGGGGGATTATTAGAGGCTCTAATATTTTTTTAATGTCATTAATTGATTTTATATCAGAATCTTCACCATCATTAACAATTCTATGAATCCAAGATTTCAAAGTATCATCAGATTTTTTATTCTGTTTGAACAGTTCAATGATTTTTAGAATTACAGGTATGACTCTTTTTGCAGGAATTCTAATACAAGTTAACCCCAACATGGTGTCACCATCAGAACGTCCACCTAAAGACATTTGATAATTTGGGTACATGTCTTTTCCAACACGTCCTCCGCCTCCAAAGAAACCAATGGTTGCAATACCATGTTGGCCACAAGAATTTGGACATCCGCTTATCTTAATAGAAGAATCACTTAGATCAACATCCTCATCCAACTTTAATTCAAGGAATTTTCTTTGAATTTCTTTTGCAAGTCTATGAGAGTTTGTCAAGGCCAAATTACATGATGTAGTACCAGAACAACCAATAGGCGCAGTCATGGTCAATGCGCCTGATTTTGCCAATCCACTCTCCAAAAGACGGGAGTATAATTGTGGCAAATCATCCTCATGGACAAAACGTAATGCAACATTTTGTACAAATCCAGATCTAGCTTTACCTTCAGAAGAAAATTCACGGGTTAAGAAGGCTAATGCACTAAGTTGATTGGCAGTGATATCGCCTGCTTCAAGAGTAATAAACACAGAACGATACTCGGATTGTTTTTGAGTTACAGTGTTTGTCTTAAGCCATCGTGCATAACCATCAGGAGTAGAAGAACCACTTTCGTCACTGATCCTAATGGGCCGCTTGATTTGGTTTGGAGTCTGATCAACTTCTAAATGAGTAGCTACAGATTGTGTTGCCCTTACAATTGCACGTTCTTTAAAAACAAGATTTTGGAATTTCTCCCATCCCATATCATTTACAAGATAACGCATTCTATTTCTTGCAAGATTTTTTCTGTCACCTAACCTATCAAATATTCTCATTACCGCAATTGATGTGTAAAGTAAATCTTCTTCAGGAGTAAATTCTTCTAACTGACGCCCTACATAGGATTTATTTCCTAAACCTCCTCCGAGGAAAATTTTAAAACCTTTTTGAGAAGTTCCAACCACATCCCTAATCTGAGGAATTAAGCCAACATCAACCATTCTTACCATTCCGTGTTTTTCACAGCAAGTAAAATTAAATTTGAATTTACGTGGGAGGTTTTGTGCCATTGGGTTTCTCAAAAAGAATCTAGCAGTTGCCAAAGCATAAGGGGTAGAATCAAATTTTTCATCAGAACATACACCAGATAACGGACT
Organism: Candidatus Nitrosopumilus sp.; assembly: GCA_963422575.2. GTDB lineage: Archaea > Thermoproteota > Nitrososphaeria > Nitrososphaerales > Nitrosopumilaceae > Nitrosopumilus. The sequence goes on along the minus strand of CAXXKU010000001.1, from coordinate 197,813 downwards.
ACACATAACATTTCTAACAGAATTTCCACATGCCTCTCTGGAAGTTAAACCAACTTCAGCAAGGCCTCTAAAAATTTCTGAAACATCTTCAAGAATTACCCAATGTAATTGAATATTTTCTCTAGTTGAAAAATGGGCACTGCCGATAGAATACTGTTCACTTAATTGAGATATTTTTTCAAATTGATCAGGATAGATTTCACCAGCAGGAAGTTTAACTCTAACCATTGCATAGTCGCCGGTCATTCTGGTACCATATGCTCCATGTTGAAGTCTAAACCTCCTAAAACTAGCTTCATCATATTTTCCTTGACGGAATAATTTTACAGTATTGGCAAAATTATCAGCCTCATCCATATTGGCCCAATTAATTTTAGGTTTTACAGAATCAGATGGGTGTTGTTTTAGATCAGATATAGTCAATACAAAGAAATTTCTTTTAGTTTGGTTATAAATTTTTGATATCGGGATGTTTTAGTATGAAAATTTTCAGAAAAGAACATAATTTTCCTATTTCCAGCACAGAGAGGATTAAATTTTGATTAGTATTACCTAATTTTAAAAAAATGTGGCAAAGTATTAATTATTCAGAGAGTGAAACAGCACATGCAAGAAGCAACAGTAGCAGAACAATCTAATAAAATATTTGCCGACGTACGTGAAGTTGAGATAACACGTGCAATTGCAGATGAATTTCATGATGTTTTAATTGACAGAGCAGAATCCGACGTCATAATTATCGGCGCGGGTCCTGCAGGATTAACAGCAAGTAGAGATCTTTCAAACATGGGTTTCAAAGTTTTAGTTATTGAACAAAACAATTACCTCGGAGGAGGTTATTGGTTAGGAGGATACATGATGAATCCAGTTACAGTTAGAGAACCATCACAAAAAATATGGGATGAATTAGGAGTACCATACAAAAAAGCTGCTGATGGATTATACTTAACACCAGGACCGCATGCAGTATCAAAATTAATCGCAGCAGCATGTGATGCAGGAGTAAAATTTCTTCAACTCACAAAGTTTGATGACCTGGTTATGAAAAATGGAAGGGTTGCAGGTATTGTAGTGAATTGGATGCCAGTTTCAGCATTGCCACGTAATATTACATGTGTAGATCCAGTTGCATTTGAAGCCAAAATAATCATAGATGCATCAGGTCATGATTCTGTAGCAGTAAAAAGACTGGTAGACAGAGGATTAGTAAAGTGGAAAGGAATGAATCCAATGCATGTAAGTGAAGGGGAAGAACATGTGGTCAACAAAACAGGAGAAGTATATCCGGGATTAGTTGTAGCAGGCATGGCAGTTACTGAAACACATGGGCTAGCAAGAATGGGTCCGACATTTGGATCTATGTTATTCTCAGGAAAGAGGGCAGCAGAAATTACAGCAGAAAAAATCAAAGAGTTGGAAAGATAAACAACCATGTCTTTATTTTCATAGTGAAAATTTCTAAAATCATATTATATAATGAGCCTACAGTTCCAGAAATCCAATTAGAACAATTAACGAAATTCATTACCGAAATGTTTCCAGTTGAAATTGAAATTAGGAATAATTTCTTTACTAATTCAAACAATTCAATATTTGAAAAAATTGCAAGCAGTAAAATTTTTGACTTGAAAAAACCATATGAAAAACATATTCCATCAAACAAAGAAACAATATCAGAACAAGAAGAAAAAGACATCACACAGGAGGATCAGATTACACTTTATGATGGATTTGAAATGCAAAAAATAATTACAGAGTACATTTCAAATGAAGAAGATAAAACAAGCGTATTACACATAGTTTTCACAAATAAAACAACATGCACATTTGATGAAAATGATCTTAGATATCATGCAAGAGCTTTGATTAGTTCAAACCCTGCAATTATTTCAACCACAGGCATGATAGAAGCCCCAGCAAAACCAAAGGAATACTACTTAGATTTAATGACGGCCTCATCAAAAGAACAAATAGGAAATATTAAAGAAAAATACAAAGGAGATTTTTTAGGATATCACGACATACGAATATCAGAAATTACAATAGGATACACACTACAAGCAATAATGTATTATGAAACAGGGGAAGCATTTTGTGAAGACAAAAACTGTAGACTGTATAATGCACATTGGCAAAAAGATCTTTTCAATTCGCAGTTAAAAAATAAAAAATTTTGTAAGAAACATGAAGAGATCATAGAGAAATTAACATAAATAAAAATGAGTGACAAAAGGATATTCACTTAAATTATTGAAGTGTAAGAAGATGAATATCATGATGGCCGCAGATTCAGATGCAACCATACTCGAAACAAACAATGATGATCCAAGAATTCCAGATAAAAAGAAAACAAAATTTGATGTGATCATAATAGGCGCAGGACCATCAGGATATACTGCAGGGATTTATTGTTCCAGAGCAGGATACGATACTTTGATTTTATCAGGAATATTGCCAGGAGGGCAACTAGTAAACACCACAGAAGTCGAAAATTATCCAGGATTTGAAAATGGAATCATGGGGCCAGATCTAATGATTGACATGAGAAAACAATCACAGAGAATGGGGACTACAATTGTTGATGATGAAGCAGTAGATGTAGATTTCAAGCATAAACCATTCAAAGTATTAACAGCATCAGAAGAATATGAAGGACGAGCAATAATTATTGCAACAGGTGCAAATCCAAGAAAAATGGGATTGGAAGGAGAGCAAGCATTCGCTGGAAAGGGAGTATCATACTGTGCAACATGTGATGGCCCATTTTTTAGAAATCAAGAATTAGTAGTTGTTGGCGGAGGAGATTCTGCAATTGAAGAGGCCACATTTCTTACAAAATTTGCCACAACAGTACATTTAGTTCATAGACGAGATGAATTACGCGCAAGTAAAGTTATGCAAGAAAGGGCATTAAACAATGAAAAAATAAAATTCCACTGGGATTCTGCAGTAGTAGACATTAAAGGGGACCAAAAAATACAACAAGCAGTTTTAAAAAATCTAAAAACAAATGAAGAAACCATACTTGATGTAGGAGGTCTTTTTGTTGCAATTGGACACGAACCCAATACAAAATTATTTAAAAATCAAATTGATTTAGACAATGAAGGGTACGTTATACTAAAAAATAAAACACATACCAATATCGAAGGGGTTTTTGCTGCAGGAGACGTTCATGATAGAAATTATAGACAAGCAATTACAGCTGCAGGATTTGGTTGTATGTCAGCAATTGATGTTGACAAATATCTCACTGAAAGTGCAGACAATAAAGAATGAAAAATGCATTATGTAAAAAATGTTTGAATAAATTTTATGAAAAAGATATTTAGTATGTGGTTTCAGTAATTTTTGTTTTATAAGATTGTGATGTTTTGTGCCTGAATTCACTTTCTCGTCAGATAACTTGACGGTCAACTCATCTCAAAACCCTGCAATACATCAAAAATGACGCAATACTGACAAACGCAAGATAGTTTTCACATCTCCTTTCGTATCTGATTCTTGTCCTGTGAAATCCATTTTTGAGCCAACCAAAGAATCTCTCCACAACGTATCGAACCGAATTATATTTTTTGTGCGATTTGTTCTCCGATGATTTGCTATTCTTTCTAAACGGAATACATGCAATTGGATTTCTATTTTTCAAATAGTTTCTAATGGCCGTACTGTCATATCCCTTGTCAGCATAAACTGAGGCAATCTGTTTGATGGTGCCATCATCCATAAACTCTGAAATGCTTTCCATGACGTCTGCAGGACTGGTCCTGATTGAGATTGGAAATCCGTTCTGCTCTACGGCAACGTGAATCTTTGTGCCTGAAATCCTCTTGAATCCGTCATATCCTGTTACGCTGCCCCCTTTTTGGCAGGGATTGTTGAGGAGTCAACGGATATCTTTTGCAGGTTGATTCTTCCTTGCTTATGAGCTGTTTTGATTAAACCGGATAGGATCCTCTTCCAGACTCCTTTTTGCTGCCAAGAGTTCAGTCTTCTGTTTGCAGTAGAATCATCACCATATTTTGTTGGCATCTCGCTCCACCTGCATCCGGATATCAAGACGTAGATTATTCCGTTGATGATTCTTCTGTCATCGTCTCTTGGTCTGCCCGTCTTGGCAGGTTTTGGAATGTGTGGCTTTATCATGTTCCATTGTTTGTCAGTTAGTTCTTGAAATTGCATGAAAATTAGTCATGTTCGGCAATTGTTAGATCAGGATGATCGTAAAAATTTCACTAAATGATCAGTTTTGAGATGAGTTGGGTATAGCGACGATACAAAATTAGAGTCTGTTGTTTTGGTATGGTTTCTACAAGGCCCACTCATTCAAAAATTTTTAAAAATACCTGTCAACCCATTTGGGTGTGAAACTGACTATAGTTTCTTTTCGTATTGGGAAAATATCAATCAATCTTTAGACTTGGCCCAGTAAGTTGAAAATTGATAAAATAATTCTCCAGTCGGGATTATACTTCCCATTCTCGAAGTTCGCATCCGACATATTCGTACAAGTCTTTTGGCATAATTGAGTCGCCTGTTTTATTTTGCAGATATTCTGATATAGTCAACACCAACGTCTTCACTAGAACTACTTATCTGTGCATTTATTCTAATCTTAAACTTGTCATCAAGGTATGGTAACAAGTTTATTCTTTCAATCTCCCAATCATCCGTATTCTCATCAGTATTCTCACTCCAGGTTGCAACAGTTACCCATCTAGAGCCATCATAAACGTCAATTCCCAAATACTCATCATCATCCAAGGATCTGTCTACAAATCGCGACATTTCCAAAACTGCAGAGCCATATGATGACAAGTCTACAGAGTTTGTAAGCGTAATGGTACATGCGTTAGTACAGTTATTGGCAGTTGCAAATGTGTTTGTTCTATCATTGGTTGGCTTTTCTTCTCTCCAAACCGATACTATATCCCATCTATCATCACCTGATTTAGTCCAAGAATCTAGATTGTCAAATTCTTCACTAAATGAGATGGATGGTAATGGAGATACAGTACCAGAACTTGGTGAAATAGCTATATCGCATCAACACTAACTATCTCACTACTAGAAGAAGATACTGCATTAAATCTGACTTTAAACTGGGCTGACTGGTATGACGAAAGATCTATTGTCTCTTTGGTCCAAGCAGAATCATCCTTGTCATCATCAGCTGACAAGAAAACTAGCTCAGTCCAAGACATACCGTTATCAGTAGAGACCTGAACCTTTAGGCCTTCGCCGCCATCAACGGATGTAGAAATAAACCTATAAAACGACAGTTCGGTATTTTGACCCGTTGTGTCCATGCTATCAGATACCATGTAGCAGTTTCTATCACAATTAGATGACTGCGCAACTTTGTTACCTGATGACGTTCCTGGGCGCTGAACAGTTTGTATTTCCCATTCATCATCGTCTTCTGCACTTAGAGTCCACTTTGAAAAACCACTCTCAAAGTCATCTGTGAATATTGCATCTGATGTAACTGATTTTTTAATTCCAAGAATCTTGAGAGAATCTACCACCAAATCTTCTGAAGAACTACTGGCTTTGGCAACTGCCCTTACCTTAAAGTCAGATGAACCCAGATAGGATGCAAGATCAAAGGTTTCTTTGTGCCACGTATCATCGTCATCTATTCCACCAGCCCAAGTAAGGATATTGCTCCACGATGTACCGCCATTAGAAGATACATCAATCCTCAGATATTCGCCTGAATCAAGAGAGTTGTCAACATATCTGTATAATGACAAAGTTGCAGCGCTGTATGATGTAAGGTCTAAACTGTTTGTTAACACAAGCATGCATTCATTATCACAGTCATCAGTTTCTGCCACTATGTTTGTTACGGGATGATCTGGCGGATGACCTCCCTCATCAGGGATTCCGACACGCCAATCCGACTCTCCTTCTCTTGTCCATGCATCAAGATTATCAAAGGTATCAGAAAAGATTGTCATATCTGAGTTGTTATTATTGGGATGTGTGACTGGTGTAACATTGGCTAATTCGTTTAGTTGAAAAACTGAATCAATATTGGGTAACTTTTCATCATCTCAGTCATTTTTAAATTCTCCAAAGTCTGCGGCAATTATTGTTTCATCAAATTCTAAATCGTCATTCATTACATTCCAAATGTTTCGTAATTGATCCTGCTGATTATCACCAGGTTCGTTAGTCGTATCAATCAAGTCATAAAGTGCGGCAGCTACACTGCCCTCACCTGTGAATCCAGGTACAAATGATTTTCCAGCAAATTTTTTATCTGTTGTTTCAGTGTTGGTGCAAGTCTCAAAATTCCATTGGCCATTCATGTACGTAGGTTGATATGCTGGTGAGCCTGAATATGCTGTTGCCATAAAAAATGCCCATCCTTCAACCCATGCAGTCCCAGGTGGAGAAGCATGAACTGGTGAATGCATAACAACTCCATCATGCTCTCTTAACTCATATGGCGGATAATCAGAGTTTCGTGAATCATATTGTCTGTAAAATTGTATATGTGCAAATTCATGAGATAGCGTATCAACATTGGTAAGAGGAGATATTACAGAATTGGCACAATCATAAGTTCTACTATTAAATATTCTAGAAGTATCTTCCAATGTCAAAGTTTTTGATTTAGGACCTACACCAACTCCGCCACAAGATGTTGGATCCCAATACACATGTGTTTTTGGTGGATTGTAATTTACATTTGTGCTATACCAAGCATCAATGGATTCCAATTCTTGTAATGTCCAAAGTGCCTTTAGACTATCCTGTGATGCTCTTAAAGTAACTATACCCAAGTTTACAAAATTAGCATTTATGTCATACTTTGTATTATCGGCAATAACACGATGAACATTTTGATTGTTATTCTTGTAAACTACAACACTATCAGTATCTACACTTACTACATCAGCACCGCCGTTTCCATATGGATCAGATCTTGGTACATTAGATATTGTAAAAACGCTATTATCACTTGTAATTGCACATAATAAATTTCCAGAAGAATCATCTATGGGGGTTAAAGTTGTAAGATATTCTTCATCATAAAGACAGACTTGAACCCCACTAAGAAAAGACGTTTTACCGTCAGGTTTTTCATATTTTAGATTGCCAATAATTGTAGATTCATTACCTGTACCAAAGGCCTGTGGCAGTAAAAAATTGGCAAAGGGAAAAATATGTTGCACTCTTAAATCTGGATATTGTTCAAAGAATCTTTCAATAAATTCAGGTGAGATGTTTGACTCTACTAAATATTTTTCAACATCAAAGTCATTAGGATGATTATTTTGAAAATCCTTAGCCAACTCTGGCATATACCAATCAGGTGGATCATCATATGTTACTGGTTGTGAATCTAAAAACTCATCAGATGCAAAGAGTGCAGTGTATTTTTCAAGGAATCCATCTTTGTATGGAGCATCTCCTGCAAACTCTGGATAAGCGTTAAAAAACCCAGTAAAATAACCATCATCCAGTGTTGGTTGTCTTTGCACATATCCTTCATAGTTGTCTGCTATTATGGGGAATTCTCTTACAAGAAATACTGCCAATTCATCATATGTTGGAGGGCTATTTGGATCAACATTGCTAATCATAATTGGTTCACGATAATCATGAAGTTGGTGCTGTGGTCCCTCACCTGGCATATAAATTGGATCTTCGCTAAGATATATCGCCCTGTCAGGTGCCATATAATAATGGAACTTGCTACCTTCTTGTAAGAACGACACTTCGACGTCTCCATATTTGTAACTATGTGATGGTTCATTAATTACAAATGTGAATATCTCTTGTTGTGGTCCAGTGTTATTGAATTGTGGATGTATTCTTCCAACTTCGCTTCTCAAAAGTTCGTTTTCCATAGTGACTACACCTGCATTGTCAAAAACATATTCAGGTCTATTTAACAACTCAACTTCAGAAGGCCTACCAATCCAAACCTCTCTATCACCGCATTCTTCTTCTACACATACCATTTCAGGATCGTCATATGACAAAAACTCTACACCAAATTCGTCATCATCTATTGAAGGTATGATAAAACTGTAATCTAAAACAACATCAAAGGGTTCACCAAATCTTACCTCTTCAGGAAAAGTTAATGTATATTTTGGCCAATATGGTTCGCCAAGTTTGCTGAGTTCACCAGATATATCATCAGAATTTTCATCTATATTGGTTGTAGTTATCATTTTAACTGGCAGTTTCTCATCATTGTCAAATACTGAAAGATCTTTACCATCCTTGCTAAAATAATTATTTTCACATTCAGGGCATGTTGTTTGAGCATCATTTGTGTCAATTTGATTATAATTTACAAATGAAATTAATGCAAGCGATATCCCTATAATCACTGCAACAGATGGAAGTATGGCCTGCTTTTTTGATATTTGCACAATACAGTAGTAGCATGCTGAGATATATCTCTGATTTTGATCGCAATTGGTTTATGTCAATATGTTGTATCACAGCATCAACTGGAGGTTATGCTGATCTTACAACATCACAATATGAAAAAAACCCATTAATGTTTCATGCATAAAACTTTGTTTCCCAATTCTGCCTTGCACCTTCATTCTCAAAACACATCGCCATCTGATTCCGACTCGTCTTCTACCCTGATGCGTCATCAACCATCAGATTGCAAGTCACTGCCTTGAATCTTATCCCCCTTGTCGCATTACGCCATACTCTTACTGAAATGTTCTCACCAGGGACTCTTGGATGTGGAAATTGCAATCTCTGCAGGCCGTCGATTCCCAAAACCGACGTTCTTCTTCCGCTGTTTCTGGTCTTCGTGTTCTTCTTCTTCCTCAGTCAAATTCTCAAAACCTTTGATGCTATCAGGATTCATTTTACAATTACCAGGCTGTGACAATCCCTGCTTCTTTCTTGCCTTGCTTCCGTTTGTGCATGGCGAGAAATTCCTTCTTGCTGGAACTATCGGAGTGGCATTTTGCTTATCGCATTTTTTAAAATATTAAAAATCGACGAGTGGGACTCATTTTGTCATCAGTGTATTACGGAATATGCACAAAAATCAAAAATGAGTTGGGAAAAACAATCTAAACTCTTTATGGGGAGGAGATAAGCCAAATCATATGAGTGAAATCGACGAATCTCTAAAAAAGTCAGTCAAAGAACAAAGTGTCAAACTAGCAAAATTAGGCATGGAATTAAGCAAAAATCAATTCAGCTACAAAGTAGAAAATAAAGCATCAAAAGAATATTGGGGAAAAAGGATAGATGTTTTCAAAAAACATAGTGAAAAAAGTTTAGAATATTATAATCAAATATACACAATAATGAAGTTAATCAACAAAGAAGAATCACAGATATTTCTATTACGAATAAGTAAACTTCAACAAATGAAAACAACATTAATTGAAAGTATGGAAAAAATTGAAAAAAACCCATCAATCATAGATAAAAAAGATAAACAGCAAAGTACATGGAGTAAAGAAGCCAAACAACAAATTATAGATCAGAGTAACGAATGTTTAGAATACGAAACAAATACCAATACAACATTCAGGGAGTTTTATGATAAGCATCTAAAAAAATGTTAGGATAAAAGTCTAATAAGCTAATTCAGACATGTATTTTGCAGATTTAGCTGCAGTATCAAATTCATTGCTAGTCATAATATTTTGAGTAGTGTAAACACTTTTGAATTTTCTACCATCATCAGCAAAAATTCCCACTGCACATGCATCGTCATCAATAGAATATTTTTTCATACATGCATAAACGGCTGCAGATGAAGGGCTAATTAAAAGACTGTCTTTTGCAAGCACTTCTTTTACGACAGTGAATGCTTCATCATTATCTACAGAAATCCAATCATCCACAACATTTTCTCGTTTCAAAAATAAATCAGGTTTTGCAGATTCTTCAAAATTTCTCCAACCCTGGATTAAGTGATTTTGCTGCGGTTGACATCCAATTACCTTTACATCAGAATTTTGTTCTTTAAGATAAGTTCCAATACCAGTAATAGTGCCGCCAGTTCCAACACCAGTAAAAAAATGAGTTATTTTACCCTCAGTTTGCTTCCAAATTTCAGGCCCAGTACCAACGTAATGCCCTTTGAAATTTGCCTCATTAGCATATTGATTTGGAGAATGATAGGTGTCAGGTCGTGAGGTTGCAATAGATGTAGCAAGTGCAATACTTTGGTCAGTTCCAGCACCAACTTTAGGACACAAATCGTCACTAGTTTCAAATACTTTAGCACCAAGATTCCTAATGATTTCTTTAGTCTCATTACTAGCTTTTTCTGGAATAACTATCTCAACTTTGTAATCTAGCAAGTTAGCAATTCCAGTTAATGCAATACCAGTATTGCCAGAAGTAGGTTCAATGATGATACTTTTTCCTTTTGTTAAGATTCCTTTTTCTTCTCCATCTTTAATCATCCAATATGCAGCTCTATCTTTAACAGAACCAAATGGATTATGCCCCTCTAATTTTGCAAAATATTTTGAATTATTATTAGAAAGAGAGTCTAATTGGACTAAAGGAGTGTTACCAACACGATTTAGTATGTCTGAATCAGCAACAGCAGTCATAAGTTTAGTTATTTCACCTTTTTAATTTTAAATGTAATTACGTCTCCATCTTTAGACACATCTAACAATTCATGGCCACTTCTTGTAACCCATCTGGAAATGTCATCTTCAGCAGCAGGATCATCTGCAGAAACAGCCAGAATTTCACCAACTTGCATCTTTTCAATTTCTATTTTTGTTCTAAACACGGGTTCGGGACAAAATAATCCAACTGTATCTAATTTTTTTTCATTTGATTCAGACATGAGTATCTATTTCATCAAAAGGGCTCCGTCATATTAAAATCTATTCTGAAGCAAAAAATAAAATTATTAGTTGAAGCTAAAAATCAACAAATCATCAAGATATAGATAAAATCACATTCAAAATACTGTTGTTGACAGTGATTTCAAACATCATTGGTTCGTCAAAGGGATTGTTAGTGAATTCAGGCTATGCAGGGCGTGTCTGCATAGATGACGTTGAATTATTGGTTCGTCAAAGGGATTGTTAGTGAATTCAAGGGGAATACTGAATCCTCCATTAGATGTAGCAGTGCCACGTAAAACCTCCATTTTTTCGTCGGAAGGGCTAAAGCATTCAGTAGTTGAGACTTGGGCCTAACTAATCCTAATTTTTAATCAGTTTCTCAAACTATTCAAACGAAAAAAGCCAGGGATCTTTACAATATCATTTCATTGCGGCATGAACGTAAAAATCCCCGGCAAGATTCTGTCAGGGTCATCTCTTATCGGTGTCTTGTATCTGGTCAGAACATTGTCTCTGCATGGGGAGATATTCAGACCTGGCAGACCGTATGCCTGTTCAACTATCTGATGGTGCAATCATTCATCATAAAATCTTGGATGAGAATTCCAAGCAACGACACACTTCATTATTTTTTATCAGTCAAATGCAACGATGACAAATTGTCCAAGGTCTGCAGACTGACTCAAATCCCAGACAGGCGTACTGTTGACAGGCGATTTCAGAACCTGCCCATTGGGGACATCATCGGGACGATGGGAAGCCTGTTCGCATCAGAAGGAATGGCTGACGATACGTCTGCATCAGCGGACAGTTCTCTACTAAAAGCAGATGGTCATGTATGGCACAAATCCGACACGAAGAATAATCGTTTGCCAATTTCAGGAATCGATACGGATGCAAGATGGGGATTCTCCTCCAAATCAAGGGGTTGGATATTCGGGCATGAACTGCACATGAGTTGCAGCGCCGGCAAGTTGATTGCTCCGTTGCCCGCCGGTGCCAGTACTGCAAACATTCGTGGTGGCAGGACGTTTGACGCATTGATAGAATCACTTTCAGGAATCATACGAAATATTTTGGCAGATCCTGCATACGATGATTCCAAACTGCATGATTCGTGCGGCAAAAAGCATCTGAGGTTGTCACTCCGATAAGGCAATACCCGCGCACGCCCCCGGAAAGGATCAAGCTTGTGGAATTTTACGACTCTGCGATCGGTCAGGAGTTGCATGCGGATAGAAGAACCTCAATTGAACCGCTCTTTGAGATATTCAAAGACGCGCTTGGCATCAGAGCAGTTCCCGTAAGGGGATTATGCAATGTGAAATCATCTGTGTTGATCTGCGTCTTGGCGTATCAGTTGGCAGCGCATTACATGCATGATTGGTGCAGAGAATCATCCAGGAATTGTAAAGAGAATGCTTTGCTGTTGAATGATTTTAGACTTTATTTTTGTAAACCATTATGCCCAAGTCTCATCTCTATCTATTAAACGAATTCAATCGATGGCTCGTATCCAAAGAATTTAAGATTAGGAAAACCGTTCAGATGTCCGAAAACACATTGAAGATTGTCGAGCAGAATACGTCGTTTTCCAGCGCGGAGGAACTTCTGAAACTGTTTGACAGTTCCCCTTCGAGCCAAAAGGACGTCATAAAGATCATCAGGGAGTATCTGACCCCCTTGAATCATAATGACGTCGGACCGTCATACATGAAATCAAAGTTTTCGGCAATCATGTCGTATTTTGACAGAAACGAGTCCCCGTTGGGGATGAGATTCGATTCTGGAAGGTTTGACGATCAGGAGACAAGATACGACTCGGAGGTCACGCTGTCCGAATTTCATGACATCCTCACCGTTGGAAGGCCTTCGGTAATGGAAAGGTCCGTCATGCTAGTAAAGTTTCAAGGCGGCTTTGACTCGTCGACTCTGGCAGACAGGTTTAACTTTGAGGGTCTCAGGCAGATTGCGGATTATTTCGGATCGGACAATCACAATTCCTGGGATCTTGAAAGATGCCCCGTGCCGCTAAGGCACGCAAGGGCAAAAACGGGCTTTCAGCACAGCCCGTTGCTTGACAGGGATGCCATTGCGTCCATTCAGCAATACCTGGATTGGAGAATCAGGGAATACGGCAAACATGACGTAAGCGGCCCCTTATACCTGAACAGGCGCGGAAGACCGATCACAAGCTGGTGGATATCCGACAAATTCTTTGATCTTGCAAAGAGAGCGGGAAATCAAAAAAAGATATCACACAACCAGTACAAGATACGCGCGCATGAGCTGCGCGACCTGCTAAAATCGACGCTGATTGACTCCGGATGCAGGATAGACGTTGCAGACCACGCCATAGGTCACAAACCGAAGGACTCGTACGAAAAACAGGCAAGGCTGTACCCCGAGACCCTGCGCAAGGAGTACGCAAAGGCATCAAAGCGACTCAACATATTTACAAAATTCACGTCGGTCGTAAACGGGACCGATGACTCGGACGCGTTGAGAGCAGAGCTCAGGGAAAAGCTGTCGGAGATGGAAAAGATAAGAAGGCGCAGCCTGGATGATGAGGCAGAAAAGATGAGAAACGACGCCGTTGCGCGACAGAACTCAGAGCAGATGTCGGAGATGATGGGCATGATACGTGAGCTAAAGCGGCAGGCAAATCGCTCAAAGCAGAGCAAGGGGCAGAAGCTGGAATTTTGCTGCATCGGGTGCAGTACCGTCCATGACTCCGAGCAGTGCCCCGCATGCGGTTCCGGACTGAAGCGGGTCTATGAGAACGCTGGGACTGCGTGAGAACCAGGATCCGGTTCCGACCGATATGAAACTGATGTCAGTCATGGCTTTGAAAGCAACAGTCAGAATTTCAATTGGAAGAAGATCCCAAAGTCGCACTTTCAAACCGCTTGGGCATCAAAATCTGCCAGAACCCTTGTCGCACTGATATGTCTGTGATCATAGAATGTCAAGAACGGCATCAGGCAAAACAGATGCCTTGCGGGACACTTCAATGCAGACATCTGATTTTTTGGCTGCCAATCACGTGGGACTATGATGCTGTTTTTGGGATCTGTCTGTTTTGTTTTCAAACAATTGAAAACAACAGCGTCTCGTATGCATCAATGGGTCCAAATAATAACCAGCAATGCCAAACAAACATATTGCAAAAAACCCGTCTGATTCCTCCAATCATGTTTTTTGTTGCAGGGGTTTTTGCAACGCCTGCCTTTGCTGAAGGATTTAGCTACAAGTTTGAGATTGACGGCAGCAAAGTCTGCAATGATAATCACAAGACACTTCTCAAGTCATCAGATAAAACAAAATATGTATGCGTAAAAGAAACAACACATGAAAAGTTAGTAGATAGAGGTTATGGATTTGACAGCTTTTCAATGAACCTGTCTTATCACGAACCTGCACTCAGTACCGAATCAGATGACCCGACAATCATTACAATGAAAAAGCCAGAGTTGCCAAAACTGCCAATAATGCATACCATATTACTTGACGAAAAAATTGCAAAGGGTGAAACGGCTTTGGAAATTATAGAACACCTGCATGGTTTTGATCAGAGACTAGAACAAATAATGCATATTGACTATCAGGGCATACCAGACCCGGCTTTTCCATACTTGCCAAAGATATCAGATGACCAGTCAAAAGTTTTCTTGGAGGATCATGTTTGTAGCAGATTGCTTTTACTAGATGATAGAGCTCGCGCGTATGATTGGCACGCTAGTTTCTTTTCTCTTTTAAGTGAGGGATTGACAGTAAATCAAGCAATAGGATTCAACCCGTGGCATATTGAAGATAAAAACGGATATTATGATGACTACTGCGTCTACGAGCTAGAGCCAGGTGAGGATCCAAAAAAATACAAAAATGCATGTCAAACTATATCAAATCAGATGACTGGGTGGGTAAAATTTATGAATACGGAGATCCACTAAGAGAGAGAGCGTTTGACAAGACTGTATTTAGCCCATCAGAGGAATACTGCAATACAAATTATGATCAAGGATTGGTAAATAATCATTATACAAACATATCAAAGGACAGTCTTTTCATATATCTTAATTCAGATGCATGTGATCATGTAACATACCAGTTGTCTGGTAATTATTCTGAAAGATTTGCAGAGTTCTCAGAGTACTGTATGTTTTATTTACCGCATGGGGGCAATGTAGAAAAAGCAGTCAATTGTATGAATTATTATGTGTATGTAGTTGACGCAAAAGATTTCATATCTCCAAAAATAGGCGGGGGAGATCATAACTTTAACAGTTTTTATTATGAACAGTGCAAACAAAATCCAGAGTTAGATAAAAGCATACCAAAGTTGATAGACTATTACAATTACACAAAACCAGTTTTTTAGGAGCTAATTTTTTGTAAGCAGTAACGGAGCAACATGCATCAGATATTTCCCCCCCAAGTTTACTTGCTATATATTTTCAAATAATTAAGAACACGCTAAATGTGTCTAGAACATATCTGTTGACTTTGTATTTTTAATGTGGGTGTGTTTACTGCAAGTCAAGCTCGCTTACAACATACTTCCAAGGGCTTGTCACAGTCAGTTGATTATATGCAGGTGATGATTTATCATATTTGAGGCAGTTAGGTGGTTCAATAGTAGTTTGCTTGTGTGGTGTAAATTCACATGCAGACTAGATTGTAGCGTAACTCTTTTAGCTTGGTACATGCCGACATAATTCATGCCAGCTAACAAATCATGGAAACGACACAACGAATCCCTCATTGGCAGGGGAACCTGCCTGATAGATGTATCTTTTTTGAAAAAACAAAGACAGGAATTGGAAAAAACGAGCAGAAACAAAATCGGCGCCCCATACAGATGCACGGACTCGCAAATCGGTCTTCTTACGGGACCGCATATCGGGTCTGGTACCGCCTGCAGAACGGTTCAGGGAGTATGCAGGGGGGACCCTCTGATGTCGTGAAGATCCACGAGATTCGTTTCACGCAAACCAGAAGAGGAATGCTGCGGCTGCGGCCGGAAATCGGCAATCCGAATCCGGAGGATGCCGTTGGTTTGGCCTCTGGCTCTTCGGGACTGTCCGTCACAAACAGCGGAACCTGTCTGGAGCGCAAATGGAAGAGGCAGGGACGCGAATATGCCAGACTGCGCGTATCATCTGATCTGAAATCAGAAAAGATCGTATCCTACAGGATACGCACGGGAACGGTTCTGATACGAAACGGTTTGTTCCCTTGTTTGAGGATGCAAAGAGACACTGCACCGTGATAAAATCCGCTCACGCAGGCAAGGCATATGACGATCAGAATAATTTCGAGTGCTGCGAGACAAGCAAGGCAGTTCCTGCAATCAGAATAAGGAAAAACGCCGTGCCGCACATAGCAAAATCCAAACTGAGAAGAAAGGAGATTTTGCATGCCAGCAGGCACGGTCTTGATGAATGGAAGAGGCTCAAGGATGCGGGAAAAAGACGGATAGTCGAGATTGCGTATTCTGCGCTAAAGCGGGTGCTAGGCGAGAAGCTGCACTCCAGGAGGTTTGATGCGCAATGCGTGGAGGCAGGACTCAAAGTGCCGCTGTACAACAGGTTTTTGGATGCGTGATTTTGAGTTTTGTGATTTGGCATGTGGAAGATGAAACGAGAATGCCACGTTAATTGTTTGGAATTAAGCTACAAACTAGTCCACTGATGCAGACGTATCGTCAGCCATTCCTTCTGATGCGAACAGGTTTCCCATCGTCCCGATGATGTCCCAACGGGCAGGTTCTGAAATCGCCTGTCAATAGTACGCCTGTCTGGGATTCGAGTCAGTCTGCAGACCTTGAACAATTTGTCATCGTTGCATTTGATTGATAAAAAATAATGAAGTGTGCTGTTACCTGAATTCTCATCCAAGATTTTATGATGAATAATTGCACCATCAGAACAGTTGAACAGGCATACGGTCTGCCAGGTCTGAATATCTCCTCATACAGAGACAATGTTCTAACCAGATACAAAACGCCAATGAGAATGACCCTGACAGAACCCTGCCGGGGGATTTTTACGTTCATGCTGCAATGAAATGATATTGCAAGGATCCTTGGCTTTTTTCATTTGAATAGTTTGAGAAACTGATTAAAAATTAGGATTAGTTATGCCCAAGTCTCAATTAATTACAATTTGAATATGCAACTCATCCTAAAACCCTCCAATACATCATGATTGATGCCAGGCATGCAAATCCCAAATAATTATCACAGTTCTTTTCGTATCTGATTGCCGTTCTGTGAAAACCGCATTTGAGCCATGCGAAGAATCGTTCCACGACAAACCTTGTCTTGCCATGATGTCTTTGATTCCTGTTTTGTGCAATGATCTTTGAGTTCTTTTTGTACGGGATGCAGCAGTCAATTTCGCAGCATCTGAGATAATTCCTAATTTGTTTCGCATCGTACCCCTTATCGGCATATGCAGAGATAGTTGTCTGCATCAGGCTGTTATCTGCAAATTCTGAAATGTTTTCCATGACATCAATGAATTTTGTGCTGTCATGTTGATTTGCAGGACTGGTTCTAATCGAAATTGGCAAGCCGTTTTGTTCTACGGCAACATGTATTTTTGCGCCTGAAACCCTCTTGAATCCGTCATATCCTATTTTATCCCCCCTTTTTTGGCAGCAATCGACGAGGAGTCAATTGATATTTTTTGGAGGTCAATCCTGCCTTGCCTGTGTGCGGATTTTATTAGTTTGGAGAGAATTTTCTTCCATATTCCTTTTTGTTGTAACTCTTGGAATCTAAGATGTGCAGCGGGTTTTGAGCCGTACTTGTCTGGCATGTCTGCCCATCTGCATCCGGTAGTTAAGACAAACAATATTCCGTTTACAGTTGTCCTGTCATCACATCTTGGACGTCCTGTTTTGGCAGGTCTTGGTAATTGCGGCGCAATGGTACTCCATTGGGCATCTGAGATTTCTTTATGAATCATGAAAAACGTTTCAACAATGCTGTTCTTGGATCTGTATTGTCATGAATAATTTACTAAATGATCTGTTTTAGGATCAGTTAATGATATTATGATTTACTGAGCAAGACTAAGAGATCTTGGGGTTATTTTCAGATGCAATTCAAGCAACTATCCGGATATAGTCAATGCCGACATCCTCACTAGAACTGTTCATCTGTGCGTTTATTCTAATCTTAAACTCGTCATCAAGATACGGCGACAGGTCTATTCTTTGAATCTCCCAATCATCTGTATTTCCACCCGTATCCTCACTCCATGTTGCAACAGTTACCCATCTAGAGCCGTCATGAACGTCAATTCCCATATACTCATCATCATCTAAGGATCTGTCTGCAAATCTGGATATCTCCAATATTGCAGAGTCAAGTGATGACAAGTCCACATTGTTTGCAAGTGTCAAGGTACACGTATTATCACAGTCATTGGCAGTTGCAAATTTGTTGGTTCCATCAGTGGTTGGGTTACCTTCTCTCCAAGTAGATACGGTACTCCACTTATCATCGCCTGATTTAGTCCAGGAATCTAGATTGTCAAATTCTTCACTAAATGAGACGGATTGCAGTAGTGGAGATACAGTGCCAGAACTTGGCGAGATTACTGTCTCATCAACACGGACTATCTCGCTACTAGAAGAGGATACTGCGTTGAATTTGACTTTAAACTGTTTTGATTGGTATGATGAAAGATCTATTGTCTCTTTGGTCCAAGTGGAATCATCCTTGTCATTATCAGCTGACAAGAAAACCAGCTCAGTCCAAGATGCGCCGTTGTTAGTGGAGGCATGAACCTTTAGTCCCTCAGCATTGTCAACGGATGTAGAAATAAACCTATAAAACGACAGTTCGGTGTTTTGACCCGTTGTGTCCATGCTATCAGATACCATGTAGCAGTTTCTATCACAATTAGATGACTGCGCAACTTTGTTACCTGATGACGTTCCTGGCGCTGAACAGTTTGTATTTCCCATTCATCATCGTCTTCTGCACTTAGAGTCCACTTTGAAAAACCACTCTCAAAGTCATCTGTGAATATTGCATCTGATGTAACTGATTTTTTAATTCCAAGAATCTTGAGAGAATCTACCACCAAATCTTCTGAAGAACTACTGGCTTTGGCAACTGCCCTTACCTTAAAGTCAGATGAACCCAGATAGGATGCAAGATCAAAGGTTTCTTTGTGCCACGTATCATCGTCATCTATTCCACCAGCCCAAGTAAGGATATTGCTCCACGATGTACCGCCATTAGAAGATACATCAATCCTCAGATATTCGCCTGAATCAAGAGAGTTGTCAACATATCTGTATAATGACAAAGTTGCAGCGCTGTATGATGTAAGGTCTAAACTGTTTGTTAACACAAGCATGCATTCATTATCACAGTCATCAGTTTCTGCCACTATGTTTGTTACGGGATGATCTGGCGGATGACCTCCCTCATCAGGGATTCCGACACGCCAATCCGACTCTCCTTCTCTTGTCCATGCATCAAGATTATCAAAGGTATCAGAAAAGATTGTCATATCTGAGTTGTTATTATTGGGATGTGTGACTGGTGTAACATTGGCTAATTCGTTTAGTTGAAAAACTGAATCAATATTGGGTAACTTTTCATCATCCCAGTCATTTTTAAATTCTCCAAAGTCTGCGGCAATTATTGTTTCATCAAATTCTAAATCGTCATTCATTACATTCCAAATGTTTCGTAATTGATCCTGCTGATTATCACCAGGTTCGTTAGTTGTATCAATCAAGTCATAAAGTGCTGCAGCTACACCTCCCTCACCTGCAAATCCCGATACAAATGGTTTGTTCTTAAATTCAATGTCAGTTACCTCGTTATGTGTTCTGTCCTCAAAATTCCACTGTCCCTCCATGTATGCGGGTTGATATGTTGGTGAGCCTGAATATGCCGCTGCAATAAAAAATGCCCATCCTTCAACCCATGCAGTTCCAGCTGAGTTGCCTGGATGCACCGGACTATGATAACCAGATGGATGGTTTATGGCATAATCAGGATAATCGGAATTTTTAGAATCATAACTGTGATAAAACTGTATATGGGCATACTCATGTGCCAAAGTATCTGTATTTTTAAGAGGGGATATTGTGGATGGACAATCCTTGAACATGTCAACTACAATTTTCTGAGTATCCTCCAAAGCCATTATCTTAGAAGATGGATCAATACCAACGCCAGAACATTTCTCAGGATCCCAGATTGCATATGCTTTGGGTGCGGAGACATCAAGTTCACTTTGATACCAATCTCTAATGGAGTTTAATTCATGTATGACCCAAAATGCCTTGTTTGATATTTGATATTTTGGCAGTGTAAAATCACCATAATTATGTATACTATCTGTTAGGTTTGTAATAGGACTACTACCCGATATTGAATGCATGTTTTGATTATTATTTTTGTAAACTACGACATTGGGACTCTCAGAATATGCCTTTAAGACAAGATCTGCCCCACCAGAGCCATTAGGATCCATTGTTGGAACGTGCAATCTAAACGAACCATCACTAGAACTAAATTCACAGACTTGTGTCTGACCGTTGTACAATGGTGTTAGCTTTCCATTCTCAGTGTCAAATGCACATATTTTGGCATTGCCCAATATACTAAGAGTTGATGATGAATCATAATATTTCAAATTGCCATAAACAAAAGAAAAAGACGGAGGGGTTGATTGGGCAAATGCCTGAGGTAAAATCCAATGCATGGACGGTATAAATGCCTGAGGTTTCAAATCAGGATACAGTCTAAAGAATTTATCAATGAAAGGTTCTGTAAAGTTTTCATTTCTCAATAGCTGCCCTATATCCACATGCGCATAATGCTCCCTGAGAAATTCAGCATAATCGGGAAGGAATCTATCAGGCACGTCTCCTTTAGTTTCACTTGCGTTTCTCGGAGCATAGTAGGGAGTTGCCTCTGCCAGTTGTGATGGACCCTCTCCAGGCACACTGATTTCTTTATCGCTCAAGTGAACTGTATTGTCTGGTCCCACGTAGAAATAGATCGTACCGTCATCCATGAAAGTTGCATAGGATATGAATATTGTTCCAAATCTATAGTCTACTGTTGGCTCGTTAATTTTTAATGTAAATACCTCTTGCTGAGGAAGAGCATTGTTAAATGGTACAGTTACCCAACCGTATTGGCTTGATAGATGAATGGCGTATTGCGTATTTGTAAAATTGCCTTCAAATACATAATCATCTCGGTTAACCAAATCAACACTCTCATTGAGAGATACTCTGATTTTAAGATCCCCGCATTCTTCAACAGTGCAAATCCTTTCAGGTTCCACATAATCTAAAAATTCTATTCCAAACTCATCATCGTTTACTGATGGAATGATAAAAGAGTAATCCATGATAACATCAAATTCCTCTCCAACTTTTACTGTGTCAGGAAAGGTAAGACTTCGTTGTGGCCAGAATTGAGTACGAGATCCGGGACCTGCTTCACCAACTACATCATCAGAATTTCTACCGATATTGGTTGCAGTTATCATCTTGACAGGTGGACTGTCATCATTGTTCGATACTGGCACGTTTTGTGAATCCGTTTCAATAGATGCCAATTCTTCTAAATTCAGAGAAAGAGACTTGGATGAGCTTGCACTGTCATAAGTTGAGGCAGAAACTTTATCATCAATTTTAGCCTGGTCAGACATCCCTGCCGTACCGGTTGTACTATAATCAGTAAAATCAAGTGCAAAAAATGAAACTCCTGAAATGATTATTATCGACGACATGACTGAAGCCATGATGATTTTTGCAGCCTTTTCCATTCCAAATAGGGCGAAAATGCGCTATTAAAATATGGTTATTATGGGTTCCGTAGCGCTATTGGGTGTTCGATCATATGATTTTATTCGTGTTGCGTGTCGGGTGCTTTTGAGGCGTTTTGAATTATGGCAAGCCGCTTGTTCTCATCCTTGATTCAACTCATCTCAAAACTGATCATTTAGTGAAATTTTTACGATCATCCTGATCTAACAATTGCCGAACATGACTAATTTTCATGCAATTTCAAGAACTAACTGACAGACAGACAACGGGACATGATAAAGCCACACATTCCAAAACCTGCCAAGACGGGCAGACCAAGAGACGATGACAGAAGAATCATCAACGGAATACTCTACGTCTTGATATCAGGATGCAGGCGGAGCGAGATGCCAACAAAACATGGTGATGACTCTGCTGCAAACAGAAGACTGAACTCTTGGCAGCAAAAAGGAGTCTGGAAGAGGATCTTATCCGGTTTAATCAGAACAGCTCACAAGCAAGGAAGAATCAGCCTGCAAAAGATATCCGTTGACTCCTCAACAATCCCTGCCAAAAAGGGGGCAGCGTAACAGGATATGACGGATTCAAGAGGATTTCAGGCACAAGGACTCGCGTTGCCGTAGGGCAGAACGGGTTTCCAATCTCAATCAGGGCCAGTCCTGCAAACGTTCATGACAGTGCAAAGTTTGCAGACGTCATGGAAAACATTTCGGAGTTTATGGATGATGATGGCACCATCAAACAGGTTGCCTCAGTTTATGCTGACAAGGGAGGATATGACAGTACGGCCATTAGAAGCTATTTGAAAAATAGAAATCCAATTGCACGTATTCCGTTTAGAAAGAATGGCAAGTCATCGGAGAACAAATCGCACAAAAAATATGATTCGGTTCGATGCGTTGCGGAGGGATTATTCTTTGGCTGGCTCAAAAACGGATTTCACGGGACAGGAATCCGATATGAAAGGAGATGTGAAAACTGTCCTGCGTTTGTTGGTATTGCGTCATTTTTGATGTATTGCAGGGTTTTGAGATGAGTTGCTCGTATAATTTGAGATCTTTTTGTGATTATAAAATTCAGTCTAGCAACTAGATTAAAAATTCTGAAGCATTTCGTCCTTCTTTGGTGATTCTTATCCAGCGATTTCTCCCAATCTTCTCTGTTTCTACAAACCCCCATTCCTCTAATGGCTGGATTATATTTTTATCCAGACTTGCAAATCTGGCCATGGAGTGATTTTCTTCTTTTGCATTAATTGTAATTAGCCCGTGTTCTTCAGCAAACTGTGCCATCTCTTTTTTTGCCAGTTTTCCGTTATTTTTTGAAACGATCTCCAGCGCTAAAATTAATTTTTGATCCGGAACTTTAATAGAGTATGGCGGAACATCTTGAATGTCCTTGATTCCCGTTGAAAGTGGATCTTTTCCTTCAGACCCGGGATAATTTTCTGCTTCTACATAAAATGGGTGAATTGACTTGCCATCATTGAACATCATACATGCCATCATTGCTCCAATAGCTTGAATCTTACTGCCTGATGCCAAATTAACATAGATCTCATTTCCGTTTTCCTGCACGAAGATGTTTCTTATTGCCCGAATAATTTTGAAGAGATCTCGTCTGTTGTGATACTCTTCTTTGACCTCAATGTTTTGTTTTCCTAGTTGGTTAGTAATTTTTGTAATGAACGGCCCTGCCTTGTCGTCACTTTTGTTCTCATGAAGCAACAACCAAACCCTATCTGCTTTTTCTTGCTTTGCAGAGAGTACAATTCTGTCGATCTCATAGCCTACCGGGGCAACATGTACACGTAATTTTGCAATTCTAGTCATAACAATGTGAATAATATGCATACTATTGACATGCTATATAATAATTTCTGAGCCTAAATTCTTCTATGAAACAAACACAAATCCAAAAAATAGCATTAGATTCTTGTGTCGTAATTGACATTTTAGAGAAGCCAAAAATTGCCTCTGGACTCAAAGCCAGTCTTAAAGGTAAATCATTTTCAATAGTCCTATGTGATGTGGTTTTACAGGAAGTTCAAAGAGTCAGAGGACTATCCGCAAAAATAACCGTTGAAAAAATCTCTAAAATTTTTGGACGGCCAATTGAACTCTCAGAGATTGATGAACACAACAAAACAACTGCAAATGAGATCACAAATCAATTTCAATTTTGCCACAACGGAGATAATAAAATTCTCAGTTTATGTCAGACAAAAGACTTTGTTTTGGTGACATTTGATGGGATGCTTCTAAAGACTTGTGAGTTTCTTGGAGTGGCGGCATTTCGCCCATCAATGGCAAGGGGAATCTGAAAATGAAACCTAGAATGTATCCAAGAGTAATTAGGGAGTTCGAAGATGACCGAGATGAGTCAATGGTTTATGGAGGTTCATCATGACTATTTTATTTAGACAAAAAAATAATTCACGTAAAGGCAGCATTGTTCTGTCTTTTGCTAACCTGAAACAAAATCTAGAAGAACATCAAAGGGGAAATTAAATTGAAGACAACTAAAAATTCTTTTCTGGATATTTGCCATAGGATTGGGATTTGTTACCCTCTGCTCACTTTTGGTTTGTTAGGTTTGCATTATTTACCACAAACCATACGGGAATTATGCCAAGTGTGTAAAGAACCTCAGAACTATTCAGGTTTTGGCCGCACTACAGATGAATTTGTCAACTGTGACGAAAAGAGGAGCGGAATTCTGACAAGAGAAGATCAAGCCTTACCAAATATGGATTTTTATTCTGATGACGCTTTGGAGGACATGAGATGATGTCTATGCAAAGGGATTCACACAAAAAGAGTCTATCTGAGGCATTTGTCAACTCGTTTGGTGGCTATCCTGTGGGATACGGGCTGGGAATTGTGATTTTGCCAATATCCCTGGGCTGGATTCAAGAAGATCCACTTGTTGCAAACATGGCTATCACTCTAGTTTATGCTGCGGTGTCATTTGTTAGGAGTTATTTCTTGAGACGGATCTTTGAGAGATTTGGATTTGACGATAATTTCATCAAAACGGGCATAAAATTATGCATGAAAGCAAAACTGTTATTTGCAAATCACAATTCATTCTTTAATAGAATATTTGGAGTTATGAAAATATGACAAATATTGTTTTTCATGGAGGCGTCAACGATATTGGTGGAAATAAGTTTCTCGTGGAAAGTAAGGGAGCCAAAGTTTTCATGGATTTTGGAATGTCTTTTTCACAGGAAGGACGGTTCTTCTCACAGTTTCTGGGACCCAGGACATCCAACAGTCTCAATGATCTTTTTGAATTGGGAATTCTGCCCAAAATTAAAGGACTCTACAGACGTGATTATGCAAAACATATGGATTTTGGAGGCGAGGAGGAGACTGAAATTAATGCAGTGTTGTTAACTCATGCTCATGTTGATCATTGTGCATACATTCCATATCTTAGAGAAGACATTCCAATTTACTGTTCAGAAGAATCAAAGCTAATTATGCAAAACTTTGATGAAACCGGCTCCGATCAATACCTGACATCAAAACAAAGATTCCAAGTTTACAAAAATAAAAAAGGTGAAATCAGCAGAGCATCAGGAGACAAAGTTGCAGTTCCAAGACGAATTGAAGTGTTTGAATCAGGAAAAGAATTTTCAATTGATTCAATTACTGTAAATCCACTTCCAGTAGATCATTCAATTCCAGGAGTTCATGCTTTTATTTTACATACAAGTGACGGTACAATTGGCAACACTGCTGATTTGAGATTTCATGGAAGACGAAAGGATGACACAGAAAAGTTTGTAGAAAAATGTACAGAATCTGATCTGGACTTGTTATTGTGTGAAGGCACCAGAGTCAATGCAGCGGCATCATTAACTGAATCTGATGTTGAAAGAAAAGTTGCTCAAATTATCAATGATACAAAGGGATTGGTAATTTGCGGTTATCCAATCAGAGATTTGGATAGGTTGGCGTCATTTTACATTGCAGCAAAAAGTACAAATCGTTACTTGCTAATTGACATGAAGCAAGCATATCTGCTAAAACTGTTTGATGAATCTCCAAACTTGAAAGGAATGTATCCATCACCAACTGACAAAAACATCAAGGTGTACATTCAAAGAGGCTCTTGGGGGTTAATTGACAAAGATCTTGAAACATTCACAGAGCGACAATTGCTTCAAGATTATGGAACATGGCAAAGAGAATTTTTAGATTATCCAAATGCTGTAGATTATAGAGACGTACAAAAAAATCAAAAAGACTTTATCTTTTATTGCAGTGATTACAGATTACAGGATTTAATTGACATAAAACCCTCTGAAGGCGCATCATACATTCGCTCTCTAACTGAGCCATTTAACACAGAGATGGAAATCAAAGAAGATCAGGTTAAAAACTGGTTTGTGCACTTTGGGGTGATAAATAGAGATGAAGACTGGCATCAAATTCATGTTTCTGGGCATGGGGATGGTGAACAGATTCGACACGTAGTAAAAGATACTCACGCAAAAACAATAATTCCAATTCATACTCAGCATGATGAATACCACAAGCAATGGCATGACAATGTAAAATCAGTCAATCAGCATGATTTGGTGAGTTTGAAATAGGAGAAATTTGGATATAAAACTATGGCAGTAAAAAAACAGGCAAAAGAACAAACTTTAGAAGACAAATTGTGGGATACTGCAGAATTGCTCAGAGGCAGGGTATCCCCGACCTCCTACAAGGACATTGCCTTGGGTCTGCTATTTCTGAAATTCATCTCAAACAGATATGATATAAGACGTGAAGAAATTGAAAAAGAGACCAAAGACTCTGCTGAAAAAGAACGGAAATATCTTCTAAATCTTAAAGACCAATACACTGCAAAGGGTGTCTTTTACCTCAAGGAAGGGGACAGCTGGAATGACTTGGCAAAGATGGCATCAAGTGAGAAAAATCTGGCAATAAGGATAGATGAGATGATCCAAGAGATAGAAAACGACAATCCCGATTTGGAAAATGTGTTGCCAAAAGTCTTTGCAGGCTCTGGCATTCCAAATGGCAGCTTGCAGCAACTAATTGAAACCTTTGATACAATACCGACTCATGAAATCACCAAAGATTCGTTTGGTAGAATCTACGAGTATTTTTTGAGGAATTTTCACAAAAAGATCGGCCAGAAAGGAGGAGAGTTTTTCACACCCGAATCAATTGTGCAGTTACTAGTTGAGATTATCGAACCATATGAGGGAATAATTTATGATCCCACATGTGGTTCAGGCGGAATGTTTGTACAAAGCAAAAAGTTTCAGGACGCACACAAAGACAAAAGCAAAAAAGGTACATCAATTTACGGTGTAGACTCTCAACAAGACATTTGGAGAATCGCAAAGATGAATCTCACAATGAGGGGAATTGAGGCCAAAAACATCAAAAACGCAGACTGTCTGCTAGACCACCCCTTTGAAAAGGTAAAGGCAAATCGAATACTTGCAAATCCGCCGATTGGAAGCATGATTTCACATTATTTTTAAACAATGTGGTTCTATGATGCGGTATGACTGGCAAATACGATGCAAACGGGCATGCTCGATATGAGGTGATCTCTGCATATTCAAAAGACAAAATCAATGCCAAAAGCAGCAATATGACGAAAATCATATTGTCTGCATTCACAGAGAAAGGGGAAAGATTCAGCCCAAAGGATTTGATTGAGAATAACAAAAACATAATCCCACATTCGTGCTCGCATGATTCCTTTGCATCATATCACTACATAGCATTGAAGGAAGGAGTGCATGCGGGAATTCTTTCAAGATGCAATGCAGGGCCGCATGGCGAACTTGAATCATTATCAAGCGTAAAGTATTGGCAATCCCAACTACGTTCGTCAAAATACAAGAACATTAGAAGCCAGTCAAGCGAATCAAAAACCACAAGGGGATTGTATCTCTATCTATTAAACGAATTCAATCGATGGCTCGTATCCAAAGAATTTAAGATTAGGAAAACCGTTCAGATGTCCGAAAACACATTGAAGATTGTCGAGCAGAATACGTCGTTTTCCAGCGCGGAGGAACTTCTGAAACTGTTTGACAGTTCCCCTTCGAGCCAAAAGGACGTCATAAAGATCATCAGGGAGTATCTGACCCCCTTGAATCATAATGACGTCGGACCGTCATACATGAAATCAAAGTTTTCGGCAATCATGTCGTATTTTGACAGAAACGAGTCCCCGTTGGGGATGAGATTCGATTCTGGAAGGTTTGACGATCAGGAGATAAGATACGACTCGGAGGTCACGCTGTCCGAATTTCATGACATCCTCACCGTTGGAAGGCCTTCGGTAATGGAAAGGTCCGTCATGCTAGTAAAGTTTCAAGGCGGCTTTGACTCGTCGACTCTGGCAGACAGGTTTAACTTTGAGGGTCTCAGGCAGATTGCGGATTATTTCGGATCGGACAATCACAATTCCTGGGATCTTGAAAGATGCCCCGTGCCGCTAAGGCACGTAAGGATAAAAACGGGCTTTCAGCACAGCCCGTTGCTTGACAGGGATGCCATTGCGTCCATTCAGCAATACCTGGATTGGAGAATCAGGGAATACGGCAAACATGATGTCAGCGGCCCCTTATACCTGAACAGACGCGGAAGACCGATCACAAGCTGGTGGATATCCAGCAAATTCTTTGATCTTGCAAAGAGAGCGGGAAATCAAAAAAAGATATCACACAACCAGTACAAGATACGCGCGCATGAGCTGCGCGACCTGCTAAAATCGACGCTGATTGACTCCGGATGCAGGATAGACGTTGCAGACCACGTCATAGGTCACAAACCGAAGGACTCGTACGAAAAACAGGCAAGGCTGTACCCCGAGACCTTGCGCAAGGAGTACGCAAAGGCATCAAAGCGACTCAACATATTTACAAAATTCACGTCGGTTGTAAACGGGACCGATGACTCGGACGCGTTGAGAGCAGAGCTCAGGGAAAAGCTGTCGGAGATGGAAAAGATAAGAAGGCGCAGCCTGGATGATGAGGCAGAAAAGATGAGAAACGACGCCGTTGCGCGACAGAACTCAGAGCAGATGTCGGAGATGATGGGCATGATACGTGAGCTAAAGCGGCAGGCAAATCGCTCAAAGCAGAACAAGGGGCAGAAGATGGAATTTTGCTGCATCGGGTGCAGTACCGTCCATGACTCCGAGCAGTGCCCCGCATGCGGTTCCAGACTGAAGCGAGTCTATGAGAACGCTGGGACTGCGTGAGAACCAAGATCCGGTTACTCATAAATGGGTTAATAAAATCAAATGGCGAACTAGAACAGAAATTAGCATTTATGAGAATCCACACTCTCTCCACTATGGCCAGCATTCGGCCACCTCGACAGTACGGGATAGCAGAACATGTCTTGCACGCATACAGCTTCCAAACGTGTCACAGTGAGTTTCAAAGTGACGGCAGATTGCCACAGACTGGAAGTTCTGACGGCTCAGTAACCAGAAGTGCAGTTGGCATGCTTTCAAAAAGGGTACCACATGGCACGACTCGAAAAACACTGCAGGGGCAAGGCGGACTGCACACCATCGACGCGGCAGAGCATCCAGTTCCGCAAACAG
Organism: Candidatus Nitrosopumilus sp.; assembly: GCA_963422575.2. GTDB lineage: Archaea > Thermoproteota > Nitrososphaeria > Nitrososphaerales > Nitrosopumilaceae > Nitrosopumilus. The sequence goes on along the minus strand of CAXXKU010000001.1, from coordinate 168,570 downwards.
GCCAGATGCTTCTAGGGCCATCTTATGAAGAGACTAGGCACAAAACACTTGGTTCTGTCACTGCGCATTTTGATGAAACAGGGTTTCCGTTGATGAAAAATCATCTTGGATGCGGATTGCAAGGACAGTAGCTGAATCTTTCTATGCATTAGAGTACGGTAGTGGTGCAAATGTTTTAAAGTAAAAAATATTAATCGAATCGCAAGTATGCAGACATGACACGTGATTGCCGTTCCATGATATCCGATTTAATAGATTCGGGCATTGGTGACAGGGGAAGACTGGAGTTTATGCTTGACTGACTGAATTCTGACAAACCGCTATACAATACTGACATGACATATTTGGAATCTGCATACGGCCAACTTGAATCAAAGATTAAAACACTGACAAAACCCGCAAATACTCCGACGGCTCATTCTCAAAAGGCATTGATCTCTGATGATGCCTTAAATGACATAATCAGTGATGACAGGCATGATTCAGAAAACATGATTTCAGATGATGATGCTGTCATAATTGACAAGGCAAGCAAAAACAAAGTTTCTGCAAATTTTCTCACGTCATTTGTGATGGGTCTCTCGATATCATTATCTGTTGGCCTTACAGGAATAGTCTTGTTTTTGCTTGTTGTATGACTTGGAGAATCACGGTGCCTTGAATTTGAATATCGGGGGAATTTTGAATCCCGGCAACTTTTGCGGTAGAATGGCCTGTTGTTTTTTGTAATGTGGGCATGGCCATTGCCTCCCATATCAAATGATTTTTGACATTTCGCACAAGTGTGGTTTCTGCATCGTCTCTACTGCGCCGCATTCAAAATTAAAAAATCACGTTCTCCCATAAAATCATCGTAATGCTGCACAATATGTGAAAATCAAGCGATCCTTTTTTATCGATCCATACCGTAACTTACGGTACCATGAAAATTAATTTTTGGAACGAGAGACTACGAAAAATGAATTTGTCTAGAATGCATACTTCGTTTACAGTCATCTCGTTCCAAGTCTAACTATATTTTAGTTAAACTTGAATTTTACTGTAATCGCCAACTTTTAATAGTTGTTGTTTGTTACCAGTGTTGTCTAGAATGTATTACGATCGGAATTCGTTTACAAGGGAAGTAGTAACTTACAGTTCGCACAACATATGTTATCTGCATGCGGACAGTGTTGTGGGTTGTAGCGGTACCGCGACTTCTCTCTCTCTGGGCATTGTTTCAGAGGGAGATGCATGGATCTGAATCTGAAACAATTACCAATTCTCAATTTTCATACAATTTCAAGGAGTGCATATTTTGGGTAATCACAAAAACAAACACATCAAACATCATTGCGGAGATCAATTGCGAAGGCAGTACTATCTCAAATACGATAAAAAAACAAAACGTTCCGATACAATTTTTTGCCAGGACTGGATGTGGTGTGAAAAATGCAATCATCCGGTACAACTAAACCAAACTGATCCCATGGGGAGCTCTCAAAATTGAGCGCTCAGGAATCATTTCAAACCAACTCTTGCTGCAAAAACAGCAAGGCATATACAATCACATATGAAAACGGGGGAGATAAGACATCGATGCAGGTTTGCATTATGCATTTTGATAGCGAAGAAAAATCAAAAAATTATCCGGACGCAGTGTTACATCCATACAAAAGAAGCGTAACGGAGATAATCTGCAATTCATGTGACAGTCACGTGACTGCGACTACGGGATGCGATTCATGCCATGAAACAGAATCACAAGATAAGGAGACAACCTCATGAATCTGCAGTATGCAATTATGATTCATCGTTATCCTGACGAGAAAAAACGAAGAAACGAGACATTATCAAGCATCGTGCATGGCAAACCAAGAGACAATGAAGGGCCCGTACAATATCCTTACTGTTGCAGCGAAATGGAATCAGCTTTTAAACGCGGTCATATCACCATTGCGCATGATCAGAGAAACTTTTACGTGAAATATGAGGAAAGATCAAAGAAACTCAAGGAACCGGCAGTATGTCTGAAAACATTTGATGAGGACCATGATTATGACTCTTCATTAGACGAATATAACATGCCAATATCATTTTGCCCTTTTTGCTCTGAAAAAATAACATTCGAGCTGATTGAGAAGAAAAAGATCACGCATACATGCAAGAAAATCGAAAAAAGATATCAAGAATGCATTGATGAAAAGAAGGTAGACATCGTATTTTCCAAAATAGAGGGGGAAAAATCCTAATGCCGGTCACAATATCCCTGAAGGACCTGGAAGCACTGTCTCCATTAGACGAAAAGTTCAGGGGAGAATCGCAAGAATTTTTAAAACTTAGATGCAGTGCATATCATTTTTATGCCTACGAGATACCCGATAAAAATCACATATCCGTCACAACAAAACAGTTGGAAGAATTTAAAAAAATTCTCAAAGACGACAAAAATCACACATCACTTTACAGCCAGATTAATGCAGTATATCAGTATGCAAAAACTGCAACATATCATCACGTATACCTGTGCGCGGAGGAACCCAAATGACCTGGATTGCAAGGCTGCACAAGCGTCACGCGTTAGACACTCACTATTACGCCGGACTGGAGAGCATCTGCAAGGCTGCAAGACTCGATGACAAGGACGATGTCACTTTCGCACCGCGCATAAAGCTGGATTCGAGCTGGTGCGACATATGCCAGAAAATGCTAAAGACGACAAGTACGCACAACCGCGTCAACCTGATAAAAACAAAGCTTGAGTTATGCCAAAAAAGGCTGGAAAGAGGTCTCGACGCAGAGATAAGACTTCAGGACATGGTTCTAAACTATCTCAGACACAATGACACAAAACTTCCAGTTGCCATGTCCGAATTAAAGGACGTGTTCTCTGATGACTGTCCTAAGGATGTCTTTGAGTATCTCTTAATTCCGCTAATCATATCAGGCAAGATTTCAGTCCATAAGACAGCGGTCAGCCCAATTATCTTGGCATATGAGAAGGAGGAGGGGGAGAAGGGAAAGATTGCCTGCTAAATCCATGATCAACTGTGTGTCTGCCAGTCATTTGACATGGTATTCTCCTCCTTCTGCAAGGGAACCATGTTTTGATGCACGGCTGGCGGTGCCTGATGACCACCGTATGCCGAACAGCCCATCGGGCATTTCCACATCATACATTACAAATCTCATTTATCGTCTCATACGATGCAGTCAAAATACTGTTGACCTTTCCATGAAAGGCATCCAGCATCGTATCTCTTTTGCAAAAAAATTGGCAGAGCAAATCTGTGAGAGATTAACTGCAAGTCAAGGAATCACCCATATGAAAAAAAGTGTGTTAGAAGATCATCCTGAGTATCTGGCAGAAACCAGAGGAAGGGGAAAAACTACCACGCGATTCTTTTCAATATATGACGTGATAGAAGCTAGTGCAGACAGGGACTTCGATGACTTCAACCATGAACAAAGAAGCAAAACGACAATTTGTGGTCGAGCAAACCAATTTTTTGACATATTTCGGAATTACGTCATTGCTCTTTCACCGATGCCGACAGAATCATTTTTTTATGAATTATTTTAAAGAAATTCAAAATAACAATACAGTCAATGAAACATCAAAAAATAGCTGATTTTTGCGGGTATGCATGGATTCCAGTAACCGTCATGACTTTTACAATTCTTACGAGTACATAAGACATGGATGACAGCAAATCCGACAATTCAAATCAGATGCAGGAACATAGGAAAAAAACAGGGTCCCCAATAGGCAAATGCTACGAGTATAGGGAAAGCATAACCGACAAGCATATGACACATATCAAAATAGTCAAAACAGGACAATTCGGCGTGACGATAGACAAATACTACAAACTGCATGAAAATGAGTGGGGAGAGCCAGTCACAGATCACATAGGATGTCTCAGAACCGTCATCAGAGAAGACTATCTGAACAACATGACTGAGATCTCAAATGAGGAATTTGCGTATGTCGTAGAAGAACGCCTTAAAGAGATAGGTTTGAGATTTGAAAATGATAAAGACCGTGCATGATGCAAGAGATCACAAACAGAGTCTCAACTGCATGTTTCCGTACAAATCACTATTTGTGCAAGGGCAAAAATATCCTGAAATCATCAAAGAAGAGATGCTGTTGCAGATGCCATAAAAACGACTAGGATAAAATTGAAGATAAGAATATCTCAGATCAAGATAGGCAAACGAATACGAGAAGACTCGGGAGACATAGACGATCTTGCGGAAAATATCAGGGAATGCGGATTAAGGATTCCAATAAACGTAAGACGTACCGGAGAAAACTCGTACAAACTGCTTGACGGATTCAGGCGACTTTCGGCAGCGAAGCTGTTGCGATATGAAACGATTAATGCGATCATTGAACAATGAGCGACATCATACTCTCATCAAACATTCTGAAGCTATTGCCAAACGATCTACGAGTGGAAATAATTACGAATACGTGCAGAAAGGATTGGACAGAGTCAGAAAAGGCAAAACTGCAGAACATACTGAGGTCGTATCTGGAAAAATCAAAAACTCCCGGAAAGAGAAATGATTTGAAAAAACGAAATTCTGCGACCTCTGCCAAGGATTTGGCACAGGTTAAAAAAACAGACTCGAGGATAAACACGCAGATCGGCAATGTCTTAGGCGACAGCCACGAGACCGTGCGAAAAAGAGACGAGGTATTCAAGGAGATAGGCAAAAACCCAAAAAAATATGGAAAACTCAAAAAAAATCTTGAATCTGGAAAAACGTCTGTGAGTACCGCATACATGCAGGTGACAAAACCAAAACGCAATCTCCAAAAAGCCGCAATGCCACGAGGAGTCTATGACGTGTTTATTGCAGACGTGCCAATAATGTTCGATGACCATGGCGGACGCGGTGCGGCTGACAACCATTACAACACAATGACTGCCCAGAACATCGCAAAAATGAGCATTCCGTCTGCAGACAATGCGATCTGCTTCTTTTGGATGAGCCCGTCAATTGCGCATGATACCGTCCCGATACGGCATGCATCCCAGGACAAGGATGATGGATGTAACGTGACAGTCAGTACGCCGATTTACAAGGCGATTTTGGATGCATGGGGTTTCACAAAAATAAAAGGCGATTTTGCATGGAACAAGGAGATAATGGGAGTCGGCCATTGGACCAGAAACCAGCATGAGACGTGCTTTGTAGCGATAAAAGGCAAGATGCCTCCCCCACTTGAGGTATTTCCAAGCGTGATATCTGAGAGAAGAACCGCACATTCCAAAAAACCAGAGTCGTTGTATTCGATGGTAGAGAGGATGTACCCGAAAGGAAGATACATCGAGATATTTGCAAGAAAAAGGCATTCAGAAAAGTGGGCAGTCTTTGGGAATCAGATAAAATGACTCTGCAGACAGCAGCTGAATTTTCAGTACAGTTTGAAAAATCAAGACAGGTGTCAACATACCAAAGTTTCCTGAATGCGTCAAGATCAATCCATCATGAGGCGCGCATGACATGAAGGAAACACAAACGACTCTCTTAGAAAAACGAGTCAGCAAGAGATGGCCAAAACATCACAGAATGAGAAAGACAAAGAACAGTGGCACTGATGACTATTATCCGGAAGAAAAAACATTTGAGAGCATCATTAAAAAGGCAAAAGAGTTGGGAATAGATACCTTCGTAGTCGGATTTTCAGGAGGAAAAGACTCGGGAAAAGTTCTAGACAAGACCCAGAAGATCGGCATCTGTCATGCAGTATTGCATCTTGATACGAAGATAGGGGTAAAGCCGACAAGACTTTTCGTAGAAGACGAATGCACCAAACGCAATCTAAAACTGTTCGTAAGACCGCCCACACCTCTTGCATTCGCATATGTTGCGTTTTGCCTGGAATTCGGCTTTCCTGGTCCCAAATTACATGCGGCAATCATGAAGATTCTAAAATACAATTCCATGAAGAAGTTCATCCAAGAACCCCAATTCAGGAATAAAAAAGTTGCAATTGTCGGGGGAATAAGAAAGTTTGAGTCAAAAGAGAGAATGGCAAATTATGATGCGCCAATCACCAGGGAAGGGGACTTGTGGTTTGTCAATCCGATATTTTATGAGAAAGATAACGAAGTCTATCGTTATTTCATCGAGAACAATCTCAAGCGCTCGCCAAGCTATGAGGTCCTGGGATTCTCAGGCGAATGCATGTGCGGTTCATACGCAGGACATGACGAGGCAAAAAGATTGGAGCGGATTGACCCTGATCTGCTTGACATGTTTAGCTGGATAGAGGAGGGAATAAGAAGATGGGGAACACCTGAGGCCAAAAAATATGGAAAGTGGGGGAAGGGAGGATACGGGGCAGCAGATGCCAAGATGCAGAACATACTCGGATTGTTCTTTGATCCCGAGGAAATCAAAGATTCAAAGCGAATTGAGAACATCACCTGCGGTTCCGAATGCGGTCCAGGCACCATGAGGGGCCAACTCGACTATTGATTGACTCAATCCGATCCCAAATATGATAAAAAAACAAAACAATAAACAAAGAATGGATCCAGGGCACGGAGAGGAGACAGACGCCCCTCGCACAAAAAAGAACAAAAAAATACATAACCAATAACTGCCTAAAACTACAATGCAATTCATGTCACAAAACATGCTTTGAGATGCTTCTCATTGTTTTCAGGACTCGGCGGATTTGATTCTGCATTGCGCAATCAGGGCCACACGATAGTCGGAGCATGCGAGATTGACAAGTATGCAAGAAACATCTACAAAAGACAGTTCCCAAAAATCCCAGTCTGGGAGGATGCCACGAAAATCAAACCGGAAGAATTGCCAGACTTTGATATGCTGTGCGCTGGATTCCCTTGTCAGGATGTTAGCATCGCTGGAAAAAGGAAGGGATTTGGCGGAACCAATACTATACTGTTCTTTGAGATCACTAGGATTGCATCGCAAAAACGACCACGCCATCTACTCCTTGAGAACGTCAAGGGCCTATTATCTCACAAAAACGGGGGGACTGCAAGAAAAATCTTCTGCTCCCTTGATGAACTGGGTTATGACACGCAGTCATGTACTCTTAACACTTCGGATTTCCTGCCACAAAACAGGGAGCGCGTCTTCATTGTTGCGACTCTTAGAAAATCCAGAGGACGTGCCAGAGAAATATTTCCTGTCAGAAAACACGATAAACTATCTCCTGAAAAGAAGAATGGAAGACAAAAAAGAGAAAAGATGATTCGGGGAGGAATTTGTCCAACAATATATGTCAGTTCCGGACGAAACTGCGGGGAGGCATGCATCATGACACCTGCACCTACAGCTGATGCAAACGGCGGAGGATTGCATTCTGACATGATGATCATAATCCAGGACACGCATCAGCCAAACAGGGTATATGATCCAAAAGGAATATCCCAGACGATATCAGCCAATGGCGGGGGGTGGGGCGCAAAGACCGGATTATACGCAGTGCCAGTTCTGGCACCAGACAGAGAGGAGGAGGAGGAGAAAAAGCAAAACAGGTCACGGTCCAAGGAAGACGATGATCATTTTTACACGTCCGCTGCCAGAGACAGGCATGGAATACTTCACGGCAAAAGAATAAGGCGTCTCACTCCAAAAGAATGCGAAAGACTGCAGGGATTTCCAGACGGTTTTTCAGAGCTTGGCGCGGATGGAAAAGCAATCTCAGATACCCAACGCTACAAATCCTTGGGAAACGCAGTAACTGTTCCAGTTGCAGAACACGTCATAAGGAAGATTGCGGCGCAATAAGAAATGGGCAACATATTCCAAGATGCAGAACATGCCTGAATTGCTCTTTGATCCCGAGGAAATCAAAGATTCAAAGCGAATTGAGAACATCATCCCTGACATTGATGGATTATAAAATGCATGATAACATTGAAAATTCCGGCATTGGCTCATTCATCACCAGTTCGCATCATGGCAAAACAACAAAATGCGGCAGATGTCGCAGGTTCTTTTGCATTCATCACCGTTCGACTTTTGGACGCAGTTTTGCCTGCAAGTGTCTCCACTGCGACAAGGCAGCCTGTGAGTGCTTTATTACGGGACTGGAATAAATGAAATCTTTAAAAAAAACAAGCCAAAAAACAGACTGCTAGCTGGTTTGTCAATTACAAACAACATACAAAGCAAACCCATGGCTTGTCAGTGTAAGGAAGATCAGCATCCGATACATGATGACGTGACAGGCGAGATAATCTGCAAAGATTGCGGAGTGGTGTTGGAGTCAAATACGACAGGATACAGCGAATCAAACGAAAAAAACACTCTTCATTTGCACGATTATGGAATAGGTACGGAACCAACAAGGATGAGACTGGCGCATCCTGCATCCCAAAAAATAGCAAGCTCAGAGTCGGCATCAAACAGCAAGACAAGAGGCTTATTCATGATGATAAACCCAATCCTGCAAAACATATCGGCCACAACTCAGATAAAAAATGACGCATTCTCCATCGCAAGAAAATGCGTGGCCAAAAAGATCACACATGGCAGAGTTGGAAAAAACATAGCTGTCGCATGCGTGATGATATCCTGCAAGACAAACGGCAGGATGATATCCGAGAAAGAACTGCTCAAAATAAGCAATGCGCCCAAAAAAGGCACTAGAAAAGCATACAGAATCATTCTGGAAAGATTGTCAATCAGCACAATTCCAGTTTCGAAAAGAACGGAGATGACAATATGCAAGATCTGCTCTGATCTGAAACTATCCACTAGCATACGAGACAGATCAATTGAGATGCTTTCACGATACAGTTCAGTTCGTGCTGGCGCAAACCCGAACAACGTAGCAGGGGCAATGATATACATAGCATCAGATATGAGGCGCACGCAGAATGAGATCGCAGAAAAAGCAGGAGTGACAGTAGTGGCATTACACACTCTTCACAAGAAACTGAAAAAACGCATGCAAGAGACCCGGATATCAAGGCAAAAGACCGCTCCTTGCCAAAACAATGCAATTTGTACCCAGAAGAAATAAAAATCATAAAGGAATTCATTCCAAAATTTGACTGCATCCAAAATCATATCATTCGGTTTGTTCGCAAATACAGACTGCATGAGTGCAATCCGGTAGAAAGGACGTGCAGCGCAGGAATCCATAAAATGAGAATGAATGAAACCGCATACGTCTTTGATGGGGAAGAATTCGGGATTTCAAAAGCATTCTGCAGTGATCTCAGATGTTTTCTTGACAATCTTGACAGATCATCGGTTAAAAGATACGCGCAATCCCTCAAAAAATAATCGCAACCACCTCATAGAAGACTTGAGAATACATCAGAAAAACTGTCATCAGTGCGGGGTTAACATCCCTCAAAAAACAATCCCGTTAAAAATAAGATACGACGACATGAGAATAACAGGCATTGCGGTAACATGCAAAAACGGACACCAGCAACCGGCAAGGTTTGACGAATAACTGTCTAGAATCCATGACTAGATTGATTTCAAATAAAATATACGGCATGAAATTTGGTTGAATGCGTTTACGATAAGAATTGCATTAGGCAATTCGAAGATACGGAAAACGGATTGTTTCTAATGTTATTTCATGCAATAGTTCGTCACGGTGATGATGTGAACAGTCCAATCATAGAGAAACAGCATTGAAATCAAAGCAAGGCGGAATTTCAATTGGTAGCGAGGCCGAAACCGGTCTTCCAGCCATCACCGCAGCAGATGACAGTAAGGCATACTCAGCTGGCAACGGGAATGTCATATGGGCTCTGAAAAAAACACGACAAACATACAAAGAACATGATTTTGAATAAAATGATGAGAAACCCAAGGGTTCCATCCACTGCAAATAAAGGTGGCTAGGACAAAATCAACATCCACCACATGAAACAAAATCCGGATAATGGCATGTGGAGTGACAAATACAACGAGTCCATATTCAATGAGGAATTCTACAAAATAGAGAGATTGAGGGAATCTGTCATTGCGCTGCAACGGGAACTGCAATAATCATCTTACAAAGAACATAAAGACAACATGAAAATCGCGATAGATTTTGATTGCGTGCTTGCAAATACCATAAAAAGATGGATTGAGATATTCAATGATTCCTACTCTGAAAAATATGATAATCTGCAGTTGGCATACAATAAGATAACGCAATGGGGGTTCTATTCCAATTTCGACATAACAAAAAAAGATGCCATGGAAATATTTTCAAAATGTTGGAAACAGTACGAATCATTGGAACCTACAGAACTCATGCTGCATTATAAGATATCGAAACTGTCAAAACTGTCAGATGCATTGGACATTGTCACCGCAGCAGATGAAGATCATAAGAAGTATCTGTCGGGGTTTTTGGAAAAACACAAAATAACATACGACAACATAGTGTTTACAGAAGAAAAGCACAAGCTGGATTATGACATATTCATTGACGATTCCCCAATTAACGCTAAAAAAATATTTGATTCCGGAAAGCACGTGTTGCTATACAATCAGCCATGGAATCAAGATACACGGCCAAGGAAAAACCGCGATGCGCAAATTACAAGGGTAAACAGCTTGGATCATGCGATTCATCTGTTAGAATCAAGATCCTTCCTACAGACATTACGTCCAAATGTTTGAGATGTCGGTAAAAATTACAAACTAGACATAAATTGAAACAATACGAAATTCTAATCGGTAACGAGGTCGAAACCGGTTCTCCAGTCATCGCCGCGGCAGATAGATGACATTCGTAATCAGTCATAGCGATAATTGGAATACTACGCTAAGATGACAACGGGATTGAGAATGTTTCCCAAAAAAAGACGGATACCGGAAAAGAGGCCGAAATCATTCGTATTGTATCCGTTTGAAATGTGGGAAAAAAGACGCGAATCGTTTCGGGTAAAAGAGGCCGAAAGTCTGGAATTGATCGTGAATCATTTCAAAGCCTTCAAGAAACCGCACGTAATGACTTCGCATGGAAACGATTCGGTAGTGATGTGTCATTTGGCAGTCAGAGCCTGCAATATTCTCGACATTCCATTGCCCCAATTCTGGCTAAACAACACGTTGAACATATACAAAGAAGAGAAGGAATATTGGGATAGGATTAACAGTTTTCTTGGAATAGAAGATAATTTCAAGATATTTTTCCCTCCGAAAGACAAAAGCAACAAGCGTCAGACAGTTTGGAGCATCGCTAAAAAAGTCGGACACCTGCCAAGTTTTCGCAAAACGGCACAGCACAAATCAATGAGTTACAAGCATTCAAACACTCCTGAGTGCTGCGACATATTAAAAAAAGAATCGATAAAAGGCTATCTAAAAAAATTACCGGTGAACGAAAGATATGATCTTGTGCTTATCGGCACAAGGGCTCAGGAATCGCAGATGAGAAGTTTGGGAGTGCTGCAAAGATGCAGATCCTACTTGCAAAAAACAAGAACCCCCTACCCAAAACAGGTCCTGACCCCGCTATCTTTTTGGCATTTTGATGATATTGACAAGTATTACAAAGCGTATAACATCCCGCAAAATCCAACGTATGAAATTCATGACATATCAAGGATGGGTTGTGCCTCGTGTCCTGCTCACATAGGATGGGAGGCAAGATTGGCAAAAGATCCGACCGAAGAGGGATTTGGCATGTTAAGGCAAAACTTCAAAATAATGCATGAGACAATCAAAGACGGTACAGAGGAACCAGAAAGACTGGATAAATCAATTAAGACATTGCAGAAATTTCTAAAATCAAAGGATTCGGCAAAGCTATCGGGCAAGATGAGGGACAGAATAGCGAATCTTCTTGCAGATTACGCCAAATAAGTTCCAATCATGCACAAGTTTTCAGAAACTGCAATTATTCTAAAAGTCATGAATAATAATAATAATAATAATACTATTTGCAACCATACGACAACAGCAAAACAATAATGACACGATAAAACATTGTCTGAAACAAAAATCTACACGGATTCTGCGCTATCTGACACAATCAAGGAATTTCTAAAATCATTCAAAAATCCCGATGGGGACTACGTCTACATTGACAAAATCGACTCGATGATGCCAAAAAACCAGGCATCCTTGACGGTAGACTATATGGATTTCATAACACATACGGGCCTTGAGGAAAAATTCGGCGAGGAACCGGATTTAATACTGGAGGTATTCTCAAGGGCAATAAAAGAAACAGTTCAAACGAGATTCCCGGGATATGCCGAATCATTAAAAGATCAGTTCAATGCGAGAATCACGAACTATCCGATAAAAAACACGGTACGTCAGATAAATTCCAAAAACACGGGACAGTTCATCGCAATCAAGGCGATGGTAATCAAGATGTCCGCTGTAGAATCGATTCCAAAAATCGCAGTCTATGAATGTCCGGACAAACACGCCACAAAAGTCACTGCGAAGAGAAACTTTACCATCAGCACTCCCATCATGTGCAACAATCCAAGCTGCAAGCACAGGGATTTTGAGATAATTCCAAAAAAATCCACGTTTGCGGACTATCAGATATTGCAACTGCAGGAATTGCCAGGCGAGTTGCCTGCAGGAAAGCTGCCAAAGACATTGGGAGTATTCGTTTCGGAAGGTCTGGTCGATTCTGCAAGGATGGGTGACACTGTCGAGATCAGCGGGATTGTCAGACCCGAACTCTCAAAGGAGATAAAACTGGGCGTTCCAGTTCAGACATACAGGCACAGGCTATACGCAAACAATATTGATCAGCTCTCAAATGAGAATGACTTTGGTGGCAAGATAACCGAGGATGACAAGATAAAAATCACATCAATGATACGGCCACAGTCAGAAGAGCAGGCAAGGGAATTGCAGATAAACTCATTCGGACCGCACATCGAAGGCCACGAACTGTTCAAGGAGGCGCTAATCCTGACAATGATCGGTTCTGATTCTCGCACGCTCTCAGACGGAACAAGGGTAAGGGGTGATATCAACGTGTTCTTACTCGGGGATCCGGGCACTGCAAAATCAGAGATGGGAAAAGCAGTATACAGAGTCGCGCCAAGGGCATTCTTCACATCAGGCAAAGGCTCGACCGGAGCAGGACTGACAGCTGCGACGATACAGGACAAGATAACCGGAGTATACATGCTAGAACCGGGAATAACGGTTCTGGCAGACATGGGAGTCGCAGTAATCGACGAGTTTGACAAGATGGACTTCAAGGACAGAAGCGCATTGCACGAGGTAATGGAGCAGCAATCCGCAAGCATTGCAAAGGGAGGAATCAATGCGACACTTAACGCCAGAACCTCGATCATAGCCATTGCAAATCCGCTGTATGGAAAATATGACCCGTACAAAAACATCACGGAGAACGTAAACATACCGATTCCACTGCTGACAAGATTCGATCTGATCTTCATAGTAAGGGATATTCCGGACAAGGAAAAAGACAAGAAGATTGCAAAACGCATAGCATCCACGCACAGCGACAAATCCACACAGAATTCAAGAAACTCGATGGACATGGAGACATTTGCAAAGTACCTGCAAATCGCAAAACAAAAGCATCCGAAACTGTCCGAAGATGCGGAAGAGAAGATAATCGATTACTATCTGAAGATGAGGGATGCCGACAGCGAGGAATCCGGTTTCACGGTCACGCCGAGACAGTTGGAGGGATTGATCAGATTGACCATTGCGCGGGCAAAATCATTGCTCAAAGACACTGCGGATTCCTCGGATGCGGATAGGGCCATATTCATCCTGAATGAGATGCTGAAGAATTCGGGTGTCGATGTGAATACGGGCAAGGTCGACTTTGGAGTCTTGCAAGGAAAGCCAAAAAGCGAGATAGGCAAGATAAGGCTGTTCCAGGATATTATGAAGGGACTGGGTGCAACAAACGGGGCGGGTTGCACCATGAAGGAAATAGTAAGAAACATGGTCCAGAGCGAGAAATGGGACGAGTCATCTGCAGCAGAGTTCGTCAGAAGGGCCCAGAGGGAGACCCTAATCTTTGAACCGACTGTGGGCAAATATTCCCTGATATAATCAAGGAAAAAAAGCAATGCCTGACAACATATCGTATCCGCGAAACTATCTGGATGAGTTCTTATCCATTGCAAGTGAGAAGATACGACTTCAAAGGAAGTTAGGAAAGGCAAGAGTGAATACCATAATATCGAAAAATACGCAAGACAAACTCAAGGAATTCGTCAAACAGAGACATAATGGCAAGATTAATGGCCCATACTCATACGAACTTGAACGTGCAATACTGTTTTACCTGCATTTTTACGACATTTGATCGCAAAAAAATACTCTAAAAAAACCGATCAGATTTTTGTGATCGCAAAATGGATTTCAGGCATGATTTATCAAAATCTCGGCGTTAAACTGCATATAATTTACGCCTATATGATCCAAAAATCAATTGTTTGTTTGTTTGTTGTTTCTTTGCATGAGAATAAAAAAATAGTTTTAAATCGATTTTCAGGCACGTATTATTCTAAAAAATACCATTATTCGGTAAAGTCTTTGCGTTATAACGTTGAACAACGTTGAACAACGTTATACTGCATAAACTTGATTAAGAATATGCATTATAACGCTAAACTGCATCTAATTATTAGATCTCTAGGCACATATTTTTTTGGAAGATATGATTATGATTGCCCTTGCAAAGAAACAACAAATAGACAATTTGCAGTATAACGTTAAACGACAATTTGCAGTATAACGTTAAACGACAATTTGCAGTATAACGTTAAACGACAATTTGCAGTATAACGTTAAACGACAATTTGCAGTATAACGTTAAACGACAATTTGCAGTATAACGTTAAACGACAATTTGCAGTATAACGTTAAACGACAATTTGCAGTATAACGTTAAACGACAATTTGCAGTATAACGTTAAACGACAAATAATTATATTTTATCTGTGAGATGAAATCCGACACTTCCAGAATAAATACCAGCATTGATTCAGACATCAAGGCGCGTTGGGAGTTGTTTCTATTGGAACATCATCATGCTGTGCGAGGCGTATACGGACCAGAATTGGGAAAAGCCTTGGAATCATACATGAATAAATTCAGTACTGTCATGCAAGATGACAGTGTAAAATCAAATAGGATGAACAAAACAACACGCAATGTGTTAAAGTTGATATCAATTGCATTGAGAGAACTTCCGGAATATCCGATAGTCAAACCGCTTGTAATTCAAGCTGTTGTGAAAAATAATGTCCCAAGAACCGATATTAGAACGATTAACACCTACATGTTGCATGTGACTGCTCATCTGAAACAGCATCCATCAAATGATTGCGTTGAGAAAAAATCTGTCCAGGGATTCTGCGAGTATGTTGACAGATTGCTAAACGAGTCTTCTTTGAGATGATACTTATCTGAATGGTTTTGCGATATCCTGACAACCCGTACGCTAGAAGCTCAATGCTTGTGTGGTATGAGAATATCAAAGACTTGGATATACCGCAACCGACCACAAGAATTGTGAATATTCCAAATAAGAGGTTCTCAGAGATGTTTGATGGTGATTCCACACTATCTGCATATTCTGATGAATTCTCATCTGCAATGAATTCATTGGGACCGTTTCCAATATTTCTCAGAACTGATAATTCCAGTCAGAAACATTCATTCAGAAAGACATGCAGACTTCCAAACGAAAAATCATTGCTTGGTCATATCCTGGAACTGGTTGATTCTAACATGGCATGTGATATGACGGATAATGCCATAATATTCAGAGAATGGCTTGATTTGGAGGCAGGGTTCTGGGCATTTGACGGGTTGCCGATAAGCGTAGAGGCAAGGGTGTTTGTCAATCATGGTAAAGTGCAGTGCATTCATCCGTACTGGCCTGAAAATGCGATAGGCTCGTGGGCTGAAAGACACGCCATACTGGATGATGCAATTGAATCTAAAATGTTTCGGATTAATCCATCATGGAAAACAATTCTGAAATCCCAAAACAAAATTGTAACCGAGTCTTATGAGATTCTGAAGAGATATTCGAAGATGGTAATTGATGTCATCGGAGACGATCATTGGTCAGTTGACTTTGCATTTGGCAGGGATGGTAAGTGGTACCTGATTGATATGGCAGCAGGCGAGGTATCATATCATGATTCTGCATGTGCGTTATCTGAAAAGAACAATCAAATCAAATCAGAGTCACCTAAAATCTGAGATTCGTCCTTCTCATCAGGATTTTTAAAAAATGTCATCGCATAACGTGCAACGCCTTAGTTCGATTAGAAAAAGTTGTTTTACTGACAGTTGTTATGACATAATGGATTTTTTTCTGCAAAATCCCAGACTGTACTTTACACCATACACCGCTTCACTTTCCATGAACCGTTCTCATCCCACGATAAAAGATTGCATGAGATTGCTGCACCGAAATTCCTATCTCTCGAAATTATCACATGATGGATCGGTATATCACATGACGCTGGAGAACATGAAGTTTTGGAGAGTTGGTTTTAAAAATTATATGGAATCATTGAGCGAAAAGAAAGGGATGATTCTGAAATGATTTTGCAGGTACGCGCGAATATGATTTATTCTGATAGTTTGATCACTGGAATGCGTCAGAACGTTTTAGGACTAAATGAAAGATGGGACAGTTATGCATGCAAGAAACATGATGATTTTTCCCAAGTTCCGCATTCTCGCAGAATCTACTCCTACAGGCCTGAATTTTCAGACTAGTTTGAGACTGTGCAATAAGATCCGTGCCCATGGATAACCGCACGGCAGATCTAATTTAAAATTAAGAGTCGAGGCTCATGAAAACTGAAGCATAAAAAATTTCAATGCTCAAAATGCACAAGTTATGAAACCAATTCAAAACAAAAATTCAAGGAACACATTCAAACGCATAAGAGGATCTCGGATTGAAATCTTTGGCAACTGAAATTCACAGGGGCATCAAAACCTATCCCAATCCCAGAAATGAGGATGAGCCCGTAACCAGAATCAACAGATTTGATCAAAAGACCATGTCACTTCCCAGAATTGATGATGGAAAAAGACTGGCTGGGTATTCCGGAATCACTGGAATATCAAGAAAACCGACATATGCAAAAATCAGGTTTTAGGAATCTTTTGATCGAATCCGAGTATGTCATATCTGGCAGAGTTCCGAAAGTCTTGATTACGACAAATGTTTCAAAGGGGGATTATGCAAATTGAAAATTCTGGTTGACAAATCACAACTGATATGGGAAAATTTAAGGATCAAAATTCATTATCTTTTGCATTTGTTATCGGATTGTTAGAAAAAAGATACGGTGTGCTGAATATATGAATTCAAACTAGAAGCATCTATGGGGATAAAATCTAAAAAAATATGAATCAGATCACATCAATAACTATGTTTGAAGGGATAGAGATTCTTCCAAATTTAACCAAAGATGACACAATACGGCATCTCAAACGGTACTGCACAATTGACGACTTGTACGATTCAATTTATGTGAAAAAACTGGGAAACGACAAGACAACATTTGCGATAGATTTTAATTCTGATGAGACTAGTATGATGAGAAAAATCAAAGACGAGAATGGGAATAATATTGAGGAGATGGTCTTTGAGGCCAATGATGACTATTGTTGTGATGATGTAAACTGTGATGATGTAAACTGTGATGATGTAAACTGTGATGATGTAAACTGTGATGATGTAAACTGTGATGATGTAAACTGTGATGATGTAAACTGTGATGATGATCGTTGTGATGATGATGGTGATACAAATAAAAAAAATGTTGAGCGTATTATTTGCCCTGAATGTGAGACAAAATGTGAAGTGGAATATCGCTTGTCAGAAGCAGATGAGTTTTCAGAAGATGAGCTAATTCCAATTTATGCTGAATGTAAGAGTTGTGGATGGTCAGTATGTTAGAGTTACGAATTATTCCATGACAAAATCCATACAGCCATTATCTAAAACTGAAATACGTTTTAGGTGATAGCGAATCTCATTTTATCAATCTGATTAATCAACGATATCGGGAAGATGATTTTTTTGCAAGAAACAATAACCGAAGATATAGCGGAGACAAGATGAAAAAATCAGTTTGCAGAAAATGTAATACGCCAGTTCACAACATGACAGAAAAACAGCAAAAATTACATGAACGGATGCATATCCACCACGAAAAGAACCAAAATGCATGATCTGAATTCTTTTAGTTTGGAATCTTGCTGTGAGATGTATGACATCGCAAAAATATTCCAAGGATGTGAGACGCTTGAAGAATGCTGCGTATGTCTTGTAATTTGATTCCCTTGCCAGAATATGTTGTACCATTTATGAAAAGATTGAACAAATCAAGAAGAAGAGTAGAATAGAATTTTTGGACAGCAAACCGGTATCTGCCAAGATAGAGAAGATGATTTTACACCACATGTCGTATCATTCCATGACCATACCTGACATGATGCATCATGCATCCGAATCGTATCCTGGCATTCCGGATGACGTCATGCTTGATGCGATAAAAGCAATGATTGGTGATAATGTGATACGCGTGCTATTTACGATAAACAATGAAAACATGTACTCTTGTTACACAAATCCGAATCTTGCAAACCGAATATGGAAATATATGATCCATATGGGATTTCTTGCGACATACGATGACATACTGTCTGCATTTGGAAACGTTGATTGTGATTCCGTTTCGGATGCATTGGGGCTGTTGATTGCAAAAAACATCATATCCAATGACGATGACGAGTTTGCAGTATCTGCAGTCGAGCGGAAGAATATTTTTCATGACAAATAATCCCCCAATTGTTTGAAAGTTCGATGTATTTGAAAATTCATTCTTACTTGCATGATTTTCTCAAATAGGACAATCAGAACCGTGCTGCCTGCAGGCGATCTCTCTTCGTATCCTGATTATCTGATACAAAATACTAAATCAGTATGCAGGCGCGCTGTCGAAAAATTTGATCCGATGGGCGCACCGCGTGTCGAAAAAGATTCCAGAGTATATTTGATGCTAAAGCATGGACCGCTGCCTGCAGGGGATTATTCGTATCTTGTAAAAGATGGGGCCGTTACGAAATATGCAAGATGGCTGCTGATTGCATCGGAGTTGGGACTGTCATTCATGGAATTATTGATATTGTCCAGAATTTACTGCAGACATATCCAGACGCGTAACAGTGATAACAAGTTTATGACATCTGATGTGCTGCGTGAGCAATTGCACGGTCCTATGGGATTTGATTTTTCCATGCAGGGAGTAATTGACATGATAACCGCGCTGAAAAAATCAGGATACTGCAAGACTGGCATATGGAATTCTGTCTGCGGCGTCACATCCAAAATGAACGAACTTGAAAGAACATGTGATTCGGAATTGGTACGGATGAATGATTACTTTGACGTGATATTTCAAAGCAGCATATACAATTCCGTATGACTATTTTTTAA
This sequence comes from Candidatus Nitrosopumilus sp., assembly GCA_963422575.2. GTDB lineage: Archaea > Thermoproteota > Nitrososphaeria > Nitrososphaerales > Nitrosopumilaceae > Nitrosopumilus. Next base: position 149,135 of record CAXXKU010000001.1, on the reverse strand, counting down.
TTTAAAGGCAAAATATACTCAATGGGATAATGGGCAATCCTCGACATCTGTGGTATCGTCTGAAACCGTACTCTGTATCATCTGATGAAAAATATGATTCTAAAAAAGATGAGGATCTGCTCATGTTATGTGAGAATATTCCGGATTTATTATTTCAGATATTCATGACTCCGAATCAGCATACGACCATATCACTTCGTGTTCCGATACAATACAAGGATAATCTTGATGCCATAGAATCATTTGAGACGAATATGAGTCCCATGAACACGACTGACATCAAACATGGTTCGACTGCGCATGTGATGAAATTGCAGAGATTTAGCACTTTACGCCTTGCGTCAAAATCAGCATATCCTCTAATGCATGACAGGCAAGACATGCATGCGAATATCTTTTCCACATTCAGTAAAATTCCATACGGGGTATTTGGATTGAAGTTACTCCATGCAAAATCAGACATAATATCAAAGCAATATGATCTTGTCAAAAAAAAGAACAAACGCAGCTATGACAAGGAAACTGCCACTGATCCGTATGAGAGACATGCGAAACAAAAATCAGAATGCAGCGTATTCTTTCATTGCGAGATGTTTTATGGCGTACAGACCGCAGGCGATGAGACTCATTTTGAAAACAGCATTCCATATTTTTCAAAGACACGAAAACCAAACAGCCTTCTAAATGCCAAGACGGTGACATCATCAAAATCAAACCCTGAAAAGGCGTATGATTTTTATAAAAAATTCGTATTCTCTGCCGCAAAGAAAAGACCGATGATTCTATCCAACATGGACATCATGCCATTTGTGAGGTTTCCTGAGAATCCGAACAGCATCGGACTTGATTCCGGTCAGGCATCTACGATGTCTAATTCTTCCGTATCTGAGAATGCTTTTGATGATTTTACGGGGGATTTCAAATGACAAATCAGATTGTCGCATTTTCCTTGCTTTGCTTTCTTGCTATTTTTATGATGCAGCATGGTTATGCTGACAGCCATGGAAAAGGAGAATACTTCAACTTGCTTGATACGATAAAATCCAAGTCTGGAACCGTGAAGTTGTTTGGAATTTCGGGACATACGGAGCTGCTCTTTGCAAATATGACTGTCACATATCCTAATGAAACTGTCAAGAACTCGGAACTGTCTCTCACCCGTAATGGGGATTTTCAAACATTCGTACTGCTGGAAACCGATGATCCTGCCGGCCTGTATCGGGTCGAAATACGGGCATACAATTCTACCATGACCATGCCATCCATTGACAGACATTTCTTTTTGTCAGATTATGACGGGATGGTGGATGTTCGCATACCTCGAAACGCCGTGTTTGAATGCGATGATGAGGGTTCTGGCGATAATGAGAACGGATATTGCACGGATCCGAAAACATCCCATATTCCCAAATCGTTTGGCATACGATTCTTCAATGACGATTCGAACAACCATCAAATGAAGATTGATGATATTACATCTGATGTGATATTGCCTGGAGGGGATGCAGTGATGTTTCCGACAAGGAGTGGCGAGTTTGATTTTAACTGCGTGATACATCCATGGATAAACGGAAGACTAGGCGTAACTGACGTATCTTCAATCAAACGTGTAATTGATGCTGTCGCAAATAATACGACAAAAGAGGATTTCAAATATGATGATATGATGCCAAATGATGCAAAAGGAATCGACATAAAAAAACCAGACTATGATACGCAAAACTGTGGCGTATGCTATGTTGGTAAGATAACTGAGATCATAGACGGTGACACAATACATGTTGATGGAAAACCAATCAGACTAGCTCTGATTGACACTCCTGAGGAGAACCAGGAAGGCTTCGAGGATTCTGCTAACTTTGTCAAAAAATCATGTCCGATTAATTCTTTTGCCCTGATTGATATTGATGACAAATCGCCTGATGACGGTTATGGAGCAAAGTTTGCAGAGATTACATGCGGGACAACTAACATTAACGAATCTCTTATGGGAGGCGGTCTGGCACAGATGTATGATTATTCTTGCACTGCAAGTGAATTCATGCATAGGGATTGGACTGACAACAACTGTCAAAAACAATTCGATGTTGTCGAGAAAGAGATGACACCTAAAATTCAAAATACTACTACTACTACTGCTGCTGTCACATCTGATCAAATAATTTCAGAAGTCGGCATGATGCCAATTGCACCATCATCAGGCGATGACATAATAATTTATATAATAATAACGGTTACGGTAATTGCAGTATGCATCGCTCTCTTTTCACGTACAAAGAATTCTGGCAAAGAGATTGCTCCAAGAAATGTTGAGATTATTGATTAGCTCATCATCGATGACGTTCTGTAAAACGTCATCAATGATGGCTTGTGCCTAAAAAGTATGAATATCATAACATATTACTCTTGAAAAACTGCTTTAAAAGTAAAATTTTTTATGGATATTGGTTAGTTTGAAGGACTCGTGTAAACTATGTTTTAATTCCAATTTTATCCATGTTGATGGCGAGGTAGTTTGTCAGGATTGTGGCACTGTCAATGATGCGGTTGTCGAACCTGCGACAGTTCCGCAAAAAACACACCTCTCCGTTATGGCCGAATCCAAACTTGGTTCATCACACATAATTGATCCTGAACTCGGATTGCCCAATCTCAATATGAAATTAGAATCAAAAATTATTGATAAAACCGATGCGTATCTGAACTATTTTTCACAGGTATGCAGTGACTTGAAAATGCCACAATCGATTGCACGAAACGCCTTTTATCTCTTCCAGAAACTGCGTTACGAGAAATGCGGATTGGGCAGAACCGCGGTGTTTTGCATCATTCATGCATACGCCGTTTCGGATGCGCTATACGACGGTCCACAAATAATTGATTCCGTCCGAACTAGGTTCAAATTAAAACGTAAAATTACGATTCAGCAGGCGCTTTATCGCGTCAAACCGACTGCGATCAGACTCTGTTTTCTGAATAAATTGCCTGACTCGGACATGCTTACCATAAAGAAAAACATAGATCCCGAGTTTCATAATCCCGCAGTAAAGATACTTGACTGCTTTGAAGGCGACATGAAATCCAAGACAAAACATGCTCAGCAGTTCTTAGAGGCATATCATGTTCCTGTTGTTACGCATGATAAAAGGGAGAATGGAACATGATGAGCAAATCCATCAGCGTATCTGAGATATCCGTTCCGCCTACGCTTGTAACTGAGACTTCCAAGTCACATCTGTCACTTATTTCCAATTCCCTGATGGAGGAATCCGAACTGTTCTTTGTCAGTCTGATGCGGCATGATGGGAAATATGTCCTGGTTGACAGATACGACGTATACCTTGCAGCCGTAAGCTCGAAGATCAAAAAAATTCCAGCAGTAATCGTATCTGATTCTGACGCCGTGGAGGCGCATCTCAAGATCACCATGAAATCCGTGATGAATCCCGTAAAGGTAATTCGCTCCATGAAGCCGTATGTCGATGAGTTTGGGATGACTGATGCGGTAGACATGCTTCATCTTGACGTGGATTTTGTCAAGATGTACAATATCGGAATTGATGATGGCACTCTTGATGAGTTGGATGAGATGATATCTGCAACATGCGATGCGGGCGCCAGGACATTCGTCCCATTTGCACTGTTTGATTTCATATCGAAATTGGAAGAGGACGAGCTTCCGAAATTCCTCGAATCTTTACGCAATCTTACGGAAAAACCGACACGTAGTTTCAGATGGCCTCATAACACGTATCTCAAAACGCTTCAGAGGAAAGGTGACGCAAAACCGCAGGAAATACCGTCAAAAAAAATACAGTCTGACGAGATAAATTTCAAATGTCTTGATTGTAACGCGCCGCATGTCGTAACGCATGACGGACTGGTAAAGCGCAGGGAACAGATGGAGGGTATCCACGTTGATCGTGCGACAGGCAGCACTCCAAAAGTGGTGATTCCACCCGAATCATTGGAGCATATGAATTTGGCAAAAAATAAACTGAGGATTATCACGTCTCAGGATATCGAGAGACGGGACATTCTGTCTTATTTGGATGATAAGGAGTTTGTAATACTGACTACGAAAAAACAAGGTAAATAGAATCAAATGCATCATATTATGAAGTCTTTTCAAAACAAACCGCCTAATTGGTTTCAGAGGAGTCTTGGTACTCCTCTGAATGCCTTTTCATATACTAATGAGACACTGATGGTTTTCGCGATATTTGGCGTATTGGGAGGCATATTCGTGGTTATTTTTGCAGATGATATCGGGGCAATGTCCCAATCAATTGCATCATTAAATGAGATGGAGAAAAAATACCTGTCTGAAAAGATCAGCGTCATGTCAACTGACGCGACTGAAAACAAGGTAATCATTACGATCACAAATTATGGAAAATACGATTCTACGGTACTTGATGTCATGAATTCGGTTGGAGGGTCAATGTCATGCGCATCCAATAATTCTGACGAGGCAAATTTCATGGTTTCGTCTGGGGACTTGCTGGAGATAAGCTGTGTGACAGATGACCCTACTGATACGCCGGTATACTATGTCGTTACGGATTCCTATAATGTAATCGAGGTGAAACCTTGAGAGTTATCTTGTTTGCTTTGCTGATGGGAATTATGATTGCGATGTCCTTGGTTCCGTACAGCTACGCTTGGCAGTTTGGCGGATTTGAGAAAGGCGATGTTTATGAGTATTACATATGTGACATGCATACCAGAAATGAGGCGACTTCCGAAAATAACATGTGTTATGATTTGAGACTCTATGTAATTGATATCTTTTCAATTGACGGTGACATGGCATGGGTTGTTCATGCCAGTATGAGCGATGAGAACAGTTCGATTGATGATATAATCGTAGTCGATAAATCGTATTTGAAAATAAAATCATTTCATAATACGTATCTCGAACAATCTCTTGAAAATACTCTTTTTTGGCTATCCCTTCATGATGTTGATCACATTGAGTTGGTTGTAGGTGAGACAGTATATGATGTTCCTGGAACCTTTGACAGTGTTGTGGTGACTGATTTTTCAAGAGAGGACGGATTTACAGAATACGTATTGCAATCAGAAAAAATCTTCATTTCCATTCATGATAATATTCAGCTTCCTGTGTTTATGGATGTTGATACTGCTACTTCTAAATTCATAATGCAGTTGAATTCATCATATAATGAATTACAGCTTGTTGACCCAGTAATGGAGGACCCCGTACAAGAGGATTCTCTGGGAGATGAACCAGTAATGGAGGACCCCGTACAAGAGGATTCTCTGGGAGATGACCCCGTGGGAGATGACCCCGTGGGAGATGACCCCGTGGGAGATGACCCCGTGGGAGATGACCCCGTGAGAGATGACCCCGTGGGAGATGACCCCGTGAGAGATGACCCCGTGAGAGATGACCCCGTGAGAGATGACCCCGTGAGAGATGACCCCGTGGGAGATGACCCCGTGGGAGATGACCCCGTGGGAGATGACCCCGTGGGAGATGACCCCGTGGGAGATGACCCCGTGGGAGATGACCCCGTGAGAGATGACCCCGTGAGAGATGACCCCGTGAGAGATGACCCCGTGAGAGAGGATTCTCTGGGAGATGACCCCGTAATGGAGGACCCCGTAATGGAGGATTCTAATGATCTGCTTGGTTTTATATCCAGATCAATTACGTCTTTTTTTGATTTTATTTTAACATCTAGATAGAATATGTCAAGTATGTTGTATGAATAGCATATTCATTGGATTAGTCATTGCATCTGGGATAATTATGTTATCTGCATATGCAGTATCGTCTATTGGCGATATTTCATCCGCATCAACGGACTCGAATCAAATTGACATCAAAAAAATGTCTGAGAACCTTGATGCAAAGATAGATGATGATAAAATCCACGTTAAAAATAACGGTAAGCACGATCTACATATTGCAATGTTTAGATTCTATGATTCTGACGGCGACGAAACGCATAGAAGAATCACTTATGATTCGAGAGACAAGATGTTTGGTCTTGATGTATCAATTGCAGAACACACATCACTTGACGACAGTGATTTCAATGTCAAAAGCCACACTACGAAAACGTATGATCTTTCTGATCTCGATTTGCCTTCAGTCGAAGGGCTGAGCGGGGAAATCATCACGAATCATGGAAGGGCGTTTCCTATTGAATTTATAGAAACCAGTCAAACTGACAGCGTGGTCGATGACGGCAGTGAGACAAACAATGACAGTACTGCTACGGGTTCGGCAGTGCTTGATGGAATGTCAGTCAAGTTATCAATTGATACTACGACAAACGAGGGGCGCGTATTTTTTGGAAATGATGTGACAGGACAGCAGACCGCATTGCGGCCATATGTCGGAATTCCAGGGGATACTGCATGGGTAGGACTGGTAAAGGATTCGGATGTCAGTACTGAGATGACAATTCCAAGATTCAATTCCGCATTTTCATATTCTTCCGGTTCACTGACTGAAACACCGATAGTAAAACCTAACATTTTGGGATATTCCGCATTCGTGCATGAGCGTTTTTTTAACTATAAGTATGAATGGCGTAATGGAACTTGGGGTTATGCAGGCGTAACATCTGACGATGGAATTAGAATATCTTCCAGTAATGACGATTATCTGTTCAACACAAATCAGATGCGCGGAGTCGACAGTGTCATTACCGGAACTTTGGATGGCGCAATTCCTGGCGACCATTCCGGTTCAAAGCTCATCATATTTCAAGGCAGGTCCGTGGATCTTACGGATTCATCAGAGATAATGCGACGAAATTGCGACCGTTATAATACATTTACAAACATTAAATGTACCAGTGTTGTCGTAGGCGATGCATCAGGTTATTATTTGCACTGGGGCTTTCCAGATTACTTTATGGGCAAGAGTGACTTGACATTGAAAGGCACCTCTGTTGAGCAAAAACCTCTCGGGTGGAGGAATAGCATGATTTCAGTGCATACAAAATCATATGAGGCAGACACCGATTTTTACGTGCATAACGGATCAAGGCTTCGGATGGACATAAAATTAGACGATGAAATTAACCCTAGGTACATTGAAAACTCAATATCAGTTGAAGGAACTGCTCGTGGCGATTGGTATCATGTACAAAAGATAAAGATAGATTCATCAAAAAAACACTATTACAATATGGGACTTGAAGAGATACGATTTTATTCTAAAAATCCTGCCGTCGAACTGTTTAGGTTTGACACGGCCCAATTTGAAAGACCATACACGTGGCCGTCAGATACCTATCTTTATTTTGAAACTAGAGCAGATGGAGACTACTCTGTCAGAGCTGTCGCAAACGATCCGTTATCAGACCCATACCTCAAAATAACCGGACTTCCCGCAAATACCCTGTATGAAGTCTCAAAGTCAGAAATGGTCGCCGCAACCGGCATTACGTCTGCCACTGGCGAGATATTTCTCACGACGTCACAACTGAATTTAGGTGAATCTACAAGTGTGACTGGAACGCTCACGCTATACCCGGACAGCATCACGCATAGGGGAACATATGGCACTTTGATGATTGATATCCTGAACGATCAAAATCAACTCATAACGTTTGGTGATGATCTGGTGTACGTACCATCCGCATTTATGATATTGAAGTTTCCCACATCAGTTACGATTACGAATCTGAATTTGGACGGAATCGCAATAAATTATCTGAACAGGACATACAGTCCCGGGGACGTGATGTATATTCCCGCAATCCCGTCTGCTAAGAAAATCAACATGACCGTAAATGGCACGCCTGTGAGCATTGACATATCAAAGATGTCAGGCAGCTCGGTTACCCGTGCCATTCCTGCCAAGAGCATGACCAGCAGTGATTATTCGATATCGACTAGTGCAGCTACGTCATCAGACGTATCTTCAATGGTTCATTTCATCGCACCGCGTACGGGTCAGGTGGCAATATCGGTCACAGGTGGCGTATCTGCCGAATCCGAATTCAGCATCAATGCCAGATATGTTGGACCGATGCGGACTTTCTCACAATGTTCGATAAGCGGGACCAGTGACACGTCATACTCGTGTCGTATGTCCACCGTTCCGATTGATTCAAATGCCATGATGGGACTTGATGAGTTGACTAAAGTCTACAGAGACAATCTCATTGATTCCGTACGTGATGGCAACATATACAGGCTGACAGTTTACGCGGACATATTCAGAAATGGCGTGCTGAATGATGCGCCGATAAAGATTCATGAGGTTGATTCCCGCATGGTAAGGGCAAGCCCGTCATCGGTTGTAATCGATGTACCGTTTGCCATAGGCCATACCATTCATTTGACATACCCGAAAGACATCATAACCAGTACCATTACGACGGATGTCGATGTGGGCGACTATGTGGAGGTACAAGTCAGGGCGAACCTCGAGGTGAAGGGAGTGCCTGCTCCCGTATCAGGTGCCAGTGATTTTCACTCATACGCCAAATCCACTACGTCGTTTCATGGCGGAACGATCACGGTTAACATGAACTAGTTTGTTTGCTGAAAACGGACGTGGCGCATTCTTCGATTATCAGATCGCCATGATGCGCCAGAACCTGATTCCATGCCGCATCCGTTTTCAGTTTAAATCCGTTTTTCCTATCGTTCTTTGATGTATCTGGAATTTGGAATGCTTGCAATGTTCGTATTTTTCAGCATTTTGGACGTCAGACATCGCAAGATAAAGCTCTACTGGTTCGTAATTGCGATATTATCCGTGACCGCATACAAGATGATATTTGAATTCGATGCCATCGGCATTGACTTGCTGTCTCTTGCAATATCGGCCATCTTTGTGTTCATAGCATACGTTACGAGACTCTTTGCAGAAGCTGACTTGCTTGGCATCCTGATACTGTCATTTGCGGTGCCATACACCGGTCCGTTTCCGACTGGGATATCCGTATTGATCGGAACCCTCATAATTCAAAGCCATGTGATTATTTTTTCCAATCTGGCATACAACATATCTGATATCGGACGACATCGCTGCCTGTTTGATGACGTGCCGCAAGTCAGAAACAGCAGGCTGAAAAGCATCTATTGGCATTTCATGGCAAGACGCAGACGTGACAGGGACGGGTTTGTCCTCTCCGCCGAAAAAATGGCAAGCGACAGTAGCAATGCCCGCATGCTGTCCATCAAGAGAAACAACAAGCTATGCGACGATACGAAATACGTCTATTCGGCATATCCTCAGTTCGTATTTACGACTGCCGTATTCTGTTTTTTGCAGCTGCTAAGTCTTGGGATGTGATACGCATGAGATTCTTTGACGTTCTGTCTGCAAAATTCACTCGTGTGCATTCCGCTGATGCAAAGGAAGTCCCGAAAAGACAGACCGTTTCCAAAAGACCTGCCATTCCGAATAAAAAAAAATTTCATTCCTTTCATGCGGAACCAAAAGACGTACTTGACTCGTACAGGATAGGCGATGCCACGGTGTTCATCACTTCTGACCATCATTATCTCGTAAACGAGCCGAGTTTTACGGATTCCGAGTCACGCATGGCATATGAGACGATATCAAGCTACAAGCAGGTGCGAAAATACGAGGACGAGTCGATTACAATCGAGAATCTGCTAAGATCAGCCGAGATTGCGGCAAGTGACCTCGGATTGTCCGAACATATGAATAGGAATTATTCCGTATTCGAATACTATCTCAATCGGGACGTTTTGGGCTATGGACTGCTGAATGTCATGATGAATGACCGTGCGCATCTTGAGGACATCACGTGTTCCGATTGGAATTCTGTAGGGGTAATGCACAGGGATTACCTCGAACATGATGTCATGAGGACAAACATAGGATTCTCAAGCAAGAACCACATGAACGCGTATCTTGAGCATCTTGCCAGGCTTGGCGGAAAGCACATCTCCGACCATGATCCCATAATTGATGCGCAGATAGATGACAAATACCGCATTGCGATAATCTCAAGCGATACGCTGTCTCCAAAATCACCATGTCTTTCAATCAGGGTCAAGAACAAGAACCCGCTTACGCTTTATGACATGTTCTCATCCAAAGTAATCCCGTATTCCGTAGTTGCGGTGATATGGAAGTATTTTGATTCTCAGGGGACGGGGCTGATAGTCGGCAGCACTGGCGCAGGGAAATCGTCCTTTATGAACTCGTTATTTCCGCTATTTCCAAAGACTGCAAAGATAATGACCATTGAGGACACCGCGGAATTGCAGATTCCCCAATATGACTGGACGCCGCTGATAATTGACGTGTCGATTCATTCAGATGAATACCCGAAGAAATTTGAATTTTTACTTGATGCGATATTGCGACACAGGCCGAAAATGATCGGGATAGGGGAGGTAAGGGGAAGATCTGCCAGAAAATTATTTGGCGCGATGTCCACCGGGCATTCCGCACTGTCGTCCTTTCATGCGTATTCTTCAGAGGGGGCAAAACAGAGAATAATGACCGAGATAGGGCTGGAGGAGTCATCGCTGACGCACCTGTGGTTTATCCTCACAATGGGCGTGATAATTACAAGAGACAAGAAACTTGCGCGAAAATGCATGTCATTTGACGAGGTATCCTTTGACGGGAGGGAGGCATCGCTGATTAATCTGTGCAGATATGATCCTGCGACTGATTCCTTTGAGGGCGAGGGACTTCGGGATATGATGTCCAAAAGCAAGAAACTCGAATATGCCGCATCGCTTGACGTATCGTATGATCTGATGACTGATTTGGAAAAACGTACGGATTTTTTAAGGCAGGTACTCTTGCAAAAGACGGACAGTCCGTCCAAAATCCTGCATCTTCTAAACAAATACTATGACAAAAAATTCTCGCGATGACGCCATCTGACTGGAACATAATCCGAATCGCTGCATCCGTCCTGTCCTTTTTCATCGGGATAACATTCGCATTTGCCAGTCACCATGTCATATCCATCGCATTCGTATCGATTGGAATTTTGTTTCTGTTCGTCGATTATGCGCATGCAATGGCCGCAAATCTGAGAAGAATGCTCAAATCCGAAGGATCGATATCAGTCAGGCAGACTGGAAACTCGATATCCGGAACGGTGTTCAGGACAGTCATGAAAAAATCATTCTTTAAAAGACTGGATCATGACATACGCGATACCGTTCTGTCTGGAACGGTCCAATCGGGACACCTTGAGAACCCGTTGACCGTCTCAAGAAGGGTCATCATGATATTCGTATTCTCGATCATACCGTCATCACTGATAGCCGTATCGGGAATAATTGTTCTTGAGTCGCCGCTGTTTGCAGCCGTGATGCTTGTTCCGTTTCTTATTCTGCTGTATCCGAAAATATCAAGGAAGATGCAGTCTGCCGACTCGTCTTCCGGATATGATCGTGATCTTGCATACTTTTTGTCATACCTGCATATCACGCATATCTCAAAGACCGGAATCTATCAGAGCATGACGGACCTGATTGACAGGAGGATATTTCCTGCAGTGGAAAAGGACGCCAGGATGCTGCTGCGCTGGGTGGAATTTGATGGCATGCCCGAGATTGACGCAATCAACAAGCTTGCAAACAGCCATGCAAACAAGGTATTTCAGACGTTCTTGTTTGCATACTTTGATCTCTCCGTATCCAATCCGAACAATCTTGACACGTTCATCTCGCATGCTGCCTCCAACGAGTTTGAAAAGGCGGTAAATGCCGAGAAGAAGGCACTCGATGACGCATCCGGAATATTCGTGATGGGCGGACTTGCGATGATAATGGTGCCCGTTCTCCTGGTGATAATGTCCTTTGCGGTACCGGATGCTGACATCATCGGACTTGTCGGACTGGTCGTAATGGTCCTGCCACTGCTTTTTACCTGCTTTGTAATCGGGGGCTATCGCAAAAAAAATGACGTTGATTTGAGATGGAGCAGGCTATCAATGCTCGGACTGATCGCAATCATCCCATGCTATATCATGACGTCGGACATGCTGACATCACTGTCGCTTGGCATCGCAATTACATGCCTGATGAACGGAAATCATGTGTCACGGCAGATATCCTATACGCGTTCTGCCGTAAACGGATTTCCCATATTCTTGCGTGATTTCATCGAGAAGCACAAGACCAATCCGAATTTCATAGTATCGCTGAAAAAAATATTCGAGTATGATCTGGAGAAGAAATACGGAAGATTCTCTGACGTGATAGACGACATCAGGACCGACATGCATGTGATTCCTTTCGAAAAGCAGGACGTATTCTTCAATTCCGACATACGTTCGGAGAGACTCAGGATGATGATGTTTGTACTGCAGTCGATATTTGACGGGGGATACAAGACGACAATATCCAGTCTTGAGCGACTCCATTCCTTCAGTGTAGATGTGATCAAGATAAAGAATCAGATTGACAGCACCCTCAGAGTGTCATCCGTCATGCTGTTGGTATCGCCGCTGATATTTTTTGTCACGTTGTCCGCACTATCCACCATAATGCTCTCGTTTACCGAATACATGCCGGATATTCCGAAAGGACTGGATGTGGATTCTGACGCCTTGAAATATTTTGAAAGGTTTGACATCTCCTCGATACTTTCTGCAATGAGTCCCGCGGTATTCGTAATGTCCATCTGCTCCGGAATCATAGTGTCTCGCGTCGCATATTCCTCGTTTGTCGCAACAACGCCCATGGGAATATGCATGTCTGTCGCATTCGTGATATTTCTCATGTGGGATCTGTTCTTTGATGCCATTGCGGCAATGATGATTTGAAGATGACATGCGATGATATTTTTACCTGAATACAAATTACCTATTGAAACTTATGCAAGTCTCAAAGGAAACCCTGATACTCAGTTCCGTGGTGGCAGTCATTGCCACCATCGTTGCCGTGACTTTGGGCGGTTCTACGATGAATCAGCTTGATTCCGAATCGCTTGAGATAAAGCTTGTAGAACTCAAAAAAGGAACTGCCGGAGACGCACTGCTTTTAGTCGAGATCAAGAATGTCGGAAACATAACTGTTGAAAAGATATCCGGCGAATTGAATTTTGATACGAATACGACCAAAAACGGGATGCAACCACTCGAGATTGACTTTCCAGACAATGCAAAATACAATTCAGACGTACTCGAACTCAATCCTGACTCTGATGCTGACTCTACCGCATTAAGACCTGGTGACACAACAGTGCACGTAAAGTCGATCCCAAGTTCCTCACTGATGGTTGTTGGAACCTCTTACACGCTGTCCGTAACCGGTGAAAACTCGTCTGGTAACAAACTTAGCGATACTGCAATCGTGCACGTGACTCGATTCTAGGACCGACATCCTTTCTTTTCTTTTAAAAGCAATCCCTTTCTTTGTAGTCATGAATCGGGCGTTTCTAATCGGACTGTCTCTCGCGCTTTTGCCGTTTTTGCCTGCCGCCGCGCACGCTGACGAGCTGTTCGTACCGCAGAACATGCTGCTGTCGGGGGATTATTTCGGCGTGTATATCAGAGATGATCCTGCAAACGTGCAGCTGGTCACGTTGGCCTCGGATTCTGACATCGTATCCGTACCGAACTCCATACTTTTCAAGGAGGATCAGAACCACGCGATATTTGATATTCGATTGTCCGGAATCGGGGATTCCAAAATCATAGCAAGCAATAACGACGGCCTTTTCTATGATGTCGACGTGTCAGTGTACTCTGATCAGAGGGAGAAATACAATGTCCTGCTTGTAATGCCGGAAAAGACATCCGCATCCGAGATTACGGCTGCCGTATTCCTGGTGGATGATTTTTCCAATCCCGTATCGCTTGACGATGACGTTCAGGTGAAATTTGCGCACGATAACCTGAATGTCCCGAATACGGTGGATATTCCCGCAGGGGAGTCATATGCGCTTGTAAAAATCAACGTCATGGGCGACTCGTGGATAACCGCATACACTGACGTGTCAAAATCAGACACCGTGCACGTTGATTTTGACCATGCGGAAAAAAATGTAAATCTCGCAGTCGCACCAAATGACGCGGTCGCACCGTATTCCTTTGCATACGTATTCGCATGGCTCACCGAGGATGATCACCCGCTTGAACCGCATCTTCCGGTACAGTCCACGATTCACATGTCAAATAACACGGTAGTCGGGGTGGAAAATTCCGCAGACAGGCCGTACGTGTCATATCTTCGCGACGGGTTCCTCCTGAAGAGACTTGTTACAAACCATCCTGGAACCTCATCGATTACGATTACGGTTCCCGGATACGGCACCGCTTCGGATGTGATGAATGTGACTGCGATGCCGACAGTTCCCGTTCCGAATACCAACTCCACCGTCGTTGCGGACATCTATCCCGGCATTACGACCGGTGACGCATACCTTGCATGGTCCATGTATGACAAACTGTCAGATTCCGTATCGTATCCGTCATATGGGGACGAGAGTTCCGAATTTTTCATAACATCTCAGAATCTGAATCATGAAAAAAACATATCTTTTCTCACCGAAGGCAGAAGGACGCAGACCAACATCACTCTGATATCGGGCAATCTGATAGGAAATCATACGGTATCGATATCCTCGACCAGTACGCGTGATGCCGTACTGTCAGACGTGCAGATCGTAGCGCCGCTGAAATATGATCTGTCCGTGACGTCACTGCCTCCGATTGACACGACTGGCATGAGGCCTCTTTTCGCAGTATCCGTCGTCGATTCTGACGGATACGTGGTTGACGCGCATTCCGAGTTCGGGGATCTGGAGATTACGTTGATTTCCGATGATGCCTCGTTTGCGCAAAAAACCCAATTTTTGGACAAGCCTGTAAATATCATCTATGGCGAATCTTCCATATCGTATCCGCTGGTCACCATGATTGCAGACAGGTTTGATGCGACCGTGATTAATTCCGAAAAAACAGGGTCGGATCTGACCATTGACATACAGATTCCAAATGCCGTTCATGTCGGAGAGGGATTTCCGGCATATGCCTTTCTGGTGGATTCTGATCAAAGGCCGATATCGGACATACGAGAATTCATTCAGACATCGTGTGACGTGCAGGACAAGTTATTTGTGTGCGAATCGCATTCCGATTTTTTCGTATTCGAGAATTCCATCGGATTTGAAAAGAAGGGAGTGGACGTATTTGAAAACAAGTTTGATGAGACGGAGATTTCATTTGATACGAGCATCACGTCGGTCGGGATTGGCTCGATGCTTGAGATTCCGTTTGGCATTCCTGCGGGCTCTGCAGTCTCAGTGGAGTCGTCAATACCGCACGAGGTCCATGATGATCATGTCAGGCTCATGCCTCAAAGTACCGGCGATTATGATGTCAAGTTCATAGTCTCAAAATCGGGATTTGACGAGCATGTCCTGAAAGAACCGTTTCTGGTGCATGACAGGATATCAATCAGCCTGAACACTGTCACTGACAATGATGTCGAGATTGAGTCGTTCGTATCATTTACGAGTATGGGTGACAGTATGGATGATGCGGAAGGCATTCTTAGGACCGTAAGCACTCCGGAAACAATCGAGTCCTCGGTTGGCGGAATGCATTTTGAGTTTGATGAGTCGATAACCATCGGTTCGTCCGGATACTCCTTTGATCATGTGGTGATCGGCGGTGAAAGATACGAGCATCACATAGTGGATGTCGTAATGACCGGCTCGGCAGACATAACTGCCGTGTACCTCCGGGTCATCAACATTACTGCAATTGACGCACATGGCAGCGGAGTATATCATCAGGGGGATACCGTGACACTCTATGCGCCGCCAAAAGACATAGTCGGATTTCTGATAAGGGACGTCTTTGATCATTGGGAGGGTGGCGGCGGTAACATGCCTCCGGAAGTCAACCTGTATTCCCAATCAGTCACATTTGATGCGACGGATAGTTTTACGACCAGTGCCATATACAGGCAGGACATATCGGGACTCGTAACGGTCGTAGTTGCCGCAGTCATTGCAATATTTGCCATTCTGAAACGCCACAAGCTAGCTGAAATGATGCATGTGTACACCGGAAACAAGCGATGATGGCATGATGATAATGATGATCGTACTGCACGTCCTGTTATTTTGCATGTTTGCCGCGTCAATGCATGATGCATCATATGCGCTGGTGGAAAAAAAATGCTCGATTACGCTTGACAGGCATATCTATCCCGTATCATACGATGGGAATCCCAGATCAAATCCGGACAATTCGTTGTATCCTGGCGATGCATTTCACTACGTGCTGAAATATTCAGGCAGCAGCACATGTCAGGGTTTTCAAGTGGGATCATTGGAGTCAAACGGCGCAATCGATGTGCTATCGCATCACATCATCGACAATCATGGCAGCATGTCAGAGCACTCGCATTCTGACAGCTCGCCTGTCGCACGATACCTCACAACCACTCACTATTATCTTGACAGGGTCCATTACAAATCAGATGGAATTACCATTGTGAGATCAGACGTTCCTGCACTTTCAGCAAGAGAAGACGACGTTGAAAAATCAAGGAAGGGATCAAAACTCCTGGAAGCATCAGGTACCAGCAAGATGTCCAGTCTTAGAATTGAAAGAACGCAGGATTGGGGACTTACGAATCAGGACGTATCGCATGCGCACGCAGCAGAACATGACTTTCATGCAAAATATCAGGAGAAACTGTCCGATCTGAAAAGAGAGATTGACGCATTATCAAACAAGTCAGGATACCCTGATGCGGATTCTCCTTCCAGCGCGTCATATGACAGGATGGAGGTGCTGAGAAACGAATACGAAGGGATGCTGTCTTTGGATGATGATGATGACCTGGATGAAAAAATACGAAAGACGATAAAGAATCATTTTAAAGAGGACATCGAATCCATAATGTCATTTTCTGACATCGTGGCAAGGCAATGTAGCAGTACCGAAAAGAATCATGGGTGCGTGTTTGGCCATGCGGAACTGAGACCTGATGCGGCAGGGGAGATATGTCTGAAAGACGAGATGAGGATCTTGTTCGAAGATGACTGGGACTTTGAGGACATACCGGGACTTGACTCTTTCGAGGATTTTGACGAGATGGATGACGAATGTCTCGAATCGCACAACAATCTGTCGCTGAACGTATCGGGATACGAGCAGGTCATAAGGACTGACAAGTATGGCACTCGCACATTGCAGAACGTGCTGGTATCAAGAACCGTTGCCGCATATCCCGACATAATGTCCGCGGATGTCGATACGGTGTTTGAGAATCCGGTTATTTTTGATGAGAAGGGGTTTTCATCCGTCAATCAGGACTCTACGTACTATGTGTGGGACTATCCGTCGGTACTGGTAAGACCGGAACTGGAATTCAGGGACGTAAGAGCTGGGGTGCTGACGTTCAACGTGACACGGATGGATACGCCATTGACGGAAAAGTTCACGCAGAGCTGCGATGACTCCTTTTGCAAAATCACCGCAAAGAGTGACGGCATGTCAGATACCGTAATTGACACGGTTAACGGCGATAACGTTGACGTGTTTTTTGTGGAATCGTCACGGCATCTCGGAAACAATGACATGTCATACAGGATTCAGCTGTACAACCTTGATGAGAAGATACGGGACATCACGGCATCCACGCGTCTCTTTGTTGCCTGTTATGATCCGGTCATTGACAGAATCAGGATGTGGTCGTATCTTAATGACGCGCAGAACAGCTCATTTGAGAACCGCGTATCCATCGGAGTGAAGTATTCCGGTTCCATTGGCGGATGTGCCGATGAGCAGGTGGAGATTTACCCCGACAGGAGACTGAGAATATCCGATGTCGCCTCTGCATTCGTACAGAAGAATCATTTTGGAACGTATGCGGACGTATCGATACATGATCCTGTTCTGTCTGATGCCTCGTCGATAACGGACATGAGAATCAGGGATTCCGTGCATGACATGGTCGGCAGCTACGGCATTGCAGAATCATTTGAGGGGCCTCTGATGTCGCACAAGACAGAGATAGGCGAACTTCAGATAGAATCCGCCGGATTTTTCAGGATGCTGTTTGATGTCGATTTTGATGCAAAGCCCCTGTCTGACAACTATGTCGATGTGACCTCTCACAACTTTATCATCACCGATGATTTCGGAGGCGTAAGATCAAAATATGCGGGACGGCACTGTTTGAGTATCCATGGGGATTTTTTTCCACGCCATTCAACATGACTGCATACAAGTACGATGATGAGTCGTGTACTGACGACGAATACTGCAATGCCGTTGTCGATAAGGACGTCACGATACACGGAATAGAGTTCTCAGATGACATGAATTACGAGTCAATCAGTCTTGTGGAGTTTTATCTCAACTTGCATCTGAACCGACTGCGGGATGACGCGGAGTTTGCGTTCATGCATCTGGCGGATCTCTATGACATGAACGTACCGCAAAAGGCAGACTCGTACACAAAGCAATTTCAGCTTAACAAGACTGCGGTCTATTATGATAAGAAACTGCAGGATTACATGTTTGATAACTACTATGATGATACTTACTCCTCTCACAGGGATTACATGCTTGATTTGCCTCAAAGGGAGTTTTCAGAGGGAATGATGTCTGTCAATGCGCAGATATCCGCAAGCAGGGACGGAAATGAGATGACAGTTGACGTCCCGTTTTATGATCTGTATATGAGGCATCCGATAGACTATCCGATTAACATGTATCAGGACAATGTACTTGATATAAAGCGCGCAACGACTGCGGTCTCCATTCCCCATTACGCCAATTTTGGCAGTGTCGAAAAGGTGTATGTTGATGACACTCTTGCAAAAAATACGTCATGCGATGCCGGATGCATCGTGGTTTTGCCTGACGATTCCCCTGTTGATATGGTCGCTCAGAACCAATGGGGCGGAATGATAAGGAAGCAGTCACTTGAGTCAAAACTGCCCGATACAGTCGATGTCGATTCGTGGACTGATCTGTTCGGATTGAGGCTGCTGTGGATCGTATCCGGGATAGGACTGCTTTATGTCGGGTACAGGGCAGTAAGGATGATATTTGCCAAAAAGAGACGATGATGAAAATTTTAATTTTTTCTCAGGGAACCGTAAAGTATCAGGTCTTTATGTCTTTCATTTCAACCAAAACGCGGCCTGCAAAAACATTTCAATTATATTACAGTCCGTCAGCCAAACGATATTGAGGATTATCACAATATCCGCGATGGTACTCGTCATCGTAACAATCGGAACCGCCTCGGCATACGGACAGAGTCAGGATATCCCGGAATGGGTTAAGGGGGTGGCCGGCTTTTGGGCAGAGGGAAAGATAACGGATCTCGAGTTTACTGAGGCGATCGAGTTTCTCATCGATCAGAATATCATAAGCGTAACGCGGACAGAGCCGCAGGAGGATCAGGAGATGCGGTCAGAAATCGACACGCTGAGGGAGCTCAACGCTACCATGACTGAGACCATCGGAGAAATGGATAGGGAAATATGGGCCCTGAAGAACAGGCTTGCAAACGCTGACATGAAGCCCGTCGAGCAGTCGCATATATTGATTCCAGCGGGTTCCTTCACGCCTGATGTCCTTGCGTATGATCCGTATCATGCCGTCGTCAGCGCAGGTAGCGAGATTGTCTGGACAAATGATGATACCGTAGCTCATAGCGTTACGAGTGGGAAAGACCCGGACGGCCTGTTTTACAGCGGCTTAATTGATGTCGGGGCTGAATTCTCAGTGACCCTTGATGATGCTGGCGAATATCCCTATTTCTGCGCGCTTCATCCGTGGCTGACAGGCATTATAACGGTAAACCGATGACATCCGATGTACTTGACACCTAGTTGTTCTCTTTTTTGCACATTGCACGTTCTCACGTTTGAAATTATGCAAAGACCGTCTCCGACTTGAGACTGGGATGATTTGATATCCTGTCTGAATAGCATCTTCTTGCTTGTGCTGCTTGGATGGTGGCAAATTATGCACAAGATTAAGATAACAAGGGGTACTGTTCAGTATGCTCGATCCTACTCGCCAAAAAATAATGAAAGAAAAACTGGAAATATTTTGCAATAAAGTAATGAGAGAACGACTTTCACTGAAAATAGAAGAAATCCGGGGATTTGGCCGTGCCATCAGATGATTGTCAGACAAGCAAGGAAATAAAAGGCAAGGTAATTGACGTGCTGAATCAAAGATAAAACGAATCCCTCTGATGCGACACTCTGTCCCTTGATTGCAACGACAAGGGAATTTGTGCGAAACCCGCTGAAGATTCAGCAGAGTGAGAATTCTTGCACCGGTACCTTGGCGGGGGGTTTTGCATGAATCGAATTGGGTGTTACATCAGGCGGGATTTGTGAGATCTGTCCATATCCCTAATTGATTCGCGCCTGGAGATTTAGGAAAATATTCAACAAGTCAAAAAATAGATCGTAAGAGTTTAAGGAAATATCGCGGCATTCAAAGTATGAATACATAAAAAACATTATAGGGCGTCTTCCTATATGCATGCATGAGCCAAAATCACGGCATTCAAAGTATGAATACGGAAAAAACATACGCCGTAATCATGGAACAAGACGAAGACGCTATGTATATAGCAAAAGTTCCAGGCATTTCGGGGTGCTGCACGCAAGGAAAGACAGTGGCAGAGGCAACGGAGAGAGTCAAAGAGGCAATATCATCATGCAGTAAAGATGAGGATATGGAACCGTTAAGATTCATAGGAATGCGACAAATTCAGGCGTAATGAAACTCAATCCTATTTCTGGCAGAGGCATGCGTAAGATTGCTGAAAAAACAGGCTTTACAAAGGTTCGTCAAGCCGGAAGTCATGTAGGATTGTTCGTTGCGATGGTCGTAAGACAGTCGTTCCAGTGCATGGCAATGAAATGTCAGGGGGAGGTTTGGCTAATGGGATTCTCAAGCAAATCAAACTATCTGGAGAAGATTACGAAGGATATGGATTGAAAACTTTCTGTTGCAATCCTTACAGCTAAACATTTGAGCATCATAATTTTCGTTGTGGCGTACCCCCATCTTGGTTATGTTTGCCGACTTGCAGTATTTGCACGTGTCAATGGCAACTTCTGAAATCACCACATCATCATACGCCTTTTGATGCATCTTGATTGATACTTCTACTGCATGGATATGTTTACGGCATGCCTTGCGGGACTGGTGATCTTCACAACTACAAGACCGACCATGCTCTGTTGAAATAATATCATGGGTCTTGTTTCGAGATTGTGATTTTACCGTATAGTGCGTATCATCAATTCTCGTAATCCGTTCTCGGGCTTTTACTATCTGCCTGCCTCTCAATTCTCTTTTGTTCATATTGCAGGTAAATTAACAGCCATGTATAAATTGCATATAAACTAATTTACCTACACTGTATATAGATGAATTGATATAATATACAATTTGTTTACCTACATGGCAAGAATGGAGACAAACCAAAGTATTCTGTCACTGGCTGTATCAAGAAGTAATTCTCTTAGGACTACTGTTCCAATACACATAACACAGAAGCTAAATCTTGAGAAAGGCGATGTCATAGAATGGGATTTGGACAAAGTGGAGGGCGGTCGTTGGATAGCCACAATCAGGAAAGGGCAGGTAGACGTAAAATGAGTAATTTAATTGCAAGAAATGAAGCGGAAGATATTAGTTTTCGTGAACAGGTAGATATTCCATCTACTACCCATGCGACGTTTGGGTTGTATAGATACCCTGCAAAATTCATACCTCATGTGGTTGCATACGTGTTAGAGCATTATACAGAACCTAAAACCACAGTATTCGATCCGTTTGGCGGTTATGGTACGGTTGGCACTGTGGCAAGAGTATACGGTCACGATTATGAGATGTGGGATCTCAATCCAATTCTTGCTACACTGCATCCGATAGCTACAATGAAACCCGCGCATGTCAATATCGCTGAAACAATTAACGGTATGAAGATGTCAAAGGAAAGATTCGTGCCAGACTGGACAAGACATCAAAACTGGTTTGAGCCAAAATTTCTCTCATTTCTATACAAGGTCTGGGGTCATTATCATTCCTTACAAAGGGGCAGGACCAAGATGATTTTGACAATACCATTGCTAAAAACCACGCGATATTTTTCCTATGATGACATGCAAAAACAGAAACTATGCAGATCTCCCATATCCCAAAAACGCATAGATGCCCTTTCGGATTCTGACTGGAAACAGGCATTTTTCAAGATGCTTGAAAAAGACATACTCCGTATACAAAGAAGACTGGAAGAATATCGAGAAATGCGGCCAAAAAATACAAAATCCAAGATAAAAACAGGCATTGACGTAATGTCTGAAAATCTAAGCGAAAATAAAGACATTCTGATTACATCACCGCCATACTTGCAATCACAGGAATACATGAGACAGGCAAAACTGGATCTGTACTGGCTGGGATTCTCAGAAGAAAAAGTCAGAGAGCTGGCAAGACTGGAGATACCATATCGTAGCGTAGAACCATGTCCGATTAATTCCCCCACATATGAAAAATGCCTGAGCGACATTAAAGAAGATCACATAAGAAGGATGTTTCAGAATTATTTCTATTCCATTCTGGGAACTTTTACCAGATTACAAGAAAAGATAAACTCACGTATGTTTATTTTTGTAGGGCATAGCAGCACTAGAGGTAAGGCCATACCAATTGACAGAATAATAACAGAGCATCTGTCAGGGCTTGGCTGGATTCACGAAAAGACATTGAGTGACAAGATCGTAGGCAAGCAGATGTTCTCGTATTCTGTAAATCCCGCGTCTAAATTACGTGACATACGTACGCCGATTGAAAACTTGGTTATCTTGAAACGGGTCTGAGTTTGTCCTTTAATGTTGACAGATACTCTTGATTCCAGTTGAGCAGTATGTCCCAGTTATTTTTTAGCGATTGAATTTTGTTTTTTGATATGGACTTGCCCCATAAATCCAAAAACATGGTAGGAACCACATAGATGTCAAGACTGTTTTTATCCACGCCAAAGATAAGGTCACTGTGATCTGGGGAGTATTTGTAAACCTTGACGTTGGATGCGTATCGACGGTCTATTCCTCCACGACCGCCTGCAACCAATCTAAGGCTGTTGATAACTGTCTTAACTTGAACCCTGAGAAACTTCTTACTGCCATCGGGTTTGTCGGTACCTACAATTATTACATCGTACGCACTGCCTGACAAGTCTGCTTTCCCTGCCTCCAGACCCAATCGCATCATCATAGCTCTTGTGAAAAGCTCATGTGCATCACCTAACGGAGCTCCTGATTTTTGTTTAATCAGGCCTGTTATATCGATGTCAGATATTTTGCCCAACGCCCAAGTTTAAGGATGGTTAAATAAATACCAATTTATACCTGCCGACCCTTGACAGCAAGAATTACCTACCGTGAACTTAAGTCCCGACTGCAGTTCTTCAACAGCATTTCCTTCCATGAGAGAACAAACGGATATGAATTTTAACCTTCATGAATTTGCATGTCATAGCCCCGAACGTATTTTGGTTCAGCGTCACAATGGAAAGTTTGTTTGTGGGACCGATAGCCTGATACGGAGATTGGGTCCTGATGCGGGTTTTGTCGTTTATCGACCGTCATAATTGACTCGAATATCATGCTTTTCCTTGAAAAGGCTGACAGCGGTAGCACCGCCTGCCCAAGGCAACGCCTGATCCGATTCATGCAAAACCCCCGCCAAGGTACCCGTGCAAGAATTTTCCCCTTTTATGCAAAATTTTCTCTTGTTTGTGATGAGAGCATATTCTGTTCCGAGCAAGAGCCTGTTTTTTGTTCCCTTTTTGAATTTCAAGGTCTTCGTATTTTCCCCGCGCCATATCCTGTATTCGCTAATCGGGGTGTATCTGATGATATCAGCCGGATCCGGTAATGCCAACGCGATGTTCGGGGTACTCGGGTTCATGATTATGATTCTGGCATATCTTCCATACAGGTTCCTTCCGTTTGAGACGCAGCTGCTCGGATTCTTGAGATTCCATCTGAGGAGCAAGAAGAGATACGGCAAGAAGGCAAGACACGCAAAGTCCGGCTTTCTAGGCGTCGGAGAGGAGCAATCAGTCCCGGACATGCGCGATGCCAAGGCAGTTCAGCAGCAGCAACAGGATGATGATGATGATGAGACGCAGTCGTCTGCCGAGAGGATAAGGATTGCGAATCTGAAGCAGCCGTACACGATTACGATAAAGACCCGGATAAGGGAGAGATTCATTCCGGTTACGATTCATGTGACCGGCATGCGACAGGATGGCAATGATGATGATGATGACTCAAACGGGGAGATTCTTCTGGCAAGCACGTCGACTGACAGGCATGGAAAGGTATCATGCACGGTTCTGGTTGACAGTTACGGTGAAAGATTGTTCTGCGTCAAAGGGGAATCCGGGGACACGCTGCACGAGCAGCTGGTGGAGTTTGTAAAATGAGCCGAACCCTGCTGCGTTTAAGGGAGCACAGGATCACGCGATTTCTGAACCGTGATCTTGGGGCATTTCCGATTCCAGGATCCGAGGCGATAATACTTCTCATAACCACGATCGGTTCCATGGCTGCATATGTCGGCGCGATGACGGTGCTTATAAATTTCATGTCATCAAACTTTACATACTTTACGACCAGGACTCCCCGATTTGACTTTGCGGTAATTGACGGGGTCGAGACTGGCAATGCGTCGTTTCTGATATTCTCCATTCTGAGGGATGTGTCATTCTCGATGTTCATCTTTGTGTTTCTGCTGTTCGGATTCCTGCTTCTGCTAAAGCAGGCCCAGCTGGCATCAAACGAGACGATGAAGCAGATGCTGCATGGCGCGACAATCGGAATCATAGTGCTGATGATATTCCCATACGTATGGGACCCGATATCCGACACGTTTGAGAAGTCCTCGCTGTCCCTGATGAATCCGCTATACACGCATGACGAGGACAATCCGTGCCCTGCGGTATCGTCCCCGCGCGACATGCTGTTCATGCAGCATATGACCACCATTGCCGAGCGCTCCGTCGCGCTCGGGGTTCAGATTAATCCGGACTCTGTATGCAAGCCCGACCTGCTACCAAACTATCTGTTTGCCAAGGCGATATTTGGCGCGGATCAGTCCATCAGCTTTGATACTGCAGAAGACATAGCATGGTGGGACATCGGAACCAAGATCGGGGCGCAGCTTCAGGTATTCTCGGACAGCGTGTTCTCCGTGCTGTTTGTCGGACTGACAAAGATGTCGATGCTGTTCTTTCTTACTGCGATGTCCATATTTGTCGCAGATATGAGGTTTCTGCTACTTGACGTAATATCAATCGGACTGCCGTTGCTGCTGATCTTCAAGTGCATTCCGTTTTTGGGAATAAGCAAGCTAGGCGATACGCTGACCGGCGTGTTTGTCCCGTTGCTGTTTGTCCCGATACTCGCATCGCTTATTCTTCTTGCAGGAGCCGCTGATCTGGTAAAGCTTGAGACTGACACGGTCACCGTAGATTCGAAAGACGACATAAGATCAATCATGCCTGACAGGTTTCTGTTCTCCCTTCATGCGATGGCCACGCTCTCGCTTGTCGTCATGTGTCCCGTGATGTTCGTACCGATGCTCGGAAGCACCGCAAACATGATGTCAAAGATGGTAATGACCGGCGTGATGAGCGGGGTGATGGGAACTGCAAACGTGGCTCAGGGAGTCGGTGCCGGCATGGTATCGGGCTTTTCCGGCATAAGGGCCGGAGGCGGATACAGTACGATGGGCGCGCTTGGCCGCATGTTCAGCAGTCCCGGTGCAATGGGCTCTGTTCTCGGCGGCGGGATAACGGGAGCAAGACATGCGATGGGCAGCGCGTTTGCCGCTGATGCCTCAGGCGCGGGAAGGATAATTCCTGGCGCTGGAAACATAGGACGTGGTGGCGGTGGCGGTAGCGGTGGCAGATCAGGGGAGGGGAATGATTCTTTTGCAAAGGCGTATGGCGATGAGCAGCGCAGACTGCTTGGTGATGGACATGATGACGGTAATGATAATGGCGGCAATGACGGTAACAGTAATGGTAACAGTAATGGTAACAGTAACGGCAAGGGTGGCGGAGATTCAAAAAATGATAATGATACTGCTAAACCTTCTCCTCATGCAGGTGTGGGCTGATGATCAGATCACCATTTTGCACCAGAACCGCGACAATCGTCCTAAGGAGAATCAGATAATTTTTGGTGAAAATCATGAAAAATCAAGACACTGAAAATAATTACGAACAAAAACGCATTAAATCTTTAAAAGGCGGGGATACAAACCCTACCATGCTAGCACAGACAAAGCACGAAAGAGAGATTGAGACAATTCCTCTGAAGAAAAACCAGACTATGGAGATTACCACGCATAAGCTTGCAGTATACAACTCTAAGAAAATCATAATGTCAATTCCCATTACCGATGTTCGTTCCATATCCCCCATCAGAAAGGGTGAGATAAGGGTACAGTTTCACAAGCCGCGACAACTTGATGATGGCAGATCCGTATTTGAGAGAAAGTACACGGACCATTCTCTTGAGAAGAATGACCTTGGCGCAAATCAGATATGTCGCAAAATACAGAAAGAACACGAAAGACTGAACACCAGGACAAAGAATACCCACGGATTTCTAATGCTGCATGGTTGGGAGCACATTGTAAACGTGTATGAGGATATCGATACGAATAAGGGCAGGGGACTGTTCTACATCACAAACAACTCACTGGCACTTGAGACCAAGGATGGAATCGTATTTGACGTCCCGTTTGAGTTTGTCACGCTAGTCACGGAACACAAAAAGAAGATACGTGTGATGTGGAGCGAGCCATGGCGCGCAGATAACTTCCGTTTTGACTTTAAGATGAACAAGGACTTGGACACCAATGTCGTAAGAACCCAGATTAACCGCGTATTTTCAGAGTACAGGAAAAATATCGGATATGACTATATCCAACTCGAGAAAAAGTTCGGAAGACTGTCATATGACGAGATGTTTGCATTGATTGATTCGCAAAACCCGGAATTCCGACAATATCTTGCAGAACATGTGAAACACACATTCGGATATGCCGCACCAAAATTTGACAGTCTTGATGCAAACAATATACGCACTTGCAAATTATTGGGATTGCCATTGTCATTAATTGATGGCGTATCTGATGAGGAAGAGCAGCAGAGAAAAGAGTCGATAGAATACTTTGAAAAAGTCAGAATTCACAACAAAAAGTATGACGCATTATATGACGTTCAAATTGAGATGGAGAAAGACTGCAAAACCAAAGAAGAGATGGTAGAACTTCAGTCTGACAAAAAATACAAAGAGATCATAAACACATTGAACTCTTACAAAGAGAATCCTGACATTCCTGGAATAAGTCATATTGATGAGTCTGATGATGTACGAGCTATGCACGGCGCAAACGCATTGAAAGCAAGTGATGCAAGAAACATGCTGATGTACAGGCAATGGATAAAGGATAATCCGTTGATTGACTGCATTGACGAGTATGACAGGTCATGGGTAAAATATCTGCTAGAACAGCTTAACTGCAATCACGGAAAATCAGAAGCGTTTGGTGCATCTATAGTATTTGATGATCTAAAAGAAGCGATAAAGATTAGCGACAGAAACGCCACGACTTTGACATCATTTGTGGTTCCAGAAAACATTGCAGACGAGGATGTTTACAACAACTGCTGGCATGATAAAGACAAAAAAATATGGTATGTGTATGATGATCATCTGGATGAACAACTGCAAAACCAGGCAGTCTCTGATCCTGACCACTCCCAGTCGATGTGCGGAAGAAGGGTATGGGGATTTGCAGAGGATCAAGTGCAGATGTTTTGCGGATTGCCATCCCTTGTCGTAGAGACTGTACTGGAAAAAGACACGCAGCTTAGAATAACATGTAGCAGAGATACTGGAAAACCGATAGAGTTGACATACTACAAGACACGTCATTTTCCCTTGCCCATATTGAGAGAAGATGACATTACAGAAGAACTTATGGATAAATATGGCCATTTTACAATTCAGACGGAATCTTTAAAGTATAGCGTTGATCCTAGTGGCGGTGCAGACCACACCATGACACCAAAGATGATGTCACTCTTTAACAAAAAATATGATATTCCGCAACTGCCAATGAATGAACTTGCAAGACGTGCGGTGTTTGTCTCAAAATGCGGGGGATGGTTTTCTGCACAGAGCAGGATTGGCGTAGATGACAATGATGATAATAATGATGATAATATCTGACTGGTTATGAAACGGATGTCTCTGCATATGTTGTTGATGAATCTGACGCTGAGATGCTGTGTGAATACGATGTACAAAACAAGGTAAAAAAACATCCCAACATCAGACCAATAAGCTTGCACTATAAGTTTTTTAGTCCGTGATATCCAATCCGTACAGGCCTTGACTTGCAGTAGCATCTTGTCTCTTTTTTTATTTTCAGTCTAGTAATGATGCTGACAGCTGTCAACACTGCATATGCCTCACATGACACTGATTATGTTGACGAACCGCTCGGAGTGCTGGATTTAAATATTTATGATTCCTGCTGGGATAAACAGAAACAATACATGTTTAAAATTAGCGATGGCAGCAAGGCGTGTGTTTTTCCATCAAGCGTTGAAAAACTAGTGGAACGTAACTGGGGCACATACGATTCACACATACCAATGATGCTTTTGAACCATTGAAAGGGTGTCAAATAGTAATTTCTCCACTATCCAGCAAACTATTATGCATGGGTGCATTATTGGCAACATACGAATTGCATACAGAAGGATCAGAAGTAGGAATTGTACATGTAGTTAATCAAACATATGATGTTGAAGGAGATATAGAAATTGATAAAATAGTTGAAATGTCTACTCCGTGCACTGTGTGGTTAACAGGAGAATGTTATGATGAATAATATTCTAAAAACAAGTAAATCCAAACCGATTTGTACAGGTGCAGGGTTGGTTGCACTGGATGTGATCTTCAATGGAGATCCAAACAATCCAAAGTTTCTTGCAGGAGGATCTTGTTGCAATGTTTTAACAATCTTATCA
Source organism: Candidatus Nitrosopumilus sp. (assembly GCA_963422575.2). GTDB lineage: Archaea > Thermoproteota > Nitrososphaeria > Nitrososphaerales > Nitrosopumilaceae > Nitrosopumilus. The sequence goes on along the minus strand of CAXXKU010000001.1, from coordinate 120,065 downwards.
TATTTGGGATGGAATTCAGTTCCAATTGCCAGATTAGGAAAAGATGTAGAAGGAGAAAGAATCATTGAAGATATGAAAAAATGGGGAGTGGTGACTAAATTTATGGAAAGAGATCCAAAAATATCGTCCCCAAGAATCATTGAGAAAGTATATTCTGGAAAAAATCCTAGACATGCTTTTTCATTGAAATGCCAACACGGAAAATGGCTACCAGATAAAAAATCGTTTCTTCTAGATTCACTAAAACATATTGAAAATAAAATCCCTACATCCAAAGTGTGCTATATGGACAGGGCAACACCAAGTTCATTATTGCTAGCAAGACAACAAAAAGAAAAAGGAGCATTGATTGTTTTTGAACCGCCACGATTACTTGAAGATAAAAATTTCAAAAATTGTTTAGAAATTGTAGATGTATTAAAACATTGTTACGATTTAAAATCCAATAATAATTCTCTAAACGTGGATATTCCACTTGAAATTCAAACTATGGGTGAGAAAGGACTCAGATACAAAGCCAACACGTTAGGACAAACCAAATGGACAGAATTGCCAGCATTTCCAGTCGATAAATTAGCAGATGCGGCAGGCTCAGGAGACTGGCTTACAGCAGGATTGATTCATGAATTAGGTCAGAAAGGAGCAAAATGGGGAATTACTGATAAAAGATTACAGAAAGGATTTTGTGTAGGTCAATGTCTAGCAGCCCTAAATTGTCATTACATAGGTGCACGGGGTCTTATGTATAACATATCAAGAGCAAAATTACAGAATTTGGTACAACAGATTATCGCTAAAAAAGAAAATCCAAAACAAATATTGAAAATCAACGCCACATCCACCAAAATCAAAACAAAGCTATCATCAAAATGTAAAATTTGTTTATGTAATTAGAATCTCAAACCGTCATAAAATAACAACGTAGGTTTATTGAAGCAGATTATATGAAATTATGAGTATGGTGGAAGAAGTTTTTGGCGTTTCAAACAACATTATAGAATCATGCATAGAACGCCAAGATGTTGGTGGCGAATTTCAAAATGCATTAAATTTAAAATATCAGCAATTAATATCTGCAATGCGATCAGGTTGAAAACATGTCAGTGATAACAAAACATGAAAAAATAGAAAAGCTGACAAGTATGCCTAGAAACGCCAATGTACCAGCGCAATATTTCGGCTATGCTGCATGATTATGGCAAAAAATCGCTATTCCGTTGCAAGGCCGTGATCCGATGGCCGTCTGGCACGAGATGCGGATCCTCAAATCGGATTTTCCCCTTTTATGCAAAATTATCATCATACTTTCGTGAAGACCGCCAAGGAGGAGAAAATAAACTCCTATCTTCTAAAGCCGCAGAACTTTTTCTATTCCTCGCAAGAGCCGTCCGTTGCCGAAATATCCGAGCAGGACGTGCTTGTCACGAGATTCATCGACTTTATCAACGGGTTGCAGAGGCCGTTCTCGCTTGAGATGATAAAGGACTATGATGATCTGATGTTTCACAAGTCGATGAGGAGATGCGTGTTTGACAGGGTGATTCTGAACACCGCCGAGGATGCGGCGGCAATGCTTGACTCGTCTGACATCAGATACGAGTCAACCCCTACGAGAAGGTGGGAGATTCGGGACGAGGCGCCAGGCCATGTGATTCTGAAGGACGGTCTGTACTGCAAGACATACGCGCTTACCGCAATGCCAAGCGAGATACAGTCAGGATGGTTCTATCACATGTACAGCATGTCAGACGCGCTAAGGCTTCACGTGTGTCCGATTCCCGATGACAAGCGCAAGTCGGTAATCAACAACCACAAGTCATCCGAACTCTCTGCCGCATCGACATCGGATCTTGCAGATGCCGATGACATCATGGCAATGCGCGAGCTGGTCCTGAAAAGAAGCGATAACGAGGGACTGTTTCTGATCAAGATCAGCGTGTCGATACTTTCCGACAGCCTTGACGGGCTGCAAAAGAGGCAGAGGTCATTCGAGCAGAAGACGCGGTCCAGGTTCTCGTTGCACACGTCAAGCCACGTGCAAAAATCACTGCTTGACGGAACCATTGGCTATCCTTTTCTGGTGATCAGAAGCACGTTTGCCGCACTGATCCCGTTTCATACCTCGGAACTTGACGAGGATGGCGGATTTCTGATCGGCGTCAACAACAAGACCGGGCATCCGTTCCGATGGAACCCGCAAAACAGGATGAACAAGAACACGGTCCTTGTCGCGCCTTCGGGTTCCGGAAAGACCACCACCGCGATGATGATAATTCACTGCTTTGAGAAGACGTATCCCGAGTCCTTCATCTTCGGCATTGATCCCGAAGGGGAATACAGGGTACTGGGCGACAACATGGGATTCACATACATCGACTATTCGCCTGACGTCAAGATCGGGCTTGACATATTCAAGATGTCATCTGACGTGTATGAGGCATGCGAGACAATCTGCGATGCGCTAGGCATCCCGGAACTGGACAGGGACTATCCGCATGATGCCGCAACTGAGATGCGCCACCTCGGGCAGAAAGACAGGAGCTTCTTCAAATTCTATGAGATGATGAAGAGAATCAATGCCCCCGAAGACATACTCAGGTATTTTACAAAGCTTACAAAGCCCCCGTACAGGAACTTTATCGACGGCGAGCCGCCAAAGCCGAAGAGACTGATAATATCGCTGAAGAATATCGGCAGCGCGGGCGGGTTCGTACACAGGCTGATCACGCAGATATCGCTAAGCTATGCGCTTGGGCGATCGTTTACCATGCCAAAGATAATCCCAAAACTCGTGATGCTGGACGAGGTGTGGATGCTCTTCAAGCACGAGTCGTTATCGGGCTACATCGAGAACATGTCAAGAAGGGGCAGAAAATACAACACGTACCTGATGCTTGCGACCCAGAATATGGAGGACCTGGTGAAGAACGATTCCGCAAAGACTGTCGTCGTAAACAGCGATACCGTAATATTTCTAAAGCAGACAAAGGCCACGATTGCGGTGATAAGGGACAACTTCAGCCTGTCCGAGCAGGTACTGTCGGATCTTATGAGATTCGGGGTGGGGCAGGCAATAGTCTCCTTTGGAAATGACATCGTGCCCGTGAACATACTGCCTGATTCCGAGCAATTGGATCTGTTCAGGCCGAGATGATGATGATGATGCTATTACTACTACTATTACTACCATGAACATACGTGATCATACCGTAGTCGGGTATCTTGATGACGACAAGGTCCTTGCAATACCGTACGGGACGCGTCAGAACATGCTCGTACTGGGCGAGATCGGCTCGGGCAAGACGTCAATCATCAGGTTGAAGATTCTTCAGGACATCAGGGCAAAGAGGGGATTCCTGCTAATCGAGAATCACTCCGAGCTCTCAAACGAGGTCCTGTCGATGATACCGCCTGAGGAATATGACAGGATAGTATACGTGAATCTCACATCCATCAGAAAGTTTGAAAAAACCCTGCGATTCAATCCGCTTGAGAACCAAGACCCGTATGATGCGGGAATGGTCGCACTCAACTTTACCGAATGTCTTGCAAAGGCGTTTGCGGACTCGTGGGGGGCAAGAGTCGAGACATGCGCAAGAAACGGCTCCCTCGGCGTGATTGGAACCGATTCGGACACGATAGGCGCGATGCTCAGCCTGCTGACAAACGAGGAGTTCAGAAACACGTTCATTCCGAACATCAAGAACAAGATCTCAAAGGACTTCTTTACGAACGTGTATGACAAGCAGTACCCGAAGGAGGCAGGAGGCGTCATATTCAACAAGCTGAACAAGATGCTGACGATTCCGGAACTTGACGCGATGTTTAACGTTAAAAGATCATCAGTTGATTTCAAGGACATACTGGATGATCAGAGATACGTCATAATCGACCTCGGAGGCGGACTTCCGAACGACATGGTAAAGTTTCTTGGCAACGTCTTCATGCATCTGTTCTACGTGCGCTACAAGAAGAGGGAGAGGGGACCTGACGGCACGTTTGCGCCATTCAACCTGTACCTGGACGAGGTGCAGATGCTCTCATCCCAGATGGTAAGGGAACTGCTGAACACCGTAAGGAAGTACGGGATAAAGGCGACCATTGCGACGCAGTCGCTATCCGCATTGGACAATGACCTGGCAGACGAGATAATGACCCTGTGCAGAAGCATCGCATGCTTCAGATGCGATGCAAAGACCGCGCAGGGATTAAAGTCGGTACTTCCGATATCGCCTGAAAAGCAGCAGCAGCTGTCATTTCATTACTTTTCGTTCTATTCTGCAGGTGACAAGCCGATTCATGCCATAGCCAAGACAAGACACCTGAACATCCCTCCGAGAAGCGACGAGGCCATGCGGTACAGCCTGAACAACGTGGGCGAGAACGTATCTCTTGAAAAATACTATTCCCAGATGGGAGGAAGCGCGGAGGTGCTGCTTACGCCGCTTGAGTTTGGCATATTGAATTTACTTAGAACGGAGAACCGCGACATGACAAAAGACGAGATAATACTGATGATGAAAAGACGGTATACTGCGACATCGCGCCAGATTGCGACCGCATTGCTTGACACGCTGATGGCCACAAACAACTTTGTGTCAAAAAAGGACGTGTCAAGCGATGACGGCGATGACAGGTTCGAGTCAAGATACGTGATAACCAATGCCGCAATGCAGAGGATATTCTCGCAGGCCGCAGTCGGCAGAAGGAGCGGCGGCGACTTGCATCTTTCTGCCATATTCTTCATCATGAACATACAGACAAACCTTGGAAAATACTGCATTCCCGATCTTGGAAGGAACTCTGACAGCAAGGCGGATCTCACGATATGGTCCCCGAAAATCGTGAAGGGCAATGATGGCGGGAAGGAGCAGACGTACAACCCGTTTGAGTGGGAGGATGATGCCACCGCAGTGGAAGTCGAGGCGACTCCCGGAAAGCATGCCTCGCAGATCCCGATCAACTGGGAAAAAAACAACAAGATGGGCAATTTCGTTCATTTTGTCGTGTTCAATCAAAAAGACCATGATATCGTGCTGGACGCCACAAGGAATGCGGGAATTGACAGAAAGAACTTTGCGTTGCAGATACTTGATGTCAAGGCACTGTCTGACGACAATCTCAACAACTCGCTGCGCACGCTCACTGAGATCCAGTCCGCGATATACGAGGTCATAATCAATGCGGGAGGAAACGCGGTGCAGGACGCAATCGTGGAGAGACTGTACAGATACGAGCAGGCTGACGTGCTTGCGTCACTTGCCGACCTGCATTCAAAGAAGAGACTGGCAATGACCGGAAACCGAAACTCTGACATTCGAAATCAGGGAGCGAAGATAACGTGGTCGCTTTGCATGGCATCATCACCGTCATCACCGTCACCACCATCAGAGGATCATTCCCGAAACGATGCAGAACCAAGAGATGACATTCAAAACGAGTCTGACTCTCACAATGCCGATGACGTGAACATCGGGGATGCAGACATGGGCGACATGACGCCGCAGGAAACATTACAACAGACTATTCCTCAAAAAGAGGAAAAGGCAGAAGAAGAAGAAGAAGAAGAATCGGATGCTCCAAACGACGACGATGATGTGGCGTGTGAGACGCCGCCCCAAAAATACCCGCAGCCTGATCTATCTGAAAATGATGGCTTCAGGCTTGAGAAGAACTGTCTTGACGATATGACCGAGCAGATGCTGCTTGCGATATGGGAGGGACACACAAACCAAGATGACATGGAATCCGCACGACGAATTTCCGACGAGCTTGAGGCAAGGGGATTTGCGATAAGGCATCGCAACGGATCGCATCACCTGTATAGAAAACCAAAAGCTATCAATGCCGATTGATACCATGACTCGGATTTCACAAATTACGCAGAACAGCCTTCACATGATCCTATGAATCAGATGAATCACTCGCCCCTGCCAAACGTTTGGCAGGGGTCTTCGGTCAGATGACGCGGATCCGCATATGCGATGTCTGCCATCGTCGCAAATCAAGATGCGATAATCACAGGCAGGATGATTGCAGGCATGGGATGGGATTTTCTGCTTTATATCCAATCCATCCATATCAATTCAATGTTATCCAGAAAGAAAGGAGACGATATTGGCGAGACATTGCAAGGACCTGTAGGAATTCTGGCCATTGCGATAATCATAGTCGGCGGAGTCTTTGCCGTGGCCGCCGAAATGGACAAGACCACGCCGAAGGCGCCTGACAAATCCATACTGTTTGGAGGATTCCTCAAGGATCTGATAGTCGAAGGAAAGTTCTACGCGTATTCCTTGGCACCGCTGATAATCATAATCGGCGGAATAATGACTGGCGGACTGTTGGTCGTGGTGATTCCGAAGCAAAGGCAAGGACAGCCATCTGTAGGGTAATCGGCGCACGTTGTCTTACGGATACCTTTTATTTTTATCCCTAATCTCGATATTTTCCATACTCTGCGCAATCATGCTCAAGGTGATGATTGGCAGCCATGGCCCGGTCGTGGCATTCGTGCTGTGGGGGGCCGTGTTCCTTTCTGACTTTGTGTCCACCGTATCGATTAAAAATTATGACAGATATGAGACAAATCCGCTGTATCGGATATCCATGAGATATGTGTCAAAAAGGACGGGATTTGTTCTGGTCGGACTCGGATACCTTGCGACGCAGCTTGCGATATTTCTGATATTTGATGATCTGCTGCTCACGTATGCCCTGATAGTCGGAGGGGTCTGCGTCATCATATCGAATACTTTCTTGCAGGGAAAAAATCACTTCAAATGCAATTCGACTGTAAAATAACAGTCATGACCGCTCAAAGGCTGCCAAGGATAGACATTACGAATTACATCTCGACTGCCACGATTTCCGGATTTGATATTGATGGAATCCTGGAAAGGATTCCGGGATCACGATACCGTCCGAACGGGTTTCCCGCAACCGTAATTCCGCTGGATGGCGGCATCATCAACGTCTATGACTCCGGCATAGTCACGTCGACCAGGTCAAACAACGAGGCGAAGTCAAAGCAGCTCATACACAGTTTTCTAAAAAAATTATCGGACATCAAGATGAAATTCAGGATGGAATCAGAACCGCACGTATCCATGATCTTTGCGACGGTCGACTATTACGGCGACATGGATCTTAAAAGGCTGAGGGCCGACCCGCACTATGTCAAGGATGTCGAATCATTCTCGTCGGTTTTGCTGTCATTTGAAGGCGACGTGCATGTGAGGGCATATGTCGGAAGAATCACAATCACCTCAAAGTCGCTCGAATCGATGATTCCGACAGTGCTGTATCTCAAAAGATACGTCACACGCAAGAAGACATGAACCATACGAAGGAGACCATGATTCACATGGCAATAGTATCTGCGGTATCGGCCTCTGTGTTCGGCCTCATACTGTCTTCCGGCGCCGTATCCCTTGACTCGCTTGACGTGACGGTTTCAGTTGATGCGGATGTGAGGGATGATGCGATATTTCTAAGATACGTCATATCCAACGTCGGGGACTATGACATTGAAAAAATAACGGTCTCTGCATCGTGTTGCGGCAAGAGGGATCTGATATCGGATGATGATGATGCCTTGAGAGTCAATTCGTCCAAGGAATCACTCATCATGCTGAGTAGCACTGCCGGAGAATCCCTCAAAAACGAGACAATGGTGCTTCAGATAGACGCATATGGCGGCGCGCAGACTGGAAATGATTTTGAGTTTCATACGGCAGAGATTGTCACTGTGAGATTGGACTAGATCAGACGGTCAGATCTTAACGGGGCATGACGGTCTGATGATTTTTGCAAATAAAGGGACACGGATTGCCATTCCATAAATCTCATAAACTCCATAAAAATGATTCAGATTATCTTACATCTGGATTTTTCTAGAAACCCCCGGGACCGAGCTCCCTGTCTTCCTGCATTCATATGATGATATTATCAGTATGCTTATTCATCTGTCACTATGACCGATCGGTTAATATGAAAATAAGATCATGATGAATCATTGACAAGATGGAAGAAGGATGAGAAAGATTTTACGGTAAGGCTTTCGAATGATGGAAGGCATAGTATGATCTGCAGAGTTCCAAAACCGATCATAGAACTTCTAAATAATCCAAATCCCATCCGATTTGTAGTTGAGGGCAAGAAAATTATGGTCAAGGGTGCAAAATAACGAGCGTCATGCATAGACAAAAAAGCAAATCCTCATCATACAAAATAATTCACGGTGATTCCACAAAAAAGAGTACGTTGAGAAAGGATACCGTGGACATTACGATTACTTCCCCGCCATACAATGTAGGTCTTGAATATGATAACACTGACGACACAATTACCTATGATGCGTATCTCAAATTTACCAGGAAATGGCTGTCAAACGTTTTTCATTGGACAAAATCAACAGGACGACTGTGTCTGAACGTGGGACTGGATAAGAACAAGAATGGAAAACGTCCGGTATGTGCGGACATTACAAGGCTAGCTTTGGAAGTGGGATGGAAATATCATGCAACCGTAATCTGGAATGAGGGAAACATATCAAGACGTACTGCATGGGGTTCTTGGTTGTCAGCATCCGCACCTCATGTGATAGCGCCAGTTGAAGTTATTCTGATTCTCTACAAAGACGAATGGAAACGAAATAAATCAGGAATTACAACCATAACAAAGGAACAGTTTATGGAATACGTTTTGGGGATGTGGACGTTTAATGGAAGCAAAAAAAACGGTCATATTGCTCCATTTCCACCAGAGTTGCCAAAAAGATGCATCAGATTGTTTTCATATGAGGATGATGTGATACTTGATCCTTTTGTCGGGTCTGGCACTACCGTGCTAGAGTCACTGGACAACAACAGGCAATCCGTAGGAATAGATATCTCAAAGGAATATTGCGGACTTGCAAAAAAAAGAATACATGAAGAAATGTGTCAGACCAAATTACTCAACGAAATTTAGTTCTGGAATTTTACAGTAGTAATCCAGACAGGGATATGGAGCACAAGGAGGCTGTAGACTGGCTAACTGATGAATATCTAAAACGTACAAAACAGGTGTTTCGTGATCCTGATAGGCAAATTAGAAGCATGCACCAGGAGGGAATGCTGAAAAAAATCAAGGCAGGCGTATATCGATATGATCCAAAGGCAGAAGCGCCACTTGATGAGTTCACACAGGAGGAAAAAAATATCATACTGAAACGTGATGGTTATAGGTGCTCTGTCTGTGGAAAGGGCAAGAAAGACGGCATGAGTATGCACATCGATCACATGAAACCGAGGGATAAGGGAGGATGCAAATCAACACTGGATAACGGACAGGTGTTGTGTTCAAGACATAATTTTAAACATGACATCATCGGTGGTTTTTGTTACGCCCCAGCAATTACAATATGATGCAATGGCAATAGATAATGCTCGACATGATGGATTATCAACAGTTGTAGTTCCTGAGACGATCAGTCAAAAAATACAAGGCATGAAAGATATTTCTGGAAACACTATGAGAGATCTAAGGCAATACAATCTCGAATGGAATGAAAGTTTTGAATTTAAATTTGTCAAACTATCAGAACTAAGTCCAAGCGAGCGTGAGATTCATGATAAAACGTCTGATATTTTCAATTTGATTGGAGGCAAACCAGATATGATCAAAGAAATTTCAATATCAGAGACTATGCGCAGAGAGGCATCCGGAATGGAGGCAGTAGGTCTTTGGGAGACGGACAAAAAAAGAATTGTAATCAAACGCGACCAACTAGAGAAGATTATATTGTATGCGGGAACGCTGCTTCATGAGACAGGTCATGCATTAAGTGATGCAGGAGACGTTTCAAGAGAATTTGAATTAGAATTAACAAATATCATTGGCAAGATTTCTGCTAAATTAGCGTAGAATTATTTTTTTGTTTTCGCGTTTTCTTGAGTTTGTCAATACATTCGTATTCCATTTTCTCCCCGCAAAAAGGACAAAAATCAATTGCAATAACGGCATGGCCGTCATACTATATTTGATCAACCATGACGAATTTTCTTTGTTCATAATTCCATCCGCTTGATTTTTTGTAATATCCACTGAGAGAACCACAGTAAAACTCTACGTCGCGTTGTAAGCATAGTTATCCGACTCATCCTGAAATCCTCCAATACGCATACTGAACAAAAAAGGCATGATTGAGCGCGTATCTCCTAGTACGCATGCCAGATGCCGCGACACGCGACAGGAACGGGATTCGTACTCAAGCTCCGCCAACGTAACAGAACCTGAAAATACGCTAAAACACATTTGTGATTCCCAAATTCCTTCCCTTTGACGAATTTTTGTACCAGTATTTGGAAAATCACCATTGTACAAGAGAAAAACAGTAAAGTTTCCAAAAATACCCGCAATTGGAATGACATATGACGCATCAGATGATTTTGATTTTGAGGCCTCAAATCACAGAAAATCAGAACTGCCATCATCATCATCATCATCATCCCGTACCGTCGTTTTCACTGGGTCGATGCCATCTCCCGGCACCTTCTCCAAGCCTGCGTCTTTGCAGATCTCCCTTACGTCGACACCGAACCCCTTTCTGACTGCTTCATGATTCTCAAGCAGAAACTCCGCATCCCCCAGTATCTCCCGAATCTTGATCTTTGCCCTGAACCTTGCCGCCTTTCTGTCCTTTGCGGAGAATGAGAGCGGTGAGAGTATCGCCCTCCTCTCCTTCTCAGTCAGAATCGGCATGCCTGATGCCTCTTTTCAGCATTCCAAGCGCGTTTGAGAATACGGGATTCTCCGCGATCCTGATGTCTCGAATCCTCTCGTTTTTTATCTCGGATACCAGCTTTGGCACCAATGCGCCCCCTCCCGCGCATATTACGGGCATTTCCGGATTGTCAAATACGACCTTTTCCAAGGAATCGGAGATGCGTGCCGCAAGCATCCTGCGCGACTCCGCGAGTCCCTGCATGTTCCCTGAGAACATGTCCCAGTCAAGGTACGATACCTTTGACTGCGCTATGGCACTTGCGATATCGCCGACCCCGTGGGATACCGTTTGCGCATGCGATATGTCTCCGTGCGATACGGCCATTATCTCGGTCGTGCCATGGCCTATGTGGCATACTATTCCGTCCGAAATCCCCTCATTCTCAAGCGTGGCCTTTGCCTGAAACATCAGTCCGAAAAATTTCGGAGCGAATCTCTTGTTTACCGCATCCTTTATCTTCCGGGCCTGATTCTTTGCACTGTGCGGTATTCCCGCAATGACTGTCAGATCCGAATACCTCGGGGTTTGCCCGTGCAGCGCATCCCTGCCGAGTCGCGCTGCCTTCTTTAGCGCATGCTCGATCAGCATCATGTAATCCTCGTATGATGCCGGCTCCCCCCTGTACACGGGCGTCCTTAGGACCATTGACCGAATGTCTGCCGCCCTTACCGCATCATCCCCCACGAGAACCACCTCGTCTGATTCCTCGACACCTATCTTCCTCCCTCTTGCCACAAGCGATGGAAATGAAAATACGCCGCCGCTCATCGCAATCTTGACCGAGCCGGTTCCGATATCCATTCCGATTATGTTTTGACTTGTCATGGCATCATTATGAAAATTTTGAATTTAATGCGATTTTTGGGGTTGCGTGATCACGTAACCTTTTGAAAAAAGGTTGCGCAATTCCGTAACCTGCAATTCCTATCGAAAAACAAAGGATAAAAAACACACTGAATACAAAATTTGCATACGTTATCAAAAATACGCACAAAAAACCAATTAGACGCAAAAAAAGACCTCAAAACCAGAAGATAAGGAAAAATCCCCAGTGTGACTGCAAGACTAAAAAAACGGACTTTTTCTCAGAAAAGGTTGCGTAATCACGTAACCTCTAAACGTCTGATATCCCAGATAAAACTAAAATCAGACACTGACTTCAAATGCTACAAAGACATCAGTGACCTGACAATCCTTCCAAACCCGTTTCATCTTTGAATCTCAAAGGCTGACAGGCAGACGGGTGTGAGAAAGGCAGAGATGCTTGCGGTATCAAACGGAATGAAAATGAGCAAAAAAAAAATAATCAAACAGACCATCATGGCAGTCTGCATGACCGTGCTTGTCGTCCTTGTCGCATCAGCTACATACGCATATGTCGTTCCAGTCGTACTGTCTCCCGAAACACATCAGATGATACAGGACAGAATGAACGATGCGCTTGGAAGCGAAGCAGGGACAAAAGATGTCATTGCAAATGTCATGAAACAGACAAAAGAGACCCAAGACGTCATCAACAATATCAACAACAACAACATCAACAACTCAGAACCCGTTGACGAGTCGGCTCATTCGGAACATGCAGATGAGACCCAAGACGTCGCAGGTTCGGACATGCCCGACAGACCGATGAAGGCGGAGAGGATACCATACAAGAACGTTCTTGGCGGCAAGATAACCAAGGTCGTAGACGGCGACACGCTGGACATAGACGGCACAAGAATAAGACTGGCACTGGTCGATACCCCGGAAGCAGGCGAATCAGGGCATGCGGAGGCCGCGGCATTTACGAGAATGCACTGTCCGGTCAGCAGCACTGCGATATATGACGTGGATGATTCCCAAACCGGAGGATCATATGGAAGAACCGTTGCAAAGGTATGGTGTTACGGACATCCTGCCCAGACCCCCGACCGCTCGATAAACAGCATGCTGGTTGACGCGGGACACGCGGAGATACTCGCAAGGTTCTGTAACAGCGAATATGCGCAAGAGCAATGGGCAGGACCCAGCTGCTAAAAGGATCTCTTTTTACGCAAACAATTTTTTATTGACTGAGCCTACTCACCCAAACCGGCATTATCGCAGCAATGCGACCGACTCAGCGGGCCGGTGTGAGGCGTTAGAGAAGATCAGACTGATTTTCAAAGCATCTCAAAATGAGATGCGCTACCGTGAAAAGCGATATTTTCACATCACGACGTCTGCCATGTCAGGATAAAATCTGAGATGGATGCGACCAAAACAAAAAAACATGCGAACAAAGACGCATGCGATATCCTTCCCTTGACACGACGCAACCTGTCAAATGACAGACAGGTTGGTATTCCTCTGCCATCATGGCAAGATACGCATCTGGCAATTTTTTTCACATAGTGCAAACTATGCCAACAGGTGACAACCATCTAAAAAAGACGAATGATACCGCATACATGACATCATCACATGTTTTAATCCCTGGAGGGATGCTAATGAATCACAAATCAGCTCCAAGAGAGCGTAATACAGGCGCAAGTATCAAAAATGCGCAAACAACAAGCAGCCAAAAAACACGTTTGGCCAGAAACTACCTTGAACAGAGACTGGAATCCGAACGAGGATATTCAGGTCGTGTCATATATGACCGTACAAACAAAGCCCTGATTCAATTCAGAGTCAAAGAGGGAGCCATAGCAGTGTTGCAAGACGGCAGGCTTGACATCTTTGAGATGCCAGTAAAAAAATACGATGCAGACGCATCCCTGCCACTGGAATTTGACACGGTAAATGTCGAATCAATCCGTATTGAGGATGTGACATGCTGCAAGAGGTGCCATGAATGGAAAAAGGCCGCAAAGGGAATCCGCACATGCAGATGCGGAGGATACCTGGTACCAAGGAAGAGATTCAGCACGCAAGAGACAGAATCATGGGATACGGAATTCCTTGAGGTGCGATTTGCGCAAAAAGATATCAGAAATGCGCAAAGAATCGACAGAAAGCCACGCAGACCGGGACGCATCGCAACTGCAGGAATCACCCCGAAAATAGCCGGAATGTCATCCAGGACTGCGGAAGCAAGGCCCCACAAGGAGATGCTGTTGATTCCAAAAGGCGATGAGGTAAGGGGGATCCCAGTCAGATCAGTCAGATCATGCGAACTGGTATTTTCTGCAAAAATAACATCACAGGACAAGCAGGCATCACAGATGCAAAGATCAGGGCTCATCAAGGAAATTCTTGATGACATCAAGGAGGACGCATCCGCATGTGACGAAAGATTCGCATCAGATGCCGCAGGGTTCATCAGGAATACGGCACCCGAGGAGGCAGAAGAGATGATGCGCTGTTGGAACAGGGTTCCGATGACAGCTGCACGCAGACCAAGAGGCATCTCCGAAAGACAGACGAACTGCCTTGCAAAGAAGTCTCAAAATCAGCACGAGTCTGAGAAAAGAGAAGTCAAAAAGAAAGGCTCCAGGCAATGCGGAGCATGATGACCAATGGCGATGCCTCGACAAGAATCAGCAGCAGAGACTGACATTGCAAATATGCATCAAAAACTGATGGATGTAGAACAAATCCCGACATCTGTTGATGACGTACCATCAAAACATGCCGGCAGGCAGACCGAATCAGGGAACAAAAAACTCAATGATGCAAAGGGATTTCGGGATGCAAGGGATTCAGGTACAGAGGGGACTGCTCACACGTACAGGCAATACGCATGCTTGAAGGAGACATAACGCAATGAAGGGAATCAGAAAGCAATGAGGAAAAATCTCAGAAAGACACAATCCAGGATAGGTGACGATGCAAAAGACAACCAGCTGCTTTTTGTCATCGTATTTTTGGGAATGGCGTTGCTTGCAACAGGTATGATCCCGCCATATCATCAGATGCTAATAGCAATAGGAGCTGCATTTATTATTGCCGGTAGCGTAGGAATATACATGATGCTTGCAACAAGGCAGGTGGCAAAGAAACTTCATGAGCGATTCAACGAGCAAAACGACATACTGAGCAGCCACACTGAGATACTCAAAGACATGGCATCATCTCAGAAGGACATGGCATCATCTCAGAAGGACATGGCATCATCTCAGAAGGACATGGCATCATCTCTGAAACGCCTAGAGAATAATTTCTCAGATATGGGGAAAATCCTAAAGAGAATCGAAGACAAGCTGTAAGTCCACAGCACAATATTTTTTACTGACTGAGCCTACTCGCCCAAACCGGCATCATTGCAGCAATGCAACCGACTCAGCGGGCCGGTGTGAGGCGTTAGAATCAGAATCATTAGTTCTGATAGAATCATTCCTGGAATGCATGTATGTATGTATGTATGTGCGCATCTGCGTGCTGCTCAAAGAGCATCGCAGAGACTCATTCCGCAAAAGGAACGTATCAGCGGCAACGACAGGACCGCAACAAAAAGGAGGTTGAAGCCTATGGCTCAACGACAACAACAAGACAACAGCAACAAAAACAACAGCAACAGCAACAACGACAGTGCAAGTGAGAGCACCCAAAACGACAACTCACGGCAAAAAACTGCCTTAAATCCAAAAGGTGCAGTGAATTGCATGGAATTCAATGCAGAGCAACAAGAGGGCACAAACTAATGCCATCAGACGCACAGGACGGTTTTGAGACAATAAAGGAGATGTCTCTAAAGCATCTTCCAAATGACGCAAAACTGGTCATTCAGAGACAGAGGGGAGAACACATACAAAACGATGCAGTGCAGTTCGGATTGCCAACCACGTTCGTAAACCCGGACAATGGCCAACTGGTATGGAATAGGGGACCGTCAATCCAGCTAGAACAGATGCCAGAACTGATCCAGATGCTGCAAAAAACATACGACACGTTCTCAGATACGCTTGAGAAGACTCCTGCAAGAACTGGCACTTTTGCAGACATGATAGACCGATGAATAGCCACGCAGAACTGCTGCTACTACTGCTGCAATGCATCGACAGATTGCAAGAATGGATCGTAGATTCCGAGATGCAAGGATTCCTGGACAAGGCTGATTCCTTTTATCCGGCACATGCTCAGCTGGATTTCATAAAAGAAAAACTGCAAGAAGAGCATGACACGTCATCCAGCTAGGATAATATCCGATGCACGAGAACAGTTGGGAGAAGCGCAAAATGCAATACGCAAGCGAGGACACAAAAAGACACTCAAAAAGGCAAGACAGGAATTGCAAAAAATTCTTGATTCCTAATCCTTTTTTTAGGATGAAAAGACAAAAGGAGCATGCCCGATACGAAACAAATTGATGATCTGGCTCATGAGGAGAACCGAGATATTGATGAATTTTATGCAAACGACAGCAGCGATAAAAAAATGTTCAGGACGTCAGATGAATTCATCAGATGGCTCAACGGGTAAAAACGGAGTTCAAATGGGAAATCACAGCAGGCCGCAAATTCAAAGGACGGTGCAAGAATCCTGACTCTCAAATCACGCAGAGGGCAGATCAGGCAATCACAGATCCGAGAAACCCTGAAAATCCTGCAAGACTTGGAGCATACAGACAGCCAAAGAGAGTGTGTTTGCAACGGCATTGGAAGCAAATGCAGAATCATCTGCAACGTTGATTGGAGCAGTAACGCAATGGAATTTCCAAGAGTATGCGACCACAAGCAAGTCAGCCTATGGCAAGTGCTGACTATTACTGACTGAGCCTACTCGCCCAAACCGGCATCATTGCAGCAATGCAACCGACTCAGCGGGCCGGTGTGAGGCGTTAGAATCAGAATCATTAGTTCTGATAGAATTTCCTGGAATGCATGCATCTGCGTGCTGCTCAAAGAGCATCATGGAGACTCATTCCGCAAAAGGAACGTATCAGCGGCAACGACAGGACCGCAACAAAAAGGAGGTTGAAGCCCATGGCTCAACTACAACAAGACAACAGCAACAAAAACAACGACAGTGCAAGTGAGAGCACCCAAAACGGCAACTCACGGCAAAAAACTGCCTTAAATCCAAAAGGTGCAGCGAATTGCATGAAATTCGATGCAGATCAGTTGGACGCATTGCGGCAAGAAGATGAGGGAAGACTGGCAAACGAGCAGTACTACAACTCTTTGCCAAAATACCATGAATTCTCATGCAATTGTACGGAGTGCGACTGATGTCATCTGAATACTGCATCTCCGTCCCGGATTGGAATCCTGAAGAATGGGAGTTTACGGGACTGAATCTCGAAGAGAAGAGCAGGGGATTATGGTCTGAGGACAATCAGAACGGCATCACTGAGGATGATTTTTCCCCGATGATGATGCACGCGTATCCCCTATACGGCCGTCCTGCCGATGAGGCAATTCTCAAAATCCACAAAAAGACATGCCTTACGGTGGTACGAAGCATAGAATCCGAAGAGTTCTATCTGGCACTTTGCGGCGGAGGAATGGATTGCTCGCAAGACATCGGAATGGCATACATCATCGCAGAGGGCAGCATACCCTATGCATTGGCCATGCAAATCAGCAGACAGCCAAACGTCACACAAAAAGGAGCTGACTTTGTAACAGTAATGGAGTACTGCAGGATGTCAGTGGATGCAACTATTGCAGGCGCGCAACGTCAGCTGAAGGAGATTGCAGAGGCAGTCAGGCAAAGCCAGCTGATGACAAAGCACGGCATATCGCATGTCTCAGGGTTGGATGAGTTGGAGGCTGCAAACTGATGAGTACCAGGGCAAACGTCAGAGTCATCGACGCATATGGAAGCATTCTGCTCTACAGACACAGGGATGGAAGTCCCGAATGCATGATGCCATTACTCAGAAGGCTCATGACATCAGACAATGCAGAATCGACTGCAAGGTCCCTCATCAAAGATACCGAATGTCATCCGGCCGCATTCATCCATACTGACATAGAATGGTTTTATGACGTACGTCTCCAAAGAAAGGACATCGGTGTCACTCACGTAAATGACAGGGGTGACATGGAACCTCCTCTCAGGACCGGACAATCATCCGAGGTGAAAGACTGACGAGTAACGCAGAAAGATCAGACATTCCGGACTGGACCGGCATGCCAGAAGACATCTCCCTGCAGACTCTGAGTTGGCATGATGTCTTCCTGAGGGCACATGATGAGTTGGGCAGAACCCCGACAAGACAGGAGGTACTGGGCATGTGGGACGAGATACGGGATAAGATGACTGATGCCGCAGGGGACGACTTTTCTGCGGTTCTGTCCGCAGTATTGGAAGACGTGATTCCAGGCATGATGCAAAGAAAGCAATACTCTCAAGATGCGATGAGCAAAGAGGAACTTACATCAAGGAAGCACTGCCACAGGTGCCAGGAGATGCAGGATACGTACTGGGAGCTGAGCTACTGCAACAGAAATCCGCACGGACTATACGCTGAAAATCCAAACCATGGAAATGACAATACGTGTGAGGACGGATACTGCAGTCCGGAATCAGGAACCGTGGAAAGGCAAGACATCGATGAGGAGTATGTCAAAAAGCACACTGTATCTGAGCGATGCATGGAGTGTCACCAGCACTTTGAATCCGCAGGACCTCGAAAATAATGGCAACCTGGAAAGAGGTAACAGACGAATTCACGTCAGTAAGAGGAACGCCCAAAAACCTTTTGGCCGAGCTACGCGAGAATTCGCAAAATGGAGTGTGGATAAAGCATGGATATCCGGTTTCATACACTGCAAACAAGGAGGGAGAGGTCCTGTTTGTCTCAACTGAGGACGTAAAGCCCGGTGGCGGAACGTGTGATGCGTTGTACATGATCAATATCGCAGACATGAGACAATGTGTTGCGGATTTGGGATGAGAGCCCTCAGGGATTCAATCAAATGCACGCGCAAAGACTGGGAGACTGTTCCATGTACGGTCAGAGCCACACGACGCTCTCTGAGCAGCGATTGCAGTGCGGAGTGTACGATGAGATGCAAAAAATGCCGCATCACCGCAGCTTCTTCAAGAACAGAGTACTGCAACGAGCCTAGTTGCGATATTGCAGAATAATGCCAATGTCGACAGTACAGATTTGCGGCAAGACCACATTTGGACTCTGCTCTGCGCTAAGAAATGCAAGAAAATATCTCAACGATACGGGGTCGTATCAGCAGATAGAAAACCTTCCGGAGACATATCCAAAGACAAAACTGCATGGAATTGATGTCGTGGCAAAATCCAAGATACTCAAAGCGCATCTTGAGGACATGTTCCCGCAAAACAGGTTCTCGACTAGAATCACGCGCAGAAAGAAAAAATCATCCATATCCGTTACCACTGATGCGTCAAATCTATCACAGATACAAAAGATAGCAGGCATCTATGCAGACAGTGCGGTGAGAGTCAGTCTGAACAGATTCGGTGAGTGAGAAGACAATTGTCAAAATTCACAGAAGAAAAGGCCAAGAGCCTCATAGATACCGGCTCCATAATGCGAATTGATCAATCCGCATACGCAGTAAAGTCATATAGTCTTGGAAACGGATACGTTGTCACCAGTGATTCATGTCAGTGCAAGGGATTCAGGTACAGAGGGGACTGCTCACATGTACAGGCAATACACATGCTTGAAGGAGACATAACGCAATGAAGGGAATCAGAAAGCAATGAGGAAGAATCTCAAAAAGATACAATCCAGGATAGGTGACGATGCAAAAGACAACCAGCTGCTTTTTGTCATCGTATTTTTGGGAATGGCGTTGCTTGCAACAGGTATGATCCCGCCATATCATGAGATGCTAATAGCAATAGGAGCTGCATTTATTATTGCCGGTAGCGTAGGAATATACATGATGCTTGCAACAAGGCAGGTGGCAAAGAAACTTCATGAGCGATTCAACGAGCAAAACGACATACTGAGCAGCCACACTGAGATACTCAAAGACATGGCATCATCTCAGAAGGACATGGCATCATCTCTGAAACGCCTAGAGAATAATTTCTCAGATATGGGGAAAATCCTAAAGAGAATCGAAGACAAGCTGTAAACCCACAGCACAATATTTTTTACTGACTGAGCCTACTCGCCCAAACCGGCATCATTGCAGCAATGCAACCGACTCAGCGGGCCGGTGTGAGGCGTTAGAATCAGAATCATTAGTTCTGATAGAATTTCCTGGAATGTATGTGCGCATCTGCGTGCTGCTCAAAGAGCATCGCAGAGACTCATTCCGCAAAAGGAACGTATCAGCGGCAACGACAGGACCGCAACAAAAAGGAGGTTGAAGCCTATGGCTCAACGACAACAACAAGACAACAGCAACAAAAACAACAACAGCAACAGCAACAACGACAGTGCAAGTGAGAGCACCCAAAACGACAACTCACGGCAAAGAACCATGGAAAACAAACGCACAAACCGTGATGGACGAGGATTCCGCATGGGAGGCAGTGACCATGATGCAATATCATCCCATGACGAACTTGCATGTCAAATCCGTCATGGTACGGGAGATGCAATATAATGGGATATGCGCACTACTACGAGGCATCACCAGAGTTTGACAAGGAATCGTTTGCAAACATTGCAAAGGATTTCAAAAAGATGATCGCTCCATTAGAGCACCTGGGAGTGGCACTTGCAGACGGATTAGGCGGGGGTTCTCCCATAATCACCCCGACCAGGATATGTTTTAACGGACCAGAAAAATGCGGTCACGCAAAACAATCTCGCGAGACAGCATGGCCCAGTCATGCCGCATCAGGCGCATCTGCAAATAAGCAGAATACGCAACTCCGGGAATCAGCAAAGTCACGGCGGTTTGCAGGCGCAGGATTGGAACGGCGCGCATGCGGAGGGGACTGCTCCCATGAGACGTTCTCACTGGAACAGAAAAACGAGATGCCCAAATGGCAATACGGATGCCGTAACGAGAAGAGCAGCGACAAAATATTCGGTTCGACAAAGACTGCATACAAGCCGTATGACCTGGCAGTGACCGTATGCCTTGTCATTGCAAAACACCACCTCAAGGACGCAATTGCCGTGCTGTCTGACGGAACCCTGCACAACTGGCAGGAGGCAATGCAGCTGTGCAATCACTTTTTGGGGTACGGATCGCAATTCTCACTTGACGGAGACAATGCAAGGATGATGCCAGGACTCTGCGAGACTGACGGCATTCCATGCGAGCAAAAGATCATTCATCAGGTATGGGCTGCTCCGTCCGCGAATTTCGTGTGGTGCGTGGCAGAGCTTGACGGGAAAGAGCAGGAGGCATTCGGATACGCAAACCTCGACTGCGATATCAATGCCGAATGGGGGCATGTCTCAACTGACGAGATGAGGCAGAATGGCGCAAAAAAGACATCAATAAGGCCGACGCCGTTTGCAGAGATAAAAAAGACAGTGCTGCCAGAAAACGGATGTCCGAAGTGCGGTTCTGCCCACCAGTACGGATTTCAAACAATGCGAAGACAGGATCCCGCACTGACTCATGACGTATTTGAGCTGTGGATATGCAGAAACTGCAACTATCAGCCGTTTACAGACATCCCAGGACTGACATAATATGGGAACAAGATCACACGTGCAGTTTGATGACGGCGTATCGCGGGTTCAGGTAAGGGTAAGCCATGACGGACGGCCAGAACGCATGATTCCGGAAATCCAAGAGTCCCTGAAGATCTCAAAGTCACGATGCACTGCAGGCGAGTTTGCGGCAAACTACGTCTACTACAAAAAATGCGATGCGTTTGAATCGCAGATGGAGTACATCAATGACAGAACGCACTCGCAAGAAGAGAGAAAGGAACTAGTCAAAAACTACGGGAACAGCCATAAGAGCCTCACAGCTGCGTCATTGGCACTCCATGATGCAAGCATAGTGGATGCGACTGACGAACCAGAAAAAGACATAGAGTTCTTCTACAAGGTAGACCTTGCAGAAAAGACGATAACCGAAGCACGCACAGAAAAGACGGTCAGTTTCGACGTAAAAGACGAGACGGTGACAAATGCGGCATGAGCGTAGGCACGAATCTGCTGGTCAGAGTCTTTGAGACATTTGCCGCAAATGACACAAAACTCAAGACAGTCAGACGCCTATACTGCGAGTCAGGACAGGCCGCTGCAAAGTCATACAGGTTTGCAAATGATTCTGTCAGGACCAAGCTAGACCGGATAATCCCAAGATGCAAAGACTGCAAGCATGACAAGCTGAGGCATGTCACGATGGTTTTGGTCTTTGAGGAACTGGCACGACTAGAAGAGACAGAGCTGCTACAGGAGTTCTACGGACGGATTGGCGGTCCTGCAACGCAGGCATACAGGCTATGCGACAAAAAGACACAAAAAGCAATCCGCAGTCAGATTGCAGTGAAAGAACAATCACTATAAAAAAACAGACAGTTAGGGAATCCCCCTGATGATTCAGTATGTATCAAATGATCCTCGTCTGAGGTGTTATGCATGCTGATGCTCGACAGCATAATTCCATACGGGAGAGATGTTGTCGGGTTGGCTATGTCCGCTGGGCACTGCCGAAACCGTCATTTCATATGAAAGATGGTAGGGGAAAAAGCAACACTTGACAATCAATTTCTTCTATCGTCTTTCGTATGATGTAAATGCTGCCAGTCAGTTACTGGCATGCCATGCTGCAAAATTACCGCAGTACATCGCATCCTCTCCAATATCCTGGCAGCTTTGGATTGGCAATCGCTTGACGGACTATGAGAGCCGATATCTGCAATGCCTAATATCAGATTTGTATAGAACATTTGTCATATGTTGGAAATTTCTTGCCTTTAAATTCAACTTTTTCTGGTCTTTGTGTGCAATATCTAAATGCAACTACTATTACTGCCATTCATAACATCTTTTTATCGTACCATCACGTGAATTCTGGAGAATGGCAACCACAATGATCAACATAGCTGCCAGAATCGCATTCTTCATAGCATCATTTTTCCCTCTTTGGGCAATTATGCTGTATCTTCTGATATCAAAATACGGGTACGATGGATTCCTAATTTTTGCATATGCTGCAACAGTCCTAGTGATAATTTTGTGCATATCTCACGTCAAAACAAGTATCAGGGATACAAAGAGGGATGCAGATAATTCAAAGCAAATACGCATCTATGGAAAAACTGAAACAACCAAAGATTATGTTTTCTCAATAATTCCATACATTCTGGTGATATCCTCTGCAAATATGGGGATGGAGAACATAGTATCACTTGTTGCAATGTTTGTAATAATTGGAATTTTGTATGTCAGAACAAATATGGTTCTTACAAATCCCATGTTACTGTTAATTGGTTTCAGGGTTTTTGAGATAGAGTGTTTTGAATCACATAATGATGAGAAACCCAAAAAAATCCTGCTACTCTCAAGATATATGCCGTGGAATGGAAGGGATATGGACATAGAAGAGATTTACGATGGAATATACATGGAAAACAGAGAGATGGCACACGATTAAATCTTTTTCTAGATTAATTTTTTTTAATAGTTATGAAAACAGCCGATGTAAAGACTGCATTTTCAAAATACATCGAAAATACTCCCAATACAGAGTATCTGGGATTATACATCATAACAAAAGGTACTGGCAGAAAACCTGAACACAAATTATATCCAAATCATGTAAGAATAAAAAAAGACACTAAAGACATCATGCAAAAATCATTTACCGCTAATTTAACTGCAAAATACGAGAATCTTGTAAATGATCAAACCAAACTAAGAGATCTAATTTCAGAGGATGCTCAAAATGATGACTATCGCTTTTTAGAAAAAGACAAAAATAGGGTTATTAGTAGTTTCATAGATAAAATTATTCAAGATTATGCAGAAACCCCAATAGAGGGAATAGACAACATGGTCAAATCAAACATGTTTTGTGTAGAGTTAATCAACAAGGACAAATCAACTGGAATTTTATTTTCCTCTATACCCTACATCAAAGTAAAAGACTCCGAAGGAATATCTGTCACGTTTAAAAATAAGGCGCTTGAATATATTGAAAATGATATTGTTGTTTTCTCAAATCAGATTGATGCATTATACCTAGTTGATTCAAAAGTATTGGTAATTTTCAATGAATCAAACATCAAAAAGATGTTTGGATTTGATGAGTATTATAAGAATCTGAGTGTAAATGCAATATTGGGATTGGATTCTTTGGTTGAAACAACAAAGGATTTTTTAGAAAAAAATCTTGTAAATAAGAAGATAATAGAGGATGTTGCAAAGATGCACATAGAGAGAAAGTTCGATAAGACAATTGATAATTACAAAGAATATGATAAGATATTCAAGGCAAATAAGAATCTTGATCCAAAGTTTACTGCAATTGATATCACAAAAGACAATAAACTCAGGTTAGATACAAAAGACAAGATATACACATTTGCAAGAACGAGTAAACGCAACATATTACAAGATCCATTAGATAATGAAGATCTCTATATCGTATATGGCAAAAAGCCCATGAAGAAATAACCTGTACAAGCAAATATTAAAACAAACAGATCATTTTCTGCCTTTAAATTCAATCCTTTCCGTACTCTGTGATGCCAAAACTTCACATGATAATAAGAAAGAAGGAAGAAGCGTACGGACTGACAAGGCACGAATCCTACAGCGCAGTCATACCATACGAGATAGTAAACAACCTTGCGCTAGACAAAGAGAAGAAATTGCATGCCAGCGTATCCCAGAAAACCCAAACTCTACGACTACACAAAAAACACCGCAAAGATATGACTCCAATACAAATCAGACAGAGGCTCACAAAGACCTACAAGAATCAAAGATACTATTCTACTGCAATCACCATTCCGATCAAATTCATAAGACAGTTGGAACTGGCAAAAGGTGACGAATTGGACATCACAGAATCAAACCAGTCAATCGTAATGAAAAGACACAAACAGAATTCATCAAAGTCCTAGTTTTCTGACACCGTCCATTTAATTTTACCACACTTGATTTTTTTTCTCGCAATTTAATTTTCTGGCACCGTGCTATTTTATTGCGTTCTGCCGCCTTTTCAATTGAGATTAACTGATTAACCAATTGAAATTAATTCGTCGAATTGAGATTAACTAACCAATTGAAATTAATTCGTCGAATTGAGATTAACTAACCAATTGAAATTAATTCGTCGAATTGAGATTAACTAACCAATTGAAATTAATTCGTTCAATTGAAATTAACTAACCAATTGAAATTAATTCGTTCAATTGAAATTAATTAACTGATTAAAATTAATTCGTTCAATTGAAATCAGCTGACTGATTTTTCATTCATCGAATTAAAATTAACTCATCGAATCAAGATCAGCCCATTCTTCCAACATTCATCCATTCGTTCAATCCATCCATTCAATCCATCCATTCAATCCATCCATTCAATCCATCCATTCAATCCATCCATTCAATCCATCCATTCAATCCATCCATTCAATCCAACATTCATTCAGTCATTCATCATGCCATTCAATTAAAATTGACTGACTGACTGACTAGTTAATTTTTCATCCGTTCAATCAAAATTAATCAATTTTTCCATGCCGGGACATGCCGCCGCCGTCGTCCCCCCATGCCATGTAAAAAATTAATTTTAACTCGTACGAGAAAATCAATCAATCAATCTTAATCCGTGCGATCAATCTTAATCCGTGCGATCAATCTTAATCCGTGCGATCAATCTTAATTGTCCCGTTCCGGGAACCGATTCCATTCATTCAATTAAAATCAAATTGTGACCCGCCAAGATTTGATTCTAGCCGTATTGCCTGTTACTGCCGATGCCAAACTTCCTGATGATGTGATTTTGCGCATGTTCCAAAAAATTAAAAAAACTTGAAGAAAAATACCCTGTAAATTTCACCGATGCCGTTAACAGAGCATTAGAAATCTATCTGGACAGTCAATTAAAATCTTTAAAGAAACATTTTCGGGCAGGACTGCCAACCCGATGGTGCAGTTCTTCGGACTAGCCTTCAAGTGGCGGGACTTTGAGGCTGCTTTGACTTCAAAAAGTTATATGTGATTTTTTAAACACTAAGAGTCAGTTGACAATGAAAATATTTTAAAAGATCCCTGGTTTGGGTTTGTTCCGATGTAACGCATGCAAATGTGAAATGCGTGAAAAGAATTTGGAGAAACACAGACGCAAAGAATGGCACATTCATACGGTACAAAAACTACAGAAAGACTAATCCCAGACTCTTGGCTGTTTTTTCAACCCGTTTTTGGAATTATTGTACTATAATCTATTATTTTCCTTGAATTATCCCATTTTGCAATTTTCATTAATTTTTCATTGTTTTCCCCATAAACTAACAAATCCTTCCTATTGTGAACATCAAAAATTATTTGTAATGTGCCTAATCCTTCAGATGAAATTAGAAATGATTCTGTAGGATTGGCAAGTTTTGTATATCCCCATAACTGGCCAAGATCTTTTAAAGTTAGTAATTCATCTTTAACTTCAACAAATACTAATTTGATGCCATCATGACTTTTACTTTTTTGAAGAATCCCAATAATATCAATTTTAATCAAAAGACCTTCTAGTTCATCTATGTTTAGCCCATATTTTTTTAGTACAACATCAAGAGTTTTACTTGATGATTCAGATGTTGTTATGACATCATATTCTTGGTAATTATCTACAAGGTATCGATTCAACCATTTTTCAATATCTGGATATAGATCTTTTTCATTCATGTTTGGAAGCTATTTACGATATCCTAATTTCTTACAAATATCTTTCCATGAATCAAAATGTGTTCCACGTATTTTCCTGGGTATTCGGTCATCTTTTTCTAATGGGTGGATAGGTTTTGTTTTCTTAGGTGATGTCGTATTCCAATAGAATTTATGATGGTTCTCGTCTAGTTGATTTAATTCTGATTTATATTTCTGCTTTTTCTGTTCATTTCGAGCATTTTTTATCTTATTTTGAACATACTTGTTCCATTCCTCTTTATTTAGATTAGATAGTTCGGCCAATGCTTGTTTTTTGTGTGTGATTCTAAATCCTACAGATAGAAACTCTTCAACAAAAATTTTTATTTGATGCTCTCTAAATGATGCATTTTTGTTTCCTTTGTTGTAATCTTTTAGATTAGGGTCACGTATGTTTGGATGTCCCCAATTAATTACGTGTATTGGAATGTCTAAACTTTTTAGTAAATTTGCAACATCTATTACCAGATACCAATTTTGAGGAACCTCAATGTATACTCTATTGTCATAATTGATTCCATAGGCTTTGTTACTTTGTCTAACATGTGCAGTGACGTCTGCCAATCCAATCATGAATTCTTTTTTCATATCTTCAGAACCATTCAGGATATCTGATGGAATTCTGAATTCTTGCCACGATGATAAGTTTCCAAGATAACGATTAATTTCACGAATTAAAAAATCACCATTAGGTTTACTGAATTGAATAGTTGTCTTTGATTTTTGTGATGTGGATGTCAAACTAACTCCAATTAAGGGTTGAATTACATTTCGGATATCTTCAAGACTTGCCTTTACAGATAATATTGTATCTTGTCCTTCTATTTCCAGGAGTTTGTGGGGGATTTCTATAATTACAGTCGTTTCAGTTCTTCCACGTTTTATGGTTCCTTTACCCACTATCATACCAAGTAAGTAAACCAACTGTGCGTTTGTCATAATGTTATCTTTTTGAATATCAGTATAAATTCATGTACCTTGTTGACTCTAAATACGGACGGGTATCCTAAAGGTCGCATGTTATTGTACTCACTTTGTCTGTCCCAAATCAACATATCATCAAATACAAAACCTACTTTTTTCATCATATTGATGATATCTATGTGTAATGGAAAGAATTTACTTTTTTTCCTAATATCCATCACTACAATAACACAATATTTGTTATTATTTAATGCAGAATGGATTTGATCAAAAACTAGTTCTAGTTGATTTAGAAAGAGGTCATAATCATCTATGTTTCCAAGATCTTTTTTGGAGCTGCTGTAATTTGTGATTTTTTTGTTATCAGCGGTTCTTTTCTGATTTAAAATATTCCAGTATGGCGGAGACGTCAGACAAAAATCTATTTTTTGGTCTTTAATTACTTCGGATAATTTTGTACTGTCATGACAAAAAATTTCAGTTTGAGTGGATTTTTCATCATTATTTTTATACAGTTGTTTTATTCTTTTATTGGCAAGGTTTGCATATTTTTTTGATAATTCAATACCGATAAAATTTCTATTTTTTTGAATTGATGCGATGGCAGTACTTCCACTACCTAAAAAGGGATCTATAACAATATCATTTTCACGTGTGAAGACATCGATTACTTTACTTGCCAAGTCTACAGGAAACATGGCAGGATGTTTTAATTTTTTTTCATCAGGGTTTTTTTTAATATCTCTCCATATGCTAAATGAATGCTGCAACCATTCTTTTCCACTAAGATGATTTAATTTGGTTGGCACTATTACCATCTACTCTTACTGGACAGACGGCCATCAACTGCATCTACAATGACTTTTGTGTCATTTTTTGAAATATTGTATAGTTTGAATACCTCTTTGTCAATCATTCTTGTAACTTTTTTAATATTGTTTGAATCGTTTTTGAGATATGTGGAACCTACCAAACTTATGATCTTTTTCATTATTTTGACGTCTGGATTGTTGACAATTGGAATACTGCCAAGATATTTTTTATCAACGTGCATTGTTAATTTTGATCTGTTAAAGAGTCCAAACATAAGATAAAAATTGATTAATTTTGAATTAAATAGTCCGAGTAGATATTTTCCAATATTGGAATTATCGACAATTACGTTAGTTACAGTATCTAGTGTCATGATGCCCTGATGATCAAATGATGCGATTATTCCCGATTCTGATGAAAATATGTTTTGCAATACTATCTTTTGTTTTTTGTAAAGATTTTGTATTTTCTTGTGATTTTTCCCCGACAATTCAATTTTTTTAACATAATATGACGTTGAAATTTTGTATTTTGATATTGATCGGCCTCGTAGTATTTTGATCCCGTTTTTCACATGTCTTTCAGAAATTGTTTTTTGCTGTTCAGCGTTTAGAGTTATTCCTCTAAATATCTGGCCATTCACAAATTCTGACAATGAAACTGTATCATATTTTGCATTCAATTTATTCAAAATCCTATAATGTTTGAGGTTATCCAATACTGGAAATTTGTCTGGTTCCAGTGCAGAGTAATTGATGTAGAATTCTTGCTTGGGTTTTATTTGTTCATCAGAATTCTTGGTGATTCCTATTGAAATTTTGACCTTCTTGGGTTTGGATTGTGAATTGCTTGTTTTTTGTAAGAATAGTATGATTTGTTCACCTCGCACATCTAAAAATTCCTGTCCTAAATCACAAATTTGTAATACTGTGGATTTTTCTAATATATATTTTCGTAAATAACGATACGAGTTTACATGTAGTATGGATTTTGGTAAAAGAAAAGCTAACTTGCCACCTTCTTTTAGCAAATTTAATGATTTGACAATTAAGAGGGATGCAATGTTTATTGCACCATTGATAATTTTAGAGTATTCTGAATCATCAAGATCAAATTCATTTTTTCCTATTGTTCCATATGGCGGATTCCCAATAACGAAATCAAAACCACCATTATCTAAAATAGATTTAAAGTTAACATTCCAGTTGAAGTTATTATTACTTATAATAGAATTGCCAACTTGAATATTTTTTTGTAAGATACTATGATGTGGATGTTTTTTATTGGATTTCAAAAATAAACACAAACGTGTGATGTCTACTGCAATTGGATTCAAATCTACACCAAACACATTTCTAAAACTAGATTTACCGTATTCTCCTTCCAAATGATCATACAAACCAAGCGTAAATGATCCACAGCCACAAGTTGGATCTAGGGTTTTAGATGAATCTTTAATTGATAATAAATTAATCATGTATTGCACTATCGTAGGGGATGTGTAGTATTGCCCTTTTTTCTTACGTTCAACCTGATCAAGTGAACTTTCAAAATACTTTCCAATGTCATCAACTCGTATGTTTTCCTCAGATATATTTTTCAACATTTTTGTAATATTTTCAAAATTTTCCAATTTTGAGGATTGTAAATATTCATAAACCATGGTTTTAGTCACTTTGTTATGGTGTGTTAAAAGTATCTTTTTGTTCTCTGTTGACTTTGAGATATGCTTTAGCGTCTCTGTAATCATCATTTCCTGATCGCCTCTCTGGTAATCTTGTGTATTTCCTTGATTGCTATTCCTGCTTCTTGATGTTGGCTGGACAGTTTTTCTAAGATATTCTCTATTTTTTGGATCTGATTTTCATACTGTTCCTTGATTATCTTGTTTTGAGAATTATCAACATCTAAAACATTACTTACTGCATCAAAACGTGATCCACATTTTCCACATTGAGGTTCTACTTTTTCTGTAGCAAATCTATGCTCACATTTTTTGTTAGGGCATAACACCACTTGTATATTCATGTTATATCATAACAATTATTATATGGTATATGTGTTATGCTATAACAAGGATTACTGTGTTGCACAACTAACCATCTGATCCAAATTATTGAACCAATTTAGCTTTAGATCTCAGCTATTTTCATTTCTTATGAACAGAAATTGGAAGACAATCAACAAGTCACTAGTAACCAGAGGCGAACTAATCATGTCATGGGATGCTATTGACTCATGGCAAGAAGGACTAGATGAGATGAGCAGGGGCAAGGAAGGAAAAGAGTTTGCGTATCCTGAATCATTCATGAATGCGCTATCTTACGCTAGAGCATGCTTTGGATTGCCATTTAGGCAAGCCCAAGGAACGGTAAAATCACATGCAAAGCACATTCCTGATGTGCCAGATTATTCCGCCATGCAAAGAAGAGTAGACAAGTTACACGTCAAATTAGACCAAAAAGTTGGCGATGATGATGTGATAATCGCAATTGACAGTACGGGAATCAAAGTGGCAGATAGAGGAGAGAATGGATGAGACAGAAACGGAACATGAGGCGCGGATTTCTGAAAATCCATGTGGCAGCTGATGTCAAAACAAAAAAGATTCTTTTGCTAAAAATAACAGACGAGCGTTCCCATGATGCCCAGCACTTGCCCTCTCTGGTAGAACAGGCAGAGAAAAACGGCAGCAAAATAGTAAGGGTTCTAGCTGATGGCGCTGCGTATGATTCCAAAGATGATTTTTCATACTGTTATTATGACAAGGAGACGCTGCCTGCAATCAAGGTGAGAAAGACGTCATCCATACGCACTGACTGTCACCCGAGACGAAAATCTGTTTTGGCTCGATTATACAATTTGGATCTGTGGAAGCTTGGCGTAAGCTATGGCGATGGATGGGCTGCAGAATCCGTCTTCTCATCATTCAAACGTCTCTTTGGCGAGCATGTCATGGCACACAGATATTCTAACATGGTAAAGGAATTGGAATTAAAAGTGGCGTTGTACAATTTGTTTGCAAGCATATGATTAGACAAATATTTCATTAGTGCAAACTGTAAGAAAAATTACTTAGTTGTGCAACACAGTAGTGGAAATTGCAGTCTCTACAGGACGTCGATTCCCAAAGCCGACATCCTTCTTCCGCTGTCTCCTTCCTTTACAATAAACGGTTCTTTGAAGTCTGTTTCTCCACCTTTTGGACGCATGTAAATTCTAATAAATTTTAATTTTTCATATATTTTTTCTTTTAATATTTCTACATTGATGTCAGAGTTTGCAGATACTTCTATTACGTCTGATTTTATTTTTGTTTTCAAATCTTTAAGAAATTTC
Source organism: Candidatus Nitrosopumilus sp. (assembly GCA_963422575.2). Lineage (GTDB taxonomy): Archaea > Thermoproteota > Nitrososphaeria > Nitrososphaerales > Nitrosopumilaceae > Nitrosopumilus. Next base: position 88,522 of record CAXXKU010000001.1, on the reverse strand, counting down.
TCAACTGCTAAATCAATTTTATTTAAAATATTTTCAGTGTTTACGCTGCTCAACAGCGCCCTAACTTAACATCCGCTTGAAAACCGTGAAAACACCCTAAGAATGAACAGTGTAGCAAACGGGGTTCTGTTAACTTACCGTAGCGTGGCTTGAAATCTTCTTCGTGTTAACTGTCGGGGCTTTTGTGCACTGTTACATCTTAGGTAGTTTTTACCAAAACCCCGCACCATCCATGCACGGGATAGCCATAATATAATCATATTAAATAATATCTTACTTTAAATTCATCGTGATAACCCGCCGTTTAACATGGGAGAGTGGGGCCATGAAAAGCTGGTAAATGATGCAAGGTTTGCAAAGTATGGAATGCCTGGCAACGGAAAGCCTGGTGGCAACTATGCATTTTTGTCCCACATGATTTATCACCTGGATGAAAGAGATGGCAAGCTTGGTTTGGTTTTAGCCAATGGCTCAATGAGCGCAGGTGGAAAAGAAGGAGACATTAGGGAAAAAATTGTCAAAGACGACATCGTTGACTGTATGGTTGCATTGCCTACCAACCTGTTTTATACCGTAACAATTCCAGCTTGTCTCTGGTTTGTAACGAAAAACAAGGATGATGGAAAATCAAGAAAAAGAAAAGGTGAGACACTATTCATTGACGCAAGAAAAATATTTACAGCTTTAGATAGGGCACATAATGAACTATCAGAAGATCAGATTCAAAGGATTACTTGCACTTATCGCTCATTTATCGGCGAAAAAGGCCATCCAAAGTACAAAGATATTGCAGGGTACTGTAAAGCAGTCAAAATTTCAGATATTGAGAAGAACAATTTTGTTCTAACCCCTGGCAGATATGTTGGAGCAGAAGAGATTGAAGATGATGGGGAACCATTTGAAGATAAGATGAAGAGACTAACTACAGAATATGCAAAACTATCTGCAGAATCCAAGAAACTAGACAAGGAGATTCGCAAGAACTTGAAGGGATTGGGCTTTGAAATCTAGACAATCTCAAGAGTTTAAGGAAACAGAGATTGGAAGGATTCCTAAAGATTGGAAACTATCTAAATTACAAGATCATTTAATCATTAAAGGAAGAATCGGTTGGAAAGGACTAAAAACTTCAGAATATGCTGACTCAGGTCCTTTTATCGTGAGTGGTCTTCAAATTATAGAAAATAAAGTATCTTGGGATAAATGTGCTCACGTGAGTGAGGACAGATATAATGAATCTCCAGAAATCATGCTTCAGGAATCAGACATTCTTATGACAAAAGACGGAACAATTGGAAAATTAGCAATCATCGAAAATATTACACATAAGGCTACAGTAGCATCACACATTCATGTAATTAGAAAAAATTCTGATAATATTTTACCTCTATTTTTATTTTATTTTTTTAAATCTAGGAGATTCCAAAATTTAATCCAATCAAAAATTACAGGTTCAGTTATACCTGCTTTAACACAAAAAGACATTAACAATACCATTTTTCCAATTCCTCCAATTTCTGAGCAAAAATCTATATCACAATTTCTTTATAGCATATATAAAAAAATCGAAAACCTACAAAATCAAAACAAGGTCCTGGAACAAATCGCGCAGGCAGTCTTCAAATCATGGTTTGTTGATTGTTTTAGATAGTCTTCAAATCATGGTTTGTCGACTATGACGGGATAACAGAGCTTGAGGACTCGGAGCTTGGAAGGATTCCAAAGGGATGGATGGCTGTATCATTTAAAGAAATAGCATCTTGTGTAAAAGGTTTTTCTTACAAAGGTATTGAAAAATTCAATGAGCCAAAAGGATTTGAATTTGTTACCCTTAATAGCATTAAAGAAGGAGGAGGGTTTAAAAAAAAAATTACGTGGTTAGAGAGTGAAAGACTTAAAGAAAGACATTTTGTAAAAGAAATGGATCTAATTATTGCAAATACAGAACAAACTAAAGATGCTAGATTACTAGCAACCCCCGCATTAGTTCAATCTTCATATGATTACGATAAACAATTTGCAGTTTATTCTCACCATGTATCAAAGATTGAACCAAAAATAGATAATTCAAACTTATATCTATATTCATTTTTTCTTTATTATCAACAAAATATTGCAAATGCATATCATACTGGAACTGGTGTTTGGGGTTTTGATCATACAAGCTTTGAAAATAATCATAAGATGCTATTACCTCCAAATGAAATTTTAGAAAAATTTGAAAAAACCGCATTTGAATTACATGCACAAATCATTGAAAATGAAAAATCCATCTCTCTCTTAACAGTGATTCGTGATTCATTACTTCCAAAACTAATGTCTGGAGAAATTAAGGTTAAAGTTTAATCTTGTAATTTGTACGGCTGTGTAGAAACCATGCCAAAATAACAAATTCTAATCTTGCAATTCTATAAGCATTGCATGCAATTAATCTAATAGGCCTCTTGCACAATTAGACAAATTTTGCCACATAATACAAATTCCTTCACAACAAGATCCAAAGCTAAGAACAGTCCACCGTCACTTTATGCTAACACACGGGCAGATCTCAAAAAAGCCGGGATCATTTCTCTGTTTTACCGGGGACATGTCAGGCAAATAGGACTCAAAATCCACTGCGCATCTGCGGTTCTCAGAGATGCAACAGAAAGGAATTTGGAAAAAGATTCTCTCCAAACTAATAAAGTCAGCGCACAAGCAAGGAAGGATTGACCTGCGATACATATAAAACTCATCCCAAAACCCAGATTTCCATTACAATTCAGATATCCTTACGACTGGAGGGGAGTTTGAAAATTTGAACTGTATTTTACTGTTTTTTAGTTTTAGGATGAGTTGATAATCTGGTTCCTCGTCAATTACCGCCAAAAAGAGGCGATTCCATAGGGTATGACGGGTTCAAAAGGATTCTAGGCACAAAGATTCATGTTGCCGTAAACAAAACAGGACTGCCAATCTCAATTAGAACCAGTTCTGCAAAACAACATGATAGTGCCAATCTTACTGACGTATTGGAAAGTATTTCAGAATTTGTAGATGATGCCTTGCTATGACCATGCTGACAAGTCATTTACATCTCAAACTTTCCTTTTTTAAATTTTCCATTGATTTGCAATGTAAGATATTTAGTTCCGGTAGTGTTGCAATACACAGTCATGATTTCAAAAAATACAAACATTGCAAAATACATACTTGGGAGAAACATTTGGAGCATATAGAACGTGCCTTAAAGACAAAGATGTACGGCCATTTTTCAGAAATTGCCTCGTCTTACTCCTCAGTTCGCATTATGGACAGTGAACCGGTAGCCTTTATTGCAAGCAAAATAAAAGATGCAAGAACAACCAGGATTGCAGATATCGGATGCGGGGACGGTAGATACAGCATCAGACTGGCAGAATCAAGCCCGTCATTATCAATATCCTGTGTAGATGACAATCAGGGCATGATTGATCAGTTAAATGACACGCTAAATACAAAAAAAATCCTTCCCGTCCAAACATTCAAGGGCTCAGCTGAAAAAATACCGCTTGATAAAGAGTCACAAGACATAGTTACGACATTTAATGCAATTCATCACTTTGAGATACCTGCATTTGCAAAAGAGGTTTCCCGCATCCTCAAAAACAGGGGCAAGTGTTTTGTCTACACCAGACTGGACAAGCAAAACAGGCAAAACCTGTGGGGCAGGTATTTCCCCCTTTTCAATTCAAAAGAAACGCGCCTTTACGGTCTTGACACATTAGTCTCACTTTTCTCAGCAACCCCGTCCCTCAAGATTGATTCAGTAAAATTCTTCAGATACAGAAGAATCTCCACTTTGGATAACATAATCAAGAAAGTCAGATTGCGCCATTATTCTACATTTAGCATGTACTCTGAAGATGAGTTGAGGCAATCCCTTGACAAATTCAAGCAAAACATGCTGGATAATTTTCCAGATTCAGAAAAGATTCAGTGGAGAGATGAAAATACGATGCTTGTTTTTTGCAAGGAAAATTCCGATTAAGGCCATCTGCGATACAGGTTGTCATGATGACATCGAAATCCATCAGCAAAATTTAATTACATTGCACGTATCATACAAACAACTCATCCCAATACTCTCCAGTACGTCATAATGCATGCCAGATACACAAACCCCAAATAATTCTCACGGTTCTTTTCTCATCTTACTACTGCCGTCCTGTGAAACCCACACTTGAGCCATGCGAAGAACCGTTCCACGACAAACCTTCCTTGCCGTAATGTTTTTGATTCCTGTTTTGTGCGATTTTCCTTGAGTTCCTTTTGTACGGGATGCAACAGTCAATTCCATGACCTCTCAGATAGTCTCTGATGCATTTTCATCATAGCCTTACCTGCATATGCAGAAGCAACTGCACGTATCAGGCTATCACCTGCCAGTTCTGAAATGTCTTGTATCACGTCAATGAATTTCGTACTGTCACGCTCGTTTGCGGGAATGGTCTAGCTGAGATCGGCAGTCCCGTCTCATCCGCTGCGACATGAACCTTCGTGCCTGAAATCTTCCTGAATCCGTCATATCCTGCTTCATTGCCCCCTTTTTGGCAGCAATTGGTGGGGAATCAATTGAAATTTTTTGCAGGTCAATCATTCCTTCCTTCCTTCCTTGCCTGTGTGCGGATTTGATCAGTCCTGACAGAATCCTTTTTCAGATGCCTTTTTGTCGCAGTTCCCGAAACCGCAGATGCGCAGCGGGTTTTGAGCCGCACTTGTCCGGCATGTCTGCCCGTCTGCATCCGGTAGCTAACGCAAACAAAACCCCGTTGATTGTCGTCCTGTCATCACGTCTCGGACGTCCTGTTTTGGCAGGTTTTGGTAATTGCGGTGCAATGGCAGTACTCCGTTGAGCATCTGGGATTTCCTTGTGAATCATGAAAAATGTTTCAACAATGTTATTCCTAGATCTGTTTTGTCATGAATAATTTACTAAATGATCTGTTTTAGGATCAGTTAGATATATTAATAAAAATTGAAAATCTATGTCTTATTTACACAGACAAACCTTGCATTCTAAAGCTAGTTTAGAAGTTAACTTATTCTTCTTTGAATGCTCTAAGGTTAATTCCACAGGTTTGTTTCTGTTTTTCATTTTCTTTGTAGCTATTTTGAATAATTTTTCTTTTGATAAATGATACATCATACCTCTTGCTCCCTCATAATTACAATTTAACGAGGCTAAGGTTTGACCAAAATCAAGTGCATATTCCAGTTTTTCTTCTGTTAAACTATCAAGTGATCTGTGGTTACGTAACATGTGTATCAGTCCTGCTGTAAGCCAATCGCCTGATCCAGCTGCATCAATCAAATTGTTTGTAGGAATAGATGATAATTTTTTCTCCTTTCCATGTCTTAGAAATTTTGCCTTATATTGTAACCCATTTTCACCCATAGTTTGTATTTCTAAAGGAATGTTTATGCCTGATTTTTTAGTGGCTTCAGCTTGTTCATAACAGTGCTTTACAATATCTGAAATTTCTATACATTTTAGAAATGTTTTATCATCATGCAAGAACTTTGGCGGTTCAAATATGATGATTGCACCTTGATCTTTAAGATGTGATGCAATTTCATATGCACTTGGAGTTACCCTATCAAAGTAAAACACATTAGATTTTGGAATTTTATTTTGTATTCTCTCAAAAGATTTCAGTAAGAATGCTTTTCTTCCAGGCAACCAATTCCCATGCTCACATTTCATATAGAATCTATGTTTTGGATTTTTTCCACCAAAAATTTTTTCTATAATTCTAGGCGAATCGGTACCTTCTTCTTTTTCGATAAATTTTGTTTTTACTTTCCATTTTTTCATATCTTCAATGATTCTTTTTCCTTCTACATCATTGCCTAATCTTGCAATTGGGTATGAATTCCATCCCATGTAAGACAATATGGTTAATACATTGCCACATGAACCACCAGCAAGAAACTTTGGTTGTTCTGAATTTTCTTTGTAAATAACATCTAATGCAATTAATCCTGAACCAACACAGACAAAATTATTCATTATGGATTATCTCCATTTTTGTCAATATAATTACATTTTCTATAACCTCAAAAAGATTAACTTTGAAATAATTTTGATTTATGGTTAGTAAAATATTATCTAGATTATTCATTATAACAATCGCCAGATATCCATAACGAAAACAAGTCTATATTTTCTGGTTTAGATGCTTCTTTGGTTTTTTTCATGGAATAACCCTTTGATTCTACATATACGACTCCTACATTTTCTTTTTTTGTAAGTCCCTCTTCATATGCCACTAAAAATACTCCTAATGACATTAATTTGTTTGATAATGAAGAAAGTGCAAATTTACATTTTCCAATAGGATCTAATGCATCTCTATAATGTTCAATTGTTTTTTGGATTTGTCTATATAATTCAAAAGGATTCTGTTCAGCACCATGAATTATGTTTTGTGATTCAATATCTAACTCATTCAAAATTATCTCTCGATATTCTAATAATAGATCATCTCCTCTACGTGGATTTACTGATGGCGATGGTAAAACAGGACATATTTCTTGAGGACTAATCTTATCATAAATTAATTCAATTTGCAATTTTTGACTTTCTCCTAGAACAGGAATCCATACTGTAGGTTCATCTTCTTTTGAAACCACATCGAGATTACCTGGAAATCCATACAAAAAGTCTGCCCTATCTGCTAAACCAGATTTTTTAATTGATTTATCTGCTATTGTATTCTCTGCAACAATTACATGCAAATTAATTTTTTTTGCGTCTTTATCTTTTTGATCATCTATGATGTACAGAATTTTTCCAAGTAATGGCAAATATACATTCATTGGTAATGACGAAATATCTAAAATTACATCTGTGTATTTTTGATAATCTGAATAATCTTTGAAAATATTTGTTGCGCCTCTTGGACCAATTCTGTGACCCTCTTCATTTTCCATAAATATTTCTTTTTCAATTAATTCAGCTTTATCTTTGATGATCTCTTGTAATTTTTCTCTATTTTCCTCTACTTCATGACGAAAATCTCTAGATGGTGAATTTTTTCCTTCATGAAAATTTATCAGCATACAATCAAACAAGCCTTTTCTCTCTTTTCCTAAAATTGATTCAATTCCTATGCACATTCTGGGATCAAATCCAGAACCTAAAATGAATAAAACATCGTGTGGTAAATTGAAGTAATCTTTCCAAAATTGCTCAAACTCATCATTTTTTCTTAAGAAATAATCATTCCATCGTAATGTCATTTCATTTCCGCCCTTCTCATGGATTCTTAATTCCTATCCATTCACATAATTCATCAGTATCCTTGTATCTCCATCCACCTTGCCCTATTGGTAAGCCAAAATGAGTACATAATAGACGATTTAGATACAAAATAGTAATACTATCTTTTTCTTTCCCTTCTTCTGCTTTTTTACCCTGTTTTGCATCATAACGTGCCTTTAGATAATTTTGACTAAGACAAACTTGTAAAACATCCACAAGTGTTTTTAATTCTGGATATTTCTCTTGATCTTTTGGATCAGTAAATTTATCAAATTGAGATTTTTTGATTCCAATACCTGTTACTCCTGGAGCATATGGTGCATTTGGTTGTAAAGTCTGCTCTCTTGCAAATTCTTTAAATGAAATCAAAAATTTTTCTATTTCTCGTCCATTGGTATTTTTTTTTGTAATTCTATCCCAATGACGTTTAGCAATTTTTTTAATAACTGTTTCTTGCTTTTCAGCAGATAAAATTTCATTTTTTTTACTTTTAATTAATTGAGAAATAATTTCTTCAAATAATTCTGCGGTCATTTCTAGAAATTGTTCTACATTTGCAGTTGATACTTTTGCAATTCTAGAAAATCCATAGTAATATGGTATCTTATATTCACTGTGAAGAAAAAATTCTGAAGTAGCTTTAAGCTTAGAAGATTCATCATCTTCATCAACTTTTAATGGCATGTCTTCAAATAATTTTTTTTGCACACTTTTCTGCTCTCTTGCAATTTTTATTTCAAGAGATTTCCAATCAATAGCAGAATTTAATGGTGATTGAATTGATTTTTTCTCTTCATCCTGTATCCATTCATCAAACATACTTGTTGTAAGAGAAAGCTTTTGCAATTTTTCTTTCATTTGATTGATTATTTCCTTAAGTCTTGGAGCAAATTCTGTATTGTCAATTGATTCTTGTAAATGTTGGTGTAGTGAACTAAAATCAAAATCAAGATTAGCAAATTGTGCTCTTTTGATAGAAATTGAACGTACAAAAGTTTCAAATGCCCTACCTCTTGATTTTTCCCAATATTCTTCCAGATACACTGTTTGATATTCTCGTCCATAAATACCTGGAATCATATCATTCAAATCTAAAGCCTCCAATCTTTCTGCAAACCATATAGCTATTGGATATCTGGCTTTTGTAACTTGTTCAACAAGTCTTTCTCTTTGATGTTTTCTTAGATGTTGTAAATCATCTAACATAATCAATGTTTTTGAAACGATTCGCTGATCTTCAAATTTTATATTTTTAGGCATCATTGCATAAACATGTTCTAGATTCTCAAATAGCGGAGTTGATTCATCAGGCGAATAATCAAATCTGTTTACTACACCACAAATATTTTGCTCCAAACTAGATGCCCATTCATACAATTGTTTTCCATTACATGGTAATGGTAAATTTTGAAGATATTCTTCTTCTGTTGGTTTTTCTATCTTAATTTTTTCCAAATCTGAAAATTCTAATTTTTTTAACGCAAGAATACCTGCTAACATTTTTAAAATTAGTCTTGAACCGATTAACGAAAACAGATACTTGGCTTTTTTCTCATTACTAATATTCAAGTCTTGAAATGCTGCATAATCACTCAGTCTTAGATAAACTCCTAAGATATCTGGACCTTTTTCTGAAAGAACTGAAAATTTTTCTAATGATTCATGTAGATCTTTGTATGCTACTCCATTGTTAAAAATTTCATTCAGTGATTCTGGTCTGAATAATCGTAATAGTGAAGTTTTTCCTCCACCTGGACCACTTCTAAAAATTAATACTTTATTTAAAAAACTATCCTCAGGTAAAATCTCTAGTACACCAGAACCAAATAATTTTAGAAATGTTAACTCATTTTCAATATTTTCTGCTGATCGTAGTGTAAATGGATTTCTAGGTTCTTTCAATTATGATAACACCTTAAATCTTTGAAGTCGTGGAAACAATGCTAAATATTTTTTGTCTTCAGTTTCATGCCAAATTATTGGCAAAGAATTGTTGGGACAATTATGACTAAGAACGATTGGTAAACCACATTCATCAAATCCTAAGTATGGCCTATCGATTTTTCCTTTTTTGTAATGTTTAGTTAAAATTTTTGGATCAAATTTTTCTTCTAAAACTGGTGCTAATTCACCTAATTTTTCATTATTCAACGTTACTGAATCATCAATTTCTTGTATTACGATTACTTGAAAATTGATTTTTTCTGATTTTGCAAATTCAGTTAATTCCAACTCAATTTTCTTTTTTGCCTTTTTAGTTGCTATATATAGTATAATACAAATTTTCAAATTTTCCATATCAAATAAATTTCTTACAAAATTATGTTCATCTTCTTTTTCTTCTAGCTGTTTCAAAAATTTCTGAATCTTACCATGAAATTCTCCCGGATCTTCTTCTCTAATGTAACTAATACCACTGGCAGAAAAATCATCTATTAAAAAAACTATTTTAAATTTCTCATTACCAAATTTATTAATAGTAATTTCTTCATTTAATTCTTCTAATAATTCTCCTGATTTTTCTTTAGTAATCAAATATGTAGGATATACTTGTTCATGTTTTAATCCTGAAAATCTTCTAAGTAAATCTGTTCTTGCACCATCACTTAATCCTAAGAATAAACATTCTCTAACTAGAATTTTGAATTTTTGTTCATTTGTAATTTTTTTTATAAGAAAATTTGGAATATCTAATTCATCCGCAACGTGTTTGATTAAATAGGGTTTAATATAATCAGTATATGTCATTTTAATTAAATGATGTAATTCTGATGTCGAAACAAAAATTAAATGTTTTTTAATTAAATTATATGCAAGATTTTTTTGATTTTTATCATTATCAAATTGATTTAACCATAGTGATAAACTCTCAATGAATCTCATTCCTGGAGAAAATTGTTGATATTCATCATACTTGTATTCTGAAAGTAATTGTAAGGCTAGTCTTTCTTCAGTTAATTCAGTAGGATCCCAATCTGTTACTTTAGCAAGTAGTCTCTTTGCTAGATAATCTTTCATGTTATGTCTTCACCGTGAAATACTTCTTTCTCATGTCAAATTTATCCATATATTCACAAGTAGCATATTCTCCATTTTTCTGTGATGCAATTAAATTCCAACAAGTTTCTACATCTCCAGAAATCATGTCTACACTCAAAGACCATCTTGATGACAACAACTCAAAGTCATTTCCTGGTTCTTTTCCTTTATCACCAATACAAAGCACATCATAAGATTTTGAGATTTCTTGTTTGATTTGATCTACTAATGTCAATTTAGATACATCATCTTTCAATAAATCTAATGAATGAGTCGATTCTACAATTTTCACATTTTGCAGTTTTTGTATATCTATTGATTTAATTTTTTGAATAAGAAATTTAGCATCAAAATCAATATCTTCTAAAGTGATTTGTTTCTGTCTTGATGTTATATTATTTTCTGAAACAATTTTTTGTTTTATCAAAAATTCTATCATTTCTAGTAAATTAGGATCATTTGTTAGTTCTTTATTTGGAGCATTGTTGTTATCCAAGTAATCAGTATCTGAACAATTATAGTATCCAATCAGAATTTTTGACCAATATTTTTCTGGAATTATTTTCTGTAGTGCAATTCGAACTGATTTTCCTCTACCTGTAGCAATTCCTATTGTTATTTCATTTTCTAATAACTGAATTAATTTATTGCTAATATCTTTGGATGGTTGCGTTGTTCTATGCTCTGCATTACATAATGTTCCATCATAATCAAATACAACTGCTCCAAATTTTACTTCGGAAATATTTTTAAGAAATTTTTGTAAGTGTTTTACTCTTGTTTTTGTTTCTGGATCATTTGTATTACAATGTCCAAATTTTTTCCGTATTGCAAATTCTTCAGACTTGGTAAAAGAATTTGAATTTGTTTTTGGAATTGGTAAATGATATATTTTTCTTCCAAAATCTGCAACTCCTGGTCTTCCAGGATCATTTTTTCTGATATTTCCAAAAAATTTCACAACATGCAAAATCTGAATTAATAATGAAATTGCTCCTACTGGTCCTTCGTAATTTGTGGATATTGCTATCTTTGGTGTATAGTCTGGAATTAATTTCAAGGTTTTATTTGCAAGTTGTTCACAATTTGGGTTTACAAGAGCAATAAGACAGGTACTTTCTTTGTTTTTGTCCAACCAATTGTGCCTACCATGGGCAAAATTACGATAGTCTGCTAGCTGAACATTTGCTAATCCTGCCTCTACTAGTTTTGATTCTGTATCTGTTGCTGCAGTCTTACCCCAATTATCGTACAAACACACAACTGTTTTACAATCCACAAAATCATCTAACTGTTTGAAAATCTCTTCCTCAAATTCTATTTTTGATTGTTCTTGAAATACAAGATCATTGATGTTTGGTAATTGATATGATAATGAATGTGCCTCAATATAGGCTCTGCATGTCCACACTAAAGTTGCAACTAATGAATTTGTCGCCAAGAATCCATCTTTTCTGGTAGGAAGTCTTACTGCATGAACTAACGCATTTTTAATTTCTAAAGATTTTTTTGTTAATTTGTTGTTTATACTTGCACAGACAATACCTAGATTTTTTGGTTTTATTTTTACAGCTTTATCAAATGCAGAAAGAATATCTCTATTATTTCCTCCTGCTGTAACAATTAGTACTGAACAATTATTATCAATATTTTCAAATTCTAGAAATTCTAATGGCGTTATACATCTTGCAACTCTTCCTATGTGTTGATGTAATAATGACACAAATGTTGTAGCAGAAAATGAACCTCCTGAACCTATTACATACAAAGGTGTATCTTTAGATCTCTTGACAAATTCAATTAGATTATCTATTGGTATTTCTTTTGCCCAATTGTATGTGTCTGGAATCTTTTCTAATTCTTGTGAATATGGTTTACCCATCTTTCTCACTATTTCCTAATTGTACCTAAAATATAGATTTAGTAATAATTCAAGACTTACAAGTTCGCATCATGAACGGATTTGGTAGATTTTGGTGATCTGTATTACAGATATGAAATAAGGCTCATTTGCGAATTGGGCAACAGGAGTTTAAGGCTAATTAACTTGCAATTTTCTTCTAAATTTGATTGCGTTACCTTGCCGTTAAATTCTGGTGATCCTGATCACTGTTTTTTACCAGATCCATGATGCAGCTTTGGTAAAGATTGATCCAGACATTGCAATGCCATCAGGTCAACTCATGTTAAAAAATAAAACATCAATTGATTTGATACCGGGTAACTCTGCTGCATTGAAGAGAGGCGATGACATCCACATGCTGAACTCAAACCGTGAAGCAAGTGGCATGGTTTTGTATAAGGAGGCCACCATATCACTGACTGATCATCTTGGCAATAGAATCATCATGCCTGACCAGACGATCTCTCATCATGCAAGTGTACCGGGTGACAGTGGTTCTCCGATAGTTCAGTTTGTCAACAATGCTGCGACCATAGTTGGCATTCACGCAGGCAGCGTATGCATCTTCGAGTCCGTATTTGAAGGATTAGGGAAGACGGATGTCCCCGCATATGTTGTTGATGAATCTGGCGCTAGAGTGCTGTGCTGTGTGGATATGATGCACAAAACAAGGCAAAAGAACATCCCAGCATCAGACCAATAAGCTGGTACTATAAGTTTTTTAGTCCTTGGGATCCAATCCGTACAGGCCTTGACTTGCGGTAGCATCTTGCCTCTTTTTTTTATTTTCAGTCTAGCAATGACATTGGCAGCTGCCAATGCTGCATATGCCTCACATGACACTGATTTTATTGATAAACCGCTCGGAGTGCTGGATTCAAATCTTTATGATTCCTGCTGGGATAGACAAAAACAATACATGTTTAAAATTAGCGATGGCAATAAAGCGTGTGTTTTTCCATCAAGCGTTGAAAAACTAGTGGAGCGTAACTGGGCACATACGATTCACACATACCCATGATGCTTTTGATCAAACCGGGTTACTGTTTGAACTCGCCATGCCCCACGCCTGCCGAACCAAACATAACGTGTTATGATAAAACAGTCAGCTCTGAGCTGTATGAGGATTTGATGGAGCGTCATTTTTATGACTGGCCTTTAAAAAATAAGGACGCAGTCATGTGCCAGCCGATGAGAGATAACCTTGATCGTTACTGCATGCTGATGTTTAATGACAATAAATTTATCTCAAATCTAGTCGGTACCAAGCTTAACTTTACAAATTACTTTACAATAACTGAGAAATGATTAATACATTACTAACTGATCCTAAAACAGATCATTTAGTAAATTGTTCATGATAATACAGATCTAAGAATAACATTGTTGAAACGTTTTTCATGATTCATAAAGAAATCTCGGATGCCCAATGGAGTACCATTGCACCGCAATTACCAGAACCTGCCAAAACAGGACGTCCGAGATGCGATGACAGGGCGACAATCAACGGAATTTTGTTTGTGTTAACTACAGGCTGCAGGTGGACAGACATGCCAGGCAGGTACGGCTCAAAATCCACAGCACATCTGCGGTTCCAGGAACTGCAGCAGAAAGGAATCTGGAAAAAGATTCTCTCCAGACTGATCAAGACAGCACACAGGCAAGGAAAGACTGGCCTGCAAAAGATATCAGTTGATTCATCGTCAGTTGCTGCCAAAAAAGGGGCGACATAACGGATATGACGGATTCAGGAAGGTTCTGGGCACGAAGATTCATGTCGCAGTGGATAAGACGGGACTGCCGATCTCAGTTAGGACCAGTCCCGCAAATGAGCATGACAGTACAAAATTCATTGACGTGCCGGAAGGCATTTCAGAATTAGCAGACGATAGTTTGGGACGTGCAATTGCTTCTGCATATGCAGATAAGGGTCATGACGCAAAATGCATCAGAGGCTGTCTGAGACGTCATGGAACTGACTGTCGCATCCCGTACAAAAGGAACCCGAAGAAGATTGCGCAAAACGGGAATCAGAAACATCATGGCAAGGCAAGACTTGTCGTGGAACGTCTCTTCGCACGGCTCAAGTGCGGGTTTCGCAGAACAGCAGCAAGATACGAAAAGAGATGTGAGAATTATTTGGGGTTTGCATGTCTGGCATGCGTCATGATGTATTGGAGGGTTTTAGGATGAGTTGCAGATGTGAATCTAAAGCCCAACGTAAGAAATATTGTTGCAACGATAGATGCTGAACATTTCATACCCATAGACAAGATATCATCTAAGATTCACGGCTTAATTTATGACCCCGAGACATTTCCAGCACTTATTATGAAAGGATTACATAGTTGTAGTTTTTTTGTATTTTCATAAGGAAGGATTGTTATTACTGGCACAAAATCAATTAAAGAAATCAACACATCGCCATTCGAATTGTTACAGAAATTAAATGATTCGTCAAATATTAAAAATTAAGTTAGATTCTGATTTTGCCTGACATTAGTTTGGGGAGTAAAGAATCACGTAATGTGGTTAAAACATCACACATCTCTCCATTTTCTCTAATTTTTAAAAATAGTTTTTTAGAAATTTTCCCAAATGTTTCTGCTAAATCTATTGGCGGGGTTACATCTTTGTAGTCATCAAAACAATTTTCTGGAACTCTTTGCCTTCCTGATGTTCCAGTCATATTCGCTATTGCATGTGCACGAAATTCATCAGTTCTAGCAAAACAATATCCATATTCTGGAGGAAGTGGATTTCGTGGTCTCAAAACAATGTATTCAGTTGAGCCCCAACCCACCTCATTATTTTGTAAAAAGTCCACAAATGCAGTTTTTCCGTTTTCTAAACTAGGTGTAATTCGAGCTACTAGAGTATCACCATTCATAAATTTCATCCCTGATGTAAACACTCTAAGATAAAATCTAGAAATTCTCGATGAATAAATTGGAATATCAGTCATTCCGAGATACGGTGCCAGTGAATTTTTTTTCAAATTTCTTGAAGGATTAATTTTAATTAGCTCAGACATGTTTACAACTTTCCATCCTTTTGGAATTTCTCCTAATTCTTCATCATATGTCATCTTACCTCCTGACGACCTGTACGGCCTTCCCTTCTCGTCTGGAAACTCATAGTCGACAAACCATGATTTGAAGACTGCCTGCGCGATTTGTTCCAGGACCTTGTTTTGATTTTGTAGGTTTTCGATTTTAGTGTCTAAATCAAACAATATTTTTCCGATTTTTCCTTGTTGAGATAAAGGCGGAAGTATCACGTCTAAAGTTAACAGAACGTTCTTTGGCAGACTTCCTCTAGAGCTATGCGCATCAGAGAATCTTCGTAGTTCATTATAACGGGATTTTAAATTATAAAAAAGAAATTTTGGATAAACTATTTTCTTATTTGCCCTTAAAACGACAACTGATTGATTTACATAAGTATCAATTAAACAGAAAGAAGTCTGTCCACGTGTATGTCCTTGTCCTGCAGATGCAATGACTACATCTCCTTTTTTTGCAAGGCGTGTACTGGAGTTTTTAATTCCAGACAAGGTAATTTTTCTTTCTGTATCTGCAATGAAACTATTTCTTGTCTCTCCTGATGAAAGCCAATGGATGTCCCCATTCCAATATTCTTCATTTTTAGTAGAAGGTGTACCTCCACTAAAAATATTACATATTTCAGAAAGTTTTTTTCTGGTTAATTTTTGAATTTGTCTAGACCTCAACTCTTAACCCCTGTAACAGTTGTTTCCAATTTTAACATTTTCCCAGTTATTCATTTGATATCTTATTTTTGCCATTGTAATTTTTATCAAAAAATATCTAGCATGAAACATGCCAAGAAATCCATCCGATTCCAATGGAACATCATTTAGTGATTTTTGCAAAACTGATTCTGTAGCATATTGGAGAACACAGCTAAGCCCAGCTAACACAAAGAACATAAAAAATGAATCACAACTTGGCGGAACAAGAAACGCTTACGCATACAGCTTACTTGCATTTCATAACTGGCTTGCAGACAGACAGTTCCAGTATGTGACATCAATCCCCACAGGAAAAAATACGGTGCGACAATGTAGGATCAACACATCACTAAATGGAGTAAGCCATCTTCTTGAATTAAGCAAAAAATGTAATACAACAGACAAGACAGATTTTGTTCTTTTGATAAAAGAGTATCTGGCAGAACTTGCATCTAACAAAAGCCAATCCACAGTAAAAAATTCAATGTATTCGATCAGATCCTTTTTCAGAGAAAATCAGTCAGATATGCCCTTTCTGTTCATGCATAGAATCAAACGAAACAACAAAAACCATATCAAAAAATGTCTCTCGCTTGATCAACTCCATGACATTTTATCTGACAATGATATCCAACCAATGGAGAGGGCTGTTTTCTTGTGCAAGTTTCATAGGGGACTAGACAGTTCAACATTTGCAGACAGATTTAATTTTGAGATATGGGAGAATCTCCTAAGACATTTTGGATCAGATAGGCCAGAATCATGGGATCTAAATGATACACCAGTTCCAATCTCTCTCGTAAGAGTCAAGACAGGATTTGCACATACGGGATTTCTTGATGTAGATGCAGTCATATCAATAATACACTATCTAAAGGCAAGACAAAACAGACCAGAGATTGACCATGCATTGTTTGTAGATACACGGAAAAAACCAATCACCGTAAATTGGATATCAAGAAGATTTCATAAACTGATAACAAGATATCGCTCAAAACACAACACGCCAGAATATCCATCTGCAAGCAGATGCACATCACATGAGTTAAGGGACTTGCTTAAATCCACGATGATTGATTCTGGATGCAGAGCAGACATCGCAGATCATGTAATAGGCCATGCCCCAAAGGACTCTTATGAAAAACAAACAAGTCTATATCCAGAATCAGTTATGCGAGAATTTACAAAGGTATCAGAGAGAATCAACATTTTTACAGGTTCTAAACATAATAAACATCAAAAACATGTTGTGTACACTGAACATGACGATGACAGATCACATAATCTGATACATGCAAGGAATCACATCACAACAATTCAGAACATGCTAGAAACACATGAAAAACGTCTCTTGGAAATAGAGAGAATCATATCTTGATAGTACGTTATCATGTACTCAAACTAAAAAATTGTTCAAATTCTTATACCCTTCTTTAGCCGCAAAACAGTTTAAATCATGACAAAAATTAGAGTTTTAGGACAAGTCCAAATGATCTCTGAGATCAGGCTTAAATTATGACCAGTATAAACAGGCATCATGACTCCATCAGAGCTAAATGAGATAGAGCTAGTAGAGTTACCAGCTCACCAGATATTCTCAGAGTTAGGCTATGATACACTGGAAGGAACTGACCTTAATGAGGAGCGAAAAAACTACAATGACGTCCTCTTACTGGACAGATTAGGCATAAAAATCCGTCAGCTAAACCCAGATTTGCCTGAAATTGTCTATGCCACTGCCATTAATCAGGTAAAGTCACTCACAAATCCTACAACCATTGAAAATAATAGGGCGTTTCACCAAATGCTACTTGCAGGAGTCAGGGTGCCATACCAATTAGAAGGCAAGACAAGATACTATGCCATAAAATTAGTGGACTTTGAGAATCCAAAAAACAATGATTTTTTGGCAGTAAGACAACTAATCATAAAACAACATGAACAAAGACGAGCAGACCACATTTTATTTGTAAATGGGTTGCCTTTGGTTCTTTTAGAGTATAAAGATCCTGCAAATCCATCAGCTGACATTGTTCAGGCATACAAACAACTCGGAGTGTCAAACTATCAAAAATATATTCCTCGTTTGTTTAATTATGTTTCATTTTTGGTAATCAGTGATAGAACATCTGCAAGATATGGAACAATGACTGCGCCATTTGAGAGGTTTGCAGATTGGAATGATCCGAAAGATCCTGACAGGACAGTGCCAAACAGACTAGAGATGATGCAACGATTAATGCTAAACAGGGAATCACTATTGGAAATAATTCAAAACTACACGGAATACGAGTCAGACGGAAATAAGGCAATTAAGAAAATCGCACAACAGCATCAGTATCTTGGAGTAAAGGCAGCAGTAAGGCAGACACTTGATGTATATCCGCAAAAAGATAATAACAGAATTGGGGTCATCTGGCATACGACTGGCAGTGGCAAATCCCTGACAATGATTCTATATGTTAACATCATGTCTCAAATTAAAAAATTAGAAAATCCAACATTTGTCATCCTAACTGACAGAAAGGATTTAGATGGGCAGTTGGGGAATTTCTTTGAGGTTGCAGGATTTCCGTATCCAAAACCAAAGACTGCAATATTGGAAGCTGATTCCATAGTTGATTTGAGAGAAAAATTAGCAGTTCCTGCTGGAAAAATCATATTTACGACAATTCAAAAATTCCAGACAACACAGGATGAAAAAGAAGGGATGGCAAAATACCCATTAATTTCAGACAGACGAAATATCATCATAATAGCTGATGAGGCTCATCGTTCTCAATACAAAACCATGGCTCAAAACCTGCAAAGGGCGCTACCAAACGCACTCAAAATAGGCTTTACGGGCACGCCAATTGAGAAGGAAGACAAGTCAACTACGCACGTATTTGGCGATGTGTTGTCTGCTTACAGAATTAGCGATGCTGTGCGGGACAGGGCAACAGTTGAGATTATCTGTCAAAGCAGGCTGGTTCAACTGCACTTGCAAAACAAAATGATTGGCGCTGACTTTGACAAGATTACAGAGGATTTGGATCCTGATGTAATGGAGTCTCTTTCAAAAAAATGGTCTGAGCTAAAAACTATGCTTGAAGACCCTGATAGGTTGAAGGTAATTGCAAAGGATCTGGCTTATCACTATACAGAAAAACAAAAAACTCTCAAAGGAAAGGCAATGCTTGCAACATCAACAAAACTGGCAGCTGCTAGATATGCTGACTTGATCTCCAAGATTCCGGGTGCTCCAAAATGTACCTGTATAATCTCAGGATTGGCAAAACCGTTACCTGATGATGCATCTGAAGAAAGAAAGAATCGCGAACAAACGATATCAAAGCATTACAAATCAAAATCTGAAATGGAGGAACTGGTAAGGCAGTTCAAAGATGAAGATAATGATCTGGGATTACTAATTGTTTGTGATATGTATCTTACAGGATTTGATGCGCCAGTAACTCATATGATGTATGTGGATAAGCCACTGCGAGACCATAATCTAATTCAGGCAATCTCCCGTGTTAATCGTATTCACAAGGATAAGCCAAATGGAATGATAATTGACTATGTCGGAATCACCGATGATCTAAAATATGCATTTAGATCATACAATGATTCTGATGTTAAAGGTGCAATGGTTCCGACTGATGAGATTGTTTTGTATATGCAAAAAAAGCACTTGGAATTGTGTAGCTATTTTACTGTAGATATCGGGACAGACAAGCCTTACAATCAGAGAAGGCAAGGCGCTCACCTTGATGATGCAATTGAGGAGATATTAGATGATATTGATGTCAGAAAGCAATTCATAAAAAATGTCGCAGAACTAACAAAGGCATATGCTGTATGTACCCCACATCCTGTATGCCAAGAAGTAGAAGATGACTTGAGATTCTTTCAGCTTATGCGTAGAATAATGTCAAAATCAGTTGCAGGCATACTGTACACGCCTCCTGAAGAAGAAGATGCAATCAGGGATTTGGTAGAAGAAGCAATTGATGCTGATAATAATATTTGGTTCTATGACATCAAGTATGATGATGAAAAAATTGATCTAAACAAGGAATACACGGAAAAGATAAAGCAAATCTCACAAAAAAATCTCAAGATGGAATTGGCATACAAGTTACTTGATGATGCCATAAAGGCACGACTCAAGGGAAATCTCTCAAAACAAAAGACATTCCAGCAAAGAATTGAAAAGACATTATCAAAGTATCACGGCAAGTTTGAAGACTTTGATACCCTGTATCCGGAGTTTGAAGGCGTTGCAGCTGATGTAACTGCAGAAGCAAAACGTACAAAGCAATTAAAGATGACTGGTGAGGAGATTGCATTTTATGACATCATCATGATGGGCAAAGAATATCTTGAAAATGACACCATTGCACGAAAGATTGCCATTGATGTTGTCGATTATCTAAAGAAAAATCTAAAGATTGATTGGCTAAATCAAGATCAGGTAAAAGCTGAGATCAGAGTGGGAGTGACTAAAATTTTACTGAAAGAAGACTTTTCTCCAGAGGATATTGAAAAGGTGATTCCTGTCATTATGCAACAGACCGAGAGTAATTATGGTGAGGTTAACTAGAACACGGTGCAAAATGGTGATCAGACATCCACATACATCCAACTCATCTCAAAACCCTGCAATACATCAAAAATGACGCAATACTGACAAACGCAGGACAGTTTTCACATCTCCTTTCACATCTGATTCCTGTCCCGTGAAATCCGTTTTTGAGCCAACCAAAGAATAATCCCTCCGCAACGCATCGAACCGAATTATATTTCTTGTGCGATTTGTTCTCTCCGATGATTTGCCATTCTTTCTAAACGGAACACATGCAATTGGATTTCTATTTTTCAAATAGTTTCCAATGGTCGTACTGCCATATCCTCCCTTCTTGTCAGCATAAACTGAGGTAATTTGTTTGATGGTGCCATCATCATCCATAAACTCCGAAGTGTTTTCCATGACATCTGCAGAATTTGCACTGTCATGAACATTTGCAGGACTGGTCCTGATTGAGATTGGAAACCCGTTCTGCTCTACGGCAACGTGAATCTTTGTGCCTGAAATCCTCTTGAATCCGTCATATCCTGTTACGCTGCCCCCTTTTTGGCAGGGATTGTCGAGGAGTCAACGGATATCATCTTTTGCAGGCTGGTTTTTCCTTGCCTGTGGGCTGTTTTGGTTAAACCGTACAGGATCCTCTTCCAGACTCCTTTTTGCTACCAGGAGTCTGGTCTTCTGTTTGCAGTAGAATCATCACCATGTTTTGTTGGCATCTCGCTCCGCCTGCATCCGGATGTCAAGACGTAGATGATTGTTCCGTTGATGGTTCTTCTGTCATCGTCTCTTGGCCTGCCCGTCTTGGCAGGTTTTGGAATGTGTGGCTTTATCATGTCCCATTGTTTGTCTGTCAGTTAGTTCTTGAAATTGCATGAAAATTATACTCTCTAACATAAGTTCGTCAACCGTCCCCTCGTTGCATGTACTTGATGATATCCAAATTGAATCTGGCAGTCCTGTAATATTTGGAAATCCTGCTCTTCAGATTATTCAGCGATGGCCGATATTGTGAAACCGACAAATCGTATTTTCCCTGTTTCCATACTTCCTCAACTGCATTAAACTGTGGTGAGCCTTTTGGGAACCAGTCCAATGCGACATCATGGTTCCCATCAAGATATTTTTGTATCAGTCCTGATCTGTGCTGCGGTGCCCTGTCTGCATAGACTAAAATCTTGCCAAACTTTTTGCGTAATTCTTTGAGATAGTCCAAAAAGCAGTACTGATCAA
Organism: Candidatus Nitrosopumilus sp.; assembly: GCA_963422575.2. Taxonomy (GTDB): domain Archaea; phylum Thermoproteota; class Nitrososphaeria; order Nitrososphaerales; family Nitrosopumilaceae; genus Nitrosopumilus. The sequence goes on along the minus strand of CAXXKU010000001.1, from coordinate 66,738 downwards.
ATCTGTCATACTGCCCGAATAGCTGTCTGCTATCATGAGCCAATGCCCCAAGGATGATAGTCTTTTGATGATATATTACCATTTGCCAGAATTACTGGACGCGTTCCTCTCTTTGCCCGCATCTTTTTTCCAAATATTGAATTTGCAGCAAGGATTGATTCATCCTGTGACAGTATGGCGAATCCTTTTGCTGTTTTTGAGGCTATTTTTTCCTGAGATTTTTTTAAACCAGAGTTTTTCCCGTGCAGTCGCAGGGTTTACGAATCCTTTCTGTGCAACCTTTGATGCGTATCCCCAATTGCGAAGCAGCATATCACGTGGACCTCATGGTATTTTGCTCCTGATTTTTCATAAATGAGACTTATCGCCTGCTTTGCGCTCCAACCTGCAGGATTCCCTGCAATCTATCTTTCCATTGCGACTAGCCTTCTTTTGGTATCTTTGGCGGCCTTCCTGTTCTTTGTCTGTCATGAGGACCGTCCATCCCATGTTCTTCGAACCTGCCCGGCCACTTGATGGCCAAGAACGCACATGCCCGAGATTCTTTCCAACATGCGAGGCAGTCTGATTATCAAAGAAGATCTGCTTTACCAGGAATAACCTCTCTTTTGTTTTGACATCTTTCTCGTTTTTGTATGCCTGAATCAGTTCTTGCTCATTCATGGCTTGATGTATGATGTTCTGATCCATATTCTGTTTGGTGTGATAAATTAGATCAATAGATCATAAAGTTTTGTTAGGAAGTATATGCAAGAAAGATGCCAGAGAAAGGAACAAGAGTCATTGATGAGCAGACGGGAGAAGAATGCGATGTCAGATAAGGGACGAACTAATTTTGGGATACAACAAATATTCGGGACTGGCAAGTTAACGGACATGGCTACGAATTTCTACACTGCTCAATCTTCGGGTGTTTTCCCAATTCTCAAACTGGTGTTAAGTTAGGGTGCTGGAATTTGAACAGCATAACAGTAGAAAAATAGAAATGACAACCACAACCATTATTTCCACTCCAGTTATGGTTATAACATTCTGTGATCGTGTAAAGAAAATTGACCATAGATTTAATAACTAAATATATTTCACAACTGTTATGGATGATATTCTATCCCAAACCAAGTTACTGTCAAAAGAAGAAGTCGAAAAACTAAAGGAAGAATTTGCAAAGCAAGAAGATCTAATAAAAGGAGATTGTTTTTCAGATTTATTGGATAACGTTGACAAGCATATCCATTAGTTTATCTGATGAACGTGCATTACAAGGCATAGGCACTTTACTTTATTATTCTGCTCATGTTCAAATGGATTATTTTTGGCAATACATAATTCAAAGAAAAGCAACTGATTCAGATCATGTTCCATCACAAGAAAGAATATTCCCAATCAAACCTAAAAACAAACTTTTACGCATGGTTTATGATGAATATTCGGATTCAATTTTTTGTAGACTCGAAGCACTGAATACTTGCTAATTTCAACCAACAACTATCTTCATAGTTTGACACCCAACTAAACCCATGCAGCCTTAGAATATCGTTTATCTCTCTCCATATTCTCTTGCCAATCCATTCTTTAGTAGTTATTTTTATGGAATCCTTTTCGTTTACAATGGTCAATTTCTTAATTCTCTTTCCTAAACTATTCACAAAGTTTGGTTTTGATGCAGCTTGCTTTATCAAATCCAAATACTTGTCATTGCCAAGATTCAAATCAATATTTGCAGCTTGAGCTGGTGTCTTTCCATCCAAGCCTTGATGTGGCTTTACAAAGTTATGATGAATCCTTGACAAATCTGCAAAGATTTTAGCTGATTTGTCATTGCCTAACCCACGTCTAGTCTTTAGCCCCTCTCTAATCTCGTTGTGGTATCTCTCTATTGGCAGATTGACAAATCCATCCCTGAAGGACTTGGTCTTGATGTGTGCAGTCCTGTTTTCAAACTCTTTTCTTATTGCCTTTTCATAAGAGTGAAGAGAATCAGTCAAAATGTAATTTGGATTTTTAGATACGATTTTCTTACCTCTTGATATTATTTTTCTAACATCTACAATCTCTCGTCTCTTTGAAACCTCAGCAGCAATGAGAAACCTGGTCTTTGGGTCTATGATGCCCCATAACCAGTCATGAAATCCTTTGCTCGTCTTTTTGGTGTTTTTTACATTTAGAACCATCTCATCCAAGCTCCAAACATCACCCAGTTGAGGATGGATTGTAGCGTAACTCTTTTAGCTTGGTACGTACCGACATAATTCATGTCAGCTAACAAATCATGGAAACAACACAATGAATCCCTTATTAGCAGAGGAACTTGCCTGACAGACGTATCTTTTTTGAAAAAACAAAAACAGGAATTGGAAAAAACGAGCAGAAATAAAATCGGTGCCCCATACAGATGCACGGACTCGCAAATCGGTCTTCTTAGGGACCGCATATCGGGTTTGGCACCGCCTGCAGAACGGTTCAGGGAGCATGTAGGGGACTCTCTGAGGCTGTGAAGATCCCTGAGATTCATTTCACGCAAATCAGAAGAAGAATGCTGCGGCTGCGGCCGGAAATCAGCAATCCGAATCCGGAGGATGCTGTTGATTTGGCCTTTGACTCTTCGGGACTGTCCGTCACAAACAACGGGACCTATCTGGAGCGCAAATGGAAGAGGCAGGGACGCGAATATGCCAGACTGCGCGTATCATCTGATCTGAAATCAGAAAAGATCGTATCCTACAGGACAACGCACGGGAACGGTTCTGATACGAGGCAGTCTGTTCCCTTGCTTGGGGATGCAAAGAGACACTGCACCGTGATAAAATCCGCTCACGCAGGCAAGGCATACGACGATCAGAATAATTTCGAGTGCTGCGAGACAAGCAAGGCAGTTCCTGCAATCAGAATAAGGAAAGACGCCGTGCCGCACATAGCAAAATCCAAACTGAGAAGAAAGGAGATTTTGCATGTCAGCAGGCACGGTTCTGATGAATGGAAGAGGCTCAAGGATGCGGGAAAAAGATGGATAGTCGAGATTGCGTATTCTGCACTAAAGCGGGTGCTAGGCGAGAAGATGCACTCCAGGAGGTTTGATGCGCAATGCGTGGAGGCAGGACTTAAAGTGCCGCTGTACAACAGGTTTTTGGATGCGTGATTTTGAGTTTTGTGATTTGGCATGTGGAAGATGAAACGAGAATGCCACGTTAATTGTTTGGAATTAAGCCACAAACTAGTTAACAATGAATCTGTATTGTTTTGTTGTCCTGTCTGTGTTTCTGTTTAATTCATACCTGCTCTCTTTTACTGGCCAGTCTTCTAATATTGATTTTAATTCGTTATTTTTCTTTGAGGATGTACTGGCAGGCTTATTAGTCATCTTTTGTAGCAAAAAATTCTTTTCTAAGTTCAAGACTGTTTTTAAATAATTCTGCCATTTCTTTTGCAAATTTTATGACATCTTTTGTTTTCTTAGGGTTTTGGTCCCATACAAAATAATCTGTTGCATAAAATGCAATTTCTGTTGATAAGATTGGGTCTGCAGTTAATTTATCTTCTAGTACTAATTGTCTTAATTCATCAGGAACTCGTATGAGATTTTTAAAATCCGCTCTGATTTTTGATTCATCAAGTCCTGCCTCTTGGCAGATCTTTTCTAAAGAACCTAATTCCAAGTACGCATTTATCATATCTTCCATTAATTCTATATTGTGTTTTGAAATTGTTCTTTTTTTGTAACTTTTTGTCAGCAAAATACAATGCCCATACATTTGTTCATTTTGCATAATCTCTTTTTGGTTTTTAATTCCTTCAAAAAATTCTTGATTTCCATTATGTTCTTTTACTAACTGTGGTTCAATCTTTTCGTAATCAAACTGTTTTTTGAATTCATCTTCAGATTCTTTATCCTTTTTTACTGCTGTTTCCTTGATTACTTCTTGAGATTGTTTACTTTGTTCATGTAATTTTTCTTTGTAAACTTTATTTCGAGGTTTTTGCCTGATTCTATAATTACAACAATTACAAAACCATCCTCTACTATCTATTGTTGCAGGTGACCTGTCTTTCATATGTGCTCCTCTATAATCAATCCACACATCACATGTCTGGCAACGTCCTTGCCCTGAACCATATCTGCTACCATTTGCAGGTTTTTTTACTTTGAATTTTTTACAAATACTGTTGCATACTCTTTTTTCCATACTTTTGTAAATCTTGTGTTCATGCCCTATGAAAATAATGCTCAAGTATTTTAAGATTAGTTTTGTAGATTTTACGTGACATCACTTACTTTCTATGGTGGAGTAAATGAAATTGGAGGAAACAAGATTCTTCTCCAGGACAAAGACACCAAAATTTTCATAGATTTTGGAAAAAGCTATGGCAAGGAAGGAACAGTATCTTGAAGGCTATGTACAGCCCAGAAAATCAAACGGATTAGGGGATTACATTGACTTGGGAATGCTGCCTGACATTAACGAGTTATATCGAAATGACTCGGTAAAGCAGCAGGGATATTCTGAAAAAGAGGCTGACTTTCAAGGGGTGCTAATCTCTTATGTCCATTCAGACCATGTTGATTATGCCACATTCTTGCACAAAGATATTCCAATTTACATGGGAAATATGACTGAGACTTGGGCATAATGGTTTACAAAAATAAGGTCTAAAGTCATTCAACAGCAAGGCATTCTCTTTACAATTCTTGGATGATTCTCTGCACCAATCATGCATGCAATACGCTGCCAACTGTACGCCAAAACGCAGATCAGCACACAGATGATTTCACATTGCATGATCCCCTTACGGGAACTGCTCTGATGCCAAGCGCGTCTTTGAATGTCTCAAAGAGCGGTTCAATTGAGGTCTTTCTATCCGCATGCAACTCCTGACCGATCGCAGAGTCGTAAAATTCCACAAGCTTGATCCTTTCCGGGGGCGTACGCGGGCATGTCTTATCGGAGTGACAACCCCGGATGCTTTTTGCCGCACGAATCATGCAGTTTGGGATCATCGTATGCAGGATCTGCCAAAATATTTCGTATGATTCCTGAAAGTGATTCTATCAATGCATCAGACGTCCTGCCATCATAATATTCGCGGTACTGACACCGGCGGGCAACGGAACAATCAACTTGCCGGTACTGCAACCCATGTGCAGTTCATGCCCGAATATCCGACCCCTTGATTTGGAGGACTATCCCCATCTTGCATCCGTATCAGTCCCTGAAATTGGCAAACGATTATTCTTCATGTCGGATTTGTGCCATGCAGGACCGTCTGCTTTTGGCAGAGAGATATCCGCTGATGCAGACGTGTCATAGCCATTCCTTCTGATACGAACAGGCTTCCCATCGTCCCGATGATGTCCCCAACGGACAGGTTCTGAAATCGCCTGTCAGCAGTACGCCTGTCTGGGATTCGAGTCAGTCTGCAGACCTTGGACAATTTGTCATTGTTGCATTTGACTGATAAAAAATAATGAAGTGTGCTGTTACCTGAATTCTCATCCGAGATTTTATGATGAATAGTTGCACCATCAGAACAGTTGGACAGGCATACGGCCTGCCGGGTCTGAATATCTCCCCATGCAGAGACAATGTTCTGACCAGATACAAAACGCCAATGAGAATGACTCTGACAGAACCCTGCCGGGGATTTTTACATTCATGCTGCAATGAAATGACATTGCAAGGATCCTCGGCTTTTTTCATTTGAATAGTTTGAGAAACTGATTAAAAATTAGGATTAGTTATGCCCAAGTCTCACATACCTCACAATACAATACACAAAATTATGAGAGATGAGGGATTGGCAGAGGCCCAGCCAAAGAAGATGAGAAGACGAAAACGGATTCGATACGAGAGGACGTATTCAAACTCCATGTGGCATACTGACTGGAAGCAGCTAGACGATGGAAGATGGTTTCTGTGTTACCAGGATGATGCATCAAGATTTATTGTTTCTCATGGAGTGTTTGCAGAGGCAACAACGGATAACGCACTTGCAGTGTTACAAGAAGCAATTGCAAAGCATGGCAGACCAGCATCCATCTTGACTGACCATGGCTCCCAGTTTTACGCAAACCAATCCGAATACAAGAGAAAAGGAGCATCGCAGTTTGAGCAGGAACTGGTAAAACTGGAGATAAGACACATCATGGCAAGAGTTAACCATCCTCAGACAAACGGCAAGCTCGAAAGATTTCACGGTGAGATTCAGAGAAAGCAGAAATGGTTTGGTACCATTGATGAGCTGGTCCGCTGGTATAATCACATCAAACCACATATGTCACTTGACTGGGACAACCTGGAAACTCCTGCAAAGGCATATGCAAGAAAGATGCCAGAGAAAGGAACAAGAGTTATTGATGAGCAAACAGGAGAAGAATACGATGTCAGATAAGGGACGAACTAATTTTGGGATACAACAACATCGAAATCCATCAGCAAAATTTAATTACATTGCACGTATCATACAAACAACTCATCCCAATACTCTCCAGTACATCATAATGCATGCCAGGTAAACTAGCCCAAGATGGTTCTCACAGTTCCTTTCGTATCTTATCGCAGTCCCTCTGAACCCGCATTTGAGCCAAGCAAGGAATCTCTCGACAGCAAATCCTGTCTTGCTGCAGATATTTTGCCGATTCCCTGGCACAGTGAATTTAGAATTTTTCTCGTAGGGAATGCGGCATCCAATGGAATGACATCTGCAACAATTCCTGATGTATTTTGCATCATATCCCCTGTCTGCACAGACTGTTGAAATTTCCCCTGCCATGGATCCATCCAGATACTCTGAAATGTTTTCAAGCACATCGATGAATTTTGTACCGTCATGCTCATTTGCAGGACTCGTTATGGCAGATACTGGCAGACCGCTGCCATCTGCAGCAGCATGTATTTTTGCGCCTGAAATCCTCTTGAATCCGCCATGTCCTGTCACGTTGCCCCTTTTTTGTCGTGTGCTGATGAGGAGTCATCTGATATTTTTTTCAGGCTGATCTTGCCTTGCTTGCGTGCTGTTTTGATTAGTTCGGACAGAATCTTCTTCTAAACCCCTTTTTTCTGCAGATCTTGGAACCTTCTGTGCGCTGATGATTTGGAACCGTGCCTTGCAGGCAGGCCAACCCACCTGCAGCCTGTAATAAGCACAGACATGACTGCGTTTATTGCGGTTCTGTCGTCACTTCTTGGCCTTCCAGTTGTTGCAGGTTTTGGCAGATGTGGCGCAATTGTATTCCATTGCGAGTCTGTCACTTCTTGAAATTTCATGAAGATGTATTGTATTTGGTAATGAATGGATCCAGATGATCATCAGAAATTGTCTAAATGGTTGGTTTTGGGATCAGTTGTTAGTAGTACTATTATAATTTTTTAGTGAATTAATCTTGAAAGTCTATCAAAATTATCTCTTCCAAAATTTTTCTTTTGAATGTGTTCTCTAAATTTATTCTCTTTAATAATAACTCGATATTCTTTAGCTTCTAATGCTTGTCTTTCTACATTGAATGCTCTTCGTAATCCTTTTAATTTCATCTCAGAGTATTCCGGACTAAACAAATCTGATAATTTAATTGAAGTTTGTTTTGTATCTTTGAAAATTGTTTCTAATCGTGTTGCATCATTTTTGTAATATCCATAATCTTGTTTGTTAAATAATCTGAAAGGAGGTATATACGTGATATTTTTCTCTTTTGCCTCTAATCTACTTTGTTCAATTTTTTGTTTAATTTTTTCTACAACTTCTGGAGGTCTTTTCTCTCTTTTATGAATAGTTCCAAAACTATCAAATCCACTTGCAAGAGTTAACATGTCTTTTGCTGGCGCAATATCTGTTGAAGGTTGTGATTTAGGATGGGGAACATTGAATGCATGAAGATAACTATCTTCTTTGAATTCCTTTGAAACAGCGTTTGTTAATTTTCTAATTTCATTTACTAGAATATATGAATCCATTGGATGAGTTCTGTTGAAGTCAACTGAAAACATGTTAATCCCTTGTTCAAAATAAAACTGATTTAATTCTCTTAATTCATTTGTTGCTATCATTGGTATATTTGCCATTATGGATTGTTTTTTTCTATAAGATTTTAATCGTGAAAAAAATTTCTTAATAAATTTTAGATATTCTGATCCAGAAATATCTGGAATCATTGGAGGAATGATTACTTCACTTGCTGGATGAGTTACAATGTTGCATAGATATTCTATTTCTTGATCTGATGGTAATCGATTTGGTAAATCTTTTTTTCTATTTTTGTTTTTATATTGACAAAACAACATATTGAATTCATCTTTGATTTTGGGCATAGTGAAAATACATCGTAATTTTTTACCCCATTCTTGAAGCTTATCAAAATTACTATCAATTTCTTCAATTTTTTCTTTGGTCAATTCATGATAGATTTCATTTATTCCTCTTATGAAATCATTTTGAATTAATCTTGATTCAGAAGTTGTATCTTGTTTTAGGTGAAAGGCTCGCTGTGGCGTGGTAATTGTCTTAATACCTGTAGAGAGTGATAATGAGCGTGAGAGAGGATGATGCTCATCTTCATATTCAACTTTAACTTTAATCTGACTCATACGTTATCTTTTTAGAGAATGAATATTACCTTTTAGGCGTTGAGGTGCTAAAATGAGAAAATATTATGATTATGAAGAATATCCAGATGAAGAAAAATATCTGTATTTGCTATTATATGCTCCAGGATTTACTAGTAAACTCAACGAACCAGTAAAAGGAGATACTTGGTTACAAAAAGAAATGCATGCTCTTTCAAAATTAATTCCAAAATTGAATTTAGAATTTGATGAATATAATTTTGGAGCTTTTAGTCATGGATTGGAAACTGTTCAAGTACAAAGTAGTAATTCAGGATTAATTGATCAACCTGATGGACATGGAATGATTCTTCTTACTAGAAAAGGTTCAAACATTGCTAAAAAATTATGGGATGAAATTTCTGAAAAGGAAAAAAATGTAATTTCTAACCTTAAAAATTTCTTGAATGAAATGAGTTATTGGGAACTTATTGCATTTTCTTATTCAACATTTCCTGAAACTACTCAAAAATCTGAAATTAAACCTGAGTTCTCCAAAACTAGGTTAAATTCTGCCTTAAAATTATTTCAAAGACAAAAAATTTCATTAAACAAAGCTTCACGAATTGCAGATTTATCTGAAGAAGAATTTATGTCTGAATTAAAAAAACGAAATATACCGTGTTATTTCCTTGACAAAAAAAATTATGAAAAATCTTTGAAATTAATTGAAAATATTGCTTGATTCTAGTTTTGTTAGACATTTAGAGTCTACAAATAATTTAGAACTAATCCCACAAATTCAAGCATTAAAAAAATGGACATTTATAATTCCACAAATTGTTCAAAATGAATTAGAAGTTGGTAGAATATCAAATCAACTTTCAGATATTATTTCCCAAATTCAAGAAGATTGCTGTGATGATGATGAGTTTGATTTGATAAAATCCCAATTTATGGGATTAGATGATGGAGAATTAGAAGCAATTTGTATAATCAATCAATGTGAAGATAGAACATTTCAACAATATTTGCTACTGACTGATGATCATCCTGCTCAGCATAGAGCCTTTGAATTGGGTATGAATTCTTTGGATACGTTGATGTTTTTACAAGCTTCAAACGAAATGTCTCTTTTACCCAAAAATGATGCTATAACAAGCATGACTATTTTAGAAGAAATTGGATTTAGATTTGAAAATGGAATAAAATCTGATTATATGAATCGTTTGAAGTGATTTTTATCTTAAAAAAGATTCAGGAGATAGGACAAATTAGAATATTTTTTTGAATCGTTATGAAAATTTCCTTCAGATAATCTTTAAAAATTAAGTCATGATCAACTCATCTCAAAACCCTGCAATACATCAAAAATGATCCAATACTAACAAACGCAGGACAGTTTTCACATCTCTTTTCATATCTGATTCCTGTCCTGTGAAATCCGTTTTTGAGCCAACCAAAGAATCCCTCCGCAACGCATCGAACCGAATTATATTTTTTGTGTGATTTATTCTCTCCGATGACTTGCCATTCTTTCTAAACGGAATACGTGCAATTGGATTTCTATTTTTCAAATAGCTTCTAATGGCCGTACTGTCATATCCTCCCTTCTTGTCAGCATAAACTGAGGCAATCTGTTTGATGGTGCCATCATCATCCATAAATTCCGAAATATTTTCCATGACATCTGCAGACTTTGTACTGTCATGAACGTTTGCAGGACTGGTCCTGATTGAGACTGGAAATCCGCTTTGCCCTACGGCAACGTGAATCCTTGCGCCTGAAATCTTCCTGAATCCGTCATATCCTGTTACGCTACCCCCTTTTTGGCAGGGATTGTCGAGGAGCCAACGGATATCATCTTTTGCAGGCTGGTTTTTCCTTGCTTGTGAGCTGTTTTGGTTAAACCGGATAGGATCCTCTTCCAGACTCCTTTTTGCTGCCAAGAGTTCGGTCTTCTGTCTGCAGCAGAGTCATCACCGTATTTTGTTGGCATCTCGCTCCGCCTGCATCCGGATATCAAGACGCAGATGATTGTTCCGTTGGTGATTCTTCTGCCATCGTCTCTTGGTCTGCCCGTCTTGGCAGGTTTTGGAATGTGTGGCTTTATCATGTCCCGTTGTTTGTTTGTCTGTCAGTCAATTCCTGAAATTGCATGAAAATTAGCCATGTTCGGCAATTGTTAGATCAGGATGATCGTAAAAACTTCACTAAATGATCAGTTTTGAGATGAGTTGAATATACCTTCATGGAAAATATGAACGGAGTACATAATAATGAGCATAGAATCATGGCGTAGTATGTTAAACGTACCATTTGAAAAAATTGAAAAAACAGAATACAATAGATTTGTCATACATCATGAATTGGGGGGGGGAATTTACAATGTATTTTGAATCACTGATGAAGCTTGTCTCTAGTGATCTAAATATAGAATTAAAAAACATAATCAAAACTAGATATAGTTTATCTTTTCAATTACAAAAATAATCAAAATTCAGCTTATTTGAATAAATCTTCTTTTTCTGGACGTATTAAATCATGAATTGTGTGATCTTCAAGACTAAAAGAATAATTACGAACGATTGCCACAGGACATTTCAAAGTTTTCCCCATCACTAATTCGGCAGCAGCAGATAATTCATCGGCAACTGCAATTGCAGTAACACGCAATATCTTTTCAAAAGAATCCAAAGTTCCAGCATAATCTAAAATAGGATTTAAACCAGAAATTCCAATTGCATGATTGGTTTGTCCCATTCTGAAAGGGCGCCCAAAAGTATCAGAAATGATCACAGCTACATTTGTATTGTTTTGTTCATGAATTTGCTTACGTATTTTCTGAGCTGAGACATCAGAGTCAATAGGAAGCAAAGTAGCATAACCATCATGTACATTACTTTCATCAATACCTGCATTTGCACAAATGAATCCACTATGAGTTTCAACTATGAGTACGCCATTAGTCATTCTAACTATTCTTTTGGATTCAGATAGGATCAATTCAACAATCCTAGGATCTTTGTTATATTGAGAACTCAAACCTTCAGACAGTAATGAGGGAGTAATAGTAGATAAATCAACAACACGTCCTTCTTGTTTTGAGATGATTTTCTGAGCAATAACGACAACATCACCATCATATAGATCAATAGAATCTAGAATCAATTTAGAAATATTGTCGGATAATTGAACTTCTTTTTCAATTGGAACAGGAATAATTTGCAATTAAAAGATATTAGAAAATGAAGTAAAAAATTGTTTATGCAGAAGTTGTAGTTTCTAATTCTAATGCATAGTGTTTGTTAATAATATCCAATATTTTTGAAAGATCTTTTTCTTCCAAAGTAGTAGTAGCAAGATCTTTAACTAGATCTTGTGCTCTGTACGCAATACCTAAACCACAAATATCAAATAATTTGACATCATTTGCACCATCAACAACACAAACAATATCATCCTTACTTTCACCCCATTCTGCGATTTTGATTTTTGCAGCTTTGGATTTATCGGAATCAACGTTAATTTTTACCCCATCAAGTTTGCCATCTTTGAAAATTAATTCATTAGAATAAACATGATCCAAATCTAATTCTTTTTGTAATCTATCCATCATAAGAGTAAAACCTCCAGATACAGCCATAAGTTTCCAACCTGCAGCTTTTAAGACTCTACATGCTTCTTTTGCGCCAGTCATAATGGGCAAATTATCAGATACTTCTTGGCACGTTTTTTCACCTATTCCTTTTAGGGCACCAACTCTGGTTTTGAGGCCTTCCTCCCAATTGATTTTTCCTTGAATTCCTTGTTTGGTAATTTCCCAAATTTCATCTTCTTTGTTGAGTTTTTCTGCAAGAATTGGAAGGTATTCTTCATCATACAAAACACCTTCAACATCAAAAATTACTAGCAACTGATTTCTGATTTGCAAAAAAGTTGCTAATTATATTTACCTTTGTTCAGTAGCAATGTTTAGTGCGTGGGAAAAACTTAGATCGTATAAAAAGGAAATAAGAATGTCAAAAAAAATATATGTTTTCAGAGTTATTTCTTTAGATCATCATAACTAGATGCCACTTTTTCTACCAACTCAAAACCACTTGGGGAAAACATACTGATTTTTCCATCGTCCATATATTTCTGCAAAAGTACTAATCCAACATCTACATTGTCTATTTTACTAAGATTGTATTTTTAAATCGATTTCATAACTGGTTAGTTTGATAGATGAGTTTTTGCTATGAATCACATACGCCATTCATATTGTATCCAAATTATACTCTCTAACATAAGTTCGTCAACCGTCCCCTCGCTGCATGTACTTGATGATATCCAAATTGAATCTGGCAGTCCTGCAATGTTTGGAAATCCTGCTCTTCAGATTATTCAGCGATGGCCGATGTTGCGAGACCGACAAATCGTATTTTCCCTGTTTCCATACTTCCTCAACTGCGTTAAACTGCGGCGAACCCTTTGGGAACCAGTCCAATACGACATCGTGATTCTCATCAGGGTATTTTTGCATCAGTCTTGATTTGCGTGCGGTGCCCTATCCGCATAGACTAAAATCTTGCCAAACTTTTTGCGTAATTCCTTGGGATAATCCAAAAAGCAGTACTGATCAAATCTGTCATACTGCCTGAATAGTCGTTTGCCATCATGAGCCAACGCCCCAAAGATGATCGTCTTTTGATGATATATTCCCATTTACCAGAATTACTGGGCGCGTTCCTTTCTTTACCCACATCTTTTTTCTGAATATTGAATCTGCAGCAAGGATTGATTCGTCCTGTGACAGTATGGTGAATCCTTTTGCCATTTTTGAGGCTATTCTTTCCTGAGATTTTTTTTAAACCAGAGTTTTTCCCGTGCAGTTGCAGAGCTTGCAAATCTTTTCTGTGCAACCTTTGATGCGTATCCCCAATTGTGAAGCAGCCTGTACACATGAACCTCATGGCATCTTGCTCCTGATTTTTCATAAATGAGATTCATCACCTGCTTTGCGCTCCAACCGGAAGGATTCCCTGCGATCTGCCTTTCTATTGCGACTGGTCTGTCTTTTGGTATCTTTGGCGGTCTTCCTGTTCTTTGTCTGTCATGAAGACCGTCCGTCCCATATTCTTTGAACCTGCCCAGCCACTTGTATGGCCAAGAACGCACATGTCCGAGATTCTTTGCAACATGCGAGGCAGTCTGATTATCAAAGAAAACTTGCTTTACCAGAAATAGCCTCTCTTTTGTTTTGACATCTTTCCCGTTTTTGCATGCTCGAATCGATTCCTGCTCGTTCATGGCTTGACGTATGATGCTCTGATCCGTATTCTGTTTGGTGTGATAAGTCAGATTAATGGATCATAAAGTTTTATTAGGAAGTATAGTGGAAAGACATTGATCTGAGAATCAGACAATATTAGCGATCAAGGATCAGTTTATAGACAAGCATAATTTTGCATGCCATAATGAATGTAAAAACTTCAATTGTTTTTCTTCTGGTTCTTGGCGTATCAATATCATTACTAGCTGAAAACAATGCACACGCAGAAATTCCTATGGAGATTCAGGTACTAAAGTGGCAGGGTGACGAGTATTGGGATCAGATCCAGGATATCCAGAAAAAGATTGCAACAACAAATAGTACAGAAGTCAAAGAACTATACGAATATGATTTGGGAACAGCTCAGGCAAATTTGGATGACATCATCTCACAAATGAATGCCATTGGAGTCCCAACTGTCGAAGAGCAACTGGCTGATGAATATGAGACTGCCGGTTCTTGCTCTAGTTGTCCTAAAATTCTAAAGTTCAAAGGAGCATATACGGTTTTATGCTTTGGGATATAATTCCTTGGACCAATGCAGAAAAATCATGGACATATGTTGAGATATTAAATCATCGATATGGTGATCAAGTTATGACACTTGATGAGGACTTTGGTTCTATCACTCCATACTATTTGATTTCTGCAACCCAAGCTCCAGTCAAAGCTAAAGTAGCTTTGGATTACATTGCAGTTGATGCAGATTACGATGAAATGGATAAAAATGTCAAGACATACTATCCAAATGTCTACACTGCCTCATCTCGAAATGCTGCTACAATCACAATGAATGTTTTATTCGATGTTCCCGAAGACTCTGAACTAGCTTTTGGATTGACTGCAAAATGGGTTAAAGATATCAATTGATATCTAAAATCCCTTTTTTTTTAATTGACAAATTAATACAATTTCCATTTTTTGAGAAATTATATCTCAGTTACATTCACAGAACCCCAAAATGGTTGCGTGATTGGCTTGGTGTTCCTGACGTAATAGCTACAGGTAATTCTGAGAAAACAAAATCAAATGAACTTGTCTTATCTGAAATCCGTATGTTTGTTTATCACAAAGGCGGCCGCTTACGTGGTTTTGTTGCTAGGACAACTCATTCTAAGGATGAATCATACCTTAATTCTGAATACGCCAAATTGATACAAAGCTTCATCAATGATGTAAAAAGACTTAATTCTCAATCAGGTTAATTTTAGATCAAGTCAGCACAACCTCATCTAAATTGCAAGAGATAGACAAGGTGATGCTGACTATATCATAGAATAAAGTACGTACAAGTATGTACATCATGTCAACAAGCGTTGATTTGTTGTGACTGTAATTGTCCCTATTGTGGGAAAAGAGAGGGATGTAATTGAGACTTGGGCATAATGGTTTACAAAAATAAGGTCTAAGATTATTCAACAGCAAGGCATTCTCTTTACAATTCTTGGATGATTCCCTGCACCGACATGCATGCAATACGCTGCCAACTGTACGCCAAAACGCAGATCAGCACAGATGATGATTTCATACTGCATGATCCCCTTACGGGAGCTGCTCTGATGCCAAGCGCGTCTTTGAATGTCTCAAAGAGCGGTTCAATTGAGGTTTTTCTATCCGCATACAACTCCTGACCGATCGCAGAGTCGTAAAATTCCACAAGCTTGATCCTTTCCGGGGGCGTGCGCGGGCATGTCTTATCGGAGTGACCAACCTCAGATGCTTTTTGCCGCACGAATCATGCAGTTTGGAATCATCGTATGCAGGATCTGCCAAAATATTTCGTATGATTCCTGAAAGTGATTTTATCAATGCATCAAACGTCCTGCCATCATGAATATTCGCGGTACTGACACCGGCGGGCAACGGAGCAATCAACTTGCCGGTGCTGCAACTCATGTGCAGTTCATGCCCGAATATCCGACCCCTTGATTTGGAGGACTATCCCCATCTTGCATCCGTGTCAATTCCTGAAATTGGCAAACGATTATTCTTCATGTCGGATTTGTGCCATGCAGGGCCACTTGCTTTTGGCAGAGAACTGTCCGCTGATGCAGACGTGTCATCAGCCATTCCTTCTGATACGAACAGGTTTCCCATCGTCCCGACGATGTCCCCAACGGGCAGGTTCTGAAATCGCCTGTCAACAGTACGCCTGTCTGGCATCCGAGTCAGTCTGCAGACCTTGGACAATTTGTCATCGTTGCGTTTGACTGATAAAAAATAACGAAGTGTGCTGTTGCTTGGAATTCTCATCCGAGATTTTATGATGAATAATTGCACCGTCAGATAGTTGAACAGGCATACGGTCTGCCAGGTCTGAATATCTCCCCATGCAGAGACAATGTTCTGACCAGATACAAAACGCCAATGAGAATGACCCTGGCAGAACCCTGCCGGGGATTTTTACGTTCATGCTGCAATGAAATGACATTGCAAGGATCCTTGGCTTTTTTCGTTTGAATAGTTTGGGAAACTGATTAAAAATTAGGATTAGTTATGCCCAAGTCTCAACTATTTGGGATTTGTATACCTGGCATCAATCACGATGTATTGGAGGGTTTTAGGATAAGTTGGTTTTTTTCCAAATACTCCTTTTGCATATTTGGCATAAGATGGTAATCCGTCTGTGATAAATGCCCTGCCATCGCTGAATAATCTGAAGAGCAGAATTTCCAAATATTACAGAACTGCCAGATTCAATTTGGATAACATCAAGTACATGCAACGAGGGGACGGTTGACGAACTTATGTTAGAGGGTACAATACTGGTAATGCACAATACATACATCCAATTTGAGAAATTGAACAACAACACAGACAACTGCATTGTACTTTTTCATGGTTACATTCTTGGCAATTCATGTTTTTTGCTTCTGGCTTTTGATCTCAATCGTGTTTTACAGCATGGGCATGTGTTTTTTTCTGTAAGAAAAAATAATGCACAAAGTGAACGCCATTTTTGGCCAATTTTATAACGTAAATTATTTGAAAATGTTGTAGTTTTTAATCTGTCACATAATCCACTACACATTTGAACCATGAATCAAGTTAACTTGAAAATCTATTTAAGATAATTTCCAAATCTTATTCTGAGATTTCTACTATTGCATCGATTTCAGTCATTGAATTTAATGGCAAACTTCCAACTCCTACTGCAATTCTGGAGTGTTTTCCTTTTTCTCCAAATATTTCAAACATCAAATCTGATGCCGGATTGATGACTTTGGGATGTTGAGAAAATTCAGGAACTGAATTTACAAATCCCGATAGTCTGACAATTTTTGAAACTTTGTTTAAGTTTCCTGTCTCTCTTTTGATTTGTGCTAAAATGTTAATTGCACAACTTCTAGCTGATTTTTGTGCAGTTTCCAGATTATCATCTGAGACTTTGCCTGTAAATACAACTTTACCATTTTCTAATGGAATCTGTCCTGAGATGAAGAGTAAATTTCCTGTTTTTACTGCTGGAATATAGTTTCCTGCAGGTATTGGAGCATCTGGTAATTCTATTCCTAATTCTTTGAGTTTTTCTTCAATCAAGACTATGATGCGTGTTTTTGCCTGATTTTAATTTTTACTTATTTTGATGTGGACTTTTTCACCTTTGTTGGAGTTATTTTGATATACTGTTCTAGTTTTGTAACCTTGTTTTTGAAGACATCCGTCTAAAATTAAAACCCAAGGTAGTGAATGCCCACTATTTAGTTTTGATTCAATTGTAATATTTTTGGTATTTGCCTCAAAATTCACATGTCCTAGACATGTAATCTGCATCACTGCATCAATTATCTCTATTATGCCGTCTAATGTTTTTGATTTTAAAGACACTCCATTTTTTTCTAATAATTTTAACATGTCAAATTCTGATTTTTTTGACATCATTGTAGAGTTTAGAATATGTGTTAAACCTGTATCATTCACTATTTTGATAATTTTATAAATTTCCTGTGCTTCTGCTTTAGTCATATCTGCAAGGGCTTTTGTTCTTACTGCATTTTTCCAAATATTGGAAAATAATTTTTCTTGATTAGTTCCCAATATGTCAGTTGATGAAAAAACTGCGCCCTTTCCGTTGTCATTATTTATCATTAACAATTCTGTCTCATCAAAAATAAAACAATTTTGAGTAATTTCTGATGCTCTAACTTCTATTCCTTCAGGAATCTTTCTATGTGATTCTGAGCAAACTTGTGTTGGAGCAACAAGTATCTTCACATCTAGGTTTCTACGTAATACTGTGAGTAGTTGTTCTTTGCATTCTGCTAGTAATCCAAATCCCCATTGATCTGTCATTATCTTAATTGATGATTTTGAACCTTCAATCATTGTTTGAAGTTGTGGCAACACGTTGTTTGCATTAAGATGAAAGTATCTTTTTTCCTCAGATCCTCTTGACTTTCTACTTTCTTCGCTTGCTTTTTTTAAGTTTGATACAAGTGTATTCATTGCATTTACTTTGTTGATTTGTTCATGAATTATTCCATCAAATGCATCTTCAGGTGCAATTGCAGTACACATTATTGGTTTACTCTTAGAAATTATTACCAGTTTTTTGCTTTCTAGTTTTAGTAATGTTGGATATGTTTTAGTTCTTGGAATTTCTGAATAATATGCCAATTCACTTGCAGATATTGCCCCTTTGGCAATTAGAGCCACATATGCCTGTGCTTCATATTTGCTTAATCCAAATTCCTCTAAACTTACTGTTAATGCGTGCTCATTGACCATGTCATATCTTGATTTGTTGTTAGGTAAAATCGAGAGCTAAATTCCTTTACACAAATACTCAAAAAAAATCAAAATTGTATCTACTGACAGGTGTCACTGTGGTTACTAAATTCGCCGTTACATCATCCTCAAATACAAAATCTATATTCATAACATATGTTAGTTAAATGTGATATTGATGCCTTAGATTATGAGACAATCTCTCATTCAGTTACACTTGTTCCTAGATTAGAATATTCTGTAAATTTGCTAGATGATATAGTTGGCACTCTACAAAAAAAACTAGATGATTTCAAACACTCCAATAGTGATTTGATTTCTGATTTTGACGAAAGTGATAAAACCCATCTAACAGCACTTGCATTAGAACAAACAGCTGCATTTTCTTTAGAAATTCTTATTCAAATCCAAAAAAGAACCGCAAACATATCGAATGTACGTAGTATTCCTGAGGTTTTACCTTCATCTATTCCGATTATTCGAATCATTAGTGCCAAATTGTTTGGCATTATTCCTAGTTGCAGCCAAAAATTATCTGAATTGTCTGTTCATTTGGGAAGTATTGTATTGGATTCAGCTGCTCTTACAAAGGCACGGTTTGATTTTAGTCAATCCAACAAAGAATCCTCAATCTTACTTGATGAAGTAAAATTGATAGTAGACTCTAAAATCAGTAAGCAGTATGGCATTACCTTGTAAAAGTTAGTTTGTGGCTTAATTCCAAACAATTAACGTGGCATTCTCGTTTCATCTTCCACATGCCAAATCACAAAACTCAAAATCACGCATCCAAAAACCTGTTGTACAGCGGCACTTTAAGTCCTGCCTCCACGCATTGCGCATCAAACCTCCTGGAGTGCAGCTTCTCGCCTAGCACCCGCTTTAGTGCAGAATACGCAATCTCGACTATCCATCTTTTTCCCGCATCCTTGAGCCTCTTCCATCTATCAGAACCGTGCCTGCTGACATGCAAAATCTCCTTTCTTCTCAGTTTGGATTTTGCTATGTGCGGCACGGCGTCTTTCCTTATTCTGATTGCAGGAACTGCCTTGCTTGTCTCGCAGCACTCGAAATTATTCTGATCGTCATATGCCTTGCCTGCGTGAGCGGATTTTATCACGGTGCAGTGTCTCTTTGCATCCCCAAGCAAGGGAACAGACTGTTTCGTATCAGAGCCGTTCCCGTGCGTATCTTGTAGGATACAATCTTTTCTGATTTTAGATCAGATGATACGCGCAGTCTGGCATATTCGCGTCCCTGCCTCTTCCATTTGTGCTCCAGACAGGTTCCGTTGTTTGTGACGGACAGTCCCGAAGAGCCAGAGGCCAAGCCAACGGCATCCTCCGGATTCGGATTGCCAGTTTCTGGCCGCAGCCGCAGCATTCCTCTTCTGGTTTGCGTGAAATGAATCTCGGGGATCCTCACGACCTCAGAGAGTCCCCTACATACTCCCTGAACCGTTCTGCAGGCGGTACCAAACCCGATATGCGGTCCCGTAAGAAGACCGATTTGCGAGTCCGTGCATCTGTATGGGGTGCCGATTTTATTTCTGCTCGTTTTTTCCAATTCCTGTCTTTGTTTTTTCAAAAAAGATACGTCTATCAGGCAGGTTCCCCTGCCAATGGGGGATTCATTGTGTTGTTTCCATGATTTGTTAGCTGGCATGAGTCATGTTGGCATGTACCAAGCTAAAAGAGTTACGCTACAATCTATGTAAAAGTACGTTTTTAGGTTCAAAATATTCTAAAACATTTCAAAATAAACAACATGCTACGCACAGGAAATCATTTTGATATGTACTTCAATAAGAGTACGCAGTTAGAATTCCTTGGATAAAACATGTTTTTAGACGTAGTTTTATTTGAACTATTTCTTATTATGGGCCTTGTAGAAACCATGCCAAAACAACAGGCTCTGACTTTGCAACTCGATAAGAATTGCATGCAATCAATCCAAGCAATATTTCATTGTCCTGAGTGAGTGGCATCATTCCTTGACGTTATGTCTCCGGACATCATCCCCTTTACGACAAAAAAGATTGTCTCAGATCTGTTTCTCTGAGAATACAGCTGCCTTGGAAAGTTCCTTTTCATCTCCCTTCTGTGAGTCCCACTTGTTCTGCGTATTGGAACATCAGCATGTGCAGTTGGAATGACTGCGGCAGCCGTACCAGTCTTTCTTGCACCAACGTGGTTGCTCTCATCATCAAAACCCATATCGCCTAACACAGTCAACTTATCCTAAAACCCTCCAATACATCATGATTGATGCCAGGTATACAAATCCCAAATATTTGAGACTTGGGCATAATGGTTTACAAAAATAAGGTCTAAAATCATTCAACAGCAAAGCATTCTCTTTACAATTCTTGGATGATTCCCTGCACCGACATGCATGCAATACGCTGCCAACTGATACGCCAAAACGCAGATCGACACAGATGATGATTTCACACTGCATGATCCCCTTACGGGAACTGCTCTGATGCCAAGCGCGTCTTTGAATATCTCAAAGAGCGGTTCAATTGAGGTCTTTCTATCCGCATGCAACTCCTGACCGATCGCAGAGTCGTAAAATTCCACAAGCTTGATCCTTTCCGGGGGCGTACGCGGGCATGTCTTATCGGAGTGACAACCCCAGATGCTTTTTGCCGCACGAATCATGCAGTTTGGAATCATCGTATGCAGGATCTGCCAAAATATTTCGTATGATTCCTGAAAGTGATTCTATCAATGCGTCAAACGTCCTGCCATCACGAATATTCGCGGTACTGACGCCGGCGGGCAACGGAACAATCAACTTGCCGGCGCTGCAACTCATGTGCAGCTTATACCCGAATATCCAACCCTTTGATTTGGAGGATCATCCCCATCTTGCATCCGTGTCAATTCCTGAAATTGGCAAACGGTTATTCTTCATGTCGGATTTGTGCCATACAGGGCCACTTGCTTTTGGTAGAGAACTGTCCACTGATGCAGACGTGTCATCAGCCATTCCTTCTGATACGAACAGGCTTCCCATCGTCCCGATGATGTCCCCAACGGGCAGGTTCTGAAATCGCCTGCCAATAGTACGCCTGTCTGGGATTTGAGTCAGTCTGCAGACCTTGGACAATTTGTCATCGTTGCATTTGATTGATAAAAAATAATGAAGTGTGTTGTTACCTGAATTCTCATCCGAGATTTTATGATGAATGATTGCGCCATCAGAACAGTTGAACAGGCATACGGTCTGCCAGGTCTGAATATCTCCCCATACAGAGATAATGTTCTGACCAGATACAAAACGCCAATGAGAATTACTCTGACAGAACCCTGCCGGGGATTTTTACGTTCATGCTGCAATGAAATAATATTGCAAGGATCCTTGGCTTTTTTCATTTGAATAGTTTGAGAAACTGATTAAAAATTAGGATTAGTTATGCCCAAGTCTCAATTATTTGGGGTTTGCATATCTGGCATGCATCATGGTGTATTGGAAGGTTTTAGGATGAATTGCATGAGTTAAAGGTACAGAGAGACTGATCAAACAGATGCCTGTTCAACAGGGAGGATCACTCTGTTGCATCCGGGAGTTTCATATTCCATGTGACGGTAGGACAGATCGGAGATGTATCTATATCACAATCTACATGTGTAATTTCCAACTTGAAGGACTCGCCACGTGTGTAGCTATCTGATGCCGGCCTACTTTCAAGGAAGAAGACTGTAATGCCGTCATAGGTCAGGTTCTCGGCCGTATAGGTCCAGCTGGTCTTATCGGTGTTTCCAGATGGCAATATGTGTCGAATATAGTTCATATCACCATCCCTTATCACGAGCTCGCCTGCAGGTCTGACGACCCCATTGAGGGTAAGGGAGTCGGCGTTCGTTTGGTAACGCATCTCGGATGGTGGGTCTGCGTTACCGTTTGCGTCCTTGGGCAAGTGTTCCCCCGGATCAGATTGCTTCATAGGTCTTGGTTTGACGGTAACCGTACCATCCCACTCCTTGGATACACCCACACTCCAGCCGCCATATATCAGGCCGTCGGGAAGTGGGGTGGACGGATAGGCAAAGGGCACGCCGTCAGGTCCTGCCATCCTGATTGCCGGCGGTACGGCTTCTAGATAGGCCGGTATTGGGGAATTAGTTATATCTATTTTGCCGTTGTTGTCAGGGTAGGCCACTTGGACATGAAGGGGGACAATACTCCTTATGTCGCTGTCGGATGATGATCTACTCTCCAAGTAAAAATCATTATACTTGCCCATTTGCATGTTTTGTAACGTGTGGCTCCATTTGGTCTGGTCCGTATTTCCGGCTGGGAGTATGTGTCCGAGATAATTTTTATCAGAATCCATTATCACAAGTTCCCCGGCGGGGGTGACCTCACCACTGATCGTGAGTATACTGCTGTCGGTGACAAGTTTTAACATGTCTGTTTTGACGGTGCCGGCGGGTTTGGTGATCTCAACTATAGGGACAGGGGATGACTCATTAAGGGGTGTCGCAAAGACTGGATCTGTATGCGGTCCAACAACCCCATAACCGTTTACGCCGGCTACCTTAAAGGCGTACTGCTTGCCGTTTTCTAGACCCCCTACCGTAATCGCACCTGATGTAAACGGCTCCTTGGTGTATTCCTTCCAAGGTAATATGATCTTATGTCCGTCTAGCAAGGTATACATCACCTGATGGTCTGCAAGGTCGAGATCATGCCTTTCATGGTAGAGTATGACCCTGTGGGAGTCTTTCTCATATACGCTACTCGTGTAAGACGGCATCGGGTCACACTTGTACAAATATGTACAATCATCGGAAGTCTTTTTATCAACGCCAGTAGTATAGGTAAATTTGCCGGTCTCGATTGCGTGATGATCTATCTCCTCGGCAGGTGTCCAAGAGAGGTGGACCAGTCCATCACCTGCAACGGCTCTCAGATCCGAGAGACTGGCGGGAACTGGCGGAATATAGCACCTCTCGGTTTTGATGCCTGAGGTCATGCATGACGAGTGGTCCGGTGACGGCAAGGAGTTGGCGTTGTGAGGTGACTTGGGGGGGACATGTATCGTTATGTATTCAGGTGTTCCGTGCAAGATATCGCCGTCGGTCTCCGTCGTGGCATACAGTACCCGAGTGTACTTGCCAACATTCTTCATGGTGTCCCCCGCTCCGTCGTACGTTATCGTAAAGCCGCCGTCTTTTGTGATGTTAGTGTCTGACGCTATCGGAGTCGATCCTCTCATCTCACCCTTTCTTGTGTTCATGTCGATTGACAGGACCTCGGCGGAGCCGGGCCCAACGATAAAACCGGAGATGGTAAGGGATTCTGCCTTCAGGTTGTAATGACGTCCTTCACCCATCGAGTTGTTGGACGTGAGTCCCTTAACTTTGGTTATTGTCAGCGATGGAACCATAAACGATCCTGAGTTCAGCAACGTGCCGCCGTCGCTTACGTCTCCGCTCGAAAGAGGGACAAACACATACCGGACATCATAATTTACTGTGGTTCCCGGCGTCAATTTTGAGAGTGACATCATCATTTTGGGGACCTTTGTATCTCTACAGAATTCTGGCTCATCAGGAAACATTTGGGCCGAGCATACCTTGTATATCACCTTATGTGGTACACCGTTCCCATCAGTGGAGCAAAGAGCCTTTGAGTCGCGCGGGCTTGGGCATGAAATCCTGTCCCCGTCGATAAAAGACTCGTGAAGGTGATGCCAGTAGATCTTGAGCCTGCCGTCCTTTGTCCACTTGTGGTTGACCTCTTTGCCGTCGTGCGCGTACGCGGGGAGAGGCGGTGTAGCGACTGCGGCAACGGCAGACGTGAGTAGTATTATGCCAAAGAACACCGCCACAAGGCGTGATGGCACGGTCAATCCGGATGATAGAGGTCTTGCTTTTGATGATGTTGAAATGTTCAACACGTGTTCTCACACACAGCGGCAATATGAATATGGACTAACCCCTCTTCCTTGCCATGTCTCTCAATTGACATCAGGCCATATTGTCCTGATGATAGTAAAGATATGTCACCTCCTTTCTTGTGGTAATGGTAGTTTAATTTGTAATTGATTATTTGTCCCAATGTTAACAAGTGCATCAATCTTTGTTGGGCACGTCATTAATAAAGATTCTGTGTGATCTAGGTGACCCGTTTTCTTCTGTGTAGTGGGGTGACCTGTGATTTTGAGGCATTTTGAATCAGAGTAATCCATTTGTTGTCACCTTCAATTTTCACACCCGAAGCTTCAGCTGGCGTCTTACCATCTATTCCCATATGTTTACGAATGAAATTATGGCGAATCTGCATGCCTGTAATTATCGCAGAATCTTTCGTTTTCAGTGAACGCATTACTTTTTCCCCGTCTCTAATTGTACCGTTTAATCTTTCCATTTTGTTATTGTTGCAATCGTTTTTCAGGTTCTGTGTATTCTTAGTGACCTGTTTTCTCCTGGCTATTTTGGTGACCCGATAGCTCTAACTGATCCTGACATCAATTATTTTCTAACCTTTCTTGTATTTTGTCAATATCACTTTTTTACGTTTATCTGAAAAAGTAACATCGTATCTATTAAAAATTAAACCACGACCTAAGATCATAAGGCATATTCCTTGATTTTGACGTAATATGCCAATGGCGGGATTTCTAAACTCATCAAACAGGGTTTGTTTATGCAATACTTTCAAGTCTAATCTTTTGGTTTATGGAAAACCTGAGACTGGTATCGTCAAACAGGGTTTGTTTATGCAATACTTTCAAGGACGGAATGACAGCTTGGTAAACTCCAGACTTTCCAGAAATACTTCTTGATTTTGCAGGTATCAAACTGCTGCCTTCATCAAATAAACCGATTGTCTTTGCAATGTTTAATGGCATATATGTTGCAGTAGAACCCGAATCAATTATTCCTCTTGTAGTTGTTATTTTTGACTTGAAATGTATCTCCAGGGACAGCATTGGAAAGAAATCATAATCGTCACCCGATTTACGAAGTAGGTATTTGAATGTACAGGATTCGTGATTCATTTTTTTACAGTAGCCAATCTGAACCGTCTGAAACTCGAAATATGATGGGGACTATTTTTTGTTTTTGGTATTTTTCAGCATCTTTTTCAATGCCCCTTCCTGTTTTGTTATGCCATGCAACTTTGCTATCAAAGATGATAACCCATTGACCTGGCATATTTTTCCTGATCTTCTATTGGCATATTACCTGCATATGCCATATCGTATCTAGTCCATCCGATAGAATAATCAAAAAGGGAATCAAAAAAACAAAACATGGTAATTTTCAACAGTTCAAGTGTAAGAGTGTGGCAGGCGATTTGTTGCCAACTTTGGATTTGAGATACTAAAGGCCACACCTGAAACTGTAACACTGGCTATGAACCTTTACTCTAACGGTGAATCATTAAGACGTACTGCTGATTCCATGAAAATACTAGGAGTGTATGTTACTCATAGAACAATAGAGAATTGGATTAAAAAATATGCGGGGTTGATGGATTCCTATTTGCAAACAATAACACCCAAGTTAAGTGAGAAACGGAGAACAGGCGAAATATTTTTGAAAATCAAAGGCAACAGAGAGTATCTTTACTGCATGATGTGTGATAAGACTAGATATCTGATAGCAAAACAGGTTTCAAATAGAAAGTGCATACAAGACGTCAGTCCTTTGTTTAAAAACGGTGTTGCAGTTGCAGGAAAAAAGCCTAGCCTGCTAATCTCTGATGGAGCACCTGACTTTCATTTGGCATACAAAAAAGAGTATGAGGCAAAGAATTTTCTACACAAAGAGACTAGACACATACGCCACATGCATCTCAAAGGCGACAGGAACAACAACAACAAGATGGAACGCCTTAATGGAGAACTAGGAGACAGAGAAAAAGTAATGCGTTCACTGAAAACGAAAGATTCTGCGATAATTACAGGCATGCAGATTCGCCATAATTTCATTCGTGGACATATGGGGCTTGATGACAAGACGCCAGCAGAAGCCTCAGGTGTAAGAGTTGAAGGATTAAACAAGTGGATGACACTGATTCAAAATGCCAAAAAGAACAGGTCGCCAAAATAGCCAGGAGAAAACAGGTCACTAAGAATACACAGAACCAGAAAATGGATCAATTTTAATAACAAGATGCATCCATCAAAAAACATGTCAAAGTCAAAACAAGTTACAGGTGAAAATCTCTGGCCAAATGAAGAACATGCCATAAAACAATATGAAACAGGTAAGGACAAACCAAAGAGATTTCATACTGCCGAAGAACTGATACAAGATCTTCATAAGGAAAAATAACCTTGTGGCATTTAGAAAGAACCAGACTGTTTGTTACTAGCTACAAAAAATTATCGTCACAACTACAAAAACAAACAGAAGATGCAATACTGGCCCTTGTAAAATCTGAATCACCTGCAGAACTTGGTGTTACAAAGAAGGGAAAATACAAAGGGTATCTTGCCTATGAACTGAATCAGTCATACAGGCTGATCTACAAAGTCATCAATCCACAAAAAATTATTTTGTTGATTGTTGTAGGTGATCACAAATCAGTCTATGGCAAAGACTGATAAGTTTTGACTGTCTACTCACCCAAACCAGCATTCAACTCATCCTAAAACCCTCCAATACATCATTATACGTGCCGGATACGCAAATCCGGGACAGATAGTTGCCACAGCTCCTTTCGCATCTGACTGCCGTCCCGTGAAGACCACACCTGAGCCACGCAAGGAATCGCCCTGTAACGAATCCTGCCTTGCCATGATGTCTTTGGTTCTTGTTTTGCGCGATGTTCTTCGGGTTCTTTTTGCATGGAATGCGGCAGTTGGTTCCACGACATCTCATATAGTCTCTAGTGTATTTTGCATCGTATCCCCCGTTCTGCATATGCAGAGACAACTGCATCTATCAGACTATCATCTGCAAATTCTGAGATGTCTTGTACCATGTCAATGAACTTGGCACTGTCGTGCTGATTTGCGGGACCGGCTCTAATTGGTATTGATGGACTTGTCTGTTTTGGTACAGATTGATCTGTTGTCAAATTTTTGCTTAATTGTAGGTTTGAATTCATTATACTCAAAAGCACATACTTTGATATTTTTAGCATTTCCAAGGTTTTTTGTATCGGCATTAATGAGAACGGATTTACCATAAATTGTAATGTCTGATGAAGAAGCATAAGCAAATGGCAGTACCCAATTTAAGCTAGGTAAAAAATTTTGGGTATTGAGTTTGGAATCTGATTCTTTTTTATCATAATTATATGTCTCTTTGTATTCAGGTTCCAACTCAATCCAACCAGAGTATATTGATTGTGTTTTTTTGTCATCTAGAAGATCAGGGTGTCTTTGAAATAACACGTCAAAGAAGCTTTGAGTGTAAAATCCAGAGAATAAAATCTCCATCTTCAAATCAAAATCATCATCTAAACTCCTATAACGATCCGCTATATCATCTACAATATCAAGACGTGTTCCATTATGCATTGATTCTACTGCTCTCATGTCCTCTTCATAACCAGGATCGTCTTTGGTCATTGCAGGTACACTGTTACTGCTAAAGATCATTTGCACCTAAAGTTATAGGACGTTTTTGGTCAGTTAGAGATATTGTGTTATCGCCGTTGTCATACATATACACATGACTTTCATGTCCAATACTAGATTGAAAACCTATAGCGTTAGAAATTTTAGAAGGCAAACTATCTACTTTTAAAACAACAGATGAAGTATGTAATTTTACGGGATCAAATTGTACATCTAAACCATGCATTCTAAATGGCACATCCAAAAGATTCAAAGCAGATGGAAAATCTTTTTCAAACTCAAAATCAGACGATAAAATATCAATTCCTTGTGAACGAGACATATAAACACGTGTGTCTTTCTTTTGATGATCATAGAAAGGCTCATCCAATATTTTGTATTCTCCGGTAGTCTCATCAATTACATGCAACTCATCTCAAAACCCTGCAATACATCAAAAATGACGCAATACTAACAAACGCAAGATAGTTTTCACATCTCCTTTCATATCTGATTCTTGTCCTGTGAAATCCATTTTTGAGCCAACCAAAGAATCTCTCCACAACATATCGAACCGAATTATATGAGACTTGGGCATAATGGTTTACAAAAATAAAGTCTAAAATCATTCAACAGCAAAGCATTCTCTTTACAATTCTTGGATGATTCTCTGCACCAATCATGCATGTAATGCGCTGCCAACTGTACGCCAAAACGCAGATCGACACACAGGTGATTTCACATTGCATGATCCCCTTACGGGAACTGTTCTGATGCCAAACGTGTCTTTGAATGTCTCAAAGAGCGGTTCAATTGAGGTTTTTCTATCCGCATGCAACTCTTGACCGATCGCAGAGTCGTAAAATTCTACAAGCTTGATCCTTTCCGGGGGCGTACGCGGGCATGTCTTATCGGAGTAACCAACCTCAGATGCTTTTTGCCGCACGAATCATGCAGTTTGGAATCATCGTATGCAGGATCTGCCAAAATATTTCGTATGATTCCTGAAAGTGATTCTATCAATGCATCAAACGTCCTGCCATCATGAATATTCGCGGTACTGGCACCGGCGGACAATGGAACAATCAACTTGCCGGCGCTGCAACTCATGTGCAGCTTATACCCGAATATCCAACCCTTTGATTTGGAGAATCCCCATCTTGCATCCGTATCAGTTCCTGAAATTGGCAAACGATTATTCTTCATGTCGGATTTGTGCCATACAGGACCATTTGCTTTTAGCATCGAACTGTCCACTGATGCAGACGTGTCATCAGCCATTCCTTCTTATACGAACAGGTTTCCCATCGTCCCGATGATATCCCCAACGGGCAGGTTCTGAAATCGCCTGTCAATAGTACGCCTGTCTGGGATTCGAGTCAGTCTGCAGACCTTGAACAATTTGTCATCGTTGCATTTGATTGATAAAAAATAATAAAGTGTGTTGTTGCTTGGAATTCTCATCCAAGATTTTATGATGAATAGTTGCACCATCAGAATAGTTGAACAGGCATACGGTCTGCCAGGTCTGAATATCTCCCCATGCAGAGACAATGTTCTGACCAGATACAAAACACCGATAAGAAATGACTCTGACATAACCCTGCCGGGGATTTTTACATTCATGCTGCAATGAAATGATATTGTAAGGATCCTTAGCTTTTTTCATTTGAATAGTTTGGGAAACTGATTAAAAATTAGGATTAGTTATGCCCAAGTCTCATGTAATTGACTTCAACAGATACGCTTTCTTGTACTTCTTCTTCTAGCTCTACGAACTTTTCTTTTAGTTCAGCATCATATTCATGATAAGAGTCTGGATCTGTCTTGATATCTACGATGTACTGATTATGCATCTCTACAAAATCATTTATGATGAGTATCTCGTTATCTGACATTGTATCCTTTGCAGAAATTATATCAAAGATTGAAATCTTTGAGAATTCCATCATGTGTGGATCAGCTTTTTTCATAGCACTCATGATTTCATCAATTTCATAGGGTTTTACGCTATTTTGCTCTGTTTGTTGAGCTTCTGCCTTGATGGTGACAACAAGTGGAAGACAATAATTCAAAACGCCTCACTTTACCAAGAAAATTCAGTTTAGAACTCCCAAAGACGTTACAGAACCTATTCTATAAAAGGTTATTAATAAGATAACAACCAACTAATATTGAATACAGTTTGAATGTTCATCTCTTCGGCGTCTTTGTACTTTTTGCTTTTTCTATGGGTATGGCTCATGCCACAGCAGATGATCAAAATGACGAGATCGTAGAGTTTGTAACGCTCACAGCCTCCGAGCAGCAAAGCGAAAAAAAGCAAGATCATAATGACTTTATGTGCTCCAAGAAGGAGATGGTGAAGGTTTACAGGGTATCAAACAACAGTCCAGCATGCCTGATGATGTCCTCTGTGGACAAACTAGTCCAGAGAGACTGGGCAAAGATTGTCGTCGAGGACTTTAATCAATGTGTTGCAGCAAATGGTCAGATTTTGGAGTCTATGCCAAAGGAGTGCGAGTACGATGGTCAATCATTTGCAGAAGACGATCTCGACTACAACAGGCAGTTAGATTCGGACGATATGGGAGGAGGCGTGACAACTGTAAAGGTAGGCCTTTTGTATCCGGCAACCGGTGATGCAAGTTCATACGGTAGCCAGATTCTTACATCCACAAAAAAGGCAGTAGATGACTTTAACAAGCGTCAGGAGAGCATAGAGTTAGAACTTGTGCCACATGACACGAAAACCAGCACAAAAGGGGCGCTAGAGGCAATATCTAGTCTAAAGAGTGAAGGAGTCCGTGTTGCATCGGGTCCCTATTCCAGCATGGAGCTTAAAGCGATAATGGAGTATGTAAAAGAGAACGAGATGGTTCTGGTATCTTGTTGTTCCACTGCACCATCACTTGCATTTGAGGACTCTGTATTCAGAATGATGGTTCCTGACGATGTGAGCACACTTTTGACATTAAATATGATGAAGGCAGACGGCGTGAAAGCGGCAGCCATCGTTTACAGAGATGATGCATGGGGTACAGACTTTAGTAAAAAGATCAGAGAGGAGATAAGCGGGATCAACGCCACATACATCCCATACACACCGGACAAGCCTGTTCCAACAGAGATCATAAAGAAGATATCTGATGTCTTCTCAACACACTCAAGTGATGGCAAGTTCGGCGTAGTGATGGTAGGCTTTGATGAAACCGCAGATATACTTGAAGAGTTTGGCAAGGTTGCGTGGTGGAACTCTACACAGTGGTATGGCACAGATGGGAACGCACTAAACGAGGCACTTGTAGAAGGCGAGTTGGCACGCATCGCTGCTGAGATAAAGTTTACGGCACCAGTAGCAGCGTACAAAGAGAATCCAATACATAATGCAGTACGTGACCATATGGAAGCCGACGGCGATCTTATTTCCTACGTCTATACGGCATATGATACAATACATCTAATAGGACGTGCCCTTGAGATGCCAGGTGACAATCTGTCACATAACATTCCACAGGCAGCAGAAGAGTATGACGGTGCGACCGGAAGGACCAGTATGGACAAGAACGGAGACAGGAAGGATCAAGACTTTAACATCTACAGGATAATCGATGGTGCATGGACACAGTTTGACAGATACGCTGATGGCAATCTTGGTGCCCAGATGATGGTTGCCGATGCAATTGTAAATTACAGCCAAAACAACTCAATTGAAGATCTGGATGCTGGCAAGTTTTCCGGCAGCGCCCCGTACCTCTTTGTAATAAAAGACCAGTTACTGGTCTTTCATGGCGCAAACAGTACCATGATCGGAGAGAATGTGACTGCAATGGTAGACTCTAACGGCCTCAATATCGGGAATGCGATAAGTAAGGCAGCTACAGAAGAGGGAGGATGGGTGCAATATATGTGGGTAAACCCAGAGACTAAGAAAGACGAATTAAAATCATCGTGGGTAGTCATGCATGATGGCCACATCTTTGGTGCTGGAGCATATAGATAAGACTTGAGGGTCATTACTGTAAAAAGGCTCAAAATTTGCACAAGAACCCTGTGGCAACAGGCGTTTCCATAGGCGGATCAGACGATTTGTGATGCAGATGCATACTGTGAATATCCAAAAAGTGGCAACAGGCGTTTCCATAGGCGGATCAGACAATAATGGTTACTATCCTAGCAACTCATTCCAAACTATCCAGTATGTCGGTTCCAATTGACACTCTCAAGTAGATATCTGAGACTTGGGCATAATGGTTTACAAAAATAAAGTCTAAGATTATTCAACAGCAAGGCATTCTCTTTACAATTCTTGGATGATTCCATGCACCGACATGCATGTAATGCGCTGCCAACTGTACGCCAAAACGCGATCAACACACACAAATATGATTTCACATTGCATAATCCCTTTACGGGAACTGTTCTGATGCCAAGCGCGTCTTTGAATGTCTCAAGGAGCGGTTCGATTGAGGTTTTTCTACCCGCATACAGCTCCTGACCGATCGCAGAGTCGTAAAATTCCACAAGCTTGATCCTTTCCGGGGGCGTGCGCGGGCATGTCTTATCGGAGTGACAACCTCAGATGTTTTTTGCCGCACGAATCATGCAGTTTGGAATCATCGTATGCAGGATCTGCCAAAATATTTCGTATGATTCCTGAAAGTGATTTTGTCAATGCATCAAACGTCCTGCCATCATGAATGTTTGCAGTACTGACACTAGCGGGCAACGGAACAATCAACTTGCCGGCGCTGCAACCCATGTGCAGCTTATGCCCGAATATCCGACCCCTTGATTTGGAGGAGAATCCCCATCTTGCATCCGTATCAGTCCCTGAAATTGGCAAACGATTATTCTTCATGTCTGATTTGTGCCATGCAGGACCATCTGCTTTTGGCAGAGAACTGTCCGCTGATGCAGACGTGTCATCAGCCATTCCTTCTGATACGAACAGGCTTCCCATCGTCCCGATGATGTCCCCAACGGGCAGGTTCTGAAATCGCCTGTCAACAGTACGCCTGTCTGGGATTCGAGTCAGTCTGCAGACCTTGAACAATTTGTCATCGTTGCATTTGACTGATAAAAAATAACGAAGTGTGTCGTTGCTTGGAATTCTCATCTGAGATTTTATGATGAATAGTTGCACCATCAGATAGTTGAACAGGCATCCGGTCTGCCAGGTCTGAATATCTCCCCATGCAGAGATGATGTTCTGACCAGATACAAAACACTGATAAGAATGACCCTGACAGAACCCTGCCGGGGATTTTTACATTCATGCTGCAATGAAATGACATTGCAAGGATCCTTGGCTTTTTTCATTTGAATAGTTTGAGAAACTGATTAAAAATTAGGATTAGTTATGCCCAAGTCTCAAGTACATTACATTCTAATTTTTATGAATCAAATCTTGATCCAAAAATAATGGTGACAATGGCACGTGAAATTGCCAGAACTATAGGGAGATTGATGTCCGAAATGGGTTATCGAGTTCCTTAGATGTCTTCTGTCTCCTGCCGTACTCTGAAATTCTATATATTGTAAGTAATATTTTAGTTCGAACCGTAAAATAAGTAAGCAGTATCCTAATCTTGATTTTTCTAAATTATGCGATACTTGACATTGCTTAATTCTAAACGTAATTTCTCAAAGGATGTTGACCGCATTAGGTCCATCTCTTCGAAAATTGATAAAAAACTATCTACAGTCAAACCTTCTGATGATGATAAAATCGATAAACTATCTTTAGAAGAGTTACAAGATTTAGATAAAATCGCAGGTGTCGCTGATTTTATGTTGTGTAAATATGCCGATAAAAAAGAAATGCGCTCAATTCTCAAGCACTTTGTATTCATTATTTCTGATACTGCCGATTCTCTGGGTGATTTGGATGATGAAATCTCAGAATTAATTATTTCTGCTGAGGATTCTATAAACAAGATAAAGGACATACATACTCACATTTCTGATAAATCTGATTTTAAGGAAAAATACCATGATGGCCCTGACTATAATGAGCGTGAAACAAGTGGAATTAATTTAACCAATTTTGCTACAGAGGTTCACACCGTAGAATACCAACAAAATTCTCAAGGAGACACTAAATAGGTAATTTAGATGAGCTTAGCACCGCAAGAATTAGAAAACACAGCAAGCAAAAATGCTTCTGAGGCTATCAAATTTGATTCTCAAGGTGCACGTGGCATGGCAATTACCCATTATCAGCAAGCAATTGATGCACTGGTGAAATTATTGCAATTATACCCTAACAGTAAACTCAATCCAATTTACAAAGAACGATGTACTTCTTATCATAATCGAATTAATTCATTACAACAATCTCATGGTGTAGAGCCTGCAGTTGATCCAAAAGCTTCTGATGACGAACAAAAAGCATCTGTAAAAAGACAAGAAAATGAAAATGATTTTGAAGAATTAGTAATGAAAGAAAAACCTGATGTTACTTGGGATCAGGTGATTGGTTTAGATGATGCTAAAAGCGCATTACGTGAATCTATTGTTTATCCAACCAAAAGACCTGACTTATTCCCTCTCGGATGGCCAAAAGGAATGCTACTTTATGGTCCACCGGGAACTGGAAAAACAATGCTTGCAGCTGCTACTGCAAATGAGATGGATGGTTATTTCATTAATGTTGATGCCTCATCTATGATGAGTAAATGGTTAGGTGAAGCAGAAAAAAATGTTTCAAAATTATTTGCAATGGCAAGACAATATGCTGAAAAAGAGGGTAAACCAGTAATTTTGTTTGTAGATGAAGTAGATTCTTTGTTAGGTTCTAGAAATAGTGAAGTGGGTGGCGAGGTTAGAACTAAAAATCAATTCTTAACTGAGATGGATGGTGTTAATGGTAAAGGAAAAGACTTGATGCTTTATGTAATTGGGGCAACAAACAAACCTTGGAGTCTTGACTGGCCTTTCTTGAGAAGATTCCAAAAAAGAATCTATGTTTCTCTTCCAACACAAGAGGCAAGAGAAAATCTATTTGAACAATATACTGCCCCTCTAAGAAAAGATTTGAATGTAAATAATACTGAATTGGCAAAATTATTTGACGGCTATAGTGCTAGTGACATCAAAGATGTATGTCAAGCAGCCCAAATCAAAACAGTTCATGAAATTTTTGACTCCCCTGATTACCATGAACCAGTAGAAGGTGAAGAAACAGTACAACCACGAGAATTGACTACTAGTGATTTTAAAACTATCATGGAAAGACGAAAACCAAGTGTTTCGCCTGAAATGATTAGGGCATATCACAAATGGAGTGAAGAATTCCAAGCACTTTGAGTATATCCAACTCATCTCAAAACCCTGCAATACATCAAAAATGACGCAATACCAACAAACGCAAGACAGTTTTCACATCTCCTTTCATATCTGATTCCTGTCCTGTGAAATCCATTTTTGAGCCAACCAAAGAATAATCCCTCCGCAACGCATCGAACCGAATCATATTTCTTGTGCGATTTGTTCTCTCCGATGACTTGCCATTCTTTCTAATCGGAACACATGCAATTGTATTTCTATTTTTCAAATAGCCTCTAATGGCCGTACTGTCATATCCTCCCCTGTCAGCATAAACTGAGGCAATCTGTTTGATGGCGCCATCATCATCCATAAATTCCGAAATGTTTTCCATGACATCTGCAGACTTTGTACTGTCATGAACATTTGCAGGACTGGTCCTGATTGAGATTGGAAATCCGTTCTGCCCTACGGCAACGCGAGTCCTTGCGCCTGAAATCTTCCTGAATCCGTCATATCCTGTTACGCTGCGCCCCCTTTTTGGCAGGGATTGTCGAGGAGTCAACGGATATCATCTTTTGCAGATTGATTCTTCCTTGCTTATGAGCTGTTTTGATTAAACCGGATAGGATTCTCTTCCAGACTCCTTTTTGCTGCCAGGAGTCTGGTCTTCTGCCTGCAGCAGAGTCATCGCCATATTTTGTTGGCATCTCGCTCCGCCTGCATCCGGATATCAAGACGCAGATGATTGCTCCGTTGATGATTCTTCTGCCATCGTCTCTTGGCCTGCCCGTCTTGGCAGGTTTTGGAATGTGTGGCTTTATCATGTCCCATTGTTTGTTTGTCAGTTAGTTGAGACTTGGGCATAACTAATCCTAATTTTTAATCAGTTTCTCAAACTATTCAAATGAAAAAAGCCAAGGATCCTTGCAATGTCATTTCATTGCAGCATGAACGTAAAAATCCCCGGCAGGGTTCTGTCAGAGTCATTCTTATCAGTGTTTTGTATCTGGTCAGAACATCATCTCTGCATGGGGAGATATTCAGACCTGGCAGACCGGATGCCTGTTCAACTGTTCTGATGGTGCAATCATTCATCATAAAATCTCAGATGAGAATTCCAAGCAACGACACACTTCGTTATTTTTTATCAGTCAAATGCAACGATGACAAATTGTTCAAGGTCTGCAGACTGACTCGAATCCCAGACAGGCGTACTGTTGACAGGCGATTTCAGAACCTGCCCGTTGGGGACATCATCGGGACGATGGGAAGCCTGTTCGCATCAGAAGGAATGGCTGATGACACGTCTGCATCAGCGGACAGTTCTCTGCCAAAAGCAGATGGTCCTGCATGGCACAAATCAGACATGAAGAATAATCGTTTGCCAATTTCAGGGACTGATACGGATGCAAGATGGGGATTCTCCTCCAAATCAAGGGGTCGGATATTCGGGCATAAGCTGCACATGGGTTGCAGCGCCGGCAAGTTGATTGTTCCGTTGCCCGCTAGTGTCAGTACTGCAAACATTCATGATGGCAGGACGTTTGATGCATTGACAAAATCACTTTCAGGAATCATACGAAATATTTTGGCAGATCCTGCATACGATGATTCCAAACTGCATGATTCGTGCGGCAAAAAACATCTGAGGTTGTCACTCCGATAAGACATGCCCGCGCACGCCCCCGGAAAGGATCAAGCTTGTGGAATTTTACGACTCTGCGATCGGTCAGGAGTTGCATGCGGATAGAAAGACATCAATTGAACCGCTCCTTGAGACATTCAAAGACGCGCTTGGCATCAGAACAGTTCCCGTAAAGGGATTATGCAATGTGAAATCATCATCTGTGCTGATCTGCGTTTTGGCGTACAGTTGGCAACGCATTGCATGCATGATTGGTGCAGAGAATCATCCAAGAATTGTAAAGAGAATGCCTTGCTGTTGAATGATTTTAGACCTTATTTTTGTAAACCATTATGCCCAAGTCTCAGTTAGTTCTTGAAATTACATGAAAATTAGTCATGTTCGGTAATTGTTAGGCTAGGATGATCGTAAAAATTTCACTAAATGATCAGTTTTGAGATGAGTTGATCATATCATCGACAAAAGGCTGGGACTGGAATCTACAGATGATTTGGATCACAAAAAATAATGACAACGACAAAAAGCAGTAACTTAACGGCACATCAATACTGAGGGGAACTGCGGTAATCTGTGGTCTGGGCGTGTCTGATCTGCATTCTTCATAGCCCAAGATCGATGATTTTCAACGGAATGAATTATATACAAACATTGAAAGAAAAAATCATGGCATTACAAATGGCAAAAAATCAAAAATACACAAAAATCGTCTTTACAAAACAGCAAATGACAGATATTGAAGACTTCAAAAAGTCTCTAAAAAGGGGGGATGTACGATATGCTTTTGAGGGTAGCATGTTAGAAGGCAATATGTTCCTATACGGAGTCAATGACATCGTGGAATCTGTTAATAAGGATGTGCATAGGTATTAATGTGCACTAAAGTATATCCTATACGGAGTCAATGACATCGTGGAAGCTGTTAATCACTAAATCTTTTTTTAGACAGTTTATCACTATTGAAAAAACCAAGAGAACTTTCATTATCGATTCACTTGACTATATTGTGTATAGTGCTGATCTTGGTTATGATAAACTGGATATTGATATCGTTGATGAGTATGACGGGGACAAACCTTCCAATGAACCGTTTCCTATAACGCACGTGGTAGACACGCAAAACAAAAAGATACATCTTATCTGCATTGAGCAGGGGTATTTGGATGGAAAATACAAGTTGAGATAACTGATACTTGGGCATAACTAATCCTAATTTTTAATCAATTTCTCAAACTATTCAAATGAAAAAAGCTGAGGATCCTTGCAATGTCATTTCATTGCAACATGAATGTAAAAATCCCCCGGCAAGATTCTGTCAGGGTCATTCTTATCGGTGTTTTGTATCTGGTTAGAACATTGTCTCTGCATGGGGAGATATTCAGACCTGGCAGACCGTATGCCTGTTCAACTGTTCTGATGGTGCAACTATTCATCATAAAATCTCAGATGAGAATTCAGGTAACGACACACTTCATTATTTTTTATCAATCAAACGCAACGATGACAAATTCTTCAGGGTCTGCAGACTGACTCAAATCCCAGACAGGCGTACTGTTGACAGGCGATTTCAGAACCTGCCCATTGGGGACATCATCGGGACGATGGGAAGTCTGTTCGCATCAGAAGGAATGGCTGATGACACGTCTGCATCAGCGGACAGTTCTCTGCCAAAAGCAGATGGTCCTGCATGGCACAAATCCGACATGAAGAATAATCGTTTGCCAATTTCAGGGACTGATACGGATGCAAGATGGGGATTCTCCTCCAAATCAAGGGGTCGGATATTCGGGTATAAGCTGCACATGGGTTGCAGCGCCGGCAAGTTGATTGTTCCGTTGCCCGCTAGTGTCAGTACTGCAAACATTCATGATGGCAGGACGTTTGATGCATTGATAAAATCACTTTCAGGAATCATACGAAATGTTTTAGCAGATCCTGCATACGATGATTCCAAACCGCATGATTCGTGCGGCAAAAAACATCCGGGGTTGTCACTCCGATAAGACATGCCCGCGTACGCCCCCGGAAAGGATCAAGCTTGTGGAATTTTACGACTCTGCGATCGGTCAGGAATTGCATGCGGATAGAAGAACCTCAATTGAACCGCTCCTTGAGACATTCAAAGACGCGCTTGGCATCAGAGCAGTTCCCGTAAAGGGATCATGCAATGTGAAATCATATTTGTGTGCTGATCTGCGTTTTGGCGTACAGTTGGCAGCGCATTGCATGCATGATTGGTGCAGAGAATCATCCAAGAACTGTAAAGAGAATGCCTTGCTGTTGAATTATTTTAGACCTTATTTTTGTAAACCATTATGCCCAAGTCTCAAATAATCATCAGTTCTTTTCGCATCTGACTGCCGTCCCGTGAAAGCCACACTTGAGCCGTGCAAGGAATCTCTCAACAACAAATCTTGTTTTGCCATGATGTCTTTGATTCCTATTTTGTGCGATGCTCTTTGAGTTCCTTTTGTACGGGATGCAACAGTCAATTTCGCAACATCTGAGATAATTCCTAATTTGTTTCGCATCGTGCCCCTTATCAGCATATGCAGAGATAGTCATCTGCATCAGGCCGTTATCTGCAAATTCCGAAATGTTTTCCATGACATCAATGAATTTTGTGCTGTCATGTTGGTTTGCAGAACCGGCTCTAATCGAAATTGGCAAACCGTCTTGCTCTACGGCAACATGTATTTTTGCGCCTGAAATCCTCTTGAATCCGCCATATCCTATCTTATCCCCCCTTTTTTGGCAGCAATCGACGAGGAGTCAATTGATATTTTTTGGAGGTCAATCCTGCCTTGCCTGCGTGCGGATTTTATTAGTTTGGAGAGAATTTTCTTCCATATTCCCTTTTGTTGTAGCTCTTGGAATCGAAGATGTGCAGCGGTTTTGAGCCGTACTTGTCTGGCATGTCTGCCCGTCTGCATCCGGTAGCTAACGCAAACAAAACTCCGTTGATTGTCGTCCTGTCATCACGTCTCGGACGTCCTGTTTTGGCAGGTTTTGGTAATTGCGGCGCAATGGTACTCCATCGAGCATCTGAGATTTCCTTGTGAATCATGAAAAATGTTTCAACAATGCTGTTCTTGGATCTGTATTGTCATGAATAATTTACTAGATGATCTGTTTTAGGATCAGTTATTGATCCAAATGGTAATGATTGAAGTGTTTTCTTGTATTGCCCCAAGGTCTTATAATCATTATCTCATGATTCCATAGCTTTTAGATAACTGCCCGGCGTATGGTATTCGCATGAGTCAATCTCACCACTTCTTACCTTCTCTATTATTTCTTCCGAAGTCATCGATCCAAAGTCTATATTTTCTTTTTTATCTGCCATACGATTTTAAGGTCGTCGACGACATATAAATTATATTCAATTCATCCTAAAACTAAAAAACAGCAAAATACAGTTCAAATTTTCAAACTCCTCTCCAGTCGTAAGAATATCTGAACTGTAATGGAAATCTGGGTTTTGGGATGAGTTTATTATCTGATTGATTATTACTGATTTTAAAAAAGAATTAAAATTATTCAGTTATTTTAACGCCATTCCAAAAAGCAACCATTCCTTTTATCTTCATGGCAGCATCATTAGGTTCTGCATAGTACCATGCACAGTCTTGGTTAGTTTTACCATTCACAGTTACTGAATAGTAATTTGCCATGCCCTTCCAACCACAAAAACTAGTCTGATCAGTTTTTTGAAAATATTCTTGCTTTATAGAATCAAACGGAAAGTAATGATTCCCCTCTACTACCACAGTATCATCGCTTTGAGCAATTACCACATCATTCCATATTGCTTGCATATTCATCGACTCAATTTAGTATATTTAAAAAAATGCCTTATTCTCCTTTCATCTCTTCTCGACTCCTAAACT
This sequence comes from Candidatus Nitrosopumilus sp., assembly GCA_963422575.2. Taxonomy (GTDB): domain Archaea; phylum Thermoproteota; class Nitrososphaeria; order Nitrososphaerales; family Nitrosopumilaceae; genus Nitrosopumilus. The sequence continues at coordinate 25,829 of CAXXKU010000001.1, read as the reverse complement.
CAGGAGTAATTCCAAGTGATTCATAATTGCCAGAAGAGCATGTAAAACACATAGAATTCTTTGGAATGCCAACTGCTGCTGCAAGGTTTTCAGCATCATTGTATCCCAAAAAATCAGCACCAATACTTTGTCTAACCATTTCTGTGAGTTCTTCTTGAGTCATATCCTTTCCATTAGAAAATGTTGCAAGTTCCTCTTGAGATGGAAAGTCAATACCAGCATAACAAGGGAATTTGATTGGAGGGTATGTAATCACCATACTAATTTTTCTAGCACCTGCTCTACGCAGGGCTTTGATTATTGCCTTAGAACTAGTGCCACGAACCAAACTATCATCAATTACAACTACGTGTTTTCCTTCAATAATTTCACGAATTGGGATAATCCAGCGATTGATCTCTATTCTATCTGACTGGTGAGGTTCAATGAAACTTCGCAATGGTCCTTTTTTGCTATATCTATCTTTGAGCAATCCCTCATCAAAGGATACACCAAGTTCTTGTGCATACCCTAATGCTGCAGGTCTAGCAGAATCAGGTACTGGGGTTACTAAATCAGCATCATTGATTGGGAATTTTTTGGCCAAAAATCTTCCAATATTTTTTCGTCCAACATAGATGTTGGTTCCTTCCATGTTACTTGATGGATGTGCAAAGTAAGTAAATTCAAAAGAACAATGTGCACGTGCAGGATCATCAGAGAAACGTTCAGTCTCCAAACCATTTTTGCTTAATTTTATTAATTCTCCAGGATTTACATTTCGTTGCATTTTAGCACCTACTGCAGAAATTGCAGATGACTCAGATGCAACAATAAAAGTATCGTCAGATTCCTTATGACCTAAAACCATAGGACGAAATCCTTTTGGATCACGTGCAGCATAAACAGAATTATCATCAGAAATAAACGTAAAACAATAAGAGCCAACCATTTCATTTTTGAAAATTGATAATGCTTTACCCATCTCCCCATTCTCAGAAATTAAAGATACTAGTCTTTGTGCTGCAACAAGTGTATCACTTGCATTTTGTGGGGTAAATGAACAGCCACCAACAAGGTTTGATAATTCTTGGACATTTGCAATAGTCCCATTATGTGCAATACAAAGATCTCTTACTTTGAGTGGCTGTGCATTTTCAAGTGAACTTCTGCCTATTGTAGAGTAACGAACATGTCCAATTACTGCAGAAGATGCATACTCTTGCGTGATTGTTTTAAATTCTGATGAGGCAGCAGAGACTAGCCCCAATCTTTTGAGAGGAGGTTTGTTTGGTATTGCAAGACCCCATGCTTCTTGGCCTCTGTGTTGAAGTGCTCGAAGTGCATCAATTACCATTGGAACTACATTAGTTCCACTTAGACTGTAAATGCCAACAACACCACAATTCTCCTTAACCAAAATTAGTAGGACTCCTTTGAGAATTACTATGTGCTAAATTAATCAAATCAGAGAGTAAATTTTGAGAAAATACATGATAATTGCAGCCCATCCAACTAACAAAATAATTTTGAGGGATAAAAATGCAGATCAGTTTTAGCGATCAGAACTAGGGCATCCACATTTGACATAAACTACTTTGAATTCTCCATCTGTTTTGATGCTGTGTGACATTGGTCTATTGCAGTATTGACATGCTACAAACCCATGATGCTCTTCAACTTTGACCATCTTGTATTGCCATGATTTTTTCTCATCATCCCAGTATACTGAATTAATTTCAGTAGGATTATCCATACGTCTAATTATTTAGCACATGCAAAATAACTTTTGTAATTAAAATCAAACAGAAGGTTTGGTATGAGATGCAATTCTCTTCTCACTTGGTTTGTGTTTACCTGTAACGATATAGTTTATTGCATCACTCATAAAAACAGCATGATCTCCGATTCTCTCCAAATAACGCAACAGTAATGCTTCAGCTAGAGCGCATTTTGTGTTATTAGATTCGATGAGTTTAGGTAACCGTTCTTTGTAGATTTTATCAATAAATACCTCATCTTCTTGAATTTTTACAGCACGTCGTATATCTAATTCAGCATAAGAGAGAACAGCTTCTTTTATCATGTGTTTGACTTTTTTTGTGATTTCAAACAATGGTTCATTAGTACAATCAGAAATATCTCCAAACAAATCGCGCACTTGGGTAATATCATAAGCATATCTTCCAAATCTTGAAAATGCATAAGAAATTTCAGTTGAAGAACGAATCATTCTAAAGTCATCAGCTACAGGCTGATATTTCAAAAGCATATCAAAAATTAAATCTTCAACTTCAAAGTACTTGTTCCGAATGGAATCAGACAAATCATAAACCTGATCAGTAGTATTTTTTCCTTCAAGGTAGGAATCAACAGCTAAAGAAATACATTCAGCTGCCATATCGCCCATCTCAGACATTATCTTTGATAATTTTTCAAGTGATGGATCGATTAGACGAGTCATTATCCAAATTGCCCCTGAACATATTTTGCAGTTAAATCATTTTTTGGATCAGTAAATAATTTTTTAGTCTCTCTAAATTCAATTAGATCTCCCAAATACATGAATCCAGTATAATCAGAAACACGTACTGCTTGTTGCATGTTGTGTGTGACAATAATTATTGTGAACTCTTTTTTTAATTCAGTTATTGTCTCCTCGATTTTTTGTGTTGCGATAGGGTCTAACGCAGATGCAGGTTCATCCATCAAAAGGACTTCAGGTTGAATAGCAAGCGCTCTTGCAATACAAAGTCGTTGTTGTTGGCCACCAGATAATTCAATTGCAGGTTTTTTTAGATCATTTTTTACTTCATCCCAAAGATAAGCCATTTTGAGGGTATCTTCTACAATCTCATGCAAAATCGTCTTATCTCGGACTCCATTTAGCCTCAATCCAGCTGTAACATTGTCATAAATTGACATTGTAGGAAATGGGTTTGGTTTTTGAAATACCATTCCTACTTTTCTTCTATGATAAATTGGGTCTATTTCTTTTGAATAAAGATCAATACCGTCAATCATAACCTTGCCCTCAACTTTGGCATTTTTTGTCATATCGTGCATTCTGTTAAGGCATCTAAGGAAAGTAGTCTTACCACAACCAGATGGTCCAATTAATGCAGTAACAGATTTTTCTTTGAATTTCATTGTAACATCTTTTACTGCAGGAACATCTCCATAAGAAATCGTAACATTTTCTGCAATCATTTTGAATTTTTCTTCATCAGATTGAATAGTAGGTGTAGATGGAGTTTGATTTTCAGTAGCGGGTTTTGTTGCCATTGTAGTCATCTAGCACCTCCGGCAGTTTGTTTGATCAATCTTCCAACTAAACCAGTACTGCCCTTATTCAAAACAAAATATCGAACTCCAAGATTAATTGCAAGAATTATTAAAATTAAGACAAGAGCTGCTCCCCATCCTTGTAATTGTGCACTATCATAAGGCAACAAAGACAAACGCCATATTCTCAAAGGAAGTGCATCCATAGGGGAGTCAAGATCACTGAAAAACAGACTACTGCCAAGTATTGTCATAATTAATGGCGCAGTTTCCCCGCCAATTCTTGCAACAGATAACAATACACCAGTAATCATTCCACTTTTTGCAGCAGAAATTATGATTCTCAGAGTAACTGCCCATTGTCTGAGACCTAGTGCCATTCCAGCTTCTCTATATGTTATAGGAACCATTTTGAGGGATTCCTCAGTGGTTCTAGTTACAATTGGAAACATAATCAATGCCAATGCAAATGCGCCAGCCCATACAGAAAAATGTCCCAGAACCAGTACAATTACCAAAAATGCAAAAATACCCAAGACAATTGATGGAAACTCCATAAACACATCATTGAAAAATCTCACAGAGCGTCCAAGTTTGTTATCTCCAAATTCAGACAAAAAGATACCAGATAAAACACCCACAGGAACACCAATGAGGCTAGCCAATCCAATTACAATCAAAGTTCCTTGAATTGCAGGGCCAATACCGCCCTCCCCAGAACCTATAGAACCTGGAACTTGAGTTAAAAATTCAAAACTTATTGCAGCTGCACCATTTTTGAAAACTTCAAGAAGAATACTTCCAAGCGGAATAATTGCAATAATCACACAGGAGATGACAATTATTCGAACTATTTTATCTACAAATAATCTTCTCTCAACATTTTGTTTGAAAAGATTTCGGTATTGTCTTTTTTTATCAGAGCTCATCAATTGTTTATTGCCCCCTCTTTGACTTTGAGCATTCTGGTAACAAGAATATGTGCAACAATGTTAATGCAAATTGCAATTCCTAACAAGACCAAAGCTGTTCCAATTAATGCTGGAATGTGTAATCCAACGAGTGATGCTTCATTGTATTGATTAGCAATTATGCTTGACATTGTTTGACTTGGTTTGAATAATGATTGAGGCATTGCAGCAGGACCAGTTGCATTTCCAATCAACATTGTCACAGCCATAGTTTCACCAACTGCACGACCTAATCCCAAAATTGATGCGCCGATTAATCCAGTTTTAGAATAAGGGAAGATTGCAAGTTTGAACATCTCCCATTTTGTTGCACCTAACATGTATGCAGCTTCTTTTTGTTGTTGAGGAACAGCTCGCATAACTTCTCTAGCAACTGCAGAAACAGTTGGAATGATCATTATTGCAAGAATAATACTTGCTGTGAAAATATCTAATCCAAAAGGCGTACCTGAAAAAAACCATATACTATCACCAAAAACAGAATGAAGTGGTTTCTCAACATAATCCACAAAATATTCTCTAAAAACATACAATCCCCAAAGCCCATAAATTACGCTAGGAACAGCTGCTAAAAGTTCGACAAGAAATCCTAAAGGCCCTCCAATTTTGGGAGGAGCATCAGACACAAACATGGCAATGCCAATACTTAGAGGAACGCCAATTGCCATGGCTAAAGCAGCAGTAACAAGTGTGCCTAAAATGTACGGCAGTATTCCAAACGATTCTCTACCTTCAACCTCATTCCACTCAGTTCCAATAACAAAAGAAATTCCCTCTTCTTCCCAAATAGGGTAAGATTCTGAAATGAGTTGAAACAGCATTAAAACAACCATTACTAAAACAAAAGTTCCTGCAATAGTTGCGCCAACCTTAAAGATTTTATCAGAATTTATCTTTTGTTTGTGATAATTAACGAGGTCGTGTTCCACAATATAATTTTCAAAAAATATGCGTTATCTAAAAAACGCACATGAATTATGTAATCTATGAAACGATGGTAGTTCTATATAGAATATAATGTAAATCAGTATATCTACAAAAACCCATCAAATAACATAGTTACAAATCATGAGAGAGATAAAACAGATTAGACGTTTACAATTAACAGGGGGTTCAACGTATACAGTATCATTACCAAAATCTTGGATAGGCCAATTACATTTAGAAAAAAATTCAGAAATTACATTAGTACGAAATCTTAACGATTCAATTACACTATTTCAAGAAGAACAAAATAAAAAAACACATGCTATTGCACTGGTTGGAAAAAAAGACACGAAAGAATCCATAAGAAGAAAAATAATAGCAATGTATCTTTCAGGGTACAAAACTATTGAAATTAAAACAAAAGGAATGGAAATTCCAAGCATGCATAGAAGTGCAATAAGAGAATTAGTCAGAAACACACTCATGGGAACCGAAATCATAGATACGAATTCTGAGAAAATAACATTGCAAGTTCTAACACATCTTGCACAATTATCATTTAATGTTGCACTAAAGAGAATGTACATCACTGCAACAAATATGCATCAAGATTCAATTCAAGCACTAAAGGAATTGGATTTGGAATGTGCAGATGAAGTACTCAAAATGGATGATGAGGTAGACAGATTCAGTCTATATTTAATGAGAAATCTAAATCTTGCACTAGAAAATGCCCAAGTCCTACTAGATTCTGGGCTCAAAAAACCATCAGATTGTCTAGGATATAGAACAGTTGTAAAATGCGTAGAAAGAATAGCAGATCATGCAGGTCTAATTGCAAAAAAAGTAAAATATCTAGATGCTCCAATTGAAAAAAAAGTTCTAAAGGAAATAGAGCAAATTAGCAAAGAAGCACTCGTTGTTTTTGAGAACTCTATTGAAGCATTATCTAAAAGAGATTACAGTATGGCAGAAAAAGTAGCAACAAGCGTAACTCAAGTAATTGAAAAGGAGAAAAAACAAATGGATTCTCTAAAAATAAATGAAAATACGGCCATTCTAAAATTAATTTTAGAAGATATCAGAAGAACTGCCGAATATTCGAGAGACATATCTGAAATTGTGATAGATGAAACGGTGCAAAGTGTAATAGAAGAAAAGTAAAAAGTAAAAAATTAGATTTTGATAATGCCTAATTTTATGAGGTATTGTAGTCCGCTGATATAATCTTGATCAGTGATTAGCCCTTCTGACCACCACTTTGCATTATCTCTAATCCATTGTGGGATTTCTGACTCAGCAGACATTGCTGATTCATAATCCCAAAGAGATTCTCCATCATAGGTTATTTGGGATAATCCCTGTTTACCAAGTTCTGTGACCTTATCGGCAAGTGGAACATACAATAAACTTGATGAATATTCTTGACCGTCAGTTATCATCCAATAAATCAAATGAATTACAGCTTTTGCTTGTTCTTTGTTTTCAGTTACTGATTTTAGATCATCATATACTAGAAGATATGTAAAACTAGCAATTGGGTAAGAATCAGAACCAGGCGCATTAACAAGTGAGACGTGAGACCAGCTATCTTCAGCTGCAGGTAAATTATCTGCAACGCCACTAGAAGCAGCAGAAATGCTGTCTAATGTAGGCTCAATAAATGCAGTTTTATCACCATTCTCAACATATGCAAAGCTCATACCTGTTTGAAACGCATAAGCTAATTCGATATATCCAATTGAATACTCAGTAGACTTTACAATTGCTGCCACACCTTCATTTCCTGCAGCGGCCAATCCAGAAGGCCATGGAACTGACTTTCCTTTGCCTATTTGCTCCTCCCATGCAGGACTTACTGTAGATAAATAATCAGTAAATATGAAAGTGGTTCCAGAACCATCTGACCTGTGAGCTGTAACAATTTCTGCATCAGGCAGATTCAAGTCAGGATTCTCTGCAACAATTGCAGAATCATTCCATCTTGTAATTTCCCCCATATAGATTCGGGTAACTACATCGGCAGTTAGATTCAATCCTTTATATGGAACTTCAGGAATATTGTAAACTATAACCACACCACCGATTGATTCTGGTATGTGTAAAGTTCCAGGAGCTAAATCTCTTTCTGCATCACCCATCGGTTTATCAGATGCTGCAAAATTTACAGTTTTTTCAATGTGTTGTTTAATTCCACCACCACTTCCAATTGATTGATAATTGAGATTTACATTGTCATAGACGTTGTTGTATTGCACTCTCCACAAATCAATAAGAGGGAATGGAAACGTTGCTCCTGCACCTGTCAAAACAAAGTTTTGATTTGAATCAGGTAAATCAGGAGATGTTGCTGCATCTGCAACAAGAGGAGTAGTGATCGCTCCCATTGCAGTTAATAAAATCAGTAACGATGTTTTTGCCTTCATTAAGGAAATATCTCTTGTAATTTTATTTACAAATAAGTGACATAGATTACGTATATTCCATACACTATATAGAAAATAAAAAAGGGCAGATCAAAATAGAATCTACATAAATCTAACAAATTTTAGAGTCTATATTGAATAATCTTTTGTCGCATTATGAAAAACCGTAACCCATGACATCAAATTCTTCCTTGGGCAACAAGTGCTTCCAAGACCAAACGCAGCAACTTTAGCAACTCATCCTAAAACCCTCCAATACATCATGATGCATGCCAGATATACAAACCCCAAATAATTGAGACTTGGGCATAATGGTTTACAAAAATAAAGTCTAAGATCATTCAACAGCAAGGCATTCTCTTTACAATTCTTGGATGATTCCCTGCACCGACATGCATGCAATACGCTGCCAACTGATACGCCAAAACGCAGATCAGCACACACAAATATGATTTCACACTGCATGATCCCCTTACGGGAACTGTTCTGATGCCAAGCGTGTCTTTGATTGTCTCAAAGAGCGGTTCAATTGAGGTTCTTCTATCCGCATGCAACTCCTGACCGATCGCAGAGTCGTAAAATTCCACAAGCTTGATCCTTTCCGGGGGCGTGCGCGGGCATGTCTTATCGGAGTGACAACCCCGGATGCTTTTTGCCGCACGAATCATGCAGTTTGGAATCATCGTATGAAGGATCTGCCAAAACATTTCGTATTATTCCTGAAAGTGATTCTATCAATGCATCAAACGTCCTGCCATCATGAATATTCGCGGTACTGGCACCGGCGGGCAATGGAACAATCAACTTGCCGGCGCTGCAACTCATGTGCAGTTCATGCCCGAATATCCAACCCTTTGATTTGGAGGATCATCCCCATCTTGCATCCGTATCAGTCCCTGAAATTGGCAAACGATTATTCTTCATGTCGGATTTGTGCAATGCAGGACCATCTGCTTTTGGCAGAGAACTGTCCGCTGATGCAGACGTGTCATCAGCCATTCCTTCTGATACGAACAGGCTTCCCATCGTCCCGATGATGTCCCAACGGGCAGGTTCTGAAATCGCCTGTCAATAGTACGCCTGTCTGGGATTTGAGTCAATCTGCAGACCTTGAACAATTTGTCATCGCTGCATTTGACTGATAAAAAATAATGAAGTGTGTCGTTGCTTGGAATTCTCATCTGAGATTTTATGATGAATGATTGCGCCATCAGATAGTTGAACAGGCATACGGTCTGCCAGGTCTGAATATCTCCCCATGCAGAGACAATGTTCTGACCAGATACAAAACGCCAATGAGAATGACCCTGACAGAACCCTGCCGGGGGATTTTTACATTCATGCTGCAATGAAATGATATTGCAAGGATCCTTGGCTTTTTTCATTTGAATAGTTTGGGAAACTGATTAAAAATTAGGATTAGTTATGCCCAAGTCTCAGATAGATCAGAATTGGCCAGAACTGATCACAAACGGGTCAAAAATGAATGATTTCTACAAGACCGACTATACCATAAGAATAGATGCAGAAAGTGAATACGGGCATGGTACAGTTAGAGTACTGATGTTAGAACCTAACCATAATCCTGATCTTGTTCTTATTGGTTTACAAAAGATAAGAAACAAACTAAAAAGACGGTATTATCTAATATCTATGAAGTGAGTTTCCAGTAATTGTACCAAACCTAAGCTCACTTTTATCATCAAATGTTGTGATTGGTTTGAATAATTGGTGTAACTGCATTGTCTTCATTTTGTCAAGTATAGCATCAATGTCTCCAGCTCGAAATCTAAGATAAAAACCACACTGCCAAGTTTTACCACACTTGAGTTTAGCGTTCCAGTGTAAAGAATAAATGTACTGCCAATTATCAAATATCTTAGGGCAAAGTAAAGTACCATGCACTATCCCATACCTCCCAATTGGTTCATCAGATATTGTGTATTGTTCTAGTTTGTGATCAAAACAGTAAATCATTTTGATCGTTTGTATGATGTCCTGCTTTTTTGGTAAAAAGAACTTGTTTAGTTTCTCTTGAATGTCTAATGTTTTTTCCTCGTTAATGTATGGTTCGTCATACATAGGATCAAGAGACCTGTTGCGTAATTAGAATGATTCTTTCTCAAATTCTGCATTTTCGTAAAATCTGCGCCTAAAGATAATCACGCAACAGATCTAAGGTGTATAAGATTGGTCTGGACCCTGCTAGAATAGGACCACTTGCATACATACGCTTTTTGAATAATTTGGGATGATCACTCTCACGGTGAAGAACGAATTCCCCCCAGCAGAAGCATCAGGCGTAAAAGTTGAAGGATTGAACAAGTGGATCACATTAATTCAAAATGCCAAAAAGAGCAGGTCACCAAACTTTACAGTAGAAAACAGGTCACTATAACTTGACAGCACCATCACAGGATTACTTTTTAATATATAAAGAACCGTTCACTGGATCGTTTTTTAATATATAAAGAACCGTTCACTTGATCGTTTTTTAATATATAAAGAACCGTTCACTTGATCGTTTTTTAATATATAAAGAACCGTTCACTGGATCGTTTTTTAATATATAAAGAACCGTTCACTGGTAATAAGTATGATCAAAGAATCAGATGTGCGTGATTTGAATCCCTGGTGGAAAGATGCAACAAAGATCCAAGATGATAAAAAAATCAAAGAATGGGAAGAGTCTGAAATAAAATATGATTCAAGACTTAGACATGTTATTACATATGACTTTAAACCTGAAAATACAGTTGTTTACACTTTACGTGGACCACGTCAAGTAGGTAAAACGACACTGGTAAAATTGCAGATTATGGATTTTCTACTTGGAGGGACACATCCGTGGAATATCTTATACTATTCTCTTGATTTAGCTAATACTCAACAAGATGTTGCAGACTTGATTGAAACATATTTAAAAATAAGTGTCAGACAAAGAGGTGAAAGACGTTCTTATTTATTTTTAGATGAAGCGTCATCCGTATCAGATTGGCAAAAAGGCATCAAATGGCTAGTGGACAATGATAAATTAAAAAATTCCACAATAATGGCAACAGGCTCACAAGCTATTAATTTAAAAAATGCTAGTGAAAGATTACCCGGACGTAAGGGTACAATCAATGATAGTTATGATAAAATTTTACTTCCTATGAAATTTGCAGAATATGCTTCGTTATTAAACAATGACCTTAAGAAACTAGTTACTGAAAACAATTTACTTTCATTTAGAAATAGAGAAGAAATTTTTAAAAAATTACTTGCAGGTGAAGTTGATGAAAGGCTAGAAAAATTAAATGCATATCAAAATGAAATCAACGATTTATTAAATCAGTATATGCTAACTGGTGGAACTCCAAAGGTAATATCTGAGCTAGTTAAAACAAATACCATTCATGAAAGTATCTATACAAATTATTTGGAAGGTATAACAGGGCAATGGAGTGAATTAAGAAAAAATGAAACGCTATTGAAACAATTTGGTGGAGTGGTAATCAAAAGCTTAACAAGTCATAGTTCATGGACTAATCTTTCTAAAGAATCCGCATTAGGGAGTCCAAACACCGCACAAGATTATGCATATTCTTTACATGATCTATTTGTTTTATCAATTATCCATCTTTATGGTGATAACAAGAAAATACCTATGATTCAAAATGATAGGAAATTCTATTTTCATGATCCGTTCTTTTTACATATTTTTAATGGGTTAATGAGCCCAAACGGGAATTTTGAAACTAGCCTCAAATATTTAGAAGATGAAGTAAATCAAAGTCGTGTGATAGAAGGAATTGTAGCAGATCATCTCATTAGATGGGCATTTTCAATGAGTAAAAAGAAGCAAACCTATGACTACTATAACCATGTATTTTATTGGAAAGATGATAAAAATAGAGAAGTTGATTTTATTCTATATGATGGAAGTTCCATAGAAGTCCCAATTGAAGTGAAATATAGGAACAGATTAAATCTTAAAGAATTAGCTCCAATGGTGAATTTCCTTAGTAAAACAGGTAATGAGAAAGGTTTGGTACTGTCAAAAACACTATTTGATGTTAAATCAGAATATGCTATAATCCCTACACCGTTATTCTTAATGTTGATATAAACAACTCATCTCAAAACTGATCATTTAGTGAAATTTTTACGATCATCCTGATCTAATAATTACCGAACATGACTAATTTTCATGCAATTTCAAGAATTAACTGAGACTTGGGCATAATGGTTTACAAAAATAAGGTCTAAGATCATTCAACAGCAAGGCATTCTCTTTACAGTTCTTGGATGATTCCCTGCACCGACATGCATGCAATACGCTGCCAACTGATACGCCAAAACGCAGATCAGCACACACAAATATGATTTCACACTGCATGATCCCCTTACGGGAACTGTTCTGATGCCAAGCGTGTCTTTGATTGTCTCAAAGAGCGGTTCAATTGAGGTTCTTCTATCCGCATGCAACTCCTGACCGATCGCAGAGTCGTAAAATTCCACAAGCTTGATCCTTTCCGGGGGCGTACGCGGGCATGTCTTATCGGAGTGACAACCCCGGATGCTTTTTGCCGCACGAATCATGCAGTTTGGAATCATCGTATGAAGGATCTGCCAAAACATTTCGTATTATTCCTGAAAGTGATTCTATCAATGCATCAAACGTCCTGCCATCATGAATATTCGCGGTACTGGCACCGGCGGGCAATGGAACAATCAACTTGCCGGCGCTGCAACTCATGTGCAGTTCATGCCCGAATATCCAACCCTTTGATTTGGAGGATCATCCCCATCTTGCATCCGTATCAGTCCCTGAAATTGGCAAACGATTATTCTTCATGTCGGATTTGTGCAATGCAGGACCATCTGCTTTTGGCAGAGAACTGTCCGCTGATGCAGACGTGTCATCAGCCATTCCTTCTGATACGAACAGGCTTCCCATCGTCCCGATGATGTCCCAACGGGCAGGTTCTGAAATCGCCTGTCAATAGTACGCCTGTCTGGGATTTGAGTCAATCTGCAGACCTTGAACAATTTGTCATCGCTGCATTTGACTGATAAAAAATAATGAAGTGTGTCGTTGCTTGGAATTCTCATCTGAGATTTTATGATGAATGATTGCGCCATCAGAATAGTTGAACAGGCATACGGTCTGCCAGGTCTGAATATCTCCCCATGCAGAGACAATGTTCTGACCAGATACAAAACGCCAATGAGAATGACCCTGACAGAACCCTGCCGGGGGATTTTTACATTCATGCTGCAATGAAATGATATTGTAAGGATCCTTGGCTTTTTTCATTTGAATAGTTTGAGAAACTGATTAAAAATTAGGATTAGTTATGCCCAAGTCTCAATTATTTGAAAAACAGAAACATCAGAGACTGTATTCCATTTAGAAAAAATAGTAGTGCTACAGCAAAAAATAAATCATACAAAAAATACAATTCAATTCGACATGTTGCAGAACGGTTCCTTGCTTGGCTTAAAAATGGATTCAGAAGAACGGCAATCAGATATGAACGAATGGCAGAAAACTATCTTGGGTTAGTTAACATTGCATCATTTTTGATGTATTGTAGGGTTTTAAAATGAGTTAATAATTTTAAAGTAACTGGAACGGACATTTCTCAAAGTGCAATAGAAAAAGCCAAAAAATTATCAAATGAAATTAATTTTGTAGTGGATGATATTTTAAATTCTAAACTACCCGATAAAAAATTTGATTTTATTTTAGATATAGGAATTTTCCATGTTTTTGATGTTGTTCAAAGATCACAATATGTACAACAAATCAAACGAATATTGAATGATAATGGTATTTTATTTCTAAAATGTATGAGTAAGGAGGAAAAAACCTCCCAGATAATGGCATGCCTCAAAAATTATCAAAACAAGAGATAAAGGATTCTTTTGGGATTGATTTTGATATTGAAAAAATCAATGATGCCATTTTTAGCGGTAATCTGGAAATGAATCCAAAAGCACTATTTTCAGTTTTAAAGAAAAAATCCTGATTAACTATAATTATTTTAAATTTTAATTTATTTTCACATAGATTAGATCAATGCTTCATAGTTAAGACATGGCAATGAGATTTATGATGAATTTGATTTATGATATCATCATGATGATTAGCCTCAATCATTGAAAGTTTTGGATAATCAACTATTAGCAAATCAGTTTTGTGTTCTTTTACATAGTCAATAACCCAATGAGCAAGTGCATCAGTTAAAGCAAATTTTGTACTGATTTTTACGCCCTCTTTTTGGGCCAATTTCTTCCATTTTTTTAATTCATTTTTTATTTTCATAACTTGAGTTTCTGTAATTTTTTTATCAGATTTAGTCTCAAAAAAATAAAATTTTGGGGGAATTTTGTAAACACATTCAATTATTGATAAATTAGCATCATGTTTTTTTGCCAATCCAAGTCCCATTTCAAAAGATTTCTTTGTATGAGTAGGAGTGATTATAGCCACTGTGATATTTTTGAACATTTTCTAGTATCTTTTAGATAAATGAGGAATATATACAATTCAGAGAGCCATATCTAAAAAAACAAGATCTATAAATCCAAAAAATAACTACAATACATGTCAAAAATTCCTTTGTATAACGATAAACATATCCAAATTTTTGAAGATAAAATTAGATTCAAATCATGGTGTTTACCTTGGGGCAAAAAAGACGTAAGATTATCCCATATTAAAAAAATTTCAGAGAAAAAACTAGGCTTGTTTTCAGGTAGATTAAGGATATCAGGTTCCAATAATTTTAGAGATTGGTTTCATTTTGATGCCGCACGTCCTGTAAAGAATAAAGCAATTGTACTTGAAACGGATTTTCAAATTTATAAAAGATTATGGATTACTCCTGAAAAACACAATGTTGCTCTAAATGTACTTAGAAAATTAATCTAAAGTTTACATTCATTTTATACGTCTAACAAAAAATAACGTAGTCATAAAGAAAACAAGAGGCCACCAAACAAAAAGATCAGGTTAATTGCATGGTAATCACGATTTTCATTAAAGCATTTGTTTTGCTTTACATCTTCCAATTCCCCACATTTTGGAAGATAATCATTTGCCATAAACCAAAGTGTATCACCTAGATATCCACCTATAAAGAACCCTACAACCACCATGCCTATTGTAAATAATATTCCAAAACCTAACTTGTTCACAAAAGAATTTAGAAAAAACTACGAAAAAAGCTTTGGATTATTATGCAAACTATAATTCAATAACAAAGAATTTGTAGCTAAAAATAAAAATTATAGACATGGTATTTTCTGAAAAGCCATGTGAGTGTGGACATGAAAAAAATGAACATATCTGGATGCAGAAAGGGATAACCCGATTAGCATGGCTAGAGAGATTCATCAGAACACCACAAGAGACAAGGGGGGCATGCAAAAAATGTTCTTGCTGGAAATATGAAATACCAAGCAGGTTTAGATCATCAAGGGATACCGCCAACTCATCCCAAAACTAAAAAACAGCAAAATACAGTTCAAATTTTCAAACTCCTCTCCAGTCGTAAGGATATCTGAACTGTAATGGAAATCTGGGTTTTGGGATGAGTTTCCGATACGAAACAATGAGAAGAAATCAACCTATGACGAAACAGAACCGCGGAAGTTGTAACTCTAGTATTGGCAAGTCTAATGAGGATGTAAATGTTTTAGAAAGGGCAATAAAACGGATAGGGGGAGCCTTGCTATTCTCTCTCTAGAAGCGACTAGAGTTAACACGAAGAAGATTTTGACCCAAGATATGATGTCCGAACAACCTGCAAAGGAATCGCTTAAAACTTGAATTATGCATCTGCCGACACTTCCCAAGAGGAGTCATCTGCCGTAAACTTACCGGTTCCCATGCGACGTGACTGGTAAGTTAGCGGGGCATTGCTACAAATCTTATTCGTGGCAAGTGTCGAGGCTTTTATTTATCTGACTTTCTGCGATTATCATCCTTACAAAGTAATTGACAGTTATTCTCAATAGTCTTACCGCCTTGATTCCACGGGGTTATATGGTCAGCTTCCATTTCTGATAGTTCAAAGTGCTTGTTGCATTTGACGCAATTACCTTTCTGCTTCTCATAGACCTTTTGTTTGATACTGTCTGAAAATGCACGGATAGAAAGCCACTTTTCATCTCTCGTCAATATGTAGGGATACATGCCACTCTTTTTTGTGACATCATCATCTAGAACCAGTTTCTGTATTTCAGATTCAATTTCATCAGTGTCAAACTGTTTATCCTTGTATTCGTTATACAAAAATCCCCATTCCACGCCTTTCATGGATTTACGATATTCCTTGAAGGTTGTTTTGACCCAAGTTATGACAGATTCGTAATATTGCCATAACAGGTTAGCATTTTGTAGGTTTTGATTCTTAGCCATATAGTCATTAATGTTGTCCTTGGAAATCCATTTTATCGCTGTCTCTAGCAGTTCTTGACGGTCAGATGAACCCTTGACATAATCACCCGATATTTCTTTAGCTGGATTGTCTTTCTTGCTAAATTTTAATTTGGCATCAGTGACCCAAGAACCCGAATACACAGCGTTCCTTAATTCTTGTTTGGTTAGCTTTTCGCCAGCAATATTGATAGTTTCAAACCACTTTAGTTTTTCACTGTCAGTACCACTACACAGATAGACCATAAGCTTATAGTCAAGAATCTTGTCTTGTTCATCTTGTTTTAGAGTATGGAAATATTTGTCATCTATGGAAAATATACCCTTGACATATTGACAAATAGAAATAGTTCTTTGTTGTCCGTCTATAACCTCAAATTTTCCATCTTTTCTTACAGCCCAATACATAACGTTTAGTGGGAAATTTTGGTTAACCGTCTCAATTACGGCATCTCTTTGCCTGTCTTTGTATATGAAATTGCGTTGATACTGTGGTCTAATGTCAAGCTTGCCGTCATAACCTATAACGCCCTGTTCGTCATTATCCACATAACCCTTAATGAGATCACGGATAGTTATTTCAGTAAAATTTATTTTCATTTTAGACTCTTTTCCTGATTAAAATTCTTGCGTATAATTCCTTGTCATTTATTTTGAATCTTGTTGTCTTGCCTGTAAGTTGTTTCATTATTGGCCTGTCCAAACCAATAATCTCAAATTGGTCAGGGTTGTATTTGTCCAAGAATGATATTGGTACGCCCATGGCCCCATCATAATTCCTTGGAATGTATTTAGTTTTGTCTACGTTGATGGCATCATAATTGTCATAAGTTGGGTATTCGTCCTTGTTGTAGGTCTTGAAAAGAAATAACGATTCGTGTCTTTGCTGGTAATCAAGATTAGTAAACCATCTTACACCTACAACCCTGACGAATTTCTTACCGTTCTCATCTACTCTCAAGCTGGGACTTTTTGTTATAACATTGGGAATTTCAAATTCCCTGTCCCCACTGTGTATGCTAACGCCTAACCAACACTTGTTATTTTGAACTAATGGAAAAACTTCCTTGTATGAGATGGCGTTGATGTTTCCAAGGATAAGATAATCTTTTTTGTAGTAATGAAGCTGTGCCATGTATTCTCTAAAAAGCGAGAATGGGGGATTTGTACAGACTGTATCAGCTCGTTTCAAAATTTCTATACATTCATCGCTTCTAAAATCCCCATTAGATTCCAATTCAATAACTTCAATCTCGTTAGCATCAGGCACTTTGTTGTTGTTCTTGTCACCCTCATATTCCAGCTTTAAGCCTTTATCTGAATCGTGTTTGGTGAATGAATCTATATTCTGATTCTTGTAGCAGGTTGTTATTAGCTTCTTTAGTTTCAGTTTCTCAAAGTTTAATGAGAAATACTTGAAAAAATTACTGATTCTTGGATCATCACAGTTGCAAAGAACCACTTTATTCCTGAATAGTTTTTCATAATGTCTTAACTCCTTTTCAATATCTGTCAGTTGGGTGTAAAACTCATCATTTTTGGCTGTCTTTTGCTTTTGCAGATTAGAGTTGTTTGAACGCTTTGGGTCAATCTCCCCCTGAGATCGTTGCCTTGATCCCCTATCTGAAGCATCTTTAGAATGTCGGAAGCTGTCGGAAGCTGTCGGAAGCTGTCGGAAGCTGTCGGAAGCTGTCGGAAGCTGTCGGAAGCTGTCGGAAGCTTATGTCCGCTTACATGGGGCTTATTCCCAGATTTAATTTGAGTGTTTATGTGTTTCATTTTCCAATCTTTACGAGTATCTTTTTGCCTTCTATAATGAATTTGATCTTGTCAGGAATACCCAACTTCTCAACTATTGGTTTTGGAACCCTGCAAATATGACTTCCTGAAATCTCGTTTAATGACACATCAAACTCTGTCTCATCTTTTTTCCATTTTGGCATTTAGTTATTGTCTAATACGGTATAATAAATATTTATCAGATCTGATTAGAATATAGTTATGTTATCTATACTGACACAGTAATGAATAAATATCCATACTGATATTACCTATGTATGAATCAAAGAGAAATACGAGGAAGATAAATTGCAGATAAACAAAATCAGATTATCAGAATAGATGAAACTCATTACAAAGTAAACTCACAGTCAAGAAACAAACAGCGTGAAGTATTGCTTTGGAATCTGGCTGGTCTTGTAGTTGTGAGGATAAATTTTTCAGAAAAACTTGCCGCAAACATATTCATGCAGTAGAGATTTCAATCAATCTTCATCAAAAGGTAAAAGATGATGTTGTAATTTCAAAAGTGGTACTTAATTGTTGCAAATACTGCAAATCACCAAACATTGTAAAACGTGACATACGAAAAAACAAGAGTGGTAATATCCAAATATTCTGTTGCAAGGACTGCACACGCAAATTCTCAATCAATCTAGGATTTGAGAGAATGAGGACAACACCTGATCAGATAACAATGGCTATGAATTTGTATTTTAACGGTGAATCATCAAGGAAAGTAAAACAATCATTAATTCTTACTGGTGTTAAAACATCTCACATTACCGTTCAAAACTGGATAAAAAAACATGTTTTACTAATGGAAAAATATCTTGATAAAACAACTCCACAAGTAGGGGAACAGTGGAGAACCGATGAATTGTATTTGAAAATCAAGGGCGACAAAAAATATCTCTTTGCCATGCTGGATTCAGAGACTAGATTTTGGCTTTCCCAAATGGTATCAGAACACAAGGGAAATGATGATGTATCTCCAATGTTTACAGAAGCTAAAAAGAAAGCAAAGAAAGTTCTAACCACGTTAATTTCTGATGGAGCTGCAAATTTTCATCATGCTTGGAAGGAACAATACAAAGCCAAGAACTTTTTGCATAAGGAAACTGAACATCATAGGTACATGAGACTTGGGCATAACTAATCCTAATTTTTAATCAGTTTCTCAAACTATTCAAATGAAAAAAGCTAAGGATCCTTACAATATCATTTCATTGCAGCATGAATGTAAAAATCCCCAGCAAGATTCTATCAGAGTCATTTCTTATCGGTGTTTTGTATCTGGTCAGAACATTGTCTCTGTATGAGGAGATATTCAGACCTGGCAGACCGTATGTCTATTCAACTATCTGATGGCGCAATCATTCATCATAAAATCTCGGATGAGAATTCCAAGCAACAGCACACTTCATTATTTTTTATCAGTCAAATGCAGCGATGACAAATTGTTCAAGGTCTGCAGACTGACTCGAATCCCAGACAGGCGTACTATTGACAGGCGATTTCAGAACCTGCCCATTGGGGATATCATCGGGACGATGGGAAACCTGTTCGTATCAGAAGGAATGGTTGATGACACGTCTGCATCAGTGGACAGTTCGATGCTAAAAGCAGATGGTCCTGTATGGCACAAATCCGACATGAAAAATAATCGTTTGCCAATTTCAGGAATTGATACGGATGCAAGATGGGGATTCTCCAAATCAAGGGGTTGGATATTCGGGTATAAACTGCGCATGAGTTGCAGCGCCGGCAAGTTGATTGTTCCATTGTCCGCCGGTGTCAGTACTGCAAATATTCATGATGGCAAGATGTTTGATGCATTGATAGAATCACTTTCAGGAATCATACAGAATATTTTGGCAGATCCTGCATACGATGATTCCAAACTGCATGATTCGTGCGGCAAAAAACATCTGAGGTTGGTTACTCCGATAAGGCAATACCCGCGTACGCCCCCGGAAAGGATCAAGCTTGTGGAATTTTACGACTCTGCGATCGGTCAGGAGTTGCATGCGGATAGAAGAACCTCAATTGAACCGCTCTTTGAGATATTCAAAGACACGTTTGGCATCAGAACAGTTCCCGTAAAGGGATTATGCAATGTGAAATCATCTGTGCTGATCTGCGTTTTGGTGTATCAGTTGGCAGCGTATTACAATTGCATGATTGGTGCAGAGAATCCAAGAATTGTAAAGAGAATGCTTTGCTGTTGAATGATTTTAGACTTTATTTTTGTAAACCATTATGCCCAAGTCTCAGGTACATACACCTATTAGGCGATATGAACAACAACCAGATGGAATCCTTTAACTCAAACACTCTAAGAGTAAGAGAAAAAGTAACACGAGGAATCAAAAAAGATAATTCTGCACTACTCAAAGGTATGCAGATTCACCATAATTTCATAAGACCTCATCAGGGATTGGATGGAGATACGCCAGCTGACAGATCAGGGATTAAGATAGAGGAAGATAACAAGTGGAAGACGATAATTCAAAATGCTACCAAAAGCCTCGACACTTACCACGAATAAGATTTGCAGCCATGCCCCGCCAACTTACCAGTTCCCATGCGACAGATCCTTTATATACGTGCAATATCTAAGATGTCCATTGAAATTATCCCCGCATTGCAATTGCGATAATCTGCCCGGCCCTGCCGTCTCGTCCAGCTCCGCCTTCGGGGGGGGGGGGGAAGAGAGAGTTCTTGTCCTTTCCTTCCCAATAGGCCGTCCCGCAAAAGACTCCGCTTTCGGGCTGTCTATTGGAACGGATGCCGTAACAAAGGAGAGTCCATAGGCCGTCCCGCAAAAGACTCCGCTTTCGGGGGGGGGGGGGAAGTGGTAGCAAAAAAAGCCCCTGCACTGAGGTGACAGCATGAGAAGGTTCCGATACTTTTACGCGGTGTTCTTTTCGATAATTCTTCTGAGCTCCACAGTTACGATGGTAGCACCTCCGGCATACGCGTCTGAACTTGACCATGGCAATCCGCCAACCGTCGAGTATAATACGGATGATCGTACCGTGCCCTGGCATGATCATGATCCTGTTGATTATGTTCCGATCACTCTGAGTTTCACTTCCGGTGTCAATGGGCCTGACAAGGACGGCAACTATGTCACCACATCAGGCAATATTGTGTTTACAGGATCCGTTGTCAAAAACCAGGGTCGAGTCGTGGATGTCCGTCTCTTCAAGTATACTGGTAGCGGCGATGCTACCGAACCCGTAGGCAATACGGTGACTGTTAATATTGACTCTGAATTTATCATTAATCTGGGCGACTCCTCATCATGGAGCGCCGGTGATCACAGATACCTGATATATGCTATGTATGATAATGATGGCCTCGGTCCCCCCCAATTCCCCGGAAAGTACACATACTTTACCATTACAAAGCCCGATCCTTCTGCCACCGCACCTTTGGGCCCTCCGACCAAGCTTGTTGCGACCGCGGGGAACACCGAGGTATCGCTGTCTTGGGCCGAGCCGATAGGCACGGGAGGTGAGGGCATCGATGACTATGGGATATTCTACAGTCTCAGCTCTGCCACCGATTGGACTGAGTATGAGCCCTCAGTTACGAGCGCTGCCCCCTCTGCCACGGTCACGGGCCTGACAAACGGCAATGAATACCGCTTTGCAGTAAAGGCAGTGACTGCCTCAGGCACAAGCGATCTTTCAGAGCCTGTAATCGCGACGCCTGCCACAGTTCCCAGTGCACCAGTTGCACTGACTGCCACTGCTGCCATCACCGATTCTAGGATCGACCTGTCATGGCAGGCTCCACGATATGACGGCGGTTCTCCTGTCACCGGCTATGATATTCAAAGGAAGACAGGCAGTGGCGACTTTGCAAATGTCATCACCACGACGACTCCAAATACCCTGTCATACAGCGACACGGGCCTGAGTCCTGACACCATATATTCTTACAAGGTCAGCGCCTTAAACAAGATGGGTCCGGGAGCATCCAACAGCGCAACTGCGACTACGGCCAAGGCTGCTCATTACACTCATCCGTACGGCACCCCCGATACTAGGGCGACATCTGTTTCCCCTATTACTGCCAATCCGATTGCTTTGAATGGCATATCTGGCACCGATCTTGCTGATGGGCAAGGTAGCATATACAACGTCAAGTCCGGCAACATCGTTATCAGTGGAACCGTCCAGTCTGATGATGCTTCCCCGCTCTCAGATGTAACCAAAGTGCGTCTGCTAAGGTACGCAAGCAGCACGTCGGACGCCACGTATCTGGTCAAGGAGACTAAAGATATCAATAAGAACACAGGCGTCTTCACAATAGACCTGGGTGATCCGTCCTCGTGGGACGCCGGCTCATACAGATATGTAATGCATGCGCTTGTCGATATTGAAGAGGGGAACTTTAAGCCAGGAATTAATACTTACTTTACAATCATCAAGCCCGAGCCTGCCGACGCTAACTCGGGCTCTGCTGCCGCGTCTGCCGACGCTAACTCGGGCTCTGCTGCCGCGCCTGCCTCTCCTCCTAGAGTGCAGGGCAATCTTTCTGACTCTAACGCGCGTGACGTCTCCTCAATGGAGATCAACGGCAAGCCATACCTTGTTGTCCCTATTCAGGTATCGTCAGATACGCTTCTTTACACCCTTGATGTCACGGATCCGTTTGCTCCCCTCCGCTCTGCGCCCCTCTCCCTTGGGGACCCTAGCGGCAGTATGTTTATCTCTACGGAGACAGTCGGCGGCACCCCCTATGCGGCATACATGTCATACTTATCAAACCTTGTGGGACTGGTTGATCTCAGCAACCCCGACGTCCCGGTCCGGCATGACTCCATCCAGGTAGGTAGCGCCCCATCCGCGGTTTTCAATCCGGGCATAGTCGAAGCGGACTTTGCAAGCATTGGCGGCAAAGACTATCTTGCGGCAGTATCCGCACCTGACAGCGCACTCCATCTCCTTGACATGACAGACCCCGCATCCCTTTCCGTCGTCGGTTCCCTTGAGCTGAAGGTGCCCGGCTCTGGCGGCAGTTCCGTTCTGATCTCCGGCCTCAGGGTCACAGAGGTGGGCAGTACCCCATACGCGGTGGTCGTCTCTGACGGCAACGGCAATGCCAACGACACCCTGCACGTGATAGACATATCCGATCCGGCAAACCCCTCGCTCACGGGCTCCATCGCCGCCACAGATGTCCCAGGGATCAAGCATCCCAACCACATCGAGGTCACAACTGTCGGGAACATCCCATACGCGGTGATAGTCTCCGGCCAAGGTGTCATCCGAATCCTTGACCTGTCTGATCCTGCCTCTCCTGCCGTGAAAGGTTCAATCAACGTCATGAGAGAGTACGGTCTCGCTCCTGATAGAGGATACGGACTCGCCGACCTTGCGACGTTTGTCGTAGGAGACAAGACATTTGTCGCAGCCGCGGGCAGTACCAAAATCAACGACGGGTATGTCTTCCTGGTAGATATCACCGACCCGGCAAAGCCCGTCCCTGCAGGCAGAATGGAACACGGTCCGCCACCATCAATCAAGGATCCGATGACGCTGACGGCAGTGGAGATCGGCCCCGTAACGTACGTGGCAGTGGCCTCAAATGATGGCGGCATAGTCCTGGCAGCTGTCTCAAACAATCCGCCGGTGATCGACTCCGTCTCCGCTGATAGCGTGTTATCCGGCACCGGAATGCCAGGCGTCAAGATAGCCATAGAGTCAGACCGGCTGGCAGGCGGGAGCAAGATAGCTGTCAGCGACCCCGTCGACTCGGCTGGCTCCTGGAAAGTCGACCTTTCCGCCCACAGCCTCGGCCCCGGAATCCACAAGATGACTGCCGTCTCCGAGGATGCCTTTGGCAGGTCTGAAAGATCCGTGCAAAAAGACATTAGGATTCCCAGCACGATCCCTAGTCATTCGGCAGTCCTGGCCGCCGGCCTTGTAGCCCATGACGAGAACTCCGCTGCGGGGCTGCTGTGCAGGCCTGACGGCGACGGCGACGCCTCAAGCCATGTTTACAAGCCCTGGCACACCAGGCTGGGAAAAAAGGACACCCATCCCGAAACCTTTACCTATCCCTTTGACGTCTCCATAAGCCCTTCGGGCACCGAGAACCGGTACGACGTGTCCTTCAGGCTCTCTGAGGCCGCTCACAAGCAGATGCATGCCGCTGACGGCACCACCCTCAAGGACGGCACAAAGATAATACTGAAGGTAAGGGACATTGCCACGGGGTACACGCACCAGGTGTACAACGTCGATCTCACCCAGGACTATGACCAAGGCACGCGCACAGTCGATACGGAAATAGCCACGACCCTTGCAGACTTTAAGGTCTCAGCCAAGGTCTTCGGCCAGTCGGCAAAGGTCCAGGAAAAGTTCCACTATCCTGGCGGCACAAGGACCAGCACCATCGCGCCTTCCGTATCATCATCGGGCTCCGATCTGACGCTCACAGTACACCACGGCCTTGACAGCACCGGAAGTCCCGTCACCTCGGTGTACTCCTCCTCCTCCTCCTCCGCAGGCTCAAACCCCGTGACGCATGTCTCAGATCGCAATATCGGCAGGCTTGCGCCAGTCTCCGGCATGAGCGTTAATGATATCACAAAAGTAAAGTTTTTCCAGACGGCCAGTCCAGTAATGTGCCTTGTCTCAGAAAAGTCGTTCAGCTATTACTCTGGTACCGCACCTGACGTAACAGTCGATGCCAAGAATCCAGGCGACCCGGCAAAGCACTACGGGACCGGGGTAATGTGTATCGGCCCCAAAGCCGGCAACTTAGGCACTGACGATTCGCACCATTATCCCTGGATTGACTCTGAAAAGTCTGCCAGTGATGCCTATGAGACCCCGCTTGGCTTCTCCATTGCCCCCCGCAGCGGCAATGACGGCATATATGACATAACCTTCAGGCTGCCTGCAAACGACTCTAAGAACGGCGCAAACCTGCTTGAGCAGCTTGTCGCAAAGGACAACAAGCTCGTGCTAAAGCTCAAGAACCCGAATCGCCTGGCCGACACGTACCAGGTCTTTGAGGTGCCACACGGCCACGTAAACCTGGTTAAGGACTCATCGGATTACGGGCTCGTCACCACTTCCATTGCCACTGACCTGAAGTACTTTGACCTTGCCGTGCGAATCTACGGCCAGAGCACGGATGTAAAGTCAAAGGAAGATCTTGGCATACGGTACACCATCACCCCCGATGAGGGATTCGTGGCAAGGTACACGATATTAAAGGCAGGCGGAGAGCTGATACTTGCAGACATTCCCTATGAGAACCTTTACAGAATGGACCATGATCATAGTTTGAGGAATCATGGTTATGCCATAAGAGATCACGATGGCATCGAGTGGGTAGAACAATCGTTTTTAGGTAATGGTTATTTCAGGTTTGGTGATAATCCGTCATACGAACACGATGACATCGGGCACGGATCATTGGAGCGCAACGGCGTTCCGACACCGGTGGGCATAGACCGGCTGCATCTTAAGGACGGCAACCCAATGTCATGCCTCGTCTCTGAGAAATCCCTGGTAAAGAGGTATTCGCCTGCCTCGTCCCCTCCTACGGGGCTAAAAGTGACTCCTGGAACAGGCCAGGCCGAGCTGAAATGGGATGCCCCTCCCGCGGTGACGGGGGTCTCCCAGACTGGCTACAAGATAGAGTATTCCTCGGATTCCGGCGCCACCTGGAGCACGGCCGAGGACGACGACGAGAAAACTCCCACCGCTGCCACCGTGACTGGCCTTGCAAGCGGCAAGGCGTACGTCTTCAGGGTCTCGGCCAAGTTCTCGGGAGTCTCCGAATTCGCAGGCAGTCCCTCTGCTGCCGTTGCCGCGACGACTCCTGCCACCGTTCCGGGAATCCCTACCGAACTGTATGGGGCGACGTCCAATGCCAAGGTCGAGCTGTTCTGGCATGCGCCTGAAAACGACGGAGGCCGTCCAATCACCGACTACAGGGTGGAGTTCAGCTCAGATTCCGGCTCCACTTGGACCGTCTTTGATGACGGCATAGGCACGG